>NZ_JBLLNT010000026.1:0-61935 GCF_048059015.1 Thalassospira sp. | reverse complement strand
TGCTGTTGACGAGATCCCCGGTTATGTCAAAGTCATAGCTAAGCCTTCAGAGCTCGGTTTGGCAGCAACCATTGGAACTGGTTTAAAGCATCAAGTTGCCACATCAAATGAGTATCATTGGGCGATGTTATGTTGTCTTGCCGGTCAAGCGGCGGAAAAATTCAAACTTGGCATCATCCATGATGGTTCGAGGCAGAGCTATGAGAATTGGATGGACGCGGCCAAAAGGTTTTTGAGCCAGCAGCCTGATCGAATTTTCTACCCCTCCCCCACAAATACACTTGAGATCGAACATAACAACCAAGCTCTTCTTGCCCTTAGGAAACAACATCTCGGCCTTCTTCAGCAGTATTTTTCGCTGAATAGTGCAGCCTTTGACGCCCTATGTGAGACACTGCGCAAACAAAAGCATGTCAACGGCAAGCAGCTACGTAAGTTGCTTGCAAACATCCAGCTGCCAGACGGTTTCCCGATCATCGATTTGGCGAGCAAGAAGGCTTAAAACCAATTGGCTCATATCCCAGCCGAAACCATCTCCCGAATTTTGGTGGCCTTTTCGAAATGATCAAGCTGTTGGATTTCGATCCACCAGCGTGCTGCTTCCATCAAAAGTCCCGGATCGTCATTGCGATTGGCAAAGAACGCATAGAATGACAGGCCGACATCCGGGCCCTTTTGCGCGATTTTCTTGTCACACACAGTAATAATCTTGTCGCGCAGGCTTTGTCGCATGATGGCTCCGTCTTTCTCGATTGATCGCAAGGGGTTGATGTATGCCCTGTTTCCCGCGAAATTGGCACCGGGCACCGACTTCTCACATGACAGTTTCTGTCAGGACAGTTTTGCGAAAGGTTTGATATGCAGCTCCCCCATCCATTGATCCACGGCAAGCTGATCAAACGTTACAAACGTTTTCTAGCCGATGTCGAACTTGATAGCGGGGATGTCATTACGGCCCATTGTGCCAATCCGGGCGGTATGATCAGGCTTAAGGAACCGGGCATTGATGTCTGGCTGTCGCAATCAGACAATCCCAAACGCAAACTGAAATATAGCTGGGAGCTGTGCCAGATCGGCGATGCATGGATCGGCATCAATACAGCCCACCCCAACGCAATTGTCGAAGAAGCCATTCTGGCCGGAAAGGTCCCCGAACTGGCCGGATACGAGACGCTGAAGCGCGAAGTCAAATACGGCAAAAATTCCCGTATCGACATTCTGCTGTCTGATCCCGACCGTGGCCTTTGCTATGTCGAGGTCAAGAACGTCCATCTCAAACGCGATGAAGACGCGCCAGGTTTGGCCGAATTCCCCGATGCGGTTACCGCGCGCGGGGCAAAGCATTTAGATGAAATGGCCGATATGGTTGCTGAAGGTCATCGGGCGGTGATGTTTTATCTGATCCAGCGCACCGATTGTGATCGCTTTACCCTATCGACTGATATCGACCCGCATTATGGCGAACGGTTCAAATCCGCGCGGTCCAACGGGGTTGAAGCCATTGCCTATGATTGTGCGATTGATACCAGTGCCGTTACGGTGCGCGCCCCCCTGCCGATTGTTGGGCCATAAGATCAGCCGCCAAGTCCCTGCATATCAGCCAATCCTTGCCAATTCTGGCCGGTGGCTTTATGTCATTGAGCTATACAACAGTTAAATACCTAGCCGCGTTTAAGGAGATTTCGGGTGGCGAATGGAAATGTAAAGCTTCACGGCCCCGAAGCATTTGAAGGCATGCGCGCCGCCGGACGGCTGGCTGCGGAAGTGCTTGATATGATTACCCCGCATGTGGTTCCCGGTGTGACCACCGGCGAGCTTGACCGCCTGTGTGATGAATATATCCGCGATCATAATGCGATTTCCGCCTGCCTTGGCTATCGCGGTTTTCCGAAATCGATCTGCACGTCGATCAACCATGTGGTCTGTCACGGTATTCCCGGCGACAAGAAGCTGGGCAATGGCGACATCATGAATATCGACGTCACCGTCATCCTTGATGGCTGGTATGGCGACACGTCGCGCATGTATATCGCAGGCACGCCCAAAGTCATGGCGCAACGCCTTGTTGATGTAACCTACGAATCACTCTGGCGCGGCATTAATGCGGTGAAACCGGGTGCGACCCTTGGCGACATTGGCCATGCCATTCAGTCCTATGCCGAGGGCGAGCGTTTCTCGGTCGTCCGTGATTTTTGTGGTCACGGCCTTGGTCAGGTGTTCCATGATGCGCCCAATGTCTTGCATTACGGCAAGCCGGGTGAAGGCATTGTTCTGGAACCGGGCATGATCTTTACGATTGAGCCGATGATCAATCAGGGAACCTATGCGTGTAAAATTTTGCCAGATGGCTGGACAGCTGTCACGCGAGACCGCAAACTGTCTGCACAGTTTGAACATTCGCTCGGCGTGACGGAAGACGGGTTTGAAGTGTTTACCCGATCCCCTGCCGGTCTGGACAAGCCGCCCTATAATCTGAGTGCTGCGGCACAATAAGGGCAACACAAAGGGGAAGCAGATTTGAGCGAGACAGAAGATCGCAAACCTGCTTCCGCAACGCCCCAAAGAACTGCATCAGAAATTGATGACGGCACGCGGGTCTTTTTTGATCAGACCCGCGATGCCTCCGCATCCGGCATTGCCAGCCCAGCTGTCTCAGATAGCTCATCCCCCAAAGCAAAACAGCCAAAGCCGCATTATCACGGCCATCGCCAACGGCTGCGCGAACGCTTCATCAAGGGCGGTGCCACTGCCCTTGCCGATTACGAGTTGCTTGAACTCATGCTCTGCATGGCGATGCCGCGCGGCGACGTTAAACCACTTGCCAAATCCCTGATTGCCCAGTTTGGCAGCTTCGCCAATGTTTTGGCCGCCAGGCCAGAAGACCTGCAAACCGCCAAGGGTTTGGGCGAAGCCGGGATTGCCGCAATCAAAATTGCCGAGGCCAGCGCACAGCATCTGTCACGCGAACGCGCGATGGAACAGCCCGTGATCGCCAGTTGGGAACAGCTGATTGATTATTGCCGGGTGCGGATCGGACATCTTAAGACCGAAGAACTGCATTTGCTGTTTCTCGATCGCAAGAACCGGCTGATTGCCGATGAATGCCATCAACGCGGCACGGTCGATCATACCCCGGTCTATCCGCGCGAAGTGATCAAACGCGCGCTTGAGCTGCATGCATCCGCCCTGATCCTGGTGCATAACCATCCAAGCGGCGATGCCACCCCGTCAAAAGGCGATATTGATATGACGCGCAAGATTATTGAGGCTGCCAAGGCGATGGACATCACAGTCCATGACCACATCATCATCAGCCATGCGGGATATAATTCCTTTAAAACCCTCGGCCTGATATAGCTGCCATTCCTGATCCGCTTCCCGAAACGAGACACCCATGCCCCATATTGGATTGTTCACCCTTGTCGTGCGTAACTATGACGAAGCCATTACCTTTTACACCCAAAAGGTCGGCTTTGATCTGATTGAGGATACCGACATGGGCGGCGGGAAACGCTGGGTGATTGTTGCGCCAAAGGGTGCCAAAGAAACGCGCGTATTACTTGCCGAGGCAAGCAATGAGGGACAATCAAACGCCATTGGCAACCAGACCGGCGGCCGGGTTGGTTTTTTCCTCAACACCGATGATTTTGCCCGTGATCATGCGCGCATGGTCGAAGCTGGTGTGACGTTCCTCGAAGAACCGCGTTATGAGCCCTATGGCACCGTGGCGGTGTTTGAGGACCTTTATGGCAACAAGTGGGATTTGCTGGAACTCAAGCCATAGGTTCGGGGTTAGCCAACAACCTTATGCCCGCGCCCTTCCATGCAATTGCCGATGATTTCTTCGCGCTTTTCGATGTTTTCGTAGGCCGAAGCCCCACCGCCAAGCGCGGCACCAACGCCAAGCCCGACCAGCAATCCTTCCCAACCATCGGAAATCGCACCGACCACACCACCAAGACCGGCACCAATGGTGGCATCCGTTTTGGTTTTGCCGCCCAGATATTCGCTTTGTTTGGAAAGCTCGCGACATTCGGCAAGGTCCGCCAGATAGATCTCGTCGCGTGGGCCATCAACGACCGGCTCATATTCACTGCCGGTACCGCTGCAACCTGACAGGATCAATACGGCAACAGGCACGCACAGACTTAACTTGTAACGGATCATGACACTATTCCTGAAAAAAGAGGACGGACCGGCAGGTGGATGCAATAGCGGGGTAAATACCGGCCCGTCATGTCGGCGATACCAGACCGCACGCCGACGAGTGTTGATGACACGAGGGTAAGAAAAGCAGATTAGAAGGTGTAAACCAGACCGACGCCGACACTCATGATGTAGTCCTCATCAATCAGGGGGCTGTCGGTATATTCATCGGTCAGGTATTGGAAGCCGCCGGTGCCGATCAGATTAAGCTTCTCAGTAATCGGATAGGCCACGGTCAGATCAAGATGGGGCACAAAAGCCGCATCGGGTGAATAGTAAGCACGGTCACTGCGCACTTCGTTACGACGCACGCCAACCATGTAATCGACCAGCTTTTCGCTTTGCCAGCCCACACCGGCACCCCAGTTGAAATTCACATCGCCCCACTGGACCGGAACAAAATAGCTGACATCAACCTGATGACCGTCATGGGCATCATTCACATCGGTCAGATAGTTCGCGACCACTTCGCCACGCCAAATCCGGGCGGAGAAGCCAAGACCGGCTTCATAGGCCATGTCGCGCTCTTCCATCCCGCGCAGATAATCACCATCATCATTTTCAAACGGCTCGGTACGCAGCGATCCGATGACAGATGCGGTGAAATAGTCGTTCTTGAAGAATTTGATGTCCACGCCATCAACGCCGATATGCATACGTTCGGCATCATAGGCAACGAGCGGCAGCAAGCCCATATTGGCGCTGTCCGTGCCGCGATAAGGATTGTTGCTTACCGAACCAAATGCACCCACCTGCCAGTCGCCACCAAACCACGGGTCAAGACTGTCATCAGTCTTTGGATTGACCTGTTCGCGCAGGATTTCCTTTTTGGCCTGCTGCGCATAGGCCGGCAGGGCCGCCATCATAATAATTGCAGCACTGCACAGACCAAGCCCGGTCAGAACCATGACATCGCCAGTACGGCGTAAAACGTATGAAACAGACATTTATCGAAACACCTTGAAATGATTAGGTGCGCCGAACATGCCCTGTGCCGGAATTACTGGCGTCCGGTTCTATAGTATCGAACCGATAGATCGCGCATTCGCGGTACGAATGATCATTCACACGCGCTAAGCATCTGATTTTTCTAAAAACTCATTGCGATAGACACTGGGCGTCCGACCGGTGATTTTTTTGAAAGCCAGATTGAATGTGGACTTGGAGTTAAAGCCAACACTGGTCGCGATATCCAGAATTGTCCGATCAGGTTCCTCGATCAGAAGCCGGGATGCTTCGCGTGTGCGCACTTCATTGACGAAATCAAAGAAGCTTTTGCCAAGATGCTGATTAAGAACATGCGACAACTGATTGGGTGTTGCGCCGATAGTATTGGCAAGCTTTGGCATTGATAATAGTGGATCAAACAGAATTTCGGTTTCATCCACCACCCGGTCAAGCCGTGCTGCAATCCGTTCGACATCCTCATCATCAAGGAACGCACGCGCGCCGTTTGATGGCTCCGGGCATTCCGCGTTCGTGTTGCGAACGTTCGGTTGCTCGTCCGCCTCATCCTCGGACGCCCAATCCGCCTGAACAAACAGCGCCGGATTGAGCGCCAAAAGATGCGACAGTCGGAAGAACACCAGTGCAAACGCGCCCTGAACAATCGTGGTCAGCCAGTCGCTGTCACCAATAAAGATATCAATCATCGATGTTGCGGTGAAAATCACGAAGATGAAGCTGACCCCGATCAGGATTTCACGGATCCAGCGACGCAGCGCATGTTGATCCGCCCCCAGTTGTTCGCTTGCCTGACGTAAATAGGCAATCGCCACCCGCCAAATTTTGATCATGTAGGTAATCAGCTGCGCATACATCGACACAAACACCACAAGCAACATGATGGTCAGCGGCAAATGCACGTCCAATTCGATATCAATCTCGACCGTCGAACTGGTGGCGGGGTCTGGCATGAAGTTATTCAGGATGATCCACACCGCAGCTGCACTTAAACCTGCCATCGGCACAAGAATGGCGAAATGCCAAAGCGGATGGCGCACCGGTCTATCGGCAACTTCACAGAAATACAGATAAATTGACGGCACGAAAGCGAATGTCGACAGGATGAAAAACGGGGCCAGATACAACGCCATTTGCGCACTAAGAACGACGTCAGAAATATCTTCGATAAAAGACAAACACGCCGCCCCGGCAAATACCATCAGCCACCGATTGGCGCGAAATGCCCGTTTGCCTTCGTGCCGCAACAGCAGCATCAAGAAGACAGCCTGGGCAAGGCCAACAACAGCTATGAGCAAAAGAACGATTTGGGGCGCTTCCATTCTTCATCCTGGCGGTGACGGAATTTGATTTCAGGCGGTTGTGGCAGTGCGTTGGGTAAACGTTTGGTCAGCATCAACAAATTCACCGGCCGGTGAAGTCCGATAGTTGCTGGGTGTTGTACCGGTTGCGCGCTTGAAGGCAAGATTGAATGTCGATTTTGAATTGAATCCAACTGCAATGGCAATATCAAGAATTGTACGCTCCTGATCTTCGCACAGTAACCGGGCCGCTTCGCGCACCCGCACAGTATTCACAAATTCAAAGAATGACTGCCCCAACGCATTGTTCAGCGTATGGGAAAGTTGATTGGGTGTAACGCCGATCTTTGCAGCCAGTTTCGGCATGGTCAAAAGCGGATCAAATAGGGTCGTTTTGTCTGCAACCACATCATCAAGCTTTGCGCAGATCATTGCGGATTGTTCATCCACGACAACTGACTTCGCCGGACTTGCCGAGCCGGTTGCCACTGGCTTGGCATTGCGCCCCCCCATGCGAAATGGTTGACTAGCCAAAAGGAAGCTCAGGCGTAGCAAGGTCAATACAAAGCCCGCATTGACCAGAATGTTTGACCAATGCATGTCGCTTGCCGCCATTTGCAGAACTTGCGACAGGACAAAGCCACACAAAACAACATGTAAACACAAAAGAACGCTCAGCACCCAGCGACGGCGTGCCAAGCTTTCAACATCCCCCTTTGCCCGCAAACGCCAGCAATAGACATAGGCCGTTTTGCTAAAGGCAATGTGATAGGTGATGACAAACACAAACAGGCCAAATAACAGGCCGCACGCAATCACACTAAGCGCAAAGTCGCTTTCAAACGTGATCCGCAATGGCGCACCGCCCAGCAACACGTCGCCATATTTCCAGAACACCATCGCAATCATGAACCCGGCGCAAATCACCACGCCCACGACGGGATAAAGATGACGGATCGGGTTGCGTGCCGGGTTGCCAGACATTTCGCGCAGATAAAGATAGATCGACGGACCCAGTGCGAAATAGGCAGCAAACAGAAACGGCTCGACCATCAAGGCCACCGCAGTTCCGCCAAACAACAAAATGATATCGCGCAGGAACGACAAGGATAACGCCAGCAGGAAAATGCTCATCCAGCGATTGGTTTGCCAGGCACTTACGCCTTCATTGCGCAAAACCATGAAAAGAAATGCCGCCTGCAGCAGCCCCATCACGGAAATCACCACTGAAAGCACATCGATATACTGGAACATTTTATCCGGCGCTTTTTATTCGTTAACTCCCCTAGGCAATAACCCGTAGCGCCTGAAAGCCGAATTCTCAACGGCTAATACAGAGATCCATCAAATATTAACAATCGCGATTTTGACCCCGGATTGATCTTTTCCCCGCGATCCCTTGCCGATTCGGACCAAACGCAGGATCTGCCAAACCGTTGAATGTGAACTGTTTCACAACGATCAACACAACCTCGGCGCGTCAATCCGCACAACACTTATCGCCTGCGCGCTTTTCACTGCCTCAAGATGGCGTTTTGCGCCACCCGCAGAAAATCAGACTTATTTGCTAATACTCGCAAAATTCAACCACCAATTACCCAAATTGACGCAAATTTCGACTAATTGTGTCGCTTCGGTGAAATCTGGCTTGCAGTATGCGCATGGCAGCCTCAGTATTTTTGCGTACGTACTTTCAGGGAGTGCGTCACGACAAATCATAATTGTTGAGGGAGACATCTCAAATGTCAGACAACGCGATGACCGCAAAAGGTCTCGTGAATGGACTGCTAAAGTCCTCACGTGCTTTTGTGCTTGGTACCGCCTTGATTGCCGGCTCGATGACGATGTTGTCGACCACCCATGCGCAGGCTGAAAAGATCCTGCGTATCGGTAACGACGGCGAACCGCAGTCAATGGATCCGCATTTCATCTCTACCGTTCAGACCAGCCGTATCTCCGATGATATGTCGCTGGGTCTTCTGACCTATGGCCCGGATGGCCAGCCGGTTGCCGGTGCCGCAGAAAACTGGACCGTTTCCGAAGACGGGATGACTTACACCTTCAAGATCCGCGACCATAACTGGTCGGACGGCACCCCGGTCACCGCACAAGACTTCATCGCAGGTTGGGAACGCCTTCTTGATCCGGAACTGGGTGCTGAATATGCATCCCTGCTCTACATCATCGAAGGTGCCGAGGGCGTTAACACCGGCAAAGAAGGCGCGAAACTCGCAGCCAAAGCCGTTGATGACCACACCCTTGAAGTCAAACTGACTGCACCGGCCCCTTACTTCCTGGCACAGTTGACCCACCAGACCGCTTTCGCCATTCCGCGTCACACGGTTGAAAAATACGGCAAGGATTGGGTTAAGCCGGAAAACATCGTCGTAAACGGCGCCTACAAGCTTGTTGAATGGCTGCCGAACGTCCACACCAAGCTGGTCAAGAACGAAGAGTTCTATGACGCAGCAAACGTTCCGATCGACGAAGTCATCTATTACACCTACGAAGATCGCACCGCGATGCAGAACCGTTTCCGTGCAGACGAACTTGACGTCGCGCGTGACATTGCATCCGAACAGATTTCCTGGCTGCGCGACAACCTGTCTGACAGCCTGCGCATAGCACCTTATGCCGGTATCTATTACTACACCGTGCGTACCGACAAAGATAAGTTCAAGGACGCCAATGTTCGTAAGGCTCTCTCACTTGCGATCAACCGCGAAGCCATCACCGATGCGGTTCTGAAAACCGGCGAACTTCCTGCTTATTCCTTCGTTCCGCCGGGAACCGGTAACTACACCGAACCTGCATATGTTTCCTGGAAAGACCTGTCTTACGGTGACAAGGTCGCAGAAGCCAAGAAGCTGATGGCAGCAGCCGGTTACACCGCTGACAACCCGCTGAAATTCACCCTGCGTTACAACACCTCGGAAAACCACAAGCGTATCGCAATCGCGATCCAGAACATGTGGAAACAGATCGGCGTTGAAGCAGAACTGTTTAACTCCGAAGGCAAAATCCACTATGCCGACCTCAAAGTTGGTGACTTTGAAGTCGCTCGCGCTGGCTGGATTGCCGACTATAACGACGCTCAGAACTTCCTGTTCCTGGGTGAAGAACGCACCGGTCCGCTGAACTATTCAGCGTTCGACAACCCGCGTTACAACGAACTGATGCTTGCTGCTGAAAATGAGGGCGACCTCAAGAAACGTGCAGAACTGATGCACAGCGCAGAAGCCATCATGATGGAGGCACAGTCCTACATCCCGATTTACTACTATGTCTCGAAACAGCTTGTCTCGCCGAAGATCAAGGGCTGGATCGATAACGCCCCGGATCGTCACCTGACCCGCTGGCTCGACATCGCCGAGTAAATCCTGCCTTCGTGTCGCAGGCTGTGTGGTGTTCCTCCCGCCCGCCGCCTGTGGCCACCCCGACGGGGATGAGAGAAAAAATGTTATCTTACGCCATTCGGCGCCTTCTGATCGCGATCCCGACATTGTTCATCGTGATCACAGTGGCCTTTTTCATGATGCGTATCGCACCGGGCGGCCCGTTCGATCAGGAACGCGCGTTACCGCCTGAAATCGAAAAGAACATCAAGGCAGCCTATGACCTTGATAAGCCGCTGATCGAACAATATGCGATCTATATCGGCAAGCTTTTCCAGGGCGATTTCGGTCCATCCATCAAGATCCGTGATTTTTCCGTTGCTGAACTGATCATGGCTGGCGCACCTGCCTCTATGCAGCTTGGCTTAACGGCCATAGCCATCGCACTTGTCTTCGGGGTCGGGTTTGGCACCTATGCCGCCCTTCGACAAAACAGCATGGTTGATTTTGTCGTGATGGGTGTCGCAATGATCGGCATCGCCATTCCGAACTTTGTTATGGCACCGCTGCTGTCACTGGTGTTCGGGCTTTATCTGTCGATCCTGCCAACAGCAGGTTGGGGAGATGGCGAAATCCAGTACAAAATTCTGCCGATCATTGCCCTTGCCCTGCCCCAGATCGCCTATATCGCGCGTCTGACACGTGGCTCGATGGTCGAAGTTCTTCATTCCAATTACATCCGCACCGCACGCGCAAAAGGCCTTCGTGAAACGCTTGTGGTTAATCGCCACGCGATCAAGGGCGCGTTGCTGCCGGTTGTTTCCTATCTTGGCCCGGCGACAGCGGCGGTTATGACCGGCTCGGTCGTGATTGAAAGCATCTTTGGCGTGCCCGGTATTGGCACCTACTTTGTAAAGGCCGCACTGAACCGCGACTATCCGTTGGTGATGGGTGTGGTGATTGTCTATGCCGTGATGATCATCATGCTGAATTTCCTCGTCGATATGGTCTATGGCCTTCTTGATCCCAAACTGAAGTCACGCTGATGATGAACAAATCTGAAAAACAGCTCTGCTGCAATCAGCCAGCGCGACCGAGGAAATCGAAGGTCGCAGCCTTTGGCGCGATGCCCGTATTCGCCTGTTTAGGAACAAGGCGGCCGTGGGCTCCATGATCATTCTGGGCATGATCACATTGCTTGCGGTTTTTGCCCCCTTGCTCAGCCCCTTTGCCTATGACCAGATCGACTGGGGCTACATCCAGGAAGGCCCGAACTGGGAAAACGGCCATATCTTTGGCACTGATGGCAATGGCCGTGATCTGTTTATCCGTGTGCTGTATGGCGCGCGCGTATCGCTTGCGGTTGGCCTTCTGGCAACCACGG
This sequence comes from Thalassospira sp., assembly GCF_048059015.1. GTDB lineage: Bacteria > Pseudomonadota > Alphaproteobacteria > Rhodospirillales > Thalassospiraceae > Thalassospira. The sequence goes on along the minus strand of NZ_JBLLNT010000026.1, from coordinate 50,746 downwards.
TGTCGTTGATTATCGGTGTGACCTATGGCGCGGTTGCCGGCTATTTCGGCGGCAAGGTCGACAGCATCATGATGCGGTTTGTCGATGTGCTTTATTCCCTGCCCTTCATGTTCTTTGTCATCATGTTGATGGTGGTGTTTGGCCGAAATATCTTCCTGATCTTTGTCGCCCTTGGTGCGGTTGAATGGCTGACCATGGCGCGTATTGTTCGTGGTCAGACCCTGTCACTGCGTCGGCGCGAATTTATCGAAGCAGCCCATGCAACGGGTGTTTCGAACTTCAAGATCATTTTCCGCCACATCATTCCCAACGTTCTGGGACCGGTCATTGTCTATATGACGCTGACCATCCCGCAGGTCATCCTGACAGAAAGCTTCCTGTCCTTCCTTGGACTTGGCGTGCAGGAGCCGCTGACCAGTTGGGGCGTTCTGATTTCTGAAGGTGCCAAAGTGATCGAGGCATCGACATGGATGCTAATCTATCCGGCAGTATTCCTGGCACTCACCCTGTTCTGTTTCAACTTCATCGGTGACGGTCTGCGCGATGCGCTTGATCCGAAGGACAGGTAAGGGAAGGCAAGGAAAACATCATGACGACAAATCATATTCTGACCGTTGAAAACCTGACCACCCGCTTTCAGACCCCTGATGGCGAGGTCGAGGCCGTCAACAACGTCAATTTCCATATCGATCCGGGCGAAACGCTTGGCGTGGTGGGTGAGTCCGGTTCGGGCAAGACGCAAATCTTCCTGTCCCTGATGGGGTTGCTCGCCAAGAACGGGAAATCGACCGGGTCTGTGCGTTACAAGGATCGGGAAATCCTGAACCTTCCGGCGCGTGAGCTTAACAAGATACGTGGTGTATCGATGTCGATGATCTTTCAGGATCCGATGACATCGCTTAACCCGTATCTGAAAATCTCGCGCCAGATGACCGAGGTGCTGGTTGAACATCGCGGGATGTCCGAGGCCGATGCGCTTAAACGCGCCATCACGCTTCTGGACCGTGTGGGTATTCCCGGTGCAGCACAGCGTGTTCACATGTATCCGCATGAATTTTCCGGTGGCATGCGCCAACGCGTGATGATTGCCATGGCGCTTTTGTGCGATCCGGAAGTTCTGGTTGCCGATGAACCGACCACCGCCCTTGATGTCACCGTGCAGGCCCAGATCCTTGATCTGCTGCGCGACCTGCAAAAGGACTTCAACACTGCCACCGTCATGATCACCCATGATCTTGGCGTGGTTGCCGGTCTGTGTGATCGGGTGATGGTGATGTATGGCGGTCGTGTTGTCGAAACCGGGTCGGTGCGTGACATTTATTATGACAGCCATCATCCCTATACCGAAGGTCTTCTGAAATCGATGCCCCGCATTGATCACGCCAATGAAGAAAGCCTGTTTGCGATTTCCCGGTCAGCCGCCCAACCTGCAAAACCTGCCAAAGGGCTGTGCTTATCAGGAACGCTGCGCCTATGTGTCGGATCGTTGCTGTTTGGAAAGACCGATGCTCAAGGGTTTCGGTGACGGCCGTGCCAGCGCCTGCTTTCGGGAGGACGGGCAATGAGTGTCATGAACAACAAATCACCTAAAAAAGACAGCTCGCCAATCTTGTCGGTCCGCGACCTCAAGGTTCACTTCCCCATCCCGGCCAAGGGGCTGTTTGCCCCGGATCGCCAACTTAAGGCCGTGGATGGGGTCAATTTTGATCTTTATCCCGGCGAAACGCTTGGTGTTGTCGGCGAGTCCGGCTGTGGGAAATCCACTTTGGGCCGCGCGATCCTGCAATTGATCCCGCCATCCAGTGGACAGGTTGCATGGCTTGGCAAAAACATTGTCGGTGCCCCGCACCGGGAAATGCAGCCGCTGCGCCGTGACTTGCAGATCATTTTCCAGGATCCGCTGGCCAGCCTGAACCCGCGCATGACGATTGGCGAAATCATTGCCGAACCGCTGGTGACCCATAAACCGGAACTCGGTAACGAAGAGATCAAGGCACGTGTCAAACGGATGATGGCGCGCGTCGGTCTTCTGCCACAGATGATCAACCGCTATCCGCATGAGTTTTCCGGCGGTCAGTGCCAGCGTATCGGTATTGCGCGCGCCATGATCCTCGAACCCAAACTGATCGTTTGTGACGAGCCGGTCTCGGCCCTTGATGTGTCCATTCAGGCTCAGATCGTCAATCTGTTGCAGGAATTACAGCGTGAATTTGACCTGTCGCTGATTTTCATCAGCCATGATCTGTCGATCGTGCGTCACATCTGCCACCGCATCATGGTGCTTTATCTTGGCAATGTGATGGAACTGGCTGATCGCGACAGCATCTATGCAGCGCCCAAGCATCCCTACACCAAGGCACTGATTTCAGCCGTTCCGATCCCGGACCCGGAGATCGAACGCAACAAGGAACGCATTGTTCTGACCGGGGATTTGCCAAGTCCGCTATCCCCGCCATCGGGTTGTGTGTTCCGCACGCGCTGCCCGTTTGCCAAGGACAAATGCGCACAGGATCAACCGATGCTCGATCGGGTATCGGACAGTCAGGAAGTCGCCTGTCACTTCCATGACAGTATCTAGTTCAACAAGAGCCTCCCAATAAATTGCACCCTGAACTTGGACCGCCCTTGTGGCGGTCTTTTTTTATCAGGAGCTGGAGGCTTGGCTAGTCGCGATGGGAAATGATGAACTGTTCGATATCGACTTCATCACACTGATCGGGGCGCAGATATTTCTTGCCGTAATCAAGGTAAGTCCCCGTCACCAAGAACAGCTCAAAAAGATCATTATCAATCTGCCCCTTGTCACGCATGTCACCCAATATCGATATACATTCGGACAGAAGCTTTGGCCGTTTATAGGGGCGATCGACCGCGGTAAGTGCCTCAAAGATATCGGCGATTACCATCACCTTTTCGAGGATACCCATATCATCCCCCGTCAAACCATGCGGATAGCCTGAGCCATCCATCTTTTCATGGTGGTTGCCGGCAATGGCGGGGATGCGTTGAAGTTCACGTGGATACGGCAGTTGGGCGAGCATATCTTGCGTGATCACCACGTGATCATTGATCACTTGGCGTTCTTCCGATGTCAGGGTGCCGTGCGGGACCGAAAGATTATAAAGCTCGCCGCGGTTAAAGCCGAGATAGACGTGATCTTCGCGGTCCATCAGAACCGTCTCAACACCCGGCTCACGCAGGCTTGCCAGATCGGCATCGCTCAAGCGTTCATTTTCAGACCATGACAGCCCCAGTGTCCGGTCAAAATGGCGGGTCCATTTCAGTTCTGCGATGTCATGCAGGGCAAAGATGGTGTCGGTATCGATTTCCGCATCACCAATATTGGCGTCCGCCACCATCGCAAATTGCGCCTCAAGCTCCGCCACCTTGGCCTGAAAATCTGCTTCGCAAACATCGTGATCTTCGCCCGCCAATTTGCGTTTAAGCATCTCGATCTCGGCATCGCGCCTCAGCACTTCAAACCGTGTGCGGATTTCATGAATACGGTTATGGATGGTTTCAAGCTTGGTTGCCTTTTCCATCACATGATCGGGCGTAACGATCTTGCCGCAATCGTGAAGCCAGGCCGCCAGATCAAGCTCGTACCATTCCATATCGGTCAGATAGAAATTGGAAAACGGCCCCAATTTATCATCCACTGCAGCCTGCGCTAACATGCGGGCGATCACTGGAACGCGGGAACAATGATCAGCCGTATGCGGCGATTTGGCGTCAATCGCGTGACCCAGAACCCGAACAAAACTTTCCATCAGGTCGCGCTGGGCCACCAGCAACCGGCTGTTTTCAATCGCGACGGCCGCCTGACTGGCAAGCGCGTTAATGATCGGCTCGATTTCCTTATCAAAGGCAATCACATTGCCTTCATCATCTTGCGCATTAATCAGCTGCAAGACACCAATCACGGTACCGCGGGTGTTTTTAAGCGGGACGGTCAGGAATGATTTGGATCGATAGCCGGTTTTGGCATCAAAGGCGCGCGTGCCAGAAAAATCAAAACCCTCGGCACTATAGGCGTCTTCGATATTGATCGATTTGCCGCTGAGCGCGACATAGGTCGCAATATTGTGATAGTTCGGGCGACCTTCCACGTCATAAAGCGGTAGCGGCGGGAATGGCTTTTGCGCCTCGCGACCGGTGACAAAAAAGGTCTTGAGCGTATCGTTCATCAGGATGCGGAAATGCAGTTCGCTTTCGTCATTATTGACAAGATAAAGCGATCCACCATCGGCATTGGTGAACTTGCGCGCAGCCATCAGGATTTTCTGGTTCAGTTCTTCGCGGCCCTGTTCGGCCGAAAGCGCAATTCCCAAATCCACCAGCTGTGCGAGATAGTTCGCGTCTGTCTTATGGCTTTCGGTCACTTCTACTTGGTGACTTTTGCCCCGTCGCGTTCACGCGCCATAAAATTTCCGCCCACTCAGCAATCTGATCGTCAAGGTAACAGCAAATACGCAAAACCCATAATCAAAGCATATGCTACCTAAGTTGCTATGATTTTAACAGATCACAAGTTTTTCGTTGGTAAAATCACGCTCACAACTCTGCCATACCGCTCTGCAGGGTTGCCAACCGGCCCGGAATGGACTATCCGACGCGGTGAAAGCGTGCCGGCCCAATGATCGTGCAATTGATCACGCATTCCGATCATTCCCCGGCACCCAACCATTTTGCCCGGAGGCGACCGCATGATCCCCCGTTATTCCCGTCCGCAGATGACCTCAATCTGGGAACCGGCGAACAAATTCCGTATCTGGTTCGAAATCGAAGCGCACGCAGCTGACAAACTGGCTGAACTTGGCGTTATCCCGACTGAATCTGCCAAACTTGTTTGGGAAAAAGGCGACAAGCCCTACACCCAGGACCGTATTGACCGCATCGACACTGTCGAAGCCGAAGTCAAACACGACGTTATCGCGTTTCTGACCGAACTGGCCGAACAGGTTGGCGAAGAAGCCCGTTTCGTGCATCAGGGCATGACCAGCTCTGACGTTCTTGATACCTGCTTTAACGTGCAGCTCGCCCAGGCAACCGACATCCTGCTTGAAGACATGGACAAGCTTCTGGCTGCGCTGAAAAAGCGCGCCTATGAAACCAAAGATGTCCCTTGCATGGGCCGTTCGCACGGCATCCACGCAGAGCCGGTCACCTTCGGTCTGAAGCTTGCGACCTTCTATGCGGAATTCAAACGTAACCGTGATCGCCTTGTCGTCGCGCGTGATGAAATCGCGACCTGCGCAATTTCCGGCGCAGTTGGCACATTCGCCAACATCGATCCGAGCGTTGAAGAACATGTCGCCGCGAAACTTGGCCTGAAACCGGAACCGGTTTCGACCCAGGTTATCCCGCGTGACCGTCATGCAGCCTATTTCGCGACCCTTGGTGTGATCGCATCGTCGATCGAACATCTGGCAACCGAAATTCGCCACCTGCAGCGCACCGAAGTTCGCGAAGTTGAGGAATTCTTCTCCAAGGGGCAGAAAGGCTCCTCGGCGATGCCGCACAAGCGTAACCCGGTCCTGACCGAAAACCTGACTGGCCTTGCCCGTCTGGTACGTTCGATGGCGATCCCGGCAATGGAAAACGTTGCCCTGTGGCACGAGCGCGACATTTCGCACAGCTCGGTTGAACGTAACATCGGCCCGGATGCGACTGTAACGCTTGACTTCGCTCTGATGCGTTTGACCAACGTTGTTGATAACCTGGTCATCTATCCGGAACGTATGGATGAAATCCTTAACCAGATGGGTGGTTTGGTCTTCTCGCAGCGCGTTCTGCTGACCCTGACCCAGTATGGTGTTTCGCGCGAAGATTCGTATCGCATCGTTCAGCGTAACGCGATGAAGGTCTGGAATCGCGAAGGCGATCTTCTGTCGCTTCTGAAAACCGACGAAGACGTTACCGCGAAAATCCCGATGGATAAGCTCGAAGCGCTGTTCGACCTTGGTTATCACACCAAGCATGTCGACACGATCTTTGCCCGCGTGTTTGCTGACTAACAGCATCCCGGACCAAATGATGAAAGCCCCGGTTTTGCCGGGGCTTTTTTTGTACCGTGATCAGATTTTCTGCGTGGCGGTCAACTCGCGCGCCTCATCAAGCAGCCAGTCGCGAAACAGCTTCACTTGCCCGCGCAGTTCCCGATTTTTCGGATGTACAAGATAATATCCCAACGGCACGGTCAGAACCTGATCGGGGAACAGATGCACAAGTTTGCCTTCCTGAACGTCTTCTTCGGCCAAGAGCGGATTGGCAATCACCACCCCCTGATCATGAATGGCGGCCTCGATCACCATGGCAGTCTGATCAATATCGATATGCTTGATTGCTTGGGCATCAGATCGGCTCATTGTGGCAAACCGCTCCAACCAATCAACCCACCAGTGATGTTTGGTGTCATTGATCAGTGTCGCCCGCACAAGATCACTTGGGTGTTTCAGGCCCAACGCATCGCGATAGCTTGGCGCGCAAAATACAGCCGCCTGCCCGCGATAGAGCAACACAGCCTCAAGATTTTCGTCATTGCCATTGAAATAGCGCACCGCGATATCAAGGCCATTTTGATCAAAGTTCGGTTTTTCCTCGGTCGAGCCGACATGAAGCGCCGTTGTCGGATGCTTGATCAAAAACCGCGCCATACGTGGCGAAAACCATTTGGCGGCAAAGCTTGGCGGCATCACGAAATGAACCGAATGATCATTACGTCGGCGCAGATGCGCGCTGGCATCGGCAATTTGTTGCAAGGCCGGGGCGATGCGCGCGGCATAGGCCAATCCATCTGCTGTTGGATAAACCTGGCGAACGGTGCGGACAAACAATTCCGCACCCAGCCATTCTTCAAGCTTGCGGATCTGCTGCCCCACCGCACCGGGCGTGACATTCAATTCATCTGCCGCCAACGAGAAACTGTTCAGCCGTAAGGCAGCCTCGAACGCGGGCAGTGATTTTAACGGCGGATAAGATACCATAATGCAGTTTTTCTATATCATGATCCAGATAGCATGATTTGTAGACTACCCTGAAAATACTTAAAAGTCGCTGATACATCTTGTTTCGGATTTTCCGCCATGCAGAAGAACGTCTATATCGTATTTGGATTTCTCGCCCTGGTTTGGGGCATGACTTTCCTGTTCAACAAAGCCGCCAGTTCGCTGATCACGCCTGAACAGATCGTGGTTGCCCGCGTTGTCATGGGCTTCATCCCGGTCTTCATCGTGGCAGTGGTTCGAGGCAAACTGCATTGGGCGCACCTGCGCTATACGCACCACTTCATTGTCATGTCGCTGCTGGCTGCATCGGTCTATTACATTGGCTTTGCGCGCGGTATTGCGCTTCTGCCCTCCAGCGTCGCCGGGATGCTATCAGGTGCCATTCCGATGTTTTCCTTTGTCGCCGCCGCCATTTTCCTGCGCAATGAGCCGATCAATCGCCGCTCCATCGGTGGGCTTTTATTCGGCTTTGCCGGTGTGACCCTGATTGCGCAGCCCTGGAACAGCAATGTCGTGGTCGCTGACTTGGCCGGTATTGGCTATATCGCCCTTGGATCAGGCTGCGTTGGTTTGTCATTTGTCTATGCCCGCCGGTTCCTGAGCCCGCTTGGCATTTCGCCATTGGCACTGTGCACCTATCAGCTTGGCATTGCTTCAATCACGATGCTGACTGTGACTGACATGACAAATGCGGAGGCCATCTTTACCGATCCGATGATTGCTGCTGGATTGATCCTTGGCCTTGGGCTGTTTGGCACCGGGATCGCCTATATCTGCTATTACTATGTCGTGGAAAAACTGGGCGCGGTCAAAGCCGCCAGCGCGACCTATATCCCGCCTGTCATCGGCCTTCTAACCGGAAGCCTGATCCTGGGTGAAACGGTCACGCCCCTTCATCTGATTGCGATGGTGATCATTTTAGGGGGCGTCCTGATCATGCAATCGGGACGCACCGCCGCCCCGACCACATCATCTCAGATCAAGGCCCCCTGCTGACAATAGATTTTCGGGCTCACAACCAGCCCGAATGCCTGAGAGCTCACTGTCTCGAGGGTTGCGCCCCCGAAACCGGGGCGCTTTTTTATCTGCTATTTGCCCGCATATGTCGCGGCGGCTGCGACAAAGGCCGTGATCAGCGGATGGTTTTCATCCCGAAGGGCAGAGCGTTCTGGCTGAAACGCGGTGCCGATAAAGAACGGATGACCGGAAAGCTCCACCGCGCGCGGGTCGCCATCCATATCCCAAGCTGAAATCGACAGATCGCGATCGTCAAGAATACCGGCATATTCCCGGTTAAACCCATAGCTGCAGCGATAAGTTTCGTTGATGCGACCCACCGCATAATGGGACCGGATTTGACTGCCTTCTGACAGTTTAATCCCGCCATCCTGATCAATCAGGGCGCAAACAAGCGGGGCGATCAGGGGTATTTCCGCATCCGGGTCCACTTCGGCATTGGCCGCATTGGCAAGACCAAGTTCGTTGCGGGCATATTCCAGTACCGCATGCTGATATCCGCCGCAGGTTCCCAGGAACGGGACACCATTTTTGCGTGCAGCCCCGATTGCAGAAACCGCCCCTTCAAGGCTTTGATAAGGGCTTGCCGGAACACACCAGACACCGTGATAACCATCCAATACCGTCATGGCATCGACATCATCAAACGACGGCGTGGCGATCCAGTCATAGGCAATGTTTTCGCCAAGCTGTTTTGCGGCAAGTTCAAGGGCGGGTGGAATGGCCTGATGGGCGGTGACATTGGGGTTAAAGTCGCCGACAAGTGCAATTCGAATAAACATGAGGATTCCTCGCTTAAGGTGACATTACGAGGGAAAGCAGTAGGTTAGCACAACAAAAAACGGCCCGTGAAATCACGAGCCGGGATTTGAGCGTAAACAGAGCTGCCTTTGACGAACGTACTACAAAGTTCCGGTACGCGCCATATCTTCCAGCGCCATTTTTACCGCCTGTGCACGGTTTGACACATTCAGTTTACGATAGATGTTTTTCAGATGGTATTTGACGGTGATTTCCCGAAGATCAAGGTGACGGGCAATATCCTTGTTCGGACGCCCTTCTGACAGCAATGCCAGAACTTCACGTTCACGCGGGGTCAGACGACCAAAGTCGCCCTCATTACCAAAACCACCAGCCATGCGGCTGTCGCCGTCACCACCACCGACAAGACCGTCGCTCAGGTCACTCAGGATGGAAGACGGAAGATATTTTTCCCCGGCAAGAACCAGTTGCACGGCATTCGCCAATGCCTGACCACGCAGGGTTTTGGGGATAAAGCCGTGTGCGCCTGCCTCGATGGCATGGCGAACATCTTCACTGCGATACGCCCCGGAAAGCAGAACAACAAAGGTCTAAGACGCGACTTTCTCCAGTGCGCGCTTAAGCCCCTCAAGACCGTTCATACCGGGCATCCGCAGATCAAGCAGAACCAAATCGAACGTATTGTTCTCTGTAATCAGATCAAGTGCTGGCTCCAATGCTCCTGCCTCGGCAACTTCGCAATCTTCGAAATATTGCTGAAACAACAGTGAAATAGCCTCACGAACCAAATCGTGATCGTCCGCCAAAAGGATACGCAAAGCTCTTGCCCTTCTTCTACCTACTGGGACCGTGCCCCATGGTCCATCACCTACCTGTGAAGGATACCACACCAAAAGGTTGCACCCACTCTTTTCTTTTCGGGATGCAGGATACGAGACCACCTAGTGGTTTGCAAACTAGAAGTTTTTCCCAAGAGCGATGATCAAAACCGGTCACGACAGAACTTCAGCACGGGCAATCGGACGCAACTCTTCGAGCTTGGCATTCAGGGCCGATACGGTGACATCGATATTCTTTCGACCAAAATCTGCCAACAGCAGGGCAACAACCCCGTTTTCACGCGGATTGGCAACCACTTCACCGATCACTTTACGCGTGTAGTCTTCGCATTCATGCTGGCTCATCCCCATTTTTTCGCCAGCCCAGGTGATCAGCATTTTGTATAAATGGGTCTCAACACGAAAATCCTGTTCAAGATCAAAGGTGTATTTCGCCTCAAAGCCACGCTCACGCTCGTTAAAGCTGCTCATACTGTTCCCTCCTGAAATTGGATCGCCCTCATCACCAGGGCTCTAAAGCTACGTCTTGTTGCTCGACACTCTTTTTATTTGAGAACAATCGACGCCGTTTTCACCCCTTTGATCGACACTTTTGAATTTGACAAATTGCGTGGCAACACGCTTTGATCTGGCTCATGTGTACAGTCATTATTCTCCGCCGCCCCGACCATGACTGGCCGGTGATCATCGGCGCCAATCGCGACGAAATGAACAATCGCCCCTGGAAGCCCCCCGCACGCCATTGGGAGGACCGACCAGACGTGATCGCAGGTCTTGATGAAACGGCAGGCGGCACGTGGCTTGGCGTTAATGAAGACGGTGTTGTCGCGGCCGTTCTGAACCGGTTTGGCACGCTCGGCCCGGCCGATGGCAAACGATCGCGTGGTGAATTACCGCTCGAAGCATTGGATCACGCGGACGCCATTGATGCTGCTCAGGCCTTGGCCGAGCTTGATGGCGACGCCTATCGCCCGTTTAACATGGTGATTGCCGATAACCGCGATGCCTATTGGCTGGCCAACCGTGGTACGGGAAAAATCGAGATTACCGAAATACCCGAAGGCCTGTCGATCCTGACCGCCCATGATCTCAATGATGTCAGCAAAAGTGCGCGCACACGTCGCAATCTGCCGCGTTTTGTCAGTGCGCCTGCACCCAACCCCGAAGCAGATGACTGGTTTGCATGGCAGGCATTGATGGCCGATACCGGCATTGAGGCCCCCGATCCCGAACATCACGACATCCGCGCAGATGCAATGTTGGTTCGCAGCAATATCGGATTTGAGACGGTTTGCTCATCGCTGATCGGATTGCCGGCGATTCCCACCTCCGAACATGAATTGCCGCGTCGTCCGGTGTGGTTATTTGCCGAAGGCCAACCTGATAAAACCCCTTACCACCCGGTCAATGTCTGATCAGGCCCAATCGGGAAAATGGTGCAACGCCAGATAGTTGACCCTGAATTCCGTCACGGGTTGAAAGCGATCTGTGACGGTTGCAATTTTTGATTATCAAGATTGCGTAAATAGAGCTTAAGCGACAATTGAGTTTCTCGCCAAGCACTGCTATACGGGGGGCGCGAATTTCAGGGTGCCTGCCCATACAAGCAGCAGGCCTAGATGTGAAAGATCCCGCCAATGTCCAGAAAGCAGCCCATTTACGAGGGTAAAGCCAAGGTTCTTTACGAAGGTTCTGAGCCGGGTACGATCATTCAGTATTTCAAGGATGACGCCACTGCGTTTAACGCTCAGAAGCGCGGCACCATTGCCGGCAAGGGCGTCCTGAACAACATGATCACCGAATTCGTCATGACCCGTCTGAGCGAAATCGGTATCCCGACCCACTTCATTCGCCGTCTGAACATGCGCGAACAGCTTTGCAAGAAATGCGAAATTGTTCCGATCGAAGTCGTGGTCCGTAACATCGTTGCCGGTTCCATGGCAAAGCGTCTTGGCCTTGAAGAAGGCGAACGCCTGCCGCGCCCGATCGTCGAGTTCTATTATAAGGACGACGCACTGGGTGATCCGCTGGTTTCTGACGAACATATCCTCGCTCTGGGTTGGGCTAGCTCCGAAGAGCTTGAGGAAATCGTTGGCATGACCCTCCGCGTGAATGACTACCTGTGCGGTCTGATGCGCGGTATCGGTCTGAAACTGGTTGATTTCAAACTTGAGTTCGGACGCGTTTGGGAAGGTGACTTCCCGCAGCTGGTTCTGGCTGATGAATTCAGCCCGGACAACTGCCGTCTCTGGGATGCCATCACCAACGAAAAGATGGATAAGGACCGCTTCCGTCGCGACATGGGCGGCGTCGAAGAGGCCTATCAGGAAGTCGCACGCCGTCTTGGTGTCCTCCCTGAGTCCGCCGAGATAAAGTCGCTGAACAAAGACGCGACCAAATAACACCCCAAGGCCGCGCTCGCGCGGCCTTTTCTTATGGCTGGCCGATGCCCATTCCGTCGGTCAGCGCTTTGTTTGCAAACAAAATAGCGCGAGCCCCGCGCCTGCGAACTTAAAGGAGCTTCTCGTGAAAGCACGTGTTCATGTCACCCTGAAGAACGGCGTTCTTGACCCGCAGGGTAAAGCCGTTCACCACGCCTTGCAGGGCCTGGGTTTTGATGGCGTCAACGACGTCCGTCAGGGCAAATTCATCGAACTCGAACTGGATGGCACCGATGCCGCCAAGGCCGAAGCCGAGGTCAAGGAAATGTGCGAGAAGCTTCTCGCAAATACCGTGATCGAAGATTACAGCATCGAGCTGGCCTAATCGCCAAGGCGGGGCCATGCGAACGCACGGCCTTTGTCTATCGGGATTTAGTAACGGACACTAATCGAGAGACGGTATTTCATGAAATCCGCTGTCATCCTCTTCCCCGGCATCAACCGGGAGAATGACGCCATTGCAGCACTTGAGCAGGCCACCGGCACCAAGCCGACGCTGGTCTGGCATGGCGAAACCGACCTTCCGCAAAGCGACATCATCATGGTCCCGGGCGGGTTTTCCTATGGTGACTATCTGCGTTGTGGCGCCATGGCTGCAAAATCACCGATCATGCGCGCAGTTGCTGACCGCGCCAAACAGGGTGTGACCATCCTTGGCGTTTGCAACGGCTTCCAGATCCTGACCGAAGCCGGTCTTCTGCCGGGTGCGCTGATGCGCAATGCCAGCCTGAAATTCATCTGCAAGAACACGCATCTGAAGATCGAAAATACCGATAACCGCTTCACCAACCTGTATTCTGCAGGCGACGTTGTCGATTATCCGGTTGCCCACCATGACGGCAACTATTTCGCAGACAGCAACACGCTTGACCGCCTTGAAGGCGAAGGTCGCGTGATCCTGCGTTATTGCGATGCCGATGGTGTTGTTGATCCGAAGACCAACCTCAATGGTTCGCAGCGTAACATTGCCGGTATCATCAACGAGGCGGGCAACGTTCTTGGCATGATGCCCCATCCGGAGAATGCGATTGATCCGCTGCATGGCGGTACCGATGGTCGCAATCTGTTTAAAAGCATGGTGGAGGCCGTATCGTGAGCGCGAACGATTTCAACAGCACCCCGATTACGCCGGAACTCGTCAAGGAACACGGCCTGAACGAGGAAGAGTACAAACTCGTTCTCGAAATCATGGGTCGCGAACCGAACATCAACGAACTGGGCATCTTCTCGGTTATGTGGTCTGAGCACTGCTCCTACAAATCGTCGAAGAAATGGCTCAAAACCCTTCCGACCAAGGCTGACTGGGTCATTCAGGGTCCGGGTGAAAACGCTGGTGTCATTGACATTGGCGATGGTCAGGCAGCCGTCTTCAAGATGGAAAGCCACAACCACCCGTCCTTTATTGAACCCTACCAGGGAGCTGCAACTGGCGTTGGCGGCATCATGCGTGACGTCTTCACCATGGGTGCACGTCCGGTTGCCAACCTGAACGCGCTTCGTTTTGGCGAACCTGACCATCCGAAAACCCGCCATCTTCTGAGCGGTGTGGTCGAGGGTATCGGCGGTTATGGCAACTGCATGGGCGTTCCGACCATCGGTGGCGAAACCAACTTCCACGCATCTTACAACGGCAACATCCTGGTCAATGCGATGACCGTGGGTCTGGCCGATGCGGATAACATCTTCTATTCGGCTGCTGCGGGTATTGGTAACCCGGTTGTCTATGTCGGTTCGAAAACCGGCCGTGACGGCATCCATGGTGCGACCATGGCGTCTGCTGAATTTGATGATGACAGCGAAGAAAAGCGTCCTACCGTTCAGGTCGGTGACCCGTTCACTGAGAAGCTTCTGCTGGAAGCCTGCCTTGAACTGATGGCAACCGACATGATCGTTGCTATTCAGGACATGGGCGCTGCTGGCCTGACCTCGTCCTCGTTCGAAATGGCGTCCAAGGGCGGCGTTGGTGTTGAACTGTGGCTTGATAAAGTTCCGATGCGCGAAGAAGGCATGACGCCGTATGAGCTGATGCTTTCAGAGTCGCAGGAACGCATGCTGATGGTTCTGAAACCTGGTTGCGAAGATGCCGCGAAGGCAATCTTTGACAAGTGGGAACTGGACTTTGCCGTCATCGGTACCCTTACCGATACCAAGCGCATGGTTCTGAAATGGCATGGTGAAGTTGCTGGCGATCTGCCGATTGATCCGCTGGCCGAAGCATCGCCGGAATATGACCGTCCGTGGGAACCGACCCCGAAACAGGATCGCATCGATCCGAACAGCATTTCGGCAAAGGTAAGCCATGTTGACGCGCTCAAAACCCTGATCGCATCGCCCGATCTCGCATCGCGTCGCTGGATCTGGGAACAGTATGACCACCTTGTCATGGGCAACACGATTGTCCGTCCGGGTGGTGATGCCGGTGTTGTCCGTGTCATGGGCACCAACAAGGGTATTGCAGCGACCACCGATTGCACCCCGCGTTACGTTCTTGCCGATCCGGTCGAAGGCGGCAAACAGGCCGTGGCCGAAGCATATCGCAATCTGGTTGCAACCGGTGCCAAGCCGCTTGCCATTACGGACAACATGAACTTCGGCAACCCGGAGCGTCCGCGCATCATGGGTCAGTTCGTTGGCGCATGTCAGGGTATTGGCGAAGCTTGTATCGCACTGGAATTCCCGGTCGTTTCGGGCAACGTGTCGCTTTACAACGAAACCAACGGCGTTGGCATCATGCCGACCCCGGCAATTGGTGGCGTTGGTGTGATTTCCGATCTTGGTCACCATGCAACGATTGGTATCAAACGCGATGACAGTGCGCTGATCATGCTGGGTGCTGCAACTGGTGAACTTGGCCAGTCGCTGTATCTCAAGACCATCGAAGGTCGCGAAGAAGGTGCACCGCCGCCGGTCGATCTGAATGCTGAAAAACGTACCGGTACGCTGGTCCGTGAGCTGATCGAACTTGGTCTGGTCCGTACCTGCCACGATATCGCTGATGGCGGTCTTCTGGTCACTGTTGCCGAGATGTGCCTTGCGGGCAATATCGGTGCTGACCTGCACCTGCCGGAAGCTGGTAGCGAAGTCGCATGGCTGTTTGGCGAAGATCAGGGCCGTTACGTGATCGCAACCCGCGACCCGGACAAGGTTCTGAATGCCGCAAGCAGCTCGAACGTTGCTGCTGTCATCATCGGTCAGGCTGGCGGCAACGCTGTCAGCATCGACGGCGATGCCAAGGTAACGCTGGCTGAGCTGCGCGAACTGAACGAAGGCTGGATGCCGTCCTTCATGGCAGAAGCCGTTCAGTAAGCTGACCTGATTTAGTTATCAAAACCCCGCCAGAGCAATCAGGCGGGGTTTTGTTTTATAGGCCTTCTGCCAATGTACTAAGCGCCTGTGCCGTTGCCTCATCGGCGGGTAGCAGCGTTTCAATCGCAAGCTCGGACAGCGTGACTTCGACAGGTGTTCCAAACACCGTGGTCGTGCTGATGAAACGCAGCATCCCTGCATCAGTCTTTAGGACCAAGGGCACGATCAGACTGTTGATCGCGTCATCCCCGTTATCCTCGATCACGGTCAATTTTTCCGGTGGGTGATATCGCTTGGCCTCGTCAAACAGCGCAATCAATTCCGGATCGGCAGTAACTTCAATCTGACGACGCAACCGATCGAGCAAATGATCCCGCCATTGGGTGAAGTTTGCCACGCGCGGTGCCAAGCCCCTTGGATGCAGGCTCAGCCGCAGCAGATTGATTGGTGGCTGTAGCAGGTCGGCATCAATCCCGCCTAACATCAGCGGCACAATCCGGTTCGCGGCCACCATGTTCCAATGCCGGTCCATCGCCAGCGCCGGGTACGGCTCATGGGCGGACAATATCTGATCCACCGCCGTGCGAATGGCAGATGCCCCCTCACCCGCAAAATCCTGTTCGGCATAGATCGGCGCAAACCCGCCAGAGACCAAAAGACCGTTGCGTTCACGAAGCGGCACATCAAGGCATTCCGCCAGATGCAGGATCATGTCGCGGCTGGGTTTGGATCGCCCGGTTTCAAGGAAACTGAGATGCCGGGTCGAGATATCGGCATCGCCCGCAAGATCAAGCTGGCTCAGCCTGCGTTGTTTGCGCCAGGCTTTCAGGGTGTTTCCAAACGAATCATGGGGCATGCGCGCTATCCTTTGGTGATGGCAACAAAAGCCTATCACCAAAGAAAAAGATTAAACATTACCTCTGAGGTAATCGTATTCATTCCCTGATCGAGGCAAGGTCAGCGCATCACAACAACCTGAAAGGTTAGATCGATGTCTGCATCCTCAAATGTGAAGCTTCTGAAAACTGTTTTGATGGTTGATGCCTTAACCTGCCTTGGCTTTGGCATCTTGCTAACCGCTGCGGCAGGGCTTCTGGCAAACTGGCTTGGCCTGCCATCAAGCCTTTTGTTTTATGCGGGCGTGATCCTATTTCCCTGTGCAGCACTGATGGCCATCACTGGCCGACAGCCAACACCCAGTGCCGGACTGGTTTGGCTGATAATTGTCGGCAATCTTGGCTGGGTCGTTGCCAGTATTGGCATCCTGATGCTGCCATCCATCGCCCCGACCCTGCTTGGTTATGCTTTTGTGATTGTTCAGGCAGTTGCGGTTTGCGGGCTTGCCGCGTTTGAATATCGCATGTTGGGCCAATCACAAAGCTTGGCCACTGCATGATTGGCAATCCTCAGACAAATAAAAAAGGCCGCAGAATGTGCGGCCTTTTTTGTATGATTATTTAAAGCTGATCTTGGGGAACAGGCCCTTTTTCTTGGGCGCCTCGGCCGGACCGACCTGTTCATCAATCGCCGCTGCAATCTTTTCCGCAATTGCGCCATAGGCCTTGGCATGCGCGCCATCAGGCTCGCTCTGAACAATCGGTTTGCCTTCATCCGCACCCAGACGGATTTTAAGATCCAGCGGAATTTCGCCTAGGAACGGCACACCCAGTTCATCAGCCGCCTTACGCGCGCCGCCATGATCAAACACATGGTCCACATGACCGCATTCCGGGCATTTGTAATAGGACATGTTTTCGATCAGGCCAAAGACCGGCACATTGACCTTGCGGAACATGTTAAGCCCCTTGCGCGCATCCAGAAGGGCAATGTCCTGCGGGGTGGAGACGATAACGGCGCCAGTGACCGGTACACGCTGCGCCATGGAAAGCTGGATATCACCTGTACCCGGCGGCATATCAACCACCAGCACATCAAGATCACCCCAATCGGTATCGCGCAGAAGCTGTTCAAGTGCGCCCATCGCCATCGGGCCGCGCCAGATCACCGGCTGATCTTCATCGATCATAAAGCCAATCGACATGATCCGCATGCCAAAGGCCGATGGCGGGATCATTTTGCCTTGGTGTTCGGACGAAGGCGTCGGCTTGGCATCGCGAAGCCCCATCATGCGCGGCAGACTCGGGCCATAAATATCCGCATCAAGAAGACCAACCTTAAGCCCCTTGGCCACAAGCGACAGGGTCAGGTTGACCGAGGTCGTGGATTTACCAACGCCCCCCTTGCCCGATGCGACGGTGACGATGCTGCGCACGGTTGGCAGTTCAAGCGGCTTTTGCGCCCCACCTTGCGGGCGTTGTCCGGGCTGCGGCGCACGTGCAGCCGCAGATTGTTGTGGGGCAGACTGACTTGCACCCTGTGGTCGTTCCGCTGTCAGTGCCACACGGGCAGTTGTGACCCCGTTCACAGATGCCACAGCCTTTTCAGCGGCTTGGCGCAGATCTTCGAGTGCGGGACCGCGGCTTGGATCCACGGCGATCATCACATTCACGGCTTCGTTATTAATATCAATACCTTGCACCATGTCCTTGGCTGTGATTGATTTGCCATCGACCGGGTCGATTACGCTGTCGAGTGCGGCGATAATCTGTTCACGGTTGGGCGAGGTCATATTGCGGTCTCCAAATTTTGGCTTAAGTCCGTGATCACACAGAACTTGCAGGCGCGTAACATTGTTTTGCAAGGCAAGCTGTCATATAAGGCCTAAGGGCATGCTCCGTCCAACAAGATTTAGCGAGTTTGCTTTGGCCTGCAATCGGTTGCACCACGATTTGACGCATGAACCTGACGTCATGTCGCGGTCAACAAGGACTGATCGCTCGATAGTCTGACCGGTTTCACCAGTCATGATCGTGCGAAATGTCAATTCGGCTTAATCACGGCTGTGGCCTGTTAGAGGTTCTGGCCCAACTGGCAAACTGGATCTTGTTGGACGGAGCATGCATTGGGGGTAACGTCCCCAAGCTCGGTAAACAACGATAAACACCGAACGGCAAGAAGAGGAAAACACTCGATGCCTTGGAATTCACAAGGGGGCGGCGGCCCCTGGGGCGGCGGCGGAAACAACGGCGGCGGTCAGAACCCGTGGGGACAACGTCCTTCGGGTGGTGGCGGCGGTGGTGGTGGAAACACGCCCCCTGATTTTGATGAAATGATTCGTAAAGGCCAGGAACGCCTGAAACGGCTGTTCCCCGGTGGTGGCGGTTACAAGGGCTTTGTCCTGATCGGTATCGCTGTGATCGGGTTGTGGCTACTGACCGGCTTCTATCGTGTGCAGCCGGGCGAACAGGGTGTCACACTTCTGTTTGGCAAATGGGTTGGCACGACTGGCCCTGGTCTGAACTACTTCCTTCCGGCCCCGATTGGCGAGGTGATCAAACCAAACGTCGAGCGGACCAACCAGATCGAAGTCGGCTATCGCGGTGCAGGTACTGTGACCTCGAACGGGTCACGTGATGTTCCGGAAGAAAGCCTGATGCTGACCGGCGATCAGAACATCATCGACATCGATTATGTTGTTCAGTGGCGTATCAGCGACGCTGGCGCATATCTGTTTAATGTTCGTGATCCGGAAAACACCATCAAGCTCGCATCTGAAAGTGCGATGCGTGAGGTGATCGGTAAAACCAATCTGGAAGAGGCCCTGACAGTTGGCCGTGTCCGGGTCGAGGAACAGACCCGTACCCTGCTTCAGGAAATCATGGATGGTTATGAATCCGGTATTTTCATTGCAGAAGTGAAAATGCAGAAGGTGGACCCGCCGCGTGACGTTATTGACGCCTTTAACGATGTGCAGCGTGCCCGTCAGGACCGTGATCGTTCCCAGAACGAAGCACTTGCATACCGCAACGACATCATCCCGCGCGCAAAGGGTGAAGCAGAACGTCAGGTTCTTCAGGCCCGCGCATACAAGGATCGCGTCACCAAGGAAGCAGAGGGTGAAGCAGAACGCTTTAACTCGATCTACAATTCCTTCCTGACGGCCAAGGATGTGACGACCCGTCGTCTGTATCTGGAAACCATGCAGGAGATCTTGAGCAAGTCTGACAAGATCATTATGGAACAGAACGGTGAAGGTAACGGCGTTGTCCCGTATCTTCCGCTTCCGGAAGTTCAGAAACGCGCGAATGCAGGAGGCAACAACTAATGGCAAGTCCTAAACTTATTGCCGCTGGCGTCGTGCTGGTTATTGCTGCTGTCGTTGGTTCGATGTGTGTCTTTACGGTTCGTCAGGACCAACAGGCACTTGTTCTTCAGTTCGGTAATCCGGTTCATGCCGTATCCGAGCCGGGTCTGCATTTCAAACTGCCGATCCAGAACGTCGAATATTACGAGCGTCGTATTCTTGAACTTGATCCGCCGGTTCAGCAGGTTCTTTTGTCTGACCAGAAGCGTGTCAATGTTGACAGCTTTGCGCGTTGGAGAATCACCGACCCGCTGACCTTCCGCCAGCGTGCAACCAACTCTGCCAACTTCGTGCAGCTGTTTGGTCAGCGTCTGAACTCGGTTATCCGTGGTGAACTGGCACAGGCTCCGCTTGTGTCCATGCTTTCGGACAACCGTGCGCAGATCATGGAAAAGATCCAGGCAACGCTCGTTGAGCCCGCCAAGGAATTTGGCGTTGAGCTGATTGATGTCCGTATCGGTCGTACCGATCTTCCGCAGGAAACCTCGCAGGCGGTGTATAACCGTATGCGTTCTTCCCGTATTGCCGAAGCTGCACAGCTTCGCGCAGAGGGTGAAGAGCTCAAGGCGAAAATCCAGGCAGAAGCAGATCGTGAACGTATCGGCATCATCGCCGAAGCCAACCGTCAGGCCGAAGTCCTGCGCGGTGAAGGCGATGGTCAGCGTAACGTGATCCTGGGTAAAGCGTATGGCAAGGACGCGGAATTCTTTGAATTCTATCGTTCGCTCGAAGCCTACAAAATCGCGCTTGATAATGGCTCGACCATGGTGCTTTCACCAGACAGCGAGTTTTTCCAGTACTTTAATAAGTCTGGTCCAGCGACAAGCCGCTAGACAAAACATAAGGGCGACCGGCATATTAGTCAGGTCGCCCTTTTTGTTTTTATAATTATGTCTTGCTAGAGCATCGCTTTAAGCAGGCACAAAGAAACGCCGGAACGTCCGCACCCATGAAGGAACTTGCTACAGCCATACTTCTGGCAATCGCGCTGGAAGGCATGTTTTATTCGCTGTTCCCGGGCGGCGCCAAAAGGGTGATGGAACTGGTTCAGGAAATCCCTAAATCACAGTTGCGCATTGGTGGATTGGTTGCAGCAATCGTCGCAATTGGTGCAATTTGGGCAGTCCGGGTCTGGCTTTAAGCCCCAAAGCACCTGGCAATAGGCGCCTGCGCCACGATATTGTGCCGAGAATTCCTTTTTTTTCCAAAGGGTCGCCCAATTTCTGACAAAGTCGGGGTTAATTTGATTACTTAAGCGACGGGTGAAATACAGTCCCGCCGTGCGCTGCTAAAACAGAATTACAAATACCGTGAACGCGGCAACGAACAGGATCAGACACATGCTACAAGCATTTTACAACCCGGTGCGAGCAAAGGTAAGCGCAGCACTGGTGATTGTTCTCCTTGGCGTGACCAGTGTTTCGCAAATCGCGAATGCCCGCCCCGCTCCTGATAGTTTCGCAGACCTGGCAGAAAAGCTTCTGCCCAGCGTCGTGAACATCTCTACCAGCCAGATGGTCGCTGAACGTCAGGGACCGGATTTCCAGTTCCCTCCGGGTTCCCCGTTTGAAGACCTTTTCCGTGACTTCATGGATCGCAATGGCCAAGGCGGCCAGGGTGGTCAGGCCCCGCAACAGCGTCGTGCAACTGCACTTGGTTCGGGCTTCATCATCTCGCCGGATGGCTACATTGTCACCAACAACCACGTGATTGATGGCGCAGACGAAATCACCGTGCGTCTTCATGATGGTGACACCCTTGAAGCCGAATTGATCGGTCGTGACCCGAAAACCGACGTCGCCCTTCTGAAAGTCGAACCCAAAGACGATCTTCCGTTCGTCAAATGGGGGGATTCGGACAGTGCGCGTATTGGTGACTGGGCGATGGCGATCGGTAACCCGTTCGGCCTTGGTGGTACGGTAACCGCGGGCATCATTTCCGCGCGCAACCGCGACATCAACCAGGGTCCGTATGATGACTTCATCCAGACCGATGCATCGATCAACCGTGGTAACTCTGGCGGTCCGCTGTTTAACCTTGAAGGCGACGTGATCGGTATTAACAGCGCGATCTATTCCCCGTCAGGTGGTTCGGTCGGTATCGGCTTTGCCATTCCTTCTGCCATCGCACAAAGCGTTGTCGACCAGCTCAAGGAATATGGTCGTACCCGTCGTGGCTGGCTTGGTGTTCACATTCAGACCGTAACCGAAGACATTGCTAACTCGGTCGGCCTTGATGATGCAACCGGTGCCATGGTTGCCGGTGTATCGGATGAAAGCCCGGCCAAGGCTTCTGGCATCAAACAGGGTGACGTCATCCTGAAGTTTGATGGCAAAGATGTCGAAAGCATGCGTCGCCTGCCGCGTATCGTTGCAGAAACCAAAATCGGCAAGGATGTCGATGTGGTGATCTGGCGCGATGGCAAGAAGCAGACCGTTCAGGTCGAGCTTGGCGAACTTGAAGAAGAAGTCGTTGCTGCAAGTGCCACCCCGTCCGAAGGACAGGAAGCACCGGCGATTGCCGAAGCCGACATTACCGAACTTGGTATCAAGGTTGCCAATGTCGATGATGCGCTGCGTCAGCGTTACAACCTTGCCGAAGGCACCGAAGGCGTGATCGTTACCGAAGTTTCTGGTGACAGCTATGCCGCGGAAAAAGGTGTGCGTCCGGGTGACATCATCATCGAAGCATCGCACAGCTCGGTCTCAAATGTTGAAGATGTCACCAATGCGGTCAAAGCCGCCCTTGATGACGACAAACGCACCATCCTGATGTTGATCGAAACATCTGCTGGCCCGCGTTACTTCGGCCTGACACTGGCTGAGGCTGAATAAGCCAACGGCTTTAAACACAAAAAGGGCGGCCTGATGAACAGGCCGCCCTTTTTCTCTGCGATCTTTCCCGATCAGGAAACGAAATCAGATTTGGCGTAGCCCTGCATATAAAGAAGGGCCGTTAGATCACCATGATTGATGCAGATGCGTGCCTGTTCCTGAACCGACGGCTTAGCATGGAAAGCAACACCGGCCCCTGCCAACGAGATCATCTGAAGATCATTGGCACCATCGCCAACCGCAATCGCATCATCAACGGTGATGCCCTGCTGGGCTGACAGGTTTTCAAGCGCATCAACCTTTGCCTGACGATCAAGAACCGGCTTTTTGACCTTGCCGGTCAGCTTGCCGCCCTCTTCGATCAAAACGTTGGCCTGATCATAATCAAAGCCAAGCTCGGCACGAACCGCACCGGTAAAGAAATCAAACCCGCCGGAAACGAGGGCTGCGAACGCGCCATTGGCTTTCATCGTCGCGACAAGGGTTTTGGCCCCGCCGGTATATTCAACCGTCTTCCAGGCTTCTTTAAGCATCTCGGTCGACATGCCTTCCAGAAGGCTGACACGTTCATCAAGGGCTTCTTCGAAATCAAGTTCACCATTCATCGCGCGCGCAGTGATCGCAGCAACCCGGTCCTTCACACCGGCAAACTCGGCCAGCTCGTCCAAGGTTTCGCCCGTAACCATGGTGCTGTCCATATCCGCAATCAGAAGCTTCTTGCGGCGCGTGGCAATTTTCTGGGTAACCGCATCAACCGACAGCTCCGCCTCGGCCAAGGTGGTGTCCGCAACATCAAGGGTGATGCCATCAAAAACAAGATCGCATGCTTCGCCGTCGGCCAGCCACACAACTTCACCCACCAAGGCACCGGCACCGGTCAGTGCGATCGATGCCTGATTGATGACAGCATCGGTCAGTGCATTCGAATTCGGGGCGGCAATCAGGGTCAGTACCAATTTCATGGTCTGCGGGCTCCTTGCGGGAAAAGGCATTAAACAGATTTGTCGTCTTTATCCGAGTTGCGCCCCCGTCTGACAAGAGAACTTTCGCACGAGCTGCCATGCTTACGGGTTTTTTGCCAATAGGCGCATGACCAAAGCCCTATGCCTTTGTCCATGAAGACAATAGACTGTCCGGCCCAAAAACAACCGAACCTGAAAGTGCCTTTATGTCGGCCATCACCGCCAACAGCTCCTTTGCCCCCGTCCTGATCGTTGCTGGCCCGACTGCCAGCGGCAAATCCGCACTTGCCCTTGATCTGGCCGATGCGTTTGACGGGGTGGTGATCAATGCCGACAGCATGCAGGTTTATGAAGAACTGCGCGTTCTTTCCGCCCGCCCCGATGAGAGCGAAACCGCGCGCGCGCCACACCGTCTTTATGGTGTGCTTTCCGGGCGCGAAGCATGTTCAGCCGGGAAATGGCGTGAAATGGCAATGGCCGAGATTGCTGATTGCCACGCCAAGGGCAAACTTCCGATCATCACGGGTGGAACGGGCATGTATCTGAATGCCCTGACCGAGGGGATTGCACCGATCCCGGATGTCCCCGCGCGGATTCGCGAAAATGTGACGGCCGAGCTCGACAATCTGGGTCATGAGGCATTTTTTGAGAAGCTCAAACGTGATGATCCCGAAACGGCGGCAACATTGGATGGCACCAACACCCAAAGACTGATTCGCGCAGCCGAAGTTTTTGCCCATACCGGGCGAGGATTGACCAGTTGGCATAAAGAACCGGTGATCACGCCGCCCGAAAACATGAAATTCAAGAAACTTTGTTACATGCCGCCGCGAGACATTCTGTATGACCGTTGCAATCGGCGTTTTGATCTGATGATTGAACTGGGTGCAATTGACGAGGTCCGCGACCTGATTGCGCTGGATTTACCTGAAACAGCCCCGGTTATGAAGGCTGTAGGCGTTCGTGAGCTTGGCGCATATCTGGCAGGCGAGATTGATCTTGAGACGGCAAAAGAGAAATCCCAGCGCGAAACCAGACGCTATGCAAAGCGTCAATTAACGTGGTTCAGGCACCAAATGACCGACAAGGAAATCATCGACGCGCAATATTCGGAAAGTTTAGCTGCAAAAATGCGTCATGATGTTAACCAATTTCTGTTGACCACGCCAAAGTGAGGCGATAGGTTGGCGCTTCTCCCGCCGAAATGGCGGAAAACCGCCGTTTAGGCGGATTTTTCAACTCCAATTCGAGGATAATTGGATCATGTTTCAATCACGCGGTTATCACGCGACACGTTGTTGTCGCTAAGTAAAGAGGCTCGAAAATCATGGCAGAACGTATTTTAAGCGGTTCGGAAGTAGTGTTGCAGGCCCTTGCTGATCAGGGTGTGGAAGTCGTGTTCGGCTATCCCGGCGGCGCTGTCCTACCGCTATATGACGAGATATTTAAACAAAACCGGATTCGTCACGTTCTAGTGCGCCATGAACAGGCTGCTGTCCACGCTGCTGAAGGTTACGCCCGCTCGACCGGTAAGGTCGGCGTTGTGCTGGTGACCTCGGGACCGGGTGCGACAAACGCTGTTACGGGCCTTACCGACGCGTTGATGGATTCTATTCCAGTTGTCTGCCTGACGGGTCAGGTTCCGACTCACTTGATCGGGAATGATGCGTTCCAGGAAGCCGACACCACAGGCATTACCCGCCCGTGCACCAAGCATAACTATCTGGTGAAAAATCCGGACAAGCTTGCACGCACGATGCACGAAGCTTTCCATGTCGCATCCAGCGGCCGTCCGGGTCCGGTTGTTATCGACCTTCCCAAGGACATTCTGGTTGGCAAGGCTCCGTATCTGGAACCGGCACAGGTTCAGCACCGCACCTATAACCCGGTGGTCAAGGGCGAACGAAGCCAGATCGAAGAAGCCATGGAAATGCTGGCATCGGCCAAGAAGCCGATCCTGTATTGCGGCGGCGGCGTTATCAACTCCGGCACGCAGGCTTGCAAGCTTCTGACCGAGTTCACCCGTATGACCGGTGCTCCGATCACGCTTACCCTGATGGGTCTTGGCGCATACCCGGCATCGGACAAACAGTATCTCGGTATGGTCGGGATGCACGGCACCTATGAATCGAACATGTCGATGCATGATTGCGACGTTATGGTCGCAATCGGCGCGCGCTTCGATGACCGTGTGACCGGCAACCTCGATTTCTTTGCGCCGAACTCGCAGAAAATCCAGATCGACATTGATCAGAGCTCGATCAACAAAAACGTTCCGGTAGATATCGGCATCGTTGGCGATGTTGGTCATGTTCTTGAAGACATGATCAAGATCTGGAAAGCCAAGCAGTACAAAGTCGAAGCCGCAGCCCTTGATAGCTGGTGGAAAGAGATTGAAGGATGGCGTGGCAAGCACTGCCTGTCCTACAAACAGCCGACCGACGTTATCAAGCCGCAGCACGTTATTCGTCGTGTTCATGCGCTGACCCGTGATCGCAAGACCTACATCACCACTGACGTTGGTCAGCACCAGATGTGGGCCGCCCAGCATTTCGGGTTCGAGCATCCTTATGAATGGATGACGTCCGGTGGTCTTGGCACCATGGGCTATGGCATGCCAGCAGCTCTTGGCGTTCAGGTTGCCCATCCGGATGCGACGGTTGTGTGCTTTACCGGTGATGCGTCGATCATGATGAACATTCAGGAATGCGCGACGATGACGCAGTATCGTCTGCCGATCAAAACCGTGATCCTGAATAACCGTTACATGGGCATGGTCCGCCAGTGGCAGCAGCTTCTGCACGGTTCGCGCTATTCCGAAAGCTATAGCGAAACCCTGCCCGACTTCGTCAAATTGTCCGAGGCCTTCGGCTTTACCGGCATGACCTGCGACAAACCGGCTGATCTTGATGATGCCATCAAGAAGATGCTGGAAATTGATGGTCCGGTAATTCTTGATGTCGCCGTTGATGACAAGGAAAACTGCTATCCGATGATTCCGTCGGGCAAGCCGCATAACGAAATGCTGCTTGGGCAGGATACCGACGGCAATGAAGCCATCGATTCCGACGAAGGGATGGTTCTGGTCTGATCTGCACACCAAACTGTGCGATAAGATATCATCAAAACCATAATGAAAAGGCCGGCTCGGGCGGCACGCAGATGCCCCCGACCGAGCCCTAGCGGAGCGAAACCGTGAAAGAAACCGAAATTTCGAAACACACCATATCCGTTCTGGTGGACAACGAATCTGGCGTTCTGGCCCGTGTTATTGGCCTGTTTTCCGGCCGTGGCTACAACATTGAAAGCCTGACCGTTGCCGAAGTCGATGCCAACGCCCACCAGTCCCGTATCACTGTTGTCACCTCGGGCACGCCGATGGTGATTGAACAGATCAAAGCACAGCTGTCGCGCCTGGTCCCGGTTCACAAGGTCAGCGATTTGACCCTGGCTGGTCCGAGTGTCGAGCGTGAACTTGCCTTGGTCAAAGTGATCGCAACGGGTGAAAAGCGTGTTGAATCCCTGCGCATTGCCGACATCTTCAAGGCGCGCGCAGTCGATGCGACCAACAATTCCTTCGTTTATGAAATCATCGGCAGCCCTGAAAAGATTGATGCCTTCATCAAATTGATGGAGCCGCTTGGGCTTTCGGAAATTTCGCGTACCGGTGTGGCTGCGATTTCGCGCGGCACACTAACGATGTGAGTTTGCCCTGCCTGGTGATCCGCATCGGGCAAGGCATTGGGGTCTGTCCCCGAATTAATTATTACCATCCACCACGCATAAAAATCAGCGTGGTCCAACGTCCAGAGGTATCGAAAGATGCGTGTTTATTACGACCGCGATGCAGATGTTAATCTGATCAAAACCAAAAAAGTTGCCATCATCGGTTACGGTTCGCAGGGCCATGCCCATGCGCTGAACCTCCATGACTCCGGCGTTAAAGACGTTGTTGTCGGCCTTCGTGAAGGCTCCGCTTCGCGCAAGAAAGCTGAAAACGCTGGCCTGAAAACGATGACCCCGGCAGAAGCTGCTGCTTGGGCAGACGTTGTCATGATCCTGACCCCGGACGAACACCAGGCAGCGATCTATGCAAACGAACTGCGCGACAACCTGAAACAGGGTGCAGCCCTTCTGTTCGCACACGGCCTGAACGTTCACTTCGGCCTGATCGAGCCGCGCGCTGACCTTGACGTCATGATGATCGCACCGAAGGGCCCGGGCCACACGGTTCGTTCCGAATACAAGCGTGGCGGCGGTGTTCCGTGCCTCGTTGCGATCGAACAGAACGCTTCTGGCAATGCGCTTGAAGTTGCACTGTCTTATGCATCGGCAATCGGTGGCGGCCGTTCGGGCGTTATCGAAACCACCTTCCGTGAAGAGTGCGAAACCGACCTGTTCGGCGAGCAGGCAGTTCTTTGTGGCGGCCTGACCCAGCTGATCAAATACGGCTTCGAGACCCTGACCGAAGCTGGTTATGCTCCGGAAATGGCATATTTCGAGTGCTTGCACGAAGTTAAGCTGATCGTTGACCTGATGTATGAAGGCGGCATGGCCAACATGCGTTACTCGATCTCCAACACTGCTGAATACGGCGACTATGTCACCGGCCCGCGTGTGATCGATCCGTCTGTTAAAGACCGCATGAAAGAAGTTCTTGCTGACATTCAGGAAGGCAAATTCGTTCGTGACTTCGTTCAGGAAATGCATTGCGGCCAGCCGATGTTCAAGGCAACCCGCCGTCTGAACGCAGAACACCCGATCGAAGAAGTTGGCACCAAACTGCGCGCTATGATGCCGTGGATTGCTGCAAACCAGCTCGTCGACAAAGAAAAGAACTAAGCACAGCTTAGATCGTTCTTACGCAAACGGCCGTCCCGATGGGGCGGCCGTTTTGCATTGGGGATTTGGGAATGGCTGCTTCTTATGCGCCGCGCTTCATTTGTCTTACCGGGAACCGCAATTCGGTCATCCCCCAAATGACGACACACAGGATCGATACCGCCGATCCAAGTGTTACCACAGCGGGCCATCCCCCCATGCCATAGGCCACAGCCGAGCTTGCCGACCCGCAAGCACCACCAAGGAAGTAACTTGCCATATAGCCCGTTGTCAGGCGGCTGCGTGCTTCGGGGTTCAGGCGATAGACTTCGCTTTGGTTAGAGATGTGCGCGCCCTGGATACCCAGATCAAGCAACACGACACCCACCGCAAACGCCACCAGCGACCATTGCCCCCAATACAGCAACACCCAGCTTGAAACCGTTGTCATCAAAAACCCGCCGGTACTAAGCCGTGCCCAGCCTTTATCAGCAAGCTTTCCGGCAATCCGCGCGGCCAGAATGCCGATCGCACCGATCAGGCCATAAAGGCCAATCATGGCTTCGGACATGTCATATTGGCGCACCAGCATGAAGGCCATCGACGTCCAGAAAATGCCAAACACGGCATATTGCAACCCACCAATCAGGCTTCGGCGGCGCAGAACAGCCTCATCGCGAAACAGATGCAGGATCGATGCATAAAGTGCGCGATAGCTTGTATGGGATGTCGGCGGGATATGCGGAATGATTCGGTAACAGGCAATCGAATAAAACGCCATTAACACCGATGCGACGATAAAGACAGATCGCCAACCGGCAAGTTCCGCCATGATGCCCGAAAAAGTCCGGGCCAGAAGAATGCCCAGCAACAGGCCGCTCATCACCGCACCAACGGCTGAGCCGCGTTTGTCATCACTTGCAAGGTGGGCCGCCAAGGGCACTAGTATCTGTGCGGTCACACAGGTAATCCCCACCGTGATGCTAAAGGCGACAAGCATCAGAAATGATGGCGCCAACCCCATGGCAAGCAGGCCCAATGCCGTCAAGGCCGAGGTGATTGTCAGAAGCTTGCGCCGTTCGTGATGATCACCAAGCGGGACGACCGCAATCAAGCCGGTCAGATAGCCAAGCTGTGCAACCGTCACCAAAAGCCCGGCACTGGTTTCACTTAGCCCATATTCGCGCGCAAGCAGTTCCAAAAGCGGCTGGACATAATAAAGGCTTGCGACAGACAGGCCGCTTCCGACCGCCATAAAGGCCAGAAGTCCGCGCGTCAGGGTGGGCTTGGCTTGCATGTGGGATGCACTTTCATCGATGGGTGACATTCACAAGATACCCAGCAAATCAGCCACTTACAATGAAGTCGCTGGCACAAGTGCGGTGATGGGATCGCAACGATGATGCCCCGATGCGCAAGGCAGCTATTCCCAAAGCTTGATAATCATGGGGTCTTTGGGCTGGATTTACCGGGGCGATCTGTTTAATTCTGGCCTTTAAAACTTTAAACCAGATATGAGCATATCGGAATGTCGGACTATATTGATATCGCCCCCGAGGTCGCCGAAGCCCTTGCCGCTGGCAAGCCTGTTGTGGCCCTTGAATCAACCATCATTTCCCATGGCATGCCTTATCCGCAGAACCTTGAGACAGCGCAGGCTGTTGAGCAGGATGTGCGCGATAACGGTGCTGTTCCTGCCACCATCGCCGTAATTGGCGGTCGTTGCAAAATCGGCCTGTCACCCGAAGAACTGGAATATTTCGCCAAGGGTTCGGACATCCTGAAACTGTCGCGTCGCGATATCCCCTATTGCATCGCCAAAAAGCGCGATGGCGCGACCACGGTTTCAGCAACCATGATCCTGGCTGAAAAAGCTGGTATCCGGGTCTTTGCAACGGGTGGCATTGGTGGTGTTCACCGCGATCTTGCCGGCAATTTCGATGTTTCAGCCGATCTGACCGAGCTTGGCAAAACCAGCGTTGCTGTTGTTTGTGCCGGTGCCAAGGCCATCCTTGATATCCCCAAAACGCTTGAGCATCTTGAAACGCTTGGCGTTCCGGTTATTGCCTATGGCACCGACGAATTCCCGGCATTCTATTCGGTTGAAAGCGGTCACAAAGCCCCGCTTCGCCTTGATAGCCCGGAAGACATGGCAGCGTTTCTGAAGTCCAAATGGGAATTTGGTCTTGATGGTGGTGTCGTAATCGGCAACCCGCCAGAAGCAGACAAGGCCCTTGCGCGCGAAGCCATCGAAGGTGCGATTGACGACGCATTGGCAGAGGCAAAGCAACAAAACATCCTCGGCCGTGATGTCACCCCATTCCTTCTGGCCCGGGTGACCAAACTGACCGAAGGCAAAAGCCTTGAAGCCAATATTGCACTTGTGCGTAACAATGCGCGCCTTGGCGCAAAGATCGCGCTCGCAATGGCGGGTTAACACCTGACCAAACGCCGAAATCAAAAACAGGCTGGCAGTTATCTGCCAGCCTGTTTTGCGTTTAGCACGACTAGCGCGACAAAATGCCTTTGCCTTCAAAGCCCGGCTTGATCTTGGTGTCGTCAATCGGGGTCTGCCATTGGGTCACACACGGGATGACCCCGGCCCAGACATCAAGATCATAATCCTCGTCATCATCAACCGGATCGCCGGTTCTGACTTTGGCTGAAACCTCAGCAAGATCAAAGCCAAGGAACATGGTGGCTTTGAGTTCCTGTTTGTTTGGCACGCGGATTTGTCCCCAGCGGCCCGGTTCAAGCTTTTCAACAAACAGGCGCGAATGTTCCATCTTGCCTTCTTCGTCATCGACAATCTCGCCCTTGCCGTAAATCACGACCGAACGATAGTTGGCGGAATGATGGAATGCGGAGCGTGCCATGACCAAGCCATCCAGATGGGTAATGCACAGGCAGGCCTCGGCACCTTCGGCGATGGATGCCAATATCCGGTTTTTTGATGCACCGTGGATATAGATCCGCTCGTTAACCCGCCAATGGGCGGTCGGGATCATGGCGGGGCGGCCATTAACCACCGTACCAACATGGCAAATCAGCGCATCGTCAATGATGCCATGGACCAATTCGCGGTCATAGGATGCGCGTTTGGGGCCACGCACGACCTTGGTGTGTGGATGAACTTCATATTCACTAGATGACGTGTTGGGCGGATCAATCACTTCTGACATGGCTTGGCCTCGTTCTTAATATCTTGCTGGTGGCGTTCGGGGAGGCTCATCATCGCCAGAATTGGACTTTTAAAAAGGTCCATTGTAATAAAATTGATAGAGCCAATTTAAACAGACATACCCCGCCATGCCGCGCAGTGATTACAGTTGGATTTATCCAAGCCAGACCAATGGTAGTGATAAGGGCGAAGCATCGACCGCCTATCGCCGTCTTTATCATGGTATCCGCACCGCCATTCTTGATGGGCGGCTTCATCCCGGTGAACGGCTTCCGGCCAGTCGTGATCTGGCCAAATCGCTTGGCATTTCGCGCAATACGGTCGTGACCAGTTTTGATCTTCTGACGTCCGAGGGATATCTGGAAACCCGGATTGGTGCCGGAAGCTTCGTCGCCCGGTCCCTGCCCGACCGGGAAATGGAAGCCGGGCGCAAGGACAAATCCGAAACGAGCCAAACATCCAAGGAACGCGCACCAAGGCTTAGTCAAAGTGCCAAACGCATGCTGGCCTATCAGCGGCGTTTCCCGCGTTTTCGCGTCGCCCGCCCGTTTAGCCCTGCAACCCCGGACCTTGATGGATTTCCATTTGATTTGTGGGCGCGGTTGTTGCGTCGATCCTGGCGGGCACCCGATATTGATCTGACCATTCCTGATGATCCGCTTGGCCTTCCGCTTTTGCGCGATGAAATTGCCAAATGGCTGCGTCAGTCGCGCGGGGTCAATTGTCATGCAGATCAGGTCATGATCGTGTCTGGCGCGCAGCAGGCGTTGGACCTGGTCGCGCGTGCACTTGTTGATCCGGGCGATGTCATTGCGACCGAGGATCCGGGATATGAAGGCATCCGTGGTGTGTTGGCATCCAGCGGTGCGGTCGTGCATCCGATTGCGGTCGATCAGGACGGGCTTCGTGTTGATGGATTATCTGAAACACCGACACCGGCGCGCATCATTGTCGCCACCCCATCGCGCAACTATCCGCTGGGTACCACCCTGTCGCTCGCACGCCGTCTCGCCCTTTTGAACTGGGCGGAGGATCATGACGCCTGGATTGTCGAAGACGATTACGACAGTGATTATCGCTATGATGGCCCGCCCCTATCATCGCTTCAGGGGTTGGATACCAATAATCGGGTGATTTATGTCGGCACGTTTTCGCGCGTGATGTTTCCCGGTATCCGGCTTGGCTATCTTGTTCTGCCCCCGGCATTGATTTCGACATTTCGCGGCATTCGCGGCTTTGCCGATGGCGTACCAGCACCGACCACACAGGCCGCATTGGGCGCGTTTTTTGCCGAGGGACACTTTGGCAGCCACGTGCGCAAGATGCGCATGCGCTATGGCGAAAGGCGCGCACATTTACTGGATCTGATCAATCAATCTGCATCGGATCTTTTGGAAGTCATGCCGTCGGATGGAGGATTACATATCTGCGCGCGCCTGATTGCCGGGCATGACGATATTTTTGTTCAGGAAAAAATGGTCGAAGCCCAACTCGATTGCCGGGCCCTTTCATCCTATTACCATGATAAGTCGGAAGAAAATCGCGTTTCATATCCGCAAGGACTGGTTCTTGGTTTTGCCGCGTGGAAAAAAAGTGATCTTTCTCAAAGTTTCGGTGAACTGATCGAGATTTCTCAAGCGTAACGGTTAATGTACCCCGAGCCAGAGAGAGCGCCACGACATCCCCTCTATATGCTGTCACAGTCGAGACGCTCTCTCCCCTCCGGCGACCAAATCTTCCAGAAACGTGCCCAAACAAGGTCAGGAAACCCGATGACTGAACGCCCGATTGCACTCATGTGGTTTCGAAATGATCTTCGGCTGTCCGATAACCCGGCCCTTCTCGCGGCAATCAAATGGGCCGATCAAAACGACGGCGTCGTCCTTCCGGTCTTTATCCTTGATCCTGTAATTTCGGCGCAGCTGGGTGGCGCCACCAAATGGTGGCTTGAGAAAAGCCTGAGCGCGCTTGATACAAGCCTTTCAAAACTTGGCAATGCACAAGGTGGCCTTCGTCTGTTTACGGGCGATGCTGGCCCGATCCTTGAAAACATTGCCGATGCCAAGCCAATCAAGTCCGTGTTCTGGAACCGGCTTTATGACAAACCATCGACCGCGCGCGATACCGAAATCAAGGCAACGCTTCAGGACCACGGCCTGACGTGCGAGAGTTTTAAGGCCAACCTTCTGTTTGAGCCGTGGGAAGTCAAAACCGGTGGCGGTACAGACTTCAAAGTCTATAGCCCGTTCTGGCGCGCCTGCAAGAAATTCCCGCCCCCGCGCGAGCCGATGAAGGCACCTGAAGGCATCACACTGTTTGAAGGTGGGATTGAGAATGAAGTCGATCTCGCGGCCTTTGATCTTGGCCCCAAACCGTTTGACTGGGCCGGTGGCTTTTCCGAGCGTTTCACACCGGGCGAACAGGGTGCGAAGGATCAGCTGTTTGATTTTATCGACGAGCGGCTTGTCGATTATGCCGATATGCGTGATCGGCCCGATCATCGGGTGACCTCGGAACTTTCCCCGCATCTAAGATTTGGTGAAATCAGTCCTTATCAGATCTGGCACACGGCAAACCATTTTGCCGATGCCAATCCGGGCAAGGGCAAGACCGCGTCCAAATTCATCTCTGAACTGGGCTGGCGCGAATTCGCCCATCACATCCTGTTTCATGCGACTGATTTGCGGTCTGTACCGCTTCAGGGCCAGTTCAGGCATTTCCCATGGTCAGACGCGCCAGAAGCCCTGACACGCTGGCAGAAGGGCAAAACCGGCTATCCGATTGTCGATGCCGGCATGCGCGAGCTTTGGCACACGGGCTATATGCATAACCGGGTGCGGATGATTGTTGGATCGATCCTGGTCAAACATCTTTTGATCCATTGGCGTGATGGTCTGGCATGGTTTGATGACACGCTTGTCGATGCCTGCCCGGCCAATAATGCGTTTTCATGGCAATGGATTGGCGGATGCGGTGCCGATGCCGCGCCTTATTTCCGGATATTCAACCCGGTCCTTCAGGGCGAAAAGTTTGATCCCAAGGGCGAATATGTCCGCCAGTGGGTGCCAGAACTTCGCGACATGCCCGAACGATATATCCACAAACCGTGGGAGGCCTCCCCACTGATCCTGAAGGCTGCTGGGGTGACGTTGGGCAAGACGTATCCAGAACCACTCATCGGCCTTAAAGAAGGCCGTGAGCGCGCACTGAGCGCCTATCAGGATATGAAACAGGCAGTGGCCTAAGCACAGCCTGTATTCACCAAGACTTACTTCCAGAAGGTTTTCTGTTCTGCGAATTGCTTGGCCGCCTCGGTCAAGCCTTCAAGCTTATGGTCCGCGCGCGCACCAAACCAGCCCGACACCAGACCAACCGCGATCATGCCGTCTTTGGTAAGCGACGGCGACAGTGCCAACAAGCGCGCTTCGGCCACGGCGGCATCTTGAAGCTGGCCAAGGATTTCCTGCATCGTTGTCAGCTTGGAGCGGAACTTTTTGACTTT
Organism: Thalassospira sp.; assembly: GCF_048059015.1. GTDB lineage: Bacteria > Pseudomonadota > Alphaproteobacteria > Rhodospirillales > Thalassospiraceae > Thalassospira. Next base: position 15,870 of record NZ_JBLLNT010000026.1, on the reverse strand, counting down.
TTTGGCCGGATAAACCGCGCCAAAGAATTCCGTACCATAACGCATCTGCTTGATATCAAGACGCAGCGCATGAAGCTGCGGAACACTCAGCCCTCCGACATCATCACCGCGTTTGAGAACGCGTTTATAGGCTCGCTCCAACAGTGGTTCGGCCATTTCGGTCACCGGGGCTGCCATCGCCTTCATCTGGGTCGCACTGGCCCCGGATGCCCAACGCGAATAGGTCGCCCAAGCACCAAGGATGATCAGAAGCTGACCATATTCCGGCTGATCCAGCATCGTGCGCGCAGCCGTTAGTGCCTTCGCACGCTGCATCTGTGCCGCCTTGCGCAATTCAGCAACACCCGAATGATCAGGGAAGCGTTCCTCGATCATGGGAAGGGTTTCACCAAGAAACACATCCCAGTCACGCAGGCCATCAAGCCCCTTGCTGCACGTCTTTAACAAGCGGCGCAGCAAGACGGCTTCGCCCGCCGGAAGGTTCTTTTTAAACAGGTTCAGCGCCACACGAAGACGGCGCATGCCAACCCGCATCTGATGGCAGCCTTCAACATCAAGGTCTTGTCGCACGCAGACTTCGTTACTCAGAATCATACGAAGACCCTGGGCAAGGACTGAACGAAACGCAGTTTCCGCCGACATATCAGATGTCAGTTCAACCGGGGCAGCGCGATAGGCCCCCGGACCCTTGCCAAGATAAAGATCACGCCCGCGCGATGCTTTTGTCCTCATGCTCAAAAGCAGTGGCACAGTGCGTTGCAGTTCAAGCGCCAGATCAAACAGAGCTGCGGGATGACCCTTTTTAAGTTCGAACTCGACTTCAGAAATCGGAACTTCCTTCTCGCCGGATCGCACAACGCCCTGATCAATGGCAAGCTCCATGACCGCATCGCGATAGGTCAGATCAACTGCACTTCGTTTCAGATCGCTTTCAAAGATGCGGTCGATCTTCTTTTTCTTGGCGAATTTGTTCAGAAGTTTTTTGACGTCCTTGTCGGTAAAGAGATCAAGGTTCAGCGCACCGTCTTCAAGCTCAACGGTCCATTCATGGCGCGATGGCAATGCTTCGCGCAGGCCATTGGACGTTTTGACGGTTTGCTCCCAGCCCTTGGTGCCCTTCTTACGCACGCGAATGGCAAGGCCCTTTGAGGCGAGGGAAAGCTTCGGGGTGTCGTGATAGATGGATACAAGATGGGTCGTCATCAAACGACGACCTTCCTTGACTTCACGCAGGACCGGCGCGTTTTTTAAACGCGCAACATGCTTGGGATCGATGCGAAGTTTAAGTTCGATCTCGATCTGTTTCTCGGCCATCTATGTCCCCTAGGCGTCTTGTTTTTGTGGTGCGGATACCAACCAATTACCTGAAAACCTGATCCGAATATGCTGTCAAACAGCACTGCCGGAAAGGGTAGCGGAATGTAAAATTTCCGCAACAAAAGGCTGAAACGTCATTGAAATCAAGCTTTAAACGGGCAATGTCCGCTTTGCTCAGGCACCTGTTTTCATTTGAAAACGAATTGTTCAACCAGCGTTCATTTACCCCGGTTTGGAGCGATAAAATTGCTGATCACGGACAATCACGCATTTGGCGATGATCACGCTGTGCTACGCGATTTACCGACGCATGATCAAAAAGCCCCTTCCCTCGAACGGACAACTTGCGCATTACCCGTCGGGCGTTAAAGTCATGGAACCAATGCCGGATTTGAGGATGAAGATGCGTCTGTTCCCCCTGATCACCGCCATCAGCCTGAGCGCCACTTTGTTGATCAGTGGCTGCGCGAACAGGCCCAATATCACCTATGACGGCTGGAAAGCGCGGCAAACACCACCGCGCATGGACTATACCCATAACGAGATCGTCAAAATCAATTTGAACTGGTCACGGATTGGTCCGTTTTCGCGCTATGACACCTGGCTTCGATCCAACGTGTTTGGCGGTCAGATTGATGTTTACGGGGCACAGACCTGTCTTGGAAAATTTGTCCGTAACGACGGCATGCTGCCAGCCAATGGCTGGTGGGAAATTGTCTGCCCGGATGACAGCTATGCTGCGGGCAACTTCCGCCTGACCGAGCTTGGCAATATCAAGGGAACGGGTGCTGATATTAATGGCGAGCAAGTCAGCTTTGATCTGCCAATCCCGAACTGACCTTTTGGATATCAGGGGCCAGAAACAAAAAAACCCAGCCACAAGGCTGGGTCTTTTTTGGCTACCGAAAGTGGTGCCCAGGGGCGGACTCGAACCACCGACACGCGGATTTTCAGTCCACTGCTCTACCAACTGAGCTACCTGGGCAAATCCGACTTTCGTCTCCGTCTCCGGAGTGTTCCCTGCGGAACGAGCGGGGTTATACAAACTCCTTTGGGGCTTGTCTAGCCTCAAATCGCATTTTTTTTGACAAACATGTTCGGACTAAAATTCTTCTTCATCTTCAAGGTCTTCGAGATACTCTGGCGGCTCACTTGCGGGAATTGCGTAGCTCTCATTCAACCATTTTCCAAGGTCAAGATCAGCACAGCGCTTGGAGCAGAACGGCTTGTATTTTTCCTCGGCCGGTTTGCCGCAAACCACGCAGTCGGAGCTGACTGTTTTCGTTGTCTTTTTTTCGGTCATTCTATTTCTTCTCCAACCGGTAGGCATCTTCATCAAGGGTGGGATCAGCGACAATTTCCGGTGCGACCCCGAATTCTTTGCCCAGTATCTGGATGGCATCAGCGTGATCCGCAAGCATTTTGGCCATGCGTGGTGCAACTGCCAGCCTCAACGCCCCTGCCATGCCATTGCGGGCCTCGGCAATTGCCGCCCTTACAATCGTATTCAGGGCCGACTGTGCGTTCAAACGGACATTATCTGGCTTTGAGACGATTTGGGCGGCAAGCGATTTGCCAGCGCGCTGACGGCTGAATTCATAAAGACCCAGCCGCGTAAAGCCACCGATCTGAACCGCACCATCAAGTTCCGCGCCAAAGGCCTGCTTGATGGCCTCATCAATCTTGTCCCGCCCGGCTTTTGATTTCATGCGAAGCGGGTCGATCACGACCAGACCACCAATATTACGCAAGCGAATCTGATGGATGATCTCGGCCGCTGCCCGCAGGTTCAAATCAATCGCACGTGCCTCTGCCTCGCGCCCGGCATCTGATCCACCAGCATTCACATCAATCGCGCAAAGTGCTGTTGCCTGATCAATGGCGATCCAGCCACCACCCACCAGATTAACGCGCGGGTTCAGCACATCAGACAAGGCTGCCTCGACATCCTGATCATCAAATAGAAGCCGTGTGCCCGTGTGGCGCATCAAGTTGGTATCAGAACATCCACGCGCCTTTAGCTCGCCGCGAAGACGCACGAATTCATCCGTGCCATCCACAATACACTCCCCGCCTGCCATCAGGTGGCGTTCGATCATCTGATCAAGATCGGATTGCGCCTTACACACCAACAATGGTTTGGTCGGGTTGGCAAAAGCAGCTTGTGCCTTTTGCCATTGGGATTTCAGAAGTTTGTATTCGCCCTCAATCGCGGGTGCATCCCATTCAAGGGCGATGCTTCGCAGCATCAAGCCGTCATCATCTGCCTGAATGGATTTCAAAAGCGCTGCCAGTTCGGCGCGTTTGGCATCATCTTTAAGCTTGCGCGGAAGTTCGATCACCCGACCACCGGGGCGCAGGATCATGCCCGCCCCTTCAATAGCGATCCGCCCGGTTAGCTTCACACCTTTGTCTTCGAACCCAAGACGGGAAATTTGCACCAGAACCCACTGCCCTTCATGGAGCGGGCCGGATGCACGATCAAGCGGCAGCATGCCATCAGATATGCCATCAAGGGCAACCATCGCAGCAGAGAGTTCCCGCAGGACCTCGGTGATACGCCCAAGATGCACATCAAAGCGCGCCGGACCACCACGGTCAATCCAGACCCGGCTTAGGCGCTCAGTATCCTGATCGGGATTTTCAAGAAGTGCGACCCTGCGTTCAAGCGCAACGGCGTCAATCAGCAGGCGGTGTTTATGGGTTCCGCCAGCTAACATTTTCAGACCTCTTTGGGTTGGTAGCCAAGACCACGTAGCAGGCCATCCACTTCGCACAGCGACAAGCCAACCACGTTGGAATAAGAACCGGAAATCGCCTTCACAAAGGTCGCCGCATGGCCCTGAATTGCATATGCGCCAGCCTTGCCCTGCCATTCGTCATGTGACAGATAGCGGTTCAGGTCCTCGGTCCCGAGGGTTCTGAACTTGACCTGCGTTTCGATCACGCGCGACCGTTCGGTCCCGTCAGGCGCAATCAGGCACATGCCGCCATATACGCGATGGCGACGACCAGACAGCAGGGTCAGGAATTTGCGGGCCTCGGCCACGTCTTCGGCTTTGCCTATTGCCCGGTTGCCGCAGGCCACAACCGTGTCCGCAGCAAGCACAAAAGCCCCGCCATTGCTTTTGGCAACGGCACGGGCTTTTTCTTCGGCAAGACGCAATGCAAGTCGGCGTGGACTTTCATCGCGCATTGGCGTTTCGTCGATATCAGCCGGGGCAACCTGATCTGGCACAATGCCGATCTGCGCAAGCAGCTCGAGACGGCGCGGCGATGCAGATGCCAGTATCAGTTTCGACAAGACGCGGCTCCCGGATATCGGTTCTCAAACCATGGGACAAGGTGCACTATTGGCATCTGCCCTTAAAACAGCAAATCAGTCCTTGGGCGCAAAAGTAAACCGCACGCCAGACAAGGTCAATTTGCCGCTTTTTGGTGGTTTCAGATTACTTGAAACGGAAGGTGATACGACCTTTGGTCAGGTCATAAGGGGTCATTTCGACGCTGACACGGTCACCAGCGAGAACGCGAATACGGTTCTTGCGCATTTTGCCCGAGGTGTGAGCAAGGATTTCGTGGTCATTGTCCAGCTTCACGCGAAACATCGCATTGGGCAGAAGTTCAACGACAGTGCCCTGAAACTCGATAACGTCTTCTTTAGCCATGTGTCTCGTAGCTTTCGTATTGCAATATCAAAATACCGGTGGGGCGCAAACTGCTCTGAACCGGGCAAAAGGTCAAGTCCTTTCACGCGGGGCTCACGGCGTCCCAGCACTGCATCAACGGCATGGCAGCCCCATTTCACAGCGTAAATCCAGTCATTCGGATGAAAAGACACGCTATTTGGCACCGAAAACCTTGTCGCTTGGTGTATTGGATGCCTATTGTTTGGCAAAACGCGCAACAATTGCCGATCAGGAAGGCCTTAAATGTCTGCCACCCGCCTGCCCCACATCCGTCTGGCTGAAATCAATGACGCACCGGCCATCCACGCCATGTTGCTTGGTATTGCCAAGGCAACCGGATGCGAAGACAAGTTCAAAAGCAGCCCCAATGATTTAGCCCGTGACGGGTTTGGCGCAAAGCCTGCGTTTGAAGCCTTGATCGCCATGGACGGTGAAACGCCTGTAGCCGTGTGCCTTTACTTCCCAAGCTATTCAACATTTCGCGGCAAGTCCGGGCTATATATTCAGGACCTTTATGTCGCGCCAACCCATCGCGGCGGCGGGTTTGCCCGCCAGATGGTTGCAGCCGTTGCCAAACGCGCATTTGACACCGGCAAAGCCTATATCCGGCTTTCGGTTGATGCAGAAAATGTGATCGGGCAGCGGTTCTATGAAAAGCTTGGCATGCGCCACGCCGAGGATGAGAAGATTTTCGTACTCGATGGTGCCGCGTTTGAAAGCCTTGCCCAGTCCTAAGGCCATTGCGGCCTAAACTTTGGGTGCTGGCCCCAACGGGAAGCGTTCAAGGATGCGATTTTTGATCTGATCGCGCACCTGACGGTAGGCTTCCAACCTGGCTTCGCGTGATCCTTCGATCATGGTCGCGTCAAAGGTATTCCAGAATTCGACATCACAGGCCATCGTGCGGGTCATTTCAACCGCACGGTGCTGGGCTTCTGGTGACATGGTGATGATCAAATCAAAGAAGCCATCTTCAAGCTGATCGAATGTCTTGGAGGTATAAGTCGAAATATCGAGCCCGATTTCATCCATCACGGCGATGGCAAAACCATCCTCGTCGCCTGCGCGCACACCGCAACTTTCAACATAGATGCGCGTTCCATGATAATGGCGCATCAATGCAGCCGCCATCACGGAGCGAACGGCATTGTAGCTGCAGGCAAAAAGAACCGAGCCGGGAAGTTCTTCTGCCACCGTGCCTTAACCCCGAATGTGAAGGACACAAATCAGCGTAAACAGGCGACGCGCGGTATTTTCGTCAATCGTCACCTTGTCGGTCAGAAGTTCGCGAAGCTGTTCTGACCCTTCGTTATGAAGACCACGCCGTGCCATATCGATGGTTTCAATCTGGGCGGCACTCGCCTTCTTGATCGCGTCGTAATAGCTTTCGCAGATCATGAAATAGTCTTTGACGATCCGACGAAACGGCGACAGCGGAACCGGAATGGTTGTCAGGTTTTCGCTGTCATCATCACCGCGCACATCCATGTAGATGCGGTTGTCTTCGATGCGCATATGCACAGAATAAGGGCCTTCGAACCCGCCAGCAGGTTCAAAATGGTTTTCTTCAAGCAGGTCATAGATCGCGACCGCCTGTTCGTGTTCGACCTCAGGACGACGACGTATCGTGTACTTTTCGTCCAGATAGATACCGGCAATACATTGATTTGGTGCCATGGCTCTCTCCCTGCGGTCCCCTTACTCGCTGCACTGCAACAGCTTACATCTGGTTTGACCGGATCGCTACCGAAAGTCCATGTGCCTGCAAACCTTCGCTTTCGGCAAGTGCGATTGCGGCGGGTCCGATCTTGGCCAGGCTTTCGGGTGTGCACTTGATCAGCGATGAACGCTTGATGAAGTCCAAAACCCCCAGACCAGACGAGAACCTTGCAGAACGCGCGGTCGGCAGGACGTGGTTCGGCCCGGCGACATAGTCACCAATGGCTTCTGGGGTGTAACGACCAAGGAAAATCGCACCGGCATGATGAATTTCTTCTGCCAATGCATCCGGGTCATCGACCGCCAGCTCAAGATGTTCCGGTGCGATCCGATCCACAAGGGCCGGAGCCTGCGACAGATTTTCGACCAAAACAATTGCACCAAAGTCGCGCCAGCTTGCCCCTGCGATTTCCGCACGCCGCAACGTTTCCAGATGCTTATCAATGGCATCCTGCACACGATCGGCAAAATCGGCATCATCGGTAATCAGGATCGACTGCGCGACCGGGTCATGTTCGGCCTGCGACAAAAGGTCTGCTGCCACCCAGCTTGGATCGTTGCTGCCATCGGCAACCACGAGGATTTCCGACGGGCCAGCAATCATATCAATGCCAACCTGACCAAACACGCGGCGTTTAGCTGCGGCAACGAATGCATTGCCAGGACCAACGATCTTATCGACCGGTTTGATGGTTTCCGTGCCATAGGCAAGGGCTGCTACCGCCTGCGCACCGCCAATACGATAAATTTCGTCGACACCTGCGATGCGGGCCGCGGCCAGAACCAGCGGGTTCATTTTATTGTCCGGGGTCGGAACCACCATGACAAGACGCTCAACACCGGCAACCTTGGCCGGGATCGCATTCATCAGAACCGATGACGGATAAGACGCCAGACCACCGGGCACATAGAGGCCCGCCGCCGTCACCGGACGCCAGCGCCAACCAAGCTCGACACCGGTCGCGTCAGTGTAGCGTTCATCAGCCGGCATTTGCTTGGCGTGATAGGACCCAATGCGTTCGGCTGCCAGTTCAAGAGATTTCAGAAGGTCTGCGTCAATCTCCTTGATCGCGGCGTCAACCTCTTCCTTGGTCACAACCATGCCCTTGGCATCGATGTTCAGACGATCAAAGCGGTTGGTGTATTCGCAAACGGCTTCGTCGCCGCGTGCACGGACATCGGCGATAATATCGGCAACAGCTGCATCAACATCGGCATCCGATTCGCGTTTCATGCCCAGAAGCTTGACGAACTCTTCTTCAAAGCCTGCGTCAGTGTTGGAAAGCTTAAGCGGCATTGAGCACCTCGGAGAAACGGTCGATCCAAGGCTGAATATCGGTCGGGCGGGTTTTAAGCGCTGCACGATTGACGATCAGGCGCGACGTGACGTCAGCGACATGTTCAATCTCGCGCAGGCCATTGGCCTTAAGCGTATTGCCCGTGGAAACCAGATCAACAATGCGACGGCATAAACCAAGGGTCGGTGCCAGTTCCATCGCGCCATTCAGTTTGATGCATTCGGCCTGAACGCCGCGCTTGGCGAAATGGGTGCGGGTGATGTTCGGGTATTTGGTGGCAACGCGCACATGCGACCAACGCGACGGATCGTCGCCATCAATCATTTCTTCAGGCTCGGCAACTGCGATGCGGCAATGACCAATATTAAGATCGAGCGGTGCATAGATATCCGGATAGTCAAATTCCATCAGGACATCATTGCCGCACACCCCGATATGGGCCGCGCCAAAGGCAACGAAAGTTGCAACGTCAAAGCTGCGCACGCGAATAATATCGATATGCGGATGGTTGGTGGAGAACCGAAGAGCACGGGATTTCGGATCGTCAAATGCCGCTTCCGGTTCGATCCCGGCGGATCGTACCAGTGGCATCACCTCGTCAAGAATGCGCCCCTTTGGCAGGGCAAGCACCAGCTTTTCGTCACTCATAAATCAGTCGCCTTACGCGTTGTCTGTTGTCCGGACCGCCAAACAATCAGGTTTTGCCAATCAGGCCGGAACCCGGACACGTTCAATCTGCGCCCCGCAGGCCGCAAGTTTCTCTTCAAGTCGCTCATAGCCGCGATCAAGATGATAGACACGGTTAATAACCGTCTCACCCTCGGCTGCCAAGCCTGCAAGCACCATGGATACCGATGCACGAAGATCGGTTGCCATCACTTCGGCCCCCGAAAGCTTCGCACTGCCACGCACAATCGCCGAACGGCCATGCACGTTGACATCAGCGCCCATACGGCTGAGCTCTGGGACATGCATGAAGCGGTTTTCAAAAATGGTTTCCGTGATCATGGATGCGCCATTGGCCACCGACATCAGGGCCATGAACTGCGCCTGCATATCGGTCGGGAAACCCGGATAAGGTTCGGTCATCACATCAACGCCCTTAAGCGTCGCGCGGTTACCACGCACCATCAGACCATCTTCGGTTTCTTCGACTTCAACACCGGCTTCGCGCATCGCATCAACCAGGCTGTCGATCAGCTCCATGCGCGTACCCGTCAGCTCGATCTCACCACCGGTGATGGCGGCAGCAATCGCATAGGTGCCGGTTTCAATACGATCCGGGACAACCGAATATTCCGCACCATGCAGGCGTGGCTTGCCGGTAACTTTAAGCGTATCGGTCCCGATCCCTTCGATCTCGGCCCCCATCGCAACAAGGCAATGCGCAAGATCGGAAACTTCTGGTTCACGGGCGGCATTGGCGATCGTGACAACACCATCGGCAAGCGATGCCGCCATCAGGGCATTCTCCGTTGCACCGACCGAGACCTGCGGGAACAGGATGTGTCCGCCTTTAAGGCCTTCTGGTGCACGGGCTTCGATATAGCCTTCTGCCAGATGGATTTCCGCCCCCATGGCTTCCAGCGCCTTGAGATGCAGGTCAACCGGACGGTTACCAATCGCGCAACCACCAGGCAGCGACACACGGGCGATGCCACAACGCGCGACAATCGGACCCAGCACCAAAACCGATGCACGCATCTTGCGGACCAGATCATAAGGTGCCGTGGTGGATGTGATTTCCTTGGCGGTCATTTCCAGAACGCGGCCGGTGTGGCCACCATTGGGTGCATGCCCGTTCAGATGCAACGCCGCACCGTGCTGAGCCAGAAGATTGGCCATCGATGTGATATCTGCCAAATGCGGCAGGTTCGAAAGGGTCAGCGTTTCATCTGTCAGCAGGGCTGCTGCCATCAGCGGCAGTGCCGCGTTTTTGGCACCGCCAATTGCAATTTTGCCCTGCAACCGGCGACCACCGGAAATCTTGATCTTGTCCATTCAATCCTCTTTGTGCTGCGCGCAGTGGCACAGCAAACGCGTGTCTTGGCACATCCATGCCAGATATTGTTGCCAAGCCTTTATCACAGGCGCGGCAATGTGACACCTTTTTGGCCCATATATTTCCCTGCGCGATCCGCATAGGAGGTATCGCACTCGCTTTCGGCTTTCAGGAAAATGAACTGGCAGGCCCCTTCATTGGCATAAATACGTGCTGGAAGCGGTGTCGTGTTTGAAAATTCCAGCGTCACATGCCCTTCCCACTCTGGCTCAAGCGGGGTGACATTGACGATGATGCCACAACGGGCATAGGTCGATTTCCCAAGACAGATCACCAGCGTGTCGCGCGGAATGCGGAAATATTCCACAGTGCGCGCCAGGGCAAAACTGTTAGGCGGGATCACGCAAACATCGGTTTGGCGGTTAACGAACCCGTCATCGGAAAATTCCTTGGGATCGACGATGGCCGAGTTGACATTGGTAAAAATCTTGAACTCGTCGGCAACACGGGCGTCATAGCCATAAGAGCTGACACCATAGGAAATCACGCCATCACGCTTGAAACCGTCGACAAACGGCTCAATCATGCCTTTTTCCTGCGCCATCTGGCGTATCCAGTGATCCGGTCTTACCGACATTGTGCCACCCCTGTTGTTACGAAAACGACTTCACGTTTTTGGCCTCTTCGGTTTTACCCGTGCGACGCCCATCAGATCAACCAAACGATACGCATATGCCGACTTTCTAAGGGTTAGTGCGAAGTCGTCTGCAAGGCATACTTCGAACTAAGCCTCCCTTACGTCCGGCTGTTCCTCGGACTTGGAGTCCTGGGCAGAATTGTAAGTCGTGCTTTTACGCGATCTTTGTTGCTGTTTGCGCTTGGCCAGATTGGCGCGCAAAGCTTCGGCTTCACGTTGAAGACGCTCTTCATTCACGGCCGGTCGGATATCAGATTTTTTGGCTGTCATGGTCGATTGGGCTTTGTTGGTGCAAATACGGGTTCATTCCTTGGGCCTGTTATAAAACAGCAGGCGAAAAATTACAGCCGATCTTGACGAAAACAGGGCGAAAAGCCCCTAAGTGCGAACAATCGAAAAACTTCGCATAATTCAGGCTTGACCAATTACTGATACGTGGCCTATAACCCGCCCGCACCGCAAAGGGCATACGCTGCTGTAGCTCAGGGGTAGAGCACTCCCTTGGTAAGGGAGAGGCCGGGAGTTCAAATCTCCCCAGCAGCACCATTTGCCCATAGGTCGGCCTGATTATCGGGCTGCTGTAGCTCAGGGGTAGAGCACTCCCTTGGTAAGGGAGAGGCCGGGAGTTCAAATCTCCCCAGCAGCACCATTTTCCCAAAGAAAATTGATGTAAACTTAGACTGGCACTCATGGTGCTAGGCCTTAGCGATGCTTGTGCCGTCTGTTAGCGTAAGACGGCAACACCGATCAGTGCCTTTGAAGCAAGAAACGCAATGAGAAAACTGTTGGGTCAACGCCAAGTGTTTTGTGGCACAGCACAGCCAAGATCACTGGATAACCTGCAACAGATATCGCGGCGACAACAATGCCCCCCATCATTCCAATCTGGCTCATTCCAATCACAAGGCCAGCAATGGTGATAATCGTCCACGCAGTGACGATTTTGGTCATCGCGCGATGAATACCGGTCATATTGAGCAATGCAACGCTCGGCCCGCACGCAGCCTGGGCAGCATATGCCAGAAGCATCAGACGCAGGTAAGGTACAGCAGCAGCGTAATCATCACCGAACAGCGACAGAAGCTCCGGCGCGAAGATGAAAAAACCACCGCAGACCGGAACAGCCACAAGCAGTGAAAATCCGGTCGCGCGGGTCACAAGCGATTGCAGCTCCCACTTGTCCTCTTTCGACATGGCCTTGGACAGGAACGGTGACACCACGGAGTTCACGGCAGTGAGTGCGAACGCGACAAGCATCGACAAGCGGATGACAGCGCCCAATTCACCTGCATCAAACGCCGATAGCAGCACACCAGCCAAGATAACGGGTGACTGGTTGAGCAGCGCAATTGATAGCTGTGAAAATAGAACATTCAGCCCCAGCTGCAGCCAAAGCCTGACGTCCGACATTCTTGGATGAAAGGCGCCCAACCAGTTGATGTGGCGCCCCTGAAACACAAGCACCAGCGTTGCGAACATCGCAGCAGCCAACGACACAGCATAGGCTCCGACAATGCTTAGCAGCGACAGCTCACCATAGATCACGAAATACAGGCTCAGCAGGCAAACCGCAAAGACGAGCGGCCTGACAACAGCTTCACCGACGACCGCGCGTGACACATTTGCATCCGCACGAATTGCTGCCTGTAAAACGGTCAAAATGACTGAGAGTGGTAAGCAGATACCTGCGGCAAAACCGATTTCGAAGCTGTAGTTTCTAAGACTGATCAGAACGGTCGCAAGCACGCCCCCACCAATAACTGACAAGATCGCAGCGAACAGCAGAACAAAGCGCTGCATACCGCTGACAAGCTGCTTTTGGCCTTCTTCGCGATATTTGGGCAAGAAACGGACAATTGCCGTTTCCATGCCAAACGTCACGATAGGTGCGGCTGAGATAATCAACCCAAGTATGACCGAGAAGAAGCCAAACAGATCCTTGCCGCCATAGCGCGAGATAAACACGCTGGCCAGAAACATCATGCCTGCCGAGAACGCATTGGCGAACAGCACGAATATCGCGGCAAATTTCAAATCAGCTTATCCGTAAAAGGATCGGTACCATTCAACGAAGTTGCCGATCCCGGTTTCGATAGAAGTTGCAGGTTTGAACCCGACAGCATCGGTCAGGGCTTCGACATCCGCATAAGTCGCCGGGACGTCACCATCCTGCATTGGCAACATGTTCTTTTCTGCGGTCTTGCCAAGCGCCTTCTCGATCGTCTCGATCATATACATCAGCTCAACCGGGCTGTTATTGCCGATATTAAACACGCGATATGGCGCGGAACTGGTGGCAGGATCAGGTTTTGCCGAATTCCAGTCAGGATTTGGTTCTGCAACCGTTGAAATGCAACGATACACGCCTTCGACAATATCGTCGATATAGGTGAAATCGCGGCGCATTTTGCCCTGATTGAAGACATTGATCGGTTTGCCTTCAAGGATCGCCTTGGTGAACAGGAATAGCGCCATGTCCGGGCGGCCCCAGGGACCATAAACTGTGAAGAAGCGAAGGCCCGTCGTCGGCAAGCGATAAAGATGGCTATAGGTATGTGCCATCAGTTCGTTGGCTTTTTTCGACGCGGCGTAAAGGCTGATCGGGTGATCGACATTGTGGTGCACTGAGAACGGCATTTCGGTGTTCATGCCATAGACCGAGCTGCTCGATGCATACACCAGATGCTTCACGCCATTGTGGCGGCACCCTTCAAGGATATTCATGAACCCGACAAGATTGGCGTCAACATAGGCATGCGGGTTTTCAATTGAATAACGCACGCCAGCCTGGGCCGCCAGATTAACCACATAGGTCGGCTTTTCTGTCGCGAAGAGATCGGCAATACCATCGCGATCTTCCAGGTCCATCTTAACAAACTTGTATCCAGGCTTGCCTTCGAGGCGCACAAGACGTGCTTCTTTCAGATTGACGTCATAATAGTCATTGACGTTATCAAGCCCGATTACGGTCGATCCCTGTTCCAGTAGTTTGAGGCAAAGATGCGATCCAATAAAACCGGCAGCACCGGTGACCAGCACCTTCTCATTGGCAGGGATAACAAAGTCGGGCATAGGCGTCTGAATTCCTGATTGAAATGCAATGGGCGTTCATCAATGTGACGCCGGAATTTGGCATTTCTGATACCAGCATGGATTGCAATGCGCAAGCCACGAGCCGCAACGATTTCGCGCAAAAAGGCAACGCGAGACTCGCAACTCATATTCTGCTATCTTAAATACCTGTAAGGCGTGTTCTGTGAACTGGGAAAACAGACAAAGAGATGATCTCTGCTGGTCAAACCATAGCTAACCCAAATAGCGGTGGCTTGGGCGTTATCCTGAATGTTCGGGAAATCGCGCAAACTGCTGACGGGCGCGTTTTGGCTGAGTATGAAGCAGTCGAAGTTCAACGCCAAACATCAAACGGCCCTTCCGTTTCACCCTATTCCGTTGCGGGTCAAGGCTCGGACGCAGCCCGAACCCGGATTGTTGATCCACGTACCCTGACCGAAGCACAAGCAGTTGCCGGTGGCATCAGCCGCGCAGAATACCGTGAAGCACGTGAGAACAACGAAGATAGCGGGAATGCAGCAGGCTCTGCGTCAGCGGGCAACAACTTGGATCCGGCTGAACAGGCTGTTGTCAATCAGCTTCGCGCCCGGGATTTTGCCGTACGTCAGGAAGAAGAAGCCCATGCGGCGGCCGCTGGCCCGTATGGCTCTGCCCCGCAATACACCTATCAGATCGGCCCGGATGGGAACGCTTACGCGATTGGGGGGCATGTTGATGTCAGTGTTTCGATGTCAGGCAGTGCAGCGGATCGTGATCGTGCCCTTGCAACGCTTCAAAATGCGGCACTTGCACCCAACGCGCCATCAGGTGCCGACATGGCGGCATTCCGTCAAGCGAGCATGCTGCGTGCGACCAGCAATGATGATGCTGGCGCCTTCGATCCCAACAAAGAATCCGTGACCAAAACCGCGTCAGGACAAAACGACGCGCAGCAACGTATCTCGATTGCCGTGTAGGTTGCCCCTCGCGGAACCTCCTGAGAGCTCTTATATACTATGCAACATGCGAGAAAAGTCTTACTCTTGCATGGACATACCTATGCGATGGAATAGTTGCAGCTATCAGAAACTATCCTGCCGTTTGACAGGGCCCCGGTTTTGTTGAATGCTGCGCTCGCGTCCGGGGGGACGCTTGGATTGACAAACTAATATCACGCGAAACCGTGTCTTGATTGCGGGGCGCGTTTCCGAGGCCAATCACCAGATGTTAGAGCTTCGGACAAGAACGGGTACGGCATAAAAATGAACATCCTGCTAGCAGACGACCACGACCTCGTCAGAGACGGGATCACTTCCTTCCTCAAACTCGCAGCGCCGGAAGTTGAAGTCGCACAGGCGAAAGACTTCGCAGAGGCACTTGCCGTCGTAGACGGTGAAACCCCGGTAGAATTGACCATCCTTGATCTGAACATGCCTGGCATGAACGGACTTTCTGGTCTGACGGTTATGCGTCAGAAGCATCCGGAAATACCGGTTGTGATCCTGTCAGGATCGGTCAAGCGCAGCGACGTTTTGAATGCTTTGGAACATGGTGCGTCGGGCTATCTGCCCAAGACCCTCTCGGGCAAGTCGCTGATCAATGCGCTTCGCCTGATCCTGTCTGGTGAAAAATACATTCCGTCTGCCCTTCTTGAAGATGACGGATCGCAAATCCGCCCAGGCGAAATTGATCTGGATGGTTTGGCACCTGATAACCCCCTTCGCCAGCTCACCAACCGTGAGCGCGAGGTACTGGGTCTTCTGACCAAGGGTCTTTCCAACAAGGAAATCGCCAAGCAGCTGACCGTTCGTGAAATCACCGTCAAAGTTCACCTGACGGGTATCTTCAAGAAGCTTGGCGCAGCGAACCGCACGCAGGCCGTGAAGATCGCTATGCAATTGGGCTGGGAAGCCTGATTGGCCGCATCCTTGTACCGATACGACAAAGCCCGGCAATGCCGGGCTTTTTTGTTTTCAGCCGCTCCAACCTTTACTGCACGCAGACCTCAGTGAGTTCATCAAGGATCGCCAGCAATTCCTTAAGGTTCAAAGGCTTCGACATCACCATCACGGGTGCATCTGCGCCGTCATCATCCTC
>NZ_JBLLNT010000025.1:0-25431 GCF_048059015.1 Thalassospira sp. | reverse complement strand
TGAACAGCGGCATAGTCAGACACAATCAAGGCTTCGACCGCGTAAGAGCCGATACCTGGCCAAGCAAAGACCTTTTCGACCAGAACGTTGGCCCCAAGCACAAAGGAAAACACCATGCCAAGCGTTGTCACCACGGGCAGAAGCGCATTGCGAAACGCATAGCCATAAAGGATACGGCCCGATCCAAGTCCGGCGGCACGGGCAGTACGGATATAATCCGAAGAAAGAGCTGAAAGCATGGCCGCACGGGTCATGCGGGCAATAGGTGCCAAGGTGAACAATGCGAGCGTCACGGCAGGCAGGATCAATTGCTTAAGCGCGCCAAACCAGGTTTCCCAATCACCGACAAGAGCCGCATCAATTAGAAAGAAGCCCGTCACATGCGGCGGATCAAGATAGATGAAATCAAGCCGCCCCAATGGGGATGGCGAAATGCCCAGCAGGTAATAGAAAATGTAAATCAGCATCACGCCGGTAAAGAAGGTCGGAAGCGAAACGCCCATTGTCACCAGCAAACGACAAATCTGATCGACCCAGCTTCCCGGTCTTGTGGCAGCAAGAACCCCAAGCGGGACCGCCACGACGCATGACAGGATCAGGGCACTCAATGTCAGTTCAAGCGATGCCGGAAGACGACTGGCAAGTTCAGTCAGAACAGGCCGCCCGGTTGAAACCGACTGGCCAAGGTCGCCCTTAAACAATTGACCAAGATAGATCACAAACTGTTCTGGAAGCGGTTTATCAAGACCAAGCTTTGCCCGGGTTTCTTCGATGGTTTCGGGCGTTGCCATAATCCCGGCAAACTGGACAGCCGGGTCACCAGGCAAGGCACGCGTCAGGACAAAGCTGATGACGATGACCCCGAACAGGACAGGAATGGCCTGTGCGATGCGTGTCAAAACACTGGTTCCCCGGACTGCCATGATCTTAACTTTCCACCGTTGTCAGGCCACGGATGTCGAGCTGACGGTGGAACCAGAATTCGTAGCCCCCTGCCCCATTCAGCGCGACGTTCAGGGCCGGCTGCCAAAGCGGAATACGCGGCAGGTCTTCGTGAACGATATCGATCATGCGCATGATTTTTGGCGCATATTCGGGATCATCCATCGCCATATGCAGGGTTTCATTGGTGAGCTGTTCGACTTCAGGATTGGAATAGTTCGACGAGTTGAACAGATGTCCTTCCTGATAGGCCCAGAAGAAGTAGTAATCAGGCGTATTGAGCCAGCCACCAAAGTTTTCCAGATGGAAATCCAGACGCTTTTCGACCAATGCGGCTGTACGCCAGTTTGCACCCGGAATCTTTTCGATCTCGGCCTTGATACCCAGTTTACCAACGGCTTCCTGGATCAGAAGGGCTGCTGGCTCCATCCAGGATGACAGGTCGGTCGAGATGGAAAGCTTGGTTTCAAACCCATCCGCAAAGCCCGACTTGGCCATATGTTCCTTGGCCTTTTCCAGATTGGTGTCATAAGGCGACTTTCGCGGCCAGGCGATATCGGTTGCCTTTTCTTCGCCACCCCAAAGCGGTGCCCCGCGACCATAAGCAGCAGCTTTAAAGATCGCCTCATACGGAACGACATAGGCAATTGCCTTGCGCACGTCCGGGTCCTGGAACGGTTCGAACTTGGTATTCAGGCAAAGTGCATGAATGCAGTTTTCAATCGGCGTGGAATATACCGTGACCTTGTCGGTCAGTTCTGCTGCATCCTTGTCCGGGATGTTAAAGGCAACCTGCACATCCCCGCGTTCAATCAGCGCACGGCTGGTTGCAGCAGACGGGACTTCGCGCATGATCACGCGGCGCACCGGCGGGGTCGGTCCACCAACCCAGTTATCATTGCGTTCAAATACAACCTGCTGACCGGCGTCCCAACGGCTGACGGTGTAGGCACCCGAACCGATGGTGTTGAGATGCAGATATTCCATTGCCCATGGATCATCAGTGGTCGCGTTTTCCTTGGCGACCTTGGAATTGATGATGAACGGCACCGGCACAGCCAAATCCGGTAGGGAAAGTTTGGACGGCTGATCAAGCGTGATGGCAAAGGTTTCGTCATCAATTGCTTCGAACTGATCGGGGCGGGAAAAACCACCGGCCTTCATCTGAACGGTCGGGAAACCACCGACACTTACCGCGCGATCAAATGACCATTTAACGTCTTCGGCGGTGACCTTGCTGCCATCATTAAAGACTGCATCGGATTTCAGTTTGAAGGTGATTTTCATGCCATCTTCGGAGAAGGTCCAGCTTTCAGCCAGTTCCGGCACGATTTCCGAATAGTCATACGACAATCCACCGCCTTCGGCCGGTTTGGTGCCAAATGACACCAGACGGTCATAGCAGTTTACCGCAATCTGATAGCTGGCGCGGTTCGTACCCGTGCGGTGCAGATCAAGGCTATTGACGGTCTGCGCAGATACGGCAACCAAGGTGTCGCTGCCCGCAGCCATTGCAGAAAACGTCTTGGCGAATGGAAGGGAACCGGCAACAAGCGCACTCCCCTTAAGAAAATTACGTCGCGTAAGCATCTTCGAAAACCCCCATGAACAGCTTCTAAGATCCATTGATTTCAGTTTGCAGTTTTTTGCGTTCGCGAAAACTGCTATGAATTCACCAATGCGGTGCAAAAAATGCACCACCCTTAAAAAGGGGCGTTTCATGAGGTACTTGCAGACATTCCGTTTGATCGAAGCCGTGGCGCGCGCGGGTTCGATGCGTAAGGCGGCCGAGGATATGAACCTGACGGCATCGGCCCTGAACCGGCGGATCAACGGGTTTGAAGAAGAATTTGGTGCCGAGCTTTTTGAACGCCTGCCAAGTGGCGTCCGGTTAAATCCGGCTGGCGAGTTGCTGTTGCATCATTACCGCGCGATGGCGTCTGATCTTGAACGGGTGCAGGGACAAGTTGCGGATTTGACCGGGGAACGTCGCGGTCATGTATCGATTGCCTGCTCCCAGGCACTGCTACCCTATTTCCTGCCCGAACAAATTGCGATCTATCGCAAATTACATCCCGGCGTGACCTTTAGCGTCAATGTCCGTGACCGCGCCCAGGCCGAACAGGAACTGGCAAGCTATTCCAGTGATCTGGCCTTGGTGTTTGAGCCGATCTATCTGGTGGATTTCGAAGTCATCCATGCCATCCCCCAGACCGTGGATATTGTTGTGCGCTCAGATCATCCATTGGCAACGCGTGATGAAATCCGGCTGCGCGATTGCCTTGATGTGCCCCATGTTGCACCGACCCATCGGTTTGGTGTGCGCCATCTTCTTGATTTCGCGGCAAGACGCGGGTCGCGCCATGTTTCACCCGTTGTCGAAACTGAAAGCTTTGAGCTGATCCGTCACTACGTGTTGCATGAAAATGCCGTTGGCTTCCAAATCCCGATTGGCTTACGTGTGCCTGATGACGGATCACTGGTTCATCGCCCGATTTCCGAACGTGATATGCCGCCGGGAAATCTGATCCTGGGTCAAATGCGAGGACGCACTTTGCCAGTCGCATCCGCCCGCTTTGCCATGCAACTTGCCAATGCGCTTAAGGATTATCAGGGCGAAAGCGAATAGTGCCCGGCATGTGATCCGCATTACGCCAGCCATTGCGATAGCGTGTTTGTGATTTGCGAATTTTCCAAGATCGCTGAAAATGAAAATCAGAGGCAAATCAGGGCACTGTGTAATTCACAGCACCCTGATCCAAGCTTATCGCTTACTCCGTATGATCGAATATTCGTCACCAGCAAGCCCCCCAATCGAATGCGTCATTTCACAAGGAGCGCATGATGGAACGTTTGACTGCCAAGGATTTTTCGCCGGAACTTCTCGAACTTTATGATTTCTATGCGCATGGCATGATTGACCGGCGCGAGTTTCTTGACCGCGCAGGCCGATATGCCATTGGCGGGATGACGGCCCTTGCGATCCTGAACGCCATGAGCCCGAATTACGCCATGGCCCATCAGGTCGATTTTACTGATCCCGATATTGTTGCCGAATACATCATGTACCCATCGCCCAACGGGCATGGTGAAGTGCGCGGCTATCTGGTCAAACCGGCCAATGCGACGGGCAAGGTTCCCGGCGTTGTTGTCGTACATGAGAACCGCGGCCTTAACCCCTATATCGAAGATGTCGCTAGGCGTGTGGCCAAGGCGGGCTTCATCGCGCTTGCACCGGATGGACTGACTTCCGTTGGTGGCTATCCCGGTAATGATGACAAGGGCCGCGAATTGCAACGCACCGTGGACCCGACCAAGCTGATGAATGACTTCTTTGCCGCGATTGAGTTCCTGACCGCACATGATGCCACCACCGATAAAATCGGCATTACCGGGTTCTGCTATGGCGGCGGTGTTTCCAATGCTGCAGCGGTTGCCTATCCCGATCTTGCGGCGGCGGTGCCGTTCTATGGCCGTCAGGCCGCAGCCGAAGATGTTCCGCGTATTCAGGCACCGATCCTGTTGCAATATGGTGAGCTGGACGAGCGCATCAATGCCGGATGGCCCGCCTATGAAGAGGCATTAAAGGCCAATAACAAGGTCTATGAAGCCCATATCTATCCCGGTGCCAATCACGGTTTCCATAACAATTCCACACCGCGATATGACAAGGATGCCGCCGAACTGGCATGGCAACGCACCATCGACTGGTTCAATAAGTACCTAACCTAGGCACATATAAAAAAGGCGAGCCCGAAACGCGATCGCGCGCTTTGGGCTGGCCTTTTGATTTCTGAAATTCAGATTGGCGAATGCATCCGATAGCCCGGCGCAAACAGCAGGCGGGCAGATGTAATGCCCTTATCATGTTCCCAAGTCGTACGTTCCATCAGGAACAGTGGCGCACCGGCATGGGTGCGCAGCACTTTTGCTTCGGCCTCGGTCGCCTGAACGGCGGAAAATGAAATGTCGCCCTTGGTGTAGGGGGCATGGAGAACCAGCCATTCATTCGCACTGATCTTTGACAGATCGGCATCAAGAATTTCAGGTGTGGTTTCAAGCGACACCCAGCGTTCTTCAAACATGTATGGCTTGCCATCAGCCAGATGAAGCGAGGTGATATGCAGCATATCGCATTTCGCAGTCACGCCAAGATTGGCGCAAATTTCGGGCGTCGGCGCACGTCGTTCACTAAGCAACAAGCCATAGCCGTATTTCTGGCCGCGGCCTTCGATCTCAAGTCGGATCACCGGAATATCAAGCTTGGCACGGCGGACCGGATGGGTTGAAACCCGTGTTCCCGCCTTCCGCCTGCGGTCAAGGAAGCCTTCGGCAGCCAGTTCGCGCAGCGCACGGTTCACCGTGGCGCGCGCGCAACCGAGCTGTTCGGCAAGTTCGACTTCCTTGGGGATTTGATCGCCGGGTTTCCATTCACGTGTATGGATACGGCGCAAGACCTCATCATGGACCGATTGCCAGTTTGTCTGTTCCGAGGTGCTCACACCACTTCCTTGAGTTGTTCCATCACTTTGCGATACCGGTCCGTGATCGTGTCGTGCGCAATATGGCGGCCATCGGTCACAACATGGCGACCGGCCGACCAAACATCCCGCACCATACGATCGTCACCGGCAAAGATATATGTATCGAGGATCGTATCGCCTTTCCGGCCGATCAGGTCAACAGCCGAGCCGTCAAGCGCCATCAGATCGGCAAGTGCCCCGACCTCGATCCGGCCTGCATTACGGCCGGCTGCGCGCGCACCACCTTTGGCCACCGCATCATACAAACGCCGTCCGGTTGATTTTTCCGGCGTCGCCAAAGCCGCACGGGATTTGTCACGCAGACGTTGGCTGTAATCAAGCGTACGGAGTTCTTCCGAGAGCGAAATGCGAATGTTGGAATCTGATCCAACCCCGATCACACCATTAGCACCAAGGTAGCGCACCCCATCAAAGATGCCATCCCCCAGGCTGCTTTCGGTAATCGGGCACAGCCCTGCAACAGCACCGGTCTTCGCCAGACCAAGGGTTTCGTGTTCTTGCATCTGGGTGCAGTGGATCAGGCACCAGTTTTCATTCACATCGGAATTATCAAGAAGCCACTCAACCGGGCTCTTGCCCCAGGATGCTTCGACTTCTTCGACCTCGGCAACCTGTTCAGCCAGATGCATATGGATCGGGCCATCCTTGGACAGTTTCGTGGTCGCGATCAGATCTTCGCGGCCAACTGCACGCAGTGAATGGGGCGCAACGCCAATGCGTGCATCAGACGGCAGATGGGCAATCGCGCGAACAGACGCATCATAAAGCTTGGCGAACTGGTCCGGGTCATTGCCAAAACGGATTTGCCCGGCACCAAGTGGGCGTTTGTCACAGCCCCCATATTGATAATGAACCGGCAAAAGGGTCAGGCCGATCCCCGTCGTTTGGGCGGCAGCGGCAATACGTTCGGCCATCTCGCCGATATTGTCATAGGCAATGCCGCCCGGCTGATGATGCAGATAATGGAATTCGGTGTTGTTGGCGTAACCGGCCTCCAACATTTCCATCTGAACAAAGGCAGCGATGGCTTCGACATGATCCGGGGTCAGCTGATCCAGAAAACGGAACATCAATTGGCGCCAAGTCCAGAAGGTATCGCGCGGATCAGGCCCACGCTTTTCGGTCAAACCGGCCATGGAACGCTGGAAGGCATGGCTGTGCAGGTTGGCGACCGCTGGCAACAGGGTGCCAACGCGATGCTCCGCACCGGATGCTGATTCGGGTGAATTCGGCTTTAATATTAGCGATTTTACCCGATTGATCGATTTCTACAGCGACGTTTTGCGCCCAGCCATTGCTGGTAAGTGCCTGATTTGCCCAAAGAACCGTCATATTTCATACCCGTCTTGACAGAAATATTATGTGCAGACATATTATCGTTAATAACGGACTTATCAAGAGGTGATCCTTCGCATGCTGCTGAGAAATGCAAAAATCGTCACAATCACTGATGAAAACCGCTATGGGCTGATCGAGCATGGCGCGATCGCGATCAAGGACGGTTTGATTGATTGGGTCGGCAGCGACGATGCGATCCCGGTTAAATATCTTGAGCAGACTTCACGTGATCTTGACGGTCGCCTGATCACCCCGGCCCTGATTGATTGCCACACCCACGTTGTTTATGGCGGCAATCGCGCAGTCGAATTTGAAATGCGTCTTGAAGGTGCCAGCTACGAAGAAATCGCGCGCGCTGGCGGCGGCATTGTTTCAACCGTTACTGCCACCCGCAAAGCCGATATCGATCATCTGGTCAAAACCGCCCTGCCGCGCGTTGACGCACTTCTGGCAGAAGGCGTTTCGGTGATTGAAGTCAAATCGGGCTATGGCCTTGATCGTGACACCGAACTCAACATGCTGCGCGCGGCCCGCAAGATTGCCGAGCTTCGCCCGGTCCGCATCAAGACCACATTCCTTGGCGCACATGCCACCCCTGCCGAGTTTAAGGGCGAGCCGGATCGCTATATTGACGAGGTCTGCATCCCGACCCTTCGTGCAGCCCATGCCGAAGGTCTGGTTGATGCGGTTGATGGCTTCTGCGAGGGCATTGCTTTTAACACCGATCAGATCAAACGCGTGTTTGACGTTGCCCGCGAACTCGACATTCCCGTCAAACTGCATGCCGAACAATTGTCAAATATCGGCGGCACCAAACTGGCCGCCCAATATGGTGCGATTTCCATCGACCATGTTGAATATGCCAACGACGCAGACGCAGAGGCGATGGCCAAGTCCGGTTCGGTCGCGGTCCTTCTTCCCGGTGCGTTTTACACCCTCCATGAAACCCAGTTGCCGCCAATTGCAGCGTTTCGCGAACATGGTGTGCCGATGGCCGTTGCCACCGATTGCAATCCGGGCACCTCGCCTTTGATGTCGATCCTTTTGACCATGAACATGACCTGCACGCTGTTCCGCCTGACGCCGGAAGAAGCACTGTGCGGCGCGACCAAACATGCCGCAACCGCCCTTGGTCTTTCTGACACCGGTCAGATCAAGCCGGGCCTTCGTGCTGATTTGGCGGTTTGGGATATCGAACACCCGGCCGAGCTATCATATCGCATCGGGTTTAACCCGCTGTTTGAACGTATTTTTGGCGGTGTCGTCGTTGCCAGCAAGGCAGACTGATCACCGCGAATGCCCCACAACCTGTATTCGACAAGGATGCAAAATGACTTTGACCTTAACCCCAGCTGCCGCAACGCTTGCCGATCTTGAAAACATCTGGCGCAACCAGATTGCGGTGAAACTTGACCCATCTGCCAAGACCGGTGTTGAAGCCGCCAGTGCAATGGTCCGCGAAGCCGCCGAAGGCGATGCTGCGGTTTATGGGGTGAATACCGGTTTTGGCAAGTTGGCTTCGGTCAAAATTGCCCCGAAAGATACCGAAACCTTGCAGCGTAACTTGATCCTCAGCCATTGCTGTGGCGTGGGTGAGCCACTTGATATCGCGACCACACGTTTGATGATGGCACTTAAACTGCTGTCACTTGGTCGTGGCGCATCTGGTGTGCGCTGGGATTTGATCGAACTGATCGAAGGCATGTTGGCAAAGGGTGTGACCCCGGTCGTCCCGTCTCAAGGCTCAGTTGGTGCATCTGGTGATCTGGCCCCGCTTGCCCATATGGCAGCGGTCATGATTGGTGCCGGTGAAGCCGTTTATGACAATGAAACCATGTCAGGTGCGGATGCGCTCGCCAAGGCGGGGCTTACCCCGGTTGTTTTGGGCGCGAAAGAGGGCCTTGCCCTGATTAACGGCACGCAGTTTTCAACCGCTTGTGCGCTGGTCGGGCTGTTTTCGGCATGGCGCAATGCGGCAAGCTCGATCGTGACCGCATCACTTTCGACCGATGCAATCATGGGATCGACTGCACCGCTGGTTGATGAAATCCATACCCTTCGTGGGCATCCGGGTCAGCTCAATGTCGCGCGTTCGATGCGCGATCTGATGGAAGGATCGGAAATCCGCGAAAGCCACCGCGAAGGCGACACCCGCGTTCAGGATCCTTATTGCATTCGTTGCCAGCCGCAGGTCACGGGTGCTGCCATGGATCTGCTGCGCTTTGCCGGTCAGACGCTTGAGATCGAAGCAAATGCTGTGACCGACAATCCGCTGGTTCTCAAAGACGATGGCCGCATTGTGTCGGGTGGTAACTTCCACGCCGAACCGGTTGCCTTTGCCGCCGATCAGATCGCCCTTGCTGTTGCCGAGATTGGCGCAATTGCCCAGCGCCGTATTGCCCTGATGGTTGATCCGACCCTATCCCATGATCTGCCGCCGTTCCTGACCCCGGAGCCGGGCCTTAATTCCGGTTTGATGATTGCCGAAGTCACCACCGCGGCCCTGATGAGTGAAAACAAACATCTGGCCAACCCGTGCTCGACCGACAGCACACCAACCAGCGCAAACCAGGAAGACCATGTATCGATGGCAGCGCATGGCGCACGTCGACTGGCGCGCATGAATGCCAACCTTTCCTATATCCTTGGTGTTGAGCTGATCTGTGCCGCACAGGGTGTTGAATTCCGGGCACCGCTTAAAACCAGTGCGGGCCTTCAGAACGTTCTGAAGACCGTTCGTGAAGACATCCCGACCGTGAAAGAAGACCGTTATATGGCGCCGGATCTGGCCAAGGCGGGTGAGCTTGTCACCAAGGGCGCGCTTGTAGCTGCGGCCAAGCTTTCCGGTTTTGTTGTCGGGGAGGGCGCGTAAGCATGACCAATCCGGTCGAAATCAAACGCGGCGATGGCCCGATTGTTCTGGGACTGCCCCATACCGGCACCTATGTCCCCGATGATATCGCGGCAAAGCTGAATGACCGTGGTCGCAAACTGGCCGATACCGACTGGCATATCCATACCCTTTATGACGGGCTTTTGGATAATGTCACGACGGTGCGCGCAACGTTTCATCGTTATGTGATTGATGCCAACCGCGATCCCGAGGATGTCAGCCTCTATCCCGGTCAGAACACAACGACCCTTGTGCCGTTGACAGATTTTGACGGCGAGAACATCTGGGATGTGGCGCCAACCGAAGATGATATTGCCTATCGCGCAGCGACCTTCCATGCGCCCTACCATCAGGCACTAGCGGCCGAGCTTGAACGTGTCCGCGCCAAGCATGGGGTGGCGATCCTTTATGATTGCCATTCGATCCGGTCAAACATCCCGTTCCTGTTTGACGGCAACCTGCCCGATTTCAATATCGGCACAAATCTGGGCACGACTTGTGATCCGATGATTGAAACCCTGACCTCTGAAATCTGTTCGCAGGCCGAGGGATATAGTGCGGTTTTGAACGGGCGTTTCAAAGGTGGCTGGACCACGCGCCACTACGGCCGACCCGATATCAATCAGCACGCCATCCAGATGGAACTGGCGCAATCAACCTATCTCACGGCCGAGGAAGCACCCTGGGCCTATGACGAAAGCCGTGCGGCAAAACTGCGCACGCACCTTACTGAAATTCTAAAGACACTGGCCGATTTGGCCCCAGCACTAAGAGGCAAGTCATGACCAACAATCCGCGTCACAACCAGCGTGATATTTACCCGGCAACCGGCAGCGAAATCACTGCCAAAAGCTGGCTGACCGAAGCGCCGATGCGCATGTTGATGAACAACCTGCATCCCGATGTGGCTGAAAACCCGCATGAGCTGGTTGTTTATGGCGGCATTGGCCGTGCCGCGCGCACCTGGCAGGATTTCGATCAGATCGTTGCCAGCCTCAAGGAACTGGAAGATGACCAGACCCTGATGGTGCAGTCGGGCAAGCCGGTTGGTGTGTTCCGCACCCATAAGGATGCGCCGCGTGTTTTGATCGCGAACTCCAACCTTGTACCGCATTGGGCCAATTGGGACCACTTCAACGAACTCGATAAAAAGGGTCTGGCAATGTATGGCCAGATGACTGCGGGTTCGTGGATCTATATCGGATCGCAAGGCATCGTTCAGGGCACCTATGAAACCTTTGTCGAAGCTGGTCGTCAGCATTACGGCGGCAGCCTTAAGGGCAAATGGATCCTGACCGGCGGCCTTGGCGGCATGGGTGGCGCACAGCCGCTGGCAGCCGTGATGGCCGGTGCATCCTGCCTTGCAGTCGAGTGCGATGAAACCCGTGCGGACTTCCGCCTGCGTACCCGTTATGTCGATGAAAAAACCCATTCCCTTGATGAAGCACTGGCGATGATTGATCGCTGGACCAAAGCGGGCGAAGCGAAATCGGTTGCCCTGATTGGCAATGCCGCCGACGTATTCCCGGAACTGGTCAAACGTGGTGTCCGCCCGGACATCGTCACCGATCAGACATCGGCACACGATCCGGTTCATGGGTACCTTCCGCAAGGCTGGAGCGTTGCCGAGTGGCGCGAAAAGCAAAGTTCAGACCCGAAGGCCGTTGAAAAAGCAGCCCGCGCATCAATGCGCGTTCAGGTCGAAGCCATGGTTGCCTTCCACGATGCAGGCATCCCGACGGTCGATTACGGCAACAACATCCGTCAGGTCGCCCTTGAAGAAGGGTTTGAAAACGCCTTTGCCTTCCCGGGCTTTGTTCCGGCCTATATCCGCCCGCTGTTCTGCAAGGGCATCGGTCCGTTCCGTTGGGCGGCCCTTTCGGGTGATCCCGAGGACATCTACAAGACCGATCAGAAGGTCAAGGAACTCATCCCTGATGACGAACATCTGCATAACTGGCTGGACATGGCGCGCGATCGCATTTCCTTCCAGGGTCTGCCGGCTCGTATTTGCTGGGTCGGTCTGGGCCAGCGTCATCGCCTGGGTCTGGCATTTAACGAAATGGTCAAAAACGGCGAACTGAAAGCCCCGGTGGTGATCGGTCGTGACCATCTTGATAGCGGATCGGTCGCAAGCCCGAACCGCGAAACCGAAGCCATGAAAGATGGCTCGGATGCGGTCAGTGACTGGCCGTTGCTTAATGCGCTGCTTAATACTGCATCGGGGGCCACCTGGGTCTCGTTGCATCACGGCGGCGGTGTTGGAATGGGCTTCTCGCAGCATTCCGGCATGGTGATTTGCTGTGACGGCACAGAAGATGCCGCACGCAGGGTCGAACGCGTCCTTTGGAACGATCCGGCAACCGGTGTGATGCGTCACGCCGATGCAGGATATGACATCGCACTGGATTGCGCACGGGAACACGGGCTTAACCTGCCCGGTATTCTCGGCAAATAAGTTTTGAACTTTCACGTGGGGGCAATGACGATTGCCCCTGCAAAACCTGATCAGGGTTCAATCAAGGAGGCTTCTTAATATGAAAAGACGTGAATTTCTGACTGCTGGTGTTGCCGGCGTAGGTGCAGCGGCCGCTGCCACCTTTGCCACCCCTGCCATTGCACAGGACAAGCGCCAGTGGAACATGGTCACCGCATGGCCGAAAAACCTTCCTGGGCCGGGCGTTGCGGCACAGAAACTGGCGGACCGTATCACCACCCTTTCGGGCGGTCGCATCGAGGTTAAACTCCATGCGGCGGGCGAACTTGTACCGGGCCGTGGCGTTTTTGATGCGGTTTCCGAAGGTACGGCTGAGCTTTATCACGCAGTTCCGGCCTATTGGGGTTCGAAATCCAAAGGCATCCTTCTGTTTGGTTCGCAGCCTTTTGGCCTGCGTGCAGATGAACAGGTTGGCTGGCTGACCCATGGTGGCGGTCAGGAACTGTATGACGAAATGTATGGTCAGTTTGGCCTGAAGCCGTTCCTGTGTGGTAACTCTGGCCCGCAGTGGGCGGGTTGGTTCCGTGACGAGATCAAATCGGTTGATGACCTTAAGGGTCTTAAATTCCGTACCACCGGTCTTGCGTCCGAGATGTGCTCGAAACTGGGTATGGCGGTTCAGGCCATGGGCGGTCGCGACATGTTCCAGGCGCTTCAGTCTGGTGCGCTTGATGCGGGCGAGTTCATTGGTCCGTGGAGTGACAGTGCACTTGGCTTCTATCAGGTTGCCAAAAACTACTATTGGCCGGGTGTTGGCGAGCCGTCCTCGGCTGAAGAATGTGCGGTAAACGCCAAGGCATTTGCCGACCTTCCGGAAGACCTTCAGGCCGTGGTCAAGTTTGCTTGTGACAGTCTTTATAACGAAGTCTGGACCGAGTACGAGACCAAGCACGCCATGGCGTTGCAGAAGCTGGTTGCAGAACAGGGCGTTCAGGTCCGCATGCTTCCGGATGACGTAATCGAAGCCATGGGCAAAGCCGGTGCCGAAGTCATCGCAGAATTGCGCGAAAGCGACGATGCCCTGACCCGCAAAGTTGCAGAAAGCTTTGTTGCATATCGTGATCTGATCGGTGGTTACATGACCTATGCCGATAACGGTCAAATGAATGCACGCGCCAAGGTTCTTGGCTTCTGATACATTTGATCCCCGGCGCAAGGAACATCATCCTTGCGCCGGTTCTTTCATTTCCGGGGGGATTTGATGCAACGCCTCGCTGATCGGCTTGATCTGGTGAACCAATGGACCGGTATGACGGTGCGCTGGTTTGCACTGATCATGGTTCTATTGCAGTTTGCCGTCGTCTTGCTGCGCTATGTTTTCGGTTTCAGTTCCATAGCACTTAATGAAAGTGTTCTTTACCTGCATTCCGGGCTTTTCATGCTTGGTGCGGGTTATACGCTTTTGGTCGACGGGCATGTTCGGGTGGATATTTTCTATGCCGGGGCAAAGAACCGTACCAAGGCGCGCATTGATGCATTTGGCTATGCCGTGCTTGCGATCCCGTCGATGGCAGCCTTGCTTTATTGGACCTGGCCGTCCGTGATCAACTCGATCTCGATGATGGAAGGTGCGATTTCGGTTGGTGGCATTCCGGCCGTTTGGCTTTTGAAATCCCTTATCCCGGCCTTTTGTATTCTTTTGATTATTCAGTCTGTTGCCTGTTTGCTCAGGCAGATCATTGTCTTGCGCAGTGGCGTTGAAGACCAGGGTGCGCAAAGCTGATGGAATATCTTGATCTTTTGATGTTTGCCGCACTGATGGGCTGCATCCTTTTGGGTTTCCCTGTATCGTTTTCGATTGCCGGTGTGGCGATCATGTTCGGTTATCTCGGCTGGGCAACCGATACGATGAATATCGGCCTGATGGGGGCATTCGGGCAGCGCGTATTTGGTACGCTGACCAATGATGTCCTGATCGCCATTCCGCTATTTGTCGTGATGGGTGTGATCCTTGAACGATCGCGCATCGCCGAAGATTTGCTTCATACCATGGGGCGTCTGTTTGGCCAGTTGCGTGGTGGGCTTGGTATTTCGGTCGTACTTGTCGGTGCGCTTTTGGCCGCATCAACCGGCATTGTCGGCGCAACCGTGATTGCCATGGGCATGATCGCGCTTCCGACCATGCTGCGCACCGGCTACAACCCGAAAATGGCATCGGGCCTTGTCTGCACTGCCGGGACGCTTGGTCAAATCATTCCCCCCTCGACCCTTTTGATCATTCTGTCTGACGTGATGTCGTCGGCCTATCAACAGGCGCAGTATGAACAGGGCAAATTCACGATCGAAACCATTTCGGTCGGACAGATTTTTGCCGGTGCGCTTGTACCGGGCTTAACGCTTGTTGCGATCTATATCCTTTACATCCTGCTGCGCGGTGTCTTCCGCCCCGATGATATGCCCCCGGTAAAAAGCGATGATGGCCGCCCGAATATGGGTGAGGTTTTTAGTGCAGTCCTGCCGCCGGTTTTGCTGATCATTGCAGTATTGGGTGCGATCCTTGGCGGTGTTGCTACCCCGACCGAGGCGGCATCGGTTGGTGCAATTGGTGCCATCCTGATGGCCGGTGCGCGTCAGGGGGCTAATCGCACTCTGGTGCTGGCGGGCACGATTGCCCTTTTGGTTCTGGCCGTGATGGCGGGCCTTGCACCGGTGCGGTTCCAGCGCAGTGACCTTGGTGCGTTTGATTATGTTCTGGGGGCTGGCTATGTGGTTCTGGCGATTGTCGGGATTGCCGCGATTGCCGCTTGCTTGCGTCAGGCATGGAAGACAGACATTCTGAAATCCGCACTGACATCGACCATGACCGTTACGTCGATGATCTTTGCCACCATCCTGACCGCCAGCATGTTTTCACTGGTGTTCATTGGATTGGGCGGCGAAGACCATGTTGCCGAAATCCTTGAAGCAATGCCAGGTGGTCCAACAGGTGCGCTTCTGTTTTGCATG
Source organism: Thalassospira sp. (assembly GCF_048059015.1). Lineage (GTDB taxonomy): Bacteria > Pseudomonadota > Alphaproteobacteria > Rhodospirillales > Thalassospiraceae > Thalassospira. The sequence continues at coordinate 10,271 of NZ_JBLLNT010000025.1, read as the reverse complement.
GCGCTGATCTTTGTTCTGGGCTTCTTCCTGGACTTCGTTGAGATCACCGTGATTTTGCTGCCGCTGATTGCGCCGGGCCTGATCATGATGGGGCACGACCCGGTATGGCTGGCGATCCTGATTGCGATCAACCTGCAGACATCGTTCCTGACACCGCCATTTGGTTTCTCGCTATTTTATCTGCGTAGTGCCGCCCCGCCGGAAATCACCACCGGCCAAATTTACAAGGGTGTGGTGCCATTCATCGGACTGCAGATTTTTGGCATGGCGGTCATCTGGTTTTGGCCTGCCTTGGCCAGATGGTTGCCAAGTGTTGTGTTCTGATCACGCACCAGCAAAACAAAAACGCCCCGGGAAACCGTGGGCGTTTTTTATGCCTGCATCTGGCAGCTTCATACAAAGCACGAAAAAAACTGAACAAGCGCCTCAAAACACGGCAGGCGTCACCATATGTAATGCCTTGTTCTTTCAGAGCTAACCACAAGCACATATTCGCACATGCGAGGGTGCATTGCGGGAAAACCCTTAGGGAAATGGGCAAAAATACCATCAAAATTTAACGCAAATTCGCTCTAACAGACTTGAAAATAAGGCAGAAAGAACGGCATATTCGAAACTGAAGATTGAGGGACAAATCAAACCACTCAACGCAAGAAAAACAAACCAGCACATTAACTTGCGATTGAGAGTTTTGATTGCGATTAACAACGTTTGAGGGGCCGGACGTTGCAAGAAGAACAAAGAGACGTGGTGGCAGGGACCGACAGCGAATTCTACCCGCTCACATCACCGCAGGCCGCCATCTGGCTGGATTTGGCCCGGGGGCATGATCCTGCACGATATAATATTTGCAACGTTTTCGATTTCGACGGGGCGCTTGATGTTGGAAAATTGCGTCAGGCCATCGTTCAAACGGATCGCGAAAATGACGCGCTGAGACTGCGTTTTTCAACACGCAATGGCGAGCTGCAGCAACATTTTTCCCCCTCCAACCGCCCCATTGAGTTTGAGGTCATCGACCTTCAATTCGAAGACGACCCGGAAAGCACTGCCCGAAAAAAGGTCGCGGAATTTCGCGAACGCATTTTCGATCTGGAGAATGGCGAGAATTGCCGTCATCAGGTTCTGCGTCTTGGTGAAACACGCTATTGGTGGGTGCGCGTTTATCATCACATTGTATGCGACGGATATGGCGGCCATTTGATGGCGGAGCGTAATGCCGAGATCTACAATGCGCTTATAATCGATGAAGCTATTCCTGCCTGCCCATTCAAATCCTATCGCGCGTTTGTGGAAACAGATAACGCCTATCCGCAAACCACGTCCTATGCACGCGACGTTGAATATTGGCGAGAACGCCTGACACCTGATCGCGCCCCAACTGGCGTAACGACGCTTCCGATCCAGTCGGTGCAAAAAGATGCGCAGATCACCATTCCGGTTTCGACAGATACCCTCGATATCCTCAACGTAACCGCACGCAATGCCGGGACGACGCCGACCGCAATCCTGATGAGCCTTTTTGCTGTCTTGCTTGGCAAAATCACGGGCGAACGGGAACCGATGTGGAACTTGCCGATCCTGAACCGATTGGGACGCAATGAACGCGAAACACCCGGTGCGTTTTCCACTGTCATCCCGTATTCGGTCAAATTGGATGAACAGAAGAGTATTCTGGAATTAAGCGACCAGATATTCAAACAATCGCGCCGTGACATCCGCCATGTCAGGATGAGCCCCGTGCGCATGCGCGATGCTGGACTTGGTCTTCGCAGCCTGACTGCGAGCGGTGCGACCTTTAACAGTCTGGATGCGGCAACCCCGATCCATTTTGAAGGCGTATCTGCCAGAAGACTAAACATCTATCACGGCCCAGCAGACGATATCGGACTGGCGTTTTTCTCCGAGACTGTTTCGCCAACTGAGCAAAAGTCCGAACTGATCTGGCAATATGATGCCAACCGCATTGACGCCAAATCAACACGGGCACTCACGTCTGCGTTTTCCAAGCTGCTTGATAGCGTTTTGGCAAAGCCAGAGCAAAATATCGGCGCATTGCTTGATCAGATCGACATTGATGCTGCCTGTCTCGAAATGCTTCGCCCGCAAGCGCCTGAAAGCGACTTGGCAAAAGCACTTGCGCGCTATGTGAATGATGTTTGGGCAGATATCCTTGAGATTGATGATCTTGAAGTTGATGAAAACCTGATTGTAGCGGGTGCGCATTCGCTGTTGCTGCCGCGGGCGCAAAGCGTATTTGCGGAAGTGGCTGATCGGGCGATCAAGCTTGAGGAAATGCATGAATATCCAACAGCGCAGAGCTTTGCCAAACATCTGATCAAGACCAGCCCGCGCTTGGATGAGGCACGCCTTACTGCCGCCATAGAACGCCTTGTCACGCTTCGCACCAAGGCAAAAGCACCCGCAAAGCCAACCATTCCCGTGCAATGGCACGACGGCACAATCATCCTGCCATCCGCAGCCGATAGCCGGGATGCGCTTGATGGACATCTCAACAATGCGATGCGCCGCCTTAAACAAGGTGCGGCACCCGAAAGTCTGGTTGATTTGCCGAAAGCAGTGACGGAAAGCAGCGAGCGTTGTGTCATCGTCGGCACGTCTGCCGAGACGATCATCCAATCCATGAGCAACTCAGATGGTGCAGGTTATCTTACAGGGCACGTTGATGCCGCCCAGAACTCTGTCGTCTTGCTATTTCCCGGTCAGGGGTCTCAGCGCCCGGGCATGGCACGGGCAATTTACGATGCCGATCCAAAATCAGCACAGTTGATTGACGCCGCCTGCAAGGCCGTTGTTCGTCACAACGGCCCAGCTGATTTGCGGGACCTTTTGCTTTTTGCCGATCAAAACACAGCCAATATCGAGAAACTGGCACAGACCGACTACGCACAGCCTGCCCTGTTCATCACTGAATATGCCAAAGCCAGTTGGTTGCTGCGCCTTGGCGTCAAACCATCGGCATTGCTTGGGCATAGCATTGGCGAGTATGTCGCGGCCTGCCTTGCCGGTGTCATGCAATTTGACGACGCATTGCGACTTGTCGTCATGCGCGGCAAATTGATGAGCCAGACCGAGCCCGGTGCAATGTTTGCGCTATCGATGAGTGAACAGGAAGTCGATGAAGTCCTGACACGGTTTGGTTCGGACCTATCGCTGGCAGCAAAGAATGGCCCACGGCAATTTGTTGTTGCTGGAAGCTTGTCCGTTATTGACGCGGTCGAAGCCCATATTGCCAAGATCGGCAAGAAGGGCCGCCGTCTGGTTGTCTCGCGCGCGTTTCATTCAAACATGATGGAACCGGTTCTTGATCGTTTCCGCAGCACTTTCGATCAGATCAAATTACACGCGCCAGTGATTGAAATTCAATCAAACCTGACGGGCACTATCCTTCGACCAGAAGAAGCAACCACCCCTGATTACTGGGTATCCCATCTTCGAAATGCAGTGCGGTTTGCCGACAATATCAATCAGCTGAAAGCATCGCATCCCGATGCCCTGTATGTTGAATGCGGTTTTGGAAATACCGCAACCCGGCTGGCAACGGTCAATGGTATCGCGCAGTCCAAATGCATCACCTTGCACGCTGATCTGAACGCAAAAAGTGCGAACGCAGACCAACAAGCATCCCCCAATCCGCTGGCGATCGGGTTTGCCAACCTTTGGCTGCATGGGGTGGGAATTGAATTTGGCGACCCATCTATGGTCACAGCCCAGCCATCGACGCATCCCAAAGACGAACGCGGTGCTGTCATCACTTCATTCCAGCCTCATCCTGCCGCTGCGGGTCAGTGGCTGGCGCGACGCGATCTTCCAGCGGATGACAGCTATCACATCGTTGTCAGCTTCCGCTTGCCAGTCGACACATCGTTCGATGCCCTGAAAACCGCGTTTGGAAAAGTCGTCGTATCTTGTGATTCGTTCCGTTCAACCTTTGTCGAGCAGAATGGCGAACTGGTTCAGCGCGTGCACGAAAGCATGCCGGTTCCGATCAACATCCTGGAGCGCCTTGAAGACATTCGTCACGGGCTTTTCGATCTTGAAAATGGGCCTCTTCTGCGGGTTGGCTATGTGGCGCAGACGAATGCCTCGCCGCCGATCATGGTCATTGCCATTGACCATATCTGCTTTGATGGACAGTCACTGCCGCTTCTTGAAAAGGCGGTAATGGCAGCCATTCAGGAGCCGACCGCAGAACTCCCCAAGCAAAACTCCCGGGAAATCGCGAAGCGTTCGATCCAGGCACTTGAAGGCCAACGCGGGCAACTTGGTGCGGCATTCTGGAAAGAGCGCAGTGAAGTTTTGTTGGGTCCGCCACTGCCCAAAAGTGCAGAGGCAGGCGCCATCAAGCAGGTAAAACGGTGCTTTGTTAAACTTGATGAAGCCCAGATCGATGCGCTTGAAATCATCAGAGCCCATTTGGGAACGGCAACACCGACAGCGCTTTGGAATGCATTGGTTCTGGCGACAGTTGCACATTACAAAACCGGCAGCGCCGCCATCATTGGTCAGCCATTTTCCGGACGCGTGGCACCTGAAACGCGCGAGGCAATTGGATGCTTTGCCAATGTTCTACCAATTGCGATCAAACCGGACATGTCAGCCGGGATTGGGGCACTTGCGCAGCAAATCAGCCGCGAAATGCTGTCGATCATGGATGTTCAGGATTACCCGTTGTCCCGAATCATTCAGGATCTTTCCGTCATTGAACAGGGGCATGTCGACCTACCGTTCGATATCGTAAGCACGATTGAGGTAAATCCTGATCTTACTGACATCGATGATGTCGATTTTGGCGGCGGCAAGTTCCCGCTGATGGCAACGCTTGCCAAATTTGGCGCAGGCACATTCCTTTCCATTGAACATTTCACATCGCTTTACAGCGAAAGCTGGGCGGAACGCTTTGCGCATAGTCTTCTTGCGCTCATTTCATCGCTGTCAGAAAACCCCGACAAGCCGCTTGGCGCTGTTGATTTTCTGCCCGCGGACGAGCGCAACCGACTGGTGATCGCGTTCAACGACACTGCATCGGACTATCCGCGCGATGCCGGATTGGGAAGCTTGCTTGCCAAGCAGATCACCAATGATCGGCTGGCGGACAAAACCGCAATTGATGACGGCAAACGCCAGATTACCTATGCCGAACTAGGGGGTCTGTTATCAGACATTTCTGGCAAACTGGATCAGCTTGGTGTCAAAGCCGGGGATACGGTTGCCTTCGCGTCCGAGCGCAACCTTGATGCCATTTTGACCATGCTTGGCATTGTCTGGCATGGGGCGGTCTATCTGCCGATCGACAAATCCCTTCCGGCCAATGCGATTGCCGAACTGATGAGTGAATGTGGGGCGACCACATTGCTGTTTGATGCGGCCGAAAAGGATCGTTTGGCACAGCTGTCAGATCGCTTCAAAGTCGCGCCATTGCCCAAGGGTGATTTGAAATCCGGTGGCACGTTGAAGGCACCAGCCGAACGTCATGGCGATGACCTTGCCTATGTGATGTTCACATCAGGTTCAACCGGAAAGCCAAAGGGTGTCTTGGTCCCCAACCGGGGCATTGTCCGCCTTGTGGTGAATAACAAAACGCTTCCGTTTGACGCGCAAGACGTGATCGCGCAAGCCGCATCGCTTGGCTTTGATGCAGCCACACTTGAAATCTGGGCAGCGCTTTTGAACGGTGGGCGGTTGTTCGTTCTTGAGAACGACGCGCTGTTTGATTTGTCATCGCTTGGCGACAAGCTGCGCGATGCAGGCGTCACGACCATGTGGATGACAGCAAGCCTGTTTAACCTGATTGCCGATGTCGCACCTGAGGCCTTCAAATCGCTAAAACGATTGATGAGTGGCGGCGAAGCGTTAAGCCCGGTTCATCTGCGCAAGATCCGCGCGGCTTGCCCAGATGTCGCGTTGATTAATGGGTACGGCCCGACTGAGAACACCACATTCACCTGCACCCATCTGATTACCGAAGATAACCTCGAAACCGGTTTGATCCCGATTGGCAAGCCGATTGGCAATACCCGGATTTACGTTCTCGATGATGCAGGTCGCGTTGTCCCGACCGAAGTTTGGGGCGAACTTTATGCTGCGGGTGATGGCTTGGCCCTTGGCTATACCGGTGCGCCGGAACGCACCGAAAAGGCATTTGTTCAGATCCCGGGCATTGACGAGGAACGACTTTATAAAACCGGTGACCGGGTGCGCTGGCGTGCGGATGGCACCATTGAATTTGGCGGGCGCGGTGATGGTCAGGTCAAAATTCGTGGCCACCGCATCGAGCTGAATGCGATTGAAGAAAAGCTGCTGGCCCTTGATGACATCCGTAATGTCTGTGTGATGCCAATCGGTCAGGGGGCAGATGCCTTTTTAGGGGCGGCAATTGCGTCTGATCATGATGCACGGGACACCTGGGCATCGGTTCTGGCGCGTGACTTCCCCGATTACATGGTGCCGGAACGCTTTGTCGTGCTGGAACACTTGCCGGTTAATGCCAATGGCAAAGTGGACCGCAAAAAGCTTCAGGCCATCATCGCCGAAGAAGAACAGGTCATTGCGGCTTCACCTGAAAGCGATAACACGCTGGAAGCGTTTGTCGTCAAGCAGTTTGAAACCCTGTTCCCGAACAAGACCATTACAGCCGCGACTGATTTCTTTGCCCTTGGCGGGCATAGTCTGATTGCGATGCGTCTGGCTGGCATAATTGAGGAAGAAACAGGCTACCGCCCGAAGTTGCAGGAAATCTTTGCGGCACGCACGCCAGCAAATATGGCACTTTTGGCCGCCAAACATCAAACCCAGCCAAAGCAAACCGTTCTGGCAAGCAAGACCGAAACGAAATTTGCCCTGTCCAGTGGCCAGGCACGTTTGTGGGTTCTGCAGCGTATGGAGCCGGAGCTTGCGGTTTATTCAGTTCCGGTCACCCTTGATATCACGGGACCTGTTGATGCTGCGGCACTTCAACGCGCGCTTCATAAGCTTGAAGAACGTCAGCATACCTTGCGCTTGCGGTTTAAATCCGATCCGGATCATCCCGATGGGGTCAGCCAGTATCTGGCACCGATTGGATCGCTTGAACTGGTCCATCATCACATGGATGCAGCAACCGCCGACACCTTTGTTGCCACTGAAACAGTCCGTCCGTTTGATCTAAACGATGCATCGATGGTGCGCGCGCAGTTGATTACGGTGGCTGAGCATCGCCATTGCCTGATGATCACACTGCATCATGCGATTTGCGATGGCTGGTCCATGCCGATCCTGCTTTCAGAATTGACCGAACTTTATCAGGCGGAACTTGCAGGAACGACAGCATCCCTTCCCAAAATCGAACGTCATTACGAGGATTTCGTTGCCTGGCAGCGCGATTATCTGCACGGCCCCGAAGGCCAAGCTGCCCTTGCCCGTTGGAAAGAACGACTGGCAGAATTGCCAGAACCACTTAACCTGCCGACCGATTTCCCCCGTCCGGCGGAGCGCAAATTTGCCGGTGATTTCTATGAGTTCAAATTGGGTACCGCCACAACCCGATTGATCGAAGAAACCGCTCAGAAATTTGGCGTCACCGCCTTTAATACCCTGACCGCGCTTTTGCAGGTTCTGCTGTATCGCCATTGCGGTCAAAGCGATATTGCCATGGGTATGCTTGTCGCCGGGCGCGAGCATTCATCCCTTGATCGGCTGGTCGGGTTCTTTGTGAATACGGTTCTGATCCGTCAGAGACTTGATCCCGATGCGCGCTTCGAAAGCCATCTGGCGCAAACGCAGAAAATCGTTCTGGACGCAGTTGCCGATCAGGCCATCCCGTTTGAGGATGTGGTCAACGCGGTCAAAGCCCCGCGTGATCTGTCCCGCAATCCGTTGTTTGATGTGCTGGTCGCCTGGCAGGATAACCTTCCGGGGGGTGCAAAGCTTGGCACGGCGGATGCAAAACTTCGCGAGATCGAATTCCCGTTCGCCAAGTTCGATCTAGGTTTCTATTTCTGGCGTGATGACACGGCACTTTGTGGATCGGTCGAATTTGATACCGGGCTATTTGAACGCCCGACCATCGCATCCTTTATCGAACGGCTTGAAACCCTTTGCCAATCGGCACTGTCGGGCAGCGTAGACGCACCACTTTGCGAACTTGCCATTCTGCCCGATCGTGAACGCGCGCAGATCGACGCATTCAACGCGACGCAAAAAGACCTTCCGATTGATCGCAGCATTTCTGAACCGTTCCTTGATCAGGTTGCCGCGATCCCCGATCGGGTTGCGGTGCAGGATGACGTTGAAGCGCTGAGCTATCATCAGTTCGCCCGTCGTGCTGCGGGTATTGCCGAACTTCTGAAAGGCAAATCGATCAAGCCCGGCGATGTTGTCGGTGTCGCCATTCGCCGGTCGGTCAATATGCTGGCCGCCATCCATGGCACGCTTCTGTCGGGTGCGGCTTATAGCCCGCTTGATCCCGATCATCCCGAACAGCGCCGCAAGGACATGCTTGATGACCTTGGCGAAGGGTGGGTGATCACAACGTCGGATCTGGCCCATCTGTTTGATGCGGATCGCACCATCCTGATTGACGGGTCTGAAGATGCGGACATTCCGGCCCTTTCAAGTGGTCCGGATGATCTGGCTTATGTCCTGTTTACATCGGGTTCCACTGGTCGCCCCAAAGGGGTCGAGATCGCCCATCGTGGGGTTCTGAACCGCATCTTGTGGATGCAGGATGAATTCCCGCTCGGATCCGATGACGTGATCTTGCAGAAAACACCAATCACGTTTGATGTCTCGGTGTGGGAGTTGTTCTGGTGGTCATGGACCGGATCGAAGGTTGTCCTGCCGGCACCGGGTGCCGAACGTGATCCGGCGCAGATTGCCGATGCGATCCATGAAAACCGTGTCACGACCATGCATTTCGTGCCATCGATGCTCTCGGCCTTTTTGACCGCGGTTGAAAGCGGCACAGTTGATGTGAACAAGCTTTCATCGTTGCGGCGCGTCTTTGCTAGTGGCGAGGCATTGGATGCTGCTGTCGTTCGGCGGTTCAATGCGCTTCTGTTTGATCGTTTTGGCACCGAACTTCACAACCTTTATGGCCCGACCGAGGCCACGGTGGATGTCACCTGGCAGGCCTGTTCGCCGCAAACGACCGGCGATGTGGTGCCGATTGGCAAACCGATTGCCAATACCACGGTCCAGGTCCTGACCAATGATTTCAAACCACTGCCGATTGGTGTGGTGGGTGAAATCATTCTGGGTGGTCCGCAGATCGCGCTTGGTTATCGCAATCGGGCGGAACTGAGTGCCGAGAAATTCCCGGCTGATCCAAGTGATCGTGGTGATCGCCTGTATCGCACGGGTGATCTTGGTCGCTGGCGGCGCGATGGCACGGTCGAATATCTTGGCCGTATTGATCATCAGGTCAAAATTCGTGGCTACCGCATCGAGATTGGTGAAGTCGAAGTCGCACTTGAAAGCCATCCGAATGTTGAACGTGCGCCGGTGATTGTTGCATCGGTTGCGGGGCTAAACGAACTTCATGCGTTCATTTTGCCATCGGGTGATATTGATGCGATTTCGCTGCGTGATCACCTGCGCAGTCGCCTGCCGGAATATATGATCCCGGCCCGGTTCTTTGCCATTGATCACCTGCCCATGACGAGCAGCGGCAAGGTTGATCGCAAGGCGCTTAAGGGCACGCCGATCCGCGCCCGTGCAGCGAATACCGGTGCTACGGCCACTGCAACACCATCCGTCGCGATAGGCAGCACCGAAAGCAGGAAAACATACGAGGAAAAGGTCGCAAAACTTTGGGCCGAAATCCTGCCAGATATCACGCCAACCCGTGATGACGGGTTCTTTGATATTGGTGGCAACTCGTTGCTGCTGCTGCGGTTGTTTGAGAAATTCGAAGCCAATTGGCCGGGCCGCGTTGGAATTGCCGATCTGTTTGCCAATCCGACGATTGCAAAGCAGGCCGAACTGATTTCCGATGATGTCGCATCCCCGGAAAACTTGGGAACACTGGCATCTGATGCCCCCATTCTGGCCAATGATGAACCGATTGCCGTGATCGGTATGGCGGTTCAGGTTGCGGGTTCGGATACCATTGATGGGTTCTGGGAGAACATTGCATCGGGTCGCGATCTTGTCCGCGCCATGCCCGAAACCCGCGAAGCAGATGCGCGCGAAATCCTGAGCGCAATTGGAAAACCGGTTCCCGCCAAGTTCCGCGAGATCGCCTATCTCGATCACCTGTTTGAATTTGACGC
>NZ_JBLLNT010000024.1:0-38974 GCF_048059015.1 Thalassospira sp. | reverse complement strand
GTCAATATTTGCTGAAATGGCAAAAATTCCAGCAATTAGGACAAGACAGATCAACAGGCCTGCAGTGCTTTTGATCGTTGGCTTTCCGGCAAATCCGAACCTTTGGAACTTCATTTGCTTTTCCCCTGACCATCATCACCCAGAAAATCAACCAGACTGACCTGACCAGAACCACGACGTAGTGGCTTGGGTTGGCTTTCATCTGGTGCCCAGGCGGTCAGATAGATCACCTGAAACTTCGCCATGATGCGCCCATCAGAACGCGCGTGGCGTTCGTGATAGATCGCGGCGGCCCGAGCAAGGGTGCTGCGTTTGGTGAATTTCTTGGATCGTTTGGTGATCAGGTTGCTTTCACCCATCCCCGACAGATCGCGCATCAATTTCAGCGCATCGGGATAATCGATATAGATGTCATCGGCATCGACAACCGGCAGGGCAAAGCCGCTTCGTTGCAGCAACGCCCCGGCATCTTTCACATCGACAAACGGGGAAACGCGGGGCGATACGCCACCTTCTTCCTCTGCCTCCGCAGTCATCAGGGCTTCGCGCAGGTCTTTAAGCGTTTCACCACCCAGCATACAGGCCAGAAACAATCCGTCGGGTTTTAAGCTTCGGCGGGCCTGAAGCAACATGCCGGGCAGATCATTGACCCAATGCAAGCTGAGGTTTGAGATGATCAGATCAAGTGATCCTTCGGCGAAAGGCAGGAATTCCTCATCGGCGACAAGGGTGCCTTTGCCATTTCTGGCGCGCGCGGTTTTGGCATAGCGCGCGGAAATGTCGGTCTGATAGAGCGTTTCGATGCCACCACGTGCGCCAATGATCTGGCCCAGTTCGCCACTATGGCAGCCAAGATCGACTGCCATCGGGAAATTGCGCGTGGTGTCATCAAGCCGATCAGCAAGCCGTTCGGCAGTTTCGGCAAACAGGAAGTTATAGTCCTGTGCCTTGGTAGCTGCGCGATCACGGCGCAGCTTTAGGATGTCTCGATCAAAGACAGTGATCGGATCGGCCATGAGGCGGGATGCTCCGGCTAAAGTCGTTATAAAAGTTACGACCTAGATAGAGGCTCTTTCCGCAAGACGCAATCGGCCATGCGCCATATCAGGCCTGAGGCGCACTCATGCGCATTGGAAATGCAGCGCGGCGATAGACCCATCTGGTCGGGGTAAAGGTCACCAGACGTTCGGCCCCTTCATACTGACCCACCATAGCGCCAGCCAAAATGATCTCGGCCGTGCCGGTCAGTTGCAGCATGTCGCAGGTGGTGAAATCAACAAACACCAACCCTGCACGCGGATTGATCACAAGATTGCCAAGCGTGTTAAAGAACCGGTTGCCGGAATAATCGGGAATGATCAGCGTCCCGTTTTCATCAATATCGACAAAGCCCGGCGCGCCGCCGCGATGAGAGACATCGACTTCGCGGTAATCCTCATCGCGATCGACATAGCTTGCGATAAAGAATGTATCGGACCTGGTGATCATGGCGCGAGTGGCGTCATTCAATCTGGTGCCGGTTTCAATCACGCCATCGTTGGTCGGTGTGATGTCGTGGGCGAATTCCAGTTCGCGGGGATGAATGTATTTCGGGCAATTGCCAAAGCTGTGCCCGACTTTGATGTCAAAGGATGTCTCTGAACGCCTCGAAATCGTCCCGTTCAGGCGATTGCGACGCCGTGTATGAAGCTCAATCCCCAAAAGACCGATGGCATTGCCATCATCCATGCCGGGATCCGCCGGATCCTGTGGGTCACGCGGAAGCGTCACCGCAAGGTGATAAATGTCCGTGGCAAACAAAAAGCCCGGCCGATTGGCGCGAAGGGTGGCCCATGGATGGCCGTCGTGATCAACGCTGCCCAGAACGACAAACGGCAGTTGTGGGTAAAACAGACGGTGTTGTTCGATCAAATGATCGCGCAGGACCTTGCGGCCGACCTTGTCCATATGGGCATCGACACCCAAAACCTGCTGAAGACGGATTTCTCCAGCATGCCACGGCGTGGGGGCGCTTGGTGGCGTTGGCGGTTCGGGGGATCGCGTGTTCGGGGTGTCGATGCGTTCTGTCATATCAAGCCATCCGGTTTGGGTGGTGCGAGGGAACGGAATGTTCAGGCCGTGGCCAGAAGTCCGACCGGGGATTGGGTGAACGGTACAAAGCCCGGAAGGTCTTCAATACGTTTGAGCCAATTGCGTACTTTGCCATAGGCAGCCAGATCAACATTGCCCTCGGGCGCATTGGCGATATAGCTGTAAAGTGCGACATCGGCGATGGTCGGGTGATCGGATGCCAGCCAGTCATTGTTGGCCAGATGACCATTGACCAGACCAAGGATGGCGTGCGCACGCGTGATGACTTCGTCTGCGTCAAACTTCGCGTCAAACAGGGTGACCAAGCGCGCCGCACAGGGGCCAAAGGCAATCTGACCCGCTGCCACCGAAAGCCAGCGTTGAACATTGGCAGCACCGACCGGGTCTTCGGGCAGCCAGTTGGTGGCGCCGGTTTTCTTGGCGAGATAGACCATGATCGCCACGGAATTCGCTGATGATGGTGTCACCATCTTCAAGAACCGGAACCTGCCCAAACGGGTTCATGGCAAGAAACGGCTGGGATTTGTGTACGCCACTCATCAGATCGACTTCGACCAACTCATGCTCAACGCCAAGCAATCCAAGAAACAGCTGCGCACGATGCGCATGGCCGGATAACGGGTGATAGTGCAACTTCATGACAAGCCTTCCTGTATCGGGTTGTGAAACTGTCCCAAGAATGGCTGTTTCGTAAATTTTATGGAATTCGCGTTATATGCAATTTATTATTCCGTTTAATGAAATAATGATGTGATGCCGTTCGGAGGGTGATTTGGACCGATTTCATGCCATGAAGGTCTTTGTGCGTGTGGCAGAAGAGCAAAGCTTTGCCGCAGCCGCCCGTGCACTCAATATCAGCCCGGCGGCCGTAACCCGCACCATTGCGCAGCTTGAAAATATCATCGGCGCAAGGCTTCTGACGCGCACGACCCGCTCTGTCACCATGACCGAGGCCGGAACGCGCTATCACGCCGACTGCAAGAGACTGCTTGCCGATTTGCAAGAGGCGGAGGCCGCCGCCGGTGGTGCCTATGCCAAGCCAAGTGGTCTTTTGACCATCACCGCACCCGTGCAGTTCGGGCAGATGCATGTTGGGCCAATTGTCGGACGCTATCTTGATCAATATCCCGACATGCGCGCGCGGCTTTTGTTGTTTGATCGGATTGTGAACATCATCGAAGAAGGCATCGATCTTGCGGTGCGTATTGGCCATCTGGCAAACTCATCACTAACTGCCGTCAGGGTCGGGCAGGTGCGCCAGATTGTTTGCGGATCACCCGATTACTTTGCCCGCAATGGCACGCCAATGGCGCCAGCAGATTTGAGCCAGCACAAGATCATCGCAACGACCGGATCATCAGCACGTCTCGATTGGCAATTCAAATCCCCGGGCAGCACGGCGCGGAATATCCATTATTCACCCGATGCGAAATGGCAAACCAACTCGATCGAGGCGGCACGCAATGCAGCCCTAGAAGGATGGGGCGTTGTTCGCATGCTGTCCTATCAGGCAGCCCCGTTTTTGGCCGATGGGCGGTTGCAGACTGTGTTGGATGATCATGCGCCCGATCCGGTGCCGGTTCATCTGGTTCATCCCGAAGGTCGCAATGCACCGGCCAAAGTCAGAAGCTTTATCGATCTTGCCGCAGAAACGCTGCGTCAGAACCTGGTGTTGCAGAACAACTGATCAAAAGCGATATCGGCTTGATAGCGCGCGAGTGTCTTGATAAAGACACTCGCGTTTTGCGTGTGATATGCTGATATTATGCGTAATTAATGATTTTTGGAAATTCGAATGATGATGGCATTTTTTCGCACAGCAACGCGCATGGGGATTGATGCAATCCTGCCGCCGCGCTGTGGGGGATGTGGCACCATTACCGATAGTCCGCATGCGGTTTGTGCCGATTGTTGGGCGGGTTTGCGGTTTATCAGCGCGCCGCAATGTGCCTGTTGTGGATATCCATTCGAACTTGATCAGGGCGATGACATCGGGAATGTCGGACACGCGCATGACGATGCCGGGCAGTTGCTGTGTGCGCGATGTCTGCAAAAGAAGCCATCCTTTGATCTGGCGCGGGCAGCCCTGGTTTATGATGATTTCAGTCGTGATTACTTGCTGCGCTTCAAGCATGCCGATCGTGGCGATCTAACACCGCTTTTGGCGCGTTGGGTCTATCAGGCGGGGCAGGGCATCTGGGATCACGCTGATGTGATTATTCCGGTACCATTGCATCGCCGTCGACTGCTGGCGCGGCGGTATAATCAGTCGGGATTACTGGCATCGCGCCTGTCATCCATGACCGGTGTGCCGTGGGATGGCTTGGTTTTAAAACGCAAAAAACATACCCGGTCGCTGGGTGGTTTGGGGCCGTCATCGCGTAAGCGCGAAGTTGGCGGGGCGTTTGAGATTGATGAAAACCGGGCTGCACGTTCGGGCCTTTCCGGGACCCGGGTTGTGTTGATTGATGATGTGCTGACCACCGGGGCGACGGTGAATGCCTGTGTGCGAACATTGAAGCAATCAGGTGTTATGCACGTATCTGTGATCACGGTTGCACGTGTCGTACGGTGACGTTTGCTAATAATTCTGATATACAGCGCTCATCTGAACATAATTCCGCACCGTATCAAATGCTGTAAGCCCGGTAATCCGGGGCTTTGGTCATGATCGGCTGCAAGAAGAAGGATGACTGCTACATGGCAAAAGTTGAAGTTTATGCCACCGAATGGTGCCCGTATTGCAAGCGCGCGCGCAAGCTGCTTGAAGAAAAGGGTGCGAAATACCAGCTGATTGACGTGATGATGGAGCCGAAGCGCAAAAAGGAAATGATGGACCGTGCAAGCGGCCGTCACACCGTGCCGCAGATCTTCATCAATGGCGAACATATCGGCGGTTGCGACGAATTGATGGCGCTTGAAGCAGCTGACAAGCTCGAAGCAAAGCTGTCTGCCTGATCGCGACGCGCACAGGTCCAAATCAAAACCCCGGCCAGATTGGCCGGGGTTTTGTTATTTGCAGACGCACTTGGCGTTATTTGCCAAAGGTTTCTTCCATTTCCTTGCGGAAGGCGATTGCCGGGTCCTTGGCATCAAATTCCACATCATCCCAGGTCAGGGTCTGATCAACGCCAACCGGGCGTTTGATTTTCAGATGATGGGCCAAGCCAATCGGCAGGGCATTGCGTGCCTTTGAGCTGTGGGCTGGCATCAGCTTGCCATAGACCGTATAGCCGCCTTCACCATCAAGCATCTCGCCCGGTTTCAAATCACGTTTGGCCGTTGCAACCGCATCCCCCGACCATGCCCGTGATGTCCCGGTGGCTTCACCACGAAGGGCGGCAGACGCGACCGAAATGCCAAGTTCCAACCCGATCAGGTGATAGGGCTTGAACATGGTGGAATATTGGCCGCTTGGATCGGTCAGAAGGCCATATTCCTTAAAGCAGCGCGCGACATAGTCGCTGGGTGCTTCGAACGTGACATAAACGCCCCAGCGCAGATCGCGAAATACCGGGCGGGTGTCACGCTCAAGGCTTGAAACCACTTCGACCGTGCCTTTGCGTTCTAGGATGCCGCCGCTATCACGCGGGCACAGCAATCGCGGCAAATCATCGACGCCGCATGCGGGGAACTGCAATCCGCAATCTTGCGGCACTAGATCGCAGGCGTTTGAAACGGCGGCCATTTCGATGGCGGATTTGGTGCCATCAAGGAAGCTGTTGAAAATTTGCGGGTTCATGCCGCCGGCCTGCGCCTGTTCGGGTGTCAGGCCATAATGATGCCAGACATCATCCGGGGTAACATGATGATAGATCGGAAGATATTTGGTGCCTTTGCCTGCACAGGTGACGGGCAGGCCAATCGCGCGGGCCCAATCGACCATTTCTGAAATCAGGGCGGGCTGATCACCATAGGCCATGGAATAGACAAGCCCTGCCGCCTCGGCCCGTTTGGCAAGAAGGGGACCTGCCAGAACGTCGGCCTCAACATTGACCATGATGATGTGACGGCCATGTTCAATGGCCTTAAGTGCAAAACGAATGCCAGCCGCCGGGCTTCCGGTCGCATCAATGATGACTTCAAGACCGTCTGCGGCAATCAGCGCATCGGCGTCTTGTGTCAGCCAGGTGGTCCCTTCGCGATAGGCGGATGCGGCGTCCTTGGCGGCAAACTGATCATCGGTCCAACCCACTCGGCGCAGGCTTGCCTTGGTACGATCAATACTTAGATCGGCAATGCCCAGAACGTGATAGCCAGGGTGATGCCCGGCCTGACTTAAAAACATCGAACCGAATTTACCAGCGCCAATAATGCCGACACGGACCGGATTGCCGTCATCGGCGCGTTTGCGCAGTTTTGCGTCAAGATTTATGGATGAACTCCCTGAAGGCGGATTTTTATCGTTGGATTGTTTTTCAATATGGGGGCAGGCGCGCCCGATCAAAGGTCAATCGGGCATTTGGTGGAGCAAGGAGGACGGGACAGGGCCGTCAGACCATCGCATTCACGCGCGAGACCAGCCGTTCACGGGCCTTTCGCGTATGGGCAATCGACAGACTTTCGGCAAGAGAACCATCGCCGACGCAAATCGCATCGGCGATGGCTTCATGTTCGGTCCAGATCGGATCGCGGAAAGATCCGTTCTGCAGGTAGATATGCATCACGCGCCGGATCTGAAGCCAGACGGCTGCTGATGCTTCGGGCAACAGGGGGTTGCCCGACAGACGGTAGATCGTTTGGTGGAATGCGACGTCGGCTGCAACAAGTTCTGCGGTGTCGCCGCTGCCCAGAGCGTGGTGTCCCTGTGAAATGGCAGCCCGCAAAGCCGATTCCCGATCTGATGCCGATGTTTGGGCCGCAAGACGGGCGGCAAGCCCGTCAAAGGCTTCGCGCAAGTCATAAACGTGACGGACAAGGTCGATATCAACAGGCGCTACGCGATAACCGCGCCGCCCCATTGGTTCGACCAAGCCGTCACGACGCAGCAACCCCAGAGCTTGCAACACTGGTTGCCGCGAGACATTGAGCTCATCAGCAATCGCTTCCTGACGCAATGGCGTCCCGGGAGGGAGTGCACCGGAACACAGCGCATCGACCAAACGGTCATGCACTTCGTCAGTCAGGCTTTTGCGACCGGAAAGAGGTTCCATCTTCGATCCTCGTTAAGTGTACGGAATACTGTATACACTAATTTCAACTAATGGAAGAAGATTGTTCGGATGATGAGTTTTCCTGGTTTTGATTTGGCTTTTGGTGTCGGTCGACTGAGTGTGGGCACGAGCGTGCCGTGCAAAATTCCGTGATGGCGGGATCATTAAAATAAGGCAGTTATGAATGGTCTTGGGCCATTCAACCGCCATGCGCTATCCCAATTGTGTATTGCGGGCCAAGGGCATGAGGGCCATCATAAACACGGATAACGATAAAAAGGAGAATGCGTCATGACCCGTTTCATTGCAGCCTGTGTTCAGCTTAATTCACGCGAT
Source organism: Thalassospira sp. (assembly GCF_048059015.1). Lineage (GTDB taxonomy): Bacteria > Pseudomonadota > Alphaproteobacteria > Rhodospirillales > Thalassospiraceae > Thalassospira. The sequence goes on along the minus strand of NZ_JBLLNT010000024.1, from coordinate 31,394 downwards.
GTGATGTCGGACAATCTTGCCCTTGCGGCGGCTTATGCCCGCGATGCGCATGCGGCTGGTGCCAGATTGATCGCGTTTCCTGAAAATGTGTCCATGATGTCGTTTGGCGGGGAGAATGTCCGAACGGCTGCCTATCCCGAAGATCAGCATCCGGGATTGGTGTTTTTCGCCGATCTTGCACAGGAACTGCAATCAACCCTGATTGTCGGATCGCTTCATGTGAAGGTTGAGGGCGAAGACCGCGTTGCCAATCGCTGCTTTATCATTGGGCCGGATGGCGCGGTGATCACGTCCTATGACAAGATCCATATGTTTGATGTCGATCTTGCCAATGGCGAAAGCTACCGCGAAAGTAAAACCTTCCGCCCCGGCGATGCCGCAAAACTGGCCAAGACCGATCAGGGCGCCATTGGTGTATCGATTTGCTATGACGTGCGGTTCCCGCATCTGTTTCGCGATTACGCAAAGGCCGGGGCACAGATCCTTAGCATCCCGGCTGCCTTTACCCGCACGACCGGGCAAGCGCATTGGCATACGCTTCTAAAGGCACGTGCGATTGAAAATGGATGTTTCGTGATTGCTGCGGCCCAATGCGGTGATCATCCGGGCAATCGCCAGACATTTGGCCATTCCTTGATCATTGATCCCTGGGGTGAGGTTTTGGCAGATGGCGGGACCGATCCCGGCTTTATCACTGCCGAGATCGATCTTGATCGTGTCGATGAAATCCGCCGCATGGTGCCATCACTTATCAATGGTCAAACCTATAAGCCCTGCTAGGCAAGCGGCTTTGGTGTTCGGGTGGAGTGGTCAGGAATAGCTGACCACTTCAAACTCGATATCGTTTTCATCCCGGAAGTAGAACCTGCGACCGGGTTCGTAATCGGCGTGATTGCCCGTGGTGTAGCCTGATGCCTTGATCTTGTCCTCGGTCGCGTCCAGATCATCGACAACGATGCCCAGATGGTTCAAGCCGCCACGGGTTTGATACGAACTTTCACTGCCTTCCTTTGGCTTGCCGGGCGAATAGAGCGCGATATAGCTGTCATCGCTTCCGACATGATAGGTCACGCCATCATAGATCGACGGACCATGCCAGCGCACATGCCAGCCAAACCAGTCACACAGTTGCTGCGCGGTTTTCGCCGGATCGGTCACGGTGAAATTCACGTGTTCCAGATATGCTTGTGTCATGGCGGTATCCTTTCTTGAACGGTATCGTTTTTCCTCTGATGCTTCTTTCCTAATTCCTCAACATTGGTTTAGGTCAAGGGTAATTTATCTCTGTTTCATATGGGAAGTTTGTCTGGACTTGTCGCGTGCTCACGCATCCTCACGAAACAGTGTCGCAACGTCATTTCGGTTTTTGGGCCTCATCCGTCAATCTTGGGTCATTACAGAACTCAAACTGGAGCGACAGGGATGGCTTTGAAGAATTTCTTGATGGGATCGGCACTGCTTCTGGCAATGGCGGGAACGGCACAAGCCGGTCAGCAATATGTGGATGAGACCGGTTTTGCGATCAGCGGCTATGACGCGGTGGCCTATTTCAATCTGCCGCAAAAAGATGTCGGTATGGCTCAACCGCATGCGGTTCCCGGTCGGGCTGATATCACCGCAGAATATAACGGTGCGACCTGGGCGTTTTCGTCCGAAGCAAACCGCGACATGTTCCTGGCCGATCCGGCGAAATACGCCCCGAAATATGATGGTCACTGTGCCTATGGCATTTCAAAAGGCGGCAAGGTTCCGGCAAACCCGAACCTGTGGCGCATTGTCGATGGCGAACTTTATCTCAACATCACACCGACCGTGGTTGGTTTCTGGACCTCTGACATTGGCGGCAATATCAACAAGTCCGAAGGTAACTGGACAGGTCTTGAAAGCAAGGCAGCGTCCGATAAGAGCTGGATGGCGATTTCTGATAATGACGGCACCTACGATATGGCAGCGCCGATCAAATAGTTTCCTCCGTGCGTCCCAACAAAACACCCCGGTCAGGTTCGCCTGCCGGGGTGTTTTACGTTGTTTTGTTAAAAGAAATGCGCTGACGGAAACCCGCCAGCGCATTCTTTTGCTGTGTAGATAACAGCGTGATTAACCAGCGATTTCGCCGCCATCTGATTTGGTAACAGCGACAACCGACGGACGCGGTGGCATGCCATCGGCAAAGTCCGGCCAACGGGTGCTTGGTTTGTCGTAGCTGGAACCATCTGCCGGGTGCTGAACAGCCAGGAACAGGGTGGTTCCATCCGGGGTGAATTCCGGACCACACATTTCTGCGCCAACCGGGCAGGCGAAGAAGAACTTGGTCAGAGCACGGCCCGGACCATCAACATCGGTTGCCCACATACCATCAGGAATATCTGATCCTTGTGCGCCATCAGACGAAATCCAAAGACGGCCACGATGGTCAATTGCCATGTTGTCCGGGCAGGAAAGCCAGGATTCAGCCGCCGGATGGTAAACAGCCTTGTCGTCCGGGTTGGACGGGTTACCAGCAGCAAGCATGATGTCCCATGTGAAGCGATCAGCAGTGTGATCGGCATCCTGACCACGACCACCCGGAGGGGTCAGTTCAAGAACGTGACCATGCGGGTTAGCTGCGCGCGGGTTGGCGGCGTTGCCTTCCTTGCGCTTGGAGTTGTTGGTCAGCATGACATAGACCTTGCCGTTGACCGGGTTCGGTTCCACGTCTTCGGGACGGTCCATCTGGGTCGCGCCCAGAAGATCCGCAGCGCGGCGGGTTTCGATCAGAACGTCTGCCTGGCTGTTGAAGTCGTTCTTAGCTGTCAGCGGACCTTCACCAAAGATCAGCGGCATCCAGTCAAGCGAACCGTCATCGTTGAATTTGGCAACATAAAGCGTGCCTTCATCAAGAAGGTTCATGTTCGCTGCACGGTCATTCGGGTTGTATTTGTTGGTCGCAACGAATTTGTAGAGATAGTCAAAGCGCTGGTCATCGCCGGAATAGGCAACAATCGAGTTGTCCTTGTTCAGGACAACGGTTGCGCCTTCGTGCTTGAAGCGGCCAAGGGCGGTGCGCTTTTTCGGCATCGAGGCCGGATCATACGGATCGATTTCGACCATCCAGCCAAATTTGTTCGGCTCGTTCGGTTCTTTTTCAACGTTGAAGCGGTCGAAATACTTCACCCACGAATACCAGCTGTCCGGGCTGATACCCAGGCGCTTGTAGTTGCGTTCTTCGTTGGTTTTGGCAATGTCGCCGCCGAAGTAACCGTTGAAGTTTTCTTCGGAAATCAGAATGGTGCCCCAAGGGGTCTTGCCGCCAGCACAGTTGTTGAGCGTACCGATAACGCGGGTGCCGGTATTGTCCGAGCTGGTTTTCAGGCGGTCATGGCCTGCTGCCGGACCGGAGATTTCCATTTCGGTATCAAGGGCAGAGATGCGGCGCGCATATTGCGAACCATCAATGACCTGCCATTTGCCATCGGTCTTCTTGATCTCGACGATGGAATGACCGTGGGCGGCGATTTCGTGCAGCGCCTGTTCCTTGGATGCGCCCATCGAATCTTCAAGGCCCGGCCACATCAGTTCGGCGTTGGTGTATTCGTGGCTGATGCACAGCAGCCCATGGTCAGAACTGTTCGAGCCAACCGGAAGCGGCATATAGCCAACATAGTCACAGTTATAGCCGAACTGCTTGTTTTGTGCTGTCGCGTCAACCTGACCCGGTACGAATGCCGGTGCGTCCGCGACGACCTTGTCACCCCAGCGGATCAGCACGTCGGCTTCGTAGCCTTCGGCGACAGCATGGGTTTCGGTGATTTTCTGCGGGATCGACTTGAAGGTCAGGGTCGATGCGGACTGCGCCTTTGCAACGCCGCGGGTCGCGATGCCCGCGCCAACAACAGCAGAAGTCGCCATCAGACCTTTGAAAAATCCACGGCGCGAGAAGCGGGCGTCGATCAAGTCAGCAATGCGCGGGTTGCGGGTCGGGTTGGACGGAATATCGTCGCGATCTTCAATGATTTCGAATTGTTCGTTCATGGCTTTTCTCTCTCTATGCCAGTGCCTGATACAGCGCCGAGAAGATGCCAGAAGATTTTCCGAAAAAATGTGATGGTTTTGTTATGTCGTAACGTTTTCCATAGCGTCCTGAAAAGCCAAGGAAACGTGTAGCTCTTATTAACATGCTTGATACATGTCGGCCTACTGCGGACTGGCCTGTTCAATGGCTCAAGCTGTTTTTCGAACCGCGATGGATTGCTTTAGCGCAGTGATTTCAGAATCGTTATTGGCAAAGACTGGGCCCTGAACGAATTCGATGATGTCCCAGTCGGAAAAGACATTTGCCAGTTCATTGGGATTGAGCAAGAAGTCAGGTGATCTTGGGCGGCCATAAGCTTCGTTGCCAAGCATGAAGGTTTGATAGATCAGCAGACCATTCGGGGCGAGTGCCTTGCGGATATCGGCAAAAAGCGGCCGGTGCAGATAATTGGTGACAACAATCAGATCAAACAGAGTATTTCCCAACGGCCAATGTCCGCATTCAAGATCAGCCTCAATCCAGGAAATGTTGGGCGAACCTGTTTGATCCGTATCGCCAAGGTCGCGGTCAATCGCCGTCACATGCCATCCCAAACTGGCCAGATAAAAACTATGCCGTCCCTTGCCGCAGGCCAGATCAAGGGCGCGGTTTTGGTTCGGCTTTGGGGCAGGGGTGTGGCTGGTGATCCAGGGCGATGGCATTTGAGATGACATATTTGTAAATCTTGTTTATTGAGTAATCCGCCTGTGGCTGGCGGTTGGTGCCGTTGCAGGACATATATTATGTATGTTTATCTTATCGTCACGCGATTGGTTCGGCTTCCACAAGTAACATCATGATTCTATTTCAGCTTAAATGCGAACATGATCACGAATTCGAAGGCTGGTTTAAAGACGGCGCAACCTATGACGCACAGGCTGCCAGCGGCGATTTGTCCTGTCCGGTTTGTGGCACGTCGAGTGTTGGCAAGGCCCTGATGGCGCCGCGTCTGCGGACCTCGCGCCAAAAAGAAGAAGCCGCCGAAAAGCAACGCCAAAAGGCCGTCGCCGACGCAACCAAAGCCGCAATTGCCGAAATCCGCAAACAGGTCGAAACCAATTGCGAGCATGTCGGCAACAAGTTCGCCGAAGAAGCCCGCAAAATCCATTACGGCGAAGCAGAAAAGCGCGGCATTTATGGACAGGCGTCGCTTAAGGAAACGGCAGAGCTTGTCGATGAGGGCATTGACGTTCATGCCCTGCCTTGGGATGACGAAACCAAGAAAAACTGACCTGCCTGTTTTGGCAAAGCAGCATTGCACGATGCCAATCCCAAACGGTTGTGTTTCGCGGTCTTCCTGCTCGCTCCGGGTGGCTTAATTTTCCAAATCTGATGTCGTATCCGATGAAATTGTGCATTGCGCAGGTCATCGCCGTTGAAAAGCACTGATCGGTGCCTATTTAAAACTCAAAGACTATCCAAAAGTGGTGGCTGGGACAGCCTGTTTTCACTTCGGCGCCGATGGCTTTGCCAAGGTGCTGGTTCACATCGATTTATTTCCCGCAACTGATTGCTCATTCGGTTAGGGCGGGGGATTGATGTGCTTGTTGGGGATTGTCTTGGCTTCGCGTACAGCAATCGTTGATTACGTGCCCTATCTGATTGGCGCGCTTGGCGTGGCGACACTGGTGTTTGTCGCGTCACTCTTTGGGATATTGACCCGTCCCGAAGGGCTTCTTGCTGTTTTGTGGCCTGCCAATGCGTTGTTGTTGGCGGCCTTTGTTCGCGTTCCAACCATGAATACGCCAATCGGCTGGTTTGCGGCCTTTGGCGGATACATGCTGGCCGATCTTATGACCGGAAGTGATCCCAACAAGGCAATGTGGCTGACATTTGCCAACATGGCCGGGGTTGCTGCTGGTTTGGTCCTTATTCGCAGGCTTGGTCCTGATGACCGGAATATGCGCAGGCCTGCAGCCATCCTTTATTTATGTCTTGTTGGCGGGGCTGCGGCGATCACATCGGGGCTGATGGGCATACTCGTTGCGATCATTGTGTTTCAGTCAAACCCTGCGATGGCATTCCTGTTCTGGACGACAACCGAGTTTGCCAATTACGTGGTTATCCTGCCCTTTGCCCTAACCGCACTTCGTTGGTCGAGCATGATGCAGGTGATGCAGGCCACCTATGACGAATTTCAGGAAAACTGGAAAGCAGCGCGGGCGGGATTACCGTTCTTTTCCTTGATTGTCAGCATGATTTTGGTTGGGGTGATCGAAGGCCCCAGTGCGATTGTTTATCCGGTTCCGGCACTTTTGTGGTGTGCGCTGAGCTACCGGCTTCATTTTGTCGCCCTTCTGATCATGTTGATGTCGATGTGGATGATGATCGAGTTGGAGCTTGATCTTCTGGCCAACCTGCCAGAAGGCGCTGATCCTTATTATGGCGTGATGTCCACGCGCATGGGGATCGCGATGCTTGCGCTTGGCCCACTGACCGTTGCGTCAACTGATCGCGCGCGTGCAGCTCTGGTCGAACGGCTTGATCATGCGGCGAACCATGATTTCCTCACAGGGGTTCTTACCCGGGGTGCCCTGATGCCATTGGGGCAGGAAATGGTTGACCATGTGGTGGCACAGAAGGGTCGACTGACCATCATGGTGATGGATCTTGATCACTTCAAAGACATCAATGACACCTATGGCCATGCGGCAGGTGATCGCATTCTGGTCGAAGTATCACGTGTCATTCAGCGGAACTTGCGCGGAAGCGACTTGTTTGCCCGTTTGGGCGGCGAAGAATTTGCCGTGCTTGTCCCGGGCATAGCACATGTCGACGCTCAAGGATTGGCGCAACGTATCCGCAAGGCTGTGGAAACTGCCAGTATTGCCGCCCCGGATGAAACGCGCATTCACACAACGGTTAGCATCGGCTTGCTGTGCCGTGATTTGGAAAAGCCCGTGTCGCTTGATGGCCTTGTCAACGAAGCCGACAAGGCGATGTATGACGCAAAACGGGCAGGCCGCAACCGGGTAGTGGAACGCTAAAGCTTTGCGTTATGCCGCGTTAGGTTTACGGGCAATGACCATGTAATTGACATCAAGGTCGCGCGGTGCCGGATACCACTTATCATTGATCGGGTTGTAAGCAACGCCGGTGATATCGGTCATTTCAAGACCTGCACCACGCAGGAAAACCGACATTTCAGACGGTTTGACAAATTTGCGCCAGTCATGCGTACCGGCAGGCAGCCAGCGCAGAATGTATTCCGCGCCGATTTTGGCCAGTGCCAGTGATTTGATCGTGCGGTTCAGCGTTGCAACAAACATCAATCCGCCCGGCTTCAAAACAGATGCACAGGCCTGCATGAAAAATTGCGGGTCATCGACATGTTCGATCACTTCCATGTTCAGAACGATGTCAAATTGCTTGCGTTCATCGGCCAGAAGTTCTGGCGTGCAGCAACGATAGTCGATCTCAAGACCGGACTGTGCCGCATGAACCTTGGCGACTTCGATGTTGTTTTCAGCCGCATCGATCGACGTCATTTTTGCGCCCATACGTGCAAGCGGTTCGGACAGAAGGCCTGCGCCACAGCCAATGTCGATGATCTCGACATCTTTAAGCGGTTCGACCTGTTCCGGATCGCGATCAAGATGGGCACAGATATTGTCACGCAGAAGCTGCAAGCGCACCGGGTTGAAGCGGTGTAGCGGCTTCATCACGCCATTCGGGTCCCACCATTTTTCGGCCATTGCGGAAAATCGTGCGATTTCCTCGGCATTGGCGGTACGACTGGTTTTGGCGGCTGCTTCCGACATGGGCGTGCTCCGAAGGCGTGAAATCATTTTGCAGTGCGTTGCCCTGTTTACGCGCGCATGCCCGGCAAGGCAATACCGAGCTGACAAACCACGTAATTTGTTCTGTGAAATGAGGGTGTCGTTGATAAGCATGAGACCATGCGCAAAGCGTATGGATCATCAGGGTTTTTGGGTAAATGCACGCGCATATTTCCGTTAATTACCATTGTCGGCTGGTTTGGAGGCAAATTTGGGCAGGAAATTTTGCCTTTGGGGTGTGATTAGGCTGCGTTGATGCTTGTTTCGCGATGATTATGGCAGTATTGATAACGCCGCCCGGATCAGGAGAAGCGCCGTAACCATGGCATGCACTCGACGTTCGGGACCGGATCACATGCCGTCACTTTCGGATAGCCGACCGACGGCGAGCTTAGCGGGGATACTTCATGGCCCGTATTGTCATGAAATTTGGCGGCACTTCGGTCGCTGATGTTGATAAGATCAAGAATGTCGCGCGTCGCGTGAAATCCGAGGTGGATGCAGGCAACCAGGTTGCTGTTGTTGTCTCTGCCATGTCTGGCAAAACCAATGAACTGGTTGGCTGGGCACAGGAAGTTTCACCGATGTATGATGCACGTGAATATGACGTCATCGTATCGTCGGGCGAGCAGGTTACCGTTGGTCTTCTTGCGATGGCCCTTCAGAGCATGGACGTGCCGGCACGTTCCTGGCTTGGTTGGCAGATTCCGATCAAGACCGATGGCGCACATGCCAAGGCACGTATCAGGGAAATCGACACCACCGAACTTGATAAGCGCATGAATGGTGGCGAAGTCGTTTGTGTTGCCGGTTTCCAGGGTATTGCACCTGATAATCGCATCACGACCCTTGGTCGTGGTGGCTCGGATACGTCGGCTGTTGCGCTTGCCGCTGCATTGAATGCAGATCGTTGCGATATCTATACCGACGTTGAAGGTGTTTACACCACCGATCCGCGTATTGTGCCCAAGGCACAGAAGATCGAAAAAATTACCTACGAAGAAATGCTGGAACTGGCTTCGCTGGGTGCGAAGGTCCTGCAGACCCGTTCAGTCGAGATGGCCATGAACCATCGCGTCCGGGTTCAGGTCCGTTCGACCTTTAGCGAAGCAGAAGGAACACTTGTTGTAGACGAGGACGAAATCGTGGAACAGGAAGTCGTCAGCGGAATTGCCTATAGCCGTGACGAAGCCAAGATCACCTTGGTGAAAGTCGCTGACAAGCCGGGTATTGCCGCTTCAATCTTCAGCCCGCTGGCTGATGCAAATATCAATGTCGACATGATCGTGCAGAACGTCTCTGAAGACGGCAAAAGCACCGACATGACCTTTACCGTTCCGCGTGGTGAATTCCAGCGTGCGCTTCAGGTGATCGAAAAGAACAAAGACAAGATTGCCTATCAGGAGCTGCTGAGCACTTCTGATGTCACCAAGGTGTCGATCATCGGTGTTGGCATGCGCTCCCACGTGGGTGTTGCACGCAAGATGTTCGAAACCCTTGCTGAGAAGGGCATCAACATTCAGGTCATCTCGACCTCGGAAATCAAGGTCAGTGTTCTGATCGCCGAGGAATATACCGAGCTTGCAGTTCGTGCCTTGCACACTGCCTACGGTCTGGATGCGGAATAATTTCAACAGTTCGATCGCTTTGATGCGATTAAGCCACTGTTAAATTACGTGTAATACTACATACTAGCTGGAACGATGTGTTTCGGCCTTTGAATTGAAATGGCAGGGAACCTATCGGGTTCCCTGCATTTCTGCATTGGGGTACAGAGAATATGAGTGATCCGAAATTTGACGCAGCACACGCGCGCCTGGAAAAGCTGTGGGCAGCGGGCAAGGAATTCCTTGGAACCGACTATGCCATCATGGCAGGGGCAATGTCGTGGGTGTCTGAGCGTCACCTTGTTTCGGCTGTCTCGAATGCGGGTGGTTTTGGCGTGATTGCCTGTGGGTCGATGACCCCGGATTTGCTGTCAGCTGAAATTGCCGCGACCAAGGAACTGACCAAGAAGCCGTTTGGCGTAAACCTGATCACCATGCATCCGATGCTTGATCAGCTGATCGAAGTTTGCCGCGAGCATAATGTAGGTCACGTTGTTCTGGCTGGTGGTCTTCCGTCATCTGCTTCGATCAAGCAGGCCAAGGAATTTGCCAAGGTTGTCTGTTTTGCCCCGGCACTGGTTCTGGCCAAGAAACTTATTCGTTCGGGTGCTGATGCGCTGGTGATTGAAGGCAGCGAAGCCGGTGGCCATATCGGTCCGGTATCGCTTACGGTGCTGGTTCAGGAAATTCTGCCGAACGTGACCGATATTCCGGTCTTCTGTGCAGGTGGTATAGGTCGTGGTGAAGCGATCACTGGTTTGCTTGAGCAAGGGGCTGCTGGTGTTCAGATCGGTACGCGTCTTGTCTGTGCTGAAGAATGCATTGCCCATCCGGACTTCAAAAAGGCCTTTATCCGTGCAAGCGCGCGTGATGCGGTCACCACCGTTCAGCTTGATGAACGCTTCCCGGTTATTCCTGTTCGTGCACTTGCCAACAAGGGCACGGACGAGTTCCTGGATACACAGCGCAAAGTGATCGAGAAGTTCCGTTCTGGCGAGCTTGATCAGGGTGCGGCACAGCTTGAAATCGAACATTTCTGGGCTGGTGCATTGCGCCGTGCTGTCATTGATGGTGACGTCGAAGGCGGATCGGTTATGGCAGGGCAGTCGGTTGGTATGGTAAAGAAAGAACAACCGGTTACCGAAATCCTTCAAGAGTTGGTCGAACAGGCCGTTCAATCCCTCGTTAAGAGAGACAGCTAAGTCAAATGAGCATTCCGTCCGCCGCAGTCACTGGTCCGCGACGCCTTTTAAAGCGCGTCCGCGACGTCATGGCTGGTCCGGGGACTGCTGAGGAACGTCTTGGCAAGATCGTGACCATCATTGCTGCCGATATGGTGGCTGAGGTGTGCTCGGTCTATGTCATGCGTGCGGGCGAAGTGCTTGAGCTGTTTGCGACATGTGGTCTGTCCAAAGAGGCAGTCCACATGACGCGCCTTCGCGTTGGCGAGGGGATTGTTGGTTTTGTCGCGGCTCATGCGCGCCCCTTGAACCTTAAAGACGCGCAAGGTCACCCGAACTTTGCCTATCGTCCGGAAACGGGCGAGGAAATCTATCACTCCATGATCGGTGTGCCGATCCTGCGCGGTGGTCGTATCATTGGTGTTCTGGCGGTGCAGAACCGGACCGAACGCCTCTATTCTGAAGACGAACAGGAAGCGCTTGAAAACGTCGCCATGGTGCTGGCCGAAATGGTCGCCGGCGGTGAGCTTGTCAGTCGTGAGGAACTTATCCCCGCTGATGGCATCGCACTTCTCCCGCTGCGTCTTGGTGGTGCGCGCCTTGCGCCTGGTATCGGCAAGGGTATTGCGGTTCTGCATGAACCACGGATCATCATTGACCGCATGGTTTCCGATGATCCGGAAGAAGAACTAACGCGTCTGCGCGAAGCGATGCACGGGCTTCAGAACCATCTTGATAAGATGCTTGAAGCCGTATCAGACATTAATGGTGTCGATGACGGTGATGATCCGGGCGATATCCTTGAAGCCTATCGCATGATCGCCCAGGATACCGGTTGGCTGAACCGCATTACCGAGGCGGTTCATACGGGCCTTACGGCCGAGGCCGCGGTGCAGAAGGTGCATGACGATACCCGTGCGCGCATGGCGCAGGTCACCGACCCGTACCTTCGTGAACGTTTGCATGATCTTGAAGATTTGGCGAACCGGTTGTTGCAGCACCTTTCGGGGCAGTACCAGTCACCGGCATTTGGCGATCTGCCAGATCATATCATTTTGGTTGCGCGCAATATCGGCCCGGCAGAGCTTCTTGATTACGATCATACGCGCCTGCGTGGTCTTGCACTTGAAGAAGGTTCGCACACGTCGCACGTCGCCATCGTTGCGCGTGCGCTTGATATCCCGGTGCTTGGCGGTGTTAAGGGCGTCCTTGATAAGGTCGAAGGTGGCGATCCACTGATTGTCGATGCCGACAACGCGCAGCTGTTTGTTCGCCCGTCCGAAGACGTCCGCGCGGTCATTGATGGCGCATTGCGTGCGCGTGCCGAACGTAAGGCGCTTTATGCGCAGATGCGTGACATGCCGGCCCGCACGATTGACGGGGCGGATGTGTCGCTTAACGTCAATGCGGGTCTTTTAATTGATGTGCCCCATGTGGTTGAAAGCGGTGCTGATGGTATCGGGCTGTATCGGACGGAAATTCCGTTCATGGTGCGCTCTGCCATGCCAGATATCACCGATCAGACCAGACTTTATGATCGCATTTTCGAACAGGCAGAAGGCCGCCCAGTCGTGTTTCGTACTCTTGATGTCGGCGGTGACAAATTGCTGCCCTATTGGGAGGATATGACAGAAGAGAACCCGGCAATGGGTTGGCGGTCGATCAGGATTACGTTGGATCGCCCGGCGGTGCTTGTGCATCAGTTGCGTGCGCTGATCCGTGCGGGTCATGATCGCGATCTTTACGTCATGTTTCCGATGATTGCCGAAGTTGCCGAGTTTGATCAGGCAAAGGCCCTGCTTGACCAGCAGCTCAAACGTGAAGCTGCTCGCGGATTTGCGCCGCGCAAGGTCGAAGTTGGTGCGATGCTTGAGGTGCCTGCATTGATTTGGCAGGCGCCGGCATTGCTTGATCGGGTCGATTTCCTCTCGGTCGGTACCAACGATCTGTTGCAGTTCATGTTTGCGGCAGATCGTGGAAATCCGCGATTGGAAGGTCGGTATGATACGCTGTCACCAAGCGTTTTTGCATTTATGCGCCAGTTGGTGACACTGTGTGATGAGCGGAATGTGCGTCTGACCATTTGTGGAGAGATGGCTGGGCGCCCGCTAGAAGCGATGGCCCTTATTGGCTTGGGAATCAAGCGTTTATCAATGGCGCCTGCCTCTGTCGGTCCTGTAAAGGAGATGGTCAGAAGCATGAGTAAGGCCGAAGTTGAACGCTATGTCCTGTCAGTAATGGATAATTCAACCAGATCACTGCGATCGCGTCTTAAGGCTTTCGCAATAGATCACGGTGTAAAACTTTAAAAACAATCGCTTTTGGTGGGGGTATCTGCTATTTTTATTGCTAGATCGTAACGTGGGGGTGCGGAGTTGGCGATCAAAAAGCGAAAGGAAGATCATTTGGACGACAATGCCCGTGGACGACTTCGGTTCAAACCATTGTCCGGGGATAAACCGTCAAATGATGTCGTGATGGACGCAGAGAATAACCAGCTTGGTGGCTATGCCGAGGTCGGGGGCCTTCTGAAGGCGACCCGTAATGGTTTGGGGCAAACGATCGAAGACGTTTGTCGCATGTTGCGTATTCGCAAAATCTATATCGAAGCCATCGAGAATAGTGATTATTCGGTTCTGCCGAATGGTCCATATGGTCTTGGCTTCGTCAAAGCTTATGCCGAACATCTTGGTTTGGATGGTGCAGAAATCGCGCGTCGCTTCCGCGAGGAAAGCAATGCGCCCGCTGTGCGCAGCGAGCTGTCCTTCCCGAAGCCAGTGCAGGAAAGCCGCGTTCCGGGGGGAGCCGTTCTTCTGATTGCTGTGATGTTGGGGCTGGGGGCTTACGGCGGTTGGTACTATCTGTCCAGCCAGGGCAAGACCATTGCCGACTTGGTGGATCCATTGCCAGAGCGTCTGGCAAGCTACTCCACCATGACGAATTCAGAATCCGAACCGCGCAATCTTGAAAATGCGGCAGAAGCACAGGCCGCAGAAGCAGAAGTTGCTGCGCCGGCACCTGTCGCCTCCGTTTCAGAACCTGTCGCACCGGTGGAAGAGACAGTAGAAGCATCTGATGCTGAAACGGCACCTGTGGCTGAGGTTGCGGAAGCTGTTGAAAGTTCGGAGCCAGTTGAAAGTGCGCCAGTCGTAACCGAAAACGCGACGGCACCACTACCTTCAGAAGAACCTGCTCCGGTCGTGGCCGAACAACCAACTGTTGAACCTGCGCCTGCGGAAGCACCTGCAGAAGTGGCTGAGGCACCAGCGGTGTCCACAGTTGAACCGCAAGCAGCGCTTTCGCCTGTGCCAGCAGTACCTGCTGCCGAAATTGCATCGGTTCCGGCTGCGCCGTTGGTCGATGATGCAGGTGGAGCACGCGTCTTTGGTGCTGTCAATGTCGACAGCCGTGTAACGATCTCAGCGGTCGAAACCAGCTGGGTTCGCATCCGTGAAGCTGATGGAACTGTCTTGCTGACACGTATGCTGACTGCAGGTGATACCTACAAAGTTCCGAATCGTGATGGTTTGAAACTTGAAGTGGGGAATGCCGGTGCACTGACCTATAGCATCGATGGTTCGGAAGCCCAGCCGGTTGGTGATTATGGTGCGGTGATTTCGGACTTCTCGCTAAATGTCGGCGATCTGACACAGGCCGAACAGCCAACCGTTCAGTAAGTTTTCCACCTCATATTTGGGTGATAAGACAGACAAGTTACAAAAGGCGATCCATTCGGGTCGCCTTTTTCGTGCCTGCCATGCAAAAACTGGCGGAAAATCTGTCAGGCAACGGTTTCTAATCCGCGCTTGATAAGCTATATACACCCCCAAGACATCTTGAACATTTTGGAACCGGAAATGAGCGTCCGCCCATATCGCGATATTGAACGCCGCCAAAGCCGCAAAATCCGTGTTGGTAATGTGGAAGTTGGTGGAGATGCGCCGATCTCGGTGCAGTCGATGACCAATACCCTGACCACCGATGTGAACGCGACAGTTGCGCAGATCCTTCGGCTGGAAGAAGCCGGTGCGGATATCGTCCGTGTCTCTTGCCCGGATCAGGAATCAACGGCAGCACTCAAAGACATCATCAAGCAGGTGAATGTCCCGATCGTTGCCGACATCCATTTCCATTACAAACGCGCAATCGAGGCCGCCGAAGCCGGGGCTGCCTGCCTGCGGATCAATCCGGGGAATATCGGATCAACCGACCGTGTGCGTGAAGTGGTCAAGGCTGCCAAGGATCACGGCTGTTCAATGCGTATTGGCGTGAATGCCGGATCGCTTGAGAAAGAACTTCTGGAACGGTATGGCGAACCATGCCCGGAAGCGATGGTCGAAAGTGCGCTTAACCACGCTAAAATTCTTGAAGATCAGGATTTCCGCGAGTTCAAAATCTCGGTCAAGGCATCTGACGTGTTCCTGGCTGTTGCGGCTTATTACGGCTTGGCCGAGGCATGCGACTATCCGCTGCATCTTGGCATCACCGAAGCCGGTGGCCTTCGCGGTGGCACGGTAAAGTCATCAATCGGCATGGGCAATCTTCTGTGGGCCGGTATTGGCGATACGCTGCGCGTGTCGCTGTCTGCCGATCCGGTCGAAGAAATCCATGTTGGCTTTGATATTCTGAAATCGCTTGGTCTTCGCACCCGTGGTGTTCAGATCATTTCCTGCCCGTCTTGCGCGCGTCAGGGCTTTAACGTGGTTGAGACCGTGGCAGAGCTTGAAAAGCGTCTTGCCCATATCTCCACCCCGATTTCGCTATCTATCATTGGCTGCATCGTCAATGGTCCGGGCGAAGCGCGAGAGACCGATATCGGTCTGACCGGTGGTGGTGGTGGAAACCACAAGATGTATATTTCCGGCCGTCCCGATCACAATATCAGCACCGAAAAGATGGTCGACCATATCGTCGAACTCGTCGAAGAACGTGCTGCCAAGATCGAAGCCGAAGAAGCAGCAAAACAGACTGCCGCCGAATAGCAAGGCAGTATTGACCAATTTTGGCTTTCCGCCACACCGGCGGAAAGCTATTTTCATGTTCACATGAATTTGCGCATGTTGATATTTCGCGCAAATATCTGGAATTCAAGTTAGATCGGAGACCCAAAGTGGCATCGCTTCAACCCGTCCGTGGTACGCACGACCTTCTGCCTGATCAGAACCGTCTGCAGGATTACATCGCGAATACTGCACGCGAAATCGGCGAGTTGTATGGCTACCATCGGATGACCACGCCGATCTTTGAATTCACCGATGTCTTTGCCCGTACCCTTGGCGACACGTCTGATGTCGTGACCAAGGAAATGTACACCTTTGAAGATCGCGGTGGTGAGCAGATCACGCTTCGTCCCGAAGGGACGGCCGGTATCGCGCGTGCCTATGTCTCGAATGGCATGCAGCAGATGTCCCCGGTCAAGGTCAGCTATTACGGCCCGATGTTCCGCTATGAACGCCCGCAAAAGGGCCGTCAGCGTCAGTTCCACCAGATCGGTGCCGAGCTTCTTGGCGTTGAACAGGTCGCCGGCGATATCGAAATCATTGGTTATGGCGCGCACATCCTCAAAGCACTTGGCCTTTGGGACAGCATCACGCTTGAGCTGAACACCCTTGGTGATCCGGAAAGCCGTGCGGCGTATCGCGATGTGCTGGTGGATTACTTCAAAGGTCACTTCGACAAACTGTCGGAAGACAGCCGCAACCGTCTTGAAAAGAACCCGCTTCGTATTCTTGATTCCAAGGATGATGGGGATCGAGAACTTGTAGCCAATGCGCCGCTGTTTGCTGAATACCTGAACGAGCATTCCAAGGAATTCTTCAAGAACCTGACCGAAGGTCTGGGTGACATCGGCATCAATTACGAACTGAACCCGCGTCTGGTTCGTGGTCTGGATTATTACTGCCACACCTGTTTCGAGTTCACCACCAACACCCTTGGTGCGCAGGGAACCGTGATGGCCGGTGGCCGTTATGATGGCCTGATTTCGACCATGGGTGGCCCGCAGACGGCTGGTGTTGGCTGGGCTGCCGGTGTTGAACGACTGGCATTGATGGTTGGTGAAGCCCCAGCTGGCGCGCGTCCGGTTGCCCTGATCCCGATGGGTGAAGCTGCCGAGGCAAAATGCCGTACCCTTGCCCAGACGCTTCGTGAAGCAGGTATCGCGGTTGAGCTTGGCTATTCCGGGAACATGAAAAAGCGCATGAAGCGTGCTGACAAGGCAAATGCCAAGATGGCCGTGATCCTTGGCGATGACGAACTTGCCAAAGGCGTTGCGCAGCTGCGTGATCTTGACAGCGGCGAGCAGCAGGAAGTTGCCCTTGAACAGCTTGCTGATGTAATCGGCAAAAAGTGAGAACGGTGTGACGGGCGCGATTTCGCATGAAGATGCCGGGGATTGGCCGCTTGATCGCCTGATGGTGATCGGCACCAATCATCGGCGCTCAAGCGAGGATACCCGCGACCGTCTGTTCATTGACGAAGCCCGTCTGCCGCAATTTTTGGCCGCGATCAAGCAGGCCCTCTTGGGGCAGGCGGTTGTCGTTTCGACCTGTAACCGGACCGAAATCCATCTGCTGGCGTCCGAGGCCGAACGCGGTCGTGAACGTCTGATCGATCTGATGTCGCTTTGGGCCGATCTGGATCGGGACCAACTGGCAAGCGAGCTTTATATTCGATCTGGCCGGGATGCGCTTCGGCACATGTTTGCAGTTGCGGCGTCCCTTGATAGCCTTGTAATTGGCGAGCCGGAAGTATTCGGGCAGGTCAAGGACGCGCATCGCATTGCGCGCAAACATGATCTGGTCGGGCGCGAGTTGGAGCTGGTCTATCAGACCGCTTACGCGATCGCCAAAAAGGTCAGAAGCCAGACCGGGATCGGACAGGGTGCCGTATCAATTGCCGCTGCGGCGCAATCTGTTGCTCGCGACTTGCATGGTGATCTGACCAATTGCACGCTTTTGCTGGCCGGTGCCGGGGATATGGGCGAGTTGATTGCCGCATCCCTTGCCGAACGCGGTATTGGCCGCATTCTGGTGACGGATCGATTGGCAGCACGTGCGCGGCTTGTTGCGCGCAGGCTTGATTGTCACTGGTCGGAAATTGATGATCTGGACCGATTGTTGGCGGAAGCCGATCTGGTTCTGACCGCAGGTGGATCAAGGCGCTATATGATCGACAAGGACCGTGCGCTGGCATCGGTCAAGCGTCGTCGGTTCCGCCCGGTTCTGATGATTGATACCGCTGTCCCCGGTGATATCGATCCGCAGGTTGATGAAATTGATGAAGTGTTCTTTTACCGGATCGAGGATCTGGAAAAGATCGCAGCCGAAGGGCGCGGCGGTCGCGAAGAAAAGGCTGATGAAGCCTGGGCGCTGATTGAGGCGGAGCTTGATGGCTTTGTCCGCGATCGTGCGCAGCGCGCAGCCGTTCCGGCAATCGCCGATCTGCGCAAGCGGTTTGAAGCCGTCCGCGAAGATGCCCTTCGTGAAAGTCATGGGGATGCGGAAAAGGCGACAAGGCTTTTGATCAATCGCCTTTTGCATACGCCGACCCAGGCCCTAAAGGATTTGGCGACGACAACCGATGGTGCGGGCACCGTTGAATGGGTCAAGGCCCAGAAATTGTTGGCGCGTTTGTTTGAACTTGATGACAAGCCGGTTGGTGGCGATAACGCCCCGACGGACCCCGAACAGGAGAATAAAGAGTGAGTTTGGACCTTGGTAAACTTGAGGGCGTAACGCGCCGGTTCGACGAGCTCAATGCGCTGCTTTCAAGTGGCGAGCTTGATGGGGATGGCTTTTCCAAGCTGTCACGCGAACATGCGGAATTGGCCCCGGTTGTGGAGGCGATTGATGCCTATAAGCGGTTGCTCAGCGATCTGAAGGAAGCCGAAGAGCTTCTGGCTGATCCGGAAAGCGACCGCGATATGCGCGAGATGGCCGAAGCCGAAAAATACGATATTCAGGAAAAGCTTCCGACGGCTGAACGCCAGATGAAGTTGATGCTGATCCCAAAGGACAGTGCAGATACCAAAAACGCCATCCTTGAAATTCGTGCCGGTACCGGTGGCGAAGAAGCCGCCCTGTTTGCAGCCGACCTTTATCGCATGTATCAGCGCTATGCGGAAAGTCGTGGCTGGAAGTTCGAACAGATGGATGCCAGCGAAAACGACCTTGGCGGGTTCAAGGAAGTTATCGTCAACGTTTCTGGTACGGATGTGTTTGCCCGCCTGAAGTTTGAAAGTGGCGTGCACCGCGTGCAACGTGTTCCGGTGACCGAAGGTGGTGGACGTATTCATACGTCGGCCGCGACCGTGGCGGTTCTGCCAGAAGCCGAAGAAGTTGATATCAAGATCGATCCGAAGGACCTGCGCATCGACACGTATCGCTCACAGGGTGCCGGTGGTCAGCACGTTAACACCACCGATAGTGCGGTGCGTATCACGCATATCCCGACCGGTGTTGTCGCGGCCAGCCAGGAAGCAAAATCGCAGCACAAGAACAAAGAAAAGGCGATGAAGATGCTGCTTTCGCGCCTGTATGATCAGGAACGTGAAAGCAAGGATAGTGCACGTGCGGCCGACCGTAAGTCGCAGGTTGGATCCGGGGATCGTTCCGAGCGTATCCGTACCTATAACTTCCCGCAGGGACGTGTATCGGATCACCGCATTAACCTGACGCTTTATCGTCTGGATGATTTCATCGCTGGCGGGCCGTCGGTTGATGAAATGATTGATGCCCTGATTGCCGAAGAACAGGCACAGAAACTGGCTGAGATCGAAGGGTAAGCATGTCTTCGAACGCTTCATCGACAACCTCATCAACAACTTCGGCAATAGGGGCATCAACATTGGGTGCCCTGATGGTCGAAGGTGTTGCTGCGCTGAATGCGGCGAATATCGAGAATGCGCGTATGGATGCGCGCATTTTGTTGGCGCGTGCAGCGGGTGTTGATGGCGGGCGAATTTCCGCTTGGCCAGAAGATGAAGTTTCTGCTGATCAGGTCGCGGTATTTCAGGACATGATTGCGCGCCGCGCAAGAAACGAGCCGGTTGGCCGTATTCTGGGTGAACGGGATTTTTGGCGCCATACGTTCAAGCTGGCACCTGATACACTTGAGCCGCGCCCGGACAGTGAAACATTGGTCGAATGGGCGATCGATTTCCTTGAAGACAATGACGCGCCGCGCATCATTGATTTCGGAACGGGGACAGGGTGCCTGTTGCTATCGGCGATTGGCGATCTTCCCGGTGCCACTGGTATCGGACTTGATATCAGTGAAGGTGCGGTTGCCTGTGCGCGCGAAAATGCAAAGTTGCTTGAGCTTGATGATCAGGTCGCGTTTCGGGTTTCTGATTGGGATAGCGCGTTAAGCGAAGCCGAACGCAAGGACGGCTTTGATCTTGTGATGTCCAATCCGCCCTATATCACGGCGGCAGAAATGGAAACGCTGTCAGCCGAGGTGCAGAAATTTGATCCGCGCCGCGCGCTGACCGATGAGGGTGATGGACTTGCAGCCTATCGGGTGCTGTCCAATGTGGCGTTTGATCTGGTGCGACCCGGTGGACTTGTGATTTTCGAAATTGGCCGTGGCCAGGAAAAAGACGTTGGTCAATTGTTGGTCGAGGCGGGCTTTGTCGGGGTCGAATATCGTGAAGACCTTGGCGGAATTGTACGCTGCGTTGCGGCAAAGAAAACGCGTTGTTCCGTGGGGCGCTGCGTTATCTGAGTTTTGCAACTGTGTGACGTAAAAAAAGCGATCCGCAGTGAAAAAAACAGTTGGAATAACAGATCAAGCCATATAGGTTGGTTTTAACGGGCCGGGTGCCCGACGCGCTTACGAAAGCGCCGTGTTCCCCTGTAAACAGTCAACAATCTCCGTTCCTTTGATGGTTCTCGGCAGGTTTGTATTGGTGCCGTTTGATCGGCGCTGTTTAGCGGGAAATATGTTTTTCAGACGGAGTGGTTCCGGGGCCGATGACGCCACCGGATTGTCCTTCAACACCAAAGTCATGTTGATATGAGAAATAACAACAATAAGCGTCCGCGCGGACGGCAACAGTCGAATAAACGTCCAGTAAATCCAAAGTTCCAGAATTTTGACAGCAATGGGCCAGATGGTCGCGTTCGCGGCAATGCCCAGCAGGTCTATGAAAAATACGTTTCGCTGGCAAAGGATTGCACCGACGATCCTGTCCTGGCTGAAAACTTCTACCAGCATGCTGAACATTACCATCGTATCCTTCAGGCGGCCCAGGAATGGGAAAACCAGCGTCGTGAAGAACGTGGCAATGACAACCGTCAACGCAACAATCGCGGCAACCGCGATGATCGTAATGATGGCCCGTCAAACCAGGATGATGACCAGAACGGTGAAAACACCGAAAATGCGGCCGTTGCGGCGCATGACGGTGGCGATACCGCGTCTGATGCGGAAAACACGGCTTCTGACGTCACCGAAGCAGCATCTGATGATGCTGGCGAGGAAAAGCCGAAACGCGCACCGCGTGCACGCCGTACTGATGGTCGTAGCACCAGTCGTGGTCGCCCACGCAAGTCTGACGATGCAGATGCAGCAGTAAGTTCTGATAGTGCACCGGTAGAAGCATCTTCTGATGATGCCCCGGCAGCAGACGCATCCGAGCAGGGCGAAGACGGCGAAAAGAAGACCCGCCGCGCTTCAAGCAGCACCACCCGGACCCGCGGTCGTCATCCGACGGCACGTCGTGGTCGCAGCCGTGCAGCTGGTCGTGACGATGAAGAAGGTGCGTCGTCCGACGAAAGTTCCGAACCGGTTTCGGCCTGATCAGAACGATATATCTCAACATGACAAACACCCTTGTAAGTCACCGACTTACAGGGGTGTTGTCGTTCTAAGACCATTTTCCAATTGATTGTATGCCTTTAACAGAATGAACCTGTATAATTATAGAGCGTAATATGTCGTGCAACCTTTGATTATTATTGATATCACTTTAGGAAAATCACAAATAAATCCGTGAGGTTACCGTTATTGGCGCAAAGCTGATCGCGCATCACGGATGGCGCGAATTCTTGGGAGTTTTTGATGGGGACAGGCTTGTTTCGTGTCGTCATGGTGCTGTTATGGGCGCTTGGCGGGATGGTTATTGCCCTTGGGCTGTTTAATGGCGACTATGAGCTGGCGCTGCTTGGCGGTGTTTGTTTCATCATCCCGATGTTCCTGCCTTTGGTCGTGATTGCGATTAATCGCATGAAGTCCTCTTCTCCGAAGAAATCAAAGAAATCCGTCAATCCGGCCCAAGCGGCAAAAATGAAGGCCGAAGGGCAGTGGGCCCAACGCGAAGATTTGACCGCGCGCAAACTTCTGGAAACCAACCCTGATCTGGTCCTTGGCCGGTGGGGCGATGACAAGCGGCTTATTGGTGCGACTGGCCTTCGCCGTGTCCTGACATTTTCGACCACACCGGATGAATATTATCGCGCATCGGCCGAGCCGAACGCATTGCTTCATACCGGGAACCTGTTCGTCTATGAGCGCTTTGGCAGCATCTATCGGGCGATCCATGATCGACGCACGAAGATGGGGCAGAAGCTGATTGTGATTGACCCCCACAAACAGACTGGCGTTGAGACCCATCAGTTCAACCCGTTTGATTTCATTCGCCACCAGGGTGAGGGGATGATTACAGATACGGGGTTGATCGCCGATACGCTTTTGGCGCCGATGTTTGTGCAGGAACTTGATGAGCAGGAAGTTCGCGTTGCGCGAACGCTTCTTCAGGGCTTTGTCGTTTATACGATCCAAAAAAGTCTTAAGGAAAACAGAAACCTCGGGGAAGTCCGCCGTAACCTGATCATGCCATCGCACAGGTTCTATAAGATATTAGAAGAACTGATGGGCATTGAATCCGCTGATGGGCGTATTTCCGAAGTCGCGCTGAATATTCTCGATATGACCGAAGATCAGCGCATGAAGATCATCGAAGCTTGCCGTATGGCAACCGCCGAGTTTGATCACCCGCAAATCCAACGTTTGCTCAGTGCCAGCACCTTCACAATTGACGACATTATGCAGGGAGGCGTTTCGATCTTTGTGATTGGCCAGTTGGGTGGCGAAACGCCGGATGTTCAGCCGTCCTTTAGTCGGGTAATGCTGGCAAGCATGATGAACCTGATCAATCAGCGTGGCTGGAAATCGGGCGACCCGGAATTCCTTGTTTTGTTGGACGGGATTGAACATGTCGGGCGTATGCCGCTGTTTGAACGCCTGCTGGGCGGCGGGTTTGGCGATGGCATGATTGTCTGGCCGGGTTTCTCGGGCGTGAGTGGTTTGATGGATGTTTGCCTGAATTGGGAAAACGTTGTTGGGCGTGTCGATGCAATCTCGGTCTTTAGCCAGGAGGGGGCCTTTAACCTTGATTGGGTATCGGGCCTTACAGCGATGTCGAGGTTTGATGATACGGGGGGCGGTGCGGATACTACGCGGCCAGTGCATTTGCGCCCGCAAGATAACCAGCCAATCCTTCGATCACCGGAAGTTGCCCGTTTCCCCAAAGACGAACAGATCCTGTTCCGTAAGGGATGTCCGCCAATCCGGGCTTATCGGATGGATTGGTATCATGATGATCTGTTTACCGGCATGGCGGTTCATGCACCAACCTTCTCGACCGATGACCGTTAAGGTGAGACAGGCCTGAATGCGAAAAATCCCTGCCAAGGCGTTATCTGCTTGGCAGGGATTTTTGATTTGGGAAGGTTAGCGGTGCTTAGGCAACAGTAATGGTGTCACCCGGCGTCAAGGTCGCATCGTCAAGCGCTTCGACATAGACGCCCATGTAAAGATGGTTCACACCCTTACGCAGCATCAGCGGCACGTTGATATCGGCAATTGCCGTGTCCGGATTGACACTGGTGGCCTTGCAGCGCGTGATCGGATGGATAACGCGGAAGGATGCATCATTGATCTTAACGATCTGGCCTTCTTCCCATTCCAGTTCTTTCCACGGATCAAGCCCGTCAATCAGAAGATTGCCGCGGAAGCGCATCGGATCGACTTCTGCCTGAACGATACGCGTACCAAAATCGCGGATCGATGCCAGGTTCAGGATCGAGATATAGGGTTCCTTCATATCCCCGAAATTGGTGTCGGGAACGGAATAGATCTTTGGCGTGCCAGCAATGTCGTTTTTAAGGAATGCCTTCAGGAAATCCTCAATCACGGTGCGGCCCATTGCGTCATCAAGCTTGCCCTTGCAGATCGAACGACCATTGCGCAGCACGGTCAGCGTGCAGGTCGCATCGTCATATTCAGTGCCAAGTTCGGCAAGCTTGGGCGTATTGACCAATTGCAGGAAGTTGCTTTTGCGGGCCCATTCATGCACCCCGTCCTGACCGACAGATGACTGGGTGGCGATTACGAACCGACGGTCATCGGTGATCATCTTATGGGCGGTGATCTGTGCGCTTGGCATATCAACGCCGCGCATGCCCTTAACCGGGTATCTTTTGATGGCTTTAAGTTCGACCGTCATGTCTTGTTTTCCTGTATGGCGCTTTGGCATGCGGGTGATTTGGGACGAATCGCATGCTGATAGGGCGACGTTAGAACGTTGTTTTGCCAAGGGCAACCCTGATGCAGGCGCATATTTCATGCTTCTGGGGTGCGAGCTGGAATAATGCCAGAAAATCGTGCTGCAGTGCACAAATAATTCTTGCAACTTTTGTAGGGGTATCTGGTTGCAAACGCGTTAGACTGAGACATATCAATGTTGTCACTGTCGAAATAATCTATAATTTTAGAATTCGGTAATGACGACAAGGCCGTGGATGCTTCCAAGAAGGTCCACATTGGTTGAATACTGTTGGCTCAAGGAGTGACAGGAATGGAATTCGAAAACTTTACGGACCGGTCAAAAGGCTTTCTGCAGTCCGCGCAATCGCTTGCGCTGCGTGAAAACCATCAACAATTTGTACCGATCCATCTTCTGAAGGTTCTGCTGGACGACGAAGAAGGTCTGGCGGCTAATCTGATCAAGGCATCGGGCGGCAAGCCGAAGCTTGCCCAGGAACGGTGCGCGCAGGAACTGGCGAAACTGCCAAAGGTATCCGGCGGCAATGGTCAGATTTATCTTTCATCAGAATTTGCACGCCTGATTGATCAGGCACAGGAAGTCTCCAAGAAGGCAGGTGACAGCTATGTCACGGCTGAACGGTTGTTGCTGACCATAGCCCTTGATCCGAAATCAACCGCGGGGAAGGTGTTGGCAGATGCGGGTGTAACTGCGCAAAGTCTGAATGGTGCGATCAATGACATTCGCAAAGGCCGTACAGCCGACAGTGCCGGTGCAGAAAACCAGTATGACGCATTGAAAAAATATGCTCGCGATCTGACCGCGGCAGCACGCGATGGCAAGCTTGATCCGGTGATTGGCCGTGACGAGGAAATTCGTCGTGCGGTACAGGTTCTGTCACGCCGGACCAAAAACAACCCGGTCATGATCGGTGAGCCCGGTGTGGGTAAAACCGCGATTGCCGAAGGTCTGGCACTGCGCATCGTTAAGGGTGATGTGCCCGAAACGCTTAAGGAAAAGAAACTCCTGTCGCTTGATCTTGGTGCGTTGATTGCCGGTGCCAAGTTCCGTGGTGAGTTTGAAGAACGCCTCAAGGCGGTGCTGAGTGAAATTGAATCTGAAGCCGGCCAAGTCATTCTGTTTATTGACGAGCTTCATACCCTTGTTGGTGCGGGCAAGGCCGAGGGATCGATGGATGCGTCGAACCTTTTGAAACCGGCATTGGCGCGCGGTGAGCTGCATTGCGTTGGTGCGACCACGCTTGATGAATATCGTCAGCATATCGAAAAGGACGCGGCACTTGCCCGGCGTTTCCAGCCGGTCTTTGTGTCCGAGCCATCGGTTGCAGATACGGTTTCGATCCTGCGTGGGATCAAGGATAAATACGAACTTCATCACGGGGTTCGTATTGCCGATACCGCCCTTGTCGCGGCGGCAACGCTTTCGAACCGTTACATCACCGATCGTTTCCTGCCCGATAAGGCAATCGATTTGATGGATGAGGCATCATCGCGTCTTCGTATGGAACTTGATTCCAAACCCGAAGAAATCGATGAGCTTGATCGTCGTATTATCCAGCTCAAGATCGAGCGCGAAGCGCTCAAGAAAGAGCAGGACAGCGCATCAAAGGATCGCCTTGGTCGTCTGGACAAGGAATTGTCGGAACTTGAAGGTAAGTCGGCCGAGCTGACGGCGAAATGGGAAGCCCAGAAAAAGGAACTGGCTGCATCAACCCATATCAAGGAGCAGCTTGATCAGGCGCGCATCGAACTTGAACGCGTGATGCGTGATGGCAAACTTGATCGCGCCGGACAGCTTCAATACGAGGAAATCCCGGCACTTCTGAGCCTGCTTGAAAAGGCGGAAAACGACCCGTCGCGCGGCATCAAGGAAGAGGCGGTTACCGAAAAGCACATCGCGTCCGTCGTGTCACGCTGGACCGGCATCCCGGTCGACAAGATGCTTGAAGGCGAACGTGAAAAGCTTCTGGAAATGGAAGACACGCTTCGTAATCGCGTTGTTGGTCAGGATGATGCTGTGCGTTCGATTTCAAACGCGGTGCGTCGTGCCCGTGCCGGGCTTCAGGACCCGAACCGTCCGATTGGATCGTTCCTGTTCCTTGGCCCGACTGGTGTTGGCAAGACCGAACTGACCAAGGCATTGGCACAGTTCCTGTTTGATGATGAACAGGCGATGGTTCGGATTGATATGTCCGAATTCATGGAAAAACATGCGGTGGCCCGCCTGATCGGTGCGCCTCCGGGCTATGTTGGCTATGAAGAAGGCGGTTCATTGACCGAGGCGGTACGTCGTCGTCCCTATCAGGTTGTGCTATTTGACGAGGTCGAAAAGGCACATCCCGATGTGTTCAACGTCCTGCTTCAGGTTCTTGATGAAGGTCGTCTGACCGACGGGCAGGGCCGGGTTGTTGATTTCCGCAATACACTGATCATTTTGACATCCAACCTGGGCGGCGAAATCCTTGCCAATCAGGAGCCGGGCCATGACAGCGGTGAAGTCCGCAAGCAGGTGATGGAAGTCGTTCGGGCATCGTTCCGTCCGGAATTCCTCAACCGTCTGGATGAGACCATCCTGTTCCATCGTTTGCAGCGCGAACAGATGGGCAAGATTGTTGATATCCAGTTGGGCCGTCTGGCGAAGCTTCTGTTTGATCGCAAGATCGACCTTGATCTTGATGAGGCGGCCAAGGATTGGCTGGCCGAAAAGGGCTATGACCCGATCTATGGTGCGCGTCCGCTCAAACGTGTGATCCAGCGTTATCTGCAGAACCCGTTGGCGATGCAGATCCTTGAAGGCGGGATCAAGGATGGTGATACCGTCCCGGTCTCAACCGCGGGCACGGACCTGTTGTTGAATGGCAAAAAGGTAGAGGTTGTTGAATAACGCCCTCTGAAATCTCACATCAAAACCCCGGTTGTTTAACCGGGGTTTTGTCTTTTTCGGGCCATGATTTTCGATCACTATCAAAGACCTGATCCAAAACGT
Source organism: Thalassospira sp. (assembly GCF_048059015.1). Classification (GTDB taxonomy): domain Bacteria; phylum Pseudomonadota; class Alphaproteobacteria; order Rhodospirillales; family Thalassospiraceae; genus Thalassospira. The sequence continues at coordinate 4,221 of NZ_JBLLNT010000024.1, read as the reverse complement.
TCTGCCAACAACCAATAACCACCGGGACATCACATGCAGACGAAATCATCCTTCTCCCTGACCAAGGCAAGCACCATTGCACTTGTTGCCGCAATGATGACGGCAAGTATCAGCCAAACAGCAACCGCACAGTCATTCTTTGACAAGGCCAAGCAGGCCTTGGGTGATGCCATGAATTCCGGTGGTAGCACGACGGGATCAGGAAGCGGGACCGGTATTTCGGCACTGTCATCCGATACGGTGGAAAAGGGTCTTAAGCAGGCGCTTGATATCGGGGTGGAGCTGGTGACCAATCAGCTGGGGGCCAAAGATGGCTTTAACGCCGATCCGGTTGCACATATCCCGTTGCCCGAGAATGTCAAAAATGCCCAGAAACTTCTCAATGCTGCGGGGCTTGGCAGTTATGCCGATGAGATCGAACTTCGCATGAACCGTGCCGCCGAGCAGACCATGAGCGATGCGGGTGACATTCTGATCAATGCGATCAGCCAGATGACGGTTTCCGATGCCAAAGGCATTCTTGATGGCCCGGATGATGCGGCGACCAGCTATCTGCGACGGGTTTCCGGAACGGATATTGAAGGACGTCTGCGCCCGGTTATCACCGATGCATTGGCGCAAACGGGTGCCTTGTCGCTTTATGATCAGATGTTGGGGCAATATGCCAAACTGCCGTTTGTCCCGGATTTGAAGGGCTCACTGACCGATCATGCGACCGCGAAGGCAATGGATGGATTGTTCCATTACATCGCCCTTCAGGAGGCAGATATTCGATCTGACCCGACGCGCTGGACGACAGATATTCTTAAACAGGTATTTTCAGTGGCAAAGTAGATGCGCAAAAAGGGGCAATGGCCTAGCGATACTCGGCAGGCAGTTCTTCCCAACGATCCCGCATATCGGCAAGGGTTTCATCAGGCACCTGATGAATGTTCTGAAACTGTCCGTGGCATTCAACGATTTGTAGTGCCACGCCAAGTTCCTTGGCCATATCGATATAGGCCTTCATTTCCCAGAACCGGGTAAAGGTATTGGAAATGATGGTGTTTTTGCCGTCTTCCAATGCATCGCGGCATCGGTCTTCGCACTTGGCGTGGGTTTGACGCAAGCGGCGGGGGTCAAAATCATAAAACCCCTGCCGATCAACCATGAACATGTCGGCCTCAAGATGGACCGCACCTGTTGCCTCGGCCAGATGTTTGGCCAAGGTCGACTTGCCTGATCCGGGAAGGCCCCGGATCAGGGTCAAGGTCACATCGGGATGTTTACCGGCTTTGGCCTTTGGCATCGCGGGGCTTACTGGCCTTTGCGTTTGCGCTGATAAAGGCCATCAAGCTGCTTGGCATAGGCCTCGCGGATTTTGTGGCGACGGATTTTCATCGAAGGCGTGAGCATTTCATTGTCGATGCTAAACGGTGCCTCGGCAAACATGAAGCTGCGCACCTTTTCAATCGTCGACAGACGTTCATTCACGCGGTCAATCGCGGTGCGGATGATCTTGCGGAACTCTTCGTTTTTCGACAGTTCCTCAATATCGTTTTTATCCGAATTTTCGCGGGCAAATTCACGCATGAAATCTTCGTCCGGCCAGACAACAGCGACCAGATACGGTTTATCATCGCCATAAACCATCGCCTGGGATATCTCGGTTTCCAGCGTCATCAGGCCTTCGATACGCTGCGGCGAGATATTGTCACCACCGGAATTGACGATGATGTCCTTCTTCCGGTCGGTGATCATGACGCTGCCTTGTTCATCGAACTTGCCGATGTCCCCGGTATGTAGCCAGCCATCGACGATGGTTGCGGCCGTCACGTCCGGCAGGTTCCAGTAGCCCTTCATCATGCTTTCACCGCGAAGCAGGATTTCGCCATCATCGGCGATTTTGACTTCGGCGCCGACCATCGGCGGGCCAACGGTGCGAAGCTTGTTGTTTTCGGCACGGTTGCACGAAACAACCGGGGCAAATTCGGTCTGGCCATAACCCTGTAGAATGCGGATGCCACAGGACACGAACAAAACACCCAGTTCATAGTTCAGCGGCCCGCCGCCCGATACCATCGCCTTGATCCGGCCACCGAAACGTTGGCGAAGCTTGCGGCGCAACAGAAGTTCGCAGGCAAGGTTCTGGAACTTCTCAACAAAGGTAAGGCTTTCGCCTTCGTAATTCTTGCGGCCAAGGCGGAGCGTCAGATCAAACAGCTTCTGCTTGATGCCGCCTTCTTTCTCGACCATGCGGCTCATGCGCTGATAAAGCATTTCATAGAGGCGCGGCACCGCCGTCATGATGGTCGGACGTACTTCCGCAAGGTTTGCTGCCAGCTTATCAAGGCTTTCGGCGTAATAGATTTGCGCACCGATACTGATCGGGAAATAAAGACCCGCAGTATGTTCATAAGAATGTGACAGCGGCAGGAATGACAGGAAGATTTCATCATCAATGCCAAGGGTGTCGATGATGTCAAACGCACCCATGCAGTTTGAAATGATCGCCCCGTGGCTGAGCATCACACCCTTGGGCGAGCCACCGGTGCCCGAGGTATAGATCAGGCAGGCAAGGTCATCACGCTTGATGCCATCGACCCAGGCATCGACATCATGCGAAAGACCACGGCCCTTGGAAATCATGTCATCCCAGCGTGAAATGGTGATGTCACCGACAAAGCTTTGGCCCCATTCTTCCATCATGATCGCATGACGGCAGCGCCCGCTATCAAGGGCAGCATGCAGGAACGGTTGGGCCAGCTTCTTGGTCGAGATGATGGCAATTGCCGCACCACTGTCTTCGATCGCGTGCAGATGGTCGCGCTCGGTATTGGTGGTGTAGGCGGGAACGGTCATGGCACCGACGCACATGATGGCAATGTCGGCAATGCCCCATTCGGTGCGGTTTTCCGAAACCAGAAGCACACGGTCACCGGGACGCACACCGATATCATAAAGTGCACGTGCAAGGGCTCGGACCTGATCGGCGGCTTCGTTCCAGGTGGTGGGGACAAATTCGTTGGTGTCGCTGTTTTTCGTCCAGAGGAACGGCGCATTGCCGTATTTTTTCGCCTGATCAAAAAACATCGAGGGCAAGTTTTGCCAGTCGGCATAATCCTGCAAGCTCGTCATGACGTTTCCTTGCCTTGTTGCTTTTCCCGCGAGTGAACAATCTTTGTGTTGTTCTGATCTGGTCCGTGTCGCCTGTTTCATTCTACTGGCGCAATGTGCGGCCGGATCGAAATAAACGAACGTTCCAAGACGATTTTGTTATCAGGGATCGCGATGTTTCGCAGCCTGAAAATGACATTTATCTTACCGTTTTATCGTCTAGCGTTTGATAATCCCTGAAATGGGATCAAATTTCCACGATCAACATCCCCATTCACGCATCTTGTGAACACATTCACCATGCTTTGCTGTTGTGAGTATGCGCAGTCGCGATATGATCTGAAAAACTGCGATATTGCGTATCGGTATTCAGGGCTGGTGATCTGATTTTGACAGGCTATATATCGGTATCGGGATTTTATGCGCAGAGCATGTCGGAACATGTTTGCGCAAGCAGGCGCGAAAGCAAGATTAGTCTGGAGGACAAATGAACGCGATCAACAAGAATTTGCCGACCTGGGATCTGACTGATCTCTATAACGATCCGAAAGACCCGAATATCCGGCGCGATCTTGATGATGCCAAAAGCCGCTCACAAGCGTTCCAGAACAACTACCAAGGCAAGCTGAACGACCTTTCGGGGGACGCGCTTGCAGGTGCGATTGCCGAATATGAAGCGATCAGCGAGATTTGCGGCAAAATCGGCTCCTTTGCTCAGCTTCTTTATGCCGGTGACAGCTCGGACGCAGCCATTGGTCAGTTTTATCAGTCCGTTCAGGAAGAAATGACCGGCATTTCCAGCCTGTCGCTGTTCTTCGGGCTTGAGATCAACCGTATCGAAGACGCCGCGTTTGACGCGAAATATGCTGAAAGCGAAGCCCTGCGTCGCTATCGCCCGTGGCTTGATGAAAACCGTGCGTTCCGCCCGCATCAGCTGTCGGATGAGGTTGAGCAAGTCCTGCATGAGCGCCGCGTTGCCGGATCGTCCGCGTGGGTCCGTCTGTTTGATCAGACCATGGCCGAGCTGCGCTTCCCGATTGATGGCGAAGACCTGACCATGTCTGATGCGGCCAATATGCTGTCATCAAACAAGGTTGATGACCGTAAAAAGGCTGCCAAGTCGAT
>NZ_JBLLNT010000023.1:0-31298 GCF_048059015.1 Thalassospira sp. | reverse complement strand
CGACGTTCGGAAATCATGCGCCACAGGCGGTTGATGCCTTCCATGATGCCACCTGGCAGGAAGATCACGATCAGCATGAAGACAAGGCCAAGGGTCAGGTGCCAGCCTTCGCCAACAAACAGACCAACAACCGTTGCCACCGCATGCGCCATCCAATCTGGCAGGAACGAAAACGCGTTCAGAAGAACCGTGTCGTTAAAGGCCGAGAAGATGTTTTCGAAATACTTGATGATACCTGCACCCAGCAGCGGCCCGACAAGTGTGCCCACACCACCAAGAATGGTGATCAGAACAACCTCGCCCGATGCGGTCCACTGCATGCGTTCTGCACCTGCAAGCGGATCAGTAACCGCCAGAAGTGATCCGGCAAGACCGGCATACATGCCCGAAATCACAAAGGCGGTCATAAGGTACGGGCGAGTGTTATAGCCGGTATAACCCATGCGGTTCTGGTTCGACTTGATCGCACGCAGCTTCAAGCCAAATGGCGAGCGGAAGATGCGCAGATAGATGAAGAACGAGATGAGCATCAGGGCCGCACAGATATAGAAGCCCGAATAACCGATGCCTTCGATGCCAAACAGGTTCGGCGTCGGAAGCGATCCGTCATTCACAATGCCAGCCGCACGGTCAAGAACACGCGGATCAGCCTGTTCAAGCTGAAGACCGGTTTCACCATTGGTGATCGGGGTCAGCACCGAGTAGGCCAGGTTATAAGACATCTGTGCAAAGGCAAGTGTCAGGATCGAGAAGTAAATCCCCGAACGACGCAGTGACACAAAGCCGATGGCAAGCGCAAACAGCCCCGAAAGGACGGTCCCGAAAATCATTGCCGGGATGACATTCATCGACAGCAACTTAAACGACCAGACCGCGGTGTAGGACCCCACACCCAGGAAGGCCGCATGGCCAAAGGACAGATATCCGGTCAGACCAAACAGAATATTATAGCCGATGGCAAAGATGCCAAAGATCATGAATTTCTGCATCAGGTCGGGATAGGCCGCACCAAAGGGCTGCAACCAGATCGGCATGGTCAGGACCACGACCGACAGGATAGCCATAAAGATGAGGTCCTGTTTTGGGGAGACGATTTTTGTATTTGTCATTTTAGCTCTCCATCACGCCCCGACGACCCATCAGACCACGCGGGCGGGTCAGCAGAATGACGACGGCAACAAGGTAGATGATGATCTGGTCAATGCCCGGGAAGATGTCTTTCACCTCGGTCATGGACGAGAAGGATTGCAGAATGCCCAGCAGGAACCCTGCGGCCACAGCACCAGGCAAAGAGCCCATCCCCCCGACAACCACCACAACAAATGACAGAACAAGGAAGTCCATCCCCAGATGATAATCCGGAGGCAGAACCGGCGTGTACATCACCCCGGCGAGACCCGCGACCACGGCCGCGATCCCGAACACGATGGTAAATCGCCGTTCGATATTGATGCCAAGCAGCTCAACCGTTTCACGGTCTGCCATGCCTGCGCGCACCACCATGCCGTAGGTCGTGAAATGCAGGAACGAGAAGACAAGACCGATCGTGATCAGCGAGAAGGCCAGATATATCAGACGCCACCACGGATAGACCACGGCTTCACCAAGCCCGAACAAGGCACCGATTGCGGCGGAACCAGAGACAATGTCGGGTGCGCCTTGCGGGATCGGGTTGGCGCCAAAGGCTGCCTTGACGATTTCCTGAAGAACAATCGCCAGACCAAAGGTCACAAGGATCTGTTCCGCATGCGGGCGCTTGTAGAAATACCGGATCAGACTTCGTTCCATAACGATGCCGATCAACAGCATCACCGGTATGGCCAATATGATTGATAAGGGAACTGACCAGTCAATGATTGCCGTACCGGTTTCGCCAAACCAGACTTCGAGATAAGGCGTTTCCTTGTAGGCATCAAAGAAGGTCACGGATTCATCCTTGACCCGCATCGACAGGGTCAGGAGTTTTTCCAGCGAAACTGCGCAAAAGGCGCCCATCATGAAGATGGCACCATGCGCAAAGTTCACCACGCCAAGCGTGCCGAACACCAAGGTCAGACCAAGCGCGATCAGCGCATAGGCGCCGCCCTTGTCCAGACCATTGAGAATTTGAAGAAATATAGCGTCCATAAGTTATCCGCCGCGTCGTCGTAAGGGTGACTTAGTCAAAAGTCGTATAGGCCGAGGCCAGAGGGCAAATGGGCCGGCCATTGGGAGATGGCCGGCCCAGCTTGCATCGATTTGGGTTGATCAGACCTGATATGGTCCGAGCTCCCCGCCGAACATATCGGCCGGGTATTCAACCTGTGCCCGCGGCACTTCCTTAACGACTTCGAGAAGGTCGAAGTTGGACTGCGGCTCCTGCTTACCACGCACAACCAGAACATCTTTGAAGCACTGGTGGTCTTCTGCGCGATAAAGGGTCGGACCGTTGCCCGCGCCATCGAACTCGAACCCTTCGAGCTGCTTGATGACTTCCCAAGGTGCGAAGGTACCAGCCATTTCACAGGCGTTTGCATAAAGCAGCGTCTGGACATAGCAGGTGTGTGCAGCCTGGGACGGCGGGAAGCCGTATTCCTGACCAAAGGATTTAACAAAGGCCTGCGAACCCGGATCCTGCAGCGACCAGTGCCAGTTGGTGGTACCAAGGATACCCTTGGCAGCTTCACCAGCACCCTGCGCCATCAGACGGGAATAAAGCGGAACGACGATTTCGAAGTTCTTGCCATTGACCTGCTTGTCACGCAGACCGAACTGAACAGCCTGGGTCAGGGAGTTGACCATGTCCTTGCCATAGTGGTTCAGGATCAGGACATCTGCACCAGAGTTCAGAACCGGGGTGATATACTGCGAGAAGTCACCTGCACCCACCGGGGTACGAACGGTGTTCACGGTTTCCCAACCGATATTCTCGGTCGCAGCTTTGATCAACTCTTCCTGGGTCCAGCCCCAGGTGTAGTCAGCGGTCAGGTGATAAGCGCGGCGTTCTTTGCCATACTCATCAAGGAGAACCGGTGCGATTGCCTGACCAGACATGTAAGCGTTGAAGAAGTGGCGGAAGCCATAACGCTTTTTGTCTTTACCCGTGGTGTCGTTCGAGTGGGTCAGACCCGACATGAAGATGACGCCCATCTCCTGGCACAGACCCTGCACGGCAATTGCCACACCAGAGGACGAACCACCGGTGACCATCGCGACATTGTCTTTTTCGATCATACGCTTGGCCGATGCACGTGCGGCGTCGGATTTGGTCTGCGTATCACCTGTGACGAATTCGACTTTCTTGCCGAGGATACCATTGCCCTTCAGCTGAAGCGGCTTGATGGTGTTGAGCATGCCGCCGTCACCTTCACCATTGAGGTGCTTGACCGCAAGCTGATAGGCACGCAATTCGTCAGCGCCTTCGTCGGCATACGGACCGGTCTGCGGTACGTTAAAGCCGAGTTTCACGCTGCTAGCACTGCCCGGGTCGCCACGGAAGGTCTGGGCATGGGCATTCTTGATGAAATGCATCGGGAATGTGCCGCCAATCAGGGCCGCACCGGTAGTAGCCGCGGACCCCTTCAGGATCGTACGACGAGATACATTTCCGATAAGTTTAGTCTCCGACATGGTTTTCCTCCCCAATGTCTTGGGATCTGATTTCAGAGAATTCTGAGGTCTGTTTTCTGGTTGGTTTTCTTCACGACCTGTCAAAACAATGGGGACCATATGAAAATGAATCAACACCTAGTTGATATAGAACAATTTTTTTGTAAATATACGGATAGTCGTTCTGAAAATTTGTAAATTCTGTCAAGAATGAGGCCGCCCATGGCACGTCAGGCACCCATTGGTCATCGCATTCGCGGTCGCCGCAAAGACATCGGCATGACGCAAAACGCGCTGGCCAAGACAGCCGGGATTTCGCCGTCTTATCTGAACCTTATCGAACATAATCGCCGATCAATTGGCGGCGGACTTCTTGTTCGCATTGCAGAAGCACTCGACATTCACCCCCATACTTTATCGGGGTCCGAGGAAAGCCGATTGCTGTCAGATTTGAACGAAGCCGCATCTGATCCGGTATTTCGCACCACCCCGATTGAAAGCCGGGAATTTCCGGCAACGATTGCCGCGGCACCGGGCATGATCAGTGCGTTCCTATCGCTTTATCGCGCCTATAGAAGCGGACTTGATGAAATCAACGCGCTGTCTGAACGCCTAAGCCACGATCCGTTCCTGACCGAAGCCAGTCACTCGATCCTGACCCGGATCACCTCGATCCGCACCGTTGCCGAGATTTTTGATGATTATGATGACCTGTCCACCGAGCAGCGCGCGCGATTTAACGCGACCTTGGTGCGCGAGTTCAACGACTGGCAGAATCCGCGACAGAGATTTTCAACTTCCTTGAACGCGGCGATGCCGGGCGCCCGGCCGCAAGTCCGGCCGAAGAAGTCGATGACCTGCTTTATGACAATGCCAACTATTTCCCGACCCTTGAAGATCAGGCAACCGACATGCGCCCGCGCATTGATCCGGATGGTGGCCTGTTTCTGACCGATCTGATCAATTACCTCGAAGCCAAGCATGGCATTCGCGTTGAACGCTTGCCCTCCGAGGACACCCCCACCAGCGGCTATAAATGGGATGCATCTGAAAAGACGCTTAATATCTCGCGCGCTTTACCTATCACCTCGGCCCGCTTTCAGGCGGCCCGGATGATCTGCCGACTTGAGGCCGTTGATGCAATAAATGAAGTTCTGGATCGCGCACAGATCACAAGCGACAGCGGACGCGCACGCGCGACCGAGGCATTGATATCCTATTGCGCTGCCGCCCTTCTGTTTCCCTATGACAGCTTTTTGGAAGATGCCCGGACACTGCGCCATGATATCGAGCTTCTTCAGCAACGCTATTCAGCCAGTTGGGAACAGGTTTGCCACCGCCTGACAACACTTCGCCGTCCGCAGGCCGAAGGCATTCCGTTCCATTTGCTGCGCACCGATATTGCCGGGAATATCTCAAAACGGTTTTCGGCATCGGGGCTTCAATTGCCACGTTATAGTGGTGCCTGCCCGCGCTGGGTGGTGCATGAAGCCTATATGGCACCCGACCGGGTGATCCCGCAATTTGTCCGCCTGCCCGATAACAGTGAATATCTTTTTGTCGCACGCGCGCTTCGGTCCGGGGTCGGAGGATATGGCATTCCAAGGTCGGTTTATTCGGTCATGATCGGGTGCGACACGGCCTTTGCCAATGACGTTGTTTATGCCGACCGATTGTCGCTTGATCGACCTGAGTCAGCTGTTCCGGTCGGGATTGGTTGCCGCCAATGTCCGCGCGAAGATTGCGGTCAGCGCGCCTATGAAATGTCGGATACCACGACACAAGCAGCGCAATAATCGGCACAAACCTTTGATTTTTCGTACTGTCTGATGGCATGAACCATACCACCCCAAAGTAGCATTATAATTCCGTGAATTAACGGCTAGGATTGAAAACATAAAAATCCGAAAAATTCGGGGGAAGTCCTTTGAACGAGAGACCTAAGGTCCTGATTGCCGAAGACGAGGAGACCATAGTCGAGTCACTTAGCTTTCTGATGGAAAAGGAAGGCTATGAGGTCAGCGTGGCCACCGATGGCCAAACCGCGATCTCCATGATCACACGTGATGTCCCGGACATGGTTCTGCTTGATGTGATGATGCCCGGCTGTGACGGGTTCGAAGTCGTGCGCGCCGTTCGCAATGACAGTAATACCAAACTGATCCCGATCATGATGCTGACGGCGAAAACCCGCGAAGTGGATCGACGCAAGGGGCTGGAACTTGGCGTTGATGATTTCGTGACCAAGCCGTTTTCGACCCGCGATGTGGTCTCACGGGTCAAGGCTCTGCTTGAGCGCGCAGCGAACTAAACCAGACTTGCACGTCCTTCACACATGGCAGGAGGCCGCCCATCACACCGCCACGCAGACTGACAGAACGCGCACTGGTTTTGATGCTGGTTGCTCTTTTCCTTTGGATTCCGCCGCTTGTCGGGATGTTTTCCCTTGATGGCACAATCCTTGGATTGCCGATCCTGTTTGTCTATTTCTTTGCCGGATGGGGCATTTTGATCGCCTTGTGTGCGATCCTGACCCGTGCGCTCAGAAGTGCTGCACAGTCCGAGGGCCCGAAATAGATGCTGTCTTCGGAACTGGTCATCCTTGTTTCACTGGTCTATGTCGGCCTGCTTTATGCGATTGCATGGTGGGGCGACAAGCGCGCAAGCGATGGCCATTCCTGGGTGCGAAACCCAACGGTCTACACACTTTCCATTGCGGTATATTGCACGTCCTGGACATTTTATGGCGCAGTCGGAACAGCAGCCCGCAACGGGCTTGAATATCTGACCATCTATCTTGGACCGACCATCATCTTTTTGGGATGGTGGTTCTTGTTGCGCAAGATGCTGCGCATTTCCAAGGCGCACCGCATCACGTCGATTGCCGACTTTATCTCGTCTCGCTATGGCAAAAGCACGCAGCTTTCGGTCCTTGTCACCCTGATCGCAGTCATTGGTACCACGCCCTATATCGCGCTTCAGCTTAAGGCGATTGCAACGAGCTATACGGTGCTGACGGTCTGGGATCACGGCATGGTCGAGCCACTCCATGAAACCGTCAGTGTGTTTTCAGATAGCGGCTTTTGGGCAGCGCTTGGTCTGGCACTGTTTGGCATCCTGTTTGGCACGCGCTTTATCGATGCGGATGAACATCACGAAGGCATGGTTGCCGCGATTGCCTTTGAAAGTCTGGTGAAGCTTTTCGCCCTTTTGGCGGTCGGGTTCTTTGTCTGCTTTGTTATGTATGACGGGCTTGGCGATTTGTTCAGCCAATCGGCACAAAATCCCGACACGGCAAAGCTCTTGATGCTGCCCGAAAATGGCAATGCCCGTTGGCTGACGCTGATGATGTTATCAATGGCAGCTATCCTGTGTTTGCCACGCCAGTTTCAGGTGATCATTGTTGAAAACGTTGATGAGCGCCATCTGGCCACCGCAAGCTGGGCCTTTCCGCTGTATCTTCTGGCGATGAACCTTTTTGTTTTACCAATTGCTTTGGCGGGGCTTGGCGCACTTCCCGTGTGGTCGGACCCGGACTTCTTTGTGATTTCCGTGCCGTTGTTTGAAGACCAATCAATGTTGGCGCTTCTTGCCTATGTGGGCGGATTGTCTGCCAGCACCAGCATGGTGATTGTTGCCACCATCGCGCTTTCGACCATGGTTTGTAATGACCTGATCGTCCCGGCCCTTTTGCGCATTCGCCCACTTCGTTTGACCGAGCGTGATGATCTGACCGGGCTTTTGATCTTTATCAGGCGTGCTTCCATCGTTGTGGTCGTGTTTTTGGGATTTGCCTATTACCGGTCCGCCGGGGCCAGTGATGCGCTGGCCGAAATCGGCCTGATTTCCTTTGCCGCCATCGCGCAGTTCATACCGATCATGATTGGCGGACTTTACTGGAAAGGCGGGACCAAGGCAGGCGCGCAAGTGGCCCTTAGCATCGGTTTTGCCGTTTGGGGCTATACCCTTTTATTGCCATCGCTTGCCGATAGTGGCTGGATGGACCCGGCCCTTATTCAAAATGGGGCGTTTGGTCATCCGTGGCTTCGACCCGAAAGCCTTTTTGGCCTGACCGATTTTGCGCCCCTGACCCATGCACTGATCTGGTCAATTTCGCTGAATACCGCGACATATGTTTTGATCAGCCTGTTTACCGAACCAAGTGCGCTGGAACGCATTCAGGCAACCCTGTTTGTCGATGCCTTTTCGCGCAAGGGCGAAGAAACCGTGATCTGGCGATCCTCTGCCTCGGTCAATGACCTGTATGAATTGGTTGAACGGTTTTTGGGACGCGAACGCGCCTTTAACTCGTTCCGTCAATTTGGCTGGGGATCCGATCCCCTGATCCGTGGCAAGGGCGAAGCCGATGCTGACATGATCGCCTTTACCGAACGATTGCTTGCGGGTTCCATCGGGGCAGCATCCGCACGCGTGATGGTGTCATCGGTTGCCAAGGGCGAGATGGTCAGCCTGGACGAGGTTTTGGAAATCCTTGAGGAAACCTCGCACGTTATTGAATATTCCCAACGCCTTGAGCAGAAATCACATGAGCTGGAACAGGCTGCTGCTGAACTCCGCGCGGCCAATGACCGACTTAAGGAACTTGATAAGCTTAAGGATGAATTCCTGACCATGGTCAGCCATGAATTCAGAACACCTTTAACCTCGATCCGATCCTTTTCCGAGATTTTGGTCGATACCCCGAACCTTGATCATGACCGCGCACATCATTTCCTTGAGATCATTGTACGTGAAAGCGAACGTCTGACACGCCTGATTGACGACCATCTTGATCTGGCCCGGCTTGAGGCCGGTCATTCAGATTGGCGCGCGGTTGATGTTGATCCACGCACGGTTCTTGATGAAAGCATCGAGGCGGTCAAAGGACTGTTTGAAAGCAAGGGCGTGACACTGACCAGCGAGTATTCGCGCAAGTCAGCGCTTTTGCATGTCGATCGCGACCGCCTGACACAGGTTTTCATCAATCTGCTGTCCAATGCGGCGAAGTTTTCCGACCCGCAATTCCCAAGCGTCTCGGTCCGGGGTGAGGCCATGGATGGTGGTTATCTGGTATCGATTTCCGATAACGGCAAAGGGGTCGCACCGAGCGAGCTTGAAACCATTTTTGATAAGTTTTCACGCAGTGGCAAATATGCCGATGATCAGCCAAAGCCATCCGGATCGGGTCTTGGGCTTGCGATTGCGCGGCATGTGATTGAACATTGCCAAGGCAAGATTTGGGCAGAAAGCCCCGCCAATCAGGGTGCGACTTTCCGCGTCTTTATCCCCGGTCAAATGATGGAAGCCATTGATGCCGCCAAACCGGAAAGCTTTCGCAGCTAACTAGCTGACCTTTTCCGGATCAAAGATCGAATTATCCAGGAAGCTGTCCGGCCCAACAAAGGATCGATCAGATGCATCATTGGCACCTTCAACCCGCCAGTCATGCTTGGGCACGGCAACATCAAGCCCCTGAACCGCAGCGCGATACAAATCCGGACGATAGACCTGCCGCACGACATTGTTGAGATCGGCATCCGCTGGCACCTGCCCCCAGCGTTTCATCTGGGTTCCGACCCAGCTTCCCTGCGACAGCCACGGGAAGGTCGCGGTATAGCGATAAAAGACGTGACGATCGGGCACATCAAGCGGCGCTTCGCCCGGTCGCAGAACCGGCCGCCCGGACAGCGATGCCTTAAGCACCTCAAATGGTGCTCCGACATTGGCGTCTTCTGACAGCATCTGGGCAAGTTCTGCGCGATTGGCCGGCTCATCCGCCCATTCGGCGGCACGGACAAGCGCACGCACCAGCGCCGAAACCGTTTCCGGGTTGGAATTGACCCAGTCTTCGCGCACGCCCAGAACCTTTTCCGGGCTGCGCGGCCAAATATCATCCTTAAGCGCGACAATCACGCCATCACCATGGAAGACAGCTCGCTGGTTCCAGGGTTCCCCGACGCAATAGCCATCAACCCAGCCATTGCGCAGACTGTCAAACATGCGCGGCGGGGCAATCACACCGATATTCACATCCTTATCGGGGTCAATCCCGGCTGCAGCCAGCCAATAACGCAGCTCGTAATTATGGCTTGAGAACGGGAATACGGTCGCAAAGGACAGAACCGGACGCCCAGCTGCACGGTCTTCTTCGATCACCTTTTTAAGGGCGCGCGCCGAAAGCCCGCGCGGGCCATGCATGGCAGCGGGATCGGCTTCAAGCATGCGTTGATAAAGGCGGATGGAAACCGTGATCGCATTGCCCCCGCGCCCAAGCGCCATGGGAACGACAATGTGTTGTATCGGCACACCACCAAGCCCCAAGCGCGCGGCAATCGGAATACCGGCAAGCAAGTGGGCTGCTTCGTAAACGCCATAAGACAGTTTGTCGCGGATGGCGGCCCATGACATTTCACGGACCAGTTCCAGATCAATATTTTCCTGCTCGGCAAAGCCCATGGCGCGCGCCACAACTGGGATAGCGCAATCGACCAATGGAACAAACCCAAGACGAACCTTGTTAGCCATCGCTTAAAACTCCAACTGAAACGCCGTGATGACGCTTTGGGCGATTTCGTAAATCTTGCGATTCTGTTTCATGGCGTTTTTGCGCAGCAGCGCATAAGAAATCTTCTTCGGACAGGCCTTTTTCCTTCATCAGGATGCCTTTGGCCCGTTCAATCAGCTTGCGTTCATTAAGCTTTGCCTGCGCTTCGTCGCGTTCGCGTCTGAGCTGATCAAAAACGTTAAAGCGCGAGATCGCCATTTCGACGATCGGGCGAATGCGGTCCTCGCGCAGGCCATCCACGACATAGGCAGAGACACCAGCAGCCACCGCCTCGTGGATCATCGATGCGTCACTTTGATCGACAAACATTGCGATCGGGCGCGCAATGGCGCGCGACACCTGAAACATCTGCTCAAGCGTATCGCGGTCGGGGTTTTCCAGATCAATGATGATGATATCAGGGGCCAGCGCCTGAATGCGCTCGACCAGATTGTGGGATGTGCCGATGCGGGCAACCCGGGTATAGCCACTTTCAACCAGACCCCGTTCGACAATTGCCGCACGGTCCGGATTTTCGTCAATCACCAGAATATTGAATTCTTCCAGCTTTACCAACTAACCCTAACTCCCTGACAGCCCGTGATGGCCGCGCCTCTCTGACGTCTATTTTGTTATCTCCGCCCCGTTTGTCGGATCCGGATTATGGGTTTCGGGATGCGACATCGGCCGCATCCCGAAAATATCTTATCAAACCAAGTCTTATTCAGCCGGAACCGGCTGAGCCGATCCGGAAGTACCAAGGCGCTCTGCCTGCGCACTGTCATAGCGTGCTTTTTCTTCAGCCTGGGTTTCCGCCGAGAAACGAACAGCCAAGGCTGCGAACGAGCAGACGATCACAGCACAGCCGAGATACAGAAGGCCTTCCTGATAAGTAAGTGCTTCGGACTTAAACAGGAAGCCCGCAGCAACCGCACCAGCGTTACCGCCTGCACCAACGATGCCTGCGACCGAGCCAAGCGCCTTGCGGTTAACGAACGGAACAATACCGAAAGTCGCACCTTCTGACATCTGAACAAACAGCGAGAAAACGATCATTACGCAAACCGCAACAACCAGTGCTTCCATCTGCGAGAAGGCAATCAGTGCAACGCCTTCGATGAACAGCGCCATGAACAGGAACTTTACACGACCTGAAAGACCACCCTTGGCGGCAAATTTGTCAGAGAACACACCACCCAGCGTACGGGCAAAGATGTTCATCAAACCAAACAGACCGGCAATCATGCCAGCGGTTGCCAGGGACAGCTCAAACTTGTCGAAGAAATAGATCGCAGCAATGTTGTTGATCGTAAGTTCCACACCAAAGCAAGCTGCATAAACCAGGAACAGCGCCCAAACGCGGTAGTCGGAAACAGCAGCCATCATGCCCTTGGCGGCACCGGCAGTGTCGTCTTCGGGCTTAAGCGCGCCGCTTTTGCGCATTTCGGCATAGTTGCCATCCGGGCAATCGGTGGTGAAGACCCAGTAAAGAACAGCAACGACCAGCATGATCGCACCCGGGAACACCATCGCCAGGCGCCAGCCCATGGTTTCAGCAACACCAAAACCAAGAACCATCGCAAGGATTGCCGGCATGACCATCTGGGTCACACCACCACCAAGGTTACCCCAACCCGCCGTGGTGGCATTGGCCGTACCAACAACGTTCGGCGCAAACATCATGGAGGTATGATACTGCGTGATCACGAAAGATGCGCCGATCGAGCCAATGGCAAGACGCGCAAGCAAGAAGGTTTCATAGCTGTCGGCAAGACCGATCAGCATGACCGGCAAAGAGCCCAGAACCAGAAGACCGGTATAGGTCTTGCGCGGGCCGATTTTATCGCAAAGCGGTCCGATCAAAAGCCGGACAAGGACCGTGATTGCCACCGAGGCAATAATGGTGCTGCCGATTTCGCTTTTGCTCAAGCCAAGGTCATCGCGCACCAGCGGCATCAGCGGTGCAATCCCGAACCAGCCAAAGAAGCACAGGAAGAATGAAAGCCAGGTGAGGTGGAAAGTACGCATCTGAACAGTCTTGAGACTGAAGAGATTTATGCGTGTAGCCTTGTTCTTGATTTCCATAACATTGAAGCCCTTCGTTTAGGTCGCGCAGAGCTTGATTGCTGCTATGTACGACCGACGGTTTTTCCCCATGGGCCTCATGCTTCATCTGGAAGATTCCGCAGGCGACCCGTCATTCGTATCGGAAAGCTGCGCGCACTTCGCGCTGCGATCCCAAACTCCTGATCGTCCGCCGTTGGACGAAGAACTGTGAGCCACCCGTCATTGGGCCTGCTTTCGTCAAAGCCGCTCACACGCAAACCATCATTGCAAACACCGCGCCAGTTTTTCCGCGATGCGGGACAATTCCGGCAACACATTGAAAATTATGAAATTTACACGACCGCATGTGCACAGATAAAAAATCAAATAGCCGTTTTGGTTAAATTTTGCACAATTTTAAATCACACACTTTTTATACTGTTTATTTTTTAATCAAATCACTAAAATTCGCTATTTCCC
This sequence comes from Thalassospira sp., assembly GCF_048059015.1. GTDB lineage: Bacteria > Pseudomonadota > Alphaproteobacteria > Rhodospirillales > Thalassospiraceae > Thalassospira. The sequence continues at coordinate 18,640 of NZ_JBLLNT010000023.1, read as the reverse complement.
CCAATGAAGGGGTCCGGAATTTTAGTTAATACTTCCAGTGACTTGAAAGATAATTCGCCATAATTTCATTTCTGGCACGACACTTGAATATAGAAAGACATGAGCGCGGGCAGTGTCGCCTGCGGCTCCGGCGAAAAAGCCGATTGTATATATAAAGAATCCAAAGACGGGTTCCCCGGATAACGACGTCCGTTGCGAAATGCCTTTTTAAAGAGCAGGCCGCATCGGGCGTTTTTTTTGTGCCAACTTCGCATCCCGCGACGAGGAGCCAGAGACAAATGAACCACGTCACTGCCGCATTACGAACCGCCAAAGCCCGCCTGGTTGTCATTGGCAACGGCATGGCCGGCATGCGCACCGTTGAAGAAATCCTGTCCCGCGCACCAGAGAAATACGACATCACCGTCTTCGGTGCTGAACCGCGCGTGAACTATAACCGCATCATGCTTTCACCGCTTCTCTCGGGCGAGAAGAACTTCGACGAGATCGTGATCAACACCCCGGAATGGTACACAGATAATAACATCCACCTTTATTCCGGCGATCCGGTGGTCGAGATCGACCGCGACCGCAAAGTGGTGATTTCCAAAAGCGGTACCGAAACCGAATATGACCAACTGCTTTTGGCAACCGGCTCTGATCCGATCATTATTCCGGTTCCCGGCCATCAGCTTTCGGGTGTTGTCACTTTCCGCGATGTTGATGATGTCGACACCATGTTGGGCGCTGCCGAAAAAGGCGGCCCGGCTGTTGTGATCGGCGGCGGTCTTTTGGGCCTTGAAGCAGCTGTTGGTTTGCAGTCACGCGGCATGGATGTCACGGTTTTGCATCTGGCTGGCCATGTGATGGAACGCCAGCTTGATCCGTCGGCAGGTTATTTGCTGGCGCAAGAACTTGAGCGCCGCGGCATTACGGTGATTACCGAAGCCGATACTGCAGAAATCGTTGGTACAGAAAACGTAACCGGTGTCCGCCTTAAAGACGGACGCATGATTCCGGCTGATCTGGTGGTCATGGCTGTTGGCATCCGCCCGAACGGGCGTCTTGCTGCAGACGCAGGCATCGCAGTCGAACGCGGCATCGTCGTTGACGATGTCATGACCACCAGTGACCCGGCGATCTTTGCGGTTGGTGAATGCGTACAGCATCGCGGCCAATGTTATGGCCTTGTCGCGCCGCTGTTTGAAATGGCCAAATCGCTTGCTGATCACATGGCTGAAATTCAAACCGACGGCTATAGCGGCTCTGTCACCTCGACCAAGCTTAAGGTCACTGGCGTTGATGTGTTTTCCGCAGGTGACTTCTCCGGCGGCGGCGAGACCGAGGAAATCGTCTTCCGCGATGCCGGTCGCGGCGTTTACAAACGCATTGTTCTTGAAGACGGCAAGATCAAGGGTGCGGTTCTGTATGGCGACACATCTGATGGCGGCTGGTATTTCCAGCTGATGAAGGATGGCGAAGACGTCACTGAATTGCGTGACACCCTTGCCTTTGGTCAGGCATTTGCGGGGGGGGCCGCCGGAAACCCTCTTGATGCCGTTGCAGCCCTGCCAGATGACGCAGAAATTTGTGGCTGTAACGGCATTTGCAAAGGATCCATCGTTGCCGCGATCAATGAAAAGGGCCTGACGACCCTTGATGAAGTTAAAGGCCACACCAAGGCATCTGCATCTTGCGGATCTTGTTCCGGCCTTGTTGAGAACCTTTTGGCAGCAACCCTTGGCGGGGATTATCAGGCAGCAGCGGTCAAGCCGATTTGCACCTGCACCGAACATGATCATGACAGCGCGCGCCGCCTGATCATTGCTAAGGAACTGAAGTCCATGCCTGCCGTGATGCAGGAACTGGAATGGAAATCATCGGATGGCTGCCACGTTTGCCGTCCTGCTTTGAACTATTACCTGCTGGCGGCTTGGCCGGGTGAATATGTTGATCATGGCGCATCGCGCTTCATCAACGAACGTGTTCACGCCAACATCCAAAAAGACGGTACTTATTCGGTGATTCCTCGCATGTGGGGCGGCTTGACCAACCCGCGTGAATTGCGCGCCATCGCCGATGTCGCCGACAAGTTCGAAATCCCTACGGTCAAGGTTACCGGCGGACAGCGCATTGACCTTTTGGGTGTTAAGAAAGAAGACCTGCCTGCTGTTTGGGCCGACTTGAACGCGGCCGGGATGGTCTCGGGTCATGCTTATGGCAAATCGCTTCGCACGGTCAAAAGCTGTGTCGGGCAGGAATGGTGTCGCTTTGGCACCCAGATGTCGATGGGCATGGCTGTCGAACTGGAAAAAATGACTTGGGGATCATGGATGCCCCACAAGTTCAAAATGGCCGTATCGGGCTGCCCGCGCAACTGTGCCGAAGCAACCATCAAGGATTTCGGGGTTGTGGCAACCGATGGCGGTTGGGACCTGCATGTGGGTGGCAACGGTGGCATTCATGTCCGCGCGACCGAGCTTCTGTGCAAGGTCACAACCGACGACGAGGTCAAGGAATATTGCGGTGCCTTCATCCAGCTATACCGTGAAGAAGCCCGCTATCTTGAACGCACGGCACCATGGATTGAACGCGTTGGCCTGAAACATGTTCAAGAACGGGTGGTTGATGACGAAGCCAACCGCAAGGCGCTGTTTGAACGCTTCATGATCAGCCAGCAGAACGCACAGATTGATCCGTGGGCGGAACGCGCATCCGAAGGCGTTGACGCACATGAATTCAAGCCCCTTTCCATGATCGCAGCGGAGTAAGACAGATGATCAACAACCTGACCTGGGTAGAAGTCGGACCAGCTGCGAACATCCCGCGACAGGGTGCGCGCACGCTTCAAACCCAAACCGATCGCATCGCGATTTTCAGAACGCTTGATGATCAGATCTTTGCCCTGCTTGATCGCTGCCCGCACAAACAGGGACCATTGGCGCAAGGCATCGTGCATGGCCATTTCGTGACCTGCCCACTGCATAACATGGTCTTTTCGCTTGAAACCGGCGAAGCACAGGGACCTGATGATGGCTGTGCTGCCAAGGTCGAATGTGAAGTCATCGACGGGATCGTGCGTGTTGGCCTGACCGAGCTGCAAGCTGGATTGCGCCATGCGGGATGAGGTCAAAACAACCTGCCCCTATTGCGGTGTTGGCTGTGGCCTGATCATTTCGCCAACCCGTGACGGATGGGCTGTGGGCGGTGATCCCGATCATCCTGCCAATCTTGGGCGGATTTGCTCCAAGGGGGCGGCCTTGATCGACACCATCATGGCCGAGACCAAGCAAGATTTCCGGCTGCTGGAGCCGGAAGTCGATGGCAAACAAGTCGCCTGGAAAGACGCGATTGCCGAAACTGCATCACGGCTTCGCGATACCATTGAAAAACATGGTCCGAAATCGGTGGCATTTTACGTCTCGGGACAGCTTCTGACCGAGGATTATTATGTCGCAAACAAACTGATCAAAGGCTTCATCGGATCGCCGCATATCGATACCAATTCACGGCTGTGCATGGCATCGACCGTGGTTGGGCATAAACGTGCCTTTGGCGCGGATGTGGTTCCGGGCTGCTATGAAGATCTTGAAATCGCCGATCTGGTCATTTTGACCGGATCAAATCTGGCGTGGTGTCACCCGGTGCTGAACCAGCGCCTGCGTGCGGCCAAGGAAAAACACGGTACAAAGATCGTCGTGATTGATCCAAGGCGGACGGCAAGTTGCGATATTGCCGATTTGCACCTGCCGATCAAACCGGGCAGCGACGTTGCCCTGTTTAACGGTTTGCTGGCCTGGCTTGACCAAACCCGCAATACCGATCTTCGTTACGTCGCCCGTCATGTGACCGGCTACGAAAACGCCGTGGCAGAGGCACGCGCCGACTGCCCGGACATCGAGACAACCGCAGAAAAATGCGGGCTCGACACCCATGAAAGCGCTGATGAACTCGGCTCGGGTCTGGGAAAACTGGAAACGTTGTTTAACTGGTTTGCTGCCTTTGATCGCACGGTCACCGTGTTTTCACAGGGGGTCAATCAGTCCTCAAGCGGATCGGACAAGGTTAATTCGATCCTTAATTGCCATTTGGCAACCGGTCGTGTCGGAAAACCGGGCTCAAGCCCGTTTTCCGTCACCGGCCAACCCAATGCCATGGGCGGACGCGAAGTTGGCGGACTTGCCAATCAGCTGGCAGCCCACATGAACCCGAACGATCCGATTGATGTCGATCGTGTGCGTCGGTTCTGGAAATCCAAGGTTTTGGAACCGGGCGAAGGATACAAGGCCGTTGATATGTTCCGCGCAATCGAAAGCGGGGAGATCAAGGCCGTCTGGGTGATGGCAACCAATCCTGCTGTTAGCCTTCCGGATGCCGATCGCGTGCGTCTTGCGCTGTCGCGTTGTCCGCTTGTGATCGCATCAGATGTGGTTCGTGACACCGACACGTTGCGCTTCGCCCATATCAAACTTCCCGCTGCAGGATGGGCAGAAAAATCGGGCACAGTAACAAATTCCGAACGCCGTATTTCGCGCCAGCGCCCGTTTCGCGAAGCCCAGGGCAACGCCAAACCCGACTGGTGGATCATGTCCGAAGTCGCCAAGGCGATGGGCTATACCAAGGCGTTCAAATACAAAGACCCAAGCGACATCTTTGCCGAACATGCCGCCCTGTCGGAATATGAAAATGACGGGCTTCGTGCGTTTGATATCGGCGTTTGGCAGAAGGCAAAGAAATCGGCCTATGACGCGATGGAACCATTTCAATGGCCCGCATCGCGCAAAAACCAACCGATTGGTGGTGCCGAGCGACTTTATGGGGATGGGATTTTCACCACCTCAAGCGGTCGCGCCAAGATGCTTGGCATCAAGCATACTGCCCCGCAAACCCGCACCAGCATTGATTACCCGCTGATTGCCAATTCAGGCCGCTATCGCGATCAATGGCACACCATGACACGAACCGGCACGGCTGCACGTTTAAGTGCGCACCGCCCGGAACCGCTTTTGGAAATACATCCCAAGGATGCCAGCCTTTTTGATTTGAAGGATGGCGGGATCGCGCGGGTTAAAAGTGCGCAAGGTGCTTCCTTGATGCGGGTTCTGGTGACAGATGCCCAAACGCCCGGTCAGGTTTTCGTTCCGATGCACTGGAACGATATCTTTTCGGCCGCAGGCGGGATCGGGAGGCTTTTGCCACCCAATGTCGACCCACATTCCGGCCAACCTGAAAGCAAACATGTCCCGGTTTCGGTAAGTCCATTTGTCGCAAAATGGCAGGGATTGCTGTTTTCCAGCACGCCGATTGATCTTTCACATCTACCCTATTGGGTGGCGGCAACCGGGCCGGGCAGCATGATTTATGAGATCGCCGGGTCTGAACCGATGATGTTCAAATCGCTTCTGCCGATTGCCGCCAATCAGGATGAAGAACAGGTCATTGAATATAGCGACAGCAAAAAGGGTATTCATCGGTACGCCCGCCTGAATGGTGATCGGATCACAGGGGCATTGTTTGTTGGCCCGGATCGCCCCGCCCTTGGCCGTGACTGGGTATCGAACCTGTTTGCTGCCAATCAGGTCGCGACGATTGAACGCAACGCCCTTTTGGCCGGGCGCATGCCCGATGCGGGCGCTGTGAATGATCGATTGATCTGTTCGTGCTTCTCGGTCGGATTGGCCGCGATCAGCAAAGCGATTTCCGACCAGAATGCCGTAACCGCAGCCGATATTGGCCGCCTGCTTCAAGCCGGGACGGGATGTGGTTCCTGCCTGCCGGAGATAAAGGAGATTCTCGATGACGCATTACCGCGCGCCGCAGAATGAACGTGCCGATTTCGACCGGGCCGCAACGCTGCCTGACATGTCGGAGAACTTCGCTTATTTCCCGGCCTTCATTCATGTCACCGGGAAAAAGGTATTGGTCTTGGGCGGCGGTGAAGTTGCCCTTGGCAAGTTACGGCTTCTGATCCGAAGCCAAGCCGCAATCACGGTGGTTGCCGCAGAAATCTGCGACGACATTGCCGCGATGGTGGACGAAGGGCGGATCGTTTGGGAAAGCGCGCCCTTCGTTGACACCATGGTCAATGGGGCGGCAATGGTGTTTGACGCCGCCGATGATGCCTATTTGACCACACGCGTTCAGGCCGCGACCAAACGGCGCAACATCCTTTTGAATGTGGTCGACAAGACCCCGCATTGTGATTTCATCGTGCCCGCGATCCTTGATCGTGCGCCGGTCATGATCACGATTTCAACCGGCGCCTGCGCCCCGGCACTGGCCCGCATCATTCGCCAGCGCCTCGAAACCGTCCTGCCGGCAACCATGTCACAACTGGCCCGTATTGCGCGCGACGCGCGGCAAAAGGTTGCCGATCATTTGCACGACAATGTATCGCGCCAACGGTTCTGGACGCATTTTTTCCAGCGCGGCCTGCAAACCCGCAACAGCCGCAATCTGGGTGCCGAGGATATTGATCTTGCACTGCGCCAATTTGTCCCTGATGGCAGTGCGGCGACGGTACCGGGTGGCCAAACCCTTCAGGCAGAAGTCATGGTGGATTGCGCCTATGACCTGCCGCACGGGATCGCACGTGCGATTGAAACGGCCGATATCGTTTTCCACGAAGATCATATTGCTGATGAAATCCTGACCCTGGCGCGACGTGATGCCACGGTCATTCCGATCGGCTGCATCACGCTTGATGAAAACCCCGAACGCAAGCGCGAAGCGATTAATCAGCAGACCAAAATCTTTGCCCGGCAGGGTTTCAACATCGTCACCCTGACCCAGCCGATCACACACTAACCGCCTATTCCGTCTTCTATCCCCGTGGATACGGCTCCCTGTCGTCCACAAACTAAAAGCCGCGTAAGTTTCCTTACGCGGCTTTCTTTCTGCGTCCGGGAGGAAGCAGTTGGTTATTTCATCGTCGGCATGACGAATTCAGCACCCTTGCGAATGCCGGTCGGCCAGCGCGAGGTGATGGTTTTCAGTTTCGTGTAGAAACGAACACCTTCCGGGCCATGCATGTGATGATCGCCAAACAGCGATGCTTTCCAGCCACCAAACGAATGGAATGCCATCGGAACCGGGATCGGAACGTTGATACCGACCATGCCGGTCTGGGTGCGGGCAGCAAATTCACGTGCGGTATCACCATCGCGGGTGAAGATCGCAGTACCGTTGCCATATTCGTGGCTGTTCACAAGATCGGCTGCGGTTTCGTAATCATCGGCACGAACGACCGAAAGAACCGGGCCAAAGATTTCTTCTTTGTAGATGGTCATATCCGGGGTGACATCATCAAACAGGGTACCACCGACGAAGTAGCCTTCTTCGTAGCCCTGAAGGTTAATACCGCGGCCATCAACGACCAGCTTGGCACCTTCTTCAACGCCCTTGTTGATATAGCCAACAACCTTGTCACGGTGTGCCGCCGTTACCAGCGGGCCCATTTCAGCCGCCGGATCGGTACCCGGTGCAACGCGCAGTTCATTGATGCGCGGAACCAGCTTGTCGATCAGGGTATCTGCGGTTTCCTTGCCAACCGGCACAGCAACCGAGATCGCCATGCAACGCTCGCCAGCCGAACCATAAGCCGCGCCCATCAGGGCATCAACCGCCTGATCCATATCGGCATCGGGCATAATGATCATGTGGTTTTTCGCACCGCCAAGCGCCTGGCAACGTTTGCCTTGGGCTGTTGCAGTTTCGTAGATGTATTTCGCAATCGGGGTCGAACCGACAAAGCTGATTGCTGTTACATCCGCATCAAACAGAAGCGCATCAACCGCTTCTTTGTCACCCTGAACAACGTTGAATACGCCATCAGGCAAACCTGCCTCGGTCAGCCATTCAGCAAGCAGAAGCGATGCAGACGGATCACGCTCGGACGGCTTGAGGATAAAGCAGTTGCCACATGCAAGAGCCACCGGGAACATCCACATCGGCACCATGGCCGGGAAGTTAAACGGCGTGATGCCCGCCACAATGCCAAGCGGCTGACGGATCGAGTGGCTATCGACCTTGGTGCCAACGTTTTCGGTGAACTCACCTTTGAGAAGCTGCGGCGCGCCGGTGGCGAATTCGACAACTTCAATGCCACGGGTTACTTCGCCCAATGCATCAGACAGAACCTTGCCATGTTCGGCCGTGATCGCAGCAGCAAGTTCTTCGGAGCGTTCTTCAAGAATGCCAAGGAACTTGTTGAGGATGCGCGAACGACGAAGCGGCGTGGTATTGGCCCATTCATCACGAACAGCAACAGCTAACTCAACAGCGGCGCGTACTTCTGCCTTCGACGCCAGATCAACCGTCGCACTCTGCGCGCCAGTGGCCGGGTTAAAAACAGGCGCTGAACGACCGGACGTACCGGCAACGCGCTTTCCATTGATGTAATGGGTGATCTGGCTGGACATTGGTGTTCTCCCGATAAACCTGATTTTACGATTGTGCGTGATCGCACTTCATAACCTGCACCCATTATGACTATGCACACCGATGCACATCAATTATCATTCCTGCAAATTCGATGTGCAAAAATTAAAGTCATGAAATCATGGATTGGGATCGCTTTCGCATCTTCCTGGCCGTCGCGAGACAGGGACAAATCCTTGCTGCGGCGCGTCAACTTGGCCTGAACCACGCAACGGTTGGACGCCAACTCACTGCGCTGGAAGAAGAATTGGGCACCAAGCTGATTGAACGGCGGACAACCGGATCGGAGCTGACCGCTGCGGGGCAGGAATTAATGACGGCGGCGGAGGCCGCTGAATCCGCCTTCCTGCGTGCCGGAACTGCCGTTTCCAACCAAACCGAAACCATCAGCGGCACGGTGCGTGTTGGCGTGCCCGACGGGCTTGGCAACTATTTCCTGGCAAGTGAGCTGGCCGCTTTTGCCGCCGATCACCCCGATCTTGTGATCCAGCTTGTGCCCCTGCCACGCACATTTTCGCTCTCCCAGCGCGAAGCCGACATTGCGATTACTCTGGATCGTCCGAAACAGGGACGTCTGGTGATCAAGAAACTCACCGACTATACGCTCAGCGTCTATGCGACCGAGCGTTATATCGACCGGTTTGGTGCAGTGACATCGGAAGCTGATCTGTCAGATCGCTTGTTCGTCACCCATATCGAAGACCTGATTTACAGCCGTGCACTGGATTACGCCGCCCGCCTAGGCAAGCTGATGCGCCGTCGTTTTGAATGCGGCAGCGTGGTTGCCCAGATGGAGGCAGTCCGCAATGGATATGGGATCGGCATCCTGCACGACTACGCCACGGGCGGCATTCCCGACCTTGTTCGCCTGCTCCCAGAAATCCGCTTCACGCGCAATTACTGGATGCTCCAGCATCCCGACACCAAGGATACCAGAAGTGTGGCTGCAGTCGCGGAATACATCACCCGCGTTGTTCGGATGGCGAGGGATCGGTTTATAGTGACATGACCCGCAAACCCTATTCGCCAGACAATCAATGCCAAGGAAAGATCATGAGCAGTCAGGATAACTTTATTCCTTCATTGCCGGCCGGACTAAACATCCAAGAACACGCTCCTCACAAACCTTACACTTGGTCACGCAACGAAACTTGCTTCAGCAAATCAGGGAACAATTTTGTATCCGCATTCAACATCCGGGAAGCAACGATGATGAATGAGGAGGCAAAAATATTGTGGGGAAAAATAGTGAACGGAGAGGCAATCGTTATTGGCAAGTTAGTCAATGTGAATGTGTATTGCTGGGAACGCCCATTTGCTCATTGGCTAGACGAACTGTGCTTTACGGTCAAGGCTGCCCACAAAGTCGGATCATATCCAATCATTGCAGTGCACTTTGAAAAAGGCATCCAAACTATCTCTGGATTAGACCACATTAACTCTAGAGCCAAACATGCAACGCAGGACATGCTCAACAATTCATGGCTGAAATATAACCCTGCGCTAGAACTGAAAGCCCCCTAACAGTCCCAATACCTCAATGGAACTATCCAACCACTTTTGGGCCAACCAAGATCAAACCATGCCGACATTAGTTAGGACGCACGACTTTCGATCCTTGATGTCATTGGCAACATATGCGGTTACCAACCTTAAGAAAGAAACAATCGGCGCGCACGTGCGCACAGTGCCATGATTGCCCGTCCAAGATTGAGCGGGCATCATCGACATCAGCGTTCAGCAACGAACCGTAATTGACCAATTGTCACTTACGGCGCCAATCGAACTCGATCCGGGTTTGTGGTGACATCGTGCGAAGCTTATCTTCGAAATAGGCCTGCATGTCCGAAATGCTTGCTTCGTCAGTCGCCGACATAGCAACAGTCAGGAACAAAGAGGTCGCGCTAACTTCACACGCACCGTTTTCAAAGGCCAGCAGACCGGTGTCGGGTGCGGTCAACTTGCCCTTTACATCGCCACGGGCCTGAAGGATCAGACCTTTGAGGTAGCAAGGTGCATTACGTAGATAGACATCAGCAAAGGCAAAGCTGTCGCCGCCTTTTTGCCCAGAGGCCGTTTTGGACATAGGAGTAGTGTCGTCAGAGGGAAGATCCGTCGATTTGACCGCATCAGGCCAACCATCATTCATTTTGATCGCCAGATTAGACATGTGCATCACCAATCAATTTAGGGCGCGATATGCGCACGGTATCCCCATACCCCTAAGACATGCATATCACATCACTTACGCACGCAGCAATAGTGACCGATGGTCATTAAAGCGACAACACGCAGGTGCGTCAATGCACTTTGTCAGTGGAAAAATGTCCTAAATTAGGCACAGCGCAAGTCCAAGACCGACATTTTTTGATAAATTTGCAAACGGCACCGCACAAATGCTCAGTTTCGATGGAAAAAAGCGGGGAATTCCCCGCTTTCTCAAAGTATTGTGGTAGTGATCACATTGATGTGAGGATGGGGCAAATTGCTGCCCCGCATCATACCCGCCGGCTGATATCAGCCCTGCACAAGCTTTTGATGCTGGGTGCCAAGGCCTTCGATTCCCAGCTCCATCACATCACCAGGCTTCAGGAACACTTGCGGTTTCTGGCCCATGCCAACACCGGGCGGGGTGCCGGTTGAGATGATGTCACCTGGCTGCAAACTCATGAAGCGCGACAGATAGCTCACGACAAATGCCACACCATAAACCATGGTTTTGGTGCTGCCATCCTGATAGCGCTTGCCATTCACATCAAGCCACATGGACAGGTTTTGTGGATCTGCGACCTCGTCACGGGTGACAAGCCAGGGGCCGGTCGGGCCAAAGGTATCGGCACTTTTGCCCTTCACCCACTGCCCGGAATGTTCAAGCTGAAACGCGCGTTCGGAAACATCATTGGTCAGGCAGTAACCCGCGACATAATCAAGCGCATCGGCTTCATCGACATATTTGGCGTGCTTGCCAATGACAACGCCAAGCTCCACCTCCCAGTCGGTTTTGGTCGATCCGCGCGGAATTTCGATATCGTCATTTGGGCCGCAAACGGCCGAGGTCGCCTTGAAAAACACGATCGGTTCGGGCGGCAAATCCATGCCCGCCTCTGCCGCGTGATCGGAATAATTAAGTCCGATGCAGATATATTTCCCCGGTCGCCCGACACAGGAACCAATGCGCGGGTTCCCCGAAACGGCTGGCAGGGACGCGGGATCAATAGCAGCAATGCGGGCAAAGGTTGCATCCGAAATCGTGCCCGGATCAAGATCATCAATCACAGCAGACAAATCCCGAATGGTCCCGTCGGCATCAAGCAGACCCGGTTTTTCCTGCCCCAATGGGCCATAACGCAAAAGCTTCATCAACCGCCTCCCGGTTTGAATTATCCATCCCGATTTCGGTTAATTGCAGCGCAAGTGCCGATACAGGAAGGTTTTTATTCCTCATACTATAGTGATGTCACAGCATGCGGGTCGCAGGCAAGGTATTTGAAACTGCACCACCAATACGAACATTGGTCATATTGCCTGCCCGCCACAAACCGATATGATGCTGGCAATCAAATCCGCGCCCATCCGCAATAAGACCATCCTAGGACAAAAGGACATCCCGGCACATGATGAAAACAATTACCGCCAAAGACGGTCATTCATTGAATTGCTGGTTTGAACAGGCAAAGGGTGATCGGATTGGCGGGATCGTGATTTTGCAGGAAATCTTTGGCGTGACTGATCAGCTCAAAGGCATTGCCGCGAAATATGCCGATCTTGGCTATGAGGTCGCAATTCCTGCCCTGTTTGATCGCAAGGCGCCGGGTACGGTCATCCCGTTTGACGAGGCACCGCGTGCACGCGACATGATGCTTTCATGCGATCTGGAACAAACCGTTTCTGACATTGATGCTGCGGTCACATCCCTTGCGCAAAATGGCGGAAAGGTTGCCGTGATCGGATTTTGCTGGGGTGGTGGATTGGCTCTTCGCGCGACCCAAAGCCTTGATGTCGCGGCGGGTGTTTCGTTTTATGGCACACGCCTGACACAGTATCTGGACCGGCCACTTGGCAAGCCGTTTCTTGGTCATTTCGGGCTTGGCGATGATCATGTGCCCGTTGAGATGGTCGAAGAAGCACAAGCTGCCTTCCCGGAAATGGAAGTGCATATGTATGATGCAGGCCACGCCTTTGCCAACGAGCTTCGCCCATCCTATGTCCCGGCGGCTGCCGAAATTGCCCATGCGCGCACGGCCGAATTTCTGGCCACACATCTGCGTTGATCACACCTAAACACAGCGGCTCAATCACCATTCCTTAGAACGGAACAACCCAACATGCGCATTGCCATTCTTGATGATTACCAAAACCTGGCCCTGAAATCGGCAGACTGGTCAGAAGTCGCAAGCCATGGCGAAATCACGGTGTTTGACGACACAATCACGAACCCGGATACGTTGCGCACACGCCTTGAACCGTTTGATGTTTTATGTGTGATGCGCGAAAGAACGCCGATTGCAGGGGACCTGTTGCGCGCCCTTCCCAACCTGAAACTGATCGTTACCACCGGCAAACGCAATGACGCGATTGATATCGCCACCGCCAAGGATCTCGGGATTGTGGTTTGCGGCACTAAATCCCCCTCCACCGCGACACCGGAGCTGACATTCACATTGATGCTGGCACTGGCCCGCAATGTGGTTGCGGAAAATGCATCCATACGTACGGGCGGCTGGCAGATCGGATTGGGTCAGGATCTTGCAGGATCAACCTTGGGCATTATCGGCTTGGGCCGATTGGGCGCAAAGGTCGCAAAGATCGCCCAAGCGTTTGACATGAAGGTCTGCGCATGGAGCGCCAATCTCAGCGAGGATCGCTGTGCTGAGCTGGGTGTTGAATACAAGCCAAGCCTTCATGCGTTGCTGGGCGCTTCTGATTTCGTCACCATCCACCAACGCCTTTCGGACCGCACCCAAGGTCTGATCGGCGAGGCGGAGTTCAAGCAGATGAAACCATCGGCATTCCTGATCAACACATCACGTGGCCCGATTGTGGATGACGTTGCCCTGATCGAGGCGGTGAATGCTGGCGAGATCGCAGGGGCAGGCATTGATGTCTATGACCGGGAACCATTGCCGACATCGCATCCGTTGCGTCGCTGTGATGGTTTGCTGCTGACGCCGCATCTGGGCTATGTCACGCGCAAAACATGGGATGTGTTTTATGGCCAAACGGTTGAAGCTGTTCTGGCCTGGATCAATGGCAAGCCAATCCGGGTGATCGAACCGTAATCCCGAACCGCTAATAACGACATTATACTGCATTCGCGCTATCATCCCCGCAAAACATGGAGGGATGAGATGACCGGTTTCTTTAGCGAAGAAAACTCCGTCAACGCCGTCAATGCCCGGATGGGCGTGGATATTGATCCGCGGCTTCGGACCGTGATGGCATCCCTCATCAAACATCTTCATGCCTTCATCAAGGATGTTGAACTGACCGAAGAAGAATGGGGAAAGGCCATCGCGTTCCTGACCCGAACCGGTCAGATGTGCGGTGATGAACGGCAGGAATATATCCTTTTAAGCGACGTTCTGGGTGCATCGATGCTGGTTGATGCGATCAATAACCGCCGCCCGGAAGGTGCGACCGAAAGCACGGTATTTGGCCCGTTTCATGTGGCAAATGCCCCGGTGCGCCAGATGGGCGATTGCATATCGCTTGATGGCAAAGGGGAGGCTTGCCTGTTTGAAGGCCGCATCCTTGATCTGGATGGTCAGCCGATTTCAGGCGCAAAGCTTGATGTCTGGGCAGACAATGCCGAAGGCTTCTATGATGTTCAGCAACCAGACACCCAACCGCAATGGAACAATCGCGGCATCTTCATCACAGGTGATGACGGGCGATATCACTTTGTCGGCGCAAAACCGGTCAGCTACCCGATCCCCGATGACGGGCCGGTTGGCAAGATGCTGGCCGCCCTTGGTCGCCATCCTTATCGCCCGGCGCATATCCATTTCATGATCACCGCACCGGGCTATCAAAAACTGGTGACGCATACCTTTGTCGGCGGCGATGAATATCTGACATCCGATACGGTATTTGGCGTAAAGGAAAGTCTGGTCGCACCGTTCGAGAAGACGGAAAACAGCGCGACCATGTGGAAATCAAAGTTTGATTTTGTACTGGCACCCAAATGAGCCGGATTATCCCGCCATCTTGGTGATATAGGATCGCCAACTGCCAAGATTTGTGATTTCGGTCGCCCCGGCCAGACCGGCACTTTCACACAAGAAGCCCTTCTCAAGGCTGCCATCTTCAAGCTCGACCGAGCCAAGGCAGAGCGGCGATGGAATGCCCGCAAGGAAACCGCCGACCACGGATTTCGGCAAGGCCCAAACTTCAACCTCAATCGCGGCGCCGCCTTCATCGGCCGCAACCATGCCCGGGCGCTTGGGCGGGCCGCCAGCCAGCGCATAAAAGCGATATTTGGCAGAAGTTTTGGTTTTGCGCAGCAAGCGTGCACCGCGCCCGGTCAATTCTGGATTAAGCGGCAATCCAGACATATGCGCGCCACAAACCACCATGCCAATTTCATCCTCGCCAACAATATCCTCGGCCAAGGCAACCGTGTCACGATGCCACCCGGTTGCCCCGACGGCCCCTGATTCAAGTGATGCTGCAAGGGATGCGACCAAGGCATCCTGGCCCATACGGGCAAGGATGGTCAGGCTACCCGGGCGACCGTCGCTTCGCGCGCCGGTTGGGACAGCAATACCGCACATATCAAGAAGATTGACGAAGTTGGTGTAGGTCCCCAATCGGGAATTCGGACCAATCGGGTCCTTGGTGATATCATCAACCGATACGAAATGCGGGATGGTCGGCACGCAGATCGCATCAATTCCCGCCAAGGCAAACTCGCATTCCCGCGCAAGGTCCTTGAGGCGGTAGATACCGTTAAACGCATCCGCCGCACTGAGCTTAAGCCCCGGCTCCAAGATGGCGCGTGTGGTTGGGTGAATGGTCTCAGCTGCATCAAGCAAACGATCACCGACTGCGGCCACACGTTCGGCAACCCATGCACCTTCGTAAAGCATCTTGGCGACATTATAGAACGGGGTGAAATCGATCTCGATGATTTCACAGCCGAGATGTGCAAGCTTTTCAACATCTGCATGGAAATGCGCGCGCTGTACATCATCGCCAAATGTTTCAAGCGTCTTGTCATTGGGAACGGCAACCCGGGTCCGGATGATTTTGCGCAACGCTGATGATGGCGGGAATTTTCGCGAATAGGCATCGCGGGGATCGAACTGGGCCGCGACAGAAAACACATCCCAGGCATCCGAAACATTCAATGCAAAGACCGAAATGGTATCAAGGGTGCGACAAGCCGGGACCACCCCACTTGCGGAAAAGGCGCCCAAGGTCGGCTTCAAACCGACAATGCTGTTAAGCGCTGCTGGCACGCGCCCCGATCCTGCTGTGTCGGTTCCGAGCGAGAAGGTCGCTATCCCATGCGCCACAGCAACAGCCGAACCAGATGACGAACCGCCCGGCACGATATCGGGGTCAATGGCATTTTTGGGAATTGGATAGGGGCTTCTGACACCGACAAGACCCGTTGCAAACTGATCAAGATTGGCTTTGCCCAGACAAATGGCCCCCGCCGCGCAAAGCTTTTCCACGACAAAGGCATCACGTGTCGCGTCATATTTGAAATCGGGGCAGGCGGCCGTTGTCGGCATGCCAAGCACATCGATATTGTCCTTGGCGACAAAGGGGATGCCCCATAGCGGCCGACCATCATATTCACCAAGTGCTGCCGCAGCCTTAAGGGCCGCTTCGCGGGCAGCATGAATGAAAATGCCCGGATCATTGGTCGCATCAAGGCGACGAAACGCTTCTTCGATGACCTGCACCGGCGACAAACCCGATGCGTATGCCTGCCGCAAGGCGGCAAGTGTAAAGGGAAGATCAGCAATCATTTTTGGCATTCCGTCTGTGGCGTTGTTGAAATTTCTTATGGCGGAGTTTGATCAGGCGATTTCACGCACCGGCGCCTGGGGAGCAGCCGAAAGAAGTTCGTTGGTATAAGGATGACTTGGATTTTCCATCACGGTCGCGACCAGACCGGATTCAACGATGCTGCCATTTTGCATAACGATCACGTGGTCGCACAAAAGACGCACCACATTCAGATCGTGACTGACAAACAAATAACTGATGCCCAGCCGAACCCGCAGATCTGCCAAAAGGTTCAGAACCAGCGCCTGGATCGACACATCAAGGGCGGCTGTGGGTTCATCAAGGATCAGGAAATCAGGTTCGGTTGCCAATGCACGGGCAATTCCGACGCGGGCCTTTTGCCCACCCGAAAGCTGATGCGGGAACCGATCCAAAAGATGACTTGGGAACCCCGTCATTTCAGCGAGTTCTTCGGTACGTTTGGCAACCGCGTCTCCGCGCATTCCCATCAATCGCAACAATGGATCGGCAATTGCCTGACGGGCTGTAAAGCGCGGGTTTAGGCTATCCGTTGCGTCCTGAAATACCATCTGGATCTTCGAACGCAACGGATGCCTGGCAAAGTCCGCCGCCGGGAGGGTGGCGATATCTTCGCCGCGATAAAAGATGCTGCCCGATGAGGAATCAAGCAGGCGCACAAGCATCGAAGATGTTGTCGATTTCCCGCATCCCCAATTCCCCGACCAGACCAACACTTTCACCTTCATGGATGGTAAAGCTGATCTTCTTGACCGCATGCACCGGACCACTTTTGCCCTGATAGGTCTTCGAGAGATTAACCACATCAATCAGTGGTTTCTCGCCAACGACATGAGGTTCAAGTTCGGGGCGCTCACCTTCTGGCAGGAGCGATCTGATTGATCCGGTTCGGCGCGGTGTGGCGTTGACCAGTTTGCGGGTATAGGCGTGTTTGGGATCGGTGAATAGGGTCACCGGATCACCGGCCTCGACGATCAAACCATCCTTCATGACGACAATCCGGTCGCAATATTGCGATGCCAGACCAAGATCATGGGTGATCAAAATCGATGACATGCCACGTGCCCGGACCAGATCATCTACCAGATCCATCACCGCCTTTTGGGTTGTGATATCAAGGCCTGTGGTCGGTTCATCGGCAATGATCAATTTAGGATCACATGCCAAAGCAAGCGCAATGACAACGCGCTGACACATGCCACCGGAAAGTTCGAACGGATAGGCTTCATAACGTGCTGCCGCGTCGCGGATTTTAACTGCTTCGAGGGCTTCGATCGCCTTTGCCTTGGCATTGTGGCGGGTCGCACGACTGTGACGGCGAAGGACATCTTCGATCTGATGACCGACCTTGCGGATCGGGTTCAAGGCAGCACGCGGGTTTTGGAAAATCATGCTGATTTCACGCCCGCGAATATCGCGCATGTCGCGCTCGGACGCGTTGCGCAGATCAACACCGCTATAAACCGCATCACCGGCCTTGATCCGCCCACCGGCATCAAGAATGCGCATCAGGGCATAGGACGTGACAGACTTGCCCGATCCGCTTTCGCCAACGATGCCAAGGCGCTCACCTTTGGCCAGATCGAAATCGATCCCTTTGACTGCGTTGACCTCGCCATTACGGGTGCGGAAGGCAACACTTAGTCCCTTGATGGACAACATGATCAGGTCCTCCGGCGGGGATCGACGATATCGCGCAGACCATCGCCCATCAGGTTAAAGGTCAAAACCGCAATCATCAGGGAAAGACCGGGGAACAAAGCCAACCACCATTCGCCAGAAACGATGAAGTTCGCACCTTCGGCCACCATGATCCCCCATTCCGGGGTCGGTGGACGAACGCCCAGACCAATGAAGCTAAGCCCCGCGGCATTCAGGATCGCCCAACCAAGGTTCAGCGACACCTGCACCATCATTGGCGGCAATGCATTGGGGAAAATGTGAAAAGCCAGAATGCGTGCATCACTGTTACCCGATAGCTTGGCGGCAAGGGTAAAGCCGGCATTGCGGCGAATATTCACCTCGGCCCGGACAAGGCGGGCATAGAACGGGATGTTAATGATCGCGGTTGCGTAGATGATGTTGGCAACCGAATTGCCAAGGGCTGCGACAACCCCCATCGCCAAAACAAACAGCGGAAAGGCCATGATGGTATCAAGCACGCGGTTTAGCGTGATATCGGTCCAGCCACCGCGATAACCGGCAATCGCCCCCAGAAATGATC
>NZ_JBLLNT010000022.1:0-42007 GCF_048059015.1 Thalassospira sp. | reverse complement strand
TCCTGCAACTTGAAGAACTTCTGGATCGTAAGCCCAAGGAACTTTCGGGTGGTCAGCGCCAGCGTGTGGCGATTGGCCGTGCGATTGTTCGACAGCCCGGCGTCTTCCTGTTTGACGAGCCGCTATCGAACCTTGATGCGTCCCTTCGTGTCCAGATGCGCATCGAGTTAACAAAACTTCATGAAAAATTGAAGTCCACGATGATCTATGTGACGCATGATCAGGTGGAAGCGATGACGATGGCCGATAAAATCGTCGTCTTGCGGGCTGGTCGGGTCGAGCAGGTGGGAACTCCGCTGGAACTTTATCATCACCCGCAAAATCAATTTGTTGCAGGCTTCATCGGATCGCCTAAAATGAACTTCGTTTCGGCGGTTGTTGAGGCCGTATCGCAACAAACTGTTACGGTTAAACTGGATTCTGGTAAAGACGTCGTTCTGCCCGTTGATGGCAGTGGTCTTGCCTCCGGAGATCGTGTAACAGTGGGCGTCAGGCCGGAACATTGCAGCATTGCTGATCAGGACACAGCTTTGTTCGCAGGGACGGTCGATGTGGTTGAACATTTGGGCGAGGCTGGCCTCGTCTATGTGCAGACCGGTGCCGAAGAGCTTTTTGTTGCCCGTGTTGCTGGCGATACGGCGATTGCATCAGGAAGTTCAGTGGGTGTCAGCGCCCAGGTGCAGGATTGCTATTTGTTCGACCAGAATGGGCAGGCGAAGCGCCGTCTTGCGGTTGACAATGCACCGCTTGCTGCACAGCTGTCTGCCAGATAGGCAATTTCGGAAACGCCGGGATTGCCACCACGGCAAAATGCCGTGTCCCGGTCGTCTGCCAGGATCAAAAGATCCGGGGTCCCACCTTGGCGACGGGAAGGAAACGTTGGAAGGCTAAGGGCATAATGAAACAAAGGCTGAAGCATCGTATCGCTGATATCGTGATTTTCGGTGGGACCGGAGATTTGGCGTTACGAAAACTTTTCCCCGCACTTTACGAAATGGAACGGACCGGGCGTTTCGACGAAGAGACCCGTATCTTTGGCGCATCGCGTAGCGAACATAGCGACGAAGCATTCCGGGCCAAGCTCGAAGAAGCCGGGAAGAAGTTTATTCCGAAGGGCGAGTTTGAAAAGGAAACCTGGGCAAAATTCGCAAGCCGCGTGTCCTATGTTCAGGTATCCGCCGGTGACGAAGCCGGTTTCAAGGTTCTTTATGAAAAACTGTCCGATCAGCCTGATCGTGACCGTGTCTATTCTCGACCAGCCCGTCGCTGTTTGCCGACATGGCCTTTAACCTTAAAAAGGCTGGTCTGGTAACGCCGAACTCGCGCGTTGTCCTTGAAAAGCCGCTGGGCCACGATCTTGACAGCTGCCGTGAAATCAACGGCCAGATCGGTGAAGTGTTCGAGGAAAACCAGATTTTCCGTATCGACCATTATCTTGGCAAGGAAACGGTGCAGAACCTTATGATCCTGCGCTTTGCCAATGCGATGTTCGAACCGCTTTGGAACAGTGCACATATCGATCATGTGCAGATCACGGTTGGCGAAGAAGTCGGCGTTGAAGGACGTTGGTCCTATTACGATGATGCCGGTGCGATGCGCGACATGGTTCAAAACCATATGTTGCAGCTTCTATGCCTTGTTGCGATGGAAGCACCCTATGTCCTTGATCAGGACGCAGTGCGCGACGAGAAGGTTAAGGTCCTTAAGGCCCTTCAACCGATTACGGATGCCAATATCGATAGCTCCACTGTGCGCGGCCAATACCGTAAGGGTGCTGTTGGTGGCAAGGAAGTGCCGGGTTACCTTGAAGAAGAAGGTGCCAATGTTGACAGCACGACGGAGACCTTTGTTGCGATCCGTGCCGAGCTGAACAACTGGCGTTGGGCCGGTGTTCCGTTCTATCTGCGGACTGGTAAGCGTCTGCCGAAACGTCATTCAGAAATTGTCATTCAGTTCCGTGACGTTCCGCACCAGATTTTCCCGCTGGCAAAATCCATGACCAACTATCAGGCCAACAAGCTGGTTCTGCGTTTGCAGCCTGATGACGGTATCCATCTTGTCCTGAACAACAAGAACCCGGGACCGGGTCTTGTACGTTTGCGTCCGACCGCATTGAACCTGTCATTTGCCGAGGCCTTTGGTGGTCGCAGCCCGGATGCCTATGAGCGTCTGTTGCTTGATGCGATTGATGGCAATAACACGCTGTTCGTCCGTCGTGACGAACAGGACATTGCCTGGCAGTGGGTCGATGCCATTCAGGAAGCGTGGCACAACAATCATGTCACGCCAAAAGGTTATACGTCCGGAACATGGGGGCCATCGGCCGCCATTGCCTTGATCGAACGTGATGGCCGGACCTGGAACGAAGAAGCCGGGTTCTAATTGTGCTGCCCCGGTGCGAAGGTGCCGGGGCCTTGCGCAAGCTCTGCGTTACCCCCAACTTCGGGAAGAAGACATGACAAACGAACGCATTTTTAAAAGCGGCGATGAAATGCTTGCGGCAATGGTCAAGGAAACCATTGAGCGGCTTGAATTTGCTATTGCGACCCGCGGCCATGCCAGCATTGCTGTTGCCGGTGGCCGGTTCCCAAAACCGCTTTTCCAGACCCTTTCGGCCGCACGCCTTGACTGGGCCAAAGTCACCGTGACCCTTGGCGATGATCGCTGGGTCGGGCTTGATGATGATCAGTCCAATGAAAAGCTTGTGCGCGACAATCTGTTCATCAACGAAGCCCAGAACGCCCGTTTTGTGTCGTTGAAAACAGCTGATAGCAATCCGGAAGACGCGGTGGAAACCGTAAGCGCGCGACTTCGCACCGAAATGCACTGGCCGCTTGATATCGTATTTCTGGGGATGGGGGATGACGGTCATACCGCATCACTTTTCCCGTCCTCAACGCCCGAAGCCCTTGATAAGGGGCTTTATCCAAAACATGGCGAACTGGTTGCCGCCGCACGCCCGACCGTATCCCCGGTCCCGCGTATCAGCATGACCTTACCTGCCATTCTTAACGCCCGGTATATTGGTATCCATATTACCGGCCAATCCAAATGGTCGACCTTTGAAACCGCGAAAAACGGCACAGTAATCGAAGAGATGCCGGTTCGCGCAATTTTGCAGCAGAACGATGTTCCCGTCGATCTGTGGTGGAGCGCCGAGAACCCGAAAGGCTGAACCCCATGAAACGTGAAATAGAACAGATTACAAAACGCATTGTCGAGCGTTCCAAACCGACACGTGAAGCCTATCTTGCCAAGATCGAAGCTGCTGCTTCGGATCGCCCGCATCGCTCATCGCTGTCATGTGGCAACCTTGCCCATGCGTCAGCTGGCTGTGGTGCAGCAGAAAAGGCACGCATTAACGGTGACGAGGGTGCCAACCTTGGCATCGTGACGTCTTATAACGATATGCTTTCGGCCCATCAGCCGCTTGGCGTTTATCCCGATCGCATCAAAAAGGCCGTGTTTGAAGCTGGCGCAACCGCACAGGTTGCCGGTGGTGTTCCGGCCATGTGTGATGGCGTGACCCAGGGCCGCCCGGGCATGGAGCTGTCGCTTTTCTCGCGCGATGTGATTGCTATGTCGACGGCGGTTTCGCTGTCACATGATGTGTTTGATGGCGCTCTTTATCTTGGCGTTTGTGACAAAATCGTTCCGGGTCTTGTCATGGGCGCTTTGTCCTATGGCCATATTCCGGCGGTGTTTGTACCGGCTGGTCCGATGCCATCGGGGCTTCCGAACAATGAAAAGGCCCGCATTCGTCAGCTTTATGCGCAGGGCAAAGTCGGCCGCAAGGAACTGCTTGAAGCAGAAACCGCGTCTTATCACAGCCCGGGTACCTGTACCTTCTATGGTACGGCGAACTCCAACCAGATGCTGATGGAAGTCATGGGCTTGCATTTGCCGGGGGCCGCGTTCGTTAACCCAAACACCGATCTGCGTGATGCCCTGACCGAAGAAGCCGCACGCCGTGCGCTTCAGATCACCAAGCTTGGCAACGATTATCGTCCGATTGGCAAAATCCTTGATGAAAAGGCATTTGTGAACGGCATTGTTGGTCTTCTGGCAACCGGTGGTTCGACCAACCATACCCTGCACCTGCCAGCCATGGCGCGTGCGGCCGGTATCGAGCTTCGCTGGGATGACTTTGACGAATTGTCACGCATCGTGCCGCTTCTGTGCCGTGTTTATCCGAACGGTCAGGCAGACGTGAACCACTTCCATGCTGCTGGCGGTATGGGATTTGTGATTTCTGATCTGCTCAAGAACGGTATTTTGCACCCGGATCTTGAAACAATTCATAATGGCGGCATGGCAGCTTATGGTACCGAGCCGTATCTTGATAATGGCAAGCTTGCATGGCGTGATGCGCCGGCAGACAGCCATGATGAAGAAATCCTGCGCCCGACCGAAAAGGCGTTTAGTGCAGATGGTGGTCTTCGTATGCTTTCGGGCAACCTTGGCCGTTCTGTCATCAAAGTTTCCGCTGTTAAGCCGGAAAACCGCGTGATCGAAGCACCGGCTGCGGTCTTCACGTCCCAAGAAGCGATGATGGATGCCTTCAAGGAAGGCAAACTACATCGTGACGTGGTTTGCGTTGTGCGTTTCCAGGGGCCGAAAGCCAATGGCATGCCGGAACTGCACAAACTGACCCCGCCGCTCGGCGTTCTTCAGGATCTTGGTTACAAGGTCGCACTTGTGACTGATGGCCGTATGTCTGGTGCATCGGGCAAGGTCCCGGCAGCGATCCACGTCACGCCAGAAGGCATGATGAACGGTCCGATTGCCAAGGTGCAGGACGGTGACATCATCCGTCTCGACGCGGAAACCGGTGAGCTGATCCTTAATGTGACCGCGGACGAGATGGAAAAACGTGCCTTTGCAACGTTTGACAACAAGGCTGAACATCAAGATGGCTTTGGCCGCGAAATGTTTGGTGTCTTCCGCGAGCATGTTGGTCTGGCCGAGCTTGGCGCAAGTGCTGCCTTCCCGGGGGAGGCTGAAGTCGCGTAATGCAGCTGGTTGGTGATATCGGCGGGACCAATGCCCGCTTTGCCTGGCTGGACGACGCTGGCAATCCCTTTACCCCGATGACATTGCCGGTGCGTGACTATGCCACCATCGGTGATGCCATACGGGACTTCATGGCGAAAACCAACGCTACGGAGTTGCGTGAATTTGCTGTGGCGGTGGCGTGCCCCGCCATGGCGGACACGGTCAAGTTCACCAATAACCCGTGGGTGTTTTCCAAAGAAGCGCTTAAGGCCGAATTCAATCTTGATCGGCTTGTGGTGGTCAATGACTTTACCGGCCTTGCGATGTCGGTGCCCTATCTTGGCCAAGAAGACCTGATCACTTTGTTTGATGGTCCGGGGCGTCCGGGATTGCCATTGGCAATTGTCGGTGCGGGTACGGGACTTGGTGCTTCGGGTCTTTTGCCACATGAAGGCAAATGGCTTCCGATCCAGGGTGAAGGCGGGCATGTATCCTTGCCAGCCGTTGATGACCTTGATTACGAGATCGTCAAATTCCTGGGTCAAGAGCTTGATCGGGTATCGGCCGAACGTGTGCTTTCGGGTATGGGCATTGAAAACCTGTACCGTGCACTTGCCGCCATTGATGGTGTCGACGTCGCACCGAAATCAGCGGCCGAAGTCGTTGATGGTGCGCTTAAAGATGGTGACGCCCTGTGTCTTAAGGTGCTGGATCGCTTCTGCCTGTTTATGGGCGGGGTGGCTGGCGATCTTGTTCTGACACTTGGTGCATTTGACGGTGTCTTTATCGGTGGCGGTATTGGTCCGCGCATTGCCGATTACATGAAACAAAGCGGCCTGAAAGAGCGCATGATCGCCAAGGGCCGTTTCCGTGATTTGATGAATGATGTGCCGGTGCGCCTGATGACGGCGAAATACCCGGCCCTTATCGGTTGTGCCAAAATCCTGACGGCCTGACCGGGAAACTGGAGGAATAGTTTATGAGCCTTTCATCGCGTGAAATTCTGTCCAAAGCCCCGGTTGTACCGGTTCTGGTGATTGAAGACGTCAATGACGCGGTTCCGTTGGCCAAGGCACTTGTTGCCGGTGGTCTGCCGGTTCTTGAAATTACCCTGCGTTCCGATGCCGCCGAAGAAAGCATAAAGCGCATCATCGCCGAAGTCCCTGATGCGATCACCGGTGCAGGCACGGTTGTAAATGCCAAGCAGATGGAACGTATGGCTGAAATCGGGTGTGCCTTTGCTGTATCGCCCGGGCATACCGATGGGCTGCTGAAGGCGGCGGCAGACACTGGCTGCCCGCTTTTGCCGGGTGCTGGTACGCCGTCTGAAATCATGAACCTGATCGATCATGGCTATGACACGTTGAAATTCTTCCCGGCGGAACAGCAGGGTGGTGTTTCGATGCTTAAAGCCATTTCCGGTCCCTTGCCGCAGGTGAAATTCTGCCCGACCGGTGGTGTTTCGCTTTCCAACCTTGCGGATTATCTGGCGCTGCCAAACATCATCACCGTTGGCGGTTCCTGGGTCGCACCGAAAGATGCGGTCAAAGCCGGTGACTGGGCGACGATTACCCGTCTGGCACAGGAAGCAACCGATAAGGTCAATGCCCTGCGCGGATAAGCGTTGGGTGTGAGATAAACAAAAAAAGGGACCCGATCGGGTCCCTTTTGCATTTATGGGGCGCTGGTATCTTACCGGCCGCGAGCAGGAAGCTCGTTCGACATACGGTCGATAAACCAGGTCGATCCATTGAATTTGCGCTGCAGGCCGAGATCGGCAAGTTCTGCGTGGCTCATATTCTCAAGCAGGTTGCGGTGGCTTTTGCGTTTCGCCGCGTCCTTCGGACCATTGAGCAGACGATTAATCACGCTCGCAAACGGCATGCGCGCGGTGAACGGATCGGTAACTGCGTCGAACTGGCTGTTGCCAGAAAGCTGATGTGGCATGGTGGCCTCCTGGTATCTCAGGGTTGAAAAACTCATTTGCTGCCCGGTGTATCTCACATGCAAAATTAAACGGGAATTAGGTTGTTTCGCATAGCTGGTGTGCAAAAATGAACGAAACGTCTCGGGCATAAACGACTAAGGTACGGATATGAACTGGAACGATTTACGCTACTTCCTTGTTTTGGCAGAAGAAGGCAGCCTTTCTGGGGCTGCTCGTCGCCTGCGCAAGGAGCACACGACTGTCGCCCGCCGGATCGAAGCACTGGAAGGCGATGTTGGGACCAAGCTTTTCGACCGACTGCCACGTGGCTGGCAGCTGACCACGGCGGGCAATAATTTGCTGCCGGTGGCAGAACGAGTCGAAGAAGAAGCATTGGCGTTCGAGCGTCAGGCCAAGGGAGATGAAGGTGCGCATGGTGTTGTGCGCATTTCTGTTCCGCCGGTTGCCGGGCGTGTTCTTTTTGCGCCACGTCTTGCCCGATTGCTGAAGGCGCATAAGGGGCTTGAGTTCGAAATCATTGGGGCGGCCAGCGTTGTAAACCTTGCTAGGCGCGAAGCCGATGTTGCAGTTCGCATGGTGACCCCGCGCGAACCGGGCCTGATTACCCGAAAACTGGTTGAACTGGGTGTCGGGCTTTACTGCGGGATCGGTTATCGCGACCGTGTGCCTGAAAGTGACTGGGAATTCTGCGGTTACGAAGATACCGCTTACGGCGCATCAAAAAAGGAATGGGTGCGCAATGTGCTGGGTCGCGAATTGCCCTGCCGGTTTCGGGCTGATGAAACCGAAACGGTGCGTCAGTTCATCGCAGCGGGTCACGGCGTTGGCGTTTTGCCCCGCTATCTTGGGGATCGGGACGAAGAACTTGAACTGATTCATGCCGATGTCGATGGCGAAAGCCGCGAAACCGGCTGGATGGTGGTGCATCCCGATATGCGCCGATCACCCGGTGTTCGGTTGGTGATGGATGCGTTGATCAAGGCAGCCGACAATATATCCGAAGAATTTCAGGTCTGAACCAAATCAAAGGGCCCCCGAAACGGGGGCCCTTCTTTTGCCTTGAGGGAGGCATTTCAAACATCTCCGTACCCTTACGGGGATGCTTTGGTATCCAAAGCCTGTCGCTTGCCAATGGTTCAGGGCCAATGGCGGCTTTGATCAGATCCGATAACCTTCAAGCGACACAATGCCATCGCCGGTTCGTTCCAGACCGATATCGCACAGTTGCTCGTCACTTAACCGGTGTAGGGCAACACGGCCTTGATAGCGTTTGTAGGATTTGGCAACTGTATCGAGGATCGCCGGGATGATCGCACCAACGCCCATTGCCTTGGTGTGGCGCGAGGCGGGGGAAGTCAGGCATTGTGCGATCATCTCCGACGATGACTTGGACGAAACACATCCAACGACGGGATGGCATTCAAGCTGTTTGGTCATAGCCATATTGATGCTCCTTGATCGTGGTGGCTGTTTGATGAGGCACACTCTGACATGTGTGGAAATGTGATGTAATTCCGATAAATTTCGCTATGATTGTGCAAAATTGCGCATGTCACGGTTTTGGGTGTTTCAACATGAACTGGAATGATCTGAGATTTTTCGTAGCCCTTGCCGAAGAAGGCACGCTTTCCGGGGCTGCACGGCGCTTGGGCAAGGATCACACCACTGTGGCCCGACGGATCGAAGCACTTGAAACCCATCTTGGTGCGCATCTGTTTGATCGTCTGGCAACGGGCTGGAAACTGACCGATGCGGGCGAAAACCTTGTGCCCGTTGCTGGTCGGATCGAAGAAGATGTTCTGGCCTTTGAACGTCAGGCGCGCGGCGATGAAACTGCCCACGGTGTGGTTCGGATTGCCGTGCCGCCCGCAGCAGGGCGTTTGTTGTTTGCGCCCCGTCTTGCCGAATTGCTGCGAGATCAGAAGAACCTTGAATATGAAATCCTTGGATCAAGCGTGATTGCCAATCTTGCCCGGCGTGAAGCCGATGTTGCTGTGCGTATGGCGACACCCGATCAAAGCGGCCTGATTGCCAGACGGCTGACCAATCTTCGTTTCGCGGTCTATGCCGCAAAGGGATATACCGCCCGCGTTGCGCGCAAGGATTGGGAATTTTGCGCCGATGGCCGCAATACATTTGGCGATTATCAGCAAGGCTGGGTTTGGGAAACGCTGAATGGTGAATTGCCAACCCGCGTGAAGGCAGATGACAGCCAGACCGTGTTGGCCTTTGTTGCGGCGGGTCACGGGCTTGGTCTTTTGCCGCGCTATATGGCCGATCCTGATGATCGGCTTGAGCTGGTTTTTGATGATGAACTGGGCGAGGTCAGCAAACCGGTCTGGCTTGTGGTCCACCCCGATATGCGCCGGGCACCGGGGGTGCGCATGGTGATGGATGCGCTGATCAAAGCAACCGAGAGCATCCCGTCAGAATTTAAATCATAAATAGCACTAGAAGTTTGCGATCAAACTGATCAGGTCAGCTGTTTGCTGCGTAACAAGAGATGGCTCGGGATTTTGGTCCCGTATTTTATTTCTAAGTGCGTGTGACTTCGGTTTTGCGTACGCACGGCGGTGGTTATGACAACGACCCGGGATCTTGAAAATCTGCTTAAACAGTCGATCGATGGCGATATGGATGCCTTCGAACGACTTTATCATGCAACATCTTCGAAACTTTTTGGCATTGTGCTGCGTATCTTGAAGAACCGCGCCCAAAGCGAGGACGCGCTTCAGGACATTTATGTCCGTATCTGGCAGAAAGCAGCCGATTTCGAGCCGGGCCGTGCATCGATCATCACATGGATGTCGACGATTGCACGTAACCGGGCGATTGATATCGTGCGACGCCAAAAGCCGGAAGTCGATGCAGATGATGCCGAAATCGAAACGATCGCATCTGAAGTATCGATATTTGACGAAGTCGTCCTTGCCAGCGAAGTGCGCCAGCTTGACCTATGTATGAGCGGTCTTGAAGATGATCGTCAGGAAATGGTCAAATTGGCGTATCTTGAAGGCTGGTCACGGGCCGAGCTGGCAGAACGCTTTGCTCAGCCCGTGGGAACGATCAAGACCTGGCTGCACCGCAGCCTGAGACAATTGAAGGAATGCCTTGGATCATGACGGATCGGGACAATATTGACATGCTGGCGGCGGAATATGTGCTTGGCACACTTAAATCCGCACAGCGCCAGTCTGTAGTGGCCCGTCGCATGAACGAGCCTGACCTTGACGCGGCTATCGATGAATGGGAAGTGCGCCTTTCGCCACTTAATTCCCACTATGATGCGGTGATCCCACCCAAAAACCTGTTTGCCAATATCCGCACCCGGATTGACGAGGCGGGCAAGGCAATTACCGATCATATGCCAAGTCTGGCCGAGTTCGCCCACATGAAACGCAAGCTGGCAATGTGGCGTGCAGGTGCGCTTGGGTCTGCCGCGATTGCCGCAAGTCTCGTCATTGCTGTTTTGGCAACAGACGTCAGCGCACCGCTTCAGGATGATGGGAAGTTTGTGGCGGTATTTCACCGCGATGATACCCAGCCTGCCTTTGTCATGAGTGTTGATTTGGAAACCCGTGCGGTCACCATCCGCCCGGTCGAGGCAACTGTTCCCAATGGCAAAACCTATCAGCTTTGGATCGTATCGGAGCAAACCGGGCCGAAGCCAAAATCGCTTGGTCTTCTGGAAAATATCAGTCAGCCAACGACCAAGCAGCTTGGCGAATTTAATCCGGCGATGCTGCGCAATGCGACTTTTGGCATCAGTCTGGAACCGGCGGGTGGTTCACCAACCGGGCAGCCAACCGGTCCTGCGATCCATGGTCGTCTGATTTCTGTCGAACATTGAAGAAAAAATATCTCCTTTTCTGAAACCCGATTGATTTGCCTGCGTAGCTTCGGTGTGTGCGGTGAAAACCCCACAATAAAACCGAGATACGAGCGAACCGCAAAAGGCGTGTTCCAGATCAAAAGCAAAGGAGACTTCACATGACGTTCAAAACCAAAGCAACCGGTCTTGTTGGTGCCATGATGCTGAGCGCTGGCTTTGTCTTGGCAAGTGCTGCACCGGCAAATGCCATGGGTCCGATGGTCGAAGCCATGGATCAGGATGTGTCTGCGGGGACTGTTACCGCATCGAAAATCATGGCCGGTGAAAATGGTTGGCTTGTTGTCCATCGTACCGACAAGGACATGAAGCCGGGCCCGGTGGTTGGTTATGCGCCGATCAAAAAGGGTGAAAACATGGATGTCGCCGCCATCCTGCAGGAGCCGGTCAAGTCCGGCGAAATGCTGATGCTGATGGTTCATGCGGAAACCGGTGGCATGAAAACCGGCATCTTTGAATACACCCTGGGTGCCAAGGAAGACGGCCCGATCAAGCCGGATGGCAAACTGGTGATGAAAGTCGTTAGCGCGAAATAAGCGCCGAAGTTCAGGATTTCCAACAGCCCGCAGGTCCATCAACCTGCGGGCTGTTTTCGTATGTCAAAGCCAGCCCAGCTGTCGGGCGGACGCCATCAAAAGAAGTACGCCAAACAGCGTGATCGTCGCCGCACCGGCAAAGCCAACGGACCGGCGGATCAGGCCAGATGAGCTTTCCGAGACGGAAAACAAATGCTGGGTCCCGGTGCGAATGCCGATTGCGGCCAGTCCAATCAGGCTGATGGTCAAGGCAACCCCAATTGCCATGGCAAAGGCTGCACCAACCCCGATCAGAACCATCCCGTTTGCCAGCGTAAACAGCAAAACAAGGATCGATCCGGTGCAGGGGCGCAAGCCCACAACAACCCCGCTTGCAATCATATGCCAACGGTTTTGGCTGCGCGGGGCATCCATATGCCCGTGATCATGGTCGCAGGCATGGCCGTGATGGTCGTGATGATGATCATGCGTATGATGGTGGTTATGATGATCGTGATGGTGGTCATGATGATGCGCTGAACCATGATCACAGCAATCATCACGTCCCTGCAAAATCCGAAGCGCCATTAGTGCGCCAAGCCCGGCAATCAGGGCATAGGACACAGCTTCAAGAATAAGACCGTTTTGCGTGATCGCCGCCGGGCCAAGGTTCAGAATGATCGCCATGCCCCCGACCAGCGCAATCGCGGTGACGGCTTGAACAGCGGCAATCAGGGTTCCCATGGCAACACCCTGTTTCCAACCGGCATCGCGCGACAGGAAATAGGTGGTGGTGACCATCTTGCCATGCCCCGGGCCAGCCGCGTGAAACACGCCATAGGCAAAAGATAAACCGATGATGACAAGCCCCGGCCAGAAGCTGTCGCCGTCTTTGGCTTCGCGAAGGGTTGCGGTGATTTCACGGTTAAGCTTGGTCTGAATGATCACCGCCTGACCGACAATATCGGAAAGCCAATCGGGCAGGGAGATGAGGCTTTTATCTTCGGCGGCTTGGCTGGTGGTCGCCGCTGGCGGTGCTTCGCTTGTGCCCGCACCGCGCCCCAGCAGATTGGAAGACTGGGCGATTGCCGGATTATTTGACGAGAACGAATTCGCCAGGAGCAAGACCGCCAGTACCGCTGCCATCTGCCACTTTGCCCGCGCAAACAAGATCGGCACGGACCGGCGCGACAAGGTCAAAATAGATGCGGTTCTTTTCATCTTCGCTCATCTCGAAATGACAGGAGAGTTCCTTGTTGCCCGAAAACAGGATCGGGTCGACCTGTGTGAAGGCAACATCGATATAATATTCGGCATCATAGACCGACAGGCTGACATCATCCTTTGCCGGATCAAGCGGTTCGGCCAGGGTGAGCTTGAAGTCGTAAGTCACCCGGCGGTCGTCGGTGACATCGGCCTTGAAATCGGTAGCACCGGTAAAGCCCACCAGATTTTCATTCTGGCGCAGATGGGTTAGCCACGAAACGTCGGCCAGTGCGGCAAAGGCATTGTCACGCACGGCGATGTTTTCTTCATCAAAGAACCGGGTGTCGTGATTTTTGTCGAACTCGTCAATCAGCGTCATGCTGAACAGGTCGTCAAACAGCCAATGCACGTGAACGGCCGTGATCTTGTCACCCTCAAACACAAATTCCGCATTGGCATCAATCCAGACATGGGGATGTGCCGATGCGGAATGGCTGGTTGCCAGCATCAGGGTGCCGGCAACCAGTGATGCCGTGATGCTGTTACGAACCTTTGCCGAGGCAGTCGACAAGGGCATCAACATTTTGCGTAAGAATGTTCTGATAGGCATCCGGGCTAGCCGCGATGTTCGCACCCAGCGGGTCAAGAATTCCGGTCTGAATGCCGGTGTCGGAGACAACAGCTTCGACAATGGCCGGACGGAATTGTGGTTCGGCAAAGATGCAGACTGCGCCTGTGTCACGAATTTTGTCTTCGATTTCATGAAGGCGTTTGGCTCCGGGTTTTTGATCGGGCGATACCGTAATCGAACCAACTGCATTCAGACCAAAGCCGGCCTCCAGATACTGATAGGCATCGTGGAAAACGACATAGGGTTTGCTCTGAACCGGTTCGAGTTTTGCCCCAAGATCATCCCCAAGTGACTGCAAGCTTGCAAGTAACGTTTTGAGGTTTTCCTGATAGTCACCGGCATGTTCCGGGTCGATCTCAGCCAGCTCATCGGTGATTGCGCGTGCAATTGCAACACCATTGGCCAGATCCAGCCAGATATGCGGATCAACGCCGCCATGTTCATGATGGTGATCTTCATCACCATGGTTTTCATGCTCGTCATGTTCTGCATGGGCATCGTGATCGTCATGATGCGCATGATCATGGGTATCGTCATGACCGTGTTTGTGGTCTTCGCCGTGATCATGGTCTTCTGCATGGTCATCATGGTCATCATGGTCATCATGGCCATGTTTATCGTGATCATCTTCGCCGTGACCATGCGCGTGGGTTTCCCATGTGCCGCCTTCACGCATATCGCGCAGGGTCAAACCCTTAAGCGCGACCAATTCAAGCTGATGGCTGTTGGTCGACAGGGTCGAAAGTGGCTTTTCGAGAAAAGCTTCCAAGCTGTGAGACACATATACAACCAGATCCGCATTGTTCAGCGCGCGCGCTTCACTTGGGCGCAGCGAATAGGAATGCGGCGAGGATGCCCCATCAAGCAGAAGAACCGGCTCGCCAATGTCTTTCATAATTGCGCTGACAATGCCATGGATCGGCTTGATCGATGTTACGACCTTAGGCGCATCATCGCCATGCGCATGGGCAGTGGCGGCAAAGCCTGCCACCAGCGAGGTTGAAAGAAGCAAACGGCGAAGGGCAGAAGGAAAGGAGGACATATATTCGGACCGGTTTATGGTGGGAGCTGTAAAATGCGTTGAAAATTGTTATGTTATATCATAACATGACGTCAAGAATAAAATGGCCGGTGCGTGTTTTTGCTCATCGCTACCGGCCATTCAGTTTGTCATCAATTCTGCCTGCATGTGGCATATCAGGTGGCAGGCGCCTTATGCAGTTTTGGTGCAAGCCAACGCCACAACATCAATGTGGTGGCAAGCAGGACAGCACTGACCTGCACCACGAAAACCATCTGATAAGCAGGCGTTACGCCAAGCCCGGCAAGCTTTGACAGCTGAAAAGTAATCTCAAGGATTTCAATGCCGACTTCGGTGCCAAACATGATGACAAAGGCCGGGGCCAATGTGATCAGTTTGTTGCCATTGGCAGATGCAATCACCTGACTAACGACAATTGTCGTCGCAATCCCGATCCCGATGCTTGAAAGCATCTTGGTCCAATAAAACAGCGCCGCATCGGTTGCCGGATAGGGATAAAAGATCGTCGCAATCGATGAAATGATCAGGCAGGGAATGGCAAGCAGCCAAAGCCGTTCACGCCAGACCGGATTGCGCGCAATCAGGGCCCCGGCGCCAAATACCATGATCACCTGACTTGCCGCGCCAAGGGTTGCGCGATCATCAATCAATTCCGATGAACACAAATGTCTAACCAAATAGGCGGTGTCATAGACGCCCGTGGTCGGGATTTCCAAAATGAACAGAACGACCAATAGGAAAATTGCATCTGATGGCAGTTTGGCATCACTTGGCTTGGCCGACCTGACGCCAAAATAAAGTGCGACCGACAGCGCAAGAAACGCCGTCATCAAACCAAGACCGATCGGGCTTTCAACTCCGACAAAGCTGTTGGCTGTTGTCCATGCCTCGAACATGATGACAACAGACATGAAAAGACCAATCAGTTTCCAGTTCGGCGCCTGCTTTTCATCGGTATTTGCTGCTTCGTTCCCGGCTTCATGATTATGCGGCGTACGCATCACGACGGGCATGATCACCAAGAACAGGATCGGCAAGGCAGCAAGGATCAGGAAGTAGTTCCCTGTACCGACATCAAAGGCGACATATTTCACCAGTTGCGGGGCAATTAGAAATGCGATGGGTTGGGCCGCGGTCCAGACGGTCGTTAGCATCGACTTTTCGCGATCCGTCTTTGCCTGACTGATGGCAAGCTGTGCCAAAGGTGCGAAGAAGGAAATCGCAAAACCACCCATGCAGAAGCTGGCCAGAACGATAATCTCGCGCACCGAAAGTGCCGGGTCCCAATGCATGGTCAGGCCGACCATCGCATAACTGGCACTGGCCAGAAGGGCGGTGGCAAGGCACACCCGACGTGCAGTGTTGCTGTTGATCACAAAGGGCGCGATGGCCAGTGCCATGACAGCACCACCAATCAGAACTTCGATCAGAATGTCGGTCCGCTCGACCGAGATATTCAGAAAGCTGGCAAACTCGCCTTGGGAAACAGATACCGTCATGGTGGCGACAGATCGCAATCCGTTGCCCAGAAGAATGAACAGGGCGAGAAGCCCTGTTTCAATCAAGATCAGTTGTTTGAGTGGTGCGTTCATTTGGTCAATGCATCGGCCATATGGTCTGCTGCACGGATTGCCAGTGCAGCGATGGTCAAGGACGGAGCATTGACCGGGGTTGTTACATGCGAACTTGATCCCAGAATATAAAGGTTGCTGTGATCATGTGCGACAAGATCCGGGTTCACCACCGAGATATTCGGATCCGTCCCCATAATCGTCGTCCCGCCGATAATCGCATTCGACAGATACGGCGTATCGGTCTTCATGTCCTTTACACCAAGGGCCGCAAAGATCTTGCGATTGACCTCAAGCGCGTTTGACAGTCCCTTTTTGGTGTAATCATCAAGGGTAAAGGTCACCTTCGGACGCGGAATGCCAGAGCTGTCCTTTTCATCGGCAAGCTCAACCCGGTTGTTCCAGTTTGCCAAAACTTCGGCCGAGCTATTGAGACGCAAATGGCGTGAAATCTGATCATTGATGGCATGCGCCAGTTCCTGACCGACCATGCCCTTTTTTATCAGATCCTTTGCCAGATTGGTGGCATCGGAATTCCCCGACCACCCATCATTCATGAAACTGGTGCCAACGGCGGCATA
Organism: Thalassospira sp.; assembly: GCF_048059015.1. Lineage (GTDB taxonomy): Bacteria > Pseudomonadota > Alphaproteobacteria > Rhodospirillales > Thalassospiraceae > Thalassospira. The sequence goes on along the minus strand of NZ_JBLLNT010000022.1, from coordinate 25,629 downwards.
ATCTGATCGGAATTCACCATCACGCAACTCAACCAGACCACCGGTCTGTTGTGGCCCGCGATAGGGGAATATCTGTTCATCAAGCGTGCCCCAGCTGTCCTGGTTGGCTTGCGTCAAAAGATTGCGGCCGACCGCATCGGAACTGTTGGCAACGCCGTTGGGTGCTGTGTCCTGTTTGGAATTCAAAAGAAGACGCGGGTTTTCAATCGCGTGACAGCAGACAGCAAAATATTTGCCGCTGACCCAGAATTCGGATCCATCCGGTTTGCGGACTTTTACCCGACTGATCTTCTGATCCTGGCCAACCTCGATAAAGCTGACCAGTGCCTCGGTCTCAACGCGCACGCCAAGGTCTTCTGCCTTTTGCGCATGAACCGATGCATCATACTTCGCGCCAATCGGACAGATCGGCACGCAGGTATTGTTGCCGCAGCAGACCGGGCGTTTATCGAAAATCTCGGAATTGCGCGCATGGGAAAACGGTGCGGAATGCAAACCCAGTTTATCAAGCGCCTCGGTCACCTTCTGATCCATATAGCTCATCGGGATTGGCGGCATCTGATAGGGGGCGCCATCGCGTGGTGCGCCCCACGGATAGTTCGGATCCCCCGCAACGCCCCAGCGCTTCTCCGCTTCGATGTAATAGGGAACCAGAAGGTCGTAATTGATCGGCCAGTCGCGCGACACGCCATAGGTTGACTGCATGGTGAAATCATGCGGGCGTAGTCGATCGGCAAAGCCGGTCCAGTGCCAGGTGGTACCGCCGAACAAACGCAGATAGGCCCCAATGAACTGATCCGGGCCACCCTGAACGTAGAAGTCGTTATACTTCCCGTCCTCGGGATGGGGTGCATAGGGTTGCGACGGATAGGGGGATTGCGGCCCCTTGACCGGGTTTTCATAGAAGTTCTTGAGGTTTTCGGCGCGTGTGCGTTTCGGACCTGCTTCGAGCATGATCACATCAATGCCCTTTTGCACAAGGCTATAGGCCAGATGCGATCCGGCCATGCCCGATCCGATGATGACGACAGTTGCTTCCATCACATATCCCCCGCGACCGGATGATGGGCCCAATGGCCAAAGGCCGGACCACCACATGTGCCCGGTGCCGTCGCAAAGCTCAGCGACTTCCAGCCCAGACACCACGGGTAATAGATCGCCTTATAGGCACCATCACGCATGACTTCGCCGGTATAAAGCAGGCGGGCGATAAAGGCTGCCCGTTCCTGAATTTCCGGGCTGGCCTGTTTGATCCGCTCGGAAATGGAACCTGTGCGAAGCGCATTGACGAAATTGCGCTGGGCCAGTTCGCCGTATGTCGCGAGGAACTCGTCATTGGCGGCATCAAGAAGATGATCCGAAATATCGGGGATGCCGCCAATTTGACGCACAATGTCATAGAAAACCGCATTGCTGCCCAACGCCTGTGCGCGGGCGGCAACCGGTGCCAGTGGCAATAATGAGATTGACCCTAAAAGGGCGCGGCGTGAAATCTTCATTTGCTTACCACGACAAGACCACGGGCCTTGTTCGAACCATCATCAATCGATGCCATGGCCTTGCGCAGGTCTTCAATCGTCATCCAGACCGGCGGGTATTTGTATTTGGCAACATCCAGAACCAGCGCGCGGTCGGTATCTTCGTCATAGGCAGCAATCGGCGATACATGCCCGCCACCGACCTGACCGATCGGTTTGCGCGAATAGTTCGCGACCAGACGTTTGTTCGGGTCCGCAAGCGTTGCCTTGATGGTATCGCGCAGCCATGCTTCATCGAAATTGTTGGCGTGATGGTATTCTGCCTTCACACCAAGATTTTCAAAGAAGGTGGCAATCTGGCTAAGGATCAAGCCGTCATGTTCGACCATGGCATATGATTTGACCTTTTGGTTTTCTGGCGTGAACACCGTTTCCTGGGTAAAGAAAGCCCAAGGATACAGGCGCTGGGGCTGCGGGCGTTTGACACCAAGACTGTTCATGGTTGCGGCAATGCTGGCCGGGCCACAGAAGGTCAGGATATGTTCGCTTTCAAGGTAGCTCGCCAGTTCGAAATAGGGGCCGGTATATTCGGCATCCATGAAAATCTCGGTACCCTTGGCATCGGTCAGATAGATCAGCTCATCAGCAGTTGCGTGCATGATCGGGGCGGCCATCATCAGACCGGCAAGTGCAGGAAGCATAAAGCGTTTCATTATTGTGTCCCTCCGAACCAGGTGGCGATGGCCTTGATATCCGCATCGCTCAGATCTTTTACGATTTCATGCATGACAAGCGCCTGACCACCGGTACGGCGACCGTCCTGATAGGCGCGAATGGCGTTTTCCAGATAAAGCGGCTGCTGCCCCAAAAGGATCGGAACATCCTTAAGGGCCGGGTTGCCGTTCGTCCCGTGACAGGACAGGCATTGCGATGCCGCCGTTGGCATTGCGCCTTTTTGCGTGTCATCGGCCAAAGCTTCTGACGTCGAAAGGGCGGACCATGCGATCACGATGGCCGCGGTGACGCTTGCGGTTTGAATAAGGGATCGCATCATCATACCTCTATATTGACGTTGATCATCATGCCGGTGTCTTCATGTGGCAGGATGTGGCAATGCATTACGTAGCGGCCGGTGAAATCAACAAAGCGCGTTCTGAAAGTCACCGTGCCGGCTGCCGGAACGGCAATGGTGTCCATCCACGGTTTGCGCGTGTCAGGTTCGCCATTGATCGAAACCACCTGGAACGGATTGACGTGGATGTGCAGTGGATGGGGGAACGGCGTTGTATTGATCAGTGTCCATTCTTCAACCGCACCCAGCTTGGCGACAACATCGTCACGCCGTGGATCAAATCCCCGATCGTTGATGGTAAATTCCGTGTCATCAAAGAAGCCTGACACGTCCTTCACACCCAACACAAACTTGCGTCGGTTGGTGATTTCATCATCGGTGATGTCTGTCAGGATTTCGTTTTTCGGAAGATCCCCGGTCGGGATCGACTTGCCGAATTTAACGCCGCTCGCCACACGTGGATCATCGGCTGCAATCACGATGATATCGGCAAGATGTTCTTCGGGAAGGCTGGCCTTGCCCTGCATGAAGGCCGGACGACGTAGCGCATAGGTCCCGGTTTTAACACCCTTGATCAAAAGGTTCGCGCGGTTGCCCGGTGCCAGAAGGAATTCTTCGGTTTCTTCGGCCTTGGGCAGCGGATTGCCATCCAGACCGATCAGATGCATTTCCATGCCATCAGCGCGCAGCGGGATGAACTGCGCGTCACCGGCATTAAGCAAACGCCAGTGCTGAACTTCGCCTTCGCGGATATAGATCTTTGGGCGGTACTGACCATTCACAAGGAAATCGCGTTCTGCATCCAGCGGCCAGATCGGCTTTTCGCTTTCCAGCAGGCCATCAAGACCCGGAACCGGTGCCTGAAGCACTAAAACGCGTTCAAGGGCGGCGGCAACTTCGGGCACTTCATCAAGCGTACCGCCAATGATGGCCATACCTGCTGCACCCGATGCGACCTGTGCCGAAACCGATCCATGGCGATGCGGATGATACCAGTAATTGCCTGCCGGATGGTCGACCGGAAGCTTCACGACATAGTTAAAGCTTTGCCCCGGTTCGATCTGAAGATACACATTGTCGCTGTTGCCGCGCGGGCTGACATGGAAGCCGTGGTAATGGACATTCGTGGTGTTAAACCGGTTGGGCACATTGGTGACCACGTCCTTGCCAGCATCCTTGTTGGGCGGCATCCGATTTTCAAATGCCAGTTCAAGCGTATCGCCGGGCTTCATGCGAATGGTCGGGCCGGGGATGGATGCATTAAAAATGCGAAGCTTGGCTGGACCACTGGGCAGCGAATAGTCGCTGGCATCCATGAAGAAGTCCGCCTTAAGGCGTCCATCGACCGAATGAATTTCCATCGGGTTGGGTAGATCATCGGTGATACCGATCGGGGATTGGCTTGCAATCGTTTCCATCGCATTGGATGGCGAAACAAGCCACGGCATTGGACCAATACCTGCAGCAACGGTCGCTGCAGCCGACCCTTTCAGAAGTCCGCGACGCGTGATCATATGTTGGTCTCCCTCAACGTACCGGAATGCGGTTCCCGGCACGGCAGATGCTCTGTGTTATTCTTGTGCCCCATTTGGGGGGCAGGTTATTTCGGGAAGATAAAAGCATCGCCTGAAATGCGATGTGCCCACCGTCACAGAAGCCTGATATGGAACAATTATTCTTCTAAAACCCCGTCCAACTATTGTACCGCAATTGACCGATCTATCAATCCAGAGTTGCACGTATCTGCATGACGGTTAGATTAAGTATGGGGGATGTCCCGTGGGGATTGTTGGGGCGTTTGATCAAATTAAGATCCATTGCCTGATCGAAATAGGTGCATTCCATATCCGAAACAAAAAATCCGCACCTGTAGTTAATGCGGATTTTTGGCTGTTTTGTTTGGGATTTGGTTTGTGTGGCTAGACCCGAACACCTTTGCCGAGCTTTTTCTCGACCCGGCTTTGGATATATTCAAATGTGCCTGACATGACCCAATAAATGATCGCCGCCGAGATCAGCATTTCCATATATTTGAATTCCGACCGGCCATGGGTACGCGCCAGATACATCAGCTCCCACACGCCCATGACGGATACCAGCGAAGAGTCTTTGAGCATCGAAATAAACTGATTGCCCGTGGGCGGGATCACCAATCGAAGGGCCTGGGGCAGGACAACCAAACGCATCATCTGCCAGGGTTTCAAGCCAAGCGACATGGCGGCCTCTGATTGACCTTCGGGGACCGCTTCGATCCCGGCACGGAAAATCTCGGCCATATAGGCGCCATAACAAAGCGACAGGGCAATGATGCCTGCTGGCACCGCCGAAAGAACAATTCCAATCTGCGGCAGGCCGAGATAGATCAACATCACCTGGAGCAAAAGCGGCGTTCCGCGGAAGAAGGATGTGTAAAAGGTCGATACGCCAAAGAACACGCCGCTACGTGACAGACGCCCAAGGGCGGCAAGCAACGCCAGTATGATCGCGCAGAAAATTGATATCAGTGAAATGAACAGGGTCAGCACCGCACCCTGCAAAAAATCACCCTCAAGCGAAAGACCCAGTAGATAGGGCAGGCGAGATCCGATGAAGTCAAAGCTCAGATCAAAACTGTAAAAGAACGTACCAAACAGGACCAAAAGCTCGGTCCAGATGATGGCGGTTTGCAGCTTGAAACTTAGCCGATGCAGAAGTTTGAAATGCGCCCAAAGGACTGCCGCAGCCGCAACCGAAATCCCGAAATCCATCACATAGCTATCCGCACCAAACCAGATACCGGGACGGGCAGACAAAATGATCAAACCGCAAATGGCGGAAAACAGTCCAAGTGGCCAACCCGGCTTATGGGGCATTGTTGGCGAATTGGCTGTTTCTGAAACGGGAATGTTCATTGGCGCTGACATCTTTTTGGATTTTGTATACAAGGTTTGCCAGAACTACACAAAAAGTGAGCCCAATGAAATGAACTTTAATTCAACGAAGATGCTTCTGGCTGGTATGGCGATGTCTGTGGCACCGCTGATGACGACAACGGCTGGCGAGACGCTTGATCGTGTGATGGAAACCAAAACACTGGTTGGTGCAACGGCAGACGGCTATCCGCCGGTCGCCTTTACCGATGAAAACAACCAGCTGACCGGTTTTGACGTTGAAGTTGCCCGCGAAATTGCCAAACGCCTTGGCGCGGAATTCAAACCTGTTACCCCGTCATGGGAAGCACAGGTTGCCGGTAACTGGGCAGGTCGTTGGGATATTGCTGTTGGCTCCATGACCCCGACCACGGCACGAGCGGAAGTTCTCGATTTCCCGGCTGTCTATTACTACACCCCGGCCATTCTGGTCGCACACAAGGACAATACCAGCTTTGAAAAGGCATCTGACCTTGATGGCAAGGTGGTTGGTGCCTGTGCGGCGTGTTCTTATGAAGATTATCTGCGCCACAAACTGGTGATGGATGTCGAAGGCGTTCCGGCGTTTGAATATGAAGTCACCCCTGGCCGTATTCAGACCTATGAGTCTGATGGTATGGCATTTGATGATTTGCGTTTGGGCGATGGCGTGCGTGTTGATGCGGTTCTCTCGAACGTTCCGACCGCAACGGCGGCAATTGAAAACAACATGCCGTTCCGTATGGTTGGCGAACCGCTTGTTTATGAGCCGCTGGCAGTTGCGGTTGATAAGGGGGATGCAGAATTTTCCGCCAAGATCACTGAAATCGTCGATGCGATGCGTGCTGATGGCACCTTAAAAGCACTTTCGGAAAAATGGTTTGGTGTTGATCTGACCAGTGCGAACTAAGCCGGTTTTGGTTCAGACCAAAAAGCAAAGAGCCGCCCACTGGGCGGCTCTTTTTGTTGGATCACTTCGAGACATTCTTGAAGTCAAAGAAGAAGCCCGACGGATGGATGCGGTAGTTTTCCAAATTCTTGGTCGAGGCAACTACAAACACCTTATGCACCAGCGGAATGATCGGCGCGTCGTCGTGAAGCACATTCATCGCCTTGGTGTAGGTCGCGACCTGTTCTTCGCCAAGATCAAGGGTACGGCCCTTATCCACAGCAGCGTCAAAGTCAGCATTTCCCCAGAACTGATAGTTCAGGCCCGCTTTGGAATGGAACTGTGACTTCAGATGAAGGTCCGGATGACCGGTCATTTCCGGCGTCCAGAAGACGACAGAGACGTCATATTCACCCTGTTTGACCAGATCAAGCATCCCGCCCCAGGTATACATGCCAACTTCGGTGGCAATGCCCTGTTCGTTCAGAAGGGCGGCCATGGCCTCGGTGATCATCGGCATTTCAGTACGCGAAGAATAGCTCAGGATACGAAGGGTAAGCTGTTCACCATCCTTCATCCATTTGCCGTCGACCTTCGCGTAACCTGCGTCAGACAGAAGTGATGCAGCCAGTTCCGGATCAAGGGCATATTTGGCATCGGCCTGCGGTGCCCAGTCAAAGCCCGGCGCAAAGAATTCCCATGCCGGTTCGCCAACGCCATCAAGCGCACCTTCAACCAACAGGTCACGGTCAACAAGGGCATTAACCGCCTGACGGATGCGCACATCAGACAGAACGCTTTTCTCACCGGCATTAAACGCACCGTAATAAAGACCAGATGTCGGCTCTGCATAGACCTTGAAGGCGTCATCTTCAGACAGGCGCTTCACATCAGATGGCAGCATGTTGGTGACGAAATCGATCTCGCCTGCTTCAAGTGCGAGCGTGCGCGAATTGTGATCCGGGATGAAGCGGTATTCGATTTTTTCCAGTGCCGGCTTTTCGCCCCAGTAACCGTCAAAGCATGAAACGATGGTGCGGTCCTGCTTGCGGTATTCTTCGAATTTCCACGGGCCGGTACCAACCGGTTTTACGAACTCACCCGCATCGTCAAAGGATGATTTGGCATAAACAACCGTGATTGCATCGGAAAGCTGGTTTGGCAGGGCTGCGAACGGTTCGGTGTTTTCGATCTCAACGACCAGCGGTGAAACCGCTTTGATCGATTTGATGTTCAAAAGGTCAGCAGCATAAGGAAGAAGCGCGATCACCCGTTCGAGCGAGAATTTGACAGCTTCGGCATCAAGCTTGGTACCATCGTGGAAGACAACGTTTTCACGCAGTTTGAACTGCCAAACAGTCGGCGATACACGGTCCCAAGCGGTCGCAAGACCTGGGATCGGCTTCAGGTCATAATCAAGCTTGACCAGGGTATCGAGGATTTCGCTTTCATTAAAGAAGCGCGAGCGGCGCGGCTTCATCGCAAGCGGCTGTGATTCCCACATGGTGCCGATCACAAGGGTCTTGTCGTCGGATGCCTTGGCATCGGTTACCCCAACCGAAAAACTGCCAAGGGCAATGGCTGCAAAGGCAGCGCCAAGAAGTGTCTTTTTGATCATTTTACGGTCTCTGTCCATCTAATGAAGGTAGTTGATCTGACGAAGTCGGAAACGGTCTCCCAACAGGTCTCCGAGAAGGTTCACCGCGACGACGAAGGCCGCGATGGTCAGGCCCGGTGCAAGCACAAGGCGTGGGTAGTCGCGCAGGTAATTGCGCGATTCAGCAATCATCAGGCCCCATTCAGGGGTGCCGGGTTCGACCCCCAGTCCCAAAAAGCTCAATCCGGCAAAGACCGGGATCGCCCAGGACATGGAATAGGCCGCCAGTGTCAGAAGCGGGCCGATGATATTTGGGAAAATGTGACGGTGCGCGATGCGGTGGCGACGTGCGCCAAGTGCCTCGGCCGCCATGACATAGGGTTTGGTGCGCTCGACAATCACGGCATTACGGACAACCCGGGCATAGTCGGTCCAATGCACCGTGATCAGCGCAATGATCACAGCCTGCAAGCCAAGGCCCAAGGTACCAGCAATGATCATGCAGATGGCGAGCGCCGGGAAAACCGACATGCCTTCGCAAAACCGCATGATCATGCGATCAAGAATGCCACCAACCATCCCGGCAAAGGCGCCGATGGCACTTCCGATCAGCGACGCACTGACCACAACGATCAATGCCGACGCCGTGGTCAGGCGCGCGCCATACATCAGGCGCGATAAAACGCACCGTCCCAACGCATCCGTGCCAAGCGGGTAATCCCAACTTGGCGGTTTCAGGCGAAACAGGAACTGCGCCTTGTAAGGATCATTGGGGGCAAAAAGCGGTAGGAACAGGATGGCTAGAAGGATCAGGACCATCACAAGCGCATAGCCACGAAACACGTTGCGCCCGGCTTGAAGCAGTTTGCCGCGGGTAAAGGACATTTTGTCGATCGTGACCGGCATCAAACAATCTCCCGCGTGCGGGGATCATAAAGGGCGATGCACAGATCAACTGTCAGATTGACCAGAATGTAGCTTGCGGCAATCAAAAGGAAACAAGCCTGAATGGCCGGGTAATCACGGTTCAAAAGGGATTCAACCAGAAACCGCCCGATGCCTGGCCAGGCAAACAGGGTTTCGACAATGATCATGCCATCGAAGATCCGGGCAAACTGCATGCCTGAAAACGTCAAAACGCCCGGTGCAATGTTGGGCACTGCATGACGCAAAACCGTGCGCAGCCGACTTAGCCCCTTGGCCTTTGCCGTGCGGATATAGGGTTTGGAAAGTTCTTCCAGAAGGCTTCCACGCACATAGCGCGATAAAACACCGGCGACCGATGTCGCAATTACCAAGGTTGGTAAAACCGCATGGGCCCAGGTGCCATGTCCGCCGGTTGGCAGCCATCCCAGCACAAGCGAGAATAAAAGTGCCAACAGCAGCGAGTACCAGAAATTCGGGATCGACATGCCAATGACACTGATCATCCCGGCAATGCGATCAATCCGACTGCCGGGAAAGCGCGCGCATAAAATGCCAAGCGGTACTGCAATCAAAAGGGCCGTGATTAGCGATAAAACCGCCAGCAGCAACGATTGCCCCAAACGAAGCGTGATGTCGTTCAGGATCGGTTCATTGGTGATGAACGACTTGCCAAGGTCGCCCTGCAAAATGCCCAAAAGCCAGCGTGCATATTGCTGTGGCAATGGATCATCCAGGCCATTCTGGCTGGCAAACAGCGCAACGTCATTGGCGGTTGGCAAAGTGCCATCCATCTGCGCCATCAAAAGAATTTCGGCAAAGTCGCCCGGCATTAGCCGCAACAAGGCAAAGCCGACCACTGATACGATGAACAGCAAAATCAATGCATGGGTTATGCGTGCGGTCACGCGCGAAGCCATAAAACGGTCTTTCTATCCGGCGCAATCGGGGCGAGGTAGTTTGGTGGTGGCTGATTTCGAAAGTAATAATCATTCTTAAATTAATGACGCAACTGATTTTCGTTATTAATTGATTGGTTTCGAATTTTGGCATGAATAATAATGCTCATGCGTGTTTCGTGATTTTTAAGAACACGCATAAGTAGCTAATTTCGCCAATTTCACGTCGTGGAACTGTACGTAAGGGGTGGGAAAGTGACGGGAGTCGGATTGCCAGTGATGGCGTCACATCCTAGCGATAACTCAGTCATCTGGCGAAAAATGCACAGACGATGCCGTGAAGTCGCGATAGGGTCGCTGGCAGGCGATCAGTTGCCTGCCAGATCTTCGGGCGTGTAATTCATTTCATGCAGGATCTCGCCGCTTTCATAATCAACGGCCTGCAACGTAACGCCATATCCCCAAAGTTGGCCGATATAGCCCAAGGTCATCTGGGCTTCGGATTTGTCCAGGCGGACACCTTCATGCTCGGTATGCTGGATATAAAGTTGCCGGTTGCCACGGATATCGACATCGACCACCTGCATGTCGGGCTCACGCACCGAAATGTCATGCATGCGCGCAAGGGACCGGCGAACTTTGCGATATCCGTTATCATCATGGATGGCAGCGACTTCAAGATGTGGCGATGTGCTTTGATCATCAATCATGAACATCCGCATATCGCGCATCACCTTGGGTGACAGGAACTGCAGGATGAAGCTTTCATCGCGGTAATGCGCCCATGCTTCTTTCAGCGTTTCGACAGGCTCGTTATTCCCGGCGATGTCGGGGAACCATTTGCGGTCTTCTTCGGTCGGGTCAACACAGATGCGGTGGATGTCCTGCATCATGGCAAAACCGAGTGCATAGGGGTTAAAGCCCGAATAGCGTTGATCATCGAATTCGGCCTGGAATACAACGCGGGAATGGTAATCGATGAATTCCATCATCGCGCCTTCGGAAATCAGCCCCTTGTCATAAAGGCTGTTCATGATGGCGTAGTGCACATAGCACGCACAGCCTTCATTCATCATCTTGGTCTGTTTTTGCGGATAGAAATACTGCCCGATATTGCGCACGATGCGCAGTAATTCACGTTCCCATGCCTGCAAGGCAGGTGCGTTTTTCTCAAGGAAATAAAGCAGGTTCTCTTCGGGCAGTCCGAACTGTGCCCGGCGTTCTTCAACCCGCATCTTGCGTTTAAGCTCGTCAATGTCCTGATCATCCTGATCAGGTTGGGGCAGGGTGCGCCACAAATCGTTATAGGTTTCGTCTTCGTATTTTGCCCGTTCGCGTTCGCGTTCAAGTTCGACCGCGAGATTGGGTTTTTCCGGATGGGAATAGCGGTTAACGCCTTGTTCAATCAGAGCATGGGCAGCATCCAATACCCGCTCAACCGCATCAAACCCGTATCGGTCTTCGCATTTGGCGATATAGCCTTTGGCAAATTGCAGGTAATCGAGAATGCCTTCTGCATCCGTCCATTGTTTGAACAGATAGTTGTTTTTGAAAAAGTGATTATGTCCAAACGCCGCATGGGCAATCACCAAGGCCTGAATGACGATGGTGTTTTCTTCCATCACATAGGAAATGCATGGGTTGGAGTTGATCACGATCTCATAGGCCAGTCCCTGATAGCCCTTGCGATACATCACATCATCACGCACGAAGCGTTTGCCAAATGACCAGTGATGATACATCAGCGGCATGCCAATCGATGAATAGGCATCAAGCATCTGCTCGGACGTAATCACCTCGATCTGGTTGGGATAGACGTTAAGCTTAAGCTCCTTAAGTGCGATTTCTTCAATCGCATCATAAGTGGTTTTAAGGGTCTCAAAATCCCAGTCTGCACTGGTGAAAAGAAGTTTGCTGTCATCGGTTTGTTTGGCATTTCCGGATTTGGTTTTGGTGCTCATACCCGGGCCTCCGAACGATTTTTGGCAAAGAGTTCCCGAAATACCGGGAAGATATCAGCCGCTTTGGTTACACGTTTTAAGGCAAAGCGCGGATTGTCTCTGGCAAGCGGGGCATAGGCCTTCCACAGGGCGGTTTCGCCCTCGGCGGCGGCAAATATCTCTGCCTCGCGCTCATCAGTGATTTCGATATAGGCGTAATATTGGCATTTCGGCAGCAGGTCTTCGGCAAGAAGGCTGGTGCATTTCGCGCCGTCATTGGAGTAGTTGTCGCCATCGGATGCTTGGGCTGCATAGATGTTCCACTGATCGGTCGGATAGCGATCCACCAGTACCTTTTTCATTTCTTCGAGTGCCGTGGAAACAATCGTCCCGCCCGTTTCGCGTGAATAGAAAAATGTCTCTTCATCGACCTCGGATGCGCGCGATGTATGGCGGATAAACACCACCTCGACATGCTCGTATCGACGGTGCAGGAAGAGGTGCAGCAACATGAAGAACCGCTTTGCTAGTTCCTTCATCTGTTCGGACATCGAACCCGATACATCCATCAGGCAGAACATCACTGCCTGCGTATTGGGATCGGGAATTTGTTGGAACTGGTTATAGCGGGTGTCGATCGGATCAATGAACGGGATCGCCTTCATCCGGCGTTTGGCTTCTTCAAGATCGGCCAGAAGGGTATGAAGCTTTTCGTCATCGGCCTTGGTCAGCTTGCCGTTGGGGCGCTTTTCCGCTTTGGCCTGAAGGGCCGTGATCTGTTCTTCAAGTTCGCGCACTTCGGACGTTTTCGGGCGCCGAAGGCCTATGCGGCGCGCCAGTGAATTACGCATGGTACGCACAAGGCTCAGGTTCGAAGGTGTTCCTTCAACCGAGAACCCGGCACGCGCATTGCGAAAGGCTGTGGTCTGCTTCAGGCTTTTTTTCAGAAGATCGGGCAGTTCAAGGTCTTCAAAGAAGATATCAAGAAACTCATCACGGGTAAGCGTGAACTGAAATTCGTCCTCGCCTTCGCCGTCGGGGCTTGCTTGTGATCCTCCAGCACCGCCATCACCACCTTGCGGACGGGCGATACGGTCACCCTGAACGAATTTCTTGTTGCCGGGCAGGACGTAATTGCGGTTGCCGCCCCGGCCTTGATGATGAAAACCCGGTTCTTTCAGGGTCTTGCCCGGAATAGTGATTTGGTCGCCACTGGTAATATCGGTGATCCCGCGTGAGCGGATGGTGTCTTCGACCGCTTTTTTGATTTGTGCCTTGGCACGGCGCATGAAGCGCTGTCTGTTGCCAAGGCTTTTGCCTGTCGGATTCTTGCGACGGTCAACGATATAAAACATGGGCAGTCACTTCCTTGGACGGGCACATCCTGCGCAAAGTCTAGGGTCTGACTTCAAGATCGTCTGTGCCCCGGTCATCCACAGGATCGACACATCTCGCCGCATCCTGATTTGGAAAGAAGACCGGGCGGACAAGGGAGAAACCGCCCGGTAGGGTCGGAAAGCCGAGGGCGTGGCTTATCCGGCCTTGTTCACGCGCATATACCATTCGACCAAACGGCGGGTCTGACGTTCGGTATAGCTCCGATCGATCATGCGTTTGACGAACTCGTTGTGTTTCTTCTCGGTTTCGCTGTCTTTCTTTGAACCGAACGAAATCACCGGCAGGAGGTCTTCGACCTGACTGAACATGCGTTTTTCAATCACATCACGCAGTTTCTCATAAGACGTCCAAGCCGGGTTTTTGCCTTTGTTGTTTGCACGTGCACGCAGGGCAAATTTAACGACCTCGTTGCGGAAGTCTTTCGGGTTGGCAATGCCAGCCGGTTTTTCGATTTTCGAAAGTTCCTGATCAATGATCTTGCGATCAAGAAGCTGACCGGTATCGGGGTCCTTGAAGTCCTGATCCTCGATCCATGCGTCGGCATAAGACACATAGCGATCAAACAGGTTCTGGCCGTAATCGGAATAGCTTTCGAGATAGGCTTTCTGGATTTCCGCACCGATAAACTCGGCATAGCGCGGGGCCAGTTCGGACTTGATAAAGTCCATATAGTCCTTCTCGCGTTCTTCCGGATATTGTTCTCGCCGGATGGCCTGTTCAAGCACATACATCAGATGTACCGGATCAGCCGCAACTTCATGGGTGTCGTGGTTAAAGGTTTCCGAAAGAACCTTGAAGGCAAAGCGGGTCGAAATGCCGTCCATCCCTTCATCCACACCGGCCGTGTCACGGTATTCCTGCATGGATTTCGCTTTGGGATCGACGTCTTTAAGCGTTTCGCCGTCATAGACGCGCATCTTGGAATAAAGGTTGGAGTTTTCATGTTCATGCAGGCGCGACAGAACCGAAAACTGTGCCAGCATCTTGAGCGTTCCGGGCGCGCACGCCCCTTGTTCAAGCTCTGATCCCTGAAGAAGCTTGTCGTAAATCATGGTTTCTTCAGAAACACGCAGGCAATAGGGCACCTTGATCACCGAGATACGGTCAATAAAGGCTTCGTTATTCTTGTTGGCCTTGAAGCTTTGCCATTCTGCTTCGTTCGAGTGCGCAAGGATCAAGCCTTGGAACGGAATGGCGCCAAGGTTTTCCGTGCCGATATAGTTGCTTTCCTGTGTTGCGGTCAGCAACGGATGGAGCATCTTGATCGGGGCTTTGAACATCTCGACAAATTCAAGAAGCCCTTGGTTGGCACGGTTCAGACCGCCCGAATAGCTATAGGCGTCCGGATCGTTCTGACTGAAATATTCCAGCTTGCGGATATCGACCTTACCAACCAGAGACGAGATATCCTGGTTGTTCTCATCACCCGGTTCGGTTTTGGCTATCGCGATTTGACGCAGGCGGGACGGGATCAGTTTGACGACCGAGAATTTGGAAAGATCACCACCAAACTCATCAAGGCGTTTGACAGCCCATGGTGACATGAGGCCCGTGAGGCGGCGTTTGGGGATGCCGTACTTATCTTCAATTGCATCACCCATTTTGGCCGGGTTAAACAGGCCAAGCGGGCTTTCGAAAACCGGGCTGATTTCATCACCGGCTTTCAGAACGTAAATCGGCTCGCGTTCCATCAGTTCCTTGAGCCGTTCGGCAAGGGAACTTTTACCGCCACCAACCGGACCCAACAGGTACAGAACCTGTTTGCGTTCTTCGAGCCCCTGTGCGGCATATTTAAAGAAGCCGACGATACGTTCGACGGTTTCTTCCATGCCAAAGAAGTCGGCAAAGGCAGGGTAACGTTTGATGGTGCGGTTTAGAAAGATGCGGCCGAGGCGGGAATTGTCGATGTGTCGATCAGTTCCGGTTCACCAATCGCCGAGATCATGCGTTCAGCGGCCGAGGCATAGGCCGTTGGGTCTTCGCGACACAGATTGAGGTAATCGCGGATGGTCAGTTCGGTTTCTTGCTTTCCGTCATACCCTTCCGCATACAGCTCGAAGATGTCCTTGTCTTCAGCCATGGCGCGGTCTCCTTTCAAACGTTATCGCACGCGTGTCAAACTTACGTTTCCTGTCTTTCCTGTTTTGCGTTGCAGCAGGCCAGATAATGGCCGTCTGATTCTGTGTGCGTCGGCAAATGTCGTTTCGATGCATTCGCCTGACGGTAAATATTTTAAAGAAGTCTATTTAGCTTAAGGTTAATAGATGGCGGAATGTGCCAAGAGTTTGAAACTGCTGTACTTGCCATTTCACAATCAAATATTTGCTACTTTGGGTTGCGATATTTGGGTCCCATTGCGGCGACCCTTAAGGTCGTCTTGCGACCTGTTTGGGCAAAAACCTGTCGGGTGACCATGGTTTCTGCCATCGGAAAATGTCCTATTAATTGACTTGGGAAGCACGAACAGGTTCCGCAAGGTAAGACCTAAGTATTATTGAAGGAATTTCGATTTGCCCGATCACGTATCGGTGACCGAATTGTGGGGGCGGGCCTTGGTTTTATGCTATCTGGTTGGCGCGGAAATATTTTGCGTTTGCACAATTGCAACGTCGGGCTTTATCACTGCACCCCATTGGGACCATTTCAAAGTCGCTGGTGCGGATCACCAACAAGGAAGTTTTTAATGACCGATGGTGCAGTAAAGTTTGTCGAACCCCACGAGCTGGATCTTCTGATCGGGCAGGAAACGGTGACGGTTATCGACGTCCGCGAACCCGATGAGTTTGCCACGGGGCATATCGAAGGGGCGATTAATATCCCGACATCGAACTTCGATATTCCGGCCCTTGTCGACCTGACAGATGAAAACGAAACTGATCTTGTTTTTGTCTGTGCGGTGGGGCAGCGATCCTTTGGTGCGGCAAACGCGGTTCTGCCCCATGTCGATTGCGACGTCAGCAATCTAAAAGGCGGACTTCAAAGTTGGAGCCGCGCCGGGTTTGACCTGGAAGACGGCAAATAAGCCATCATTCCCGCCTGATCTGAGACGGGGCAGGGGGCGATTTGTGACGCATCCGCCCCCAAATGCCTCCACCGCCCGCAAGCCAAAAGCAGGTTTAGCTTTCCTGTGGTGTCACCAGAACACCTGCGGCCAGGCATTCAAAGGCGGCAATTGCCTTATGCATTGTATCTTCGGGATCATCGCTTGCCGCGACCCAAAGGGCGGCGTTTAGCGCAACCCCGTTTAGCAACCGCGCCAATGCTTCGATATCAACCGATTTGATCGCCCCCTGATCCGCCAAAGCTGTCAGCGTTTCAATAGTTGCCTGCAAGCAGCGGTTCTGGCTGGGCCATTGGGATGGATCGCCCAAAAAGGCCGGACCATCGCGAAGAACAATGCGCTGAATTTCCGGGTCGCGTGCCAGCTTGATATATGTTCGTCCTTCGGCCATCAGTCCGGTCCAACCACCACCGGCTGCCGTTCCGGCATCTTTGGCCTGTTGCGCCATGGCCGAGTCTATCTCGTCAACCACGGCTGCAAGCAACCCGCGCTTGTCCCCGAAATTATGATAGAGCGCGCCGCGCGTCAGCCCGGCGTTGGCGGTAAGCTCATCCATTGATGCGTCGGCATATCCCTTTTCGGCAAAGGCTTTCCGCCCCGCTGCGATCAGTTTGACGCGGGTTTCTTCCATCTTTTCAGCACGGGTCTTGGCAGCCATCAGGCACTCCAATTTTAACATACGTCACGTATGTGAGTTGACATACGCTGCGTATGTGAATATATCTGCGTTCACATACGCAGCGTATCTGAAATGGGTTCGAAACACCATACCCACTGAATTTATCCAAACAGGAGGTCCCCTATGACCCTCGCAAATGAAGCAATCTTTCCGCCGAACCGCCATGCCCTCTATGAGGCGCACGGTTACTCACCTGCGATCCGTTCCGGTGATCTTCTTTTTGTTTCCGGTCAGGTCGGCAGCCGCGAAGACGGCTCCCCCGAACCGGATTTCAAAAAGCAGGTTGAACTGGCATTTGAAAACCTGAAGGCCATTCTCAAAGCCGCTGGAGCCAGCCTTGATGACATTATCGATGTCACCAGCTTCCACACCGATCCGGAAAACCAGTTTGCCGACATTATGGAAGTAAAGGGCGCGGTCTTTAACCAGGCACCGTACCCGAACTGGACGGCTGTCGGCGTCACCTGGCTTTCCGGCTTTGATTTCGAGATCAAGGTTGTTGCCCGTATCCCTGCCGGGAACGCCTAAGTCACGCTACCTCGCGCAGCGCCAGCTTAAGCAAGCATAAACCGGCCCTGCCATCACACGGTGGGGCCGGTTTTTCATCTTGACGAATTCTCATAAATGGAAAAATATCCCGATATTGAGATTAGAGGTAAAAGATGGACGATATCGAAACACGGCTTGCGGCCCGCTTGTCATCACTGCGCGCGGAACGCGGTTGGTCATTGGATGAACTTGCCAAGCGAAGTGCGGTCAGCCGTGCCAGCCTGTCACGCATCGAAAATGGGGATGTCAGTCCGACGGCCAGTGTGCTGGGCAAGCTTTGCGTTGCCTTTGGCGTGACCTTGTCGCGCCTGATGCAGATGGTCGAAGAAGATTTTTCGCCCCTGATTGCGCGGAAAGATCAGGAAGTTTGGACAGATCCGGAAACCGGTTATCGCCGCCGACTGGTTTCGCCTGCATCGCGCCATTTGTCGGCAGAGGTGCTCGAAGTCGAAATCGATCCGGGTAAGCGCATCGAATATGCCGGATCGCCGCGCGATGGACTTGAACACCATCTGGTGATGTTAGACGGCGAACTTTCCATGGACATTGCTGGCACAATCCATCGGCTGTGGCAGGGCGATTGCCTGCGCTATCAGCTGCGCGGCGGCAATGTGTTTGAAACGCCAAAGCATATAGGTGCGCGCTATCACCTGTTCATCATCGAATAGCGTAACCAGTCGTAACCCAGATACGAGAACCCGAAATGACCACCACCACAGCCCCACAGATTATCCCGCTTGATGCTGATGAACTTACTGCCAAGCTCGATCAGTTTGGCGACATGCTTCATGCCTGCGTTCATGACGGCGCCAGCATCGGTTTCATTGAACCTTTCCCGCTGTCCGAAGCCACTGCCTTCTGGCGCGACCGTATTGTTCCGGCCTTGCGTGGTGGTAAGCGCACCCTTTATGTCGCTCTTGATGGGGATCGGGTGGTTGGCACGGTGCAGCTTGATACCGATAGCATGCCCAATCAGCGCCATCGCGGCGATATCAGTAAACTGATGGTTCGTCCGGATTGCCGCAGACGCGGGATTGCCAAGTTGCTGATGCAGGCCGCCGAACAGCGCGCGAGAGAACTGGGCCGGACCCTTTTGACACTCGATACCCGCACCGGGGACAGTGCAGAAGTACTATACACGACACTTGGTTTCGAAACGGCGGGCGTAATCCCGGAATATGCCCGCGATCCATTTTCCGAGAAGCTCAGTGCGACCACCGTGATGTTCAAACGATTGCCTTGATAGGGCTTTGAAAACCGGCCCGATTCTCGTAATTGTATTAAGAATGACCATTCTGGCATGCCAGAACCATTTCCGAACCAATCCGGCGGCTATCAAATTGCATTACTGCATCGCCGTAAAAGGCATGCGTGCAAACAGGCACAATCCTTTTTGCCGTAACGTTTTATGCGCCATTGCAATGCACTAAGGGTTTTCCGATAGAGGGTTATGGCGCGCCAAAACATGTTGAATGGGGCCCGTTATTGGGCGCATCTTTGCTTCCGAAGCTAGAGAAATAAAATAATAGTTCTCGGAGGACGTTCATCATGAAGAAACTTGCTCTTGCCGCAGCCCTGATGGCGGCAGTCGGATTTTCGGGTGCAGTTCACGCAGCCGATTTGACATTGCGTATTTCCCTTCAGCTGCCGATGAAAAGCCACCTTGGCCAGAACCTGCTGATGTTCAAAAACGAGGTTGAGGAAAAATCAAACGGCGACATCGCTGTCGAGATCTACGACTCAGCCCAGCTTTATAAGGACAAGGAAGTTCCGGCTGCTGTTGGATCGGGTGCCATTGAAATGGGTGTGGCGTCGCTGACCCGTTATGTTGGTGATGTTCCGGCCGTTGATATCTTCTATCAGCCGTTCCTGTTTGATTCAGAAGACAAAGTCCGCAAGGCCGTTGCACCGGGATCGCCGGTTCGTGGTCCGCTTGATGCGGCAATTGCCGAAACCGGCTCAACCGTTCTGTGGTGGCAGGCTTATGGCGGCTCGATCATGCTGTCCAATGATGGCCCGATCAAAGGCCCGGATGGCCTTAAGGGTCAGAAAGTGCGCGTGTTCTCCAAAACCCAGGGTGATTTCATCTCTGCTGCTGGTGGCGCGCCGACCCTTATTTCCGGGTCCGAACAGTATATCGCCTATCAGCGTGGCACGGTTGATGTCGGCATGACCGGCATGTCGGGCGTTAAATCCCGTCAGCTTTGGGAAGTCATGGATACGGTTACCACTACGAATGATGCCGATATCGAATTCATCGTCGTTGTGAATACCGATTTCTGGAACGGTCTGACCGATGCGCAGCGTGACATCATTTCGACCGCGGCGGTAAATGCCGAAAACGATGTGCGTGATCGCATGTCGACCATCGAGGCAGATGCATTCGCAGAAGCCAAAGCCAATGGCATGACCATCTATACCCCGACCGCTGAAGAACTGGCTGCATGGCGCGAAGCGGCAAAGCCGGTTCATGCTGAGTTCCTGGAACATGCTGGTGACCTTGGTAAACAGGTCTTTGAAGCTGCCCAGAAGTTCTGATGATTTTCGCCGATCACCAATGAGTGCTTTTCTGATTGGTGATCGGCTTTCTGCCTTTATCACGCGCGGTCTCAAAACTGTTTTGCCACCAAGCAAGTCCGTGCTGTGATGTTCCCCATCCCTTGAAGTTCAGGAGATCGCCGTAACAGATCGTCGGTCAATCGGCGTGATCGCACGGCATGGATGAAATGATGTTTGATCGATTGACGCTGTTTCTGGCGTGGGCTGCTGCTTTGCTGTTTGTGCTGGCGGGTTGCATGCTCACCTATGAAGTCATTGCACGTTACTTCTTTATCCGTCCGACAATCTGGGCGGCAGAGCTGTCACAGCTTTGTCTGATCTGGGGTTCTTTGATGGGGATGCCTTGGGCCTTGGCCGCACGCCGACATATTTCGGTCGATGCCGTCACAAGGCTTCTGAAGCCCAAGATGCAGCGCGCTGTCGAAATACTGGCGATGGTCTGCATTCTGGCCTTTTCCGTCATGGTAACGGTGAAGGGCTGGGACATTTTTTATGAAAGTTTTGAACGCGGACGCACCAGCGGCACCATGCTTGATCTTCCGGCATGGGTGGCGGAGCTTCCGGTTGCCATTGGCTTTGCATTGCTATCGGTTCAATCCGTGATCGAGATTGTCGGTCTTCTGCGCGGCAAGGACATTCCAAAAGGGGCCCACGAATGACGATTGTTCTGACCCTTAGTGCGATGTTCGCGCTGCTTTTGATGCGTGTGCCGGTTGCCTTTGCACTTGGCGGACTTGGCCTTGCCATGTTGGTGCTGGGTGGCTTTTCACCGCTTATGGCGCCACAGGCGGTTTTATCGACGCTTGATGGCTTTATCCTTTTGGCTGTGCCGCTGTTTTTGTTGATGTCCAACATCCTGTTGCGTGCCGGTGTCGGCAATGATCTGTTTGCCGCCGTCAGTGCATGGGTTGGCCATTGGCCGGGCGGTCTGGCGGTTGCAACCATCCTGTCATGTGGTGTATTCGCCGCAATTTCCGGATCATCGGTGGCAACAGCGGCAACGATCGGGACCGTCGCCATCCCGGAAATGATCAATCGCGGCTATAACAAGAAATTCGTCTATGGCCTTTTGGCGGCAGGCGGCACACTGGGCATTCTGATCCCGCCATCAATCCCGATGATCATTTATGGTTTTGTCACCGAAGAATTGGTGATTTCGCTGTTCTTGGCCGGGATCGGACCGGGGATCGCGCTTTTGGTGTTCTTTATCATCTTTTCGATGATCTATGCCCGGATGGGCGGGCAGGAGCTTGAACCGAAAAAGGATTGGGCTGAACGCAGGCGGGCGACGTTCAAGGCATTGCCGTCAGTGATCCTTGCCGTTCTGATTATCTCTGGCATCTATTCCGGGGCCTTTACCCCGACTGAGGCGGCCGCAATTGGCTTTGCCGCAGCTCTGATCATTACCGGGCCGATCATGCGGGTTCTGACATGGGATGCGCTGAAAAAGGCGGTCTTTGATTCGATGGCGACCACGGTTGCGATCATTTTGATCATTGCCGGGGCAAAGATATTCGGCAAAGCCATCACGCTTTATCGAATCCCCAAGACATCTCGATGATGATCACCCAGGGAATTGATACCGATCTTGGCTTCATTCTGGTCGTCACGGTGGTTCTTCTGGTCATGGGGCTGGTGTTTGAAGCGCTTTCGATGGTGCTGATCATGACGCCGGTTCTGTTGCCGGCCGCCTTGGCGCTTGGATTCGATCCGATCTGGTTTGGCGTCTATATGGTGATCATGGTCGAGTGTGCGCTGATCACGCCACCTGTCGGACTGAACCTTTATGTCATTCAGTCTGTCGCCAAAGCCCGATTGGGCGAGGTCGCCAGTGGTGTTGCCCCGTTCCTGATCCTGATGTTCCTTTGTGCCGCCATTCTATATGTCTGGCACGATCTCGCACTTTATATACCGTTCAAGCTGTAAAGACCGATGACACATTCAAAATCACCTGCCGATCACCTGCGCGCCCTTCTTGCCACCGGTGATCTGATTACGATGCCCTGCTGCTTTGATGCGCTTTCTGCCAAGCTGATCGAACAAGAAGGCTTTGGACTAACCTTCATGTCGGGCTTTGCGACTTCGGCCGCACGGATTGGCGAACCTGATCTCGGCCTGATGTCTTACGGCGAAGTGCTTGATCAGGCGCGCAACATCACCGATGCGGTATCGATCCCCGTGATTGGTGATGGGGATACCGGCTATGGCAACGCCATGAATGTCAGACGCACTGTCACCGGCTTTGCCAAGGCGGGCTGCGCAGCCGTCATGATCGAAGATCAACTGGCACCCAAACGCTGCGGTCATACCAAGGGCAAGGAAGTTGTCGGTCGGGACGAGGCATTTGATCGTATCAAGGCCGCTGTCGATGCCCGTGATGCCGGGGCGGATATCCTGATCCTGGCCCGAACCGATGCCCGTCATCAGCACGGATTGGCTGAGGCGATTGACCGCGCGGCGAAGTTCAAGGAACTCGGGGCCGACATCTTGTTTGTCGAGGCCCCCAAATCCATCGATGAAATGCGTACACTTTGTGCCGAACTTCCCGGACCGAAGATGGCTAATATCGTGGAAGGCGGCGAAACGCCCGATCTGTCACCTGAAGAGCTTAAGGAAATCGGCTATCAGATTGCGGCTTATCCTTTATCGCTGATGGCTGCCGCGATGAAGGCAATGGTCGAATGCCTGCAAACCATGAAGGCCGGTCAACCGCGCACAAACAAGCTGATGGATTGGGCTGAACTTCGCGAACGCATCGGTTTTGACGCCTATTATAAAGAATCGGAACGTTACGCGTCGTCCCGCCGAGACGGATAGAATCGGCATTGAGTTGCGGTTCAAGATAACAGGGCGGTGGCTTCTACGGATTGCGCCGCCCTACCTGTTTGTATAGGCTGGTGGTGTAGGTAACCCCAATACAGAACATCAGATGATCAAAGCCGCCGCCTGTTTTGCCCTGCTGTTTGCGATATGCACCCCAATTGTCAGCTTCGCGCAGGAAAGTGTGCGAATCTGTTTTGAAGAATGGGCGCCCTTCGCCGAAACGCGCGATCACAGGCCCCAGGGAATCCAGATCGATATCATGCAGCGTGCTTTTGATCGGGCCCGCATACCTGTGCAATTTCTTGAAATGCCCTATGTCCGATGCCTTCAAAACGTTCGGGCAGGACGGTTTGATGCGATTCTTGCCTCATCGGATGAAGCAGGCCTGACGCCGATGAACATTTCGGTTCTACGTTGGGAACTGGGTGTTTTTGTCCATGAAGACAGACCGGGGCTTGTGTTTCAGTCGCTCGATGATTTTGTCGGCAAGCAGATCGGTCTGGTGGATGGCTATGACTACGGTCCCGATATCATGGACCGTCTGGCAGATTGGGATGTGCAAGAAGCGCCTGATGCTGTCTTTAACCTGCGCAAGCTTGCCAAACAGCGGATCGATTTCACCATCGTCGATGTTTTGTGGGCACAAACCGTGATCCGGCAGGAAAATTTGCCGATCAAGGCCCTTTTCCCGACCATCAAATCCATCCCGCAATATACCTATTTCCACCCGGAGCGCGCCGATATCATCCCGCTGATCGAAGCCGCGATGTTTGAAATGAAGGCCGATGGTACGATAGAGCTTATTTATCGTCGGCAAACCGGCTTTGGCGTTCCAAGCCGTTGGCTGGCACAATAACCAGAACAACAAACATCAAAGGGGCAGGGGATGAGCAATACCCATCATGGCAGTTGCCTGTGTGGCGCGGTCACATATGAAGTTGAAGGCACGTTTGACAGCTTCTTTCTGTGTCATTGCAGCTATTGCCGCAAAGACACCGGATCGGCCCATGCCGCCAATCTGTTTTCAAAATCGGCAAAGCTTAGATGGCTGACCGGTGAAGATCAGATCACGAGTTTTACCGTGCCGGGTACGCGCCACTCTAAAACGTTCTGTAAAACATGTGGATCGGCAACTCCGCGCGCGCAGATTGGCGGACGTCTGGTTGTTGTTCCGGCCGGAAGCCTTGATAGCGATCTTTCCCAACGCCCCGATGCACATATCATGATGGGAAGTAAGGCCGATTGGGATGATAACCTGCACGAGGTTGAAACAACGGATGGTTTGCCTGGCTAAGTGATCTTAAGTGAGCAAAAGAAAACCCCGCTGCCAGAAGCAAGCGGGGTTTTCTTTTAATGGTGCCGGCAGAGAGACTTACTCCCAACCTTCTGATTACAAATCAGCTGCTCTACCAATTATAGCTATGCCGGCGTGAGCGGCGCGAAACATAATCCGGGCCGCGTATGAATGCAAGACTTCAAAACAGGGAAAATGACATCCCTGTATTTGGTCTCAACCGAAGCCAAATTTTACTTACGATACAGCTCGTAAAGCGCAACTGCAGCAGCGTTTGAAACATTGAGGCTTTCGATGCGATCAGACATCGGAAGCTTGACCAGAAAATCACAGCTTTCACGCGTCAGACGACGCAGGCCTTCGCCCTCGGACCCCATAACAATCCCAACACGGCCATGCAATTTTGCTTCGGCAAGCGTCTGTTCGGCATAGCCATCCATACCCGCCAGCCAGAAATGAGCACCTTTAAGCTTATCAAGCGTCTGGTTGAGGTTGCCTGCATGGATATAGGGAACGGTTTCAAGCGCGCCGCTGGCGGATTTGGCAAGAACACCGGTTTCAGGCGGTGCGTGACGGTCGGGTACAATCACGGCTGATGCGCCAAAGGCGGCTGCACTGCGCAGGATAGCGCCGACATTGTGCGGGTCGGTGACCTGATCGAGAATAAGAACAGTACATTGTTCCGAATCCCGATGGTCTGCGATCAGCTCTTCAACAGAAAGCTGGGGCAGGGGAGCGCAATGCATGGCCATGCCCTGATGAACGGTGCCCGGTGGCAGCATTTCATCAAGATCGGTGCGACCGGCCGAATTTACTGCGATGTCGGTGCGCTCGGCATCGGCCAGAGCAGCATTGATCTCGTCACGGACATTTTCGGTTGCCCAGATTTTGTGAATTGTGCGCTGCGGGTTGGCAATTGCCATCATAACCGGGTGACGCCCGAAGAGAATCAGGCGTGAATTTCCACCACCTGTTCCGCTATCGCGGCCGCGCTTTCGTCCACGGCGCGAATTACCTTCACGGTTTTCATCGTTGTGCGGGAGGTTATCCTGCCCGACGTCACCTTGATGACGATTTCCTGAACGTGGTTTGTTGCGTCGCGACATAATGGCGGAAACCTCCGGGCCGTAAGGAACTGAATGCACTTTGTTTGACTCTAAGAGCAGAGCTTGGGGAACATATAGGAAAGGAAATGCGATTTCGTGTTTTTTTTGCTGTTGACAACACATGCTCCTCCACCGTATTCCCTCCCTCGCCGCAACGAGGCCGGGGTCAAAACCCGGACGGCGTTACGACCCTGATGGAGGGGTGGCAGAGCGGTCAAATGCAGCGGACTGTAAATCCGCCGACTTAGTCTACGCAGGTTCGAATCCTGCCCCCTCCACCACTCTCTCGCCCTCGCGAGAGCTCGCAGATAAAAATATGCGGGTGTAGCTCAATGGTAGAGCAGAAGCCTTCCAAGCTTACGACGAGGGTTCGATTTCCTTCACCCGCTCCAATTTTATGATGCAACCCGTCGGCTCGTGCGGTGGGTTTCTACGTGTTTTTTTGGTTCGGATATAGGATCTGAGGGCAATGG
>NZ_JBLLNT010000021.1:0-83905 GCF_048059015.1 Thalassospira sp. | reverse complement strand
ACCGATGATTGAACTCCACGAAATTTTTCCTTCAATACTTAACTCCATGGTTAAGTATCAAGACACCGAACTGAACAACATCTTCGCAGCCCTTGCCGACCCTACCCGTCGCGCACTTCTGGCACGGCTGGAAGAAGATAAAAACGGGTTATCGGTCAGCGAACTGGCACAACCCTTTGATGTGTCGTTGCCTGCGGTGATGAAACATCTGACTGTTTTGTCCGACGCCGGATTAATCCGCCGACATAAAATCGGACGCACGGTCAATGTGCAGCTGCAGCCCGAAAAGATGGCGCATGCCATGGAATGGTTGGCCCGGTACCAACGTTTCTGGATCGAAGGTCTTGATCGGCTTGCCGCCTTTGTCGAAGACGAAGAAAAGGAAGCATGATGGACGTGCAAAAACCAAGCCTGACCATCCGCCGCCGCATGGCCGCCCCACCAGCCAAAGTTTTTGCCGCCTGGACCGATGCAGAAAAACTTGCGCGATGGTGGGGACCGGGGGATTGCACGGTCATTGACGCAAAAGTTGATGCGCAGGTTGGCGGTACGTTCCGCATTCGCTTCAAGGAGCCGGAGCCGGACGGGGAAGTCCATGATGTCAGCGGCACCTATGATGCGGTTGAAACCAACCGCTTGTTATCGTTCAGCTGGCAATGGATCACCATGCCCGAACGCAAGTCACATGTCACATTGACGCTAAAGCCAGATAACACCAGCGAGGAAACAGGACAGGCCACCATCCTCGTCCTGCATCATGAACAATTCTTCGATCAGGCAGCCCGCGACGGACACGAAAGTGGCTGGAACAGTACGCTCGACAAACTCGAAGCATATTGCCACCCGCAAGCATAACACCTTTGACCTCAATTACGGTTGAGTTCCGAAACTACCTCATACCGACTTATATGGATCATTCAAAAATGGCTAAGCCACGATCCATAGAAATTGACAAACATCCGTCGTGCCACCGACGCCACCAGGAAAATACAGGAAACAGAAATGAGCGCCCCGACACATCCCGATACCGCCCCCATAGACGGCAAAGCCACGCGCAAGGAGTGGATTGGTCTTCTGGTATTGGCTTTGCCTTGCCTGCTGATTGCCATGGACATGACCGTTCTGCATCTTGCCGTGCCCCATCTGACGGCAAGCCTGAACCCGACCAGCGACCAATTGCTATGGATTGTTGATATCTATGGCTTTTTCATCGCCGGATCACTCATCACCATGGGTACGCTGGGGGATCGGATTGGTCGCCGTAAATTACTGATGATCGGTGCCGGTTGCTTTGGTGCTGCATCGGTTTTGGCCGCATTCGCCAATACTTCAGAAATGCTGATCTTTGCCCGTGGTGTGCTGGGCGTTGCAGGCGCAACCCTGATGCCATCCACCCTGTCGCTGATCCGCAACATGTTTCACAATAAAAAGGAACGTTCCTTTGCCATTGCGGCATGGATGACGACCTTTATGGTCGGGACTGCGGCCGGACCACTTTTGGGTGGGCTCGTACTCAGTTACTTCTGGTGGGGGGCTGTCTTCCTGCTGAACGTGCCTGTTATGGCCGTTCTGTTGATTGTCGCGCCGATCTTGCTTCCCGAACACAAGGCTGAAAAATTCGGTCGGATTGATCTATTCAGTGCAGCACTTTCGCTCGTTTCCATTCTGGCGATCATCTACGGGATCAAGATCCTTGCCGCCTATGGATTTGGTGGTGATGCGATTGGTGCAATCATAGCCGGTCTTTTCGGCGCGTGGATTTTCGTCCGTCGCCAGCGCAAACTTGCCGATCCATTGCTTGATCTCGGTCTGCTGTATCGCCGCACAATTTCGGTTCCGATTGTTATCCAAACAGCGGCGATTTTTGTCGGCATGGCATATTTCATGTTTTTGTCCCAATCCCTGCAATTGGTCATCGGCCTGTCGCCCATTCAGGCTGGCATGGCAATGTTACCTGCAACTGTCTCGGGCATTATCGGATCGCTGGGGGCGCCGGTGTTGCTTGGACGTTTCCGCCCCGGCACGGTTATGACGAGCGCGCTTATCCTGACGGCTTTCGGTTTTGGGTTATTGTCCCTGCCCGGGTCTGCCGCATCGCTTTACCTTCTTGCGAGTGGTGCTGCGATCTTTTCACTGGGCATTACGCCCGTCGCGATGATCTGTACTGATATGGTAGTAACCGCCGCCCCGACGGATCGGACCGGATCGGCCGCCGCCATGTCCGAAACCAGTGCCGAGCTTGGCGGGGCATTGGGCATCGCCGTTTTAGGCAGTGTCGGCACAGCGATTTATCGTGATGCCATGATTAACGCCAATGTTCCGACGAACCTGACAGCTGAGGCCATCGACGCCCTGCGCAGCACACTGGGCGGGGCCGTTCATGCGTTGGGAAATGCACCATCGGGTATAGGACATGACGTTTTACTATTGGCGCGCAACGCCTTTTCCGACGGATTGCAGGTGATTTCTATCATTTGCACGATCCTGATGATCCTGTCGGCAATTGGAACGGTGATGGTCTTGCGCAATGCCACCTGCGATCCCGCCGAGGGGTCCGATAATGACCCGGACGGAGATACCGTCATTGACCCGACACTACAACCAGCGGCCTGTGCCGCCGGACGTGTTGAATAGGAAAGGAAGATCAGCATGCGCAATCCTGAATTTCCTGTCCTGTTGCACGGCAAACGGTTCGTTCTTCGCGACTTCACCGAAACCGAACGTGCGGATTTCGTCGCCTATCAGATGGATGAACGTTACCGCGCGCTGTATGACCATGCCGATACCCAGGAGACACGTGACCGCAGCAACGCGCTGTTCGACCGCTTTCTTGATTGGCAGCAAGCATCCCCGCGCCGCAATTTCCAGATCGGGATATTTGACCGGACGACAGGCGAACTCATCGGGTGCACCGGCCTGAGATGTCGCGAAAAACCTGTCGATAGCGCCACGTTCGGCATCGAACTGGCACCTGCCCATTGGGGCCGGTACCGTGCAGCACTTGAGGCAACCACCGTTATGATCGCCTATGGCTTTCGCGAACTGGATCTCGTGACGATCATTGGCGATACCGCAAGCGGGAACAACCGCATCGCCCGCTTGGCAAAATGGTTCGGCGCAGAAATCACGGCCGAACGCCCCGGTCCCGACTGGATGAACGAACGTGGATGGACCGCAATCGACTGGTCCCTGCATCGTCATGTCTGGGACACGACACACAGCGAAACACCAACCGTCACCAACAATCAGGGAGAAACCATATGACCCGCCCCAATGTCGTCGACCGTGCGGAATGGCTTGATGCCCGTAAAGCGCATCTCAAACGCGAAAACGAGCACATGCGCGCCTGGGATCGTTTGTGCGAAGAACGCCGCGCCCTGCCCTGGGTCAAGGTTGATAAGGAATATCTTTTCGACACCCCCGACGGGCAAAAGTCACTTGGCGATCTGTTTGATGGTCGAAGCCAAATGATCGTCTATCACTTCATGTTCGGCCCAGGCTGGAAAGAAGGCTGCGACGGCTGTTCGTTCCTTGCAGATCATTTCGACGGTGCCAATTTGCATCTGCGTCATCATGACGTGACGCTGATGGTGGTATCACGCGCGCCACTGGCCGAATTTCTGCCCTTCCGGGACAGGATGAACTGGCATTTCCCGTGGGTGTCGTCTCATGGAAGCGATTTCAATTACGATTTTGACGCTTCCTTCCGCCCCGAAGATGTCGCGTCGGGCAAGACAACCTATAACTTCGCGCCCTATAGCGGCAAGATGGAGGATCTGCACGGCATCAGCGTGTTTTATCGCGATCCCGATACGGACGAGATTTTCCATACCTATTCATCTTACAGCCGTGGGGGCGATGCGCTGATCGGGGCACATGCATTTCTTGATCTCACCCCGTTTGGTCGCAACGAAAATGGCACGATGGATTGGGTCAAACTGCATGACCAGTATGAAGACAGCCCAACAAAAGCCGGATGCTGCCACTAATCTGACGTTTTGCACGCCATAACCATCAAGACCGTTATCGCGCACCGTCTAAGAAAAAGCGCAATCTCGTGAAGACTGCCCTGCCCATCGGCAGGGCGATCTTTCTGGTTTATCAAGTTGCGTCTTTGCGCCTTTTCCTCCTGCCATGAAGTTGTCGAATTTCACCCGCAGCCTTGGACCTGCCGGGGTAAGGCACTTCATGCAGGAGACTGGCATGGTTGATAACATCTATGGAACGGACGGCGACGACGAGATCACGGGAACAGAACAAGCCGACAGAATTTATGGACGTGCAGGCAACGATTATGTCCACGCGCTTGGCGGCGACGACCATATGTTTGAGTTGGGTTTTGGTGATGACACGCTTGATGGCGGTGACGGGCACGACGACATCAATGGCAGCGCCGGAAACGATGTCCTTTTCGGTGGCGCTGGAAATGACGAACTCAACGGCGGATCGGGCGCTGATATTATAGACGGCGGGCCCGGTCGCGATGAAATCACCTTTGGCTTCACCCAATGCCCATCAAACGAAGGCGTATACGTCAATCTCGAGACCGGTATTGGCTTGGGTGGCGATGCCCAGGGTGATCGATACAGCAATATCGAAGATATTCGTGGTTCCAACTATGGCGACGTGCTGATCGGCGATGATAGCGCCAACACCTTCTTCCAAAACTTCAACGGCACAGATAGCGGCGACGTCATGCACGGGCAAGGCGGGGATGATAAATTCTCTGCCGCAGGCAGCACCGACTTTTCCGAGGATCGCACACATATCTTTGACGGCGGTGAAGGGTCAGACACCATCAGTTACATCGCCGGATGGGGAAATGACGCCCCTTATGGAGAATACGGACCACAACCGGTCATCAACCTTGAAACCGGCCTTGGGCGCACCGGCGACCATTTCATCAGTATCGAAAATGTTGATGGCAGCAATCAAGGCGATCTGATCATCGGCGACGATCAAGACAACCACCTGATCGGCAAAGGCGGAAACGATACGATCTATGGCCGTGATGGTGATGACTTCATTGTCGGCGACAACATCCATGGCGAAGCCGGCAATGATACGCTCACCGGCGAATGGTATGACGTCTCGCTTTATGGTGGCGATGGGCACGATACGCTGCGTGCCGGTCCGGTTGGTGATCCGGTTTTCAGCGACAATCTTTTGTCTGGCGGCGCTGGCAATGACTGGCTTGAAGGTAACATCGGCAATGATACCTTTGTTTTCGATGCAGAAGCGTCAAGCCGCGACCGCGTAGTGGGTTTTGAAACCGGGGATGCCAATACTTATGACCGGGATTTCGTGCTTCTGACGTCTGAGCTTCAAGAACGATCCGGCATTACGGATTTTGACAGTTTTCTTGAACACACGACCCAGACCGGTGATGACCTGTATGTAGATTTCAGCAATGGCGATCC
Source organism: Thalassospira sp. (assembly GCF_048059015.1). Taxonomy (GTDB): domain Bacteria; phylum Pseudomonadota; class Alphaproteobacteria; order Rhodospirillales; family Thalassospiraceae; genus Thalassospira. The sequence goes on along the minus strand of NZ_JBLLNT010000021.1, from coordinate 78,485 downwards.
ATGGACATTTGGCGTGATCATCGAAGATACAAACAAACAGGATCTCGATGCCGATCAGGTCCTGTTTGAAGAGGTCTAGATCACCCGCGTGATTTGACGCCTTACCGTCATAAAAAAGACAGCCACAAGGGGCTGTCTTTGTGCGTTTCAGATCGACATCAGATTATCGCGATGAACTTGCGAGTATGTTGTCGCCACCCTTTCGGATGCGTTTTTGCTGATACATTTTTTCATCGGCAAGGCCCAGCAACGCGACCGTTTCGCGGCTGTCTTGCGGGAAGACGGCAATGCCGACACTTGCGCCAACCGATATGCTAAGTGATCCGATTTCCATCGGTCGCTGAACGGATGCGGCAACTTTCTGCGCGACCCATTCGGCTTCATCCCGACCATTTACATCATCGGCAATAACGGCAAATTCATCGCCGCCAAGACGGGCCACCGTGTCGCCTTGGCGGACGGTGTTTTTGATCCGCTCGCCAACTTTCCGCAGCACCTGATCGCCGACTTCATGGCCATAGCGATCATTGACCGGCTTGAAGCCATCAAGATCGATATAAAGAAGGGCGATGGAATGGCCTTCGTTTTCGGCATGGCCACAGGCAACTTCAAGGCGGTCTTCAAACAGCAAACGGTTGGGAAGTCCGGTCAGAGCATCATGGTTGGCCTGACGCCAAAGTTCCTGTGCGTTTTCCATATGGCGCGAGATATCGAGCCCCATCTCGACAAAATTGACTTCGGCACTGTTGGGATCGGTGATCGCACTGATCACGACATTGGAATAGAAGAAATCACCGCTTTTGCGACGGTTGCGAACTTCACCTTCCCAGATGCCATTAGCACGTGCGCCCATCAGGATTTCATCAAGCTGTTGGCTATTGTCACGCTCGGCCCGCAGGAACGACAGGGGCTTGCCAATCGCTTCATTGGGCAAATAGCCGGTCATTGCGGTAAAGCCCGGATTGACCTTCAGGATCGTGCCAGCTTCATCGGCGACCACCACACTGTTTTTCGATGCGCGCAGAACCTGTTCAGACAGACGCGCATCAAAGCTTGCAACGATCTGACGTTGACGTGTCCAGGCATAGGCCGCACTGCCAATCGTGATCAAAAAGATAAAGGCAGCAGATACCGTGATCAGGGTGCCACGTTCCGGCCAAAGAAGCGCACTTAGAACCTCGTTGGGCAAACGCGTGCCGACATAGAGGCTAAGGCGGCTGTCATGCCCTTCCTGTTCACCAAATATGATCGACAATGACCGGTTCGCATTGCGCGACAGCATCAGATCAGAGACATCAAGACGCTGCACACTGTAATAGCCGCTATCGGTGCGGAAGCTTTGCAGGCCAAGCTGCATATTTTCCCACGCCTTGGGAAAACGATCGCCGAGAACCACCGGGGTATCGGAAAGCTCCATCGCCCAGTTATCACCATCCCGGCCACCCATGATCCAGTTGCCTTCAAAATCCAGAACGAATGGACGCGCACCATCAAGTGCCAATGAGTTGGTGACTTCATTCAGGATCGGGGCTGCGCGGAGGTTCAAAACGACAACGCCATGCCGCTCGCCGAAACGATCAAATACCGGGGCCGACAGACGAATGACCGGTTTGATCGGCTTTTCGATCTGACCGAACTCTTCGTTCAGATCAATGCCGGAGATATAGATTGTGCCGCGTGCCGCTTTGTTGGCCAGCTCGAAATAAGCGCGTCCCGCCTTGGATTGCAAATCACGGCCCGGAACTGCAAAGGGGATGCCACTGCCGTAATTGACGCGAACAACTTCCATGCCTTCGTTATCCAGGAAACGGACCTGGTCATAAACGCTGCGCCGAAGTGAAAAGATCGCGTATTCCTCGGCCAGCTGTTCGTAAGAAGACCGTCCTTCAAGGATCGCTTCAAACTGCCGACTTTCCGAGAGTATAAGAAGGTCGGACACCACCACATCAATGCGTTCGCGCAAAACCGAAACCGATTTTTCCAACGCAAAGCGCCGGTCATCTGAAATCGCTTTCTCGCGTGCGGTGCTTCCTTCCCACGCCAGAAATCCGACGATTGACAGGAAAACCGCACTAAGTGGTGCAAAGCACACCAAAAACGATTTGATATGTCCGAACTTGATCATCAGCGTACTGCCCTTGATTACGTTCACGGATATTTATTCTTGCAGTCAAGCCACTGTCCTAGCCAAACAGCCAAGGCCCTACCCGTAGGGATGGATTTCATCATACGCCGATTGAGAAGTTTCTCAAGAAAACGACGTGTGAAATCTCAATTTTATCAGTTAGATCAGTGATTAAATTCCATTTCATACATTGTAATGATTCTAAATTCTACATCCTACAAGGGCAGCGCACAAAAACGTGCCCCTTGCCACAGGCAATAGTCGTCAGATTTTCGCGGCTCGTCCCGCCGCCAAGCAGTATCCAAACCACAACATTCTGCTTGAATTGTTCGTCAATTTTTCCTGCGTCATTTCTGCTGACAAACTCCTGTCAGGAGGCAGTTGGTAACGTGTCGCCAGCCACCTGACATTTACCAAACGAGACCGCGCCCCATGACCTATATCGAAAACCTTTGGCTCTTTTTCATCCTGCTTTCGGGCATCATTATCGTACCTGGCATGGACATGTTTTTTGTCATTGCCAATTCCCTGACCGGCGGTAAACGCGCCGGATTATCGGCAACCGCTGGCATCATGCTGGGCGGTGTTTATCACACACTTCTTGGCGCGATTGGCATCAGTGCCCTTCTTGCCATTGCCCCATGGCTTTTGAATGTCATGCTGTTTGTCGGTGCTGCTTACATGATCTGGATTGGTATCACCCTGATCCGAAGTGCCATCACGGTTGGTGCAATCCGGGCCGCACGCGAAACATCGCTTTGGGTCGCGTTTCGCCAGGGCATGATCACCTGCATGCTGAACCCCAAGGCCTATCTGTTTATCTTTGCCGTCTACCCGCAATTCATTCGCCCGCACTATGGGCCATTGTGGTCGCAGGCCCTTATAATGGGGATCATGACAGCAGCGGTTCAATTAGCCGTTTATGGCGCGCTTGCCTTGGCGGCAGGCACCAGTCGCAACCTGATTACAGGTAATCCGACGGCAACGATATATATCGGGCGGGCGGCAGGAATGCTGTTTATTGGCGTCGCACTGCTGACCGCCTGGCAGGGCATGATCAGCTTAAATTAAACCCAATGGCCGTAGCGCCAAAATGCAAAACGCCCGCAAACCATCTGGCTTGCGGGCGTTTGACTTTGTTGCTGATTAATCGAGCTGATTATTCAGTGATCTTGAAGACCGGAAGAACCGAACCTTCGTATTTGGTTTCGATGAATTCACGAATGGAATCATCGTGATAAGCTTCAACAAGGGTTTTGACCCAAGCCGCATCCTTGTCCTGGGTGCGGGTAACGATCACGTTGGCATACGGGCTGTCATTGCCTTCAATCGCGATCGAATCCTTGATCGGGTTCAGACCAGCTTCAAGCGCGTAGTTGGTGTTGATCGCAGATGCATCAAGATCGGCAAGCGAACGCGGAAGCTGTGCTGCATCGAGTTCAACAAAGCTGATGCTTTTCGGGTTTTCGATGATATCAAGCGGGCTGACAACCAGACCAGCAGCCGGATCAACCTTGATCAGGCCATGTGCTTGCAGCACCAGAAGCGCACGACCACCGTTGGTCGGATCGTTCGGGATACCGATTTCCGCACCGTCTTTAAGTTCATCAAGGCTTTTGATCTTGTCGGAATAGATGCCCATCGGCGTCAGAATGTTGTAACCGACAACAGCAAGGTCATAGCCACGATCACGGATCTGGTTGTCCAGATACGGCTTGTGCTGGAAGCTGTTCGCCTGCAGATCGCCATCATCAAGCGCCTGGTTCGGAATGACGTAATCCGAGAAGCTGACGATTTCGATATCAAGACCCTTGGTCGCCGCGACCTTGACCACTTCTTCCATGACTTCTTCATGGGCACCCGGGGTGACGCCGATTTTGATTTTTTCGTTGGCAAGTGCCTGACCCGTCAGGGCCGATGCCAGAACAGCCGCAGCCGTCAATTTAAGCAGAAACCGCATTTTAAAGCTCCTTCTTTGCTTTTGGATTTTGCGGGAATTCGAAATTCGAATGGGCGAAATTCGAAGAACTTGGTTCGATAAAAATCAGATATTTCGTTTATCAGCCTTGCGCGCCATCCAGTCGCCAAGGCTCTGGACTGCCTGCACAACAACGATCAACGTGATCACAACTGCCGCCATCACATCAGGGCGGAACCGCTGATAGCCATAGCGAATGCCAAGGTCACCAAGACCACCGGCACCGACCGCACCAACCATCGCCGAATAGCCAATCAGGGTAACCGCCGTCAGGGTCAGGCCATGAATGATGCCCGGTAATGCTTCAGGCAGAAGAACCTTGGTCACAACCTGAACCGGGCGTGCGCCCATGGCTTGGGCCGCTTCAATAAGCCCGCCATCAACTTCGCGAATGGCACCTTCGATGATGCGCGCGATAAACGGGATGGCCGCCACGGTCAGCGGCACGATCGCAGCCGACGTGCCGATTGAGGTGCCGACGATCAGACGAGTAAACGGAATGATCGCCACCGCCAGAATGATGAACGGCACCGAACGGGTCGCATTGACCAGCGGGCCAAACACGCGTTGGAACCACATGGCTTCAAACAGCTCGCCACGGCCAGACGTCGCCAGAAGCACACCAAGCGGAAGGCCAAAGGCGGTCGCAATGCTGAGCGACACAACGACCATGTAAAGGGTTTCAAACGTCGCCTGCAAAAGGATCGGAGCAAGAGTTGAAATCATGACTTAGCCCTCCTGCCCGGCGTTTTGACCGGCGCGAAATTCAATAAACTCATCTGCCAAAAGCGATTTGGTCGTGTCGTGAACCGGATTGGCAAAAATGCCATCAACGGCACCTTCTTCGACGATCACGCCACCATCCATCACCGCAACGCGGTCACACAATGCTTTGACCACCGCCATTTCATGGGTGATCACAACCATGGTCAGGCCAAGACGCTTGTTGATGTCTTTGAGCAGATTAAGGATCTGACGGGTGGTTTCCGGATCAAGGGCGGACGTTACTTCGTCGCACAGCAAGACCTTGGGGCTTGATGACAGGGCGCGCGCAATGCCAACGCGCTGCTTCTGACCACCGGACAATTCCGCCGGGTAACGATCACGCTTTTCTTCAAGCCCGACAAGCGGCAAAAGCGGATCGACCGCATTGGCGATCTCGGCCTTGGACGCACCGGCAAGTTCAAGCGGAAGCGCAATATTGTCATAAACCGTGCGCGATGACAGCAGATTGAAATGCTGGAACACCATGCCTAGCTGACGACGAAACAGCGGCAGATCGCGTTTGGAAAGTTTGGTGACATCAGTGCCATCAACGGTCACGGAACCCGATGTCGGAACTTCAAGCAGGTTGATACAGCGGATAAGCGTCGACTTACCGGCGCCGGAACGGCCAATGACGCCAACAATTTCGCCTGCTGCAATATCAAGATCGATACCGCGCAATGCTGTATGTTCTGCGCTGCCACGCCGCGCTGGATAAGTCTTCTGGACGTTCGAGAGCCGGATCATGGACCCCAACCTTTCCGTAGATACAAAAAAACCGCCGCGGCGTAACCGAGGCGGTCGTACATACGGAGCATATACGCCCTCTCGCTTTAGCCGCATTTTTATCGCGCCCGCAAGCTGAGGAGCAAATCGGCGCGTTCGATATCCAATATGTATCTGACCCATCGTCATTCTTCAATGGGAATGAGCATGCATTTTACGCATGGCTTTTATGATTGCGAAATATACAACACAATTTTCGTGTTTAATTTCAGTTGGATTGCCGGGTGAACAGCAACTTGATGAAACTACGCAATAACATGACCTGATCGGCAAGTTTGTGCGGCTCATTCAGCGCCTTTGACATCACGATCCCGCCCTCCAATACGGTCGAAATCATGTCTGCCACTTCTTCCAGATCAACCGGCTCTGTCGTCTGATATTGCCGCGCGATATCATCAAGTGCCGCGCGGAACCGCGTGCGCCACGCCAAAACCGCATGACGGTTCAAATCGCGGACTTCCTGATCAAACAAACGTTCCTGATAGCAATAGACAGCAACGATGCATCCGGGATGACCGTTTGGCAAATCTTCGAGAACTTCCGCCAGCATCTTAAGGGCTGCAAGCATCTGGTGAAGCGGATCATCAATCAGTTCGCGCGCGCGATCAAAGACCTGGTCCAGGATTTCGTCATCCTGTTCGATATAGCGTTCCAGCAACGCACGGGCGAGCTCGTTCTTGTCCCGGAAGTGATAGAAAAACCCGCTTTTGGTCAGGCCTGCTTCGCAGATCACTTCCTCGATCGAGGTGGCACCAAAACCCTTTTCGAGGATGGATTGTGACGCAATTTCCATAATCCGTTCGCGCGTGCGTTCGCCTTTGCGTTTGGGCCCACCAAACGTGTTGGTAATTGTCAGTTTTTCCATCTCAGCCATCACTTACCCTACCGACGGTACAGTTTTGCGTCGCCAAAGGCCGAAATGGCCGCGCCGCAAGACACCAAACTCATCGTAACCATTTGAATTAAATAGACCTTTGAAAATCTTCGAAACTCGACCGTGTGCCCACTAGAAACACAACCCCAATCAGAGCGAGATTTCCAACCCGCGTTTACATACCCCCGCGGTAGAAAATTTGAAATCTAAAACTGAAATTTGGATCAATGAGCACACGCAACCCACTCCTTTCCCCACACGGAAAGGTAAAATTCATCACCGATGGCGGTCTTGAAACCACACTGATTTTTCATGACGGCATCGATCTGCCGCATTTTGCGTCCTTTGACCTTTTGAAAACGCCGGAAGGTTGCGCACATATCAGCGCTTATTATGAGCGCTACCTTAAACTTGCGACTGAGGCCAAGGCGGGGTTCATTCTTGAAAGCCCGACATGGCGCGCCAACCGCGATTGGGCGCAAAAACTTGGCTATGACGAGGATGAACTGGCTGAACTGAACCGCAAGGCCATCATGCTGATGGCAAATTTGCGCGACCAGTATCAGTCAGACACAACACCATGCCTGATCAGCGGCAATATCGGCCCGCGCGGCGATGGTTATGTTCCCTCCGAACGTATGACAGTTAATCAGGCACGGGCCTATCACGCGGTTCAAATCATGACATTTGCCAAATCGGGCGTGGACATGGTTTCGGTTGTGACGATCAATTATCCCGAAGAAGCAATCGGCATTGCCCTTGCCTGCCGGGATATCGATATCCCGTGCGTCATTTCGTTTACCGTCGAAACAGATGGCAACTTGCCGAGTGGCGAGATGCTCCGCGACGCGATTGAAATGGTCGATGCCCAGACCAGCAATTATCCAGCCTATTACATGATCAATTGCGCCCATCCGGATCATTTCCGCAACCGACTGGAAGAAGACGGTGCATGGAAAAAGCGGATTTGCGGCGTTCGCGCCAATGCATCACGCCAAAGCCATGCAGAGCTTGATGCCTGCGAACATCTTGATGACGGCAACCCGGATGAACTGGGTCAGCTTTACCGTGATCTTGCCGGCCTTTTGCCCAATCTGGCGGTCATTGGCGGCTGCTGCGGGACCGACCATCGCCATGTTGGCGCCATGGCAAAGCATGCGCTGACACACCTTCGCACAACGATCTATACAAACAACACACACTGGGACACGAGCAATGAATATACAGACAAAAGCACCCCACGCGCCGAACGCGGAACAAGCGGCTGTCGAGATTGATATTCGCGCGGCCACGCCAAACGATGCGGATGCCATGGCCAAACTGATCAACCTCGCGGGTGAAGGCTTTCCGGTTTATCTTTGGGAAAGCATGATCGAAGGCGATGAAACCGTCTGGGATGTCGGCCGACGTCGCGCCCAACGCGAAGAAGGCGGCTTTTCCTATCGCAACACATACGTTGCTGTTGGTGAAGACCAGATCATGGGGGCCATCACAGCCTATGCTCAGCCCGACACAATTGACCCGGTCGATCCAGCAGAAACACCTGCGATGTTTGTGCCAATCCTTGAACTGGAAGGCCTTGCACCAGGCAGTTGGTACATCAATGTCCTTGCAGTATTTCCGCCGTTTCGCAATCTCGGCCTTGGATCAGTTTTGGTCCGCGCAGCTGAACAGCACGCGCGCGATGCCGGTAAACACACCGTCAGCATTATTGCATCTGATGGCAATCCCGGTGCTGTGCGTCTTTATGAACGTTTGGGATATCAGGTTCGCGCAACGCGCACGATGATCAAGGACGGCTGGGAAAATCCTGGTAAAAACTGGATCTTGTTGACCAAGGAAGTTTGAGAACCAAAGGCCGATTGCGATTAGCTTTCGGCCTTTTTCTCCCACGACCCTTGCGGGGTTTGCTGCCAATAGGACAGCTTGTGACCGGCTTCTTTCCAGTCTTTCCAGCGCGTGCGCGCCTCGGAAACCGCATCATAGTCACGGTCATCAAACAGCATGATGACGCGTTCGTAATCAGCGACCTTATCGCTCATGGCGCGGTCAGTCAGAAACAGGAACTGGGCCCCGTTGGGATTTTCATCCTCGGATGTCAGCCAGACGGGTTGAAGTTCCGGATCGCCATCGGCCTTGGAACCATGTGGAAGCCAGCTTGCAGGCTCATAGGTCCAAAGCAGCGTGTTAATCGCTTCAATGCGCTGTTCATTTCCGGTCATGACCACAGCACGCTTTTCCCGCTCCAAGGTTTTGGACAGCAGGGTCGGCAATGCGCGTTCCAGCGGCAAGCTGGTGAGATGGTAAAACCAGATGTCAGCCATAAGCCAATTCAGTATCGCGAAAGCAAAAACGGGGCAAGATGATCATCACCCTGCCCCGCCATTAAATCAGATATTCGCCCTGAAATCAGAACTCGTAGTTATCAGCAACAAAGCGATCGAGCAGACGCACGCCGAAACCGGTACCACCTTTGGGAACAACTTCCTTGTCCGCGGTCGACCATGCCATGGCGGCGATATCAAGATGCGCCCACGGACGATCCTTGGTGATAAAGCGTTTGAGGAACTGGGCCGCGGTGATTGAACCTGCCGGGCGACCACCAACGTTTTTCATATCCGCAATGTCAGATTTCAGCTGCTTGTCATAAGCAGGCGACAGCGGCAAACGCCAGACGCCCTCGTCAACAGCAAGACCAGCTGTGGTGATCTGGGCTGCCAGATCGTCATTGTTGGAAAACAGACCAGCATTTTCATGACCAAGGGCGATGATGACAGCACCCGTCAGGGTCGCCAGGTCAACAATCAAACGCGGATCGTATTTTTCCTGCACATAGGTCAGCGCATCACACAGAACAAGGCGGCCTTCCGCGTCGGTATTGATGACTTCAATCGTCTGCCCCGACATGGAAGTCACAACGTCACCCGGACGCTGTGCGGTCGAAGAAGGCATATTTTCAACAAGGCCAAGAACCGCAACAACGTTGCATTTCGCCTTACGACCAGCCAATGCCTTCATCAGGCCCGATACCACACCGGCACCGCCCATATCCCACTTCATGTCTTCCATGCCGCCCGCAGGCTTAAGCGAGATACCGCCGGTATCAAAGGTCACACCCTTGCCAACAAAGGCAATCGGAGTGTCTTTTTTCTTACCACCGTTCCAGCGCATGATGACCATGGCAGGCTTGCGCGCCGAGCCCATGGCAACGCCCAAAAGCGCGCCCATGCCAAGCTTTTTCATTTCCTTTTCATCAAGGATGTCGATCTCGACACCAAGTTTTTCGAGGGCGGAGACTTCCTTGGCGAAGCTTTCCGGATAGAGAACGTTTGCCGGTTCAGACACCAGATCGCGGGTGAAGAACACGCCTTCGACGACCTTTTTGGCACTGTCGAACTGTTTCTTGGCGTCCTTGTGATCACGGGCGCAAACGCTCAGGCCCTTAAGGACCGGTTTATCGTCCTTGGTTTCGGTCGTGCGGTATTTATCGAACCGATAATCGCGCAGCATCGCACCGGTTGCGAAATCACATGCCATGCCTTCCATGTCAAACAGAACAGAAAGCTCTTTCTCACCGGTGGCAAGTGCACGGGCCGTTACCGAACCGCCAAGTTTCTGGGCTGCGATCACGTCAAATTCGGCTTCCTTGCCAATCCCGAAAATGATCACGCGCGACAGATCGACATTTGCCGGTGCAAGGATCTGAAGGCTCTGGCCTGCTTTACCCTTGAAGGTCGACGCCTTGATCGCCTTGGTGATCGAACCACCTGTTGCTTCATCAAGTGCAACCGCACTTGGCATCAGATCGGCACCCTCGGTCGCAAAGGCAATAACGGCACCGCTGGAGGGAATGGCGAGATCGGAAAACGTGATCTTCATGGTGAACAGGACTCCTGTCATGTTTCGGGGCGCACAGTTTTCATACTGTGTCTGAAAAATACTGCCCCTAATCTAGCGTGATATCCGCGCTTGAAAAGGCTTATCATCGAAAAAGCTGCGGGATTTCACGCAAAAGCAATGCGTTGGCCTGATCAATGGCTTTGCTGCCAAATTGCGCAACGTCAAAGACACGATGGCAAACATCGATAAGATGGCCCATCCCCGTTTGCAGGAGGCCACCTTGTCCGCCCAACCAGCCCCGATCATGATCACCGAACCAAGTGCCCAACCCCACCCGTTCTGGAGTGGCGCGTTCCGCCCATTATTCCTTTTGGCCGGTATGCTTGCGATTATTGCCGTCGTCTGGTGGGTCGCGGGTTTTGTCCACGGCATCGCAGTGCCCAGCCTTGGCACGCCGTCCTACTGGCACGCCCATGAAATGATCTTTGGTTTTGGCGGGGCTGCAATTGGGGGCTTCCTTTTGACCGCGATTGCCAATTGGACAGGACGCCCATCGATCAACGGCACAATGTTAATGATGCTAACATGCTCGTGGCTTTTGGGGCGGTTCGCGATCGGTTTTGCGGAAAGCCTGCCTGCTTTTGCCGCAATCACCGGGGCATTGTTCTATTTCGTCTTCCTGATCGCCTTGGCGGCACGAGAACTGATTGCTGCGCGCAATTTCAAGAATATGCGGGTGATCGCGGTCATTTCCGTGATTGCGCTTTTTGACGGGCTGTTTGTCGCATCCTGCCTTGATGTGATCAGCCTTGATCCGATGATGCTTTATCAAACAGCGATACTGACGATCATTTTGCTGATCGCCCTGATTGGCGGACGCGTCATTCCCGCCTTTACACGCAACTGGATGACCCGCGAACAGATTGCAGCCCCCATGCCCGCCATGTTTGACCGGTTTGACATGGCCTGTTTGGCAAGCATTGCCCTTTGCATAATTGGCGGGCTTGTTGCCCCGGCCTCCTCCACCCTTGGCTATGCGCTATTTCTTGCAAGTGCGCTGCATAGTGTGCGCCTGATCCGTTGGCGCGGGATCTATAGCTGGCGCGAACCGATCGTTGCGATGCTCCATCTGGGCTATTTCTGGGTGCCGATGGGTTTGGGATTGCTAGGCCTATCGGTCCTTTGGCCCGATATGATCAGCAGTCGTGATGCGCTCCATGCCCTGACCGGCGGGGCGATGGCTTGCATGATCATTGCCATTGCCGGGCGCGCTGCCCTTGGCCATACGGGGCGCGAGGTCCGCTCAAGCATGATGCTGAATGCCGCCTTCGGCCTGATCTGGTTTTCAACCGTATTTCGGATCGCAGCCAGCCAAAGCAACGAGCACTATGTCACGATCCTCGCCATCGCGACCCTGATGTGGCTGGGCGGATGGCTGGCGTTTTTGATTGGTTATGCGCCGGTATTGCTCGGCCCATCGCAAAAGAAAACGCGCGGCATTCCGGTGCAATAAACCGAACACTCAGCCAAAATCAAACAGCGAGAGCGACGGGTTGGATTTGATGTATTCTACCTCGTCGTTCTCGACATCGCCGGTGGAATGCCAGCCGTGGCTTTCATAAAAGCCGTGCGCGCGGTTGTCCGGATCTGCCCCGGTGGTCAGCGAGATGTCATTACATCCTTGAGCAAACAGCCATTCCTCGGCCGTACGCAGTAATGCAGCCCCAACCCCGCGTCCTTCAAAATCGGGATCAACGAACAACGCCCAAAGCGTTGCTTCCTTGGGGATGGCAATGGCAAAGCCCGCCGCTGATCCATCCAGATCGGCTATCCAGATGCCATAACCATCTGAAAGCCACTTGCCATAGGCGGCCTTGGTGACACCGCGTTCGGCCAGCTCGGATGCTGAAAGATGGTTTTCGCGCACGCGGCTTCGGATGGCAAAAATTGCCCCGACATCGCCAATACGTGCTTTGCGAATTTTCATCCCGGCCATGCTGATTTTCCCGAACGCGTCTTAAACCGGCGGTAATTTAGCCAAGCCGCCGACAAGTACCAGCAAAAACGTCGGGCGGCCCGATTATTGGCCGAGATAATCCGCATCCGTCACGGGCTCCAACCAATCCACCGGCGACCCATTGAGCTTTTCCTGAATAGCGATATGGGTCATCGCGGTGTCGGGACCCGCCCCATGCCAATGCTTTTCACCGGGTTCAAACCAGACAACATCACCCGGGCGGATTTCCTCAATCGGGCCGCCTTCGCGCTGTGCCCGGCCAAATCCGGCAGTTACGATAATGGTCTGGCCCAGTGGATGTGTATGCCATGTGGTGCGCGCACCGGGTTCAAACGTAACGTTTGCGGCGGCCACCCGTGCCGGGTCAGCAGCACTGACAATCGGTTCGATCCGGACCTGCCCGGTGAAATATTCCGGCGACCCAACGGTTGAGGCCTGCGATCCCGCGCGTTTGATTTCCATGACGTCCTTCCTGTGGATTTGTCCCTGAGATTTTATAGGTTTTGATTACTTGGTTCCGGCCTTCAAGCGTACCGGTTGGCGTTTGGGGCCCCATGTGCCGGGCTTTGCCTGAAACACGCCGCCACAATGGGTGCCGCATTTCCGGCACGCCCCATGGGCATCAAGGTTCCAGTCAGACAGTTGATACCAGTCCCGCCCGATCAGGATATCGCCACAGCCATGGCAATAGGTGCTTGAACCCGACTTGTCGTGCACATTGCCGACATAGGGATATCGAATACCGTTTTTGATCGCGATATCGCGTGCGCGCAGCAACGTTTCGGGGGGTGTGCGCGGCGTATCCATCATTTTCCAGTCGGGATGAAAGGCTGTGAAATGCATAGGAACATCTGCGCCAAGTTCGGACTGAACCCAACCGGTCATTTCATCAAACTCTGCATCGCCATCATTTTCACCGGGAATGACAAGATTGGTCAGCTCAAACCAAACGCCTGTTTCATGCTTGAGGTATTTTAGCGTCTCCAGCACATCATCAAGATGGGCCGAGCACAGCTGATGATAAAATCGGTCGGTAAAGCCCTTAAGATCAACATTGGCCGCATCCATATGGCGAAAGAATTCCTCGCGCGCCTTTTCCCCAATGTAGCCCGCTGTCACCGCCACGGTACGCAGCCCCATTTCGCGACATGCCTGTGCGACATCCACCGCATATTCAAGGAATATCACCGGATCGTTATAGGTAAAGGCGACCGACGAGCAACCATGTGCCTTGGCGGTCTTGGCAATCATTTCCGGGGTCGCGAGCGATGAAAGCTTGTCCATCTGGCGCGCCTTGGAAATCTCGTAATTCTGGCAGAACTTACACGTCAGATTACAACCCGCCGTGCCAAAGGACAGGATGGGCGTACCGGGCAAAAAGTGGTTCAGCGGCTTTTTCTCGATCGGATCAATGCAAAAGCCCGATGACCGCCCCCAGGTGGTCAGAACCATCTGATCACCTTCGCGGGCGCGCACAAAACACAAGCCCCTCTGCCCGTCGTTGAGCTTGCAAAAGCGCGGACAGACATCGCACTGAATGCGCCCATCGTCCAGATGGTGCCAGTAGCGTCCGGGGACCGTATCGACCTGCGGGGTGGTCTGGTTCATCAAACGGGCTTTCTTTTGGCGAAGCTTACTCTTTGAAAATCTAGTCCTGATCGCTATCTTTTTCAAAGGAAGTCATGCGATTGGAACATGAATGAGCATTATTCGCCCCCCTGCCGTTGCCGGAAGTTTCTATCCTGCCGATGCCGACATTCTTCGAAGCGAGATTGACGGGCTGATCGATGCGGCCCTGCATTCTGATGTGATGCAGGAAACGGCAACACCCAAGGCGATCATTGTTCCCCATGCCGGTTTGATGTTTTCCGGAAGCTTGGCCGCCCTTGGCTTTGCCACCGTGCGTGCACTCAAAGAACGGATTAAACGCATTCTGATCGTTGGCCCAGCCCATCGCATGGCGTTTCAGGGGATTGCATTGGCCAAGGCAGATGGCTTTGCCACCCCGCTTGGTAATGTGCGCTGTGATTTGCCTGCCCTGCAAACCGCTCTTGCCCTGCCGCAGGTTCAAATCCTTGATGATGCGCACAGGCAAGAACACGGGCTTGAAATTGAGCTTCCCTTTATCCAGCGCCTGTTTGGCGAGACCGCCGATATCGGCATCGTCCCGCTTTTGGTCAGCCGATGCAGCCCGCGTCAGGTCAATGAAGTGATCGAAAAACTGTGGGGCGGCCCGGAAACGTTGATCGTGATTTCATCGGATCTGTCGCATTTCCATGATTATGACACCGCCAAGCGCATGGATAGCCGAACGCGCACCATGATTGAGCAGTTCGATGCCGAAAGCATTGGCAGTGACGATGCCTGTGGCGCGCTGCCTGTTGCCGGAATGCTGATTTCGGCGCGCAATCGCAACATGACGATCAAGACATTGGGCATGCGTAATTCAGGCGATGTTACGGGGGATAAATCCCGAGTGGTCGGATATGGTGCCTGGGCGATTTACGAGGCACAGGATGCGGCCATGAAAAGCACATCAGGCGAAGAAAACGACTTCACCAAAGCGACAGAGCAACTGATTACGGATCATGGTGCGGCGATGCTTGATCTTTGCCGCAAGTCGATCTTGCATGGTCTTGCCCATGGTGCGCCATTACATGTTTCACCCAATGAATTTGGCCCGGCACTTGCGGCCCCTGGCGCGTGCTTTGTGACGCTTAAAAAGGCCGGGCAACTGCGCGGCTGCATCGGGTCGATCATTGCCCAGCGCGATCTTGCCAATGATCTGTGTGAGAACGCCTTCAAGGCCGCATTCCGTGATCCGCGTTTTCCGGGACTGAGCAAGGATGAGGTCAATGATGATCTTGAACTTTCAATCTCGGTCCTCTCCCCGCCGCATGCCTTTCCATTCACAAGCGAAGCTGATTTGATCAGCAAACTGACCCCGTTTGAAGACGGCATCATCCTGTCGGATGGCAATCGTCGGGGATTGTTCCTGCCCCAGGTCTGGGATCAATTGCCGGAACCGGCAGACTTCCTTGCCCACCTGAAGCGCAAGGCGGGTCTTTCGATGGATCATTGGTCCGATACCATGCGTACTGAGCGGTTCATCACGCGCGGTGTTTCAAACGCCAGCGTCACCACAAGCGGGTTCTGGAACCGCGCCTGAGGTGCCTTCAACAGCCAGGGAAAACCGAACCTTGGATTTTGCCACCGCGCCCAAACGCTCATAAAAGCCGATGGCATAAGCATTCCAATCGGGTGTCTGCCATTCCATCCAGCCAAGACCGCGTTCATCCGCATATAGCACAGCAGCGTCCATCAGCATGCGTCCGGCGCCTTGCCCCCGACATTCTGGTGTCAGATAAAGACAGTCCATATGCAAATATTCTGCCGCCTGCCACGTCGAAAACTCGATACTGGCGGCCAGATATCCAACAATATCATGGTCCAAATCAGCAACTAAAATGACTGCACGCGGTACCTCGCCAAAGATGTTTTGTGGCAAGGCTCCCCGCAGGTGATTTCGATCCACTTCTGAGCGTTCAAACGCCGCATGATCGGCAATCAGGTCAATCAAAGCATCCAAATCTCTGGGCCTAACCGGCCTTACAACAACGTCGCCTGCCAAGAATTCTACTCTTTCATCATAGGAAAGACCCCGCCGCATGTGATCCACGGCGGGGCTTCATACTCAATCCTTGCCGGTCACGAGGCTAAAGCCCTCGTCAATCCAGCCCGTAATCCCGCCAATCATCAGCTTGACCGGAAGACCAAGTGCTGAAAGGCGACAGGCTGCCTTGTTTGCCCCATTGCAATGCGGACCGGCGCAATAGACGACAAAGGTCTTGCCGGCCGGATATTCCGCCATGCGGCGTTCAGTCATCTTGCCATGCGGCAGGTTCAGCGCACCTTCGATATGACCGCTTTCATAAAGAGCGGGCGATCGCACATCGAGAAGGATGAAGTCATCGGCACCCGATTGCAGGGATGCATGCGTGTCCCAACAATCGGTTTCAAACGCCAGCAAGGCGTCGAAATGTGCGCGCGCAATATGCGATGGGGCTGCTGGTACTTCATTAATCAGGCTGGTCATCTTCTATCTCCGTTGAATTGATGACGCCGATTTTAGGCCTTGCCCGATTTTGCAACAGTGACCAAAATGCCATTATTCAGTAATTTTTCGCCAAAGTGATCACAGATGGCACAAAGCCCCCAACAGACCAGCATCGCTACCCCCGACAATCGCCATCACGTTGTTGTTCTGGCTTATGACGGTTTATGCACGTTCGAGTTTGGCATCGCGCTGGAGGCCTTTGCCCTGCCGCGCCCGGAATTTGATTTCCCGTGGTATCGATGCTCCATCGCCGGGATTGATCCGCATATTCGGGCCATGGGCGGCTTTTCTGTCGCGGTTGATGCCGGGATGGAACTGATGGAAACGGCTGACACCATCATCATTCCGGGTTGGCGCGGTGCGGATGCCATACCCGAACCGGCCTTGATTACCGCCATTCAAAAGGCGCATGTACGCGGATGCCGGATTGTAACGATCTGCTCTGGCGTGTTTGTTCTGGCCCATGCCGGGATATTGCAAAATGGCCGGGCAACAACCCATTGGCGCTATGTTGATAAGTTCCGGGCGATGTTTCCCGATACTGAGATTGTCGATGATGTGCTCTATGTCGATCATGATGGCATTATTACCTCTGCGGGCAGTAGTGCCGGAATAGATGCCTGCTTGCACGTCATTCGATCCGACCATGGCGCACAGGTTGCCAACACGGTCGCAAGGCGCCTTGTCATGCCGCCCCATCGCGATGGTGGGCAGGCGCAATATGTCGAAGCCCCCATTCAGGAACGACCGGGCAAGTCGATTGCCGTGGTCCTTGATTGGGCGCGCGAAAACCTTGGCAAACCGATTGAAATCAGCGACCTTGCCCGTCAGTCGGGTTTGAGCCAACGCACATTCCTGCGCCGGTTCCGCGATGGAACGGGCCTGTCACCACTGAAATGGTTGCGGCGTGAACGCATCACCCGGTCAATGAAACTGCTTGAAGAAACCGATCTGGCACTTGTCGATATTGCCGAGCAATGCGGGTTTCAATCGCTTGAGACATTTCGCATCGCCTTTCGCGATATCGCCGGAACACCACCGGCAAGCTATCGCAACCGGTTCAAGCTACGCCAGTCCGCTTGATCGGCATACAAACCCAAAGGATCAATCCAATCGCATCGCCCGACACGCAAGATACCACGCGCTATCAAAGCTTCATTCAATCGGTCTGCGAATGGGAAGGTGTTTGGGGCCTGTATCACAATGGCTGGTTGCTTCATCGCGGCGAAAGCTCTGCCCTTCACTGCCCGCTTTTCACAACGCGCGAAGCAGCCCAAAGCTGGGGTGCAAGCATCCGGACCGATCACGTTCCATGCGCCATCACACTGGTTGAGCTGATGGAAAACCTGATGATGGAATGGCGTGCGAACGGTGTTGTCGCGGGCGTTGCCCCAACTCCGTCCCAAAAGCCTGTCATCGTCGATATTGAGCAGTTTGAACGCGATTTGCTAAGCGGCGTTAAAGCCGCCATGACCGCACGGTTTGGCCGGAAATAGGTTAAAACACCTAAGCATGTGACGTCGGGCTGGACCTTGGGGCGAAAATTCCCTATCCCCAATCCATCGAAGAATTCACGCCAAGAAAATGAGATTGCAATGACCCTTGCCCTGCCTGCCAGCGCAGAAGCGCTTGAAAACGGACTGATCGAGATCGCGCGCAAAGCTGGTGCTGCGATGATGGAAATCTACAAGACCGATTTCGAAGTCCGCTCCAAGGATGATGCAAGCCCGGTCACCGAAGCTGACGAAGCCGCCGAGGCCGTCATTCTGCCAGGTCTTCGCGCCCTGACCCCGGATGTTAAAATCGTGTCCGAGGAAAGTGCCGCCAAGGGTGATGTCCCTGACGTGAATGGCGAGACCGATTTCTTCTGGCTGGTTGATCCGCTGGATGGCACCAAGGAATTCATCAAACGCAATGGCGAGTTCACGGTCAATGTCGCCCTGATTTCCAAAGGCCAGCCGGTTCTGGGCGTTGTCTATGCCCCGGCAATCGACAAGCTTTATTACGGTGGCCCGGATGGCGCGAAACTGATCGAAGGTGTTATTGAACCCAAAACCACCGACATCACTGTGCGCGACATGCCAGAAGACGGCGTTGTTGTTGTTGGCTCCCGATCCCACGGTGATCCCGAAGCCATGAAGGCGTTCTTGGGCGATCTTGCGGTCAAGGAACTCCGCCCGGCGGGTAGCTCGCTCAAGCTGTGTCTGGTTGCGGCGGGTGAAGCGGATCTTTACCCGCGTCTTGGCCCGACCATGGAATGGGATATTGGTGCGGGTCATGCGGTACTGGCTGCGGCCGGTGGGGTGGTCGAGAATATGGATGGCTCGCGATTCCTTTATGGCAAAGGAGAATTTCGCAATCCGTTCTTCATCGCACGTAGCCCATCCGTGCCAGTAAAATACCAAGCCTGATTTTCCGCGAAGCGAAGGCTTTTGGAAAAATTCACGCCCGATCAGCGGTTTGTCTTTTGTGCAGCGCACATAAGGCAGGCCGCTTTTGGTTTGGCGAAATATAGAAATGCTCTAAACCGCAGTTTCGTTGACTTTGGCCCTGATTTGCGGTACACAGAATTCATCGCCACACAGAGTGTAGGTGACGTAAATAGCCGCCGGAATCACGGCGACGCGGTCCAATTTCACCACCGCGGGGCGAAATCGGGCTAGAGCGTAAATTGGAGCCGCCATTTCATGGCGGCTCTGCGCTGTTTGGGCCCAAATTCTTTCCGATATGTCATTCTTTTTTGGCTGCTATCGCAAGGTATCAGGGCGTTCTTCCTTGTCATCAGCATGCATCGTCGCTAGGTATCTGAGTAGATTATCTTTTCAGAGATTGTTGCATGTCACCAGCACTCACCATTCGTCCATATTCCGAAGGCGCTCTCAGCCAGGCCGCAGGCAAACTGCGTGCGGGTGAACTCGTGGCCTTTCCGACCGAGACGGTCTATGGGCTGGGTGCGGATGCGACCAATGCGGATGCGGTTGCTGGCATCTATGCTGCCAAGAAACGGCCAAGCTTCAATCCGCTAATCAGCCATTTTCCGGATCGCGACGCCGCCGCCAAACATGCCGTGTTTGATGAGCGCGCCGATAAACTGGCTGCGGCCTTCTGGCCAGGTGCCCTGACGCTGGTTTTGCCACGTCAGAAAGACAGTACAGTTTGCGAGTTGGTCACGGCTGGATTGCCCAGCATTGCCGTTCGTGTTCCCGCCCACCCGATGGCGCGTGAGTTGCTCCGCTCTGTCGGGCGTCCGGTGGCCGCCCCCTCGGCCAATCGGTCCGGGCGCATCAGCCCGACCACAGCAGGCCATGTCGCCCATTCGCTTGGTGATGCAATTGGCATGATCTTGGATGGCGGGCCATGTGGTGTTGGACTTGAAAGCACGGTGATTGATCTGACGACTGATCGGGTAGTGATGCTGCGTCCCGGCGGGATTACGATGGATCAGGTTGCCGAAATTCTTGGCACCGAAATCGTCATGGCCGAAACCGATGACACCGCACCGAAAAGCCCCGGTATGCTAACCAGCCATTATGCACCAGGATTGCCTGTGCGCCTTGATTCCACCGCACCCGATACCGCCAAATACGGCAATGAAGTGCTGCTGGCCTTTGGCGATTGCGTGACTAAGGGGTTTGATGCTGTGCTTTGGCTGTCGAAATCCGGTGATGACCGCGAAGCCGCAGCCAATCTGTTTGCCAAGCTTCATGAAGCCGATCAGAAACGCTTTGACGGCATTGCCATCGCACCGATCCCGCAAAGCGGCCTTGGACTTGCGATCAATGACCGTATGAAGCGCGCGGCCGCCCCGCGTGCGCCCCACCCGTCCCCATAACCGGAACACGATGATGCCGTTCCTGCCAGATGCCGTGATCAATGATCTGAAAGATCTGCTTGGCCCCAAGGGCTGGAGCACGGATTTGGACGTTTTGGGCCCACATAATTCCGAAGCACGCGGCAAGTTCACAGGCCACGCAGAACTGGTGATTTTCCCGGCCACCACCGCCGAGGTTGCCAAGGCCGTCGCGATTTGTGCCAAACATGACATCACCATTGTCCCACAGGGTGGCAATACCGGACGCTGCGGCGGTGCAGTTGCGAGTAACAAGCAGGTCTTGTTGAACCTGAAACGCATGAACCGCGTCATTGAAATTGACGAGCGTGACTTTACGGCCACCGTGGAGGCTGGCGCGATCCTTCAAACCATTCAGGATGCATGTGCCGAGCGTGATTTTCTTTTCCCGCTGTCACTCGGGTCAGAAGGAAGCTGCCAGATCGGCGGCAATCTTGCGACCAATGCCGGGGGCCTGAACGTTATTCGTTATGGCAATGCGCGCGATCTTTGTCTGGGGCTTGAGGTCGTCCTGCCTGATGGCAGCATCTGGAACGGGCTTTCGAAACTTCGCAAGGACAATACCGGCTATGATCTGCGCGATTTGTTCATTGGCGCGGAAGGCACGCTTGGCATTATCACCAAGGCAACGATCAAGCTGTTTGCCCAGCCACAACATATTGCCACCGCCTGGATTGCCGTACCGTCACCGGAATGTGCGATTGATCTGCTGGCGCTTGCGCGGCGCCATAGCGGGGATGCCATCAGCGCGTTTGAGCTTCTAAGCGACTTCGCCCATACGGTCGCAGTTACCTATTTACCCAACATCAAGCGCCCGCTTGCCACCAAAACCAACTGGCATGTGTTGATCGAGCTGAGCTCATCGCGCCCCAATGATGATCTTCAGACACTTTTGGTCGATCTTCTGGAAAAGGCGGTTGAGATCGGCATAGCGACCGATGCCACCATTGCCCAGTCAGATACCCAGCGCAAAAACCTGTGGGCCATCCGCGAAGGCATCCCCGAAGCGCAAGGATTTGAGGGTGGATCGATCAAGCACGACGTGTCCGTGCCAGTTTCGAACGTGCCGGATCTTTTGGAGCGCGGCATGGCCGCCGCACAGGCGCTGATCCCCGGCATTCGTCCCTGCCCGTTTGGCCATGTTGGCGATGGCAATATTCATTTCAATTTCACCCAGCCCGTGGTGATGGAAAAGGCGGCTTTTCTTCGCCGTTGGGAAAGCCTCAATAGCGTGATCCACGACATCGTCACCGATCTTGGTGGATCGATCAGTGCAGAACACGGCATTGGTCAGCTCAAACGTGACGAGCTTGCCCATTATGCCAGTGACGAAAAAATGAAGTTATTGCGCGCGATCAAGACAGCAATTGATCCTGATGGTAGGCTCAATCCCGGTAAAGTTGTGTAAACCCACACAATTTCGATGAACTGCCGGAGATCGCCCCATGTTCTCGGTCGATACCTATGCGCCGCTTGATATTCCCAAACCGATTGCTGATGACATCTGGATCATTGATGGTCCGGTGATCGGCTTTCAGAATTTCGGGTTTTCCATGCCCTTCCCCACCCGCATGACGATTGTGCGGCTGGCCAATGGCAAACTGTTTGTCCATTCGCCGATCCGTCTGACAGAGCAGCTTAAATCCGCCGTCGATGAATTGGGCGAAGTTGCCTATCTGATTGCATCCAACACGATCCACTATGCCGGTGTACCCGACTGGCAGCGTGCCTATCGCGATGCCAGGGCCTATTGCGCACCCGGCGTGATCAAGCGCGCCAAATCAGCCGGTATTGCTGTTACTTTTGACGGCGAACTCGCCGATACGGCGGAGGCCGAATGGGCAGATGAAATCAAACAGATTCTGGTGCGCGGCAGTTATCTGAACGAGGCGGTCTTTTTCCATAGCGCGTCCGAAACCCTGATCCTGACCGACCTGATTGAAAACTTTGAACCTCATAAAATCAAAAGCCCGTTCTGGCGGTTTATGGTGCGATTGTTTGGCACCATGGACCCGGATGGCTCCGCCCCGCGCGACATGCGTGCGACCTTCTTTGGGTATCGCGACCATGTCCGCAAATGCGTGCAAACCATGATCGACTGGAACCCCAACCGGGTCATTATGGCGCATGGTCGCTGGTATGAGACCGACGCCGTGGCAGAGCTCAGACGCGCCTTTCGCTGGGTATTGAAATAACCGCATCAAAAAGGGCGCCCCATCAGGACGCCCTTTGAATTTGCAGATCACAGCAGAAGGCTTACTCGCCCGGACCTGCCCATGGATCCATGGCGTTGAGCTTGTCCTGACGACGTTCGTCGCCCGACTTGCCCCAGTCACCACCAAATGCCGCAGATTCCCACGAACCATAGCTCGGGTTCGGCAGCATGAACCAACGCTCACCCCAATAGGTGTCGTATTTGTTCATCACGTCGAGACGTTCGGCAATGGTACCATCGATGTCGTCGGTGAAATCACCGAAGTTATCGCCAAACATCATGATGACGCGGTAGTCATCGGCAACAGCCTGACGACGCGGTGCCTTGGCCGAACCCCAAGCTTCGATTTCGCCGCGCAGCATGACGTGCTTCTCATCCGCATACGGGAAGCCGTATTTCTTCAGGTTCTCGATGGTCGGTGCTTCTTCCGGTGCCTTGCGGTTCGACACATAGAAGACTTCAACACCCTTTGCCGCCGCAGCCTTGGTGAATTCCAGTGCGCCCGGTGTCGGGGTGGAAATCATGTCATGGACGAATTTCGCCCAGGTTTTGGAGCTGTAATAGGTGCTTTCGGTCACAACCCATGCCTGATAGGCGGAGTTGTCCAAAACCGTCTCATCGACATCAAGGATAACCGCCGGCGGTTTGGACATATAGTTGCCGTCCTGCTCAAGGGCTGCGGTCCAGCTGTGATCGCCAATAGCCGCATCAAGCAGACGGGTTGCACCGGCAAAAACCGATTTTGCAGTCGTTTTATATTCGACCGAGGTCTGCAGCCAAAGCGTGCCGTTCAGACCATCATTCTGGGCTGGCTCTTCTGCCTGTGCGCCAAATGCGCAAAGCGCGCTGGTCGCAACGATGGCAGCAACGCCAAAAGATTTCGCGATAAAGGTCATTTTTTATCTCCCTGTTGATTTCCCGGCTGCATGGATGCTGACCATACAGACAGGATTTCAACAGCATGCCATTGCAGTGCGGCAAATAAAAAGCCTTTTTCCACATTTGCGCGGAAAAAGGCTTTTGTCCGTCATTTGATAATAGCGCCACGGTTGGGCAGAAAACGCGATATTAGCCAGTCGGTCGTTTCTCAAACCCGGTGAAACCGTCTTCAAGGGCGGGTTCTTCGTGGATGCGATCAACCCGCGCATGGGGTGGGCCGTCGTGACAGGCATCAATCATGGACTGAACCACATCCACCGGCCCGCAAAACACCGCCTCAACCGTGCCATCCGGACGATTGCGCACCCAGCCGGTTAGGTCGCGTTTGCGGGCTTCTTCGACCGTCCAGGCGCGATACCACACACCCTGCACCCGCCCTTCGATCCGGGCGTGCACCGCAATATTGCCAGCGCCAGTGGCCGGATCGGGTCGTGTATTTGTCATAAGCGACCTCCTCGCGTCCCGATGGGTCAGCATGGATTACTTGGCACCGGGGATTTTGGCATGCAGATGGGCAGTGTCCTGATATTTCTGCTTCTGCTCGTCGGTTGCCGGGGCCTGATGATTGTCTTTCCATTCGTCATAGGTCATGCCATAGACGACTTCGCGCGCCCCATCATAATCCATGGCAACGCCCTTTTCGCGCGCAGCTGCTAGATACCATTTCGACAGACAGTTGCGGCAAAAACCGGCAAGGTTCATCAGATCAATATTCTGAACATCCTTGCGGTCCTGCAGATGGGTAACAAGCCCACGAAACGCAGCAGCTTCAAGTTCCAGTTTGGTTTGCGGATCAAGGTCGGCTGCCGGGCCATTGGCCATCACGGCCGCCGTCGACATTTCAGAACCGGCACAATCAGACATGTTCCATACTTCCAGCAGTTCGGTGTTGTTCAAGTTGTTCAATCATGGCCGGGACATCTGAAATGCTCTCGGCTGTCAGAACATTCTGGTTTTCCAATTCGGTCTGATCGACCATTTCATGGACCCAGGTGATTTCATAGGGAATGTGGATCGCAGCCCCGCCTGCCGCAAGGACTGGCAGGATGTCGGACTTCATCGAATTGCCGATCATGATCGCGTCTTCGGGCTCGACATTATAGCGGCCAAAGATATTGCGATAAGTCAGCGGATCCTTTTCCGAGACAATCTCGATCCCGTCAAACAGGTCTTCGAACCCGGAGCGGTCGATCTTGAGTTGCTGGGCAATCAGATCACCCTTGGTGATCAGAACCACCTTATAGCGCGGGTTCCCGGCATAGTGACGCAACACCGTTTCTGCCCCGTCAATGATACGGGTCGGTGCGCGCAGCATGGATTTGCCGATCTCGGCAAGTTTGTGGATGTCTTCGGCACTGATCCTGCGTTCGGAAAGCTCAATCGCAGTTTCGATCATCGATAACGTGAACCCTGTCACGCCATAGCCATAGATCGACAAGTTGGCCAGTTCGGCCTGATAGAGACGGTCATCGACCTGATCAGCAGCAACATAGTGGCTCAGCATCTCGCGCAGCTGGATGTGCGCTTCGCGGAACAGCGGCTCGTTGTGCCACAGGGTATCATCGCCATCAAAAGCAATCAGCTTGTACATGTTTACGCCTCGTTTCTTGTTATTGGATGGCCACAGTCATCGGGGAATACGGCCTCGATTTCCGACCATATGGCAGCGCAAACCCTCCGTAAAGCCCCGTTTTCTGTATTTAATATGCTCGACTGGTTTGCGAAAGGGGTTGAAAACACAAGTGTTTGAACAGGTTAAAAGAAAAGGCGTCAGCGAATTGATCGCTGACGCCCAATATCTCACATCACCCTTGCGGGATCAGCTTGCCTATTCGTCTTTCTCAAACTCGATGATGATGGCATCAACCGACAGGTTTGAACCCTGTTCGGCATGGATCTTTTTAACCACACCTTTGCTTTCGCATTTAAGCACGTTTTCCATCTTCATCGCTTCAAGGATGCAAAGCTCCTCGCCCGGCTGGACGGTTTGGCCTTCGGTAACGGAAACCTTGACCAGAAGACCCGGCATTGGCGAAAGCAGGAAGTTCGACATGTCTGGCGGTGCCTTGAACGGCATCAATTTCTGGAGTTCTGCCACGCGCGGCAGAAGCACCTTGAAGCTGCGCTGAATACCGTTGGCCGACAGACGGAAGCCAATGCCTTCGATGTCGATCTGCACACAAACCGGTGCGCCATCGATCTCACCGATGAACATCGGATCACCGATTTTCCAATCCGATGTCACGCCATAGCTGCGATCACCAATGGCGACGATGTAATCACCGTTAACACCATCGAACTCGATATCAAACGGGGTGTGGTCATCACCGCTTACCGCGACCCAGCTTTCGGCAACTTCAAGCGGATGATCGCTGACCTGACCGGTGATGCCGGAATTACGTTCGGCATAACGCTGGTTCAGATAAGCCGCAACCACGATCAAGGTTGACGGGTCTTCGTTTGGCAAATCATCAGCCGAGAACCCATTGGGATATTCTTCGGCGATGAAGTTGGTGGTGATGTTGCCGTCCTGGAAGCGCTTATTGGCCATAACAGCGGCCAGGAACGGGATATTGTGCGAAATACCACGGATGTAATAGCCATCCAGTGCCCGACGCATTTCCGCAATCGCCTCATCACGGGTATCCCCGTAGGTGATCAGCTTGGCGACCATCGGATCGTAATACATCGAAATTTCGCCGCCTTCATACACGCCGGTATCAACGCGGACCGTCGCACTTTCCAAAGGTGGCTGATATTTCACCAGACGGCCGGTGGAGGGCAGGAATTCACGGAACGGGTCTTCGGCATAGACGCGCGTTTCCATCGCCCAACCGGTCAGTGTGACGTCTTCTTGTTGAAGTGTCAGTTCCTGACCATCAGCAATCTTGATCATCCATTCGACAAGGTCCTGACCAGTGACAAGCTCGGTCACCGGATGTTCGACCTGAAGGCGGGTGTTCATTTCAAGGAAGTAGAAATTCTTGTCCTTATCAACGATGAATTCCACTGTCCCTGCCGAACAATAATCCACTGCACGGGCCAGTGCCACGGCCTGTTCGCCCATGGCTTTGCGGGTTTCAGGATCGATGAACGGTGACGGTGCTTCTTCGACGACCTTCTGGTGACGGCGCTGAATGGAACATTCACGTTCGCCCAGATAGATCGCATTGCCGTGCTTATCGGCCAGCACCTGAATTTCAATGTGGCGCGGTTCTTCGACGAACTTTTCGACAAAGACGCGGTCATCACCAAACGAGCTTGCGGCCTCAGACGTTGCACGTTCAAACCCTTCGCGGCATTCGGCGTCATTGCGCGCAATACGCATACCCTTGCCGCCACCGCCCGCAGATGCTTTCAGCATCACCGGATAGCCGATTTCATTGGCGATTTTGATCGCCTCGTCCGTGTCCTTGATGACGCCCATATAACCCGGAACGGTCGAAACACCGGCGTCGGCAGCAATTTTCTTGGACGTAATCTTGTCACCCATTGCGGCAATTGCGTCATTCGGCGGGCCGATAAAGGCGATGTTGGCGGCATCAAGGGCCTTGGCAAAGGCCTGGTTTTCCGACAGGAAGCCATAGCCTGGATGAACGGCCTCGGCACCGGTCGATTTGCAGGCATCGATGATCTTATCAATGATCAGATAGGACTGGTTGGTCGGTGCCGGACCGATATGGACGGCCTCGTCAGCCATCTGAACATGAAGGGCTGCTTTATCCGCATCGGAATAAACCGCAACGGTTTTAATTCCCATTTTGCGGGCTGATTTGATCACACGGCAGGCAATTTCACCGCGGTTGGCAATCAGGATTTTCGTAAACATGGATGTCTCCCAATCTGTCTTGGCGGCTTACAACGGAATGTTGCCGTGTTTCTTTTCCGGGTTTTTGATGTCTTTGTTGCGCAGCATACCAAGCGCCTTGCAAACTCGACGGCGCGTGCCGTGCGGCATGATGACATCGTCGATGAACCCCTTGCGACCCGCGACGAACGGATTGGCGAATTTTTCGCGGTATTCTTCGGTGCGTGCTTCGATCTTTGCCGGATCGTTCATGTCCGCACGGAAGATGATTTCCACAGCACCTTTCGGGCCCATAACGGCGATTTCGGCCGTCGGCCAGGCATAGTTGACATCACCCCGCAGATGCTTGGACGCCATAACGTCATAGGCACCACCATATGCCTTACGCGTGATCACGGTAACTTTGGGAACAGTGGCCTCGGCATAGGCATAAAGAAGCTTCGCGCCATGCTTGATGATCCCGCCATATTCCTGTGCGGTACCCGGCATGAAGCCCGGCACATCAACAAAGGTCACAATCGGAATGTTATAGGCATCGCAGAAGCGCACAAACCGTGCAGCTTTCTTCGAGCTGTCAATATCAAGGCACCCGGCCAGAACCATCGGCTGGTTGGCGACAACACCGACCGTGCGGCCATCCATACGGGCCATGCCAATGATGATGTTTTTGGCGTAATCAGGCTGAACTTCAAAGAAGTCGCCTTCATCGACAACCTTGGTGATCAGTTCCTTCATGTCGTAGGGCATGTTGGGGTTTTCTGGCACCAGGGTATCAAGCGAGAAATCATCACGCGTGATCGAATCTTCGCACAGATGTGCGGGCGGGTCTTCCTTGTTACACAGCGGCAGGAAGTCCATGAAACGACGGGTCTGCAACAGCAGGTCAACATCGTTATCAAATGCCAGATCAGCCACACCCGAAACACTGGTATGGGTTGATGCCCCACCCAGCTGTTCATGGGTAACTTCTTCATGCGTCACGGTTTTGACCACATCAGGACCCGTGACAAACATATAGGAGCTATCCTTGACCATGAAGATAAAGTCGGTCATGGCCGGGCTATAAACAGCACCACCGGCACATGGCCCCATGATCAATGAAATCTGCGGGATGACGCCCGATGCCTCAACATTGCGCTGAAACACGTCGGCATAGCCTGCAAGACTTTCGACGCCTTCCTGAATTCGTGCCCCGCCCGAATTATTAAGGCCAATCACCGGTGCGCCGACCTTCATGGCCTGATCCATGATCTTGCCAATCTTGCGCGCATGGGCACCCGAAAGCGCGCCACCAAATACGGTGAAATCCTGCGAGAAGACAAAAACCAGACGGCCATTGATCGTGCCGTGGCCGGTGACGACACCATCGCCCGGGATGCGGTTTTCGGTCATGCCGAAATCCACACAATCATGTTCTACAAACATGTCCCATTCTTCGAAGGAACCTTCATCTAGCAGCACATCAAGGCGTTCACGCGCGGTGAGTTTGCCTTTGGCGTGCTGATTATCAATGCGGCGCTGGCCACCGCCCATGGCGGCTTCGGCGCGCTTCGCTTCGAGTTTGGCGACGATATCTTGCATGTTGCGTTTTCCTTGCTGTGATCGGGCGTTTTGCACATTTCGCCCAATGTGCGCGTCCTGAGAATGAAATAGCATTATTCGGTACTGGAATGCCAATTATTTTTCGCATTGTTGAAACGCAACAAAAACTGGCGCAAACGCCTGATTTCCCTAACGTCATCGCGATATATGAGATTGGGCTGGACTAAAGTCTAGAGAGGATAGGCAACCTATCGGCGAAATGCACCGTCCGCATGCACCGATGGACCGCCCTATTCTTTATTCTTAAGGCTTTCCGCATGGCGGTCGTCGGTATTCTGGTTTGGCGCACCATCACCGTCACGCTCGCCATCATCGAAATAGCAGTACCGATTGCGGCCACCATTTTTGGCACGATAAAGCGCCTTGTCCGCATCGCGGTAGAGAATTTCAGGCTCACTCAGGCGATTGCGGCAGGTCGAGATGCCGATACTGATACCGACACGGACCTCAAAACCATCGATCAAATGCGTCTGTGATACTTCCTGAATGATGCGCTCTGCCGGGACGGATGCCTGTCGGATATCATCAAGCAGCGGCAAGATCACCGCGAACTCATCCCCGCCCAAGCGCGCAACAACATCTGCCTCGCGGAAGTTGCGCTTGATGATTTCGGCTACGCGCACCAGAAGCTTATCCCCCACCGGGTGGCCATAGGTGTCATTGACCTGCTTGAACCGATCAAGGTCAAGCAACAGCAAGGCGCTGTTTTTATCGAACCGCCGGTTCATCTGGACAATTTGCGACAGCATCGTATTGAACTGATAGCGGTTCGAAAGCCCGGTCAACTGATCGGTTTGGGCCAGCCGTCTGATATCGGCTTCAACCGTTTTGGATGGCGTAATATCAGTATGAGTACCCGACATGCGGAGCGGCTTGCCATCGGCATCC
Source organism: Thalassospira sp. (assembly GCF_048059015.1). GTDB lineage: Bacteria > Pseudomonadota > Alphaproteobacteria > Rhodospirillales > Thalassospiraceae > Thalassospira. The sequence goes on along the minus strand of NZ_JBLLNT010000021.1, from coordinate 48,681 downwards.
CATTCAACGACCTTGCCACGATCCAGAACCCAGACCCAATGACCGTTTTTGTGCCGCATCCGGCATTCACATTCGTAATAGTCATCTTGCTGGGCGAAAACCCGTTGTAGCAGATCGTTGGATTTTTCCAAATCTTCCGGATTGCAGTATTTCATCCAGGTTTCGATACTACACGGCTCAAGCTCGGCCAAATCATAGCCGATGATTTCTGCCCACCGCTCGTTAAAGCGGACTTCGCCGGTTTGCACATGCCATTCCCATGTTCCGGCATTCGTCCCCCAGATGATTTCATTCAAGCGCAACCGTTCTTCATCCAGCTTGCGATTGGCATCGGTCAGCTTTTGTTCGTACTCTTTGCGTTCGGTGATGTCGAAATTGGTTGAATGAATGTATTTGCGTTCCTGAAGCTCGATCAGGCCCGAATGGATCAGGATATCGCGGACTTCTCCGGTGCCGAGTTTGTGGCACACCGTAAAGGACGCGGTTCCGTTGACCAAAACGTCGGAGATATTATTGCGAACAACCCCGTCCCCACGCAGGTTGAGATCAAGAATACTGCGCCCGATAAGCTCACCATCGGCAAAACCGTAAAACGCCGTCGCCGCCTCGCTGGCATCGACAATCCGGCCATCTTCCGGATCGATCAGAAGGTTGACGGCCGTCGTATTCTTGAACATCTGCCGATAAAGGGCTTCGCGTTCGTTGACCGCGACCTCCGCCTCTTTGAGCTCGTTGATATCGGCAAAGGAAACAATAACGCCTTCGAAGCATCCGGTTTCTTCGTTAAACAGCGGCTCTGCATTGATGCGGATCCAGGAAAAGCCGCCATCAGGGCGGTTCACCCCCATCACAACACCATATTGCCGCTTCTGCGTTGCCAACACGACGGCAGCAGGATGTTCTTCACCCGGAAACGGCGATCCGTCATCACGGATACAGCTCCAGCGCGGATCAATTGGTGTGACACCGGTTAGCTGTTCCGCACTCAGACCAAGGATGCTGAGTGCGGCATTGTTAAACTCAACAACCGTACCATTCGGATCATGGACAACCACCCCCTCGGCCAAGGCATCAAGCAGACGTTTATAGCGCGTTCCACCATCACGCGCGCCCCCAACCGGTTTAAGCGTATCGGGACTATTGCCATCAGACTCTGATGCGGTCACATCCGTCAAAGCGGCATCGCCAGCAGATGCACCGCTGGTAGTTTCAACGACATTATCAATGCTGTCGTCACCTGCTTGCCCAGTATTCATGACCATAGATTTACGCATATTCCGCCCGATCAATCACAGGCAATGACAAGTCTGCGGGATCGCGTTCTTCACCATTTCCTGTGACGGCTGCGCGCACATCAAAGCATCGCACACCAATACAATAGTATAGTGTTATTTATACCAATCATCCTATTGCGCAAAGCGGATTTCGCGGACCAGACCTGGAAACACCCCAACCTCACGCCCAAACATTTGAAAATATTGGATTACATAATCAACAAGCCCTTCGAAGGTCGAACGGCTTGGACCTGCACCTTTGCAGGTGTCATTGGCAAAACAAAAAAGGAGGCAGTCTCCTGCCCCCCTTAAATGCAATTAATTCTGTATGGCTTCAGGATCAGCCGAGCAGCCCCAAGTAACGTCCGGTAGCCAGCAACTCTGCCTGATGACGATCGCGGCGCGCGACGGCTTCGGCGTCATCACCCCATTGTTCGATCGCGTATTCTTCATCAAGCATCGCGCATTCAAATGCCTTCTGCGCATCGATCTGCTTGTTCATCACCGCAAGACCGATAATGACCGAACCCGATACCGTCGTCAGGCTGTGCAGTGCCGTAAGATAATAATCATTAAAGCTTGCGACATGATCCTGAATCTTTAGCAAGGACTGATCATCCTGCGCGATGGGCATGACGCCCTCGGTCACGGCAAGGGTGACATCAAGATCGCTTTTGGCCCAATCAAGAAGCGGTTGCCATGCCTTTGCCTGACGTTCAATCAGGTCTTCGGGGAATGTCGCGCGGTAGCACAACAGGTCAGACCGCCCATAGCCGGTCAGCTCCGCAATCACGGCGTCACGGTGTGGGCGCACCCGATCGATGGCGGTTGCCGCCAATTGCATAATCGGCATGGTAGAGGGTTGCACCTTCTCACCTTGCGCGTCCCATTCCGCAGCAACTTCACGTGCCAGCACTTCGGACGGCAGCAGGAATTCAGCCTTTGCAGGCGATTTCACTGCGCGACCGTCAAGATGCACGCGCCAACCCGAACCGCTGTCATCTGCGACAGCTTCGGCTTTTTTGTAGAAGCGATTGATCGTTTTTGTAAGCATGATCGCCATATGCCTAAAACTGGCACGCTGTGCAAGGGGTTTTGCGTCACTATGCCTGGAAGAACGTCATTTGAGCGATTATCAAAAATTTCTGTATAATTTTTGATCAATTTGCCCCATTGACCAAATAGTAAACACCTCTACTGTGCAATGTGAAGATTACAAAACCGCGACAACGCGGGGAAATTAGCGACATGGCATGTGCATTGCTGTGTCATCAGGGGATTTATTCGGTTGCTGGGTCGGCATAATCGGCCCGAAACAGGAGGCTTCTAATAACATGACCACGCTTAAAAACCGTCTATTGGGTGCAGCAGTCGGCGTTGCTGTCGCACTTGGCGCACAGGCTGCCATGGCAGAAATGGCAATCAAATTCTCGCTCGACTGGAAATATGAAGGTCCGGCGGCGCCTTACCTTCTGGCCAAAAAGAACGGCTATTTCGAAGAAGAAGGTCTGGATGTGACGATTGACTCGGGCAACGGCTCGGTCGGTGCGATCACGCGCGTTGCCAGTGGCGCCTATGACGTTTCGCTTGCAGACATCAACTCGCTGGTCGAGTTCAATGCATCGAACCCGGATCGCGCCATGAAGTCGATCTTCATGGTTTATGACCGCCCGCCGTTTTCGCTGTTCATGCTCAAAAAGTCCGGCATCACCAAGCCGGAAGACCTGATTGGCAAAACCCTTGGCGCACCGGTCTTCGACGCATCGCGCAAACTCTATCCGGCATTTGCTTCGGCAACCGGCCTTGAACTTGATGCTGTCACCTGGGAAAGCATGGATCCGCCGCTGCGTGAACCGATGCTGGTGCGTGGTGATGTGGACGCGATTTCCGGTCACTATTTCACCTCGATCCTGAACCTGAAAGCACAGGGCATCTCCAAAGATGACCTGACGATCTTCCAGTACAAGGATTTCGGTATGGACTTCTATGGCAACGGCCTTCTGGCATCGCCCGACATGATGGAAAACCATCCTGAAGAACTGCGTGGCTTCCTGCGCGGTGTCGTTAAAGGCTGGCGCGCAGCCATTGCTGATCCGGCATCAGCAATCGCAGCCCTAAAAGAAGTCGATCCGCTGATTGACTCCGATCTTGAATTGCAGCGTCTGCAGATGGCAATTGATGAAAACGTCGTCACTCCGGAAACGCTTGAAAACGGTATGGGCCTGGTCAAGACCGACCGTATGGCAAAGGCCATCGATCAGGTTTCCCTGGCATTTGGTTTTGAAACCAAACCGGCTGTTGGCGATGTCTTTACCGACATCTTCATGCCGGGCGCTGATGACCGCAAAATCAAATAAGCCACTTTGATGTCCGGGGCGGTTTGACCGCCCCGGATCATATTGGTCCCACCAAAAACAAAAAATACCGATACGGACAAGCAGGGGGAATAACTGCAGTGTCGAAGAGTTTCGTTGAATTAAATAACGTCAAGCTCCGCTATAGCGAAGGCGATGAGCTGGCGTTGGAAACCACCAACATGAAGATCGACAAGGGCGAATTTATCGCTGTTGTGGGTCCTTCGGGCTGCGGCAAGTCTTCCTTGCTTAAACTGGTTTCTGGTCTGATGCCGCCCTCCGAGGGCAATGTGATTGTCGATGACAAGGAAGTCACAGGCCCGCTTAAAATCGTTGGCATGGCGTTTCAGAACCCGACCCTTCTGCCATGGCGCACGACGCTTGATAACGTGTTGCTGCCCATGGAAATCGTCAAACCGCATCGCCACCGCCTGCGCAAGCATCGCGCGGAATATGAAGAACGCGCACGCAAGCTTCTGGCAACGGTTGGCCTTGAAGGCCATGAAAACAAATATCCGTGGGAATTGTCAGGCGGCATGCAGCAACGTGCATCTTTGTGCCGGTCATTGATCCACGAACCTGATCTTTTGATGCTTGATGAGCCGTTTGGCGCGCTTGATGCCTTCACCCGTGAAGAGCTTTGGGACATCTTGCAGAACCTTTGGATGATCAAGCCCTTCACCGTCATTCTGGTTACCCATGACCTGCGCGAAGCGGCTTATCTTGCTGACACCATTTATGTGATGTCCAAACGTCCGGGTAAAATTCTGGTGGAACGTGAAAACACCCTGCCGCGCCCGCGCGATCAGGAAACCACCTTTACCCAGCCTTTCACCGACCTTGTCCACGAACTGCGCAGTCACATCCGTGACGTGCGAGAATCATAAGAAAGGCGGGCAGATCATGAAAAAGAAATTCAACCTTACCAAAGCAACGCCCTGGCTTAGCGCCATTGGCTTGTTTGTGTTCTGGGAACTGGTGGTGCGGATTTTCAATATCCCGCCTTACGTCCTGCCAACCCCGTCTGAAAGCATCATTGTCGGCTGGCAATTCCATGAAGCGATCTGGATGCATGCGGTCCATACGCTTTACACAACGCTTGCGGGCTTTGCCATTGCAGTCGTGTTTGGCGTGGTGCTGGGCGCACTTGTTGGCTCCAGCCGGGCGATCTATGACGCAGCAAATCCGCTTTTGGTTGGCTTTAACTCCGTTCCCAAAGTCGCCCTTGTCCCGGTTCTGGTCATGTGGTTTGGCATTGGCACGGTTCCGGCAATCATTACCGCGTTTTTGATTTCGTTCTTCCCGATTGTGGTGAACGTGGCCACCGGTCTGGCAACGCTTGAGCCGGAATTGCGTGATGTGTTGCGATCGCTCGGTGCAACGCGCCGCGACATTCTGGTCAAGGTCGGCTTCCCGCGTGCAATGCCGTACTTCTTTGCATCGCTTAAGGTCGCCATCACGCTGGCCTTTGTCGGTTCGGTTATTTCGGAAACCGTCGCATCGAATGTTGGCGTTGGTTATTTGATGCTGTCGGCATCGTCGAAGTTCAACATGCCGCTGGTCTTTGCCGGATTGCTGGTGATCGCGGTGATGGGGATTGCGATGTATGAGATCTTTAACGTGATTGAACGCCGCTCCACCAAATGGGCGAACCGCGGCAATCCGACAGGTTAAGCTTATTCATCAGACAAATAAAAAGGCCGGGATTTTTCCCGGCCTTTTTTGTCATACGATTGGAAATCTCATCCAAGATGCTGATCGAAGAACGCCATGGTGCGATCCCAGGCCAGCATTGCATCTTCGTTGTCATAGCGACCACCCGTTGGGTTGGCAAACGCATGGTCAGCTTCATACCAGAAGAACTCGTAATCTGATTTACCCGCCACACGCAGGGACTGCTCGAACCCGTCGACCATGTCCTTGTTGATGCTTTTATCAAGGGTGCCGAAATGGCCCATGATCGGGGCATTGAGCGTCGCGACCTGTTCCGGGGTCTTTTTGACATTGCCGTAATAGATCACGGCTGCATCGACATCGGTTGCAAGGGCCGTATTAAGCGACCAGCCACCACCAAAGCACCACCCGACCGAGCCAACCTTGCCCGTTGAGTCCTTATGCCCCCGCAGGAATTCGACCGATGACTGCAATTTACGGGTTGCCACGACCGGATCCATGCCCGACATCAATGCACGCGCACCATCCGGTGTCGTCGCTGGCGGCTCGCCATAAAGATCAACCGCAAGAGCTATATAGCCCTGCTTGGCATATTCGGCTGCAACCGCGCGAATATGATCGTTCAGGCCCCACCATTCATGGATCAGAATGACGGTGGGTGCCGGAAGCGTTGCCGGCATGGCGATTTCGGCCACCATTTGATCGCCTTCGGGCGTTGTGATCGTCACTTTATCAAGCCCGTGACCAGCCGCATGGGCAAGCATCGGGTCGGCAAGGATAACGGCAAGCGGCAAGGCCGCCGCACCTTTTAGAAACAGTCGACGTTGTTCATCAGTTGCCTTGGGCGGCGGGCCAAGATGTTCGTGGGAGCCGCATCCATCAAGCGTACACATGTTCAAGCCTCCTCTGATTCTTGATTGTTCGATGACGATCATCTGCAAGGACACCCGCACTTGGCAAATGACAATCCCGTCATCAGGCAAATTTGCCTTTGCATTCCATACGTTGCCCCTGCCCCGCAGGATCAGCGCTTCTACGTCTTTTCAAGAAACTGCTGCTTGCGGATGAGCACGTCACCTGATTTAACGGGAACCGCAATTTGTCGTTTCCCAAATCATCAATTCCCCAAGGAGCCCCCATGCGCGATATCGAAACCGTTCTGTTTGATCTTGGTGGTGTTCTTGTCGATTGGGATCCGCGCTATTTGTATCGCAAGATTTTCGATGACACGGCCGAGATGGAAAAATTCCTGAACGAGGTTTGCCACCCGCATTGGAACTTCCTGCATGACAAAGGAGCACTAAGCTTCAAGGATTCCATCCCGGATTTGCAGCATCGCTATCCGCACTATCATGATCAGATCGCTGCATGGAATGATCGCTGGCCGGAAATGCTCAATGGCGCGATCGCCCGCACCGTTGGCGTGTTGGAAGATTTGAAAAAGCGCAACAAGGTCCGCCTGTTTGCCCTGACCAACTGGTCTGCGGAAACTTGGCCGCACGCATTGGAACGCTTTGAATTCCTGAACCATTTCGAAGGCATTCTGGTATCGGGTCAGGAAAAACTCGCCAAGCCGGACCCACGCATCTTTGAGCTGACCTGTGATCGCTTCAAACTTAATCCGCGCGAGACGCTGTTTATCGATGACAGTGAAAAGAACATCCAGCAGGCACGCGAGATGGGCTTCATCACCCATTGGTTCCGCGATCCGGTCAAGCTGCAGCGCGACCTGATCGAATATCGCCTGTTCTGATCAGGCTTCGAGCTAAAACGACAAAGGGCACCGTTTGGTGCCCTTCTTTGTTCTGTGCCTTGCTTTGCGATCAGCGCTTCTTACGCAGATAGTTGCCAAAGCATTCGCCAAAGACCATTTCCCAGCCCTTGAGATAACCATCGCGCAAGGCCGGTGCGATTTCGCCGACATTTTCCCATGCTTTATGTTCAAGCCGGATCACGCAGCGGCCAAAGTCATTTAGGCCAAAGGTGACTTCCACAAGGGTATAATCCCCGGCATTCCAGCCCGGATGCCATGTAAATGAAAGCTTCTCGCCCGGTTTCCAGGTTTCCACCTGCCCCCAAATGATATTATCGCGGCCCTTGGCACGCTCGATAATCTGACCGCCAAAGCCACCATTAAGCTCAACGGAAATGCATTCCATTTTCGAAAGCGAATGGGTGTCCGTCGGCCACCATTCACCAAAGCCTGTGGTAAAGGCGTCAAAGGCAGCATCGGGATCAACGGCCAGGGTCAGCTCAAAGCTGATCGGTGCCAGTTCCGGGTTCTTAAGCGGCGTCACGATCGATTTCCCAAATCTCTTCAAGAACAGATGCAAGCTCGTCAAAGTGGCTGATCACGGCATGCGCACCAGACTTATGCAATGTATCGACGTCATGATATCCCCAATCAACACCGATGGCGATCATTCCTGCCGCACGGCCCATTTCGATGTCATAGCTGGTATCGCCAACAATCACCGCATTGGGCGCATCGACCCCGGTTTCATCAAGAGCGGCCATCAACATTGCCGGATTGGGTTTTGACGGATGGTTATCGCAGGTCTGAAGGGTCACAAACCGACGTTCAAGCGCGTTGCGCGCCAGAACAGCATCGAGACCACGGCGTGCCTTGCCGGTCGCAACACCACTTAACCACTGACGACGATCAAGCTCGGCCAGAACTTCGCGAACGCCCGGGAAAAGCGGTTCATGGAAATCAGGCGTCTGACGCAGGGTAAAGAAAGCTGTTTTATAAGCGGCTGTCACCGCATCAATCAGCGCATCATCAATCTTGGACGGTGCGGCAAGCTTGATGATGGCTTCGGGCAGGCTCAGACCAATAATTGTGCGGGTATTTTCAAGCCCCGGACAATCCAGCCCATGCTGGGCAAAGGCATGATCCATGCAATGTGCAATCGCATGCTGACTGTCAACAAGGGTGCCGTCGCAATCAAATACAACAAGTCTGAGCGGGTCGTTGGCCATGTGGGGTCTTTCATCCTGTATTTCGGAAAGCCAGAACCTAATCCAAAGAGGACCAAAGATCGAGTCCCGCACATCTGCAATGCAGAACCATTTTGCACATGCCCGGAAGCATCAGAAACCACAGATAAATTTCAGCCTGCTTCCGATCACCCTAAAGGCGCGATATCATATTCGTCTGGCCGTTAACAGCGGAGGCAGAAAGATGCTCACTCTTCGTGATTGTATTGATTTCAGCGATCTTAAGGAGGAAGAGATTCTCGCCATTGCCGAGTGTGAGCAAATCCCACTTGTGACCGCCTTGGAGGAAGGCGAAAGCATGGTCCACACATCGCAAGGCAGGAAACGCATTGCGATTATGATCAAAAGCCAGGCCGAAATCTGTGAACGATCGGGAAATACGGTTCATGCCCAGCATCTGAACAGGGTGCATGATGCGTTCATCCAGCGTTTCGGAAAACACTAATCACCGCTGATACCTTACGAATGTCATTCAACGCCTTTTGGTTTTGACCTCTGACAGGGACGAAAAAGCCGACGCACTGCGTCGGCTTTTCGCGGTTTTAGAGCCGGGTCAATCCGGCGTTATTTCTTACGCGCACGCGACGGCTTTGCCTTTGGCTTCGGCTTTTCTTCCTTCTCGCGGTGAATTTCCGGGGTCAGGAATTTGGTCGGCGTTTTCGGATCGAAATTAAGCGCTTTAAGGCTTTCGGCAAAATGCGGCGGTACTGGTGCTTCGATCACCACGCGATGACCGGTCACCGGATGCGGGAAGTCGATCGCACGCGCATGCAGATGCATCTGGTTTGAAAGCCCATCAAGGAATGCTTTCGCCCCACCATATTTACCATCGCCCAAAATCGGGCATTCAATGGCTTCGCAGTGAACGCGCAACTGGTGGGTACGACCGGTCAGCGGCGAGAGCGCCAGCCATGCGGCCTTGCGACCCGCACGGTGCAGCTGACGGAAGATACTTTGGGCTGATTTGCCCTGCTTCTCGTCAATCACCATCTTTTCCCCGCCCTTGCCAGCAATCTTGGCAAGTGGTGCGTCAATCAGACCTTCGCGTTCTGCCGGTGCACCGGCAACCAGCGCCCAATAAAGCTTGCGCGTTGATTTGTCCTTGAACGCCTTGGTCAGCGCATGGGCAGCTGATGCCGAACGCGCCAGAAGCAGAACACCACTGGTGTCCTTATCAAGGCGGTGCACAAGTTTCGGGCGTTCCTTGCTATCAAGTTTCAGCGCATCAAGCATGCCATCGACATGAAGGCTGGTGTTGGTTCCGCCCTGAACAGCAAGACCGGCCGGCTTGTTGATCGCCAGAACGACTTCGTCATAGAAAATAACGGAATCGCGCAGTGCCTGAAGCTCTTCTTCGCTGGCATCCGATTTGGACGGGCCCGCCTGTTTGCGCTGCTGAACTTCGGCCGGGTTATAGGTGTAGTTACCACCTTCTTCGGCCCATGGGCCAACACCGCCCCCAGACATCACCGGAAGCGGCGGAACGCGGATTTCCTGGCCCGGCTCAACCCGCTGGTTGGCCTTGGCACGTTTGCCATCAACGCGGATCTGACCGCCGCGCAGGAACTTTTGAACCTGCCCGAAGGTAAATTCAGGACAGTTGCGCTTGAACCAGCGATCAAGCCGAATATCGGCTTCGTCAGCTTTGACCTTGCGCAGAGTGACACCACTCATTGCAGAATACCCCTTACCAGCGCAAACGCGCCAAACAACGCAGATATACCAACCACGACGGAAACAATCACATACAGGGCCGCCAAGCCCATATTGCCCCGTTCATATAGGGTCGCCACATCGAGCGAAAAAGTCGAAAAAGTTGTAAACGCCCCCAGAAAACCGGTCACGAGGAGTGCGCGCATCTCAGGTCCCATGGAAAGTTTCAGGGCCGAGACTTCGATCAACACCCCCATCAGGAATGAACCAACGATATTGACCGTTATGGTTCCCCAGGGAAATCCATTACCGAGCATGGAGCCCATCATGACCGACACACTGTGACGTGCGACCGCACCAATGGCGCCGCCCAAAGCAATGGAAGCGATTAACAACGGTGAAAATTGCATGGCGCGGAACCTATTCTTTCAAACATCAAAAGTCACGTGTGAAAACGGCATAGGGCCATGGCAATAACAGGGCCCATCAAATGGCATCTGGAAGCCAACGCACGGATCTATCAAAGATCCGCACATCATAATTGATTTCAATTGTTTAGCCCGCCTGCCCCATTCTGGCAATCACATCGGAAATCCAGGCACGTGTGCGTTTCTCGTTCTGCTGGATGTCATCAAGGCCATAAACCGACTGGGCAAACAGGCAAAAGGTAATCTCATTGCCGGTTTCAGGCAGGATCAATTCGACCTCAACCCAATCAGGGAAATGAAATACCGGGCTGCGCGCCAGGAAATAAAGCCGACCGGGTTCCGATCCGGCAATGCCACTCATCAATGTCATGCCATGCGCCGGTGCGGTTTCGACCAAAAGGTCGGTCAGAGTGGAAACAGCTGCCTCGAACTTGGGGCTTTCCATCCGGCGGTCAGTTTTTGGGGATCGTTCAGCGGGACAGACGATGAAATAATTCCGGCTTTGCGGAACGCTGGCGTCCGGGGCAAAGGTAAAGTTGGGTGGATCACCCGCAGGCAGCATATGGTCAATCAATCCGGTAAACCGGATGACGACAAATATCCCTGCCAGAACCACAAGTCCCCATATCGCAAACATTATCAGCCGTCTCAATCGCACCACCTGTCTGCCTGTAAGCGCTGTCCGGTGTAACCGGCGCGTTCATAGGAAACCACAATAGTACGGAAACAGACAGAATTAAAATGCCCGACCGGGGAAACAGTCGGGCATTAAATTTGCTAAACGCGGAACCCAGCAAAGCGGGGGGGGGATATGTTACTTTTGCTGAGTCCCGGTCTTGCAAGACGTCGGGAGACGAAATTTGTTAGGCAACAGCCGGAAGTTCAATCGCTTCGACATTAGCAATTGCGCGTTCCATGGCTTCTTCAGCATTTACCGCGAAGCCCGATGCATCGATGATTTCAACATCAGAAATGCCGATGAAACCAAGAACCTGCTTCAGGTACGGAGTTGCGAAGTCAGCCGGGCTGTTGACCGGCACACCACCGGTTGCAACAACAACGTAGGCTTTCTTGCCAGTCAGAAGACCAACCGGACCGTTTTCGGTGTACTGGAAGGTCACACCAACGCGGGCGATCAGGTCAACCCAGGCTTTGAGCGTGGACGGAACCGAGAAGTTGTACATCGGCGCACCGATAACAAGGATGTCGGCAGCCTGAACTTCAGCAACCATTTTGTCAGAAACAGCAATGACGGATTTCTGTGCGTCAGAGCGGCTTTCTTCCGGGGTGTAGAAGGCACCAACGGTTTCACCGGTCAGTGCAGAGATTTCCGCTGCATTGGCGTCACGATCGGTAACGGTCGCGGACGGGTTGGCAGCAACAATGCGTTCGATCAGTTTGGACGCGATCTGGCGGGAGTTCGAGTTCTCACCGTTCACAGACGCATTCACGTGCAGAATATGGGTCATTTGAGGTCTCCAAATGCGTGTTCGTTTGTTGACCTGAAACTACCGCTATTCGCGCAGCTTGTTTACCTAGAGAGTTTTCACCAGATTGTTTCCAAAACGATACCTAACCGCGCGTCAGTTACTTTGATTGTTCTTCTTTTGACGTTCTGCGCGCAGCCGCTCGAAATATTCGACGCGTTTTTTAAGGTCGCGTTCAAAGCCGCGCTCGACCGGCTCATAAAAATTCTGTCGCCGCATGCCTTCGGGGAAATAGTTCTGCCCGGAAAAACCGTCTTCCTGATCATGGTCATAGGCATAGCCCGTACCATAACCGATATCCTTCATCAGCTTGGTCGGTGCATTAAGGATGTGGGCGGGTGGCATCAATGATCCGGTTTCACGCGCGATCTTAAGCGACCTTTTATATGCCGAGTACCCGGCATTCGATTTCGGTGCCAGTGCCAGATAGATCACGGCTTGCGCCAGGGCAAGTTCCCCTTCCGGACTGCCAAGCCGTTCATAGACTCCCACGCACCAATACAGAACTGCTGGGCCTGTGGATCGGCAAGGCCGATATCCTCAACTGCCATACGCGTCAGACGGCGCGCAAGGAACTTGGGATCCTCGCCACCCGCCAACATGCGGTTAAACCAATAAAGCGCTGCATCCGGGTCCGATCCACGAATGGATTTATGCAAGGCACTGATCAGATTGTAATGACTGTCATCGCCCTTGTCATAAAGCGGCATGCGCTTTTGCACGGTGCGGGCAAGCTCGGCCACACCCAGCGGACCATCATCACTGGGTGGCATCAGAAACAGTTCTTCGGCAAGGTTGAGGCAATAACGCCCATCGCCATCTGCCATGGCGCGCAATGTTTCGCGCGCCTCGGGCGTCACGGGCAGCTCGAAACCCATTTCCTTTTCTGCCCGTACCAGAAGCTCTTCAAGTCCCTGATCATCTAGTCGTTTAAGCACCAGCACCTGACAACGTGACAGAAGTGCCGCATTCAGCTCAAAGGACGGGTTTTCGGTGGTCGCCCCGATCAGCGTGATGGTGCCATCTTCGACATAGGGCAGGAAGCTGTCTTGCTGCGCCTTGTTGAAGCGATGGATTTCATCGATGAACAGAAGCGTTGCACCACCAGTCGACCGGCGACCGCGCGCACGTTCAAACACCTTGCGCAGGTCAGCAACGCCGGAAAATATCGCTGAAAGCGGTTCGAACGCCATATCAGCAACATCAGCCATCAGACGCGCCAATGTGGTCTTGCCACAGCCCGGCGGCCCCCAAAGGATCACGGACGGCACTCGACCGGTTTTGATCATGCGTGTGATTGGGCCATCATCACCAAACAGATGTCCCTGCCCGACAACTTCGTCAAGCTTGGCAGGGCGCAGTCTGTCGGCCAAAGGGCGCGATACCTGACTTTCAAACAGGGAAACCATGAAGCGTCATCGTGATGGTGGAAAGATTGGGGCAACTTTGCTGCGAAAAGTAACATGCTGATGACATTGATGACAGACGAAACATCGGCAATTGACGGCCCCATCAGCCGGGCATAGCTTTCCGCCCGAATTACCGCCAAGATAGAACCACGCGCACCACGCCAAACAGCAGAAGTGACCGATTGTGAGGCTTGATCCCCCCCGCCCCATTTACAAGCCCAGCCCTAATCACCGGGGCATGGCATGAGCATGTCATCAACACCATCAAAACTTCCCATCGTTTTGGGGCTTGGCACAGGTCAGACCCTTGCGTTTGGGACGACCCTTTATCTTCCGGCCATTCTGGCCGAACCGATGGCGGTTGAGCTTGGAATTCCGCCGGGCTGGGCATTTGGTGCCTTTTCCCTGGCACTGGTTTTTGCCGCCATTTTGGGACCGTCGGCAGGTGCACGGATTGATCAGTTTGGCGGGCGGACCATTCTTGCGATTTCAAGCCTGATCTTTGCGGCTGGTCTTGCCCTGTTGGGGATGTCTGACAGTCTTGTCATGATGTGTCTGGCTTGGTGCGTGATTGGCATTGGCATGTCGATGGGGCTTTATGAGTCGGCCTTTGCCACGCTCAGCTGGATTTTCGGCCACGATGCGCGCGGACCAATCACCGGCATCACCCTGATTGCAGGCTTCGCCAGTACGATCTGCTGGCCGATCACCGCCGGGTTTGAGGCCGAATTTGGCTGGCGCGTGGCCTGTTACTTTTGGGCCGCGATGCATATCGTCCTTGGCCTGCCCTTAAACCTGTTTCTGATCCCCAGAACCAAGCAAGATAGCGCAACTGAAAGTAACGAGACTGATCCAGCAAGCAGAATTGCCCCTGCCCCGACCAAACTGGCGCGCAAGGATATCCTGAACGCACCGATGATCCTGTTGGCTGTTGTCTTTGCTGCAAGCTGGTTTACCACAACCGCCATGGCCGCACATTTGCCGCGTCTTTTGCAAATATCTGGCATGGATGCCACGGATGCGCTGATTGCGGCGTCCTTGGTCGGACCGGCGCAGGTGGCAGGGCGGTTGTTGGAATTCGGATTGCTTAAAAAGATGCATCCACTGATCTCGTCACGCTTGTCCGCCCTTACTCATCCGATTGGGGCGGTCTTGCTGCTGATGTTTGGCGGGCCTGTCGGGATGCTGTTCACCAGCCTGCATGGGGTTGGCAACGGGATCCTCACCATCGCCAAGGGAACCCTGCCATTGGCGATCTTTGGTCCCAATGGCTATGGCGCCCGCCAAGGCTTTATCATGGCGCCATCGCGCTTTGCCCAAGCTGCGGCACCGTTTCTGTTTGGGCTTCTGATCGATGATTACGGGCAATATGCCATCTTCCTGACCATCGCCCTTGGGCTGGTGACCTTTGCCGCGCTGATGATGTTGCGGCATGGCAAGGCATCCTAACGCGCGATCATGTGCAAACGACAAAGGGCGCGACACCAATGGCATCGCGCCCTTTATAAATTCGACCGAAGGCTGGCTTAGAGGGTGAATTCCCCGGTCAGGATTTTGCCATCGCGTTTGACAGCAATCTTCCAATCGCGACCACGTTCACCGGCACGTACGACTTCCTTTAGGCGCGCGACGCTATCAATCGGCTCGCCATTGACTTCGACGATATAGTCACCTGCCTGCAGACGGGTGCGACGCGCAAGGCTATCGCGAGCAACTGCCAGGATCATGACGCCCTGTGTCAGGGTATCGACGCCAAGCTCGTCGGCCAGTGCCGGGTTCATATTGGCGATCTTGGTGCCACTGAACGGGTTCGTGCCATCAATGATGCTTTCATCGCGTGCCGGGAGTTCCGGGGCGACTTCAAGCGGCATGGCAAGCTTGGTTTCAACACCACGGCGCAGCACGGAAAGCTCTGCTTTGCCATCAAGCTCAAGGGTGGCGATGCGGAATTTAAGTTCGTTCGGGTTATCGACTGGAAGACCGTTTACCGCAATCACCACGTCACCGGAACGCAGATCACCACGATCAGCCGGGCTGCCATCACGGACCTTGTTGATCAAAACACCATGCGGGCGATCCAGTTCCAGCGATGCCGCCAAATCAGCCGTCACCGCCTGCCCGGCTGCCCCCAGCCATGGACGACGCAAATCGCCACTGATCAGACCGCGCATAACGACCTTGACCATATTGGCAGGCACCGCAAAGCCGATCCCGTTGGAGCCGCCAGACTTGGTGAAGATTGCGGAGTTCACACCAATCAGTTTGCCATCAATATCAACCAGCGCCCCGCCCGAGTTCCCCGGGTTAATCGCGGCGTCCGTCTGAATGAAAGACTGGTAATCCTGTCCGGTCACACCGGCACGGGCCAATGCGGAAACAATGCCGCTTGTGACGGTCTGACCAACGCCAAACGGGTTGCCGATCGCCAGCACAAGATCGCCGACTTCAACCGCATCGGAATCGCCAAACGGAATCGCGGGAAGTTCGCGTTCAACTGCGCGCAGTTTCAACACCGCCAAATCAGTACGTTCGTCTGATCCGACAAGGTCGGCATCAAATTCACGGTTATCATGCAGAACGACACGGATTTCACTGGCCCCATCGATCACGTGATGGTTGGTCACGACCGTCCCGTCACTAGAGACAATCACACCCGAACCGAGGGATCGTTCAACGCGTTGGCGCGGTGCGCCAAAGGCTCCATTAAAACGATCACCAAAGAATTGCTTGAAGAACGGGTCGTTGAAGAATGGCGTGCGCTGACGCTCGGAGACGACCTTTTTGGTATAGATATTAACGACCGCCGGTGCGGTCTGTTTGACCAATGGCGAAAGCGACATCTTGATTTCGGTCTGGCTCGACGGTAGGCGCCGATCAACCGCAACTTCATCGCTTTGGGCATGGGCCGTGTTGGTCACACCGGCAATTGCGGTCATGCTGATCATCGCAATTGTCACAATGGTCGAAATCCATTTTGCCTGCACGTCGCACTCTCTTCTTCAAGGTGGTGGTTATAAGATCGGTTTTTATCGGCATCGTCAGAGCGGTTTGGCATTGCGGGACGCCGACCGATCTAACCGATACCTCAATTAGGGAATTTAGACCTTACGCGCAACCTTGGCAGAAATATGAACAAAGTGGCATATGGCCCAACAATGTCATTTGGGCAAAAGAAAACGGGCGACACCGTAAGGTATCGCCCGTTTCTGTTTCTTAAAGGCCGAAACGCTACTTATTCAGCAGCTGCTTCTTCGCCTTCGCCCTCTGCTTCGAGGCGAGCGCGGTCAGCCGCGCCTTTTGCTTCGACGTTGCGATCGACAAGTTCAATCACAGCTACCGGAGCCGCATCGCCGTAACGGAAGCCGGCCTTGAGAACGCGGGTGTAACCACCCGAACGCTCTTTGTAGCGGTCAGCGATTTCGCCGAACAGCTTGGCAACAACTTTATCGTCACGCAGGATCGAAATGGCCTGACGGCGTGCATGCAGGTCGCCCCGCTTGCCCAGCGTAATCAGTTTTTCGACATACGGGCGAAGATCCTTGGCCTTCGGAAGAGTGGTTTTGATCTGCTCGTGGGTGAGCAGCGAAACTGCCATGTTGGCAAACATCGCCTTACGATGGGACGAAGTACGATTAAGCTTACGGCCTTGCATACCGTGACGCATGGTAACTCTCCTAAATAGCCTGGCTTCGCTCACGAAACCGATTGTAAAACCGCGCCGCCACCCTGATCACTTTCAATGAAAGGTCAGGTTATGCACGTGCGGTGTGGGCAACGCGCCCGCCGGACGCCCAAACAACTGGTTATCCGGTTTGGAACATAAATGTTCCGAAAACGGCCCGAAGGCCGAAGACCCGTTCTTAGAACGGATCTTCGAACTTGCGAGCAAGTTCTTCGATGTTTTCCGGCGGCCAGCCGCCGACTTCCATACCGAGATGCAGGCCCATCTGAGCCAGTACGTCTTTGATTTCGTTCAGCGACTTACGGCCGAAGTTCGGCGTACGGAGCATTTCTGCTTCGGTCTTCTGAACAAGATCACCGATATAGATGATGTTGTCGTTCTTCAGGCAGTTCGCCGAACGTACCGACAGTTCAAGCTCGTCAACCTTACGAAGAAGGTTACGGTTGAACGGCAGTTCGTCTTCTTTCTTCTCTTCGACAACCGCTTCCGGCTCTTCGAAGTTGACGAACAGAGACAGCTGGTCCTGGAGGATACGGGCAGCAAGCGCAACCGAGTCTTCCGGGGTCAGCGCGCCATTGGTTTCAACGGTCAGCGACAGCTTGTCAAAATCGGTATCCTGACCAACACGGGTGTTTTCCACCTTGTAGGCCACTTTACGGATCGGGCTGAAAATCGCATCAATCGGAATAAGACCGATCGGCGCATCCGAAGAGCTGTGCGAGCTGGCTGCAACATAGCCTTTACCGTTATCAACGGTGAATTCGATGTTGAGCGTTGCACCATCGTCAAGATGGCAAAGCTCGAGATCCGGGTTAAGGATTTCGATATCCGCACCGGTTTCGATCTGACCTGCGGTGACGGCACCCGGGCCGGTCGCCTTCAGAGCCATTTTCTTCGGACCTTCAGCATGCATACGCACGCCCATGGTCTTGATGTTCAGGATGATGTCGGTAACATCTTCACGCACACCCGGAATCGACGAAAATTCGTGCAATACACCGTCGATCTGGATCGCAGTCACCGCCGAACCCTGGAGCGACGACAGCAGAATGCGACGCAGCGCGTTACCCAGAGTCTGACCAAAACCGCGCTCCAGCGGTTCCGCCACGATCGTACCAACGCGGCTGGCATCAGTACCCGGAGTAACATCAAGCTTCGTCGGCTTAATCAGTTCCTGCCAGTTCTTTTAAATCACGAGACCCACCTTCGCAACTGGAGCCTATGGTAAGGAGGGCATGAAAATGCCCTCGCGAGAAACGCGAAGAGGCCCGGTGTACCCGGGCCCAAACGCGGGGTCGTCCGCAAAGATCGACGCGATTAGACGCGACGACGTTTACGCGGACGGCAACCGTTGTGCGGAATCGGCGTTACGTCTTTGATCGACGTAATGGTGAAACCGACAGCCTGAAGCGCACGCAGTGCAAATTCACGTCCCGAACCCGGGCCTTTAACCTGTACTTCGAGGGTTTTCATGCCGTGTTCAGCAGCTTTTTTACCTGCGTCTTCGGCCGCCATCTGTGCAGCATACGGAGTCGATTTACGCGAACCGCGGAAACCCATACCACCAGCGGTCGACCAGGAAATGGTGTTACCCTGAACGTCGGTGATGGTGATCATGGTGTTGTTGAAGGTCGCGTTTACGTGCGCGATACCGTTCGTAATGTTCTTGCGCTCGCGGCGACGCACGCGAGTCTGAGGAGCTTTCGCCATTGTCGTTCCCCTACCTTACTTCTTCTTGCCAGCAATCGGCTTAGCCGGGCCCTTACGGGTGCGAGCGTTGGTGTGGGTACGCTGACCGCGTACCGGGAGACCGCGACGATGACGCAGGCCGCGATAGCAACCCAGGTCCATCAGACGTTTAATGTTCATTGCGGTTTCACGACGAAGGTCGCCTTCAACGGTGTAATCAGCGTCGATGACTTCACGAACCTTCAGCACCTGGTCATCAGAAAGCTGATGAACGCGGGTGGTGGATTCGATACCAACCTTTGCGCAAATTTCTTTGGCTTTAGCCGGGCCAATACCGGTGATGTAGGTAAGCGCAATCACGACGCGCTTCGCGGTCGGGATGTTTACGCCAGCAATACGAGCCACTATGTGAACTCCTGTTTCCTGTTAACAAACCCAAGGGCAGATCCGGTAGGGTAGGACGCTGCAAAAGCGGGCAAGCATTACTGCCAACCCGCCAGCAAAAAAACGCCCTGCCCGGGAAATTACCCCAGGATGGCTTCAATCTCGCGCGTAACTTCGTCGATTTCGGCCATCCCGTCAACTGTTTTCAGCTTACCGACCTTTTCATAGTAAGGAATGATCGGTGCTGTCTGCTTGTGATAAGCTTCCAGTCGCGAGGTAACCGTTTCGGCGTTGTCATCTGCACGGCGTTTGAATTCAGTGCCAGAACATACGTCACAGACACCTTCTTCAGCAGGTTTCTGGAACTCGTCGTGATATCCCTGCCCGCATTTCGCGCAGGTATAGCGGCCAACAATACGGGCCACCAGTGCTGCATCGTCAACACGCAGTTCAATCACATAATCAAGTGCCAGTCCCTTGGATTCCAGCATAACGTCCAAGGCTTCTGCCTGGGCCGTCGTACGCGGGAACCCGTCCAGAATGAAACCACCTTTGGTATCATCCTGGTCAAGTCGTTCAGAAATCAGGCCGATCATAAGATCGTCAGATACGAGCTGCCCCGCATCCATGACTTCTTTTGCCTTCTGCCCCAGTTCCGTACCGGCAGCAACAGCTGCGCGAAGCATATCACCAGTCGACAGCTGGATCATGCCGCGTCCCGTTTCGAGACGCTTGGCCTGGGTTCCTTTCCCTGCACCGGGAGGGCCAAGAAGGATAATGTTCATTGTCGTCCCCCTGAATTCCGTGGCCGCTCTTAACGGCGGCGACCACGCAGTTTGGATTTCTTGATCAGGCCTTCATACTGATGAGCCAGCATATGAGACTGGATCTGTGCAACGGTATCCATGGTTACCGTGACAACGATCAGGAGGCTAGTCCCACCAAAGTAGAAGGGAACAGACCATTCCGCGATCAGCAGTTCCGGCAAGATACAGACGAATGCGAGATACGCTGCACCAATCACGGTCAGGCGGGTCAGAATGAAATCCAGATGATTCGCGGTATTTTTACCCGGACGGATGCCCGGAATAAAGCCACCGTGTTTCTTCAGGTTGTCTGCCGTATCTTCCGGGTTGAAAACAACCGCTGTGTAGAAGAAGGCAAAGAAGACGATCAGACCGATATAAAGCGCGATGTAAAGCGGCTGGCCACGGCCAAGCAGTGCTGTCGCAGTGGTCAACCAAGCCGGCGCATCAACGCCAGTGGTGAACTGAGCAACCGACAGCGGCATCAGCAGGAGCGAGCTTGCAAAGATCGGCGGAATAACACCGGCAGTGTTGATCTTGAGCGGCAGGTGCGAGCTCTGACCTTCCATAACCTTCATGCCGACCTGGCGTTTCGGGTACTGGATCAGAACACGGCGCTGCGCACGTTCAACAAAGACGATGAAAGCAATAACTGCAATCGCCAGAACGATGATCGCGACGATAACCAGTGCAGAAATTGCACCGGTACGGCCAAGTTCAAGGGTACCGGCAATCGCGCTCGGAAGACCTGCGACGATACCAGCAAAGATGATCAGCGAAATACCGTTACCGATGCCGCGCTGGGTGATCTGCTCACCAAGCCACATCAGGAACATGGTGCCACCAACAAGCGTGATCACAGCCGTAACGCGGAAGAACATGCCCGGATCATGAACAGCAGCACCGGTCGAACCGGTCATGCTTTCCAGACCAACAGCAATGCCCCACGCCTGAACAGTCGCGATCAGAACCGTAAGGTAGCGGGTATATTGATTAATTTTTTTGCGGCCCTGCTCGCCTTCTTTCTTGAGCTGCTCAAGATTTGGCGAAACGGTCGTCATCAGCTGAATGATGATCGAGGCCGAGATGTACGGCATGATATTTAGCGCAAAGATCGTCATACGACCCAGCGCACCACCGGCGAACATGTCAAACATGCCCAGAACGCCACCCGCATTCTGACGGAAAATGTCAGCAAGAATGGACGGGTCAACACCAGGAACCGGAATATAGGTTCCAAGACGGTAAACAATAAGCGCGCCCAAAGTGAACCAGATACGCTTTTTAAGCTCGGTCGACTTCGAAAAAGCGGACCAATTCAGGTTCGCGGCAAGCTGCTCGGCGGCCGATGCCATGCACTCATCTCCCAATACACATAAACTGGAGGGTCCGGTCCCGTTAATTACTGGAACCGGACCCTCACGAAGTCATTCTAGTCTTATTCTGCGGTTTCTGCTGCAGCAACCGGAGCAAGAACTTTAACCGAACCGCCAACTTTCTCAACAGCTTCAACAGCTGCTTTGGAAGCACCGGAGATCTCGATGTTCAGTTTCGCTTTCAGTTCGCCTTTAGCGAGAAGGCGCAGACCGTCTTTCTGCGGACGGGCCAGACCTTTTTCCGTCAGAACAGCGATGGTGACATTTGCACCTTCTTCAAGAACACCGTTATCAACGGCGGTCTGAAGGGTACCAAGGTTCACAACACCGAACTGTTTCTTGAACGGGTTTTTGAAGCCGCGTTTCGGAAGACGGCGATAGACCGGCATCTGCCCGCCTTCGAAGCCATTGATGGCTACACCTGAACGGGACTTCTGACCCTTCTGACCTGCGCCAGAAGTTTTGCCTTTGCCCGAACCGATGCCGCGACCGACGCGGGTGCGCGCCTTGCGGGCACCCGGGTTATCGGCAAGTTCGTTGAGTTTCATCGTTCAACACCTTTTCGATCTGGGGTCAATCAAGCCTCGTCCACACGGACGAGGTGCTTGACCTTTGCGATCATACCGCGAACAGCTGGGGTATCTTCCAGCTCACGAAGTCCGGTGCAGTTTGTTCAGACCAAGACCAACAAGGGTCTGGCGCTGATCAGCCGGACGTCCGATCGGCGAACCCGTCTGGGTAACGCGAACGGTCGCTTTTTTCTTAGCAGCCATATCGAATTACTCCTTTTCGAGAACGGCGGCAGCAGCCGAACCGCTATCGCGACGGGCAACGACGTCACCGACTTTCAGGCCACGCTTAGCGGCGACCTGACGCGGGGAAGCACCGTTGACCAGAGCGTCAAGGGTTGCGCGGATCACGTTGTGCGGGTTGTTCGAACCGGTGCATTTGGACACAACGTCCTGAACGCCCATGGTTTCGAAAACCGCACGCATCGCACCACCTGCAATGATACCGGTACCAGCCGGAGCGGAGCGAAGGATAACCTTGCCTGCGCCGAAGTGGCCCTGGGTATCATGGTGAAGGGTACGACCTTCACGCAGCGGTACGCGGATCATGTTACGTTTAGCAGCTTCGGTTGCCTTACGGATCGCTTCCGGAACTTCACGAGCTTTGCCCGTGCCGTATCCGACGCGACCGCGCTGGTCACCGACGACTACCATTGCGGAGAAAGCAAAACGACGGCCACCCTTAACGACTTTCGCGACGCGGTTGATGCCAACCAGCTTATCGACGAGTTCGTTTTCTTCACGGGCTTTCGGCGCCTGCTGCTGTTGATTCTGGTTACGTGCCATGGTCGTGCTCCTTAGAAGTCCAGACCGCCCTCACGGGCGGCATCGGCCAGAGCTTTCACCCGGCCATGGAACAGATACCCGCCACGATCGAAGACGACCGTTTTCACACCAGCTTTGACTGCGCGCTCGGCAATAGCTTTGCCAACCAGAGCAGCGGCTTCGGCATTGCTGCCTTTCGCCTGCAGATCTTTCTCCATCGTCGAAGCAGCCACCAGGGTGGTGCCAGCGACGTCGTCGATGATCTGAGCATAGATGTGTGCGTTCGAACGGTGCACGCTGAGGCGCGGGCGACCGGCCGCTTTCTGGCGGATCGCAAAACGAACGCGACGCTTGCGGCGTTCGAATAGGCTTCTCACGTTTTTCATCGTGCCTGTCCTTACTTCTTCTTGCCTTCTTTGCGCAAGATATACTCGCCTTCGTAGCGGACACCCTTGCCTTTGTAAGGCTCCGGACCGCGCCAGCCGCGTGCATTTGCAGCGAACTGACCAACGAGCTGTTTATCTGCGCCAGAGATGGCGATAAGGGTCGGCTTTTCAGCGACGACGTTAAGACCCGCAGGGATCTCCATTTCTACGTCATGTGAGAAGCCAAGCTGCAGAACAAGGTTTTTACCCTGAACCTGCGCACGGTAACCAACACCGGTGATTTCCAATTTCTTGGTGAAACCTTCCGAAACCCCGGTAACGAGGTTCGCGATGTTCGCACGGGTGGTACCCCAAAGGGCACGCGCGCGCTTGCTATCGTTTTTCGGGTTCACGAAGATCTGGTTATCTTCCTGAGTGACGGCTACGTCCGAGGTCAGAGCCAGGTTAAGCTCACCGAGCTTGCCTTTTGCACTGATCTGCTCTTCGGTCAAGGTGATGGTAACGCCGTTAGGCACGACCACCGGATTTTTTCCTACTCGCGACATCGTTGGCCCTCCTTAGAATACCTTGCAGGGATTTCGCCGCCGACATTCTGCTCGCGAGCCTCCTGATCCGATAGAACCCCTTTCGGAGTGGATAGGACTGCGATGCCGAGGCCGTTATACACTTTAGGAAGATCTTTGATCTTCGAGTATACGCGGCGACCCGGGGTCGAGACGCGGTCGATCTGCTTAATCACGGCATCGCCCTCAAAATATTTGAGTTCGATGGTGATTTCGCTGACGCCCTTGCGAATTTCGTTAATGTTGTAACCGCGGATGTAACCTTCGCGCTGGAGAACATCCAGCACACCGGTACGCAGTTTCGAAGCCGGCGAGACGACGCTGGATTTACCAACGCGCTGACCGTTACGGATACGCGTAAGCATATCACCGACTGGATCAGTCATCGACATGTGATGTCCTCCTTACCAGCTCGACTTCACCATGCCCGGGATCTGGCCACGCGAAGCAAGTTCACGAAGGGCGATACGGGACAGGCGGAATTTGCGATAGACACCACGCGGGCGACCGGATACCTGGCAGCGAATACGCTGACGGATACGAGCCGAGTTACGCGGCAGCTGGGCGAGTTTCATCACAGCCACGATACGGTCCTCAGGGGACGTCTCGCGGTTTGCGATAACCGCTTTAAGGGCGGCACGCTTGGCAGCAAACTGCTTGGCCAGGCGTTCACGTTTGAGTTCACGCTCTACAGCGCTTTTCTTGGCCATGGGCCAACCTCCGTTAGTTTCCGAACGGAAGATCAAAACCCTTAAGAAGGGCAAGAGCTTCAGCGTCGGACTTAGCCGTGGTACAAATGATGATATCCATCCCGCGAACAGAGTCGACTTTGTCGTACTCTACCTCAGGAAAGACGAACTGTTCTTTCAAGCCCATGGCAAAGTTGCCACGACCATCGAAAGATTTTTTGTTCAGGCCGCGGAAGTCACGAACGCGCGGAAGCGCGATGGTGACCAGGCGGTCCAGGAACTCAAACATACGGTCGCGACGCAGGGTCACTTTACAACCGATGTTCATACCTTCACGAAGTTTGAAAGCCGCAACGGACTTTTTCGCTTTGGTGAAGACAGGCTTCTGACCGGTGATAGCAGCGAGATCCGCAGCTGCACCTTCCAGCTTTTTGCGATCCTGGGTGGCGTCGCCGACACCCATGTTGATCACGATCTTTTCGAGGCGCGGAATCTCCATCGAGTTCTCGTAGGAGAACTCTTTGAGGAGTGCGTCACGCACCACTTCTTTGTAATGTTCGCGCAGGCGCGTCATTTTTCCGTCCCTCAGTTGTCGATGACTTCGCCGCTGAGCTTCGCGAAGCGAACCTTGCGACCGTCATCAAGGGTCTTGAAACCGACGCGGGTCGGCTTGTTTTCTTTCGGGTCGACAATCGCGATGTTGGAAACAGCAATTTTTGCTTCCTTCTCGACGATGCCGCCGGCATCAGCACCGGTCGGGCGCTGGTGACGTTTCACCAGGTTGATGCCCGAAACCAGAACTTTGTTCTCGGCCGGGAATGCGGCGAGAACCTCGCCGGTCTTCCCTTTGTCTTTACCCGTCAGAACAATGACGCGGTCGCCCTTTTTAATCTTGGCAGCCATTACAGCACCTCCGGAGCGAGCGAAATGATCTTCATGTAACCTTTAGAACGAAGTTCACGGGTTACCGGGCCAAAAATACGCGTGCCGATCGGCTCACCGTTCGCATTAATGAGAACGGCAGCGTTGCGGTCAAAGCGGATCGCCGAGCCATCGGCACGACGGATTTCCTTTGCGGTGCGAACGATGACAGCTTTGTGAACTGCACCCTTCTTTACGCGACCGCGCGGGATGGCTTCCTTAACGGAAACCACGATAACATCACCAACGTGAGCGGTTTTGCGCTTCGAGCCGCCCAGCACCTTGATGCACTGGACGCGGCGAGCGCCGCTGTTGTCGGCGACGTCCAGATTGGACTGCATCTGGATCATGGGTTTACCCCTTGACTATGATTGGGCTGAGGACTCACTCCTCGACCACTACTTCCCAAGACTTCAACTTCGAGATCGGCTTGCATTCGCGAATGCGAACTACGTCACCCGTTTTGAAGCGGTTCTCTTCATCGTGCGCGTGGAATTTCTTCGACTTGCGCACGTACTTTTTATACAGCGGGTGCATGACCTGGCGTTCCACACGGACCACCACGGTCTTGTCGTTTTTGGTCGAAACGACTGTCCCCTGCAATACACGCCTCGGCATGTGTTGTTACTCCTCTGCGTGTCCAGTTAGGCCGCGGTCGCACCCTTCTCGTTACCGAGAAGGGTTTTGATGCGGGCGATATCACGACGGACCTGGCGGACCCGCGCAGTGTTTTCAAACTGACCAGAAGCCTGCTGGAATTGCATGTTGAACGATTCTTTACGCAGGTCCAGCAGCAGCTGTTTCAGTTCGTCAGCGCTTTTAGCGCGGAGATCAGCAATTTTCATCACTAATTACTCCCCTTCACCAAGACGAGTGACAAACTTGGTCTTGATCGGCAGTTTTGCCGACGCCAGCTCGAAAGCACGGCGTGCAAGATCCAACGGAACACCGTCGAGTTCAAACATGATCCGACCCGGTTTAACGCGTGCCGCCCAATATTCAGGCGAGCCTTTACCTTTACCCTGACGGACTTCGGCAGGCTTCTGCGAGACCGGGAGATCCGGGAAAACGCGAATCCACACACGACCCTGACGGCGGATGTGGCGGGTGATCGCACGGCGAGCCGCTTCGATCTGACGCGCCGTTATACGCTCAGGCTCCAAGGCTTTCAAGCCATAAGCGCCGAAATTAAGGTCCGTACCACCCTTGGCTTCACCTTTAAGGCGGCCTTTGTGGGCTTTACGGAACTTTGTACGTTTCGGAGAAAGCATATCTGGATCTCCTTACTTACGGCCTGAACCGGTCGAACTCGAGCGCTTTACGCTCAGAAGCCAACGGATCGTGTGCCATGATTTCGCCCTTGAAGATCCAGACCTTCAGACCGCAAACACCGTAGGTGGTGTGTGCTTCGGAAGTGCCATAATCAACGTCCGCACGCAGAGTGTGCAGCGGAACGCGACCTTCACGGTACCATTCGGTACGAGCGATTTCAGCGCCACCAAGACGGCCAGCAGCATTAATACGAATGCCACCAGCACCGAGACGCATTGCGTTCTGAACCGAGCGCTTCATAGCGCGACGGAACGAAACACGGCGCTCAAGCTGCTGGGCGATGTTGTCAGCGACCAGCTTGGCATCGATTTCCGGCTTGCGGATTTCGATGATGTTAACCTGCACTTCAGCATTCGCCAGTTTCTGCAGATCGTTCTTGAGCTTCTCGATGTCCTGGCCTTTTTTCCCGATAACAACGCCCGGACGAGCGGTGTGGATCGAGATGCGGGCTTTTTTCGCCGGACGTTCGATAATCACCTTCGCAACACCAGCCTGCTTGAGGCGGTCGAAGATGTACTTACGGATCGCGAGATCTTCGTGAAGAAGACCAGCGAAATCGGTCTTGTTGGCGTACCAGCGGGAATCCCAGGTACGGTTAATCCCAACGCGCAGACCGATCGGATTTACTTTCTGACCCATTACTCGGTCTCCTCACGTTCGCAAACGACGATGCGCATGTTGGAGAACGGCTTAATGATCTTGCCGACGCGACCGCGTGCACGGGCGCGCCAACGTTTCATCACGAAGGCCTTACCAACAGATGCCTCTTTAACGTAGAGACGGTCGACATCGAGCTGGTGGTTGTTTTCGGCGTTAGCAATCGCCGATTCCAGCAGCTTTTTGACGTCCTGCGAAATACGTTTGTTGGAGAAGGTCAGTTCTGCCAAAGCAGCTTCTGCCTTCAAACCACGAATCGACTCGGCGACGAGGTTGAGCTTACGCGGGGAAATGCGTACTGCCCGGAGCGAAGCCGCAGCCTCGTTATCCGCCAGCCGACGGATGTCAGCTTTTTTACCCATCGTTACTTCCTCTTCGCCTTTTTGTCGGCCGCGTGACCATAGTAGGTACGGGTCGGCGAGAATTCACCGAACTTGTGACCGATCATATCTTCAGTCACCAGCACCGGCAGGAATTTCTGGCCATTGTAAACCCCAAAGGTGAGGCCTACGAATTGCGGCAGAATTGTCGAACGCCGCGACCAGGTCTTAATTACCTCATTCCGGCCTGAGGCACGGACAGTATCGGCTTTCTTAAGAAGGTATCCGTCAACAAACGGACCCTTCCAAACGGAACGCGCCATAGTCTAGCCTCCTCCGTTAGCTCTTGTGACGACGGCGCATGATGAGCGCGTCGGTCTTTTTGTTCGAGCGGGTACGTTTGCCCTTGGTAGGCTTGCCCCACGGCGTAACCGGGTGACGACCACCCGAAGTACGACCTTCACCACCACCATGCGGGTGATCGATCGGGTTCATGGCAACACCACGAACCGAAGGACGCTTGCCGAGCCAGCGATTACGGCCGGCTTTACCAAGGTTAGTGTTCTGATGGTCCGGGTTGGACACGGCACCAATGGTAGCCATGCATTCACCACGTACCAAACGTACCTCACCGGAGGACAGCTTAAGCTGGGCGTAACCCTGGTCCTTACCAACGAGCTGCACGTATGCACCCGCTGAACGTGCGATCTGACCACCTTTACCGGCTTTCAGTTCGACGTTATGGACAATGGTACCGACCGGAATGTTCTTCAGCGGTGCGGCGTTACCCGGCTTAATGTCTACGCGTTCAGCGGCAACAACGTTGTCGCCAACAGCGAGACGCTGCGGTGCGAGGATGTAGGCCAGCTCGTCGTCAGAATAGCGAACCAGTGCGATAAACGCGGTACGGTTCGGATCATATTCCAAACGCTCGACGGTACCGACGACGTCAAACTTGGTACGTTTGAAGTCGATAATACGGTAACGACGTTTGTGACCACCACCAATACGGCGGGCGGTGATACGACCAGTGTTGTTACGGCCACCGTTCTTGCGCAGACCTTCGGTCAGCGACTTGATCGGCTTGCCCTTGTGGAGATCAGAACGATCCACGAGAACCAGCTGACGGCGACCAGGAGAGGTTGGTTTAAACTTCTTCAAAGCCATTGTCTTAGATTCCCGTAGTCACGTCGATGGACTGACCCTCTTCGAGGGTTACCATCGCTTTCTTGAAATCGCTCCGACGACCGGAAACACCGCGAAAACGCTTGGTTTTTCCTTTTACCACAGAGGTATTGACCGCCTTGACCTTCACCCCGAACAGACCTTCCACAGCAGCCTTAATCTCCGGCTTGGTGGCGTCGATCGCAACTTTGAACGCAACTGCGTTGTGTTCAGAAATCAGCGTCGACTTTTCAGTGATATGCGGGGCGCGGATGACTTCGTACATCCGCTCTTTGCTGATGATCGTCATTTGAGACGTGCCTCCAACGCTTCGACCGCACCCTTGGTCAGCACCAGGGTGTCACGGCGCAGGATGTCATAGACGTTAGCACCAACCTGCGGCAGCACGTCGATCTGCGGGATGTTGCGCGCTGCGCGTGCAAAACCCTCATTGACCTGCGCACCGTCGATGATCAGTGCAGATTTCCAGCCGAGTTTATTGAAAACAGCGACCAGATTTTTGGTTTTGGCGTCCGAGAATTCCGCGTTATCAAGAACGATAAGCTTACCGTCCTTTGCTTTAGCCGACAGAGCGGTCTTAAGCGCGAGTTTACGGAACTTCTTGGTCAGATCGTGTGCGTGGTCGCGAACGCGCGGACCGTGCACGGTACCACCACCACGGAACTGTGCAGCCTTACGGGAACCGTGACGAGCACCGCCACTACCCTTCTGACGCACGAATTTTTTCGTGGTTGCGGAAACTTCCGACTTTTCCTTAACCTTGTGGGTACCAGCGCGGCGTTTTGCCAGCTGCCAGTTCACCATACGGTGCAGGACGTCACGACGTACTTCCAGACCAAAGATCTCTTCTGCGAGATCGATGTTGCCTGCCTTGGAAGCGTCAAGTTTAAGAATGTCGAGCTTCATGATGCTTATTCCTTATCCTCGGCGACAGCTTCTTCAGCAGCCGGGGCAGCACCCTTAAGCGCGGCCGGGAACGGAAGACCTTCCGGTGCAGCACGTTTCACGGCATCCTTAACAAGGACGTATGCGCCCTTGTGACCCGGGACTGCACCGTGGATCAGGATCAGACCTTTGTCGGCGTCGGAAGCGACAACCTTAAGGGACTGAACCGTCACACGAGCGGCACCGAGGTGACCAGCCATCTTCTTACCTTTGAAGACGCGGCCCGGATCCTGGCACTGACCAGTGGAACCATGCGAACGGTGCGATACAGACACACCGTGCGACGCACGAAGACCACCGAAGTTGTGACGCTTCATCGCACCGGCAAAACCTTTACCGATGGACGTGCCGATTACGTCAACGAACTGGCCTTCTACGAAATGGGTTGCAGCAAGTTCTGCACCAACTTCGATGAGGGCGTCTTCGCTAACGCGGAATTCAGCAAGTTTAGCTTTCGGCTCAACCTTGGCTTTGGCGAAGTGGCCACGCATCGGCTTGGATACGTTTTTCACTTTCGCTTTGCCATAACCAAGCTGAACAGCGACGTAGCCGTCGGTGTCGTTGGTACGGTTGGCGACAACCTGAAGATCTTCGACCTTCAGAACGGTTACAGGAAGGTGGGAACCATCGTCTTTGAAGACGCGGGTCATGCCAACCTTCTGGGTAATAAGTCCACTACGCATTGCGGCTTACTCCCGATTAAAGTTTGATCTCGACGTCGACGCCGGCAGCCAGATCGAGCTTCATAAGAGCATCGACGGTCTGCGGGGTCGGGTCGACAATGTCGAGAAGACGCTTGTGCGTACGGATTTCGAACTGTTCACGCGATTTCTTATCGATGTGCGGAGACCGCAGAACAGTGTATTTTTCAATGCGGGTCGGCAGCGGAATCGGGCCGCGGACCTCTGCGCCAGTGCGCTTCGCCGTATTGACGATCTCACGTGTGGACTGATCCAGCACGCGATGGTCAAACGCCTTCAGGCGAATGCGAATGTTCTGACTATCCATGTAATTATGTACCGGAGCCCTCAAAAGGACACCGGCCCCTCAACTGGAGTTGACGATTGCCGCAAAAGTGTTGCGGGCGGCCTACATAGCCGCCCGCTTCACAAAGATCAAGAGAAAAAATTACTCGATGATCTTGGCAACAACGCCCGCGCCGACGGTACGACCGCCTTCACGGATTGCGAAACGCAGACCTTCGTCCATTGCGATCGGTGCAATGAGGGTCGCGACCATCTGAACGTTGTCGCCCGGCATAACCATTTCGGTGCCAGCCGGCAGCTCGATCGAACCGGTTACGTCAGTCGTACGGAAGTAGAACTGCGGACGGTAGTTCGAGAAGAACGGCGTATGACGGCCACCTTCATCCTTGGTCAGGATGTAAGCTTCTGCTTCGAATTTGGTGTGCGGGGTGATCGAGCCAACGTGTGCCAGAACCTGACCACGCTCAACGTCTTCACGCTTCGTACCACGGAGCAGTGCGCCGATGTTGTCGCCAGCTTCACCCTGATCGAGCAGCTTGCGGAACATTTCAACGCCGGTAACGGTGGTTTTAACGGTGTCTTTAATGCCGACGATTTCGATCTCTTCGCCAACTTTAACAACGCCGGTTTCAACACGACCGGTTACAACCGTACCACGACCCGAAATCGAGAACACGTCCTCGATCGGCATCAGGAACGGACGATCCTTCGGACGATCCGGTGCCGGGATGTACGAGTTAACAGCTGCCATCAGTTCGAGGATAGCGTTTTTGCCGATTTCGTCATCGCGACCTTCCAGAGCAGCAAGAGCCGAGCCCTTGATGATCGGAATATCGTCGCCCGGGAAGTCGTAGGACGACAGAAGTTCACGGATTTCCATTTCGACGAGCTCGAGAAGCTCTTCGTCGTCGACCTGGTCAACTTTGTTCATGAAGACTACGAGAGCCGGAACACCAACCTGACGTGCGAGCAGGATGTGCTCACGGGTCTGCGGCATCGGGCCGTCTGCAGCGGAGCATACCAGGATGCCACCGTCCATCTGTGCCGCACCAGTGATCATGTTCTTGACATAGTCAGCGTGGCCCGGGCAGTCGACGTGTGCGTAGTGACGGTTTTCGGTCTCATATTCGACGTGCGCGGTCGAGATCGTGATACCACGAGCTTTCTCTTCCGGTGCTTTGTCGATCATGCTGTAGTCCTGGAACGAAGCGCCACCCTGTTCTGCCAGAACTTTGGTGATCGCTGCGGTCAGCGTGGTTTTACCGTGGTCAACGTGGCCGACGGTGCCTACGTTAACGTGCGGTTTTGTACGCTCAAACTTTTCTTTAGCCATTTCTAACTCCGTTTATTCTGGCTTGGCCTTAGCCGGCCGATTTGGCTTTGACTTCGTCCGCAACTGCCTGCGGGACGTCTGCATAGTGATCAAACTGCATCACGAACTGGGCACGGCCCTGGGACATGGAGCGCAGCGTGTTGACGTAACCGAACATGTTCGCCAGCGGTACGAACGCGTTAACAACGCGGGCAATACCACGGGAGTCCATGTCACGGACCTGGCCACGACGGCTGTTCAGGTCGCCAATGATGTCGCCCATGTATTCTTCCGGGGTCACTACTTCGACTTTCATGATCGGCTCGAGCAGCTTCGGAGAAGCTTTGCCAAGACCTTCTTTGAATGCTGCGCGAGCAGCGATTTCGAAGGCCATGACGCTCGAGTCAACGTCGTGGTAGGCACCGTCGGTCAATTTGATCGACAAGTCGGTTACCGGGAAGCCTGCGATAACACCGCTCTGCAGCGAGCTCTCGAGACCTTTCTGAACACCCGGGATGTATTCCTTCGGAACGTTACCGCCAACAACGGTATCGGTGAAGGAGAAGCCCGTACCCGGTTCACCCGGGGTAAAGGTGAGCTTGATACGCGCGAACTGACCCGAACCACCCGACTGTTTTTTGTGGGTGTAGTCGATATCGACTTCTTTCGAGATGGTTTCGCGGTAAGCAACCTGCGGCGCACCGATGTTAGCTTCGACTTTGAATTCACGCTTCATACGATCGACGATGATGTCGAGGTGAAGTTCGCCCATACCGGAAATGATGGTCTGGCCGGATTCGTGGTCGGATTTAACGCGGAACGACGGATCTTCCTGTGCAAGACGTGCAAGGGCGAGACCCATTTTTTCCTGGTCGGCCTTCGATTTCGGCTCAACAGCGATTTCGATAACCGGATCCGGGAATTCCATACGCTCGAGGATGATCGGCTTGGCCGGGTCACAAAGGGTATCACCAGTGGTGGTGTCCTTCATGCCAACCAGAGCAACGATGTCGCCAGAGCAAGCGTATTTGATTTCTTCACGGTTGTTCGAATGCATAAGAAGCATACGACCGATACGTTCTTTCTTCTCTTTAACAGAGTTCAGAACATACGAACCTGCATCGAGAACGCCCGAGTAAATACGAATGAAGGTCAAGGAACCAACAAACGGGTCAGACATGATCTTGAATGCAAGAGCCGAGAACGGTGCTTCATCGGTCAGCGGACGGGTGTCCGGCTCGTCTTCGGTGTTCGGCTTAACGCCACGAACATCGTCGATGTCGTCCGGAGCCGGCATGAAGTCGATGACTGCATCGAGAAGCGGCTGAACGCCTTTGTTCTTGAACGCGGTACCCAGAAGGACCGGAACCAGATCGCCAGCGATGGTACCCTTACGGATGCACTTCTTGAGAACTTCCTCGGTCGGCATTTCGCCTTCGAGGTAAGCTTCCATTGCTGCTTCGTCGCACTCAACAGCCTGCTCGATCAGGGCTTCACGGTATTCCGCAGCCTGGTCAGCAAGGGAGTCACGGATGTCGCGATATTCGAATTCCGCACCAAGGCTTTCGTCTTTCCAGACGATTTCCTTGTTGCGAACCAGATCGACAACACCTTCGAATTCCATCTCGGAACCGATCGGCAGCTGCATGACTGCAGCATTCGCGCCGAGGCGTTCTTTGATCATATCGACGCAACGGAAGAAGTCTGCACCGGTACGGTCCATTTTGTTGACGAAGCACATACGCGGAACGTTGTACTTGTCAGCCTGGCGCCACACGGTTTCGGTCTGCGGTTCAACACCGGAAACGGCATCGAAAACAGCGCAAGCACCATCGAGAACACGAAGCGAACGTTCAACTTCAATGGTGAAGTCAACGTGGCCGGGGGTATCGATGATGTTGATACGGTGGTCGTTCCAGAAGCAGGTGGTTGCAGCAGACGTAATCGTAATGCCGCGTTCCTGTTCCTGTTCCATCCAGTCCATGGTAGCGGCGCCGTCATGGACTTCGCCGATTTTGTAGGACTTGCCGGTGTAGAAAAGAATTCGCTCGGTGGTCGTGGTTTTACCAGCATCAATGTGTGCCATGATGCCAATGTTACGATACCGAGAGATCGGAGTACGTTGTACCATAATCGAACTCTTGATCTTGAGGTCTGAATTACCAGCGATAATGAGCGAAAGCTTTGTTAGCTTCAGCCATACGATGGGTGTCTTCGCGCTTCTTGACAGCGGTGCCACGGTTATTGGCAGCGTCCATCAATTCACCGGCGAGACGACCGATCATGGTCGTTTCGGAACGCTTGCGAGCAGCGTCAACCAGCCAACGAATGGCCAGAGCCTGACGACGCTCGGAACGAACTTCAACCGGAACCTGGTAAGTTGCACCGCCAACACGACGCGAACGAACTTCGACGTTCGGCTTCACGTTGTCCATGGCTTCATGGAACTGAGCAACAGGATCTGCACCCTTGCTTTCCATGACTTCGAGTGCACCATAAACGATTTTCTCAGCTGCGGATTTTTTACCGTCGAGCATAAGGCCGTTCATGAATTTGGTCAGAACCTTATCGCCATATTTGGCGTCAGGCAAAACTTCGCGCTTTTCAGCAGCGTGACGACGTGACATCTGAGCTGCTCCTTATTTCGGACGCTTCGCGCCGTATTTCGAACGGCGTTGCTTACGGTCTTTGACACCCTGCGTATCGAGGGTACCGCGAATGATGTGGTAACGAACACCCGGCAAATCTTTTACACGGCCGCCGCGGATCATCACGACAGAGTGCTCTTGCAGGTTGTGGCCTTCACCTGGGATGTAAGAAGTTACTTCGTAACCGTTGGTCAAACGGACACGAGCAACTTTACGAAGTGCCGAGTTCGGCTTCTTCGGGGTGGTGGTGTAAACACGGGTGCAAACGCCGCGTTTCTGCGGGCATGCTTCCAGTGCCGGAACCATATCGCGCTGGGTGCGCGGAGTTCCGCGACTTGCGGATCAACTGGTTAATAGTGGGCATTAACTTTCCCTTTTACTTCAACGGACGCCACTAGGGCGTTGCTCTTATCGACGCACGACGAGCGACCACGCGTCTTCATACTGGGTATGAAAACACGCGCGGACGCCCATAAATGCAGGAGTTCCTGCCTCGACGGCCGTCAGAGTCGCACTCAAGCGATGGGGGGCGAAAACCGCCCGCTACCGCACAAAACGGTACCGGCACAGTTACACCCCCTAATTCGGTGGGCGCATACTAGTGACGGCCCCCTTTTGCGTCAAGCAAAACCCTCTGGACCTTCGAGTTGGCGCTTCAAACGCCGAGACGAACCGGTGCGTCGATAAGAGTTCCGGTTCGCCTCTGATTCTTTAACTGTCTGACGCGACGAACTTATTCGCCTGCAGGCAGTGATGCGGTGTCGGCATCGGCCTGCGGGCCGAAGTTGTCGCCGATTTCTTCTTCTGCTTCGATCTGGACCGATTTGTCGCGTTCGGCAGCCAGTGCACGGAAGCGGTTCATCACCGCACCGGTACCAGCCGGGATCAAACGACCCACGATGACGTTCTCTTTCAGACCGATAAGGGTATCGGTTTTGCCCGAAACAGCTGCTTCGGTAAGAACGCGCGTGGTTTCCTGGAACGACGCGGCCGAAATGAAGGAATGCGTCTGGAGCGAGGCTTTGGTGATCCCCTGGAGGACCGGTGCGCCTTCGGCCAGCTCGCCGCCTTCTTTAAGAGCACGATCGTTTTCAGCATCAAAATCAACGCGGTCAATGATTTCGCCTACCAGAAGCGTGGTGTCACCCGGTTTGGTGATTTCCACTTTCTGCAGCATCTGACGAACGATGACCTCGATGTGCTTGTCGTTAATCTTAACGCCCTGCAGTCGGTAAACTTCCTGGATCTCGTTGACCAGGTAGTCTGCCAGTGCCGGAACGCCCATAACACGCAGAATATCGTGCGGAACCGGTGAACCATCGAGGAGCTGATCGCCCTTCTCGACGAAGTCGCCTTCCTGAACCGCAAGGTGTTTGCCTTTCGGGATCAGGTATTCGACCGGTTCGGTCAGGCCCGAGTCTTCCAGCGGATGCACGATCACACGACGCTTGTTCTTGTAGTCCTTGCCGAATTCGACGCGACCCGCGATATCCGCGATGATTGCGTGTTCTTTCGGTTTACGGGCTTCGAACAGCTCGGCAACACGCGGCAGACCACCGGTAATGTCACGGGTCTTCGAACCTTCACGCGGAATACGTGCGAGCACGTCACCGGCATGAACTTTCTGACCGTTCTCAACCGAGAGAATAGCGTCAACCGACAGGAAGTAACGGGCTTCAAGACCGTTATCCAGGTTGATGACCTCACCCGACTCGTTACGCAGGGTAACGCGCGGCTTAAGGTCGGACGCCTTGGGCATGCTCTTCCAGTCGATAACCGTTTTCGAGGCGATACCGGTCGCTTCGTCATAGACTTCGCGAATGGTTACGTTCTCGAGAAGGTCGACATAGTTCACATAACCTTCTTTCTCGGTGATGATCGGCAAGGTGTACGGATCCCACTCGGCCAGTTTCTGGCCACGGGTTACCTGTGCACCTTCATCGGTGAGAAGCTTCGCACCGTACGGAACGCGGTATTTCGCACGTTCACGGCCGGTTTTGTCGATCAGAAGGATCTCGAGGTTACGCGCCATAACGATATTGACGCCCGCCGAGTTCGCAACAACCGCACGGTTTTTAAGCTTCACGATCGCATCGAAGTTCGCTTCGACACCGGAAACCTCGGCACCACGCTGCGCGGCACCACCAATGTGGAACGTACGCATCGTAAGCTGTGTACCCGGTTCACCGATCGACTGAGCAGCGATAACACCGACAGCTTCACCAATGTTGACCGTGGTACCACGCGCCAGGTCACGACCATAGCAATGGCCGCAAACACCGGTTTCGGCATCACAGGTCAGAACCGAACGGATGCGCGCCATTTCGACGCCAGCCTTTTCGATCAGATCGAGGTGATCTTCTTCGACCATCTCGTTCTTCGGTACGATGATTTCGCCGGTTGACGGATTTACGATCTCGTCAGCGGTGAAACGACCGAGGATACGATCAGAGAGGGTTTCGATAACTTCACCGGAATCGACAACTGCTGCGATGTCGAGGCCACGGTCAGTACCGCAATCATGCTGGGTGATGATGCAGTCCTGGGCCACGTCAACGAGACGACGGGTAAGGTAACCCGAGTTCGCCGTTTTCAGTGCGGTATCAGCAAGACCTTTACGAGCACCGTGAGTGGAGTTGAAGTACTCCTGCACGGTCAGGCCTTCTTTAAAGTTCGAAATAATCGGCGTTTCAATGATCGAGCCGTCCGGTTTCGCCATCAGGCCGCGCATAGCAGCCAGCTGACGCATCTGAGCGGCAGAACCACGGGCACCGGAGTGCGCCATCATGTAAACCGAGTTCACGTTGTCACCTTCAGCCGTTGCCGAGATGACTTTCATCATCGCTTCGGAAACGTCATCGGTGCACTGTGACCAAGCATCAACAACCTTGTTGTATTTCTCACCACGGGTGATGAGACCATCCTGGTACTGCTGCTCGTATTCTTTGACCTTGTCGTGGGTGCCACCAACCAGCGGTTCTTTGGCATCAGGAATGATCATGTCATCCTTACCAAACGAAATACCGGCTTTACATGCCCAGTTAAAACCAAGGCCCATCATGCGGTCAGCAAAGATAACGGTCTCTTTCTGGCCACAGTGACGGTAGACGACATCAATAACGTTCGAGACGTCTTTTTTGGTGAGCAGCTTGTTGATGGTCGAGAACGGAATGCGCGGATGACGCGGCAGAAGTTCCGACAGCAACATGCGACCCGGAGTCGTAGCAACACGAACGGTGATCGGTTCGTTGTTTTCATCAACCGTGTGATAACGGGCATTGATCTTGGAGTGCAGGTTAACAACACCCTCACCCAAGGCCTGCTCGATCTCGGCGATGTTTACAAACGACATGCCTTCGCCCGGCTGACCATCACGCTCCATGGAGATGTAGTACAGACCAAGGACAATATCCTGCGACGGCACGATGATCGGTTTACCCGAAGCCGGAGAAAGGATGTTGTTGGTCGACATCATCAGGGTACGTGCTTCAAGCTGAGCTTCAAGTGACAGCGGTACGTGGACAGCCATCTGGTCACCGTCGAAGTCCGCGTTAAACGCGGTACAAACGAGCGGGTGCAGCTGGATGGCCTTACCTTCGATCAGAGTAGGTTCGAACGCCTGAATACCAAGACGGTGCAAGGTCGGTGCGCGGTTAAGCATGACCGGGTGTTCACGGATAACCTGCTCGAGGATATCCCAAACTTCGGCACGCTCTTTTTCCACCATACGCTTTGCAGCTTTGATGGTGGTTGCCATCCCGTACAGTTCCAGCTTCGCGTAAACGAACGGCTTGAACAGTTCGAGTGCCATTTTCTTCGGCAGACCGCACTGATGCAGTTTCAGGTTCGGACCCACGGTAATAACGGAACGACCGGAATAGTCGACGCGTTTACCCAAAAGGTTCTGACGGAAACGACCCTGCTTACCTTTAAGCATATCCGACATCGATTTGAGCGGACGCTTGTTGGCACCAGTGATCGGACGACCGCGACGACCGTTGTCAAACAGTGCATCAACCGATTCCTGAAGCATACGTTTTTCGTTACGCACGATGATATCAGGCGCACGAAGTTCGATCAGACGCTTCAGACGGTTGTTACGGTTGATCACACGACGGTAAAGGTCGTTCAGATCCGAGGTAGCAAAACGGCCACCATCGAGCGGAACCAGCGGGCGCAGCTCTGGCGGGATAACCGGAATAACTTCAAGGATCATCCATTCCGGACGCGCGCCAGATTCCTGGAACGCCTCAATCAGCTTGAGACGCTTGACCAGCTTCTTGCGCTTGGCTTCGGAATTGGTTTCCTTGAGGTCGAGTTTCGCGGTTTCGCGTTCTTCATCAAGGTCGATTGCCGCAAGCATATCGCGGATGGCTTCTGCACCGATACCGGCACGGAAGCTGTCTTCGCCATATTCTTCCTGGGCAGTCATATACTGGTCTTCGGACAGGAGCTCACCCATTTTAAGCGGGGTAAGGCCCGGTTCGATAACCACATAGTTTTCGAAGTACAGAATGCGCTCAAGATCCTTGAGCGTCATGTCTAGCAGCAGACCCAAACGGCTCGGCAGCGACTTCATGAACCAGATGTGGGCAACAGGTGCCGCCAGTTCGATATGGCCCATACGTTCACGACGTACTTTGGCCAGAGTCACTTCGACGCCGCATTTTTCACAGATAATGCCGCGATACTTCATACGCTTGTACTTGCCGCACAAGCATTCGTAATCCTTCACCGGACCAAAAATGCGCGCACAGAACAGGCCGTCGCGCTCCGGTTTGAAGGTCCGGTAGTTGATGGTTTCCGGTTTCTTGATCTCGCCGAAGGACCAGGAGCGAATACGCTCCGGGCTGGCAATCTGAATCCGGATCTGATCGAAGCTCTGGGTGCCCTGCGGCTGCCCGAAGATCTTCATCAACTCGTTCATAAAGGCTCTCCCGCTATGCCCGGTCTCGCCGGGTTTCGCCAATTTCAGGCCGAAAGATGCGAAATGGCGACAGAGATGCCCAAACGGGCACCTCTGTCAGCCACACACTTAATATTCGTTCTGCTCAAGTTCGACATTGAGACCAAGCGAACGGAGTTCTTTAACGAGAACGTTAAAGGATTCCGGAATGCCTGCCTCGAAGGTGTCTTCACCACGAACAATGGCTTCGTAAACCTTGGTACGGCCCGAAACGTCATCCGACTTGACCGTAAGCATTTCCTGAAGGGTGTATGCAGCACCGTAAGCTTCGAGTGCCCACACTTCCATCTCCCCGAAACGCTGGCCACCGAACTGCGCCTTACCACCCAGCGGCTGCTGGGTAACAAGAGAGTACGGACCAATCGAACGTGCGTGGATCTTGTCGTCGACCAAGTGGTGCAGTTTGAGCATGTAGATATAGCCCACTGTCACCTTGCGATGGAATTTCTCACCGGTACGACCGTCATAGAGGTCAACCTGGCCAGAACCATCAAGGCCGGCTTTTTCAAGCATACGAACAACATCAGGCTCACGAGCACCGTCGAAGACCGGGGTGGCCATCGGGACGCCGCGACGCAGGTTGTTGCCAAGCTCGATGACTTCACCATCAGACAGCTCTTTGATGCCAGCAACATATTCGTCGCCTTCATAGACATCATTAAGCTTGCTGCGCAGGTCATCCATCTCGCCACGACCGTCAGCAACAGCATCGACGAGCTCGCCGATCTGTTCGCCAAGACCACGCGAAGCCCAACCAAGGTGGGTTTCAAGGATCTGGCCGACGTTCATACGCGACGGAACACCAAGCGGGTTCAGAACGATATCGACCGGCGTACCGTCTTCGAGGTGCGGCATGTCTTCAACCGGCATAATGCGCGATACGACACCCTTGTTCCCGTGACGGCCGGCCATTTTGTCGCCCGGCTGCATCTTACGCTTAACAGCGACGAAGACTTTAACCATCTTCATGACGCCCGGCGGCAGTTCATCACCAGCCTGCAGCTTGTCGACCTTGTCGTCGAAACGAGCCTGAAGAACAGAGATCGATTCCTCGAACTGCTTTTTCAGAGCTTCGATGTCAGACATGACATTGTCATCAGCAACGGCGATTTGACGCCAAAGACCACGTGCGACACCCGACAGGCTGTCTTCGGTGATCTCGCCGGTCAGGCCTTTCGGGCCATCCACGAGCTGCTGACCAAGCAGAAGGTTTTTCAAACGGCCGTAGAAGTTACGCTCAAGAATTGCGCGTTCATCGTCACGGTCCTGTGCAAGACGTTCGATTTCCGAACGCTCGATCGCCAGAGCACGTTCGTCCTTGTCAACGCCACGACGTGAGAACACGCGGACTTCAACAATGGTACCGAACTGTCCCGGCGGGACACGCAGCGACGTATCACGGACGTCGGATGCTTTTTCACCGAAGATGGCGCGCAGAAGTTTTTCTTCCGGCGTCATCGGGCTTTCGCCCTTCGGCGTTACCTTACCAACAAGGATATCGCCCGGTTTGATTTCCGCACCGATGTAGACAATGCCCGCCTCGTCGAGGTTTTTGAGCGCTTCTTCACCGACGTTCGGAATATCACGGGTGATTTCTTCCTGACCCAGCTTGGTATCGCGGGCCATGACTTCGAATTCCTCGATATGGATCGAGGTGTAAACGTCATCACGTGCGATACGCTCGGACAGAAGGATGGAATCCTCGAAGTTGTAACCGTTCCACGGCATGAACGCGACGAGCACGTTACGGCCGAGAGCCAGTTCACCCATATCGGTACACGGACCATCCGAAATGATATCGCCCTTCTCGACGACATCGCCAACTTTCACCAGCGGGCGCTGGTTGATGCAGCTGCCCTGGTTGGAACGCTGATATTTCAGCAGGGTGTAAATATCGACACCCGATTCCGAAGCGGCAATGTCACCGGTTGCGCGGATAACCATACGGGTCGCGTCAACGGATTCAACAACACCGTCACGACGTGCGATCAGGGTTGCACCCGAATCACGTGCGACAGGAACTTCCATGCCGGTACCAACATACGGAGCTTCAGAGCGGATCAGCGGAACCGCCTGACGCTGCATGTTCGAACCCATCAGTGCGCGGTTCGCGTCATCGTTCTCAAGGAACGGAATGAGCGCGGATGCGACCGATACCAGCTGCTTCGGCGAGACGTCCATAAGGTCGATCTCTTCGGAGCGGGCCATGTAGTGGTCACCGGCTTTACGGGTGTTGATCAGTTCGTTCGTGAAGCTGAAATCATCGTTAAGCGGTTCGTTCGCCTGTGCGATGACATAACGGCCTTCTTCGATCGCCGAGAGGTAAATAACCTCTGCAGTGACGTTGCCGTCGACAACCTTACGATACGGGCTTTCGATGAAGCCGTACTGGTTGACGCGGGCAAAGGTCGCCAGCGAGTTGATCAGACCAATGTTCGGACCTTCCGGCGTTTCAACCGGGCAGATACGACCATAGTGGGTCGGATGAACGTCACGAACTTCAAAGCCTGCACGCTCACGGGTCAAACCACCCGGGCCAAGCGCCGAAAGACGACGTTTGTGGGTAATTTCCGAAAGCGGGTTGGTCTGGTCCATGAACTGCGACAGCTGCGAGGAGCCGAAGAATTCACGTACAGCAGCCGCAACCGGCTTGGCATTGATCAGGTCATGCGGCATGACGTTGTCGATCTCGACCGAGCTCATACGCTCGCGGATCGCACGTTCCATACGCAGAAGACCAACGCGGAACTGGTTTTCCATCAGCTCGCCAACCGAACGCAGACGACGGTTACCGAGGTGGTCAATATCGTCGATCTCGCCACGACCGTCTTTCAGGTCGATCAGAACACGGACGACTTCCAGAATGTCTTCGCGACGCAGGATACGAACGGTGTCTGCACATTCGAGGTTCAGACGCGCATTCATCTTAACACGACCAACCGCGGAAAGATCGTAACGCTCTGCATCGAAGAACAGGCCCTTGAACATGGCTTCCGCACCCTCGAGGGTCGGCGGTTCGCCCGGGCGCATCACGCGATAGATGTCCACAAGGGCTTCTTCGCGGTTGCTGTTCTTGTCCAGCGCCATGGTGTTGCGCAGATACGGACCAACCTGGTTGTGGTCGATCATCAGCAGACGAACGGAATCTACACCCCATTCTTTAAGCTGCTCGAACACACCTTCGGTCAGTTCGTGACCGGCTTCTGCCAGGATCTCGCCGGTTTCGCCGTCAATGAGGTCGTCCGCCATGAACCAGCCGTTAAGCTGTTCTTCGGGAACGAGGATCTCTTTAACGCCCTGTTCGGTGATTTTGGCAGCAGAACGCTTGGTGATTTTCGAACCGGCTGCTGCAACAACTTCGCCGTTGCTTGCATCAACAAGGTCATTAACCAGCTTCTGGCCGATATAACGGTCTGCGCTGAAATCGGTTACCCAACCATCTGCGGTACGGCGGTATTCAGCCGACTCATAGTAATAGTTGAGGATTTCTTCCGGAGTGAGGCCTTCGATTTCCGACGGATCGACGGAGCGCCCTTCTTCGGCACGCTGTGCACGCAGCTGTTCGGACTCTTCGTTTTCAAGAGCCATAAGCAGCGTGGTCGCCGGCAGTTTGCGGCGACGGTCGATACGGACATAAAGAATGTCTTTGGCGTCGAATTCGAAATCGAGCCAGGAACCACGATAAGGAATAACACGCGCAGCAAACAGGTACTTGCCCGAGCTGTGGCTCTTGCCTTTGTCATGGTCAAAGAAGACGCCCGGCGAACGGTGCATCTGAGAAACGATCACACGCTCGGTGCCGTTCACGATAAAGGTACCGTGTTCGGTCATGAGCGGCATGTCGCCCATGTAAACGTCCTGTTCTTTGATATCGCGGATCGAGCGTGCGCCCGTGTCCTCGTCGATATCCCAAACAACCAGGCGCAGTGTTACACGCAGCGGTGCGGCAAAGGTCATGCCACGCTGGCGACACTCTTCGGTATCGTATTTCGGCTGCTCAAGCTCATACGAAACGAATTCAAGAGTTGCGCGTTCCGAAAAATCTTTAATCGGAAAGACGCTCTTGAACACTTCCTGGAGACCTGCATCGTCCCGCTGCTCCTGCGGGGTCCCGGTCTGCAAAAACTTATCGTAGGAATTCTTTTGAACCTCGATGAGATCGGGAGCGGAGCGA
Source organism: Thalassospira sp. (assembly GCF_048059015.1). Classification (GTDB taxonomy): domain Bacteria; phylum Pseudomonadota; class Alphaproteobacteria; order Rhodospirillales; family Thalassospiraceae; genus Thalassospira. Next base: position 5,047 of record NZ_JBLLNT010000021.1, on the reverse strand, counting down.
CTTCGCTGATCCGTCCAAAGCTTTTGCGGATGCGCTTTCGACCAGTAAAGGACTTATCCATCATCGTTCCTTTAATCGCGCCTCCCCACACCGTCCGAACTCGTTCGCCCCTGCCCTGTATCGCTTGCAACTTGCGCAAAACGCATACAGCACAACGACGCCCGAGCCCCGTACGGGGCGGGCGTTCACTTGATTATGACCGTGGATGTGTTTTGACATCCAACTTGATTGAGATCACTGATCCCTCGGCTGTCGACGCCGTCAAAGATAACCTCTGACCTAAACGGCCTTACGTTATGTACGATTACCTTTGGCAGCGTCAACCGTTAAATTCCTGTTCGCGCCCCTGCACGGACACGGCACGATTGCCGGGGTGCACAGAGACGGAAGGGCCGGCGCCCGAAGGACGCCGACCCAAACCTTGGCAAGAAGCCGTCGATTACTTGAGTTCGACGGTTGCGCCAGCTTCTTCAAGCTGCTTCTTGATAGCTTCGGCTTCGTCTTTAGAAGCGCCTTCTTTGACGGCTTTCGGAGCGCCTTCAACCAGGTCTTTGGCTTCTTTGAGGCCAAGACCGGTGATGCCACGAACTTCTTTAATGACGTTGATTTTCTTGTCGCCAGCAGAAGCGAGAATAACGTCGAATTCGGTTTTCTCTTCTGCAGCGGCACCGGCAGCAGCGCCACCAGCAGCAGCAACAGCTACCGGAGCAGCGGCGGAAACGCCCCACTCTTCTTCGAGCATTTTGGAAAGTTCTGCAGCTTCAATAACGGTGAGCTTGGAAAGCTCTTCAACGAGTGCCTTAAGATCGGCCATTGTAATAAACTCCTAGGCTTGAACTTAGATATCTTAGATATCTGGATAATTTGGTTTACGCGGCTTCGCCTTTGTCGGCGTATGCCTTCAGCACCTGGGCGATCTGAGCCGCCGGCTTGGAGGTCAGCGTAGCGATACGCTGTGCCGGGGTCTGGATCATACCAACCAGTTTTGCACGCAGTTCGTCCAGCGACGGCAGTTCTGCCAGAGCTTTAACGCCCTGTTCATCGAGAACCTGTTCGCCGATGGCACCAGCAACAAGAACGAGCTTGTCGTTGGTTTTTGCGAACTCGGAGGCTACTTTTGCGACCGAAGCCGGATCAGCTGAGTAGCCAATCGCGGTCGGGCCGGTGAAGAAGCTGCAAGACCAGCAAATTTGGTGCCTTCCAGAGCAAGTCGCGTAAGCCGGTTTTTGGTGACCTTGAAGCCCGCACCAGAAGCACGCATCTGTGCACGAAGAGCGGTGATTTCAGCAACCGTCAACCCTTTGTACTGGGTGACGATGACGCCTTCCGCACCTTCGAACACTTCGCGCATCTCTGCTACGAACTGTTGTTTATCATCGCGGTTCACTATTAGTCTCCGACATTGCTTATTGCCCTGAACCCCACAAGGAGGTTCACAGACGCGACCAATCCTTTCGAACTGGTCTGTGACGCCCGTCCGTTTGCCAGATGTCCAAGCCTTGTGTGATGCCCTGTACAGGGAAAAACTAAGAACCGGAACCTCTGCCTATGCAGGAGATTAAGAATGGCAGATGCCATTCACCTGCAGTCTGGGACAGACAGGTAGAGAGGGCATTGAGCCCTCTCCGGTCCTGACCGATCCGAAGATCGGTCAGAATTCGAAAAACTTCTTACTTCGATGCGATATCAGCAATCGACAGCTTGACGCCAGCACCCATGGTGGAGCTGATCGCCGCGCGCTGCAGGTAGACACCTTTTGCGCCGGTCGGTTTTGCTTTAACGATCGCATCGACGAATGCTTTTGCGTTTTCGACGATCTGGTCTTCGCTGAACGAAGCTTTGCCGATACCTGCATGGACGATACCGGTTTTCTCAGCGCGGAACTGGACCTGGCCAGCTTTTGCGTCGGAAACTGCGGTAGCAACATCCATGGTAACGGTGCCGAGTTTCGGGTTCGGCATCAGGCCGCGCGGGCCGAGAACCTTACCGAGACGACCGACAACAGCCATCATGTCCGGGGTTGCAATAACGCGATCATAGTTCAGATCGCCTTTCTGCATTGCTTCCATCAGGTCTTCGGCGCCAACAGCGTCTGCACCAGCTTTCTGGGCTTCTTCTGCTTTTGCGTCTTTTGCGAAGACTGCAACGCGCATGGTTTTACCGGTACCATGCGGAAGGGAAACAACACCACGGACCATCTGGTCAGCGTGACGCGGATCAACACCAAGGTTCATTGCAATTTCGATGGTTTCATCGAATTTTGCTTTTGCACCTTCTTTGACGAGCTTAACAGCAGCTGCAAGTTCGTACTGGGTGTTACGGTCGATGCCCTCATAGGCCTGGGCAAGGCGTTTACCAGTCTTGGCCATCGTCTTACTCCACTACCTCGAGACCCATAGCACGGGCAGAGCCTTCGATCATTGCCATCGCGCCATCAATGTCGAATGCATTGAGGTCAGCCATTTTGGCTTCTGCGATTTCTTTGACCTGTGCTTTGGTAACCTTGCCAACGTAACCTTTACCGGTGGTACCGGAACCCTTCGGAATGCCTGCTGCCTTTTTCAGGAAGTAGGATGCCGGCGGGGTTTTGGAAACGAACGAGAAGGAACGGTCGGAATAAACGGTGATGACGACCGGAATCGGCATACCTGGTTCCATCTGCTGGGTAGCAGCGTTAAACGCTTTGCAGAATTCCATGATGTTCACACCGCGCTGACCAAGAGCCGGGCCGACGGGCGGCGACGGGTTGGCTTTGCCGGCGGGAATTTGCAGCTTAATATAGCCGTCGATTTTCTTCGCCATTAGAGTACCTCTTACAGAAGCGCGCGGTCCGGCCATGGCTGACCTCCCGCGCCTTGATTGCTGCCTGCGTATACAGGCAGCGACTTAAATTTTCAAGATCGTTTTTAAAGCTTCTCGACCTGGGTGTATTCCAGCTCGACCGGAGTTGAACGACCGAAGATCGAAACAGACACCTTCAGGCGCGCACGTTCTTCATCAACTCCTTCGACAACACCGTTAAACGATGCAAACGGGCCGTCGGAAACGCGTACTTCCTCGCCAACCTCGAAAGCGATGGTCGGCTTCGGACGGTCAACACCTTCCTGCACCTGATGCAGAATGTGCTGAGCTTCCTTTTCGGAAATCGGCATCGGCTTACCGCGGCTACCGAGGAAGTCGGTGACCTTTGCGGTGTTTTTTACCAGATGCCAGCTCTCGTCAGTGAGATCCATCTTCAGCAGGACATAGCCCGGGAAAAACTTCCGCTCGGCATTGACCTTGGTGCCGCGACGCATCTCGACAGTTTCTTCAGTCGGAACCAGGACCTCTTCGATTTCGCCCTCAAGACCTTTCTTGATGGACTGCTCGCGGATCGACTGGGCGACCTTTTTCTCAAAGCCAGAGTGAACGTGCAATACGTACCAACGATGCGCCATATCAGCCCCCAACACCAAAGACCAGCTTAACACCCCATGCGAGGAGCTGATCGACAACAAAGAAGAAAACAGACGCAAGCGCGACCATTACGAATACCATGATGGTCGATACGGTCGTTTCCTTACGGGACGGCCACGAGACTTTCTTTGCCTCGGAGCGGACCTGCTGGACGAATTGTGCTGGCGACGTTTTAGCCATTGTCGGGGTTACACCGCTTTCTATTGCTTAAATTCACAACCCGGAAAAATTGGCAGGAGAGGAGGGACTCGAACCCCCGACACTCGGTTTTGGAGACCGATGCTCTACCAACTGAGCTACACTCCTACAAGATCGTCAGAAAGTTGAAAAGCTTATCTTCTTTCTGGCTCATCCCCACCCGGGTGGTGGGGTGTGCGGGCGGTTTATAGCCGCCCGCACATCCAAGATCAAGCACTCAATCGTGCAAAATCTTAAAAATTATTCGATGATTTTCGCAACAACGCCTGCGCCGACGGTACGACCGCCTTCACGGATTGCGAAACGCAGACCTTCGTCCATTGCGATCGGTGCAATGAGGGTCGCGACCATCTGAACGTTGTCGCCCGGCATAACCATTTCGGTGCCAGCCGGCAGCTCGATCGAACCGGTAACGTCAGTCGTACGGAAGTAGAACTGCGGACGGTAGTTCGAGAAGAACGGCGTGTGACGGCCACCTTCATCCTTGGTCAGGATGTAAGCTTCTGCTTCGAATTTGGTGTGCGGGGTGATCGAGCCAACGTGTGCCAGAACCTGACCACGCTCAACGTCTTCACGCTTGGTACCACGGAGCAGTGCGCCGATATTGTCGCCAGCTTCACCCTGATCGAGCAGCTTGCGGAACATTTCAACGCCGGTAACGGTGGTTTTAACGGTGTCTTTAATGCCGACGATTTCGATCTCTTCGCCAACTTTAACTACGCCGGTTTCAACACGACCGGTTACAACCGTACCACGACCCGAAATCGAGAACACGTCCTCGATCGGCATCAGGAACGGACGATCCTTCGGACGATCCGGTGCCGGGATGTACGAGTCAACAGCTGCCATCAGTTCGAGGATAGCGTTTTTGCCGATTTCGTCATCGCGACCTTCCAGAGCAGCAAGAGCCGAGCCCTTGATGATCGGAATATCGTCGCCCGGGAAGTCGTAGGACGACAGAAGTTCACGGATTTCCATTTCGACGAGCTCGAGAAGCTCTTCGTCGTCGACCTGGTCAACTTTGTTCATGAAGACTACGAGAGCCGGAACACCAACCTGACGTGCGAGCAGGATGTGCTCACGGGTCTGCGGCATCGGGCCGTCTGCAGCGGAGCATACCAGGATGCCACCGTCCATCTGTGCCGCACCAGTGATCATGTTCTTGACATAGTCAGCGTGGCCCGGGCAGTCGACGTGTGCGTAGTGACGGTTTTCGGTCTCATATTCGACGTGCGCGGTCGAGATCGTGATACCACGAGCTTTCTCTTCCGGTGCTTTGTCGATCATGCTGTAGTCCTGGAACGAAGCGCCACCCTGTTCTGCCAGAACTTTGGTGATCGCTGCGGTCAGCGTGGTTTTACCGTGGTCAACGTGGCCGACGGTGCCTACGTTA
>NZ_JBLLNT010000020.1:0-81694 GCF_048059015.1 Thalassospira sp. | reverse complement strand
TGGGGGCTTCTGGTCCAACTGATTGCTGAAGAAAGGCCGGCGGAGTTCGTATCCGAACTGGTGACATTCTATGAAGATATCGGTTTGCCAACGCGTTTGAGCAAGCTCGGATTCAACAATTTGATGGATTCGCAAATCCAGGAAATAGCAACGGTTACACACCGGGAGGCGCCATATATCAAAAATCTTGCAATACCGCTCTCTGTTGACCGTCTTATCGAGTGCATTAAGGAAGTAGAGCGGCAATAAGAAAACGCCGCCGGCAAATGCCGACGGCGCCTTTCCAATTGTGGTTCTTATGCAAACCACCAGCGTTCAAAGAACATCCTGCCATCAACTTCATTGTTGTTCGCGATTTCTCCGTGTCTGATCTTGTCGCTTGTCGCGAAAATGTCATTCGCAAACATCGGTACGATTGTGCCGGCGTCATCCCGAACAATTCGTTGCATTTCACTATACATTTCGGCCCGCATTGCTTCGTTTAGCTCGGCTCGTGCGGCGAGCAGCAACGTATTAAATCTTCATTGTCCCAGAAAGTCGCATTCCAACCGGCTCCACCCTTGTAGCCGATCGTAAAGATACCATCGGGCATCGGAGTCCCGAACCAGTACGAAGCAACCCATGGCTTGTGCTGCCATACATTGGACCAATAGCCATCCTTCGGTTCGCGTACGACCTCGATGTTGATGCCGCCTGACCTTGCATATTCCTTGTACAGAACGGCCGCATCGACGGCGCCGGCAAACGCCGCATCCGATGCGCTCAGTTTGACGTCAAGCGACGTCAGTCCAGCCTTTTTCAGATGGTATTTTGCCTTGTCCGGATCGTATGTTCTTTGTTCAAGATCCTTGTCGAAAAACCGGTAGGCCGGGCTGATAGGGTTATCGTTACCGACTACACCATGACCGAACAACATGGCCTGCAGCATGGCATCCCGATCCAGGGCGTGTTTTGCAGCAAGCCTGATGTTCACATCATCGAACGGGGCGGTGTTTGTAAGCGTTTCGAAGGTGTAGTGAAGTTTGCTTGGCACTTCCTCGACGATGACACCGTCCCGTTCAGCCAGCAGGCTGGCTGTCTTCGGTGCAACGCGATCGATTGCGTCCACATCACCGCTGACCAACGCGCTCTGCCGTGTGCTCACATCATGGATCGTCAGTAGTTCGCAGGTATCGAAGTTGCCTCTTTCGCCTGACATCCAGTAATCCGGATTTCGTGCAAAAGCCGCACGAACCCCCGGTTCGTATTCTTTCAGGATATAAGCACCGCACCCGACATGAGACTGCCAATCGAGCGATCCGTCGGCGTTGGCCGGATAAATCGGGAAGTTGAATTCGCCCATCTTGAAAGGAAAGTCCGCATCGCCGGCTTCCAACTCGAACACAACGGTATGAGACCCATCCGCCCGAATATCCTTGACTGGATCGACCAGCGTTTTCGCGCCCGACTTGGAATCTTTCACCTCTATGATGGTTTATCGAGGCGATCACGTCATTCGCTGTGAACTTACGCCCATCATGGAAGGTCACACCCTTGCGCAGCTTGAAGGTCCAGGTAGAAGCGTCGGATGATGCAGACCACTCCTCGGCTAGTTTAGGACGCAGCGATCCATCCGGATTGATCTCGGTAAGCATATTTGTGATTGCGAAATGCATGGCCGTCAGCGCCCCATTAAGGATAAGGCCAGGATCCATCACATCTGTCGTTCCGCCATGCCCCATGGCCATCCGAAAATGACCCCCTTTCTTGGGTCCAGCGGCAAGCGCTTTCTTGCTTGTCAGCGAGGCTGCAAGACCGGTGGCAATGCCGCCACCGATACCAATTGCCGACAGGCTCCGCACAAAGCTGCGACGGTCGATTTTCCCATTCAGCATCATATTCTCTGTTTGCTTCATCTCAGACATTTCATCCTCCGTTTAAACATGTTGTTGTTCTCATTTTCCCGCAAATCTCTAGGTGGATTTGCTTAAACTAAAACGTTTTACTCTTTAAACAAAAATGCAATCCATTCTCACACTCTGATAGATTCTTGCATATCAGTGATGCGATGATTGATTGCGGCCAGCTTGGCCTGTGACTCCTTGTAAATTGAAAAAACTTCCTGATAGAACTCGTGTAAAGACCGGTTTGGTTCAATTCGCTCTGTGATCTTGACGCATCGATCAACAGCGTCGAGTTCACTTGAGAATACTCCGGCCCCAACGCCGGCAATAAGCGCCGCGCCGTAGGACGCATCACCATTTTCGGGAACTTCTATGGGCGAGCCAATCACATTACACACGATCTCCCGCCAGGTTTTGCTCCTGGTGCCGCCGCCGATAATGCGGGTGCTAAGCAGCTGAAGACCCTGCGTCCGGAGCGACTCCAGGCAATCCAAAAGCGAGAATGCTATCCCTTCATACATTGCTCTTACGAAGTGGCCTCTTGTGTGTTGCATGGTGATGCCGATGAAGTCCGCACGGAGCTTAGGATCCCAGTAGGGTGAACGTTCGCCTTGCAGATAAGGGTGAAACAGCAAACCGTTTGAGCCAGGCGGTATTGTCGATGCCAACCGTTCCATTACATCGAAGGCGTCCGTTTTGTCAGTTTCCGGTTCACCTGGTGCATGTCCGGTAAAAAATTGATCTCGCAGCCATCGATGTGCCGATGCACAGGAATTTGTACCGGTTATTGTAAACCCAAAGCCTGGCAGAACATGGGGGTAATCGATCACTTCGTTATGATGAGCCAGATGATCGGTAACGACAGATACTGTGCCGGCCGTTGCAAGCTTGATTACGCCCTGACCCGGCTTCACGGCACCCGCCCCATAGCATTCTACAGCCGTATCCATCGTGCCGGCTATTACAAGCGTGCTTGTTGACAGGCCTGTGTCGTCCGCTGCGCGCCGGGAAACGGTGCCTACCTGATCAACCGGGTTCACAATCGGCGGCAACAGGTCGACCTCAATATCAGCCATGGCACATAGCTCTTCTGACCATGTTTGAGACTGCGCATCTGCGAACAGAGTTCCTACCGCGTCCACCCTATCTGTTTGCCAGGCGCCTGATATCCGGAATCTCAGGTAATCCTTGGCAACCATAATTTTTGCAATACGGGCAAAGGCGTCAGGTTCGTTTCGTTTCAGCCACTTTAGCTGAGGCAGAGTCCAGGTCGGGTTTGGTGAATTGAATCCGATCCGGCGTATCTCATCACCGAATTGATTCTAGCTCGCGCGATTCAGCGCCACTTCGCTGGTCGCTCCACATAATCGCAGGTCGGATTAACCGGTCGTTCTTGTCGAGGAGAACCGGGGTATGAGCGCCGGCGGAAAACGAGACAGCTTTGATTTCAGCAGAGTCGATATTCGCTTCGCTGATCGCTGCGGGAACAGCGTTGCATAGGCTCTGATACCACTCCTCCGGGTCCTGTTCGGCCCAGCCTGGCTGTTTTGATTCTGTCCGAACCGGTGAAGACGCAGAACCGAGCACAACCCCATCCACCCCAATAATGGTAGCTTTCAGGCTGCCTGCACCCAGGTCAATTCCCATCAATCGTGGGACTGTCGACACCGCCATGTTCCTCCTAAAAATTATTCATCAACGCCGACTAAAAGTTTGCCCGGATTAAACAGTCCCAAGGGATCGAGGCCTTTTTTCAACTGTGACAACACCTCATAACCTCCCCCCAAATCCTCAGCGAGCCATTTCTCTCGGAAAAATCCAATTCCATGGTGATGGCTGATCGAGCCCCCCATATCAAGACAGCCTCTCATTACGATGCTCCAGATATCCGAGTGCATTGTGAACCCTGCATCATCAGGCATAGCGGGCAGTTTCATGGTCATGTACATACAGGCACCATCGGAATAAGCATGTGACCAATGCGCATTCAAATGCGCGGTAGGATGCATTTCGGACACTTTCTTCCGGATGGAATTGTACATTCCTTCAACTTTCGACCAAGGCGCAGAAACTTCAATCGTGTCATAGAAACCACCGGCGTCGACATGCGCATCCGAATGCGACTTGAAGCGTACCGATTTCCATCTTTAATCGGGCTCTCGCCTATGAAAGTGCCGCCATGCTGGTTGAAAATAGCGCCAGCTTCAGCAAACTCAGCATCGGCAACCAGTTTACGCCCGGCAAACTCAATCATGCACAAGACCGATTGCTTGTCTTTGGCCAGATCGTCCTGTCCCCACCGCTCGCTTTCACCTCTGTCGTAGAGCCTCAACAATGTGGGTCGCAGACCTGCCTGCATGACCCCCCGAAGAGCGTCCAACCCGTCTCCTAGAGTCGGAAAACAAACCACGCTTTCAATTGTATGGGCCGGACGTCGCCAGATTTTCAGTGTAACTTCGGCAACCAGACCAAGAACACCCTCGGACCCTATAAAGATATCCATCAGACTGGGACCCACGGAACGCCGCGGTACGTGCCGGATGGTGACGGTCTTGCCATTAGGCAGGATCACTTTCATACCGACAATCATGTTCTCTATGTTGCCATAGTATGTTGATCCTTGCCCGGACCCTCGACATGCAGCCCAACCGCCGACTGTCGACATATCCAGTGATTGGGGATAATGGCCGCAGGTATAGCCTCGTTCATTGAGCGCATCTTCCAGAGTACGACCGTTTACACCCGCCTCTACCCTTACAACATTATTGGTTTCATCAATCTCCAAATCCGGTCCAGCTTTCTCAGCGAAACAATCAATTCACCGTCAAGGGCAACGGTTCCACCCAGAACACCAGACCCATTTCCATATGGTATGACGGAAAGATTGTTGCTGGTGGCGAACTCAACGGCCTTCGTCAACTGCTCGATGGTCGTCGGTTCCAGCACCGCATTCGGCAATGCTCGGGTCAACCGGCCTGATCGATGCTGAAAGCGCCCCATCGGCAGGCGGTCACGACTGTGGGCCAACCTTGACTCGAAATCGGAATGTACGTGTTCCTCGCCAAATTCTGACTTCAGGGCACTCAGCCAGAACGGACTTTCGCTGCCGACAACAACGTTGCGGGCGTCCTCGATCTTTGGTGTCGCAATGTAGGAGTTTGTCAAAATCTGCTGCAAAGTCTCTGATCCGCCAAAATAGTAAAACGATTTACTGGCACAGTTAACAGCGAAACCTTTCGGCCTGTCAATAGGTCGATATTCAATGCTAAGCGTTAGATGCTTTTTTTACTGGCGGGCTTTTTTGGTTTTGCGGTTGAGGCGCGCACAACAATTACAGTTTCCTCAAGCATTTGTTTGTCGATCGCAGGCACGCCCTCGATATGGTTGATCAGGCTCATAGCAGCTTCAACTCCCATCTGTTCCAGAGGAGTTTTAACGGTGGTCAAGGGAGGCGCAAGAATCTCGGCGATCGCGCCATCATTGAAACCAATAACGGAAATATCCCTGGGCACTTTTACGCCGCTGTCCCGAAAGACGCTCATCGCACCTGCAGCGACAAACAGCGTGGATGCGAATACCGCAGTAGGTCTTTCAGCGTCAGAGTTCAAAAGGGCCTGTGCTGCGGCCGCACCGCCCTCCAGGGTATACCCTGCTTCAAAAACCAATGATTTATCGAACTTCAGACCCGATGATTCCAGGCCATCCTTGTATCCCTGGAAGCGGCATTTGGAGTTGTATCTTTTTGGAGACCCGGAAAGATGGGCGATCCGGCGATGGCCCAGCGATACAAGATATTCTATGGCCTTTTTTGATCCGCCTCTGTCGTCGATAACGACATGGTGACCTGCGCCCCTTGCCTTGCGATTAACCAGAACATAGGGACTTCCGAGTTCATTCAGCGTAGTTATTCCGACTTTCTCATCTTGCAGTGTTGCCACGATAAGTCCGTCTACGTGGTTCTGCCGAACCAGCCTTTCATAGATGCCGGATTCTGACATTCCGGTATCACGATGCGCTATCAAAAGTGAATAACCCCTTTCTGCTGCCGCTCGTTCCGCGCCAATAATGATACGGGCATGCACAGGGTTGTCGAGCTCCGGCACGATGATGCCGAGCGAATAAGTCCTGGAAGTTCGCAACCCACGAGCGACGGGGTTAGGTTTATACTTTAACTTTTTGGCCGCCTCGGTAATCCTGTTTCTCGTCTCGTCACGAACGACGAAAGATTTGTCTCCGCTCAAGACTCGAGAGACAGCGGCAAGCGATACGCCTGCCTCCTTGGCAACATCTGTGATTGTCGGGGCCTGATGCTTGGGCATCGTTACTTTCTGCCTGATTAGGCGCAGCGAGCGTCATGTTGAAGGGCCAATACTGTATTCGCAGTACTGCTGCGGTCAACAACTACATGCTACGGTATCTCTCTATATCACTCCGATTCGCCTTGTATTCGGTAAAAAACAGCTGACACAAAAATATGTTAGTAAAACGATTTAGTATTTGCTAGGCTGGATGCCTGAAAAAAGTAAGGATCATACAGAAAAGGCCTCTCGAATGGTCGAACAGGAATATGATTTCATTATAGTCGGTGCTGGTTCAGCTGGCTGTGTGCTGGCCGACCGACTGAGTGAAGACTCCTCATGCAAGGTGCTCGTTCTTGAGTACGGTGGCCGTGACAACAGCGTATTCATTCAGATGCCTGCGGCATGCTATATACCTATGACCAAGAAAAAGTACGACTGGGGTTTGATGACAGAACCCGAGCCGGGACTGAAAGGGCGCCGCATTCATCACGCGCGAGGCAAGGTAATCGGCGGGACCTCTTCCATCAATGGTATGTGTTACGTTCGAGGTCATCCCGGTGACTTCGATCAATGGGCGGATTTGGGCGCGACAGGATGGTCCTACCAGGAATGCCTTCCCTATTTCCGGAGAGCGGAGCAGTGCCAGTACGGTGCCGATTCCTATCGTGGTGGTGACGGGCCGTTGTATACCTGCAATGGCAACAATATGGACAATCCGCTTTATCATGCATTTATCGAGTCGGGTGTGCAGGCCGGATATCTAAAGTCGGAAGATGTCAACGGATACCAGCAGGAAGGCTTTGGCAGAATGGATTTGACGATCAGGAACGGCGTCAGATCATCAACCGCAAACGCTTATCTGAAACCGGCAATGAAGCGACAAATCTCGATGTCCAAATGCATGCTCTTTCCCGACGAATTTTATTTGAGGGAAAAAAAGCCATTGGTGTGGAGTATGAGAAGGATGGAGCAATCAGAACTGCCAAAGCAACACGCGACATCATCTTAAGTGCCGGACCATTCAACTCACCGAAGCTACTGATGCTTTCCGGAATTGGAAATGCGCCCGATCTCAAGGCCCAGGGAATCGATGTGCTGCATCACCTACCCGGTGTCGGCGAAAACCTGCAGGATCATCTTGGTGTATCCCTTCACTATGAATGCCCTAAACCGATAACATTGAACGGAAAACTTAACTGGTACTCAAAGGCTTTAGCCGGTCTAAGATGGCTTATATTCAAAGATGGCATCGGCGCCACTCCACATTATGAAGCGAACGGCTATATTCGCAGCAAGCCGGGGATTCCGTTTCCGGACATCCAGTATCATTTCAATCCGGTGGCAGCGGTATTTGATGGATCAAGCACATTCAAAGGGCATGGGTTCCACGCGTTCATAAGTCATGGAAAGCCATTCAGTCGTGGTCATGTAAGACTCCGCTCCGATGATCCCAGGGAATCGCCTGAGATCCTGTTTAATTATCTCCAGCACGAAGATGACAGGGCTGCGCTCAGAAACGGTGTCAGGCTGACACGAGAAATTATCGCACAAGCAGGTTTTGACTCGTATCGAGATTCGGAATTCGACCGGGCGCATCGATTTCCGGTGACGATGAACTGGATGACTGGATCGCAGAAAACTCCAACACATCCTATCACCCTTCCTGTACCTGCAAAATGGGAACGGACGAACTCTCCGTTGCGGATCCCGAAACCAGAGTGCATGGCCTGGAGAATCTGCGTGTTGTTGATTCTTCCATCATGCCTGTCATTACCAACGCCAATCTCAATGCTCCGACCATCATGATGGCCGAAAAAGCGTCAGACATCATCCTTGGAAAACAGCCGCTGCCATCTGCCAATCAACCGAGCTACTTCGCCGAAGACTGGCGCGACCGGCAACGCACCGGTGCGCCGGAACGCCCCTATGCGCGCTGATTCCGGCGCTATACAGAGTTCCCAGATGGTGGATTACAAATTCGATTTCGGAACCGGCAATACGAACCCGGAAACCTTTCCTTCCGAAGCTTTCGCAAAGGCTGCCGGACGTGTCATACCCGGTCTGTCGGAGAGTTTGAGCCATTATCCTGGGAAGTATGGACACGAAGGCCTGAGACGTCTCATGGCGGACCGTGAATTCGACCGAGAAGGTGTTCGTGTCGATCCGCAAAACATGATTCTGACGAATGGCTCCATGCAAGCCATAACACTCATCGCACAGACTTTCTGCAGGCATGAGAACAGTTGCATTGTCATGGAAGAATTCTGTTATCCAGGATCTGTTAATGCTTTTGCTGATATGGGAATCGATATGGTCGGCGTTCCCTGTGATGACCACGGAATGCAAACCAGCGAACTGGAATCCATTCTCTCTACTCTGGTCAGCCAAGATCGAAAGCCGGGGTTTATCTATACATTACCGACTTACCAGAACCCTACAGGGACGGTGATGCCCGTGGAAAGGCGGCGCGAACTTCTGGACGTAGCGAGAAAGTTCGGCTGCATTCTGGTAGAAGACAACTGTTACGCAGATGTTCACTACGATGGCGAAAAACCACCCGCTTTGTATGCCATGGCCAGTGATGTGCGGCACATCTACCTCTCTTCACTGTCAAAGATATTCGCGCCGGGTATTAGGCTGGGATACCTGATAGCGGAACCACCGTTGTTAAATGAAATTCTGCCCCATCGGCACGATGCCGGCCCGAACACGCTGGCTGCCGCCGTCACTGAAGAATACCTGCGCGGGCAACTCTGGCAGCACATCGACAGAACAAATGCTGCGCTAAAACTGAAACGAGATGCAATGCTGAATACTCTCGAGACGCATTGCGGTAATCTGTGCTCATACGTATCCCCTGCGGGAGGATTGTTCATATGGGTACAGCTCGCCGGTTCAATTGACGTTGACCGGCTGGAGAAAGAAGCAGAGGCATCGTCATTGAGATATCTGCCGGGCCGCAACTTCCACATTAACGGAAACGATGTGCCCTACTTAAGACTGGCGTTCGGATACCCTTCCGTATCCCAGATTGAGGCCGGTATACGCCAGCTTGCCGAATGCATGAAAAGATCAAACAGAGACTAGGACCGGCAACAGGTGACTATTGTACTTTTTTAGGAGGTTTGAATGCTAATACCGCAAGGTCGTGTGATAATGGTTGCCGGAGCCAGTGGCGGCATCGGCAACTCTATAGCCAAATGTCTGTTCAGTAAGGGATACAGTCTTAGCCTTGGCGCGCGAAAACTGGACAAACTAACTGCCTGGGCAGCACAGGAGGACAGCGACCGGATCCTGGTCCATGCTTATGAAGCTACTGATCCTACCAACAACAAGGAATGGGTAAAGGCGACGGTTGATCGATTTGGACGAATAGACGGATTGGTAAACAGCGCCGGCATGGGCGGCATGGTGAATCTGGAAGACGAGGATGAGGAAACGTTCGACAAGCTCTGGGAAGTAAACGCCAAAGGGCCTATGCGAATGACCCGGCTTACTCTTCCCTATCTCAGAAAGTCCGGAAGCGGGCGAATTGTGAATGTCTCTTCTCTCTCCGGCAAGCGTGTCACCAATGACGGAACAGGCTACGCGTTAAGCAAATTTGCTTTGCAGGCAGTAACGCATGCGACACGGCGTGCAGGTTGGGACGATGGGGTGCGGGCAGTGGCGCTCTGTCCAAGCTGGGTGAACACCGATATGGCCGCCAGTGCGACCGGCATTTCGCGTGATGACATGATCCAACCCGATGATCTGGCGGAACTGACGGCTACGGTTATGGCCCTGCCGAACGGAGCGGCGGTCGCTGAGCTTCTTGTCAATTGTACGCTGGGCGATCTTTTCTAGGCGGGAACCGGGAATGTCTTGTTGCCATTACTATGCATCGGCGGAGGGCGGCGATACCGCTTTCAGTGTCGATACCAACGCAATTACGTTTGGTAAAGGGTGCCTGGCGGAAGCGGGAGATGTTGCCGCGGCTTTGGGAATTCGGCGCATTGCACTTTTTACAGACAAAGTCCTGGCAAAATTGCCGCATGTTGAGACTGTCAGGCAATCTCTGATAGCCTCGGGCCTGGACGTAGTGGTCTACGACGAGACCCGCGTGGAACCGACAGATACCTCGTTCAAAACGGCCAGCCGGTTCGCGAGTGAAGGCAGGTTCGATGGGTTCATTTCCGTTGGTGGCGGGTCAGTCATCGATACCTGCAAAGCAGCAAACTTGTATTCAAGCCATCCGGCTGATTTCCTGACCTATGTGAACGCACCCATTGGCGACGGACAGCAACCCCCGTCTGCGTTAAAGCCGCATATCGCCTGCCCGACGACATCCGGTACCGGCAGTGAATGCACCGGCATCGCCGTATTTGATCTGCTGGCAATGAAAGCAAAAACAGGCATCGTATCGAAGTATCTGCGTCCTACCCGGGCGCTGGTCGATCCACTTTGCACCCATTCAATGCCGAAAAATGTCGTCGCTGCCAGCGCCTTCGATGTTCTGTCCCATGCTCTCAAATCCTACACTGCACGACCTTACTCAATAAGACCGGGACCGGACCGGCCAAGTGAAAGGCCGATGAGTCAGGGAGCAAACCCATGGAGTGACATTGGTTGCAGGGAATCCCTGAGCATTCTAGGCCAATACATCGATCGTGCCGTCAACGATGGCGCCGATACAGAGGCGCGTGAGAAGTTGATGTGGGCCTCAACACTTGCAGGCATTGCCTTTGGGAACGCTGGCGTTCATCTGCCCCACGGTATGGCGTATTCGGTAGCAGGACTGGTGACGAACTATCAGCCTGATGGTTATCCTGATGAAGAGGCTATTTGCCCGCATGGTATTTCAGTAATAGTGAATGCCCCCAGTGTCTTTCGCTTTACAGCATCGGCCAGTCCGCACAGACATCTGGAAGCAGCGGGGTGGCTGGGCGCCGATTTGCTGGGTGCGTCAGAAGACGATGCTGCTGAAGTGCTTTCGTCACGGCTCATACATCTGATGAAGTCAACTGAGATGCCAAACGGTATTGGCGGTGTTGGGTACTGTGATGATGATATTGAAGCCCTGACGGCCGGTGCTTTTCCACAGCAACGATTGTTGCAGAATGCGCCGTGCGAGACGTCAGAGTCTGACCTGAAAAACCTCTTCGTGGATGCAATTACTTATTGGTAAGGGTGCTGTCGAACGAATTCGAACTCGTCTCCGCTGCCCTGGAATGAGGGACGAGGTATGCAGAACAAAGTTGCCGCCACTCGGAAAGTGCAGCGGATCGTTGAGGATTGAATTCGTCTCTTGAAACAAGATGTCTTTGAAAGTTGCAGTGGTTGAAAATGGCAGAGTGGACGGATGAGAATTTTTGCAGACTTCGTTTGAGCTTGAACCTGGACATGGCTCGCTCTCGTCGCCGAAACGGGAGATGAGAATTCTCAGCTCGATTGTTCTTCCACCGACCAATTTCCTGGGCTGCATGATTACCAACGATCTTCATTGCCGCACGATAGGACTTCAGCCGATCCGTCACAATGACCTTTGCCAGGCCATATCGTCTCATTGTTTTTTCAAGAATGCTGGTGCGGCTCTACGGTCGCGGCGTGCGGTGACACAGGATTCCAGCACCTCTCCTTCGTGGTCAACAGCACGCCACAGATAGTGGGCTTCTCCATTGACCTTCACGAACACCTCATCGAGATGCTACCGCCAATTTGAAACTGAACGGTTTGTAACGCGACGTTTCCGGATTTCGGCAGCAAACATTGGACTGAACCAGTTCCACCAGAACCGAACCGTTTCATGGCAAAGACGATGCACCGTTCATGCAGAAGATATTCTGCATTACGCAGCAATAGCGGAAACCGAATTTACAGCATTACCGCAAGCCGGATGATCTCGGGTGACGACTTGAAATAGCGGAATGGGGATTTTGTTATCGAAGCAGGCTATCCGGATACTCAAATTGCCTCAATCTAGTTTCTTCTGACACAGCCTTTGAGGTTCAGAAAACCTACCTTTCAGTGAACGCTTTGGTCAGAGCAACATAAACAGGACGGGTCAGATACTCCAAAAGCGTTTGTTCTCCAATAGCGATATCGGCCTGCACGGTCATGCCCGGAACAATCCGGTGGGTAACATCGCCGGCGGATATCGTATCGCTGTCCAGAACAATACGTCCTTTGAAATAAGCCTCACCTTTTTCGTTCGAATAGGTTGTAGGCGAAATCTGCGTCAACACGCCTGATACGATACCGTAACGCCGCGCATCGAAACCACTGACTGTTACTTTGGCAGGCTGGCCAATCTTCAGATGCCCGATATCTTTTGGTTCGATACTGGTTTCGACGACAACTTCCTCGTCCAGCGGGACA
This sequence comes from Thalassospira sp., assembly GCF_048059015.1. Taxonomy (GTDB): domain Bacteria; phylum Pseudomonadota; class Alphaproteobacteria; order Rhodospirillales; family Thalassospiraceae; genus Thalassospira. The sequence goes on along the minus strand of NZ_JBLLNT010000020.1, from coordinate 69,156 downwards.
ATTGTCATCAGGACATCTGCCAACTCGACAACCTCACCTGGCGTATTTACCTGAAGACGATGGACTACACCGGCTACCGGAGAGACGACACTCAACCTTTTAACGCGATCTCCCAGCCTTTCCAGATTCTGGCGAACCTCCGCAAGTTCAGCGAGAACATCACTCAGTTCTTCCATTGCGGTTGATCGTTCATTCAGTTTCAATTCCTTTATCTGGTTGCGCGCTTCTTCAATAGAGATACCAGCCTGTTCCTGCGACACGCGGGCTTCTGTCAGCGATCCCTGAACCTTCGATTGCTCCAACCGGGCTCCGATCAGGTTAACGCGCGAGCCATGACCTTTCTTGAAAGATCCTCCCGCATTTCTGCGACTTCTGTTACCAGTTTGTACTGGTCGTTCAGGCTTGCCGCCTGCTGTTTGAAAATGTCGACAGTTCTTTCGCGTTGTTCGATCTGGGCCTGTAAAACGGCGATGCGACCATTTACCCGCTCCCTTGTTGCCTGAACAGATACAAGCGCCTCTTCAACCAGTTCCGGATATTCGTCTTGAAGATCGGAATAGTCTATGGATTCTCGACCGTCGATAAGGGCCCGGAGCTTTCTCTCACGAATCGTCAAAGCCGCTTCACGCGCGCGAATTTGATCAAGCTCCGCCTGACGTAACGTCGGATCAAAGGTTAAAAGAACAGCGCCTTTTTCAACCAAACTTCCGTCCGAGACATTGATTTGCTGAATGATCCCACCTTCCAGATGTTGTACGACCCTTTCATCACCGCTGGGAATAATCTCACCCTTGGAAACGGCTACCGACGTAACAGACACAAAACCTGACCAGACTACACTGGCTATTACCAGCGCCACTGTCGAAGCCGCTGCAAAAAGTGCGAAATCTTGACGGTGCGATTTGTTCAAGAGCTTCCTCGCGAGTCAGGTAACTGATATCGCGTCTCGACATGCGCATTTTATGTCCAGCCATCTATCTTTCCTTTTCATCTTCCCGATGCGGGGTACGAAACTTTAGGCCTTACGGCGTTGGTACGGTGGGCAAACTACCCGGGGCCGGTGGAGGCTGTAACTGACCTTGAACCACGTGAGGTCGAGTCATGTTTGCTGCATAAATCAAGTCAAGCACTCGCTCAGGTTTATCGAACATACGAACCTGACCTTTTTCCAGATACAACAACCGATCACACAACAGCATATGGCTAGGCCGTTGCGTTACCATCAACACAGTCTTGTCGCCTCGCAAAAGCTCCAATGCGCGCAAAAAGAAGCGTTCATCATCTTCATCCAGAGAACTTGTAGGTTCATCGAAAACGTAGACCGGTGCATCTGTAAGGAAGGCCCGTGCCAATGCCAGTTGTCGGAGGAATCCTTGCGGCACCTGAGACTGCAGGCCATCCTTAAATGATGTTTCGAAACCCTGTGGCAACGCCTCGATCTTGTGCAGAATACCGGCCATTCTGCAGGCGCTTCGAACCTGTTCAAACGAGGCAGTCGGGTCCGCCAGTCGAATGTTTTCGTAAAGCGTTCCAGGAAATGCATGGTTTTTCTGAGGAACGTATCCAAGTGTCTGCCGCAGAGTGATTGGCCGAAGCTGTCTAAGATCAATCCCGTCGAGTGTCACCGAACCGCCTTGCGGCACGTATAGTCCCATTGCCAGTTTTGCCAGAGTCGATTTACCGGCCCCGCTTTCGCCGGCAATTCCTATCAGTTCTCCGGGATAAGCAGTAAAGCTCACACCAAGCATGGCCGGATTGGCATCGGCCGCATAGCGCATGCTGATCCTGTTGAATTCAATCTTCCCCTTAAATTCAATCGGTGTGACGGGACCATGACCCGGCTCTTGTTCTCGTCGGTACCCAAGAAGGTCGACTAATTGCTTCAGGCTTTGTTTAATTTGCTCAAGTCTGCTGGCCAGTGAAAACAATGTCTGGATAGGACCCAAAATCCGCCAGACAAGTATCATTGTTGCGATAAGAGCCCCCAAGGACATTGCACCGCTCGAAACTTGACCAACACCGATGCCCAAGGTTGCGACACCGGATATGAACATTATGGTCTGAGCAAGTGCGGTGCCACTGGAATGCAAACGATTGACATTGTAGTTGGCCCAGGAGGCATCGGCGGACAATTTACGCAAACGATCACGCCAAATCTGGGCACCGTCTTGTTGCTTCACAGAGCGCATCCACCACATTAGCTCGACAAGAAACGAGTAGCGATTGGATCTGGCCTTGCCGGCCTTTTTGGTTCTGTCGCTCAGTGCAGGCACAAAAAGCTTTGCAAGAACGAAATATGCCAAGCCAAGGCAGATAGGGATGATTGCAATCGGACCGCCGATCCAGAACAAAATTATGATGAACAGTAGAGTAAACGGCAGATCGAGGAGTATCCCGGCAAGCGGTCCGGAAAATATTTCACGAAAGCTATCGAAATCACGAATACGGGTGACCTGGCCACCGACCGGCGCACGCTCGGTCATCAGAGGGGGAAGGTGCAGAACCTGTGCAAACACTTTGAGCCCCACCTGATGGTCCAGTTTGGCGCCGATATAGGCCTGTGCCCGGGCTCTGACGATCCGTAGAAAAATCTCAAAGCAGACTGCGATACCAACGCCGATAACAAGCCAGTCCAAGGTCTCGATTGATTCCTTGGCGATGACCTGATCGTAAATCAGCATTATCGATAAAGGACCGGTTAGAGATAAAACATTTATCAAAAAGGCAATGCCAAAAGCCGACAGAATGACCGGTCGAAAATCTGACACCAGTTTTTTCAGCCATGTTTGAGCCCCGTCAGGGCCAGTCAGTATGTCCTCTTCTATTTCTTCAACAAGAAACAGCTCTCCGGCCGGAAGACGTTTTTCAAATCCGATATCACCGATGGAATCGGAAGCAGATAGTGTGAAACCTTTACCAACTCGGCCTTGTATAACCCTTGGCTTCCCTGTCCGATCTACAAACAAACAAGGACAGAGCGTTTCAGGAAGCGCGGTCGCCTTGCGCCGGAAAGGAATAGTGTTAACGCCCAGTCTAGCGAGAGTGTTTCGCAGATCTTCTGTGTTCAGTTGATGATCATTGGCCGGCAGAGCCTCGACAATCTTTCTGGAGGATCCGTACCATTCCAGCGCATCCAGTAGATTGAGCAAGGTACACAAAATCGGATTCGCCAAGGCATTTTCACCATACACATTTATGATGGCGCGTTGCCATTGGATCATCATTTCTTCAGGTGCCGATTGAGAAAGAGTGACGCCTGTCATGGCTTTTCATCCACAATCGGTTCGATGTCAGAAAAATCTGGGCGCTGATCTATGACTTCCACTATCTGGCCCTTGTCGAATTCAACCGCGAAGTCTGCAAGTTTGATCAAAGACGGACGATTAGTGATCATGACTATTGTGATGCTGCCTTTGATTTCCTGTATCAGTCCTCTGAACAAACGGTCGCTATCGAGATCGAATACTGAATACACCTCGTCCAGTAGCAATAGCTCAGGCGAGCGTGCTAATATTCTGACCAGAGCGATCAGTTGCTGAACACTACCGGGAAGAACATCGGAAGCGGTATCGCCAACCTGAGTGCTCAGACCTTTTGGCATCAAGGCGAGATCTTCGTCGAGGCCAAGCCGTTTGGCGAAATGAAGCGCCTTGGCGAGGTGCGATCTATCGCCGAAAAAGTCAAATTTTCCTGGATCGTACCACGATACAGAACCGCTTCCTGTTTGCCGTAACCGATATGATGCCTGAGCGCCTCGAAATCGACGTTTTCGGCATCAATTCCGTTGTATGTCAGGGTTCCCTGATCCGGTCGAGCGTATCCCGCCAAAAGGTCTAGGAACGCAGCCTTGCCTCCCCCAGCCGGACCTCTTACGGCGATAAAGGAGCCTTCCGGAATGCTAATATTAAGCTTGGACAATACCGGGAAATCCGGTGTGTTCCGATGGACAGTAACATTGTTGATTTCTATGTCACCGATGCGATCTGGTGTTACCTTTTTGGACCTGTATCTGTCATGCTCCTGTGGCAATGTCATAAGAGCATCGAGGCTTTCTTCGGCAAGCTTCAGATTCCGAGATTGAACCCAGAGACTGATCATCCTCATAAGCGGTTGTACTGCTCGTCCTGCCAACAATACACACGCTATCAACGATCCCCCTGTTATTGTTCCGCTTACCACTAACAAACTGCCAAAGGCCCCTGTTGCCACCATGGCCAGATTACTCAGAGTGGTTGTCATCGATTGGCCTAGGGACGATAGAAACGCAACTTTCTCAACGGATCTCACCAGCGGTCCCAGAATGCTCTCGTAGCGACGAAGGAACTGGGCTTCCATGCCAAGTCCCTTCACACTATGGATGCCGTTCAGGACCTGGAAAATGAAGTTGTAGCGCTGATCATCTAAGTCTGCTCTTTCCCGAATGGCAACATCCAGCCGATTGCCCAGTAAAATTGCAAAAACCGCGGCGGCACCTGCAACAGACAAAGGCGCGAGCACCAGATCGCCACCGATCAACCAGATCAGACACAGAAATATGGCAACAAAGGGCAGGTCCGAGACTGCGATCAAACCCTGCCCGGAATGAAAATCCCTTAACGGTTCAATAGCCGCCAATCGGTCGAGATGGGCGCTTGCAGGAGATTTTTCGAATTCGTCGATTTCCGCGCCGATCAACCGCCCGACGGCGCGAGTGCCTATCGCATGTTCGAATCTTGCCGCGGACCAGACTGTGATGTGGTTACGCACCGCCCTCAGCAGGTAGTCCAGCACTGCGACGACACCGATGCCTACCATCAGTATTGCAAACGTATCCATCGCGTCTTCCGGGACAATTCGATCATAGACCTGCAGAACGACCAATGGTAGGGCTAAACTGAGAATGTTCACTCCGAACGATACCAGCAAAACATCCATTCGGCTGAAGGCGGCCCGTGTAAAGGATCGCAGGAAACCACCCGCTGCAGGCGTGTCCGCTGCCCGTTTTAGTCTTGCGCTGTTACTGGATGCTGACACGATCTTTTCCACGAACTAATGAGGCACCGGCCGAAACTGGCCTAATTGTTACTTTCGTTTGACCGTGTAGGCGGTTGAACGAAAACATATAGCAATCGTATTGCTTGGAAACACGGGAAATCCCTTATTTTGACTACAAAGCTTAACTGCGATGCTGCTGACAGTGACAGGCATCACAGCCAATCGATAAAAAATAAATAAAATGCGAATTAAATTTTAGTATATGCGTTGAAGCGCGGAGGGAAATAAAAGGTGGTTGCAGCAAATAGCCAGGCTTTCAACAGCAGTGTAGAGCTGTTCGACTTGGATTCCGCCAGTTTTTCTGAACTGCAGCAGGATGAGTTTTCTCTGGTCCCTCAGGGTGAAGTTTCTGAAGAAGTTGATGTTACAACGACAAACACTCACGCCGGTTCAGGAACCGAACAGGCGACGCAGGCAGATACATCAGAAGGATTCAGCGGCTTTAGCGGTTCAACCGTTCAATTGCTTCGGATCACGATATCGCGGGAAGCGGTACAGCAGGCACTGAACGCAGAAGGTATTACTGAAGGTGTCGTCAGAATAGATGTGTCTGATTTCCTGGACGGGCCAGAAGGAGGCGACAGAGGCGAATTACAATTGGCGCCGAGCGAACTTGATGCTACCGGCGGTGTTGAAGTCGGTGATGACGGTATTGTGTTTCTGCAGATTTCACCCGATGCACCCGAAGCGTCTATCGATCTTCAGGCGGCTCTCGGACCGGTTGGCTTCGATTTCCCGCAAACAACGGAAACTCCTGAACCCGTCGCACTTACGGAAGAAGTGCCTGTTGACGAACCCGAAACCGATTTGCTCGACGAAAACGATGATGAGGTCGATGGTGCGGATGATGATGAGACCGGTGAAACAGAGTCGATAGAATTCAGAAGCATCTGCGCCTGAACTTTTCGTTCAGGACGCTGCGGGGCGGGAAGATTCTGCGATTGACCTGGATATTCGGGCAGCGCTGACAGATCTGGATGGATCCGAGACAATTGCGGTTGAAATCTCAGGTATCCCTGAGGGCGCCATTCTGAAAGCCGGTGATCAAACAATCACAGTGAACGGTGGTAAAGCGATCCTAACGCCTGATCAGTTGAACAATTTGACCATCATCCCGCCCGTCAATTCATCAGATGATTTTGACCTGACCGTGACCGCTACTGCCACCGAAACGAACGGTGGCGCGACTAATACCGTAACGGGTGCGCTGTCTGTAACTGTTTCGGGGGTTGCGGATCTGGCTGATTTGACAGTCAACAAGGCCACGGGTGACGAGGAAACGGCAATTTCTCTCGATATTCAAGCCGGTCTGACCGATACTGACGGGTCTGAGACACTTCATGTAACAATCTCGAACATTCCGAACGGGTCAACTCTAACGTCGAACGGACAGGAAATTACCATTAATGGTGGACGGGCAGATGTTACACCTGATCAGCTTGCCGACCTGGCTATCACTCCTCCTGTCGATTTTTTTGGCAAAATCAAGCTTCAGGTTTCAGCTGTTACGCAGGAAGCTGATGGTTCGACAGCGGAAACACCGGCACAGACACTTACTGTCAGAGTTATCGATGTAGTCGACCGAACCCTTGTTCAGGGAACCCCCAAAAGCGATACTATTGATGGTACAAGCGGTAACGACGAGATTGATGCCGGAAACTCCAACGATCTTGTGAATGGTGATCGTGGCCACGATCTTATTCGCGGCGAAGGGGGCAATGACCAACTGTTCGGTGGTGCTGGGAACGACACGCTGATCGGCGGTGACGGGTTCGATACACTCGATGGCGGATCAGGGAACGATACGTTTGTTCTGGACGGTAGCCAGGATGCTTTTGACGTTCTGCAGGGCGGATCAGGCACCGATACGATCCGAGATGCGAATGACGGCGATATCGAGCTGAACCGTTTCGGCCCGGATAACTCGATTGAACGCATCGATGGCGGTGAGACGGCGAGCAGGATAGTTGGGGACAATCACAGCAACACGCTGGATTTCAGCAACACCCGACTGACCAACATCAGTGAGATAGATGGTGGGGCCGGTGCTGATACAATCATCGGGTCGCGCGGCAATGACACGATTGATGGTGGCAGTCAGAGTGATGTGCTTAGCGGTGGCGCTGGCAGGGACACCCTAACAGGAGGATCAGGGCGCGACACGCTGGACGGTGGTTCGGGCAATGATACATTTGTCCTGGACGACAGTCAGGATGCCTATGACGTTCTGCAGGGTGGGTCCGGCACGGATACGATCCGCGATGCGAATGACGGCGATATCGAGCTGGGTACATTCAGTATCGACAATTCTATTGAGCGGATTGACGGTGGTGAGACAGCGAGCCGGATTGTCGGCGATCGCGCCAACAATACACTGGACTTTAGCAACACTCGTATGACCAACATCAGCGAGATTGATGGTGGTCTTGGCAGTGACACGATCATTGGGTCTCGCGGCAATGACACCATCGATGGCGGTCAGCACAATGACCAGCTGTTCGGTGGTGCCGGGAACGACACGCTGATCGGCGGTGACGGGTTCGATACACTCGATGGCGGATCAGGGAACGATACGTTTGTTCTGGACGGTAGCCAGGATGCTTTTGACGTTCTGCAGGGCGGATCAGGCACCGATACGATCCGGGATGCGAATGACGGCGATATCGAGCTGAACCGTTTCGGTCCGGACAACTCGATAGAACGGATCGACGGCGGCGACACGGCAAGCCGGATTGTCGGCGACCGCAACGGCAACACGCTGGACTTCAGCAACACCCGGCTGACGAATATCGGCGAGATCGACGGTGGCGACGGCAATGACACGATCACCGGATCGCGCGGCAATGACACCATCGATGGCGGCCGGAACAACGACGTCCTCGACGGCGGCGCTGGTAACGACACGCTGATCGGCGATCAGGGCAACGACCAACTGTCCGGTGGATCGGGTAACGACACGCTGATCGGCGGTTCGGGCACGGACACGCTGGATGGTGGATCGGGGAACGATACGTTCATTCTTAAAGACAGTCAGGATGCCAATGACGTTCTGCAGGGCGGGTCCGGCACGGATACGATCCGGGATGCGAATGATGGCGATATCGAGCTGAACCGGTTCGGCCCGGACAACTCGATAGAACGGATCGATGGCGGCGACACGGAGAGCCGGATTGTCGGCGACCGCAACGGTAACACGCTGGACTTCAGCAACACCCGTCTGACGAATATCAGCGAGATCGACGGTGGCGACGGCAATGACACGATCACCGGGTCGCGCGGCAATGACACCATCGATGGCGGCCGGAACAACGACGTCCTCGACGGCGGCGCTGGTAACGACACGCTGATCGGCGATCAGGGCAACGACCAACTGTTCGGTGGTGCCGGGAACGACACGCTGATCGGCGGGTCCGGCACGGACACGCTGGATGGTGGATCGGGGAATGATACATTTGTCCTGGACGGTAGCCAGGATGCCAATGACGTTCTGCAAGGCGGGTCCGGCACGGACACGATCCGGGATGCGAATGACGGCGATATCGAGCTGAACCGGTTCGGCCCGGATAACTCGATAGAACGGATCGATGGCGGAGACACGGAAAGCCGGATTGTCGGCGACCGCAACGGCAACACGCTGGACTTTAGCAACACCCGGCTGACGAATATCAGCGAGATCGACGGTGGCGACGGCAATGACACGATCACCGGGTCGCGCGGCAATGACACCATCGATGGCGGCCGGAACAACGACGTCCTCGACGGCGGCGCTGGTAACGACACGCTGATCGGCGGTCAGGGCAACGACCAGCTGTCCGGTGGATCGGGTAACGACACGCTGATCGGCGGTTCGGGCACGGACACGCTGGATGGTGGATCGGGGAACGATACGTTCATTCTTAAAGACAGTCAGGATGCCAATGACGTTCTGCAGGGCGGGTCCGGCACGGATACGATCCGGGATGCGAATGATGGCGATATCGAGCTGAACCGGTTCGGCCCGGACAACTCGATAGAACGGATCGATGGCGGCGACACGGAGAGCCGGATTGTCGGCGACCGCAACGGTAACACGCTGGACTTCAGCAACACCCGTCTGACGAATATCAGCGAGATCGACGGTGGCGACGGCAATGACACGATCACCGGGTCGCGCGGCAATGACACCATCGATGGCGGCCGGAACAACGACGTCCTCGACGGCGGCGCTGGTAACGACACGCTGATCGGCGATCAGGGCAACGACCAACTGTTCGGTGGTGCCGGGAACGACACGCTGATCGGCGGGTCCGGCACGGACACGCTGGATGGTGGATCGGGGAATGATACATTTGTCCTGGACGGTAGCCAGGATGCCAATGACGTTCTGCAAGGCGGGTCCGGCACGGACACGATCCGGGATGCGAATGACGGCGATATCGAGCTGAACCGGTTCGGCCCGGATAACTCGATAGAACGGATCGATGGCGGAGACACGGAAAGCCGGATTGTCGGCGACCGCAACGGCAACACGCTGGACTTTAGCAACACCCGGCTGACGAATATCAGCGAGATCGACGGTGGCGACGGCAATGACACGATCACCGGGTCGCGCGGCAATGACACCATCGATGGCGGCCGGAACAACGACGTCCTCGACGGCGGCGCTGGTAACGACACGCTGATCGGCGGTCAGGGCAACGACCAGCTGTTTGGCGGCGCTGGTAACGATACCTTGCTCGGAGGAGATGGCCGGGACCAATTATTTGGTGGCGACGGTAGAGATCACCTGATTGGTGGTGAAGGAAACGACACGCTGCAGGGTGGCGCGGGCCGCGATGCTTTGGAGGGTGGCGACGGCGATGATCTATTCATCTTTGGTTTTGGTGACGGCTCCGATACCGTCGACGGTGGCGCAGGCTGGCTGGATACAATTCGATTGGAAACCGATGGCGTTTCCCTTGATCCCAGTTCCTTCTCGATAGAACTGGACAGCGGCACGATAAAATCGCAAACAGAAGATTATGTGGCTCTTTCGAATGATGCCTCGGGAACAGTTACACTCGACGATGGCAGCAGGGTGGCATTCGAAGGCGTGGAAAGAATAGAATGGTAGGCCGTGGCGGGGTCGTCTCAGGATGACATTGGCACTTGGTTTCAACGTATGAGTCCGGGCAGGGTCGCCGAACACGCTGGGATCCCAGGAGTAATGTTATGCTAAAGTGGGTTTTCGGCGGTCGCCGTGAAGAGGCCAGCAAAAGCGCGCTTGCGCCTGTTTATGAAGATGCCCGGAACATCGCGGCAAATGGCAGTGTTGATGAGCGGAAGCGTCTGGCGGCGAACTCTCAGTTACAGCCGGAGTTTCTATATTTATTCGCAACAGACCAATCCGAAGATGTAAGGCGGGCAGTCGCCAACAACGAAGGCACGCCAATCCAGGCGGACCTGCTGCTGGCGCGCGATCCGGACGAGTATGTGAAGGTCGCTCTCGGCAAGAAAATATGTCGTCTACTTCCAACCCTGTCGCCGGATCAGAACCGCAAGGTCGCGGATATGGTCTTCGAAGTTGTCGATATATTGAGTTAGGACAGCCTACCACACGTTCGGGGAATGATAGCGGAAGAGGTCAAACAGCTCGACAATATTCCACCGAGAATTATCCAACGATTAGCTCGGGATGCCGAGGCAATCGTCTCTGCTCCGGTGTTAGAGTTCTCACCTCTTCTAACAGACAGCGATCTGATTGAGATCGTGATGTTAGGGTGTCAATCGTCATCCCTGACAGCCTTGGCGCGACGAAAAAATCTCGGTAGCGAAGTCAGTCTGGCCATTGCGACAACGGAGGATGAGCAGGCGGTGCCGATGCTGCTGACAAATGCCAGTGCGGATCTAACCGAAGAAACTCTAACGGCGATTGTTGAAACTGCGGAAACTCATCCTGGCTGGCATAGCCCTCTCGCTGGCCGGGGTGGTCTGGGTTTGAAGCTAATACGAAACATGGCGCGCTATATCAGTGAAACGACACTCAACAAACTGATAGAAAATAACGTCCTTGTTGATGAGGCGTTAGAAAACGAACTACGCGCCTCTATCGCAGCACGGGTAGCGGAACAGGAAGAGGCCGATGACGCGACAAGACTGCTGGAGCAGCAGGATGCTGATCGGGAAAAAGCTCAGAAGATGCTCGATAAAGGAGAGTTGACGGCATCTGCTCTAACCGCGGCGGCCAAAAATGAAGAAAGAGAATTTCTGGTTCAGGCCCTCTCTTTGATTAGTGAGGCAGATGCAACAGATGTTAGGCGATTGCTTAATGCCAAAGATCCGAAGTTGGCCGTCTCAATCGCCTGGCAATGTAAAATGGGGATGGCGTTTGCTGCTGCGATTCAGGCTCACATAATGAAGCTACCTGAAAAATCACAGTTGGCAGCCAAGAATGGTGAGTATCCTTTAAGCGAGGATGAGATGGCGTGGTCGCTTGAAATGCTAGGCATCGTTTAAAAAGGTTTTGAGCACCACTTCCAAGTTGGGTGCAGTTACCTAAATGGCATTGTCATGCGTTGACAACTTGGCATCTACAGCAAAATAAAGCTTCAAGGAACAACGATCTGCTGCCCTCCTCGATTGGCAGCAACCACTCGCTGCCTAAACCACCCTGGCCCGTTAACCTACTGAGACGAGTTCGCGTTCGTCTGACAGCACCCTTTCACGGACCTGCCCTAAGTGTCTGTTGCGAGCGAGTCTTCCAAATCAGTCATGCTCGTTTTGCCGATCTGTGCGAGCGTTGTGCTGATCTCTGCCGCCACCAGATCGCAATACTGAGACAGACCCTGTTCTCCCCCGCCGGCAATGGCGAATTGCAGAGCCCGACCGAGGAATACAAAATCGGCCCCCATCGCATACGCCTTGACGACATCCTCACCCGTCCGCAGGCCCGTGTCATAAAACAGCGGAAACTCCTTTCCCAGTGCTTTCCGGATTTTCCGAAGCGCCAGAATCGGCGGAACGACACTGTCGAGTTGCCGCCCGCCATGCGTTGAAACCTGGATTGCATCGACCCCGCTTTCTTTAAGCTTCAGGGCGTCGTCAATCGATGTAACGCCCTTTACTACCAGCATGCCCTGCCAGCGATCGCGCAATCTTGTCAGCAGGTCCCAGTCCGCAGCGGCCCTGCTTTCGGTCCGATCGAACACGAACCCAGGCTTGGTAAAGTTCGCCATGACCGGCTTGCCATGATAGAGACTCGACAGGGACCATCGTGGATGCATGGCGAAGTCCACGAACTGCCGAGGACCAATCCGGAACGGCATCGTAAATCCATGCCGCATCTCGCGCGGTCTGCGTGCGACTTCCGGAACATCCACTGTCAGAGTCAACGTTCGATAACCGGCTTCCTTCGCTCGGTCGACCAGTTTCATCGTACCGCTGCCATCGCCGCTGAAATACAGTTGGAACCAGGCGTGCCCTTCAGCTGTCTCGATCATCGTTTCCAGAGACGTGGACGCAACGGTAGAAACACCGACAGGAACCTTGTGCCGGGCAGCCATCCGCGCCAGCATCAGATCTGCGCCGGGCGCGGACAAATTACACATGCCCATCGGGCTTATACCAAATGGCAATTTTCCTTCATGTCCGAACACGGTGCTTCCGATCGAACGATTGGAAACATTTACAAGAATCCGCGACTGAAGCCGGATATCGGCAAGAACCGCCCGATTTACCGCTTCGCCATGACCGGTACCCGCAGCGCCATCGATGTAATCGAATACCATCCAGGGCAACCGGCGGCGCGCTGCAGCACGGGCGTCGTCATAGCTGAAGAGTCGGGGCTTTCCGAACACGATATTTCGCGTCCTGTCCCTTATCGAATGACATGAACCGAACAGGGGGCGTGCCTGACAATCCGGGCTGCCGTCGATCCGAGAAAGTAATCGATCAGTCCGGGTTTGTGCGAACCGACGATGATGCAGTCTGCGCCGATCTTTTCTGCATAATCGGTGATAGCACGGCCGGAATGCCCCTTGATCAACATTAACTCGACATCCGGTTCATCAGCAACGCGGGTGGCCAGAGCATCCTTCGCGCCCTGCAGCGCCTTTGCGACGGCCTCTTCATCAACATATGCATTAACGGAGCCCTGCAGCGGTTCGTAGACATGCACAGCAACAATCTGCCCGCCATCGGCCCTAAGGCTGCGCGCAACCTTGAAAGCCTGTTTTGCAATGCCATGTTCAAGTGCCAATGACACAATAATCTTATTATACATAACCGTTCCTCTGGGTGTTTGCCCCGCTACAGGACGCTGATACTGACGGGTAACGAAATCTGACTGTCTTCAGGCGCTTTCCATATGATCGGGAATCAAGATTGTTTTTGGAGCGGGCGCGCTTCCAGACCTGATATTTCTGAAAACCTGCGCCCCTTCGGAAAGGGGTTGCATATCTATCCAGTTGAGCGGTCCAAGGCGTTTGTCGAAAATAGCCCGGGCGGTGTTTCGGAAGTCATCGGCAGTATATGTATACGTTCCGATGAAGCTGATTTCCTGCAATGTCATTCGACGGATATCAAGCCCGCCTTCATTCTCGCCCAGACCGATATGCACAATGGCGCCGCCGGGTCTTGCATGAGTCGAAGCCGTGGCGCGTGTTTTTGAATATCCTACCCCGTCGATGACCAGATCGAATGCGGCTGCTTCATCCAGTTCGTCGGGCGCGATGACATTGAAACCGCTAACCGCCAGAAGAAAATCGCGGCGGTCGGCACTGGCTTCCAGTACCGTGATCGTCTCAACACCCTGTGCATCAAGCGACAATGCCGCTCCAAAGCCGATTGCCCCGCCGCCGATAACAAGACAGTCGATTTCAGGCGCTGCGATATCGATGGCACCGAGGCCAACGCGCACGCCGTGCCATCCACAGGCCAGCGGCTCGGTCAGGGCAGCATGCTCCAACGGGATATCGTCCGGTACGGTAACAAGGTTCTCCTCCGGTATCGCAATATACTCAGCGAAAGCACCCTGGCGCGGCGCCATGGATACTATCTGGCGGGACGCGCACAAATTGGTTCGGCCCGAACGACAGTCACGGCATTTTCCACAGGTAACCAGAGGGTTGAAAGTCACCCGTCTGCCCTGCTCCGGTCCGGACGCAACAATACCGGCAGCTTCATGACCCAGGATGAGGGGCGCCGGCCTGCGCTCATCATGCCCCAGATAGGCATGCATATCCGACCCGCACACACCCGAAGCCATGATGCGAACCAGCACCTGACCTTCCTCGATAGCAGGAAGCGGAACGTCGCAATATTCCAGTGTTTCTGTTTTTGTGTAGACAAGCGCTTTCATTTCGCCGTGTAACCCCCGTCCACAAAAAGGATCTGCCCGGTAACATAATCGCTTGCAGGAGAGCATAAAAACAGCAGAGGCCCGTTCAAATCATCCGCTTCGCCGTTCCGTCCGATACATGTCTGTTTTGCTATCTGTCTCGACAAAGCAGGGTTGTCGAATACGGGACCCGTCAGTTCTGTTTTGAAAAACCCCGGTGCCAGTGCATTCGAAGTAATACCATGACTGGACCATGCTTCCGCCATGGCTCTTGTCATCTGCTCGACGCCGCCTTTTGATGCTCCGTAACTGATACCATTGGGAAACGCGCGCCTCGATTGCAGGGAAGCAAAGTTGATAATTCTGCCCCAGCCTTTTTCCTTCATCGCACCGACAAGGGCCTGTGCCAGAAAAAACGGAACCGAAAGGTTGAGGGTCAATGTCCTGTCCCACCCCTCCGCTGTCACACTGTCAGCCGGTTCCCGCGTGTTGAGGCCGGCAGCGTTGATCAGAATGTCCGGCGCACCGAACGGTTTCGATGCCTCTGTGGCTATACTCTCTATAGCGGATCGGTCCGACAGGTCGGCGACAAGAGATGCCGTATCGCCAGTCGTTTCGCTCCGCCAGGCCTCGAGCAACTCTGCTCTCCGTGCGATCCCAACGACACGCGCACCCTTCGATGCCAGAAATGTCGCTGCGGACCGGCCAAGACCACTGCTTGCTCCGGTAACGCAGGCGACTTTTCCCGTAACGTCGAATAGCTCTGTCATTCTCAGTTAACCGCTTGCAGATAGGTCGAATGTTTCATCGGGAAAGTATTTATGAAGCCGTGCATCGGCGGTACGTGCATGTCCTTCCATGCCTTCGAGCCTGGAGATTCGGGCCGTTGCCTCTGCAACCGGTTTGGAGCCTGCCCGGGTGGCGCGTTGCCAAGTTACAATTTTCATGTATTTGTGCACAGAAAGGCCACCAGTATACTTTGCCGACTGCGATGTCGGCAGGACATGGTTGGTGCCCGAAGCCTTGTCCCCGAATGCAACCGTTGTTTCTTCCCCCAGGAAAAGGGAACCATAGCATTCCAGACGATCAAGCCACCATGGTAGATCCTCAGCCTGAACGGTTAGGTGCTCCGGTGCATATTCATCGGACGTCAGAGCCATTTCTTCGCGGTTATCGCATACGATGACTTCAGCATAATCCCGCCAGGCTGCGGCGGCGTTATCCCTGTTTACCTGCGGCAGGTCTTCAATAAGTTCCGGTACAATCTCCATCACCTTCACCGCCAGATCATGGTTATCCGTTACCAGCCAAACCGGAGAATTGTATCCATGCTCGGCCTGACCTACGAGATCGGTCGCAACAATAAAGGGGTCTGCCGATCTGTCAGCCAGGATAAGGCTGTCGGTTGGTCCGGCTATCATGTCGATCCCCACCCGTCCGAACAGAATTCGCTTCGCTTCTGCAACGAACTGGTTGCCCGGCCCGACAAGAATGTCTGCCTTAGGAAGGCCGAAAAGACCGAATGTCATGGACGCTACACCCTGCACACCACCCATCGCCAAAATCTTGTCCGCGCCGCACAAATGCGCAGTGTACACGATCGCTGGTGCAATGCCTTCGTTCGGCTTTGGCGGAGAACACGCTGTAATATGCTTGCAGCCGGCAACATGCGCTGTGGTTACCGTCATGATGGCGCTGGCGATGTGGCTGTAACGGCCGCCGGGAACATAGCAGCCGGCCGCCTGACACGGGATCGCCTTTTGACCCGCAATCAACCCCGGTACGATTTCCAGCTCTACATCCTGTAATGTGCTTTTCTGCGTTTCCGCAAACCGCCGAACATTATCGTGTGCGAAGGCGATATCGTCTTTCAGTTTCTGGGAAACCTTTTTCGATGCTTCCGCAATGTCCTCTTCGCTCAACAGGATTGACCCATCATACTTGTCGAACTTCTTGGCATAGTCGATTGCCGCCGCGTCTCCGCCGGATTCGATCGTATTCAGTATCTCCTGAACAGTAGCGTGAACATCCGATGCATCGGACTTCGATGTCAGATTGGCTTTTTTCAAGTAATTACGCGGCATTTCAGGTTCCTATCTGAGATTGTCGGGCAGCATCGTCAGCGAAATCTCGGGGAAGAACCCGATGAGCAGGGTGACGATGAGCATAAAGAAAACAAAGGGACCGACACGGGAGGCAATTCGAAGAACGGACTCGCCTGTAATACCGGACACAACGAACAGGTTGAGCCCAAGCGGCGGCGTGATGAACCCGACGCCAAGCGCCGTAATCATCATGATGCAAAACTGGATCTCATGCATGCCGATGGAGTTGGCCAGCGGCTTAAGGATCGGCGCCATGATCACGATATTCGGCGTTGTTTCCATGACGCACCCGGCAGCGATAAGGATGCCGATCATGATGAGGGTAAGCATGTAGGGATTTTCTGTCAGCGACGATACCGACGCGACAAACCCCTGTGGCACGCCGAGGATTGCCAATGCCTGGGCCAGTGGCAGCGAGAAGGCGATAATCGGTAGAATGACACCGTTTACCTTGGCAGAACTGACCAGCATTGCCGGAAAATCAGAGAACTTTAATGTCTTGAGAATGAAGCCGAGAATTATCGTAACGATAACGGCTGTTGCACCGGCTTCCGTTGGCGTAAGCCGGCCCGAGAAAATCCCGTAGAAGATTATACCCGGAACAAGAAAGGCATACCAACCATCGACAACAACCCGTCCGAGATTTGCAGCCCACTCCTTCACACTCATTCGGCCGCCGCCTTCGTAGGAATACACCCTGTTCACCACAAGGTTGGTGATCAGGATGGAGACCAGAATGGCGATACCGGGAATAAGCGCTGCGACAAAAAGCGTTGAGGCGGATATGCCTAGCACCAGCCCGATGATGATATAGGCGATGGACGGCGGTATCAGAACACCGGTACAAGCGCCGGATGCAACCAGCGCGCAGGCATAGGGCCGCGGGTAGCCGGATTCCACAAGGCGGTCGATGGTCATCCGGCCGACCGCTGCAGCTCCTGCTGCGTCCGAACCGGATATGGCGGAAAACATCCCGCAAACAGGTACGGTTGCCGATCCAAACCCGCCTTTCGTCCAGCAGGTGAGCGCTTCGGCAACGTTCAGGAATTTTCGGCTCAGCCCCGACCGGACGAGAACGTCACCGGTCAGAATGAAAAGAGGCACGGCGGTAAGAGCGAACGCATCGATACCGTCAAACAGAGATTCTCCAACAAGCGATAATGGCAATGCACCAGACAACAGAAGCATTGCAATGGCCGACGCGCCGACAGACGCCCAGATCGGCACTGCCAGCACACACAGCACCACGAACATGATTACAGGGATATAGAAATCCCATCCGAGTATGACGGTTTGTTCTTCAATGGAAGGAAATAACATCGTACACCTCAATCAAACAGTTTGTCGCCCTCGTAAACAGGCTCGCCTGTCCGAAGGGCATTGACGTCGCGATACAGCGATTGCAGGAGACGACAAATCATTATGGAAAAACCGATTGGTACGGCGGAAAGAAACCAGACCATAGAGACCCGCAGGCCATGGCTGACAGAACCGAACTCCCAGGAAACCATGACGGTTTCGAATGACCAGTAGAGAGCGATGAGGGCGACAGCGAACATCACCAGGTCGCCGAATATGTAGACAACCGCCTTTCCCCTGGCCGACAGATAATGCATCAACACATCGATGCGGATATGGGCTCGTTCCCGAACGGCAGAGGCCGCGCCGATCCAGGCAAGGTAGATGAAGGAATAGCGCACAATCTCTTCGCCCCAGATTGAAGAATAGGCGAAGATTTCCCGACGCAGCACCTCGATGAACATGGTCGCGACCAGAAGCACATAGAAGAACAGCAGGGCCCAGCGCTCAGCATTTTTGTTTAAACTGGATAGAAATCAACTCATCACTCGGCTCACTTTCATAGCAAGCTGCCATGCGGGAATAACCGGTCCACACGATCAAGCCATTGAGAGAAGTGGGTAAAGAAACGTGCCGCCGGCAGCTGTTTGCTACCGACGGCAAATTCTAGTTAAGCGTCATGAACGTAGTAACGGCCTTGAGTGCTGGCACCCTCTTCGAGCCTGTTGAAAGCATCCATGGAGCCGGCCAATTCGACCTTGAAATCATCCCACTCACTTCGCTGGTAACCGCCTGCCGCTTTCCATTCGCCGAGTTGGCTTTCAGAAAGCGAATGGAATTCCACACCTGATTTCCGAAGTTCCGCCATTGCGTAGTTTCGGGCAGATGGCACCTTGGCGAGGTTCTGGTGACCCGTGATCTCAGAAGCAACCTCTATCCCTTCCTGAACATCGGCGGGAAGACTCTTGAACCATTCAAGATTACAGGAAAATACCTGACTGTCCGGCACTGCCTGGGTAAAGGTTACATGGCTGAGAATATCCTTGAAGCCGAACACAAACAGGGCGCCGACTGACGGATCCAATGCATCGGCAACCCCTTGCTTGATCGCCGAAGGTGTTTCGCCCCAGGCTACAGGCGTCGGGTTGGCGCCGACCATCTTGTAGTACTGCTGGAGCATTTTCGAACCCGGCACACGGAACTTCACGCCTTTCAGATCGCTCGGCGTGATAACGGCGCCGGCACCGCCCTTCCGAACGGCTACGACCCGCGGGTCAATGACAATATAGAACAGGGCCTTGAAGCCCTTTTCCTCGACCTTTGTTTCAACATCGGTCTTCCATGCTGACGAATGCACGAGATTCGTAAAACGCTGGTTAGAACCGCAGAAATACGGCATGTTGATGAGATCTGCCGCCGGCGCGAACGCGGCAAAGTTCGACAACGAATGCTGTGCAGCCTGAATTGTGCCGGCTTGCACCTTTTGAACCAGCGCACCGCCGGCACCCAACTGACCGCCCGGAACAAGCTTGACGTAAATCTTTCCGTTCGTTGCGTTCTGAATGTTTTCCTTCAAATCGAGCTGCAAGATTGGATAACTTCGCGAAGCGCCAAGAACATAAGCCGTGGCAATTGTCATTGTGTATTCAGCGGCGGCCTTGCGCTCGTTTTCTTCTTTTGCAGTTTGAGCCGCAGCCTCATCGGACCACAGAGTTCCAGCGGCACCGGCAACCATCGCTGCTGTGAAGGCACCCGTACCGGTTAATTTGAGAAAGTTTCGACGTTCTGCAGATTTTATTTCATTATTCATACCCATTTCCTCCCTAGGTTGGTGGGCTTAGTTTTTTGATTTCTTGGCGGCAGCCTCCGACTTCAAAATAGCAATGACGAAGAATAGCGTAGAGGCGGCCAACACCAGCATTTCGAAAACATCTTTCAAAATCTGGTTGCCCGCTACAGCACCCAGGAAGACATTCAGAAAGTATATGGCGAACAAGACCACTGCGATTCCCATGTACATATCCCGCCCTTTCGTCCATGGCATAATCTGACGCAAACATAGTGTAAGCCCTTACATTATCGAATGCAAGCGCTTACATTAAAACATATGGCCATAATGTACTGAATAGTCCATGTTGCTTCCAAGCGAACGAGACCCGCTATATTGTTTGGGGACGTACCTGTAACACCGCGCCGGAGACACCGTTGAAAAATGCATCTGTTCCAACACTAGAGGATGTCGCACGCGAGGCGAGAGTGTCTACCGCGACCGTTTCGAGGTGTCTGAATTCTCCTGAACGCGTTATCGAACCTACACGGGACCGTGTTCTGTCGGCGGTGCGAAAGCTTGGCTACTATCCTAACTTCGGTGCACGGGCACTGGTTGCCAAAAGAACAAACACCTATGGCGCCGTCATCCCGACGATGGACAACGCAATTTTCGCCAAAGGCATTCAAGCCTTTCAGGAAGCGCTTCACGAGAAAGGAAAAACACTCTTCATTTCAAGCTCGTCCTACCGGGAGGACATCGAGGAAGAGCAGATCAGAACACTATCGGCGCGCGGCGCTGACGGATTGCTGCTGATCGGTCACCACAGGAACGACGAAATATACAAATTCCTTGAAAAACGGGGCGTTCCGGCTCTCGCTGCTTGGGTTTACGATCCGGAACAGCCCCGGCTTTCGATCGGATTCAACAATCGCCGGGCGATGAAAGAGCTTGCAAAAATTGTAATAGCCAGAGGGCATCGAAAAATTGCCGCGATCTCTGCTCCACAGGCCACGAACGACCGTGCCCGAAACAGAATTCTGGGAATCCGCGATGCGATGACGGAAGAAGGCATACCGCCGGAGTCTTTACAGCTCATTGAGACAGCTTACGGCATTGAAACGGGTGAGAATGCTTTCAGAGACCTGATGGCAAAACCGAACAAGCCGACAGTTGTCATGTGCGGCAACGATGTTCTGGCTATTGGCGCGCTTCAGGGTGCCAGGCATATGGGGATACAGGTTCCCGAGGATGTGTCCATCACAGGGTTCGATGATATTGAACTGGCCTCCATTGCCGATCCCGAATTGACCACCGTCCACGTTCCTCACAGGGAAATGGGAAAGCGGGCTGCACAAATGTTAATCGATATGGTTGAAGGTACCGCACCGGCAAACAGTATCGAACTGATGACCAGGGTCTGTATGCGAAAGTCTTTAGCCAAGCCACGCGACAACGACGCATAACAACCGGTACTAAGGTCATTGCTCTATCGACGGCGTTGTCAGAGGAAAACGGCTTGAGGCTCGTGTTCACTAGAACTCGCCTGACCGGATGATAAACAAGAACCCATTTCGTTATTTCAGAACCTCTCCTGAGATCATCCGCCTGGCCGTCATGATGTACGTCCGGTTTCCACTTTCACTGCGAAATGTCGAGGACCTTTTGCATGAACGCGGCATCGACGTCAGTCTCGAAACAATACGAGTTTGGTGGAACAGGTTTGGCCCGATGTTCGCGTCTGAGATCCGGTGCAAGCGGGTTCGTTCATCGCCCGATTATTCCAACTGGCAGTGGGATGTGGACGAGGTCTTCATGAAGATCAATGGCGACACCATTACCTGTGGCGCGCTGTCGATCGCGTATCCATTTGGTGCGATGTCTTCGACCTTGAGAGCGACGACATCACATCCCCGAAGCTTGCTATCGATCGCCAGATTGAACATAGCGAGATCTCGATACTTCTTCGCCAATTGCAACTTCGTTCTGATTGCCCATACGTGCTTGGGCCGAATCGGTGGTTTCCGACCAGTAATCTTCCCCTAGTTCCACGGAACAAACTCGAAATCATGGCTGCTCATTGCTGCCCCCTTTTCTTTGTAGAGAGGAGTACAGCCTGCGGCTAAAACCATTGATCGACTAGGAATGTCCACGTCCGAGGGCTAAACAACCAGGAGTCATGAGGAATCTAGGGTCCGGGTCGTGCCATAAGCAGAAACAGCACTACGCAACGGCCAGTGCAACTATTTCGTTCTGAATATCTATAGTGGTAAGTTATTGGTGAACCGAAGTAGACAAAAGAGTCCGATATTTTCTGGTTAGACTATTGATCAGCTATCACATCTGTGTCGCTTTGCTCGATAAGGGTATTCCTTGATCGGAGTTGATTGGCCTTCCTTTCATCGCAGGTGCTACAGTTCAGAAGCAGGTTCATTCGAATCTGGTGTGCATCGTATGCCTCGTAGGTAACGATGCCGCCAATAACAAGAAACAGACACAGGATGAGGCTGCCAATTACGGTGCGCCGTCTCAATTTCACTCACTCCAAAGGTTTTATTGCTCGACCATCGGCAGAAGAATGCCTGCTTCATAGCTCCAATTCAGCCAGACATCACTTTTTTGCCCACCAAACTCCGAGACCGTACCTTCCACATTCTGCATCAATGCCATGACAGTATTGCTGCCGCCATTCACTGAGACATAGATATGCGAACGGTCTCCCAGGAAGGCCGCATTTGCGATCTGACCACCAACAGTGTTCGTTTCACCTTCCGCTTTCTGATTTGAAACAGAAATGTGCTCCGGCCTAAGCGCGACAACGACCTTATCGCCTTGCGAGACCGGTAGATCACCTTTCTTCACCAGGATCATCCCAAGATGTTCAGTATCCACGTGTGCCATGTCGTTGGATATATCGCGGATTTTACCATCAAAGAAATTCATCGATCCCAGGAAATCAGCCACGAAGTGTGTTCTTGGGTGGTGATACAATTGAGGCGGTGCACCAACTTCCAGCACCTGACCTTCGCTCATCACGGCGATCCGGTCAGACATGGTCATGGCTTCTTCCTGATCATGGGTCACGAAAATGAAGGTGATGCCGACGCTTTTCTGCAACTCTCTCAATTCAAGCTGCATCTGTTCGCGCAGTTTCTTGTCCAGCGCCCCCAGCGGCTCGTCCAGCAGCAGTACCTTCGGCTTCTTGATCAGGGCGCGCGCCAGCGCGATACGCTGTCTCTGGCCGCCGGAAAGTTGATGCGCACCACGCGAGCCATAGCCCGGCAGCTTGATCATTTCCAGCGCCTCCTCGACCATCCGGGTCATCTGATCCTTCGGCAGCTTGTCCTTGCGCAGGCCGTAGGCGATGTTCTGCTGGACGGTCAAATGCGGAAAAATCGCGTAGTTCTGGAACACCATGTTGACCGGCCGTTTGTGCGGCGGTGTATACCCCATGGGCTGACCGTCGATGAAGACATCGCCTGAACTCGCCTCTTCAAACCCGGCAATGATCCGCATCAGTGTTGTCTTGCCGCAGCCCGACGGCCCGAGAAGCGAGAAAAACTCGCCTCGCCTGATATTGATAGACACATCGTCTACCGCCTTGACCGGGCCAAAACGCTTGGAGAGGTTCTGTATGGAGATGAAGCTCTCATCATTCATTTCAGTCGTTTCCTAAATCAGAGGGTTGTGTTCCCAGCCGCCTAAACCACTCGGCGAAGACAACAACAAAAATGCTGACCACCAGAATGCAGGACCCCAGCGCCAGCACGCTCGGCAGCTTGGTGGGGAACCGCAACTGGCTCCAAATGTAGATCGGCAGGGTCGGTTCGTCGCCTGACAGGAAGAAGGCCAGGATGAACTCATCGAACGAGATCGTGAAGCATAGAAGCAGGCTGGAGACAATTCCCGGCAGCGAAAGCGGGAAGGTCAATCGCCAAAAGGTCATCCAGGGGGTTTCACCCAGATCCTGGGATGCTTCTTCCAAACCCTTATCAAATCCTTCCAGACGAGACATCATCACCAGCATGGAGAATGGCACACAGATCACGACATGACCGACCCCGATGGTTATCAGGGTGAGCGGCACGTTGGCCTGGCTGAACACGACCAGCAGTGAAATACCGAGGATAATTAATGGAATCACCAGGGGGATCGTGATGAATCCCTTCAGCGACCGGTTATAGGGGATCGAATAGCGCGTGAACGCCTTTGCCGCCATGGTTCCGAGAATCGTTGAAATGATCGAGACGACCACGCCGACCTTGACGCTGTTTTCCAGCGCATTCAGAAGGGCCGTACTTTCCGACATTTCCTCGTACCACTGCAGGGTAAACTCCTCCAGCGGAAAGGCGATATAGATTGCATCGTTGAACGAGAACAACGGCAGAAACAGAACCGGAATGTACAGGAACGCCAGATAAATGACGGTGTAGGAGCCGGCCAGAGAGAAGGGTAGTTTCTTGCCGCCGATCCTCATGCCAACCTCTTTTTGATCTGATGCATCAACAGCAGAACGCCGCAGACGACGGCTGTTATCGTCATCATTGAAATGATCGAGATTGCAGCGCCAAGCGGCCAGTTGTTTCCTCGTCCGAACTGCGTCTGAACCAAATTGCCGATCATCACGCCGTTGTTGCCGCCGACCAGTTTCGGCGTAACGTAGTCACCAACGGTTGGGATGAAGACCAGCAGAAACGCCGCCGTGACGCCGGGCAATGACAGGGGAAGGGTTACCCGCAGGAAGCTCCAGAACGGGCTTTCTCCCAGGTCGGCTGAAGCTTCCAGAAGCGAGCGGTTTATCTTTTCCAGCGACACGTAAATCGGTAAAACCGCAAAGGCCGCCCAGGCATGCGCAAGCGTGATGACAACCGCTTCACGGTTGTTCAGCAGGAATGTCAGCGGCTCGTCAATCAGGCCGATTGAGATTAGACCTGAATTGATAACCCCGTTGTAGCCGAGAATGATCTTCCATGCGAAAACGCGAAGCAGATAGCTTGTCCAGAAAGGCAGGGTTATCAGGATAAGCCAGAGCATCTTCCGCTTTCTGACCTTGAAGGCAATGAAATACGCTGCAGGATAGGCTAGGATCACCGTCAAAAACGCGACCATTGCCGAGTTCTCTATCGAGCGCAGCAGAACCAGCCGATAAATTCTCGAAAAACGCGTCGTAGTTTTCCAGCGTGAAGCCAGGCGTCAGGGTCATCCCGACCTGGGTCCAGAAACTGAGTCCGATCAGGACAAGGACGGGCAGGGCGAGTGTCAGCACCAACAGGATCAGTGTCGGCGAGAGCAGCGTCAGCCCACGTCGCGTTTCCTGTGACATGCTGAAGCGATCGCTGTTTGGCGCGGCTTTTCGGCCGGTTGCAATCGAAGAAGCGGTATCAACGGCCATGCAGTTCAACCCTTGCGACCCGGACCAACGCGTCGTTCAGACCATTGGTTTTGATAACACGTCCGATGCCAAGAAAATGATGTCCCTCTATCATACATTTTCTCTCGACAATGTTCGGGCGATTTCTTCTGCGGCCCGAATGCCGGATTCGTAGGCACCATTGCAGGTGCCTTGCCCGCCGTAGACAGTGGCTTCACCCGCAAAAAACAGCAAGTCATTGATGGGGCGCGCCAGATCAGTTCTTTTGTCAGCATGTCCCGGTCTGGCGCAGGCCCAAGACCCGCGTGTCCAGGGCTCCGATTCCCAGGCCGTTGCAATGCAACGGTCGGCATGCTTGCGAATACCGTTGCCGAAGATATCCGCCATACGATCTATCGCAAATTCTTGCAAAGCCTGCCTGCCCTGCTTTTCCAGCCAAACCCCAAGGCGCCCGCCAACGAAGACCGATGCCGTGTTGAGCCCCATGACACTGGCATCAACTTTCCCCGCATGTCCGTCCGTTCTCCATGTCGTAACATGGGCCCGGCCATCATCGCCAAAAATATCCTTGTCAAAACGAACACCGATCTTGTTCTCAGTTCCCATCGGCAGATTGTGTATCGCTTCTGCCTTCCAGTCCGGCAGTCCGGGCGAGAAGCCAAGTTCGCCTGAACCGAGAAACCCTGTTGATACGGTAATCAAGGCGCATCGACCGGAAACCGTTCCCTTCGGCGTCTCCAGCTTCACGACGCTTCCGGACCAGTCGATTTTTTCAACACGACAATTAAGGCTCACATCAACATCGCGCCCCCACGCGGCGACCAGATTGCCGTAGCCGCGCAGAGCCTGATGCCCAAGTTCGCCTTTCGTTGACGCTGAGTCTGCTGTCGACACCTGATCGACATCCATTCCCCAGGCCGTGCCGATAGCGGTCAGAAAGGGCGGCGCATATTCATGATCCATATCGATCACGTCACTGATGGCAACATCGCGGCCTTGCTCACCAGCCTTTGCAATGGCGTTGTAGCAATCCGTATAGTATTGGATGCAGGCGGCTTGCTCGTCGGGGTTCAGAGTGTTTCCGTCGCGGTAGAAGCGATGATTACGGAGCAGGAATCGATCGCTCTTGTCTCTTGAAAGTGCAATGCCCAATTCGTCCGCGATTTTTACGAAAGGGTTGGAATCGCCGCCAACCAGCCAGGCGCAACCCAAGTCGAACCATTCGTCGGGTGCAATTTCTTCAGAATAAGCGCGGCCGCCGATCCTGTGCGAGGCTTCCAGCACCTTATATGTCAGGCCAAGCCTCGATAACTCTTTCGCTGCCGACAAACCCGCCGCCCCGGCACCAACGATGATGACATCCTTGTTCGAATACAGCGCCTTTACTCCCACCCTGCGCAGGGATCATTCATTCGATTGAGTTCCCCTATCAAGTGAGTGGATTCCGGGTACGCCCGGTTTCGTATCATACACCGGCTTGTGCTTTCACATCTTCAGCGGTCCCTACATATCCGCCGCGGTTTCCGCCCCAGGCCGGAACCGGGGGCTCGGCTACCCATGCCGGGCAGTCACCACGGTAGGAGCCGCATTGATCGTCGCCTTTTCCATGCGGTGTATAGCCCAGCAGGGCTCGCAAACGCGGTGAAAACCTGGCGGCGACTTCCGGCGGATGGTTCAAATACTGGTTTGATTCCTGCCGCAGCCAGCCAAGGGAGTAAACATTGATCAGGCCCATACGGGGCGCATTGCTTCTGTTTGCTCCGCCGCCATGCCACATTGATCCCAGATAAAACAGGGCCGAGCCCTTGGGCATTACCGCAGATTCCCAACTATCAAGATGCGGCAGATGCCAGGCCCGAAGGAACCGGTGGCTGCCGAGGACGACGCGCGTGCCGCCATTTTCTTCTGTAAAATCCTCAAGTGACCACATGACGCCAATCTGAAGTTCCATGCCGGCGTGATCGATCGGAAACGGTGTGTCGTCACGATGCAGTGCCTGGGCTCCTTCGCCGGGCAGAATCTCGATCGCCGTCATGCTGCCGATGTGATAATTGGCGCAATGCGGTAAAAGGATTTCGTTTGCAACATCGACAACCATGTCATGATCGACGATTGCGGCGGCGCTCGGCGCGACGGCCAGCACCTTGCTGATGCGGTTTGTCAGCGATCCGTTGAAATTGCTTTCCGATGCAAGCCCTTGCGCATCCAGTTCCGGACGGAGTTCAGCGCGAACGGCATCCACAACGGTATCATCAACAAGGTTCTTGACGATTACAGCGCCATCGCGACGAAGAATTGATACGACTTCGGCGGCATCAACATCCTTGTCGAGAGTTTGGATCGGCATATGGGTCCTCCTTATCGCAAACCGCACCCACCGCATACAATCATGCGGTGGGCAAGGTTACGTTCGTTTCGAGATAGTAACTGACTAGAAACCGGCCTTGATTTCCGAGAACAGCGAGGCTGTCTTGCTCTGAAACTCGACCGTCATCTCTGTCTGGTACTTGCCGGACTGTAACAGCTCTGTCGGATTTCTGCTCAGACCCAGTTCTGCAAGCCGTTCCTCGCTGACCAGATCAAACGCTTTCGTATTCGAATGACCATAACCGTAGTCATCGATCAGGAACCGCCCGGATTCGGGGCTGATCAACGAGTTGATGACGTCATGCGCCTTGTCGAGATGCTTTGCCTCTGCATGGATGACGGCCCCGCAGACCCAGGTCAGCGCCCCTTCCTTGGGGTTGGCGAACTTCACTGGCACGCCTTCCTTTTTCAGCCGTGTCGGTGTTTCGTTCCAGGTCATGGCGGCGACAAGCTCACCGGACGCCAGCGACTGTTCCATGGTCGTCACGTCATCGTAGTAAGCCAGAACCAGCGGCTGCTGTTTTCTCAGGAGTTCCGCCACTTTCTCGATATTTTCTTCCGTGTGGATTTCCTCGAACGGGATGCCTGCATAAATGGCGGCGCACCACCAGGTGTCGCCTTCATTTGCAAGAATACCGATCTTTCCTGCATAGCGCTCGTCCCAGAGAAGACCCCAGGATTCCTCCCCGTTCTTCAGATCGACAAGGTCGGTACGGTAGGTAATAGAGTTCTGGCCCCAGTCCATGGCGGCGAAGTAGTGATCGTCGCCTCGATGCCCGATTTCCGTAAGCGACGGAATCATGTCCGGCCAATTCGGCAGCTTGGATAAGTCGAAGGGCTGAACCACACCGGCGTCAATCCACGTGCCGATATTGGTATTGCAGGGATGCAGGACATCGACCTCAAACCCGGCCTGAACTTTCGTTAAAGCTTCACTACTGCTGGCATAAGGCGCCATGTCCGGCAGCGCGCCGTGCTTTTCCTGGTAATAGCCCAGAAGCTCGGGAACGTCGTATCCGCCCCAGGTAAAATAGAATGCTTCCTCGCCAGCGGCTTCGGTGGAACGTGAAAACATTGGCATTGCAACCAGCGACACCCCTGCTGCCCCCAGCAACTGACTAAACTGACGACGCGACAACTTTCCCTCTGCCGCTTTTTCCATCATTTCATCGACGGTCATTTCTTTCTTCGACATCTTTGTGTCTCCCTGTTCTTGGCAAACTTAAAAAAGCTGGCTCCTAAAAAAGACTATTTTCCTTTTTACGCGTGAGTCAATTAATTAAAATGAGCGTTCACTCAAATAAATCTATTTTCAGAGTGTATTTTTCACTGCTAGGGTCCCGCCGGTGAAAGCTGTGCCTAGGTATTGGTGTCAGTTCCTGAAAATCAATCTGTGGACTTGAGATAACAATGAAAACATCACGGGTTGGCAGGCCGAAAGGCGAGAACGTCGATAACGCCAATCGTCGGCGTAAACAGCTCATCGATGCTGCCATTCAATCTATCGTGGAACACGGCTTGTCTGCGACGACCCTCGCAACCGTCGCCAAGGCATCCGGTTTGTCGCAAGGCACTGCTGTTTTCTACTTCAAGAATAAGCAGACGTTACTCTATGAAGCCTTCCGGTCTCGTTTGGATGATTACAGAAAGACATGGACGGATACCCTTTCAGAAGTCGGCCCTGATCCAGTCGATCGCATTGCAACCCTTGTATTTGCTTCGATGGATTCGAAACTGTTGACGCAACAGGATATGGCATTCTGGAACTCTTTCTGGCCGGCAGCCTCCAGACAAGCGAATCTGAACGAGATATATGAGCAGTTTGACGACGAACGACAGGCTGTTTTGCTATCTTTGTGTGAAGACGCAAAGAAACATATGGAGAAGACGGCCTGGACGCCTAAAACGGTTGCGCAGACCCTTGAAACGATCGTCGAAGGCGTCTGGATTCGGCTGTATTATTCCTCGTCGCATATGTCTGCTAAAGATGCTCGAATTGTAGCAGGAACCTTGCTTTCAACCATGTTCCCTGGCCGGGCTGGCGACATCATGAAAATGGCCAAGAATCCCGTGAACGACAACTAACGACAATTGAAGCGAGAGCCGCATGCCCAGAGATCCCCGCTACGACATCCTGTTCGAACCTGTTAAGATTGGTCCGGTAACCACCAAGAACCGGTTCTATCAGGTTCCTCACTGTAACGGCATGGGGCGTCTTCACCCGGATAGCATGGTCGCGATGCGCGGCATGAAAGCCGAAGGCGGCTGGGGCATTGTCTCTACGGAACAATGTGACTTTCACCCGACAGCTGACACCACCTCCTATTGTGAAACCAAGCTGTGGGATGACACGGACATTCCGTATCTGGCCGGCATGTGCAACGAAGTTCACAAGCACGGCGGGCTTGCCGCAGTAGAACTCGTCCATAACGGCCACGACACGGGCAACCTTTACAGCCGGGAAGTGCCGATCGGTCCGATGGATCGACCGGTGACCTGGCTGAACCATCCAGTTCAGGCCCGCGCCATGGACCGGGAAGATATTCGCGCCTACCGTCGCTGGCATCGCGACGCCGCCCTGCGCGCGCGAAAAGCCGGGTTCGACATCGTCGTTGTCTATGCGGGACATGACGGTACCATGCCGTCTCACTTCCTTGCGCGTCGGCACAACCAGCGTACGGATGAATATGGCGGCAGTCTCGAGAATCGCGTGCGACTGTACCGGGAACTGCTGGAAGACACGCTCGACGCCGTGGGTGATACGATGGGCGTGGTTGCGCGTTTCGCCGTGGATGAGATGATGGGGCCGGACGGCCTGGAATGGGAGGGAGAAGGCCGCGACGCCATAGAGATGATGGCTGAAATTCCACATATGTGGGATGTGAATGTCGCCGACTGGGACAACGATTCGATGACCTCGAGGTTCGCGCCGGAAGGCTATCAGGAAGAGTATGTCGCTTTCGTAAAACAGGTCACCTCGAAACCTGTATCCACCGTCGGCCGGTACACGTCGCCGGATGCAATGGTTTCGGCAATCAAGCGCGGTATTGTTGACCTCATCGGCGCGGCGCGGCCATCGATCGCTGACCCCTTCCTGCCGAAGAAGGTTGAGGAAGGACGGATTGAAGATATACGCGAATGTATCGGCTGTAATATCTGTGCTGCGTGGAATAACGTTTCCGCACCCAGCCGGTGTACGCAGAACCCGACATTCGGCGAGGAATGGCGCAAGAGCTGGCACCCGGAGCAGATCGCGCCCAAGGAGTTCAGAATCGCATGTGCTGGTGGTCGGTGCAGGGCCGGCCGGTCTTGAAGCCACGCATTCTCTCGGCAAGCGCGGCTACAAGGTAACGCTGGCGGAAGCGCGGGGTGAGGCCGGCGGCCGTGTGACCCGGGAAAGCGCACTGCCGAACCTGAATGCCTGGGCCCGTGTGCGCGATTACCGACTGGGGCAAATCGCCCCGATGCCCAATGTCGATCTGTATCTGGAAAGCGAGTTGACGGCCGACCAGGTGCGCGAATTTAGCGCCGATCACGTCGCCATTGCGACCGGGTCTCGCTGGCGGCGGGATTGTGTGGGGCGTGCCGTGCGCGCGCCACTGCCCGGCGCGAACGCCGACACCAGCTTTAGCCCGGACGATATCATGGACGGCAAGCGCCCGCCGAAAGGCCACGTCGTGGTGTTCGACGATGACCATTACTACATGGGCAGCATGATGGCCGATCTTCTGGTTGAGGAAGGCTACAAGGTAACGCTGGCGACACCGGCAGCAACCGTTGCGTCCTGGAGCGTGTATACGCTGGAACAGGGTCATATTGAAAAACGGCTGATCGGGCTTGGTGTCGAGATCCTGACCCGGCATCGTGTCAAAGACGTTGGCAACGGTATCGTTACGATGGTCAATGACCTGACGGGCGAACAGGTTGACCGCAGCGGAACGCTCGTACCGGTAACAATGCGCCTGCCGAATGACAGCCTGTATGACGCGTTGAATTCAGAACCCGAGAAACTGGAAGCAGCAGGCATCAAGTCCGTACGCCGTATCGGTGACTGTTACGGCCCGGCGACCATTGCCGCGGCTGTCTATGAAGGCCATCGATACGCCCGTGAGCTCGATGTCGAGATTGACCGCGACAAGGTACAATTCAAGACCGTAAAATACGATCTGGAACTGGGCGGCTAGACGAGAACGCTCACGGCGCGAGGGCCGTCAGAACCTTTTCGTCAATCTCGATGCCGAGCCCGGGTTTCTGAGGCATGCTGGCGTAACCGTCTTCGATCACATAGTCGCAGTCGGCAAATTCGTTCCCTAATTCCAGATAGTCGTAATAAAGCTCAGCATAGATGGAATTTGGCATCACGGCACAGACATGAAGCATGGCGAGAAAGGCGACGGTCGTACTGTTCCAGCTATGCGGCGAAATCTTCACGGAGTGGGCATGCGCCATGGCGCCGATATCCAGCATTTCCAGAATGCCGCCGGCTCCGGCAATATCGGGGTTCAGTACATCGGCCGCCCGTTTCATCACTACATTGCGGTAGTGTCGAATGCCGGCTTGCCGTTCGCCCGTTGTGACACGACTTTTGATACTGGCGCGAAATTCGGCCATGGCGTCCAGATCGTCGCCGGCAATCGGTTCTTCGATCCAGTACGGATTATAGGGTTCGAACAGATGGGCGGCGCGCAGGGCATGCCGGGGGTCGGTCTGCACCGAAAAATCAAGCATGATGTCTGTATCCGGTCCGACCGCTTCTCGCGTCAGCCGAAGGCATGCTTCGGCATCCGCCAGTTTCGGCCGCCGCAAGGGATAGATCTTGACCGCTCGATACCCCTCGGACCGCATCCGGGCGCACCGGTTCGCAACGGCCTCCGCTTCCTGTGTCGGGAAGTCCCAGGCATTGGCATAAACCGGTATCCTGTCGATGATTGCACCGCCCAGCAGGGCGTGCACGGGCTGTCCCAAAGATTTTCCCAGCAGGTCCCACAGCGCGATTTCGATAGCACTCACCGCCGAAGAATAATCGATGCCCGGATGCTTGCTTTCAAGCGGTTTGGCAATGTTGTGCAGAAACGAGCGTGGAGTCGCCTGCGCCATCTGCTTCACGGCGTCGCCCAGCGCGAGGATAATCTCGCAGATCGCGCGCTGCCGAATGTCCAGCGCGTAGGCCTCACCCCAGCCGATAAGGCCGGTATCCGTTTCAAGTTTCACAAGGATGACGATCTGCCCATGCGACCAGCCGTCCGAACTCGGCTTCGGCCCAACCAGAAACGGTGTGACACGGGTGATTTTCATTCGATACTCTCCTCAAGCGTGACGTTTCGGCGGCGGGCCCTAGTTACTTAATCTAGTGTAACTTCGGATCGACGCCAATTGATGTTAGCCACAGAAAACAACGGAGAATGACCTGATGACACCCTCTGACGATATCGAACCCGAACTGGAATACGATGACGACATGATCGCCGTGTTGGAAGCGGTCTGGGGTGCAGGGTTCCTGTCGCCGGGTGGCACGGACGAGGTGGACCGCATTCTTGACGGCATGGATCTGACAGGCCTGTCGGCCATCGATATCGGCTGCGGGCTTGGCGGTGCGACGCTTCACATTGCCGGCAATTACGGTGTTTCCGGCATTATCGGCATCGATATCGAGGACAATCTGATCGAGGCCTGCGAGACGCTTTCCGCGCGGATGAACCTGCAGGAGAAGGCAAGCTTCCGTCTTGTCGAACCTGGTCCGCTGCCGTTCGACGATGACAGTCTGGACATGGTTTTCAGCAAGGATTCGATCATCCACATTGCGGACAAGCACACGCTTGCAAAAGACATCTTCCGGTGCCTCAAGCCCGGCGGCTGGCTTTCAGCCAGCGACTGGCTGGCAGGCTATTCCGGCGACCCGTCGCCGCAAATGAAAGCCTATGTCTCGGCCGAAGGCCTTGATTTCGGGCTGGCCTCGGCGGAGGTCTACAAGGCGGCGCTTGAAGAGGCGGGCTTCGTTGATGTTCGCATCACCGACCGGAATGCCTGGTACAGGGAAGAGGCGCGCCGGGAACTTGAAAACCTCGCCGGTGCCTTGCACGAAGAGCTGGAATCAACCGTTGGAAAACAGTTTTTGGACCGTCAGGTTGATGTCTGGAGAAAGATGATTGTGGTCCTTGATCAAGGTGAGCTCAGACCGACGCATCTCAGGGCACGAAAACCCTGAAACTGTGCCGACCAATCTGTACGATGATCACCGTTTTGCCGATAGTTGTGTTTAGGGTCAAAAGAGACAACAAACCCGTTCGCAATCGGGATTCTGCTGTCGGAGTTTAAGGCGATATCATACCAGGTTCAGGCCGCAACACTCTGTTTCGAGTGCCACTGTCCTGAGCAACGCAACGATATTGCATCTGCTACCCGCTGCGCCTCCTTGTCCGCAACACCAGAATGGTCGTGAACAAAACGGCGAACATCCCGGCAAGCGCAATGAAGCCGTGTGGGTCCCAAGTCTCCATTGCAACTCCGGACAATGGAGGCGCGGTAATATTGGCGACTGTGTACATCACCACAAAAAGGCTACTGGCCTGGGTCAGTTGTGTCCCCTGGCAGCGGTGTCCGATTTCGAT
The DNA here is from genome assembly GCF_048059015.1 of Thalassospira sp. Taxonomy (GTDB): domain Bacteria; phylum Pseudomonadota; class Alphaproteobacteria; order Rhodospirillales; family Thalassospiraceae; genus Thalassospira. Next base: position 35,309 of record NZ_JBLLNT010000020.1, on the reverse strand, counting down.
GAGACCCAACGTGTACGTTGCCCATGCTGAGCCACCCCACAGAAATAACACTGCCGACATTAGAACCGGTGTTTGAATCGTGGTGTAGACCAGAAACGGTGATGCAATGCAGATTACTCCGCAAACAGCCAACAACAAGCGACTGCCAAACCTGTCGGCGAGCCACCCTACCGGGATCTGAAGAACGATATTGCCTGCGATAAAGATACTGAGAATGGTGACCGAAAACGTAGGATCGAGACCTACGCGAAGACCCCAAATCGGTAGAAATGCGAAGAATGAGGTATCGACTGCGCCGGAGAGAAACGCAGCGGCGAAAACGGTCGGCATTGCGATGAGCAGTGTCCAACCGCGCATTCCAGGCTCGTTCGTTAGTGTTGGTGAAAATTTTCTGATCAGGAAAACCGGTATCAAAGATAGTGTGCTGAGCGTCACGAACATAACGATAGGCAAAAACCCTTCGATCCCGATGAAGCCGAGAACGAGTGGTCCGCTCGCGTACCCGGTTGACATCACGGCGCCGTACATCGCGAGGATACGCCCGCGCGAGCGTTTCTCCGCAACGACGTTGATCCAGGTTTCGGTGACAACCCATGGGATTGCTCCGACGAAACCATTTGCAAGCCTCAGAATGATCCACGCCGTCACGCCGTCGAACATCGGTAGCATAAGGATCGTAACCACACCGATAATGCCGCTAACGATCATGCAGTTGGCCAAACCAAACCGCTGCGTAATGCGCGATACAAATGGAGCCATCAACATGACGCCGATGGGATTTGCCGCAGAAACGATACCAATAAGGACCGGATCGGTACCGGCTGACTCCAGCGTTAACGCCATCCAGGGCACGATGCCGCCAAACGAGATGCTGAATGAGAACACGCTCGTCAACAGTGCAATCAGAACCAAGTGGCGTTCGCGACGCGAGATGCTATAGGCAGCTTCTTCAGAGACAATCGGATCCAGCATACCATCGCAGTATCAAGATGGCAGGCACCGCGCAATTCTCCTGTTCAATCTTGGAGCTATCGTCGGCTTAGTTCTTTCCGCATAGGGTCATCTGCGGAAGGTATTGCTTAGGCAGAAACATGTCTTCTTCCGGAGCCTCAGCGGACATCTTTCGTGCATTGTCCATTCATGAGTCCACGCCCTGGTTAGAAGTGAGCGCTGAGGTGCCCCGAGAATTGCAGACGTTTTCTTTCTTAAATGTGGGACTAGGAGGCCAGCCTCAGCATAACAAGAAAACTCTCACTTCAGGGGCCCCATTTTAGTGGGTTCAGGTCAAAAGGATGATGCACTACCATTCAAGACAAATCAGTCACTGGGGCAGGTGAGGCCGGTATTTTTTAAGCATCGGCATTACTTGGCGGCAGAAAAAATGTCAGCCAACCAGTTTTCAACTCGACGCTTGTTCACCCCCATATCCCAATAACCATAATTCGATTGGCTGAAAATGATGATCGAACTCTGCGGGGTTAGATCGACGGTCTGAATTCGGATCGTATCGGGAAAACCGAACAGGGCTGAGCGCTGCACGAAGACAAACTGGTTAAGGTTGGCATCCACACTGACCAGCTCCGTCCGCTCTTGCCCAAGGACTACCTGTCGAACGATATCGACAAGTTCGCTGGTAGATAGGTTGAAGACAGGACTATCGATATCAGCCTTTGTCGCGCATGTCTGCGGTGGGCAGGCAAAGGCGTTGTTGGGAAAAGAGGACGGTGCCAGCGTACGAAGATCGATTGGCGTACTGTCAGCTGAACAACCGCAGGCAACAAAGAGAAAGGTCGAAAACAGCACAGTTAGGCTGGGTTTTACTGCCAAGGGAATATACCTCCGTAACGTCGTACGTTTCAGGTTTCTGTCACAAGCTCAGATCCTTTATAGCCAATTATGCCTTGGTGCCTCGATAGGGATTTGATGCGATCCATACTGGTGTTGGCCTTCCTAAACATGAAGGATTTGGATCAGTCCTTGGGCCGCCTCCATCGGTTCGTCTTCCATTGTGAGAAACTGCATCGTCGTGTGCATAGCCTTCCCAGCGGGCGATGATTCGATCGCAGTAGACGGGATCAAGTTCGCAGAGGAACCCCCTGCGGCCTGTCTTGTCTGCGGCAATCAGGGTCGAGCCCAATCCGCCGAAATGATCGAGAACGATGTCGTTGCGCCCAGAAACGACCTTGATTGCGTCGGCGATCATCTGGACAGGCTTTGCCGTCGGATGCATCGATAACTCGTCCATCCGGCCGGCACGCAGGATATTGACGCCCTTGTACTCCCATACGCTGGTGCGATAGCGGCCGTGTTGGCCGCGCTCGAACGTGTTGATGTGAGGCTTCGTTCCCTTCTTGAAGGCAAAGATGAGCTCGTGCCGGGAACCGCCTCAAATAGCCAATTGAGACAAACGACAACATGGCTCCGAAGTTGGAGTCGCTAACCGTCTCTGTTGAAATATGAGATCGCCAAGTCCCCGATAACTCGACACTATTCCCGAAGAAAACAGGCAATCCAGAAATGTCAGGGATGGGTGGCGGTGCTGTCAGACGAACGCGAACTCGTCTCAGTTTAGCAGAAAGTCGCGGGTGTTATGCAGCACAAAGCTGCTGCCACTCATTCAAGGCAGCAGTGCGTTGAATTTTGAATTGGTCTCGGGAGTTTAAGTGTCTTTCGTTGTTGAAGTGGTTGTAGACGGAAGAGTGAAGAGAGACAAACTTCTGTAGACTTCGCATCCGCCTGAACCGCTGCATCGCACGTTCCCGTCTTCAGAAGGGGAGGTGTGAGTTCTCAGCCCGATTGTTTTGCCATCGTCCGACCGCCTGTTTCCGGGTACAGTTGATCTCTTTCATAGTGGCTTTGTAGGAAGCAAATCGGTCCGGCACGATGATCCTTGGCTTGCCATACCGCTTCATCGCCCTCTTCAAAAAAACCAAGGCTGCCGCCTTATCCCGGCGTTTAGTCACGAAGGATTCCAGTACCTCACCCTCGTGATCGACGGCGCGCCACAAATAATACTGCTCACCATTTATCTTCACGAAGACCTCGTCGACGTGCCATTGCCAATTGGAATAGCACTTCAGTCGCGAAACACGGTTCTTTCTGATTTCGGAAGCGAAAATAGGGCCGAACCGGTTCCACCAATGCCGGACCGTTTCATGGCAGATATCGATCCCGCGTTCATGGAGGAGGTCTTCGACATTCCGTAGCGAAAGCGGAAACCGCACATACATCATCACCGCCAGGCGGATGATTTCGGGAGAGGTTTTGAAGTAGCGGAACGGGTTCTGGTTTTTCATCTCGCGAGGGTAGGGAGGCTAGATCCGCACCTCAAGCCGTTTTCTTCTGACAATCCCAGTGCTATTAGGTTGGGTGCGCAGTTCCGATCCGATTGGCATCTTACGCTTCTCGGTCGGAAGGAAGGTATCGTCACGTTAACGGCGACTTATGCCACTAATCTTCGACGAAACACTCGATCTATCGTCGACATCTTTTCAGTCCCGAAACTCGGCGGACTGCATCACCGATACGCCCGGATGTAATTCTCGATAAGGACAGGCACCATTTGGCTGCTCGAGTCGATTTGCTCTGACAAAGCCCTATTGTGTTATCGCGTGATAATCAGAGCCTTCATTAGATCCTGGATGTTGTCCATTTTGTCTACGTTGAGGCAAATCTCAATCACCCGATCTACTTCGCTATCCGACATCATGCCATCAGCACACTCTATAAACTTGGCGCGAAGACCGGCATCTGTGAGGAGTGTTTTTCTAACCTCAAGGATCTCCTCAAGGGACGCCAGATGCTTGTGAACGGCTCCGTCCTTTAGCGAAATCGTGACCTCGGCAGCCGGCTGGTGTCCGTCGAATTCTTCACCATGCTCAAGCGTCGTTCTGTCGATCAGTTCGCGCACTTTCGGGTTTGAGAAGTACTTCTCTTCGTACACCTTGGGCGTAATCTTGCCATGTAAGATCGCCATGGCGGTCAGGAAGTATGAGCTGTGATCTGCGGTTTCCTTATTCTGCGGATATTTCTTGATTGGATCGCCACAATGTCGAACGGCGCGCAAGTTTGTTCGAATCAAAACTTTTTCAATGGCCTCTGGCGTGATGCCATGGATTCGGACGAGTTCCGTCGTGGCGTGCAGGTGTCCTTGTGTGGTCAGCTCCGTGCAGATCGACTTGAACTCGGTCTGCAGGATATGGTGCCTAAACTTCCATGGCCGATCCATGTCGAAGTTCTGAAAACCGCCAAGCAACGCTTCAGCAAATCCTTTGTGCCCTTCGATAATGCGCGTCGGCCCCGTCATTCCGCGCTGTGCCAACATTGCCCCGACGTAGCCGCGTTCAGCCAACATGCCATCAGCTAAATTTTTGGTCATGTTGTACTCTTCGCCCTCGGCATCGAGAATATCGCACCCCGCACCGACACTGCCGGCGATTCCCATTGCATTGACTATTTGTTCAGTGTTGAGGCCCATGAGTTTTCCGGCGATCGCGGCGCTGCCGTAAGCGTGGACAGATCCATGGTGTATTGCGTTCATCTGGAGCGACTCGATGTAACGCGAGATCAGCTCCGCCATCACTTCATATCCCGCAACAATGGCGACGATCATATCCTTGCCGGATGAATTGAGGGCTTCAGCGACGGCGAACGCTACCGGCAAAGAGCCGCTTGGGTGGCAACCGGCCAAATGCCCCGGCCCCAATTCGATGTCGAAACAGTCATTGTAGTCGAGATAGCGAATAATTGCTTGATTGGCCAGTATTGCTGGCGAACTGGCGACCTTAATGTTCGTACCGAACAAGGTTGCCTCTGGCGTACCACCCGTCGATTGAGCGAAATCCCGAACACTTTTCCCGGTTGAACTGTTGAAGCCGCCAATTGCGCATCCAAGCCCGTCGATTATGACTCGTTTGGTTATGTCAACGACCTCGCTGGGTAATTTTTCAAACGTCAATGCCTCTGTTTGTTTGGCAAACTTGGTCGTAACGGATTCCATGATTTATCACTCCAAAGGATCGAGAAAACAGGGGCAAGACATAGCACGTCTCGTACCAATCTAATCACGCTGCCGCCTCCCAGATATTCACTTTTAATTCAGTGCGGCATAAAAAACTTTGAGGTGCCCCTAGATTTGTAGACGCTTTCTTCCCTAAATTTGAGGCCGCCTGTACCAGAAACCTTGTTAGAGAAAGCGTAAATCAGTGGTCCAGAACATTGGGGCTAGACACTGGAACATCCGTCATCGTGACTACAATGAAAGATACATGCACTTGCTGACCGGTCTAGTCACGGCCTAAGCACCGCAAAAAATAACCGCCACACGCTGAGGACAACGTGATGGCGGCAGTTCTCATTCAATACAATCAGGAGGAGTTCGCTATGGTAAATCTAAGACTTGAACCAGCCTGTTCGCGTGATCGCATAATTGTCCAAGTATCTTTTACCACGGAATTTTGGATGGCCGAGATTGTCCGAAGCGGCATGCAGGAATGAACCGAAAACCGGGATAATAACAGAGCCTTCTTCGTGAATGATCCGTTGGATCTCGAAATACATCTCCTGGCGCTTGCTATTGTCCAGTTCACTGCGTGCCATCCTGTTTAGCTCGTCGACGCGCTCGTTTTTCCATTTGCCATCATTCCACGCTGTATCCGATGTGTAAGCGGCTGAAATCATCTGACCCACCGTGGGACGGCCTGACCAATACGCTAGACACCATGGCTTTTTGAGCCAGACATCGGACCAGTATCCATCGGATGGCGTTCGCTCGATATTGATTGTAACACCGGCCGGCTTAGCCCATTCAGACATCAGCGTGGCTGTATCGACCGCACCGGGGAACGGCGCATCTGCTCCAGCAGACAGGGTAACATTGAGGTTCGACATTCCTGCCTTTTTCAAATGGAATTTTGCCTTATCAGGATCGTATACGCGTTGTTCCAGTTGATCGTTATAGTACTGTTGTCCGCGCCCAATCGGCACATCGTTACCAATATAGCCAAAGCCAGAAAGGATCTTTTGCAGCAATTCGTCGCGTTTCATAAGATGTTTGAGCGCAAGACGAACATTGTTGTCATCGAACGGCGCCGTATCAGCTAGCATGGGTGCCGTATAGTGGAGGTTGCCCTCGCCTTCAACAAGATGGATGCCATCCGTTTCGCCAAGACGCCTTGCGGTCTTTGTATCTGGGCGCGTTATGATATCGACATCACCAGTACGTAAGGCTGAGGTTCGACTGGCAGCGTCTGCAATATTCAATGAATTAAACGCATCGAAGTGTGCCTCGCCGTCGTTGTAGTAGTTCGGGTTTTTCTCACCTCGAATGCGGACACCCGGTTCGAAATCCTTGAGAACATACGGGCCGGTCCCATTGCCCGATTGATCCCATTGGTCTCCAGCCGTTCCTTCGGGCGCCACCAGCAGCCCTGAAGAAGACATAATAATGGGCCAATCTGCATCCGATTCACCAATATCCATGACAACAGCATTGCCATCGACTTTCATTTCTTTGATACGACCAACAATCTTCTTTGGGTCCGCCGCTTTGGTTTCTTCTGACCCAACATAGGCGAAAGATGCAACCACATCCTGCGGCGTCAATGTCTTGCCGTTGTGGAATTCGACGCCCTTTCTGATCTGAAAGCGCCACACGGAAGCGTCCGCGTTTGTTTCCCAGCTCTCGGCGAGTTGCGGTTGCGGTGCGCCTTTCTCATCGAGATATGTCAAGCGTTCATAGACTGACCATTGTGCAGCGGTAATATGATTCGTTGAAATGGTAACCCTAGAATCAAATGAATCCGTTGTCGCACCACCATCTGTGCCGATGCGCAAGGTCCCGCCCTTTTTAGGGGTTGATGCCTCTGCTTCGTTCCAAATAGCGGATGCAGCCGCTATGGAAACACCCAGAGCCGTAGCGCGTTCAAAGAAAGCGCGGCGCGATATCAAGTCGGTCGAGGCAGTTTTCTTCAGAACCTCTTGTTCGTAACTTTGGTCACCCATAACAGCGTACTCCCTTGTTCGTATTATTGATCCTCTGATCGCAAATCATCCGAAACAAAGGCTACAAGTTCAAATAACGAATTGTGATCGAAGACTTAACCATCGCAAATCACATCCCTAATGCGGTCTTTGACCAATCCGACCGACGTTATTCCGTCGATGATTTTTCGTTACTTGAATTCGCAGCGTAAAGAATCTTGAATCTCGCCAATCGAAATGATGACAATTGAAAGGAAAAAATATGACCTCGAAGGGAGTAGCACTGGTGACCGGTGCAGGTGGCGCGATGGGGTCTGCATGCGTCGCGAGGCTTACAAGAGATGGGTACAAAGTAGCGTTAATGGATAAAAATGAAGACGGGCTGAAAGAGTCTGTCAAAAAAGCGAGCTCGGATTCAAAGTACTGGATAGTCGATCAAACAAATGAAACAGAAACGCGCACGGCAGTACAGGAGATCGAAGACCAGCTAGGCCCGATTGAAGCTCTAGCCAATACTGTCGGGTGGTGCGAAGGCACGAAATTCGCAGATGAAAGTTCTGACTACTGGCACAAGGTGGTGGCGGTAAACTACCTGGCTGAACTTTATGTTACACACCCCGTACTCAAGGGAATGATCGAACGCGAACGAGGTAAGATTGTTTATATTACTTCGGACGCTGCAAAGATCGGTACAGGCGGCGAAGCCGTCTATGCTGGCGCTAAAGCTGCCGTCTGCGCATTCGCCAAAAGCATCGCCCGGGAGAACGCACGGCACAACATTCGTGTCAATTGTACCGCGCCAGGAGCAACCGAGACGCCGTTGATGCGTGAAGTCGAACAGCAAAATCCTGAAATGATCAAACGCATGGTTAAGCTCGTGCCGTTTCGTCGTCTCGGTACGCCGGAAGAACAAGCAGACGTTGTGAGTTTCCTTTTGTCTGACGATGCCCGCTGGATTACCGGGCAGGTAATCAGCACCAGCGGCGGGCTTACTATGTGTTGATGGTAAAGTGAGTTATTACAAAAGGAGAGACAACAATCACGTTTCGGAAAATGCGCGAATATAGTCAACGAATGCCCGTGCTTCCTCGCTCAACGGCTGGTCTGAAGGATAGATAAGATAGAATGTTACATCGACACCGAGTTCGGTGTCGAATGGAAGAACCAGTTTTTCATTATCTAAGTGATCTGTCAGCGGTGGGTATAGTAACAGCGAAATGCCCAATCCAGATATTGTGGCAAAAAGCATGGATTCGTAACTGTCGAATACAATACCGCGTTTGCCGGGCCGAAGCGAAAGATTGTGAATGCGAAGCCAGTCGTTCCAGTTATCATAGTCATATTCGTGCAACAGTGTTGCATGCTCCAAAATGCCAACGTCTGCTTTACCACCCATCTGGCGCAATAATTTAGGAGAGCACGCTGGTACGAACCGCAGCGAGAATAACGGCTCATTATGGTAGTGCTCAGGGTTGCTTTTGCTCCACCAAATCGCAGCATCAAACTGACGGCTATCTATATCGTCTATATGCGCTGAGTGCCGAATATCGAGATCGAGTTCGGGCATCTGATTTAGAAACCCATCTAGTTTCGGCACCAGCCAACGCGCCGAAATATGCGGCGTTACGAACAAAGATAGAGAGTGACGTTTACTCGCACGATAAAGCTGATCAGACCCAATTGCGATATCATCCAGCGCCCGAGTTACCGAAGATAGAAGCGCTTTTCCCTCCACCGTCAGTTCAGGTCCTTTTGGAAATCGCTCAAACAGCTTGGTTTGAAAGTGATCTTCAAGAACCTTTATCGATCTGCTGACAGCCGGTTCAGTGACAAACAGTTCGTCAGCAGCTCTCCGAAAACTATTGTTTCGTGCAACTGCTTCAAACGTCCTGACGGCATTAAGTGGGGGAAGCTTCCTTCGCATTCTTTCTTAAAACAATGTTATCGGTTGAATGAGTTAGTCTGATTTGTTCGCAACGGAACCCACTGCTAACAAAGAGTAGGGATTGTTCTGGCAAGAAACAATACGATTCCGAATATTGATGTGATGGACATTTAGTGTGACCCGTAATCTCTTCAGTTTGGATGAAAGTATTCTCAAGCCCGAAAATTCGGTCTTACCGAGTCTTCTGAAGCAACGGGCCGTTAGTGATCCTGAAAAAGCGATGATTGTCTTCGACAATGGCCCGGTATGGACCTATTCGAAAGCAAACGATCTTGCAAAGGGAACCGCAGCCGCCCTAGATCAGCTTGGTGTTAACAGGTGCGACCGTGTGCTGGTCTGGCTACCTGACACACCTTTGATTGTTCGATTGGCACTTGGCATTATTTACCAGGGTGCTGTCTTCGTTCCAATAAATCCGGCATACAAAGGAGGCATTCTGGAGCACGCCATAAACCTTTCCGGTGCCACGCTCATGATTGCCGATACATCCTATTTGGAAGAGCTTAAAGATCTTGATTTAATTCATTTGAAAACGATTGTGCCAATAGGCGGTACGCCGGATCACTCAATTGACATTGAATTGGGCTCGGAAGATCAGTTAGGTCCACTTGCTCCAGGTATGTACTCAGAACCAGAGCAGCCAATTCAGGCATGGGACATTCACAGTATCGTTTATACGTCTGGCACGACCGGTCCTTCGAAGGGAGTAATGCTTACACATGCTCATACCTTTCAGATGGCGTGTGACGGATTGCATTTTCTGGATGAGACTGATCGATACCTAAGCCCGTCCTCTTTTTCCATATTGCAGGTATTTATGTGCTGTGGGCGGCCGCTGCAATCGGCCTGACAGCGGTGATGGTGGGAAGGTTCAGTACTTCCGAATTCTGGGCGCAGGTCGCGCGAACCGGAACGACAAGTACGCTCTTGATCGGCGCTATGTCTGATTTTCTGTTAAAACTCCCGGAAAGCAAAACTGATCGTGCGCATGGCCTTAAGAAAGTTTTGCAGCAACCAGTGACGCATGATCCTGCCGCATTTGCTGAACGATTTGGTGTTGATATCTATACCCAATTCGACATGACGGAAATGGGGCCGCCGATCCTATCCAACTCCCTTAGCCAAGAAACTAATCTTGGCAAAGGCTATTGCGGGCAGCTCAGACCTGGGTTCCAAACACGGATCGTGGATAGCAACGATGTCGAAGTTCCCGTCGGTGCTCCCGGCGAACTAGCGGTCCGGTGTGACGTCCCCTGGATCATTACCCCAGGCTATCAGGACATGGCTGAGGCGACGGTGCGTGTTTGGAAAAACGGTTGGTTCCACACAGGTGATGTATTGAAGGTTGATGAAGCTGGAAACTACTATTTTGTCGACCGAGTGAAGGATGTCATCCGAAGGCGTGGTGAGAACATTTCATCCTACGAAGTCGAATTGGAGGTGCTATCCTTTCCCAGCGTCAATGCAGCGGCAGCGTATGGTGCCCTTGTTGATACAGGAGAAGGTGAAGTCATGATCGCAGTCGAGTCGACAAATGGCACTAAAATCGACCCACTGCAATTGACCGAGCATCTGATCAAGCGGCTTCCTTACTTCATGGTACCTCGTTTCGTTCGAACGGTTTCATCTCTTCCCCGGTCTACAACCGATAAGATAGATAAAACCACCCTTCGATCTGAAGGAGTTACACCGGATACATGGGATAGGGAGCAGGCGGGAATCCGTTTGCGTCGTCCTCGATGACTGACATGCGAAAGGAACCAATGGCCACATCAACGGATGAGATCGAAAATCAGGTTCTCGATAGCGTTGATCGCTTCATCGAGCAGCATCTGGAGCCAAGAGCTGCTGAGATTGACGATAAGGATGAGTATCCTCAGGACTTGCACAATATTGCCTCGGATTTAGGGCTTTTCGGCCTTGCTATCCCAGAGGCATATGGCGGCGTGGATGTAAGTTTTCGAACACGCTTGTTTGTGATCGAAAGGATATGCCGCTCAAGTGCGAGCTTCGCCTGTCTGTTATCGGCATGGCCTGATGGTCTCGCACCGCTGCTTGAATATGGAACGGACGAACTTAAGCAGCGGCTATTGCCGAAAACCGCCCTTGGTGAATTCGCCCCGGCATTCGGACTATCAGAGCCAGACGCTGGTTCGGATGCTGCCGCCTTAAAGACACATGCGGTTCGGGATGGCGATTCTTACATTCTGAACGGAACAAAAACGTGGATAACACACGGCGGATTCGCGGATTATGTAACTGTATTTGCAAAGACCGATCAGACTGTCGGCCATCGAGGTATCACCGCTTTTCTGGTCGAAAAAGGAACACCGGGTTTTAATGTCATCCGTGACGAAAAGTTAACCGGGCTACGTGGCTCACCACAATCGACACTCGAATTCGTTGATACCCGCATTCCGGCAAGCAATCGCCTGAGTGATGAGGGCGCGGGCTTCAAGATCGCGATGGCGGCTTTGGACGAGGCAAGATTGAACTGTTCGGCACAAGCTCTTGGTATCGCCTATAGGGCAATTCAGGAAGCAACCGCTTTTGCACAGAATCGAAAGGCGTTTGGACAATCAATCATCGAGTTTCAAGGTGTTCATTTTCTATTAGCTGAGCTGTGTACAGAGTATGCCGCCGCGCGGGCGCTTTGGCTTCAGGCGATCTTTGAATACGAAACCGATCGTAGCCGTCGATCCGGTATTATCGGCTCTATGGCGAAGAATGCGTGCAGTGCTATCGGGATGAAAGCGCCGATCGAGGCAATCCAGATTTGCGGAGCCATGGGCCTTCACAAAGACATGCTGCTCGAGCGGTTGATGCGCGATGCCAAGGCGTATCAGATCTTCGATGGAACGACCCAAATACACAATTTGATCATCGGCCGCTATCTCCAGAAAGAGGGATTACCGTTCGAGTAGGGATAACCAATGCGCAGATGGAGAGAATAGTGAACAAGAGTATTCTTTTTGAGCGCGACGAAAACGTCGCAACAATAACAATCAATCGTGAAGATCGGCGGAATTCTCTGGATCATGTCGCGATGAAAGCGTTGGCATCATGCCTCGAAACCTGCGCTGAGGAAGACATCAGAGTCGCAATCATCACCGGCGCTGGCGGGAAGTCATTCTGTGCCGGAGATGATGTCAAAGCGTACGCTGATCGGTCCAAGGACGAGAGCCGGGCCCATTTCGAACACGGTTTACGAACTTTTGACGCTTTGGAAAGAATGCCGTGCTTAACAATTGCAGCCATTGATGGTTTCTGTCTTGGTGGCGGGTTGGAGCTTGCGCTGTGTTGCGATCTTCGGGTCGCTGGCAGAGGTGCGCTTTTCGGGTTGCCCGAAATACTTAAACTCAATGCCCTGCCAAGTTGGGGCGGGCTAACCCGTTTATCGAAAACTGTCGGACAAGGCGCAGCCAAGCGGATTAGCTTTATGGGCGAGAAGATCGGAGCTGAAGAGGCATTCTCGATGGGACTCATAGCCCGTGTCGTCGACGACAATGATGTGCTGGCGGACACGATGACGTTCGCAAAAGCGTTCGCTGACAACGTAGATAGGGAAACGATAGATGTTGCAAAGCGCGTTATCAATGATGCCGGGACGCTCACGCCAACCACCGCGACTCTAGTTAACCTTCTCGCAGAACGGTCCCAGGCATTTGAGGGTGTTTAATCTCAACCAACTAAGAAGAGAGAGCAGCAATGGGCGCAATTGACATATTGTGTAACGACTTCAGCGTTGAAGGCATCGCACGCAACTTTCTGAATACCGATGAAGCTGAACTCTTCGCAGGTAAAGGTCGGTCAGATAATCTTGTTGGCCTCTCTGTTCCTGACATGGTGTCAAGAATGAATGAAAATGGCGTTGATAAAGTGCTTGTAACCGCTATCAAGGTTTGGGATTTTTTCCATCAGCGAATGCACTCGGAGAACAGTCCAGCAGATATACATGCGTTATGTAAAGAAGCGCCAGATCGAGTTCATGGCCTATACGGGATCAATCCTTTTACACGTATGGAAGGGGTTCGTGAGTTAGAAAAGGTTGTTAAAGAATTTGGTTTTGTCGGTGCGCATATCCATCCGCACGGATTTGATCTTCGTCCAGACGACGCCTTCTATTTTCCGTTTTATGCAAAATGTGAGGAACTGGATGTACCCGTTGTATTATCGATGGGGCATACGATGGACTTTTTGCCGAACGAAAATGGGCGACCATTGCATTTGGACAAAGTGGCTCTCTACTTCAAAAACCTTAAGATCATCAGTACACATACGGGTTGGCCATGGGTTGAAGAAAACATAGCCTTAGCTTCTAAACACCCGAACGTTTTCATCGGAACTTCCGCCTATGCACCGAAGTATTGGAAACCGGAGCTTGTGAAGTTTCTCAATTCATGGGGGCGTAACAAGGTGATGTGGGGGACGGACTATCCGTTGATCATGCACGATGAATCACTGGCACAGATCGATGAACTTGGTCTTCGAGAAGAATCCAAGAAGGCACTACTGGAAGGTAACGCACGAAGTGTGTTCGGATTGTAAGATAGCCTCCAACGAGAAATGAGGTTCGATATATGACTGTCGCGATTGTAGTGGGTGCCGGACGGGGTATGGGGGCGGCTGTAGCTCATAAGTTAAAGTTGGATGGGTATGATCTCGCCTTGCTCTCGCCTTCTGAAAACGTCTTCGATCGTGCCGCTGAACTTGATGCTCTTGCCGTCAAAGGCTCCAATACAAACATCGAAGATATTAATCGTCTTGTTTCGGAAACGATAGAAAGATACGGACGCATAGACGCACTTGTGAACAATACCGGTCACACACCTGGTTCGACGGGTGGCACCGGGCCTGCATACGATCCAAGCATCGATACAAATGTAGTTGGTATTTCAGACGAAGATTGGCTCAAGACGTTTGAAATCACGTTTATGAGCGTCGTCAAAGTGACGCGTGCAGTGTTTCCAGAGATGCTAAAGGGTGGCGGCGGATCAATCGTCAATATCTCGACATTTGCGGCGTTCGAACCGCGTTTAACTTATCCAACCTCCTCAGCGGTCAGATGTTCTGTATCCGGTTACACAAAGCTTTTCTCTGACCGTTATGCACGCGAAGGCATTCGAATGAATTCTGTTCTGCCAGGATTCATCGATAACTGGCCACTAGGTGACGATGTTTACCGCTACATCCCGATGGGACGACCCGGAACCACGGATGAAGTCGCCGATTTGGTCAGCTTTCTGCTTTCAGATTCGAGCCGCTACATTACCGGTCAGAGCATGCGAATTGATGGTGGAGCGACCCGGTTTGTTTGAAGTGTCACTAATCAAAGAAGCACTACTCGATAGGCCGTACCCTGCAAACGAGGACGATCACCTCGCGAAACTTCGAAACATTGAACATGTTCGTCAGGGCTTAAGCAGGTATGTTGAATGCAGTATTCGTATCGCAGTAATTTTGCTGCGCGGATTCTCGAAACACGAATATCACTGTCTGATCGCCCCATTCAATGAGACCAACGCTATTTTGGAGCACTCCTGCTGCAAAGTTGACATTTTCAGGCCCTGTAGTTTCCATTCTTCCAAAACGACGCCTGTCGGCAAACAGACCTCTGAAGTTCGCTTTGGAACCCAAATCTATGATTTAGTCGTCGTCGTTGGAGGCGCTTTCGACTCAGCGCTTTCGGATTTGGATGCTGGTTGGATCCGTCGCCAACACCGACATGGCGCAACTATCGGCGCTATCTCATCTGGCGTCCTTGCGATTGGAAGGTGTGGCCTACTTGATGGAAGACGTTGCACAACGCACTGGAGGTACCTCTCGTTACTTGAGAGTTCTAACGCCCGTGCGATTGTAACTGGAGAAAATTTCGAAATGGATCGAAGGGTCTTTACTTCTCCGGTGGAATGCGCTCATCCGATCTCTCTCTTAAAGCAATTGAACTATGGGTGGGGAGAGATGTCGCTGAACTGGTTTCGGAAGTAATGCTGCATGAATTCGATAGTTCAAACTTGTTTAGAAGAAATTCTGTCCGACGCCGGCTTGGGTCTCCAAACCGACTTGTGAACATGGCTGTTGAACAAATGGTTGTGAACCTGGAAACCCCGTTATCCTGCCGGACAATAGCCAGGCATATTGGTATTTCTGTACGTCAACTCGAAAGACTATTTCGCAGTTATCTGCAGAAAAGTCCTTCCGCTTATTATAGGGATTTGAGGCTCAGGAAAGCGCGGAATCTGCTCAAAACTACGGATGAAAGTATAAGCGAAATTGCACATCAAGTAGGGTATGCAACAGCGTCACACTTTTCGAAGAGCTACTCTGATTTTTTCAGTTGCCGACCATCCGATGACAGATAACAACCTAACAAGACTACAATACCAGTAAAGGGTATCAAGCTATGGTTTCCTACATTGCATTAGTGAAAATGACAACAAAAGGGCGACGGGAAATAACGAAGTCGCTTGGGCGGGGTGCTATAGTTGATAGGCGTCTTGAAAAAATCGGCGTCAAAAGAACGGGATATGCCCCAGTCATCGGTGCATTTGATTGTTTGCTCTATTTCGACGCACCATCCGAAGTGGCGATGGGGCAGGCATTAATGGAACTTGGTCGTCTCGGTGCCGTCGAAACAAACACGTTAACCGTAATTCCTCCTGCGGAGTACGAGCGAATGTTGGAAGAGATGGCTGAGGACGAGTTAGATAGTTAGGACATAGCAACCGCATCACCAAACGACTTCAATTTCAGCCTATGTAAGTTCTATTCTAAAAAACCGGCTCCTGTTCTAGATATAGCTGTCCTGCTTCAGGGAAGCGCAATCCTCGGGTCAGGTGTTGTCCGTGCTAAACGACGCCGTCGTTGATAAAGGCACTAATCTCTTCGTGACAAAATCCAAGCTCGGAAAGCACTTCGTGCGTATGCTGACCCACTCTAGGTGCCGATGTAACTGCACGCGGCCCATCTTCCGAGCACGAAAAAGCTGCAACGGCCGGTGCACCACCATCAACAGAAACCGACCATTCCCCAAGCAGTGAGCGGCTTTTTACCTGTTGGCTTTGAACCGCTTCAACAATAGTACGAATCCGAGCAGACGGAACCCCCGCCTCGTTGAGGAGAACCTCCCATTCCTCTGCTGTCTTGGTCGCGATTGTCCTGCGCAATACTTCCTTATCGTTCTCCCGCCGGGCTGGCATATCCCGGATTCTCTGTTGTTCCACTTCAATCGCCAAATCGTTACGCCCAATTGCGCGCCACAAACGTGCATGTTGCTTCGGTGTGAAAATGCCAATCATCAAGTCCGCATCCGACGCCCGATAGCAACCGTAGGCGGCGACAAAATCGCGCCCGTCTCTGGAACGGCCAGGGGGCTTTTCGGTTTTCGTGGCATTCAGAACATTGCATGACATCATCATCAGGGCGGCATCCAGCATGGCGACGTCCAGATACTGCCCTTCACCAGTCCGTTCACGCCTCAACAATGCCGTCGATATTGCGAAAGCCGCATGAATGCCAGTGCCATAGTCCAGCATTGGTGGGCCGATCATCGTCGGCGGATCGTTCTGATCGCCCGTGGCGCTCATAACACCTGAGAACGCCTGAATTACGTTATCGAAAGCTCCGTAGCTGCTACGGGGGCCGGTCTGACCATATCCTGTTATCGAACAGTAGATGATATCGGGTTTGATCTTCCGAATATCGTCATAACCAAGCCCAAGTCTGGCCATCGCACCCGATCGGAAGTTTTCCACGATGACATCTGCGCCTTCGGCCAGCTTCAGAAAAATTGCGCGCCCATCCCGGGTCTTGAGGTTCAGCGTCATTGCCCGCTTGTTGATGCCTTGTGCCTGATAGTGCGTCCCCATCAGAGCGTCGTTCAGTTCTTGCACCGGCCCGATTTGCCGGTTCATATCAGTTTCAAGCGGTGATTCTATCTTGATGACATCAGCACCGAGAACCGCCAGCTGATAGGTAGAGAATGGTCCTGCCAGCACATGCGTAAGGTCTAGAACGCGAATACCGTCAAATGCCTGCATCCGGCCCTCACTTTAGTTAGGAAAACTGCGCTACGGGCTTGCCAAGCACTGTCATATCCGGTTCGAAGCCAAGGCCAGGAGTCATATCCGGAACGTACATCTCGCCATTCCCATGAGTTAGGTTCGCCGTGCCCGTCACCACGTCGACCATATCGACGCAGTTCAACGTTCCGATCATGTTCTTTGAAAGCCTTGAATGCGCCATGTGCGCCGTTGCCAGTGTGGCGATTTCTGAACCAATCACGTCTTTAATAAAGTAACCGATGCCGAGGGAGTCGGCGGCGTCGCAGATGCGCTTGGTTCTGGTCAGGCCACCGCATCGGCCCATTTTTAGCCCGATGTATTCTAGGATTCCTGCAGCTCCGGCATGGATGATGTCTTCTGGAGTAACGATGCTTTCGTCGAGCCCGACTGGCAAATCAATTTTCCGGCGCAACAACGCACATTGCTGAATATCGGCCACCGGTTGTTCTAGCATAACTGTCAGACCCTTGAAGGCTTCCGCGACCTCAATTGCAGTACGCATCGACCAACTCTGGTTAGCGTCAATTAGCACCACAGCGTCTTTGTCAAAAGATACGATAACATCTCGGTACGCCTGGAACTCCTCTCTAACCGGCTGCGAGATATGAATGGAGAACTGTCGATACCCTTGACTCTTGTAGTGCTTAACAGTCGATCGCATCGCATCAACACCGCCGGGAATTGAAGCAATCATTGGTAAGTGCTCGGTCAGTTTCCCACCGAGCAGGGCATATACCGGAAGTCCCGCCACCTTCCCCAGAATGTCCCAGCAGGCATAGTCGATCGCACTTTTTACATAGAATTGGTGCATAACCGCGCTGTCCATCGCTTGGTTCACTTCTGAAAGCATGCGTGGGTCACGACCGATCAACGCCGGTGCAAGCTCCGCCAGGATGGGCAAAATAGCACCGTGCAGCGCAGGCAGGTACGCCGCACCCCATGGGCAAACCTCGCCCCAGCCAGTTAGTCCCTCATCCGTGTGTACAGCAACAATCGTGCTTACTAGAGTGTCGAGAGTGCCTTTTGCGCTAACATAGGGCCCGAGTTTGAGGCCCATAGTCACTTCATAGGCAGCAATTTTAGTGATTTTCATGTCCAGTACTTTCGTTCCGTTCAATCTGAAACGACGATTTCATCTCCGTCCCATTCGAGCTTTGTGTCAAATCCCTGACTGTGACTGAGGAATTTGAAATGCTCAAAAATCTGCTGGCCACGAGCGTCTCCGGCTCCAACTGCTTCTGGTTCGTTGTGGTCGCTTATCCAGCACGGGATAAACGCTGTGCGGACAATCTTGGCTTTATCCACACTGATTTTGGCAATCATTGACGATCTTTTCTCGTCCGGGTCGATCTCGCCGTAGAACGTGGCGAATTTTTTTCCATGCTCCGTCCAATCCCACTTGTAGCTGTCAGGGTACTTCGAACCGGGCTGATAGGCAGGGCACGTCCATTCGCCACGAGAAGAAAAGTTGTGCATGCCATAAAAGATCGTCTTTCCGTTATAGACTTCTATTCCTTTCGGCAAATGCGCATGCTGACCGAAAATGATGTCGGCACCGGCGTCGATAGCGGCGTGCCCGGCTTCTCTTTCATAGTCGGCAATTTCAGCCGGGATGTAATGAACACCCCAATGGAAGGTGCAAATCAAGATATCGACTTTCGGCCGTAACGCTTTGATGTCCTCAATCATGGCGCTCAGGTCTTCGCGGTCGACAAAGCTTTTGGTTAAAGCCGGCGTGCCGGGCTGTGGATCCCATTGCTGATAGTAGGTATGAGCACGAAGCGGCACGTGACCCGGGCGACTTTCAGTTGCCTCGTATCCAGCAGGACCGATTGAACAGTAGTTCAGAAAACCGACTTTCGTTTCATCCTTGTTGATGATGGTTGGTCTGCGGGCTTCTACGATATTCTTTCCAAATCCTATCGGGGTCATGCCGGCGTCACGGCACCCTTCCATGCAGTCGAAAACAGCTTCGTAGCCCCAGTCCAGACTGTGGTTGTTGCCAAAGTTGAGGACAGAGAATCCGGCATCCTTCACGCAGTCGATCATGGATGCGGCATGCGGAACGGCGCTGACATAGATCGGCCAGAACCCATTAGGATCACTGCCAAGATCGGAGAAGGTCTGGTCGCAATTTGCAAAGACGATATCGCCTTTTCGCAGAATGTGCTTGACCCGATCGAAGGCGGTTCCGTGATTGTCTAAATCAAGGATGATATCGCCTACGCCTAAAATGGTTGTTTCGCTCATGTATCAGCTCCGTCTTAGGTTGCCGCGTGTGATAACTTGATCCAGTCCTCGGCGTGGCACGTTTCTTCATCAAGGAAGATATTGTACCGCTCCCGAATGATAAAATCTGTGGCATCGGCTATATGCCTAGGAAAATGCTTACTGAGTGTTTCGTTGGCATAGTCCTGAGCGTTCTCCAGGATCGACCGCTTGCCACTGGTCAGCCAATCGTTCATGGATGCGCGGTCCGCAACCATCGGATACAGAAAGTCAGACTTCATCCTCTGAAGTGTTTCATCCCGGCCGAGATAATGACCGGGCCCGTCGATACAGACTTCACGAATAGCGTCCACGGCCAATTCTTCATCTGACATTCCACAACCTGAGACGGATCTGAGTGCAGCTCCGATAATCTCGTTGTCGATTACGACACCGGCGGAGCTACACCCAAGTCCACCGGCTAGCGCACCTGCAGCGCAGAACATGATATTGCCGCCGGAATGGCCGATGACGGCATGCTGGATACCCTTCTCATAACCGGCCTGGACGTCCGGCAATTTGGAATCGGTAATGCCGGAAACGCAGCCGTTCGGAATGCCGTAAAACCGGGACATCTGACAGGCGAGCGAAGAGACGATAGCGTGTTCGGCGCTGCCAGTCGTGGCGGCGCCGGTTCGTAGATCGGAAACAAGCGGCCAGGTTCCCATCAGGACTTTGGCGTCCGAGGATACGGAGTAGGCATAGACAAGACCGCCAAGGACTTCCGCCATCGTCTGGACGATCGTTCCTGCTGCCGTGACAGGTGCAGTTGCACCTTGCTGGCCGGAGCTCGTTAATTGGACCGGCATGCCGCCACGAATGGCATTTTCCAACCCTAGACAGGATTCGGGCGCAAACTTCAGCGGCGGCACAACATAACAGCATGTGTTGACTACAAAGGGGCGCGCCCGCCACTGTTTCTCTCCGCCAGCGATCAGATGCATCATCTCGATTGACCGGCTAACATTCTCACCATTGAACCATGAAGATGATACAGGTTTTGACGTTCCACGGACGCAGGCGTAACAAAGATTGATATCGACATCATCGGTATCGGCAATGTCGCTCGGTATTCCCAACCGATGAAACATGTGGATATTGTCCAGAGTATCCACGAGACGTGCGAAATTGTAGATATCCGCGACCGTTGTGTTTCGCACTTCTCGCGACTGCGGGTTTACAACCCGGACCGACCCGCAGCCGGTTGAAAAATATGTTTTGCTACCGCTGATATCCAAATCGTGCTCGGGCTTCTGGCCATATAGGACGATCGATTTGTTTGCCTTTGCAATCGTGTCTTCGACAAGCGACCGCGGGAACAGTATGCGCCCTGTATTTGTCACAGAACATCCGGCGTCGGTTAATATCCTCTGGGTCAATTCTGGCGCTTCGCCGAAACCAACCGTTTCCAGAATCTCTAGCGCGGCATCGTGAATTCTGGATTTGTCACTACCAGTCAAGCTCTTCAGCGCACCGCTTTCCACACCCTTGGGGTCAAACTTTTCGGTATCCGGCACTGTCGCTGCTTTGCGCTTTGCTGAGCGGCCACCACCACGGCGAGATCGTTGCTCTGACATTCAGTATTTCCAACTCTAATTCTAACGCATTATGTTTTAATTTCATCGTCAAACAGCTTCGATAATGATCAAGAGAATTTGCTGTCCCGGCAATTCATTTTAAGTAATGTGATCAATAACTACGCGTTAGAAGAAGTTAATGTTTGCTTCAGATTTGATCATTTGTATTTCCGCCCAAAGAGGCGAACTCTTGTAGTTAAACAACGGCAAAGAAGTGATCAGAGTTATGTTAGAACGCTTAAGTCTCGATGAGATTGAAGAGCTTGCTTACTTAGCGCTTGAAAACTCTGGAGCGTTACCGAATACGGCTGCGGTCGTCGCGGAAAGTATTCGCGATGCAGAAGCAGACGGGATACGGCTGATCGGTCTAGAATATCTGCCAGTCTATTGTCGGCATCTGCGAATTGGAAAGGTTGACGGATCTGCGGAACCGAATATCGAACCTGCGGGAGTCTCCGGCTTAGTTGGCGACGCAAAGCATGGCTTTTCTCACGCCGCCTTCGTGGCTGGTGAAAAGCAATTCTATGACACCGCTCGTCGAACCGGAATTGCCGGGTTCGGACTTTCCGTTCTTATGCATCCGGTGTTATCGGCTGGTTCAGTGACCGAATCGCCCAAGCCGGGTTTGTCGGAATAACCTTCACGAATGCCTCGCCGACGATGGCGCCCTTCGGTGGACATCGCCCGGTCTTTGGGACAAACCCTATCGCTGTTGGTGTGCCCCGAAGCAACTGCTCGCCCCTACTTATTGATCTATCCCCCGCCGCTACAACCAGGCTTGAGATAAAACGTCATAGGGCCGAAGGATTGTCACTGCCGGAAGGTTGGGGGCTCGACAGAGAGGGTCATCCGTGCACGGATCCGAATTCCGTCCTAGATGGCGGAAGTGTCGCCTTTGCGGGCGGTCACAAGGGAAGCGCGATCGGTTTGTTTGTAGAGATCATGGCTGCTGGTCTCACCGGTGCGAACTGGTCCTTCGAGGCTTCGGATTTGGGTGACGACAGTGGTGGTCCTCCCGGTATCGGTCAATTCTTTATCGCCATACACCCCGAAACCTTCGCAGGGCCTGCCTTTCGCGACCGTTTAGAGGTGCTGCTGTCCGAGATGCTGAAACAAGACGGCGTGAGATTGCCAGGAGAGAAGCGAATTAAGCATCAATCGATAGCCGCAAACGAAGGCGTTGAAGTACCTGGTTCCCTTATTACAAAAATAAGGGAGTATTGCGACTAGATCAGTTTTCCGCTGCTTCAGGAAGTACTAAATCAATCACGAGGAAACTCGAAATGGATGCGTCTGCACACCCAATCCTGACGGTATGGCCAGACAGTTCTGTCGTGCTATCCGGTGCGACGAACCCCGTTGCGCGCCACGATCTTAACTCACCGCTGGGCGACAGGTCAGTGTTGAGTTCAACAACAGAAGTCAGCCGGCCTATCTGATTACGGTCTTTGCTAATGATGCTTGCGCCCGCATATACATCACCCGATGTGTCGGTAACAAAGTCGATCGAGGCCAGTCTTCGAGGCACAGCAGTTTCATTTTCACTGTTCGTCCGGTGGGACAGAAGCTCCTGCCCGTCAGGATAGCAGTTTCCGGTGATGTCCACTTCTGGAACCGGCTCCCGGTACGCCGTGCGCAGATTGGAATAATCCGCAATGCCGAGATTGACGGTCCCAGCGTCACCCAGTGCTGAGAGACAGGTATCGAATACATCGTCATGGATATCCGAAGAATGAACGAGTAGGTAGCGTCCAACACCACCTAGATCGTGCAGAGGCAGCGTCAGGACGTTCAGCCCAGTGAGGGCAGCCAAGACTTTTTTGCAAATTTCACCCCCTGCAAGGAGAACAAGGCAGCATTTGGCGACAGAGTCATTCTCTATCGTGACATGTTCCCAATCCGACGCCAGTTTGATAAACGCGTCATGTTCGCGCCGTTCGCATACCGTCTCCCCGACTAAAACGAACTCATCACTTGCAACACGTTTCACAGTGTAGACCGTTTCCACCGTATTGCGCGGAGAAAGCCTCAAGGAAACAGCGCTCTCCCCATTCTTTAGCGGAAAGGCGCCATGAAGATTTCCAGCCAGGAAGTCAGCAGCATTCTGTCCGCTAATTCGAAGGATAGTTCGTGGAGACGGCTCATGTAGGGCACTCAAGCCACTGAAGCCAACTCCGCAGGCGTCTTTCGACAGGTGGTCATATGCATCGGGGAACCGCAGGGCACAGTCGGTTCCGTAGATTTCGTCAAACGATGCGCCAGCAGCCTCCAGCCGGTCGTAGAGTGATGACCGGAGGGGAGCTGCCGGTCGTTTGCCACTGCCGAACACGCCCTGATACATGCGGACTGCACGGCTATCCGACCAGGCGTCGTCCGCGTAACTTCCAAACCGGCGGCAATCGATTTCGGATGCATCCTGGCCCGGGTCGCCATGTACAATCCAACGGGCCAATGCACGCGCGATCCCACCGGACCAGATCACACCATAGGAAGCACATTCAGCGACCCATAGCCCCTGAGTGGCCGGCACGGGACCGACGAGAGGCGCGAAATCCGAACTCCAGGGCATCGGGCCATGAACGATGCTTTTGATCCCGGCACGTTCTAGGCAAGGCACTCGGTCGATCGCCTCCAGAAATGCGTCTTCGATGCTGTCGAAATCTTCGGGGAAAAGCTCCATACCAAAATCTGCAGGTGGCCCCTCGGGCCAGATCGCATGCGTGTTCTGTTCATACAGACTGATGAACAAGCCCTCGCCTTCTTCACGAACGTTCATCCCGTTGCTTGGTTGCCGAAGGATAGGAAGAGGTCGGTCGCTCTTCGAGCGATGATCCAGAACTTCGGATACGGGTTCGGTGACGAGGTATTGATGCGATACCACGGCACTCGGCAATGAGATATTGAACTTGGCAAATGTGCGACGTGCGAATATTCCGGTAGCGAGAACAATGTGATCGGCCGTTATCCGGCCCTTCGACGTTTCTATAATCCACTCACCAGCGGCACCTTTGGAGAACTCCTGAACTTCCGTGTGACGTTTCACCGTCGCGCCTTTGGCGCGTGCCGCCTTCGACAACGCCTGAGTGAGATCGGCGGCATTCAGATGGCAGTCGGCTGGGATAAACAGGCCTCCAACATACCCGCCGGGGCGCATCAAGGGCCAGAGAGCAAGTGATTCCTCGGCATTGACCATCCGCGCACCGGTTGATTCACCGACCGGTGTATGGGGAAACTGCTCGAAGCGAGCGTATGCTTCATCGTCGACGGCGAGCCGCAAGCTGCCAGTTTCACGCAAGCCGATTTCCTGGCCGGTTTCCTCGACGATGGGCTTCAACTGGCTTCGCGTGTAGAGGGCGAAGTCAGTCAACAGCGGACTGCCGGTATAGCAACTGATATGGCCGGAAGAATGCCATGTGGCCCCGGCGGTTAGTTCTTTCCGCTCACAGAGGGCTATGTCGGTCCACCCTTCCAACGTCAAGTGATGCAGGATGTTACACCCGACCACCCCACCGCCGACGATAAGAACGCGATAGTGTTCCGTCATCTCACTCTTTCTTCTCCTTTGTGATTGGCGGCCCTGCGTCTTGAAGCTTGCACAAAAATGAGGAATGCTCATCTACCTGATTGTTCAACTTCTGTGCCTTTTCAACGAAGAAATTTTATTGCCTCAATTAAACATAGAGCCGAACCCGGGCTTTGCAGACAGAGACAGTCGCTTAAGTATTCTTGAATAGAGCGCCGGATAGCTAATTACCGGTTTACCCGCCTGAGCTTCCAGTTCATCCAGCATGTCAAGTTGAGGGCATGGCAATCCGGCCAGAAGCACAGCCTCCGCATCCGGCGCCCTTTCACAGCAGCGCGCCACGGTGTTGATCATCGTTTGCTTGGTGCAGATATCGTGACCTTGGCATAACTCGAGCATTGTCACCTGATCGAGAATATCCAGCTCAGAGAAGCTGCCTATAAAGAGGACTTTCAAACCAGTGTTTTCCAGGAACTTCCTGTAGGCATTTGTCCAGTCCTCTGTAAAGAACACGGTGCAGACGGATACTGATCCTATTCCCATTTCTCGGCAAACGCGCGGTAACGACAAACCCATCATTTCGAACGGTTTGCCAATTTTTCCTTCAATCTTCCGTTCCAGATCATTCGCTCCATCCCAACCGTGAACCATAGCAAACGGTGTGCCGATTTGAGCAACGAAATCCGTATCACTATCCGCGAGAGATTGGGCAGCCGCCAAAAGCTCATCTGGTGCTTGGGTTATCTCGTCCAGATCGTACCTGAAATCACGCGGCATCCGGATTTGCGCGTTCATTACTCGAATATTCTCAGGTCCAACTTTCACCAGTTCATCATCGCAATAGCTGAACCATTTTGGCGGCGACAGTAATCCTATACGTTTCAAATCCATTCTAACTGCCTGTAGTCATAAGTTGTTACGATATATTCAGAAAGTACTCCGAGTTCTATTTTGCGGGCCGCATATCGTCCGGCGACAGGGCGATATCGTAACGTTCCCGAATAGCCCTGTCGTAGTCAGGGTCGATATATGTCGGAAAATGTGTTTCAAGTAGATTGAACATTTTCGAACGCGCCCGTTCACGAATATCTTTCGCCCCTTGTTCCTCCCACTCATCGATACTTTTTCGATCTGCCAGATCCGGGTAGACGTACTCCGTTTCCATTAGTTCCAGGGTCACTTTGTCACCGAGAAAATGGCCCGGTCCGTTTATCGCGCGTTCGATCAACTCAAGCCCCAGCGATGCATCAGTTACTTCAATTCCGCGGACACTACGGATCGGTCCTGCCATCATGCTTTCGTCGATGAGCAGTGCCTCCGGCGAGTAACCTACATTGTCAGCAAGACCGCCCATGGTCATCATAATCAGGTTGCAGCCGGCTAGCGCGGCAAGCGTACTCAGATTACCTTTCTCCCAACCCGACTGCGCATCCGGTATCTTGGAACTGGTCATGCCGCACGCACAGGAGCTAGGAATATCATAGAACTGCGCCATCTGCGCCACACCCGCCATCATCAGTCCAAGTTCCGCGCCGCCGCCTGCAAATGCGCCAGTTCTCAAGTCCGATACGAAGGGCCAGTTCTTGAACGTTAACGGATGTCCCGGTTTGAGCAGGTTCAGAGCCACGAACCCCGACAGGGCTTCCGCGTTTCCCATGGCGATTGTACCGGCGAGCGTAACTGGCGAAGTCGCACCAGACTGCGGCACTGTCGCGACCGTCAAAGGCATTCCTGCTAGAACAGCAGCATCCGCCAAATCGCAGGATTTTTGCGAGAACCTCAGCGGCGAAACAACGATCGTGCAGGTTGTCGACAGGAATGGTCGCTTCAGAAATATATCGCCATTGCCCGATCCACCGACAGACAGATCGCACATGCTGATCGCATTTCGAATACTTTTTGGCTGAAAGAAAGTGGTTATGATGTGTTTCGCCGTAGCGGCTGTCGAAGCATATGCAGTATTTGTGTCAAGTTTATCTGAATCACTCAGTGCTGGATCACGCGCGATAATCGGCCTTTGTACGAAATGAACATTCTCGAGCGCATCGGCAAGCCGAACCATATCGTACAGATCTTTAAGCGTTGTTTTGCGATAGGTGCCAGTATGTGGATCAAGATACTTGATGGCGGCCGTGGAGCCGGCAAAGTACGTTCGTTTCCCTGAAAGAAGGATATCGTATTCTTCCTTCCGACCGTAGAGCGTAAAGTTGCGGCCAGCCTTGGCGATCATGTCTTCGACGAGAGTACGCGGGAAACACAAGCGGTCCTTTTCGTTCATCCATCCGCCGGCCGCGATGACCCGTTCTCGCCACGAATCCGTTGGACTCGCGATGCCGTAGCTTTCGAGAATGAAGAGACTTGTCTCATGCACTTTTTTTACGTCGTTCGGTGATAGCGGTGCGTATTGCCCACCTTCGAAACCCGGCCGGATCGGCCCCGATGAATAGGATGGCCCCTCAAGCCGAGCCTGCTTCCGAGCCTCCCGCGATCGGCGCTTTCCTAGTTTCCCAGACGATGACGCAGACATGTCTAAGTTATCCGACGCTACTGGCGACATTCATCATCCCTTTTCGCTTGTATGATTGAGTCCACAAGTCGCTACCAACTTCACCCGGCGCTTATTTTCTTTCAAATAAGAATAACTGAACACGTCGATAACGGGCCTTTGGGCTGACCTGATGCTGTGGACGGCCGCTGCACCTCTTTAGTGTGCGATGATTTGGCCGTTAAGCCAGGTCTCAGGAGTTTTCTCATGCATCAGAGTATTTCGCCAGGGGTGAGGCATGATCCCGCCATTGGTCCGAGGGTCTTGCCGAACAAATGAAGTGCGCGTTCGTTGCGGGCCATTGTCTTCGCTTTTCCTTGCAGACGATGTGCTGGTGTCTACGCATCCATCCCAGCAGGTTTTGTGCGTGGCTGAAATCACCGGTCAGCAAGTGAGCCAAGGAAGACAACCGCCAGACTGCATTTATCAAACAGGCCCGGCAGGACAGCGGCAAGGTCTACGGTTACCGCAAGCTGCACCATGATCTGCGTGATCAGGGTGAGACGTGTTGGGAGTAACTGAGAAACGAAACGTCGGTACGCTTAGTCCTCTTTGGGTCTTAGCCGTGTGAAAACGTTTTGGTCGAGCGGTGATTTGAGGGGCGAGCTTGGATCGCCGGACTGTTAGCGATTTCGTTGATTCTGGCCCGAGCGGGCCGGATAGTTGCCCTAAGGGACGGCTGAGCGACGATTTGCCGGGGAATAGCAAGCGCAGACCGGCCTGTCAGGCCCTGATGGCGTGGATCAGCGGCCCGGTTCCCAGAATGTTCATGACCCTGGTGAGATTGTAGGCGAGCACGCTCAAAGCCGTTTCCGTTTTCACGTTCTTCAATCGTTTCATCAGGAAGTGTGTCGCGCCCATCCGGGCCTTGATGGTCCCGAACGGATGCTCCACCGTCTCCCGGCGGATGCGCATGGCCAGGGGATTATTGTCGAGACGGCGCTGTACGTCATCAAGCAGGTGCTCGTGTTCCCATCGGGTGACCACGCGCTGGGTAGCGGTGGTGCAACGGGCCTTCATCGCGCAGGCTTTGCACGCCGTCGCCCCATATCGTCGTAGGTTAAGGCCGCCCGTCTCTCGTTTGTGGGAGATAAACGATAGCGTCTGATTGGCGGGACAGATGTAAATGTCCTGGCCATCCAGATAGCGAAAGTCATGCTTGCCGAATATCCCTTTGGCCTTCATGCCAGTGGTCACGGGCTTTGGCAGCGTCGGCGTGACCCCGACATCGGCACATGCCTTGATCTGCTCCGAACTGAAATACCCCCGGTCGGCAACAACGTCGATCTTGTCGACCTTGAACGCCTGTTTGGCCAGTTCCGCCATCGGGGTCAGAGAGGACCGGTCGCTCCCGCTCTGGATAACGTCATGGGCGACGATCAGGTGATGGGTGGTGTCCACTGCCGCCTGCACATTGTAGCCGACAACACCTGATCCCCGACCGCTGGTGGCCATGGAGCGCGCATCCGGGTCGGTCAGCGAAACCTGCTCATCGGGCGAGGCCATCATCTCGACCTCCAAGGCCTTCAGCCGTTGCATCTCGGCCTGAAGCTTATCGATCTTCTCATGCAGCCGGACAACCCGGGACCTGACAGCTTCCGTCGGTTCCTGTCTGTCGGCGCTATCAAGTTGATGCAGATAGCGCTCAACGCTTTCCTCGATCTGCTTCGTCCGCCGCGCCATCTTCGCCTTGGTGAAGTTCCGGTCACGATTGTTGACCGCTTTGAACTTGGAACCGTCGATGGCGACACTGGCCTCGGCCAGCAACCCGATGCGTCGGCACAACTCTACAAACCGGGAACAGACCTTGCGGATCTCGGGACCGTTATCCCTGCGGAAGTCGGCGATGGTCTTGTGATCGGGAACCAGTCGGCCCAGGAGCCACATGACTTCTACGTTGCGGCCTGCCTCACGCTCCAGGCGGCGGCTCGACTGCACCCGGTTCAGATAGCCGTATATATAGAGCTTCAGGAGAACCGCCGGGTGATACGACGGCCGCCCCGTCGAGCGTGGATCGACCCGCTCGAACCCCAGATCCCGGAGATCGAGCGCGTCAACGAACACATCAACCACCCGGACCGGATTGTCCGCGCCGATAAAGTCGTCCAGGCACTCGGGCAGAAAACTCGCCTGATCCCGCGATACACCCTCGACAAATCGCTTCATGAAAAACCCCACTTCAGGTAACAGTGAGATTCTAACACAAGAGCGTTTTCACACAGCCAGGGTCAATAGCTGACTAAGCATAGTTCTGGCCGATCAGTCTGTTTTCTGTGTGCCTCTGGACGTCAAAGTTGAGCAAAGTTTACATGCAAGTAACGTCGGTTGCAGGTCCCCGCAACCAACATAACCTACGACGGATCATCCGGACGTAGGTTAACTCTAGATCACGCCATCACAACGAATGATGGCCTGACAATTTGATCACGTTCTGGTGCTATCTCGACCGGTTCTGTGCGTTCATTTTTTATGGAGGCCTTGAATCAGCCCTTTGGTCTCCATCCCTGTATTTGTGCATCAAGCTTTTTGATGACTTTGTCTGCGATTTTAATACGGCTTTGCAATTTCGCTCTTTCTTCTTCGTTTGCTTCATCATCAAGTGCCATATCGGCCCCTGTGTGTCGGATTGGTGTTAAATTGGTTCCGGGAAGGAGACCGTTGGGTCCCAGGCTGCTATGCAAGCCGAGAGCCGGCTCGGTCCCTTCCCGGTTTTTTAACACCAACCTGAACAGTTGCACGAGGCTGGTTGCAACAGACCTCGCAGCACAGGGATAGGCGCTATGACCATACACCATGCTTACGTCGGATGCGACGTTTCAAAACATCATCTCGATTTTTACGATGCCTCAACCCGCAAGGGGTGGCGGATCGACAACACCGACGCCGCCGTCGCCGAAGCGGTTCGGTCCTTCACGGACGGGAAACGCTTCGTCATCCTTGAGGCGACCGGCATCTACGACCGTTGCCTGCGGCACGGACTGGCGGAGGCCGGCGTCGTGTTTGCCCGCGTCAACCCGACGATGGCCCGACGCTTCGCCCAGGCCTGCGGCCGGCGCGCCAAGACAGACGCCCTCGACGCCCGCCTGCTCGCCGATCTCGGCCATAAACTCCAGCCTGAGGCGGACCCGCCCATCGACACCGAACGAGAGCGGCTTACCGCTCTGGTGCGACGCCGCGACCAGCTCGTCGCCATGCGCGCCACAGAAAAGGGACGGCTGAAAGACCTGGCGGACGATGCGGTCGCCGATTGTATCGCGGAGACCGTCGGCTTCCTCTCAAGACAGATCGATATCCTCGAACGCCGGATCAATACAATGGTCGGGGACGGCAAGAGCCTCGCCGACGACAACCGTATCCTCTCCACAGCGCCCGGGGTCGGGCCGGTCACGGCGACAACGCTGCTGGCCCTGATGCCCGAACTCGGGAAAACATCCCCGAAACGCATCGCAGCTCTTGCTGGTCTCGCCCCCTACAACCACGACAGCGGCATGCTCAAAGGACAACGATGCATCGCCGGCGGCCGGCGCCGGGTTCGCAAAGCGCTCTACATGGCCGCCATCGCCGCCATCCGATCCTGCAAACGCATGAACGCCTTCTACAACCGCATCGCCGACAGAGCGCCTGCTAAGAAAATCGCCATCATCGCCGTCGCAAGAAAACTGCTCACTTGCCTCAACGCCATGTTAAGAGATCGAAAACAATACGCCCAGTAACACAGTTGCCGGCTCTCCTTTTGCGGAGTAACTCGATGGTTTCCAGGATTTCCTCAAACTTACGTTTCTGTGCGTAGGTCAGAGGACCTGTAAAATAGGGAAGCCCCGTGTGCTCATTAAATCTGATGTCGTCGGGATGAGGGATTATGTCAGGACCGGTTGTGCCTAACCTTTTCCTGCGCTCAAGTTCGAAATCAGCTTCGTTGATGTAGGTGATCATCGCCTCCATGGCTTCCTGGCGCAGAGCGGTTTCCGCCGCTTCTATCTGTTTGACCATGTCGGTCAGTAGCTTCTGGGATCTGTGATCACCCTTCGCCGCCTTGACGGATATTGATCTCATCACGGCCTGCGCCAGGGGCATTGTCACCGGACCTTTTTCTTCATTGACGCGGATATCTCTGTAGGCTTCATCCAGAATTATCTGGTTGAGCTTTTCATCGGAGACGAGCTTCGGCTTGTTCTTTGAGCCCCGCGGGCGTCCGTTTGGATTGCCGGACTGTCCTTTCCTGAACCGAGTCTCTTTCGGGGGCATCCCAAACCCCACTTCATAATCAGGAGCGACCTTCTTTTTCATTGGGCCGCCTCCATCGGTTCGTGTTCCGTTGTGAGAACCGCCTCGTCGTGTGCATAGCCTTCCCAGCGGGCGATGATTCGATCGCAGTAGACGGGATCAAGTTCGCAGAGGAACCCCCTGCGGCCCGTCTTGTCTGCGGCAATCAGGGTCGAGCCCGATCCGCCGAAAAGATCGAGAACGATGTCGTTGCGACCGGAAACGTCCTTGATCGCATCGGCGATCATCTGGACAGGCTTTGCCGTCGGGTGCATCGATAACTCGTCCATCCGGCCGGCGCGCAGGGTATTGACGCCTTTACATTCCCATACGTTGGTTCGATAGCGACCGTGTTGGCCGAGTTCGAACGTGTTGATGTGTGCCGCCGTTCCTTTCTTGAAGGCAAAGATGAGTTCGTGCCGGGATCTGTAGAATGTCCCCATGCCGCCATTATCCTTGATCCAGACAATCATGTTCTTGAGCTCGTCATAGACAGCATGGCCAGCCTCAAGGAGTTCCTGCATATGGCGCCAGTCCATACAGATGAAGTGGATCGAGCCGTTGAGGCTGTGATCATGGAGCTGTTGGAAAGTGGTGCGAAGAAACGTGGTGAACTGATTCCGGCTCATCTCGCCGGCAGCCATTGCAAACTCCCGGTGCTTTATTTTGCCTGAGTTGCCAACATGCCCGTCGATTGGAACATTATAGGGCGGGTCAGTGAAGACCATGCTGGCTTTGTAGCCACTCATAAGCTGCTCGACGACCTGCGGCTCGAGCGCATTGCCGCAGATCAACCGATGGGATCCGAGGTGCCAGAGATCTCCGGGCTTGCATCGTGCGGGCGGGGCTTCCGGGATGCGGTCGTCGTCCGGATTGCCCTGCTCTTCCATGGACAGGCCTTCAATCAGGTTATCCGTCTCCGCAATGGAAAACCCCGTGATCTCCACATCGAAGTCGAGATCCAGTTCGTAGAGCGCCCCAAGCTCTGCTGCCAGCAACTCGTCATCCCATCCGGCGTTCAGGGCGAGCTTGTTGTCGGCAATAACGTAGGCTCGCTTCTCTGCTTCCGTCATCTGGTCCTGGCGCAGACAGGGCACTGTCTCCAGCCCCAGAGCCCTGGCGGCTTCGACCCGGCCGTGCCCGGCCAGTATGCTGTTGTCGTCATCGATGATAACGGGATTGGTAAAACCGAACTGCCGGATGCTATCGGCAATCTGCTTCAGCTGTTTGCTGGAATGGGTGCGGGCGTTGTTGGCCCAGGGTTTAAGGGTATCGGGTTTGAGGTGTTCAACGTGAGCGGTCATGAAAAATGTCTCCAATCGTAAAGGTACCAAAGGGGCTGATCCGCTTTGGCATGCGAACCCTCCCAATTGCGTATTTGGCTTTATGATTGGACGGTCTGCCCCAGCAAAAAGCCTGACTGACCGTTGAGCAAAAATACATCAGGTTACTGGCTCTACCTAGTAAAACACCCAAGTCATTGTAATTACGCTTTATTTTTGCCCTGCAGAATCAAGTAAATTGCCAAATTGTTCTGATTCGTGCGAATCGGCCTGTGCAACGGCAGCCGACCGGATACGGGGTCGTCTGAATGCCGGATAAGACGTGGACTTGTCGCCTGAAGAGAGCGTCACTGCTTCTGTGAAAATTAAAGATTGAGGCAGGCCATGAATGTTACAGACATACACAAAATGAGCAGGGACGAACTTCTGGGCACGTGGAAGGACGTCTGTCCCGAACCCGTTCCGCATCGAATGAGCACGGTCTTCCTGCGCCAGGTCCTGTGCTTTGAAGCACAGGCCCGGCTGCATGGCGGATTGGCGAAGACCTTCCGCCAGCGTCTGGGGAAGGCGGCTTTGAAGAAACCTCAAGACAGGAATAGGCAGGCCCTGCAGATAGGCAGCCGGTTGTTGAGGGAATGGAACGGCATCACCCATAGCGTCGAGGTGACGGATCGCGGCTTTGAATGGAATGGAAAGACCTATCGATCCCTATCCGTCATCGCCAGAACGATTACGGGGGCCCATTGGTCGGGACCGCGCTTCTTCGGTCTTGGGAAGACACAATGAGCAAAACCACCATCCGCTGCGCCATCTACACCCGGAAGTCTTCCGACGAGGGTCTCGATCAGGCATTCAACTCGCTGGATGCGCAGCATGAGGCCTGCGCCAGCTATATCGCCAGCCAAAGACATGAAGGATGGAAGCTCAGCAAGACCCGGTATGACGACGGCGGCATCTCGGGCGGAACGCTGGACCGGCCGGCAGTCCAGCGCTTGCTGGAAGACATCGATGCCGGCCGCATTCAGATGGTCGTGGTTTACAAGATCGATCGCCTGACGCGCTCGCTGACGGATTTTGCAAGACTGGTGGAGCGTCTGGACGCAGCGAACTGTTCGTTCGTATCGGTTACACAGGCCTTCAACACATCGACGTCCATGGGGCGTCTGACCCTGAATGTGCTTTTGTCTTTTGCCCAGTTCGAACGCGAGGTTACGGCCGAACGCATTCGGGACAAGATCACGGCGTCAAAGAAAAAGGGGTTATGGATGGGAGGTGTGTGTCCGCTGGGTTACGACAAGCACCCTGATACGCAAGAGCGCACATTGGTGGTCAATGAAGGGGAAGCACAAACCGTCCGGAAACTGTTCGAGGCATATGACACGCTTGGCTGCCTGAAAGCGGTTGAACTGGAAACCCGTCACCTCGGACTGGTATCGAGGAAGCAGGAATACAGCACCGGCAGGGTTGCCGGCGGGAAGCCGTTTTCCAGGGGGCAGGTTTACTACATACTTCGCAATCCACTCTACCTTGGCCAGATCAGGCATAAGGATAAAACCTATCCGGGCCGGCATCAGGCAATCATCTCTGAAGACCTTTGGGAGCGGGTGCAGCAAAAACTGACACTGGCCAGCCAACGTAAGCGAGGCAAAACTGAAAACCAGCAGGCATCACAATCCGTCTTGTCGGGAAAGCTCTTCGACGAGACCGGCGCCCGGTTGACACCGAGCTACACGGCAAAGGGTCAGCGAAGGCACAGATACTATGTCTCGAACCGGCTAATGACCGGGGTTAAGGACTTCTTCAGGTTGGCGGTTGTCCGCCCCGGCGCTGGAAAAGCAGATTGCCGATATGGTCGCGGATCATCTGGAAACGCATGCTTCGCGCATGACGCTGTGCAAAGATCTTAATTTGAGCCGGATCGAGACGGCGAATGCGAGGGCGCGGAACCTCGTTGCAGAATTGAGAAACCGCAACCCGACAGGATTGAGAGACCTTCTGTCTGACATCCATCTTGATACAAAGGAAATACGGATCTGCCTGGACCCTGAAAAACTCTGTCAGTCACTGGGGACTGATCCCGGCGACCTTGATCCTGCGGTCATCTGCTTCCAGGTCCCCTGGCAGATAAAAAGGCGGGGTGTGGAGAGAAAGATCATTGTTGGAGACTACAAGGCTGGCCCCGACCTCATATTGATAAAGCTTCTCGATCAGGCCCATGACTGGGTCGAGCAATTGCAGAACGGCGTTCCCCTGAAAACAATCGCCGACAAAAAGGGTGTCACCCCGGCTTACATCCGGACGCGATCGAAACTCACTTTCCTGGCGCCGAAAGTTCAGGAAGCCATTTTGGACGGAACGGTCAATCCCGAGGTGACTGCCAACCGGCTTGTCCGGATGAATATCCCGCCGGACTGGAAAACCCAAGAATCCCTGTTCCTTCAGGCATGATCCCTGTTATGGCGTCGATGCTTCCCTGATACGGGAATTATTGTTCCCTGTTCTCTAAACAACAGGGAAATGGCATCTAACCCGCTGAAAACATGCAAGAAACCGGACCAGAATCCGGCGAAAACACCCCGAATCCATCAAAAACGAATGATATTTCCTGCAAATACCCTGTTAATCAGGGAAGCCGCGCTAAGGGAACCGCCTCAAATAGCCAACTGAGACAAACGACGATTTGGCTCCAAAGTTGGAGTCGCTAACCGTCTCTGTTGAAATATGAGATCGCCAAGTCCCCGATATCTCGCCACTATTCCCGAAGAAAGCTGGCAATCCAGAAATGTCAGGGGTGGGTGGCGGAGAGACAGGGATTCGAACCCTGGGTACGCAAGCGCACAACGGTTTTCGAGACCGCCCCG
>NZ_JBLLNT010000019.1:0-69267 GCF_048059015.1 Thalassospira sp. | reverse complement strand
GGAAAGCCCGGAAGTGGTTACGCATTAGGGAGGATAACATGAAAATCAAATCAATGCTGCTGGGAACAGCAGCTGCTGCCTTTCTGACTCTCACTGCGTCTTCGGCGATGGCGCAGGAAGCCAAAAAAAGTGCATTCCAGTGTGAGCCGGGTGAGCTTTACGCCATGAACGTAATGGTCAGTGGCGTTGAATACTGGTTCCCGGTGTATGAGATGTTCAAGCAGGCCGCGCATCAGATGGGCTGCGACACTGTCTATACCGGCACCCCGGAATATGACGTGAACAAGCAGATCGCGACCTTTGAACAGGTTCTGGCGCGTCAGCCGGCCGGGATCATGGTGCATCCGATGAACTCGGACCCGTTCATTGCACCGATTAACCGTGCGGTTGAGCAGGGTGTTGCGGTTGTGACCTTTGCCGCGGACTCACCCAATTCAAACCGTGCTGCCTACATCACGTCCAACAATGATCGCGAAGGGGCTGCAGCAGCAGACGCGATTGCCGAGGCAATGGGCGGCAAGGGTGAATATGCGGTTCTGGAAAACCCGGGTCAGGATAACCACGACCGTCGCGTTTCGGCCTTTATCGAGCGGATGGACGCAAAATATCCCGACATGAAGCTGGTCGCTCGTGCGGCATCAAACCAGGATCCTACCAAGGCCTATAACGCGGTTCTGACCATGCATCAGGCCAACCCGAAACTGGGTGCGGTCTTTATGCCAGAAGCCAACAGTGCCCTTGGTGCAGCCCAGGCTGCGATTGAAACCAAGGCCGATATCAAGGTCATGACCGCCGACGTGAATGCCAAGATCCTTGATATGATCAAGGCTGGAGAAGTGTTTGGCTCGATCAACCCGAACCAGGGCATTCAGGGCTATATGGGCTTTATGTCCCTGTTCCTTGCTGCCCATCCTGAGCTGATTGACCCGATGAACGATTATCAGCGTTCGGGCAGCAACCCGATGCTGGTTCCCTATATCGACAATGGCTATGCGGTTGTGACGGCCAAGAACGCCGATGACTTCTATTGGGAAGATTATCTGAAGCGTCGCGGTACCAAAGGTATCGAAGAATAAGGACATCAAATCTGGTCGCTATGCCCATGGCGACCAGAAGACCCTTCCTTTCGGTCCTCCCACGGTTTTCTGGTTCGAAAGGAAGGGATGCCCTTCTTTCCATCGCAAGGCATCTGGTCCCATGCAGCCCATTCTAGAAGTCCACGATATCCATAAATCATTCGGCCCGGTGCAGGCGTTGCGCGGCGTGAAGCTGTCGCTCATGCCCGGCGAAGTCCATGCCCTGATGGGGGAAAATGGCGCGGGAAAATCGACCCTGATGAACATCCTGAGCGGCGTTTTCCCGCCTGATCAGGGACGCATTCATTTCAAGGGGCGTGACATTAACCTGCCCAATCCGGCCAAGGCGCAGGCGCATGGTATTGGTCTGGTGCATCAGGAAATCGCGCTTTGCCCGGATATCTCCGTTGCCGAAAACATCCTGATGGCAGCCACCAACGCGCGGACGTCGTTCCTGATGAATGACCGCGAATTGCGTGAACGTGCTGCCAAAATTCTGGCTGATCTCGTGCCGATACCGGTCGATGAAAAGGTCGGCAATCTTCCGATCGCAAGCCAGCAGATCGTCGAAATTGCCAAGGCCCTCACCCTTGATTGTGACGTTTTGATCTTTGATGAGCCGACAGCAGCCCTGACCGACAAAGAAGCCGAAGCCCTGTTTCGCATCATTGCCGATCTGAAGGCGCGCAACATCGGCATCATTTATATCAGCCATCGCATGGCCGAAATCTTTGCCATTTCTGATCGCATCACGGTTTTCCGCGATGGCACTTTTATCGATACCTTAATGACGGCCGATACCACGCCAGATGCCGTCGCAACCAAGATGGTCGGGCGTGAAATCCTTAATCAGTTTCCGGCCAAAAACGACAATCTGGATGGCGATACCCCGTCACTCTTGTCGGTACGCGGCCTGTCTGATGACGGTTTCTTGCGCGATATCAACTTTGATCTGCGCAAAGGCGAAGTTCTTGGACTGGGCGGGTTAATCG
This sequence comes from Thalassospira sp., assembly GCF_048059015.1. Taxonomy (GTDB): domain Bacteria; phylum Pseudomonadota; class Alphaproteobacteria; order Rhodospirillales; family Thalassospiraceae; genus Thalassospira. Next base: position 67,199 of record NZ_JBLLNT010000019.1, on the reverse strand, counting down.
GGGCCGGGCGCAGCGAACTCGCACACGCGATTTGCGGGCTTGGTAAAAAGACAGACGGCGAAATCACCATGCATGGTGAGGCCTTCACGCCCAAAGATTATGCCGACAGCATCAAAAGCGGGCTGGTCTATCTGTCCGAGGATCGCAAGGGATCGGGTGTGTTCCTTGATCTTTCAATCTCGGCCAATATTTCCGCTCTTGATCTGACCCATGTCAGTACGCGGGGCATTGTCCGCCAGCGTGTCGAGCAAAACCGGGCCGAGGAACTTGGCAAGTTGCTGTCACTTCGTTGCGCGCATGTGTCGCAACCGGTCTCGGCACTGAGCGGTGGGAACCAGCAAAAGGTCGCCATTGCCAAGATGCTTTCGGTGCAACCTGACATCATCATTTTTGATGAACCGACACGCGGCGTTGATGTCGGTGCCAAAAGTGAAATTTACAGCATCCTTCGAAATCTGGCAGCCGAAGGGGTCGGGGTTCTGGTGATCTCATCAGAAATGCCCGAACTGATCGGCCTGTGTGATCGCATTCTGGTTCTGCATGAAGGATCGATCGCCGGTGAGGTCGAAGGCGAAACCATGACCGAAGAAGAAATCATGAAGCTGGCTTCGGGGTTGGGGTGCCACGCAATACCCCTGGCAAAGAGGGGGATGGCGTCATGACTGTGGTCAAGGCTTTCAAATCAGAAACCAAATCAAAAACTGAAACGACAAAATCGGAGACAACCGCATTGGAAATCGGAGTACACAACCGGATGCTTGGCATCTTCAAGGCCCGTGAAGCCGGGCTTGTAGCCATTATCCTGATCATCTGCATCGCGATGAGCTTTGCATCACCCTATTTCCTGACCTGGCAGAATTTCCGCGCGATGCTGCTGTCCTTCTCGATCGAGGGGATTGTTGTGGTCGGCATGACGATCCTTCTGATTGTCGGCGGGATTGATTTGTCGGTCGGATCGGTTGTGTGTCTATCGATGGTGATTGGCGGCAAGCTGTTCCTGATGGGGATGGATCCCTGGTCGGCCAGTCTGATCGCGATCCTTGCCTGCGGCTTTATCGGCTTCTTGATGGGGCAGTGTGTCACCCGAATAGGGTTACATTTCTTTATCGTGTCATTGGCCTTCATGGTGATTGCGCGTGGTTTGTCGCTTTTGATCACCAAAGGTACTCCGCAGTCGCTTTTCTCGCTCCCGCCAAGCTTCAAATTTGTCGGGCAGGGGGACATTGCGGGCATGCCGTTTGTCATCATCCTGTTCTTTGGATTGGTGGTGTTTTTCGACCTTTTGCTGCGTCACTCAACGATCTTCCGCAAGGTCTATTACACCGGCAGTAACGAAAAGGCCGCCCTGTTTTCCGGGATTAAAACCAAGCATATCAAGATTTTCTGCGCGACCTTGTGCGGTCTTTTGTCCGGTGTAGCTGGTGTTGTCTATATGGCGCGTTTTGGGGCGGCGACCCCGCAATTTGGCATCGGCATGGAGCTTAGCGTCATTGCCGCGGCTGTCATCGGTGGCGCCAGCTTGAATGGCGGTTCGGGCACGATTTTTGGCGCGGTTCTTGGTGCGGCCCTCCTGTCGCTTGTGACCAGTTCGCTGATCCTTTTGGACGTGCCGGTTTACTGGCAGGACATCATTCGCGGTCTGATCCTTTTGGTGGCGGTCTCGGCCGATCATTTGCTGAACCGGCGCAAGCGCGGCAGCGCAGCCAAGTCGTAATCCAGGCGGGATAATAACAATGACAAACAGTACAGAACTCGAACGCCTGCGCCGTCTGCATAAAGTGCTGGTGATGTTCTATGAGCAGAACATCTCCCAAGCCAAAATCGCAGAAATGACCGGGATTTCCCACACCACCGTCAACCGGCTGGTCAAGGAAGGTCAGGAACGCGGATTGGTCGAAATCACGGTCAAGTCACCCTTTGGCAACATGACCGATCTTGGGGCGATGATTGCCGAACTTGGCCGCATCGAAAACGCGATTGTCGTGCCCGAAGTATCGACCGATCCGAAAATCACGATCAAATCGACAGCCGATGCTGCGGCCGCCGCCCTGTTTGAAAAGCTTGAAGACGGCATGACGATTGCCATTTCCGGCGGGGTTGGTGTCAGCGCGATTGTCGAGGCAATGAAACCAAAACGCAGCTACGACGTGACGGTCGTTCCCGGCACCGGCGGCGTTCAGGGAAAATACTACACCGACGTCAATCAGGTCTCGATGGCGATGGCCGAAAAGCTTGGTGGTCGTGCGCTTCAGCTTCATGCGCCTATCATCGCTGGATCGCGCGAAGCCCGCGATACGTTGCTTGATGAACGATCCATCCGCGAAGTTTTCGATGTGGCACGCAAGGCCGACATTGCCGTGATGGGTATTGGTTCTGTGCGGGCCAGCACATCGACCTATTTGTCCCTTGATGAAGGCATCGACCGCGAAGAGGTCCTGGCATCGGGTGCCTGCAGTGAACTTTTGGCACATGTGATCAACAAGGATGGAAAGCCTTCGGACTATTCGGGCAATGACCGTGTGGTCGCGCTTAGCCTTGATGAACTGCGTCAAATTCCGCACCGCTTTGCGATTGCCAGTGGGCAGCACAAGGCGGAGCCGATTGCAGCCATCCTGCGCGGTGATTTCCTGACGACTTTGGCGATAGACGAGCAAACCGCATATGCGGTCAACGACATACTAAAAGGAGATGCCTGATGGCACAGCTTATTCGTGAAATTGGAAAATCTGGTGTCTCGGCATCTGCAATCGGACTTGGGACCTGGGCCATGGGTGGCTGGATGTGGGGCGGACATGATGACGCCAATTCCATCAAGGCCATTCAGGCATCGATTGATGCGGGCGTGACCCTGATTGATACCGCACCAGCCTATGGTCTTGGCCGTGCAGAAGAACTTGTTGGCAAGGCGATCGAAGGCCGCCGCGATCAGGTTGTGATCGCAACCAAATGCGGCATGGTCTGGGATACGGACAAGGGCAACTATTTCGTCGATGAGCACGACAAAAAGATCCATCGCTATCTTGGTGCCGAGTCCGTTCGCGCTGAGCTTGAAGCGAGCCTGAAGCGGCTTCGCACGAACTATATCGACCTTTACATCACCCATTGGCAGGACCCGACCACACCGATTTCCGAAACCATGGGTGTGCTCGAAGACCTTAAGCGCGAAGGCAAGATCCGGTCGATTGGCATCAGCAACGTCAATGCTGATGAGATGAAGCAATATCTGGCCGCCGGGCAGCTCGATAGCATTCAGGAATGCTATAACATGCTTGAACGACAGCTTGAGGATGAACTTGTCCCGCTATGTGTTGAAAACAATGTCGCGGTGCTGAGCTACTCCTCCATGGCGCTTGGATTGCTGTCGGGCAAAATTGGTCCGGATCGCGTTTTTGAAGGCGATGATTTGCGCCGCGAAAACCCGAAATTCTCGGTCGAAAACCGCAAGCGCGTTGCTGATTTCATGAAGGTGCTCAACCCGATTGCCGATGCGCACAATGTTGAGGCCGGACAGATCGTGATTGCCTGGACCATCGCACAAAAGGGGATCACGTTCTCATTATGTGGGGCGCGAAATGCCACGCAGGCAATCGAGAATGCCCGTGCCGGTGAAATCACGCTCAGCGCAGAAGAACTTGCCATCATTGACCAGGCAATCGCGGCCCATCTTGGCCCTGTTGCGCAGGCTGCCTGATTGATTGTGTGATGACACAGAAATCACAGGATACAGCAATCCCGGAACGTGCCACGGTTGTGGTCGTTGGGGGCGGGATCAACGGGATCAGTGTGTACCGTGATCTTGCCCTGCAGGGGGTGGATGTGGTGTTGCTTGAACAGGGGGATTTCTGTTCCGGGGCCAGTGCGGCGCTATCACGCATGGTGCATGGCGGTTTGCGTTACCTTGAAAATGGTGAGTTCCGTCTGGTGCGCCAGTCGCTTCAGGAACGTGACTTTTTGCTGCGCAATGCCCCGCATTACGTCTTTCCACTGCCAACGCTTGTGCCGATTTTCGATGCGTTTCATGGATCGCTTGCATCACTGAAACGCTTCATCGGATTGGGCAGTGGCCCGTCGCGCAGATCAGCATTCATGATCAAGATCGGGCTAACGCTTTATGACTGGTTATCGCGCAAAAGCCGCACGATGCCAGCCCATGAATTTGTCTCTGGCCGAAAGCTGCGCAAAATGGCGCCTGCATTGTCGCCCAATGCCAAGTTCGGGGCGATCTATTATGACGCTTGGGTCAAATATCCCGAACGCCTTGGTGTCGAGATGATCCTTGATACGCAGGAAAGCTGTCCGCATGCGCGTGCCTTTTCCTATGTCGCAGTGGAAAAGGTTGATGGTGCCGATATCCATTGGCGTGATCGCCTGACCGGGGAAAGCGGCACCATTACGCCCGATCTTGTGGTTAATGCCACCGGGGCTTGGGTTGATTTCACCAACCTTGCACTGGCCGGCGGACAGGAAAATGAAACGACCCGGTTTGTTCGCGGGACCAAGGGATCGCATCTGATGATCCGCAATGATCAACTGGCCAAGGCGCTGGGCGATCAGATGGTCTATTACGAAAATGCTGATGGCCGGATTTGTATCGCGTTTAACTATCTTGGTGTGTCGCTGGTCGGATCGACCGACATCCTGATTGATGATCCGGAACTGGCACGCTGCGAAGCGGTCGAAAAGGACTACATGCTAAGCGCCCTTGGCTTTGTTTTCCCGGACATCAAGGTGGCCGACGATGACATTGTTCATGTCTTCACCGGTGTCCGGCCGCTGCCCGTCAGTGATGCGGATGCCACGGGCAGGATCAGCCGCGATCATTCACATCGCGAACAGGAAGCCAATGAAAAGCGAAGCTTCCCGGTCATTAGTCTGATTGGTGGAAAATGGACCACGTTCCGCGTGTTTGGCGAAGAAATTGCCGATGTTGTCCTGAAACGTCTGGGGCGCAAACGCAATTGCAGTACCGCCAATATCAAGATCGGCGGCGGGCGTGATTTTCCCATGTCGGAAAGCGATCTGGATGACTGGATCGGGGCGGAGCTGATTGATCTGACAATTGATCGCCCGACCCTGGAACGCTTTGCCGAACGTTATGGCAGTCGTGCACTTGATGTTGCGCGGTTCTGTCAATCGGGCAGGGACAAGCCGCTAAGTGCTGCGGAAACCTATAGCCAGCGCGAGATCGAGTTCCTTATTCGCAATGAAAAGGTACGCAGTCTTTCTGACATTTTGCTGCGAAGGACCGCGATCGGTCTTGAAGGCGGGATCACGCAAAATCTGATCGAAGAAATTGGCAAGTTGATGTCGGGCGTCCTTGGCTGGTCGGCATCCGAACTTGAAAACCACAAACAATTGCTGCGTGACGAGCTCGGCAAAAAACACAGCATTGTCTGAATAACAATCCGGGGCCACCCCGGACAGAGGAGGTATTATGTACGTAACCAAGAAAGTCCGTTTGAACCGTTTGATGAAAAACGGCCGTTGCCTTGATGTTGCGATCGATCACGGTGTTTGCAACGAACCAAGCTTCATGGTTGGACTTGAAGATATCCAGTCGGTGGTGAACACGCTGGTCGATGCAGGCCCGGATGCCATTCAGATGAATTATGGCCAGTGCGATGTGTTGCAAACACTGCCCGGTGAAAACCGTCCGGCATTGGTGATGCGTGTTGATATGGGTAACCCGTATAACAAGGAACGTCATCGTGCGATGTGGGCTGTCATGCAAAATGAAGCAGACCCGATCCTGCCGGCTTTGCGGATGGATGCTGCCTGTGTTGTCGTTAATCTGTTCATGTTGCCCGATGAGCCGGACCTGTTCCGTCAATGCGTTCAGAACATCTCAAAGCTTGGCAATGACTGCGAAAAATACGGCATGCCATTGATGATCGAACCATTAGTCATGCAGCCCAACAGCGCGCGTGGCGGATACCTTGTGGATGGTGACACGGAAAAGGTCACAACCCTTGTCCGTCTTGCCCGCGAATTGGGGGCCGACATCATCAAGGCCGATCCGACCGATGATCCCAACGATTTCCATCATGTGGTTCAGGCCGCGCGTTGCCCGGTCCTGGTCCGTGGTGGTGGCAAGGCTGATCTGCGAACGGTGTTTGATAACTCGGCTGCCCTGATGGCGCAGGGTGCACATGGTATGGTCTATGGCCGTAACATTTATCAACATGATAACCCCAAGGCGGTTGTTGCTGCCCTGATGGCAATGATCCATGAGGGTGCAGACGGTGCAGCAGCCTGGGACATCTATCGCGGGTTTGAAGGTTAACGCAGATGGGACGTTATTTTCTTGGAATTGATGCGGGCAACACGGTCGTAAAGACCGTGTTGTTCGACGCCACTGGAAACGAGATTGCCCATGCCTGTCGCGAGGCCGTTTCGCACTGTCCGCAGCCGGGCTTTGTTGAGCGCGACATCGATCAGCTTCGTTCGGATCTGATCGCAGTGGTGCGCGAAGTTGTCGAAAAATCCGGTGTTGATGCCAGCGATATTGCCGCCATCGGTAGTGCCGGGCATGGCAATGGTCTTTATCTTTTGGGGGCTGGCGGCAAGGCGCTTTTGGGTATTCAGTCGCTTGATACGCGCGCCAATGCGTTGGTTGATAACCTTACTTCTGACGGCGTTGGCGATATCAGCTATCCGATTTCCGGTCAGCGCCCATGGGTGTCGCAGACGCCTGTCTTGCTGGCATGGATCAAGCGCGAACGACCTGACGTCTATGCCAAAACCAGAACGGTCTTGTTGTGCAAGGATATCGTCACCCATGCTCTGACCGACGAGCTTGTCAGCGACATTTCCGACATGGGCGGTTGTGGCATGTTGCGCATGCCTGAAAACATTTACGACGATGCCTTGCTTGAGGCATTTGGTCTTGGTGATGCGCGTGACAAGCTGCCACGCCTTGCCAAGCCAAGCGAGATTGTTGGTCATGTGAGCGAAGACGTCGCTCGCGAAACCGGACTTTGCGCCGGGACACCTGTGGTGGCGGGCTTCTTTGATGTGATTGCCAGTGCACTTGGATCAGGCGTCGCACGCCCCGGTCAGGCATCGATGATTGTCGGCACCTGGAGCATCAATCAGATCATTGTCGAGAATATCGACTTCGCCAATGAAAACGAGATTTTCATGTCATCGGGCTATGCCGATGGCCGGTTCATGTCGATTGAAAGTTCGGCAACATCGGCGGTCAATCTTGAATGGCTGGTGCGCGAATATCTTGAACATGATGCCGAGGTCGCCAACGGTAAATCACCGTTCGTGCTTGCCAATGATCTGGTGGCGCAAAGCACCTTTGGCATGGATGGGCCTTATTATCATCCTTACCTGTATGGGGCGCCATGCAATGGCACAGCGCGCGCGGGCTTCTTTGGTGTTGGCGGATGGCATGGGCGTGGCGATATGCTGCGCGCGATCTATGAAGGTGTGACCTTTGCCCATCTACAGCATTTGCATCGATTGCGTGCATCGGGTGCCCGTTTTGACAAGATTGTCTTGTCAGGCGGTGGGGCAAGAAGCCCGATCTGGCCGCAAATCATTGCCGATATTCTTGAATTGCCCCTGACCGTCGCGCGGTGTCAGGAAACCGGGGCCCTTGGTGCGGCAATGGCCGCAGCCGTTGGTTCGGGCATGTATCACGGATATGAGCAGGCGGCAGACCATATGGTACAAACCGATCGCCATTACAGCCCGAACCCGGACGCGGGCGAGATTTACCGCAAGCGCTTTGCCATGTGGCACGATCTTGAAACCGCGATGCTACCGTTCTGGTCACGCTTTGCTGCGGTAAATAACTGAATTGATGCCTTGCCGATGGCGTTCGCTAATCTCATCGGCAAGATGAAAGCCAAATCGGACGGACCTGAATTGTAAACCAGGTCCGCCCGATCATCGTTATTTTACGAGCTGCTTGGTGCGTTTGATGATGGCGTCTTTGGTGATGCCGAACTCTTCATAAAGGCGTTCGGCCGGGGCGGAGGCGCCAAAGCCCGGCATGCCGATGACGTCTGCTTCGCGATCAACATATCGGGTCCAGCCAAAGGCTGATGCGGCCTCAACCGCGATGCGTGGCGCGGTGCCAAGAACCTCTTCGCGGTAGGTTTCCGGCTGGGCGTCAAACAATTCCCAGCAGGGCATGGAAATAACCGCGACACCGTATCCATCTGCGTTAAGTGCCTCGGCGGCCTCAATGGCGAGGGAGACTTCGGTGCCGGTAGCCAGAAGTGTGACATCGCGCGATGTGCCAAATTCACGGATCACATAGCCGCCACGTTCGGTCAAATTTTCCGATCCGGCTTCGCGCAGTTGCGGCACATTTTGACGTGATAGCGCCATCAGTGACGGCGTCTTGGGTGACCGCAACGCGATATCCCAAGCTTCCAGCGTTTCGACGGCGTCTGCCGGGCGGAAGACATAAATGTTCGGGATGGCACGAAGTGATGCCAGATGTTCAATCGGCTGATGGGTTGGGCCGTCTTCGCCAAGACCGATGGAATCATGGGTCATGACATAGGTCACCCCAAGTCCCATCAGCGCTGAAAGTCGGATGGCATTGCGGGCATAGTCCGAAAAGACCAGGAACGTCCCACCATAGGGTTTGAACCCACCATGAAGGGCCAGTCCGTTCATCGCGGCCGCCATGCCAAATTCACGCACGCCATAGCCAATATAACGGCCCGGTTGTTCGGCGGTGAACTGGCTGTCGACGGCATCAACACGGGTCAGGTTCGATCCGGTCAAGTCCGCACTACCGCCAATCATCGCCGGGACGGCAGCTGCAAGTTTCTCAAGAGCCAATTGGGATGCCTTGCGGGTGGCGACTTTTTGCGGGGTTTCAAACAATGCCTTGCGTGCTGCGGTAACGGCATCGGCGTAGTTACCTGGAAGATCGCCGGCAATACGTGCGTTGAATGTTTCACCATGTTCCGACGCGGCAAGTTTGGCTTCCCACGCACTGCGTTCCTTCGCACCGCGTACGCCAATTTCATGCCAGCTGGCAGCAAGATCAGCCGGGATGTCAAAGGGGGCTTCAATCCAGCCAAGGGCTGCTTTGGCAAGGGCGGCTTCTTCTTCACCCAAGGGTGCGCCATGCGCCTTGGCCGTTCCCGCCCGGTTGGGGGAGCCAAAGCCGATGGTGGTTTTCATCGCAATCAATGACGGGCGGCTGGTTTCAGCTTTGGCTTCTGCCATCGCTGCATCAAGCGCCTTGGCGTCATGGCCATCACAACTGATGACGTGCCAGCCACATGCAGCCAGACGTGCCGGGACGTCTTCTGAAAATGACACGGAAGTCGGACCATCAATGGTGATGTTGTTGTCATCATAAAGGACATTAAGCTTGCCAAGGCCAAGATGCCCGGCAAGGGAAATGGCTTCCTGACCGATACCTTCTTGCAAACAGCCATCACCCAGCATCACCCAGGTACGGTGATCAACCAACCCCGGGAATTCAGCCGCCAATGCGCGCTCCGCCAGTGCCATGCCGACGGCGGTGGCAAGTCCCTGTCCGAGCGGTCCGGTGGTTGTTTCAATACCCTTTGCGTGGCCCCATTCCGGATGTCCTGCCGTGATTGCACCCCACTGACGGAAATTGGGGATTTGGTCGATGGTCATGTCTTCGTAGCCGGTCAGATGCAGTAATCCATAAAGCAGCATCGACGCATGGCCGTTTGACAGAATGAACCGGTCGCGGTCCGGCCAGTCCGGTGCGGATGCATCAAATTTCAGATGTTTGCGAAACAGTACCGTGGCCGCATCGGCCATGCCCATCGGTGCACCCGGATGACCGGAATTTGCAGCATTCACCGCATCAATGGCCAACACGCGCAGGCAATTGGCGAGCGCGAAGTTTTCAGGGTCTTTTGCGGCTGCTGCCGCGATTTGTGATTGATCGTTCATAGCGTCCTCCTCTGGCTTGAAAGCTACCAGCGACGTTGTGATCGAACAATTAAAAATAACAAAATAACAAAAATAATGTTGAATTTAACGCGATCAATGTTATTTGTTCAGAACAAAGACGGAGGAATTTCGCATGTCCAAGGTTTGGATCGGCACAAGCTGGAAAATGAACAAGACGCTGTCAGAGGCGCTGAAATGGGCGAATGGACTGGCAGATGCTGATCTGTCCGATCGCATTCAAAGTTTTGTTATTCCGCCCTTCACCGCGACCCGACAGGTCAAGGACGTTCTGACTAATCGCCCGGTTTTGGTCGGTGCGCAAAACATGCATTGGGCTGATGCCGGTGCCTGGACCGGTGAAGTGTCCGCACCGATGCTGGTCGATTGCGGTTTGGATATTGTCGAATTGGGTCATTCCGAACGACGCGAACATTTCGGTGAAACTGATGAAACCGTCGGACTTAAAACCGAAAGTGCGGTGCGCCACGGGTTGATCCCGCTAATCTGCATTGGTGAGACGCTTGAAGATCGTGAACAGGGCCGTGCAGCAGAGGTTCTTGCAACCCAGGTGCGCGGCGCACTCGCCAAGTTGAGCAACGCGCAGAAATCACGCGAAATCTGGCTGGCTTACGAGCCAGTCTGGGCGATTGGCGAAAACGGAATTCCCGCAACATCAGATTATGCCGACGCGCGGCAAGCCGAAATCATCGCAGTCGCACAAGAGGTTTTGGGGCGTCGCGTTCCTTGCCTTTATGGCGGATCGGTCAATCCCGGCAATTGTGCCGAGCTGATCACCTGTCCGCATATCGATGGCCTGTTTATCGGGCGTTCCGCCTGGGACGTGGATGGCTATCTCGACATTCTCAAACGCTGTGACGCAGCGCTAAGCGCACAAGAAAAACTGGAGGAAAGGGTATGAAAATCGCAGTAGCAGGTGACAGTGCCGGTGAAGGGCTTGCCAAGGCGCTGGCCGAATATCTCAGCCAGAATCCCGATTATGACGTGACCGACGCATCGCGCACGGAAAACGGCCCGGACGACTATTACGCCAATCTTTCTGATCGTGTGGCATCGGCCGTAAAAGCCGGAATGTATGACCGCGCCATTCTGTGCTGTGGCACGGGGATCGGGGTGTGTCTGGCGGCCAACAAGGTGCCGGGCATTCGTGCAGCACAAACCCATGACACCTATTCCGCAGGCAAGGCCGCGACATCGAATAACGCACATATCATCACCATGGGTGCGCGCGTTGTCGGGACCGAACTTGCCAAGGATATTGCCGATGCATTTTTGAGTGCAGCATTTGATCCGCAGGGCAAATCAGCAGGCAATGTTCATGCGATTGATGCGGTCGACGCAAAATATCACACGGCGTGAGCCCAAAATATCAGGAACCGGGTATAGTGATGCCCGGTACCCCTCGATAACGGATGCTCTGACATGTTGAAACTCCCCAATGACCGCATGATTGATGCTGCGGTCCTTAGAAGCTGTTTGCCTGCTGATGAACTTGGCAGCCTGATTAACGCCATTGCCCAGGCACTGCCGGCAATTGCCGCGCGACTGGCGGCTGGAAAGCTGCCGGGTGATCCGGCGGCGATTGCCGGTCAGAATGAAAGCGGTGATGCGCAGAAGGCGCTTGATATTGGCGCGCACGATCATGTGGTTGTCGCCCTTAAGGGCCGAAGCGTGCGCCATATTTTGTCCGAAGAGGCCGAACATGTCGAAACGCTCGATCCTAATGGCATTTATGACATTGCCATGGACCCGATTGACGGGTCTGGTTCGATCGGGATTGGTGCGCCGCTTGGCATGTTGTTTGTGATTTACCCGACCGGTCCGGCCGATTTCGCCCGCAAAGGGTCCGAGGCCGTGGCCGCAGGTTACGCATCCTTCGGCCACTCGCTTGATTTCGGCTTTACCCTTGGTCAGGGCGTTCATATCGCCACCCATGATGGCGATGATTTCCGCATGGCGGCCGAGAATGTGATGCTGAAACCAGCCGCCAGCACGCTTGCCTATAACGCCTCAAATGAACGTCATTGGAGCCCGGGCCTTAAGAAATGGGCCGAAGATGTCCGTGCAGGCAAAGATGGCCCGCGCGGTCGGAATTTCAATATGCGTTGGTTGGCTGCGGCCGTTGGTGAGTTGCACCGCATCCTGCTTCAGGGCGGGGCATTTATGTATCCGGCAGATCAGCGCGAAGGATATCGCGAAGGTCGCCTGCGCCTTGCCTACGAGGCGGTGCCGATTGCCTTTTTGATCGAGGCTGCCGGGGGCAGTGCGACGGATGGCACAAACCGAATTCTCGACCTTGTTGCCAAAACCCCGCACCAGAACATCCCGCTTGTATTTGGTGCGCGCGAAGAGGTCGAGATCATCACAAAATACTTAGCTGAGGAGACCTGACCTTATGGCCCGCATTACGCTACGCCAGCTGCTTGATCATGCAGCCGAACATAACTATGCCGTCCCGGCCTTTAACATCTCGAACATGGAGATGGGGCTTGCGATCATGAGTGCTGCGCGTGCTGCGAACGCACCGGTGATCCTGGCGGCATCGCGTGGCGCGCGGGCCTATGCCGGGGATCAGCTTCTGGCACGTTTGATTGACGGGCTTGTTGAAACATTCCCGGAAATTCCGGTCTGTATGCATCTTGACCACGGCAATGATCTGTCGACCTGTGCGACCGCGATCCAGCATGGCTTCACCTCCGTCATGATGGACGGGTCGCTTAAGGTCGATGGCAAGACGCCCGCTGATTACGAATACAATCGCAACATCACGGCACGCGTTGTTGAAATGGCGCATGCCTGTGGTGTGTCGGTTGAGGGTGAGCTGGGTGTTCTTGGATCGCTTGAAACTGGCATGGGTGATCAGGAAGATGGTCATGGTGCTACTGAAAAGCTTTCAGAAGAACAGCTTCTGACCGATCCGGAAGAAGCCGAGCGTTTCGTGCGTGAAACCGGTGTGGATGCCTTGGCTGTTGCCATGGGGACCAGTCATGGTGCCTATAAATTCAGCCGTCAGCCGAATGGCGATATCCTTGCCATGACCGTGATTGAGGAAATCAATCGCCGTCTGCCCAACACCCATCTGGTGATGCATGGTTCATCCTCTGTGCCTGAAGATCTGCGTCAGCTGATCAACAATTATGGTGGGGATATGCGCCCGACCTGGGGTGTGCCGGTCGAAGAAATTCAGCGCGGCATTCGATCTGGTGTGCGCAAGGTCAATATCGATACCGATAACCGCATGGCAATGACCGCTGGTGTACGCCGGGTGTTGGCGGAAAACCCAAGCGAGTTTGATCCGCGCAAATACCTCAAGGAAGGGACCAAGCTTATGACCGAGCTTTGCAAGGCACGGTTTGAGGCCTTTGGCACGGCAGGTCATGCCGACCGGATCAAGCCGGTTTCGCTTGAGGCAATGGCGACCCGTTAAGCCAGAAGTTTTCCCTGTATTCCCTGTAGCGAAATCTCCCTCGTTACCTTCCCTTGGCCCTCGCTTATAGCGAGGGTTCTTTTTTGTCTGTGCGCGTGGTTTCGGCCGACGAGGGCTTGGTAGGGGATTGGATTCTTCGCGTCTTGAGCAAAAGAAAACCCCGCCCAATCCGGGCGGGGTTTTTAATCAGAGGGAATTGGAACGGTGAAGTTTCCCTCTGCCTCCAGGGAGGTTCAGATCACGTGCCTGGATTAACGATCAAGCTGGAACGGACCCGAGAAGGAGTAGATATCAAGGATGCTGGCATCGACCAGAATGCAGTCAAACAGCTGCTTTTCCTCGGAGATTTTCAGCGTGCCGTTTTTGATGAAGTAGTCTGCCTGACGGACAGCTTCTTCGGCAAAGATGGCAACCGGCTGCAGAACGGTGTAGGTCAGCTCGCCCGATTTGACGGCTTCGACTGCGTCCGGCGAACCATCGAAACCGCCGATGATTTTGCCTTCAAGCTTGCCAGCTTCTTTCAGAGCTGCAATCGCGCCCAGTGCCATTTCGTCGTTACCGGAAATCACGCCGGAAATGTTCGGGTTGGCCTGAAGCATGGACTGCATTTTGGTGTAGCCCTGGGTACGGTCCCAGTTGGCAACTTCCTGTGCTTTTTTATCAAGATCGGAATACTGGCTCAGAACCGTTTCAAAGCCGTTCGAACGGGTCTGTGCGTTGTTGTCAGACGGTGCGCCGAACAGCTCGACATAAGAACCTTCTGTACCCATTGCATCAACCCATGCCATCGCGCCAAGGGCTGCACCCTGTGCGTTGTTTGACACAAGCTGTGCCTTGGCAAGGCCGGTCTGGTTGATTTCAGCATTCACGATAAAGACCGGGATGCCTGCGGCAACGGCCTTTTTGACGGCGCCAACAGAACCATCAGCATTGGCCGGATCGAGAATGATCGCCGCTGCCTTGTTGGTGATTGCGGTATCAACAAGGTTGCTTTCGGTATTGGTGTCACCTTTGTGAGCTGCGACATTCGCGTCATAGCCAAGCTCTTCGGCCGTGGCTTTGGCAACTTCACCTTCAGTGAACCAATAAGGGTTGGACGGATCATTAACGATGATCGAAATCAGGCCGTCTGCCATTGCAGCGGTCGACATCAGTGGCAGCGCTGCGATGGTTGCGAAAAGTGTACGCTTAAAGATGTTCATTATGGGTGTCCTCCCGTTAGGTTTTAATATGCCGGGCATGGCCGGCGGTTATTCGGACGCAAGACCACCCTGTCTTGCGCCCCGAATTTGCTATCGGCCCGAACGGCCGTATTGAAGGCTGTTAAGCAGCACGGCGAGAACGATCACCGCACCGGTAAAGACGGTCTGCCAATAGGCCGAAACCCCGATAATCACGAGACCGTCGCTCAGGAAACCAATCACAAAGGCGCCAAGCATCGTGCCGCGCACATTACCCCGCCCACCGGTGAGTGCCGCACCACCGATCACGACGGCGGCAATTGCGGTCAGCTCGTACGTCGTGCCTGCCGTCGGGCCGGCCGAAGTCAGCTGTGACGACAAAACAAGACCGGCAATGGCGGCGCAAACGCCTGACAGGACATAGACCGAGATTTTTACGCCACGGGTCGGCACGCCGGAAAGTTCGGCGGCACGTTCATTGCCACCCGATGCATAAAGCCAGCGGCCAAAGGCGGTGCGCACCAGAACAAGGCCGATCACAAGGGCAACAATGGCCAGCACAATCACACCAATCGGCACACCGGCAATGCGGTTAAAGCCAAGCCAGTCAAACCCGGTATTGCCAAGAACCTCGACCCCGCCAAGATTGTTGTAGGTCAGGCCATTGGTCATCAGAAGGGCCACACCGCGCGCGACATAAAGCATGCCAAGCGTTGCGACGAATGCCGGGACCTTGAAGAACGCGATCAAAATGCCGTTGATCGCTCCGACAAAGGCGCCCAATGCAACTGTTAGGATGACAACCGCCCAAACCGGCGGATACATGATGATGCCAGCTGACGGTATTTCGACACCCTGCATCAGGTAACCGGCAACCACGCCTGACAGCCCCAAGGTCGAACCCACCGACAGGTCAATGCCGCCATTGAGGATCACAAGCAGCATGCCAATCGCAAGCAAACCAAAGATCGCCACATGCGAAGACATGGTCAGGAAGTTGCTGACGCTGAAATAAACCGGCGACAGGAACGAGAAGGTAATAACGATGGCGACCAGGGCAAAAAAGGCGCGACCTTCAAGCAGGATCTTGCCGATATTCAGGTCTATGCCGCCTGCCGCAGGTGCAGAAGTAGTGGACTGAGCCATATTGGACTCCCTAGTGGTGCACGGCTTCGCCAGAGGCGGCCATGATCTGTTCTTTGGTTGCTGTATGGTCGAATTCGGCGGCGATCCGGCCCCGGTTCATGACGATGATCCGGTGCGCGATGCTCAGGCATTCGCCGACTTCTGATGTGGAATAAAGAACCGCAAGGCCGCGCTCTTCGGCGGTTCTTGCAAGCAGTTTGAAAACTTCGGCCTTTGCACCGATGTCGATCCCGCGCGATGGTTCATCAAGCAAGATCACATCAGGCTGGGTTGCCAGCATCTTGCCGATCACGACCTTTTGCTGGTTGCCGCCCGAAAGCGCGCCGATCATGGTCGCGCCGCTTTCGGTTTTGACCGTGACTTCGCGGATAGAATCCTCGATCACTTTGTGTTCGGCCTTGCGGCTGGTGAACAGTCCACGTGTGAAGGCGGCAATCGATGACAGCGACAGGTTCTGTCCGACAGACATTGTTTGAACCAGACCATCGCGCTGCCGGTCTTCGGGGACAAGAACCAAACCGGCACTGATCCGGTCTGCGATCGATAGATGCGAGACATCCTGATTGTGCAGTTTGACCTTGCCACTTTGTGCGCGCAGGCGACCGGCGGCACATTCCATCATTTCGGTTCGACCGGCCCCCATCAGGCCATAGATGCAAACAATCTCGCCGGACCGGACATTCAGGTTCATGTGATCGACAACAAGACCGTTGCCCGACGTGTCAGGCACGCACAGATCTTCGATCGTAAGTGCCGGTGCACCCATTTCACTGTTGGGTGGGGATCCAAGATCGAAATTCTCGCCAACCATGTTGCGCACGATCCATTCGATATCGATCTGCGAACGGGGCGCCCATGCAGTCATTTCACCATCACGTAGAACAACGGCGTGATCGGTAATCTCAAGCGCCTCTTCAAGATGGTGCGAGATATAAACGATGCTGACACCCTTGGCGGTCAGGTCATTGATCACCTTAAAAAGGACTTCGACCTCGGATGCGGAAAGGGCAGAGGTCGGCTCATCCATGATCAGGATGCGGCTTTTGGCCTGAAGGGCGCGGGCAATTTCAACGATCTGTTGCTGACCAAGGCGAAGTTCTTCGACCGGGGTCAGTGGATCAATGTCTTCTTCAAGTTCTTCCATCAGAAGGCGCGTGATGCGTTCTTCCTCGGCAAAATCAACACCGGTTGCCGTGCGGATTTCCCGACCCATGAAAATGTTGTCACGGACATTGAGGTTCCCGGCCAATGCCAGTTCCTGGTGAATGATCGAAATGCCGTGCGCGAGGGCATGGTTCGCACCGTTAAAGCGCACAGGTGCACCATCAAGCAAAATCTCGCCCGATGTCGGGGCAATAATGCCCGACAGGATTTTCATCAGCGTCGATTTACCAGCGCCGTTTTCACCAAAAAGGGTGGTGACCTGTCCGCGGTGAATGTCGAAATTCACCCCTTTAAGAGCTTGCAACGGACCATAAAACTTGGCCACGTCACGCGCGGACATCACAACCTCGTCGGTGGTGAGGGTTTCCGGGTTTATGGTCTGGTGCGCTGTCATTGGACCTGCACCTTGACCGGGGTGATCAGCCACATTTTCGGATTGATCAGCTTAAACACACCGGTAACTGAAACCGTCTTGCCCGTGAGGTTTTCGGTATCGACCTCCTCAAGAACTTCGGCCTTCATCGCGCGGTTAATGCCCGCCCCGGCATCCTGATATTCGATCTGGTTTTTAAACTCGCCAAAGGCGATATCGCCCGGCGCATCACGAAGGTCGGTGCCATTGATCGCAGGGCCGGTCTGAACCCGAACCGTGACACCGTCGATGCCTTCGACAGAAACTTCGTAAATACCGCCCTTTGCATCACCAAAGGTGCCGGTCAGTTCAACCGGGATCACCGGCATCATACCGCCAACGCCGTATTTTTCTGCTGCGGCCTTGCGGTCGCTGGTCAGCGCAGCGGAAAGCGTCTTTGCATCAACCGCCCGGTTTGCAATGTCATCGCGGATTCGCGGGAATTGCTCAGCCCCGTAGGCATCTGGCGAGAAACCGGCGACGCGCAGGTCTTGTTCAGACCCGACAACGACCACGGTTGTATCAAGCGCCATCGCAGCCAGAACGCCAAGGACGGTTGCGCCGATGATCAAGCCACGCCGACCGATGCGCGGTTTGATGGATGTGATGGATAAATCGGTGGCACTCATTGCCTTTATTCCTCCCGTCCAGCCTCGGTGGGCCTTGTTAATTCCTTGTGGGAAGTGCTGGCAAAGGCCGTGGGGTGCCGCCCCACTTAATGCCGATCAGGTCGCGTATCTTTCCCTGGGTCGCCATTGGTGCGACTGGAAACGCGGTGCTGATCAGAACCAGCTCGGCCTATCTTGGTGCAGGCCATTTTCCTCCCGATGCACAACGCGAAATGCCTTTTTGGGGAATTCGCGTGTCACATCCCGAATCCCGTTTTTGTTAAAAACCGCCTTTTTCTGCGATTGGCGGGGCCGGGTATCCGTTCTGTGCTGATTACCATAACTGAAAAAAATTTCTGCGAAAGTAAAAAATTACACTCGACATCGTGCGGCGTCAGGTTATGCTGAAAACAACCCGGGAAGATTTTTCCCGAACAAAGGCTGCATCGACTGGAAAAGTCGGGCGCAATAAATGCAAAAGGGAGGACGTCGCATGGCACACGCAATTTGCGTGATCAGTCAGCTGCTCATCGAAAGGATGAAGCATGGCTGAACGCGACATCATCATCGGGATCGACGCAGGTACGTCAGTGATCAAGGCCGTGGCTTTTTCCATGGCGGGCGATCAGCTGGGCGAAGCGTCGGTTCCCAACCAATATGACAGCGGCCCCAACGGGGCTGCGACCCAATGCATGGATCGGACATGGTCTGATTGCGCATCGGCAATTAGAAGCCTTGGTGAGAAAATTGATGGCCTGGCCACCCGGACGGCGGCGCTTGCCGTCACCGCGCAGGGGGATGGCACATGGCTTGTCGGGCAAAACAACCGTCCGGTTGGCGATGCCTGGTTATGGCTTGATGCGCGCGCAGCCGACACGACCCGCGATCTTGCGTCGCACTACATCGATGCAGAACGTTTTCTGGCAACGGGCACAGCCCTTAATACCTGTCAGCAGGGTGCGCAGATGGCGCATATGCATCGTCATTGCCCCGAACTTCTTGATCGTTCCGAAGCTGCCATGCATTGCAAGGACTGGCTTTATCTGAACTTGACCGGGGTGCGGGCAACCGATCCGTCAGAAGCAAGTTTCACCTTTGGTGATTTCCGCACGCGCCACTATTCCGATCTTGTGATTGACGCGCTTGAACTTAAAAGCCGCCGTCATTTGCTACCCGAAATTCTTGATGGCAGCCAACAAACCCATCCGCTGAGTGCCGAGGCCGCATCACAAACAGATCTTCTGGCCGGAACACCGGTCAGTCTTGGTTATGTCGATATGGTCATGACGGCCCTTGGTGCCGGTGTTTACACCGGAACGGCGGGGGCGGCCTGTTCGACCATCGGCTCGACCGGGGTGCATATGCGCGCGGTCAAGGATTCCGAGATCAAGCTGCGTGGCAATTCCGGTTATGTCATTTGCCTGCCGGCCGATCATATGGTGACCCAGGTACAAACCAATATGGCCGCAACCCTTAACATTGATTGGGCGCTTCGCATGGCGGCCGATCTCATGAGTGAAACCGGCCATCCCCATGATTATGCCGATCTGGTTGCGCGAATTGATGGATGGCTTGCGCGGTCTGAGCCCGGTCAGATCCTGTATCACCCTTATATTTCCGAGGCCGGTGAACGTGGCCCGATTGTCAATGCCAACGCACGCGCGGGCTTCATCGGGCTTGCATCAGGTCATCGTTTCCCTGATTTGATCCGTGCTGTTGTCGAAAGTCTCGGCATGGCGGCACGCGATTGTTATGGCGCGATGGATGAATTGCCCAAGGAACTTCGCCTGACTGGTGGGGCGGCGCGTTCACGCGCGCTGCGCGGCATCTTGGCCGCCGCCGTTGGCGCACCAGTGCGTGTTTCAGCCCGCGAAGAAGCAGGGGCAGCTGGCTGTGCGATGATGGCAGCGGTCGCCATTGGTGCCTATTCGGATATGGAAAGCTGTGTTGCGGAATGGGTCACACCGCTTCTGGGCGATGCAGAAACGCCCGAACCCGATCTTCAGGCGACATATTCCGAACTTTACCCCGCCTATGCCAAAGCCCGCGAAGCGCTTGAACCGGTCTGGGACCGGCTTGCCGCCCATCGCGATGGCGCAGATGCCAAAGATGATGCGTCAAATCCGACGCAAGGAGGATCGTGACATGAGCACGCAGGAACTGGATCTATTTGTCATCGGTGGTGGCATCAATGGCGCGGGCTTTGCCCGTGATGCAGCGGGTCGCGGGCTTAAGGTTGCCCTTTGCGAAAAGGACGATCTGGCCGAAGGCACATCGTCACGTTCGGGCAAGCTTGTCCATGGTGGTCTGCGTTATCTGGAATATTACGAGTTCCGGTTGGTGCGTGAAGCATTGATCGAACGCGAAGTTCTGATGAATGCCGCCCCGCATATCATCTGGCCGCTGCGCTTTGTCTTGCCGCATTCACCGCAGGACCGCCCGGCGTGGCTGGTGCGTCTTGGTCTGTTTTTATATGACCATCTTGGCGGGCGTAAAAAGCTTCCGGGGACGCGGACCCTTGATCTGCATCGCGATCCCGAAGGTGCGCCGCTTTTGGATCAGTATAAGCGTGGCTTTGAATATTCCGATTGCTGGGTTGATGATGCGCGTCTTGTAACGCTGAACGCCCTAGATGCCGCACAGCGCGGCGCAATCGTCATGACCAGATCGCCCGCGATCAGTGCGCGGCGTGAAAACGGCAAATGGCGGGTCACGACCAAGAACAGTATCACCGGCGAACGCCGCGAATTTATCGCCAAATGTCTGGTCAATGCAGCCGGGCCGTGGGTGACCGATGTTTTGACCCGTGTTGCCGGGGCCAATTCAACGCGCAATGTGCGTCTGGTCAAAGGCAGCCACATTATCGTTCCGAAATTCTGGGAAGGTCCGCACAGTTACCTTGTCCAGAACGATGATAAGCGTGTGATTTTCATTAATGCCTATGAAGGCAACAAGGCGCTGATTGGCACGACTGACATTGCCTATGACGGGCGGGCCGAAGATGTTTCGATTGATGATTATGAAATCTCTTATCTGCTTGATTGCGTGAACCGCTATTTCAAGGAAAAGCTTCGTCGCGAAGACATCCTTGAAACGTTTTCGGGTGTGCGTCCGCTGTTTGACGATGGCAAGGGCAATCCATCGGCTGTGACCCGTGATTACGTCTTTGATCTGGATGAAAAGGACGGTGCGCCGTTGCTCAACATCTTTGGCGGGAAGATCACGACCTTCCGCGAGTTGGCCGAACGCGGCATGCATGAAATCCGCCATATCTTCCCACAGATGGGCGATGACTGGACCGAGGGTGCGGTTCTTCCGGGCGGGGATATGCCCAATGCCGATTACACCGCATTTGGCGAAACGATGAAGGCCGACTACCCGTGGATGACGCGGGCTTTGCGCGAATATTACGGGCGGCGCTATGGCACCCTGACGGGCAAGATTGTTGGTTCTGCCACAAGTGTCGAGGGGCTTGGTCGTTATTTCGGTGCTCATCTTTATGAGGCCGAGGTCAATTGGCTGGTGGAAAACGAATGGGCGATTACCGCCGAAGACATCATCTGGCGTCGGACCAAGCATCGGCTTGATATGAGCAAGTCGGAAATTGCGACTTTCGCTGACTGGTTTGAAACAGCATATGCGGTGGCATCCTGATGGCTTTGACCCTTTCGCTTAATACCAATCCGCTGGTGAACCGCTTTGCTGATCCAGATGATCTGATTGAGTGCGTGGCGCGCGATCTGAAAATCCGTGATTTGCAGCTGACCCATGAGTTTATCAATCCATCCTGGCAGGCCCCGGTGATCCGGCGACTAACCCGACAAATGGGCAAGGCTCTTAATCGCACAGGCGTGCGCGTGACATCGGGCATGACCGGCCCCTATGGACGGCTAAACCATTTTGGTCATCCTGATGCGGATGTGCGGCGCTATTATATTGACTGGTTCAAGACATTTGCCGATATCACGGCTGATCTTGGCGGAACATCGGTTGGCACCCAGTTCGCAATTCTGACCTACCGCGAACAGGATGACCCGGCGCGGCGCGAAGACATGATCAAGATCGCGATTGATTGTTGGGCCGAAGTGGCCGAACACGGCAAGTCCGCCGGACTTGAATATGTATTTTGGGAACCGATGAGCATTGCGCGAGAATTTGGCGAAACGATCAAGGAATGCATCGCCCTTCAGGATCGGTTGACCGCGGCCAATCTGGCCATCCCGATGTGGATGATGGCTGATATTGATCATGGCGATGTGACATCCGAAAACCCGGATGATTTTGATCCCTATGCCTGGGCCAAAGCAGTTCCAAAAGTCTCGCCCATCATTCATATCAAGCAAAGCCTGATGGATAAGGGCGGGCATCGCCCATTTACGGCGGAATTTAATGCGCGCGGTCGCATTCAGCCCGAACCATTACTGGCGGCGTTTGAGGAAGGCGGGGCGAAAGACAATGAAATCTGTCTGGAGCTGTCATTTAAGGAACGCGAACCCAATGACCGCGAAGTGATCCCGCAGATCGCCGAAAGCGTTGCTTTTTGGGCGCCGTATATTGATATCGGTGCATCTTCGCTAAAACTTTGACGGCGTTGGCTTATCGGAAGTCTTTCCTCAATCGGGCAGTGGTCCTATAAATAGAAGTCTTGATAGTTTAAGGCCCGATAGGGCCAAAGGATGACATGAACGAAACCGATGAGACGCTCGCCATACGGGCCGCCTGGATGCACTATGTTGGCGGTCTGACACAGGCCAAGGTGGCCAAACGTCTTGGCTTGCCATCGGTCAAGGCGCACCGGCTGATTGCCAAGGCGGTTGCGGACGGGCGTGTCAAAGTCTCGATCGAAGGCGACATTGTCGAATGTGTTCAGCTTGAAGCCAAACTGTTTGAGGCCTATGGCCTTAAGCTGTGCGAAGTTGCACCCGACATCGGCGAAGAAGGCCTTCCGGTCCGTGCATTGGCCCTTGCAGGCGCTGCTTACCTCAAACGGCAGTTCGAGGCGGGCGAACATTCCATCATCGGTCTTGGCCATGGTCGTACCTTGGCGGAAGTCACCCGCCAATTGCCGCGCACCGATGCCAAGGGGCTTCATTTCGTCTCCCTTCTGGGCGGGCTTACACGAAATTTCTCGGCCAACCCGCATGATGTGATGCACCGTCTGGCGGAAAAAACCGGTGCGCGTGCCTATGTCATGCCGGTTCCGTTCTTTGCCAATACGGTCGAGGACCGCGAAGTGCTTCTTTCGCAGCGCGGGGTCGATGATGTGTTTCGCATGGCACAGGATGCGACGCTTAAAATCGTTGGTATTGGTACGGCAACGGCGGATGCGCAGCTGGTGTCATCTGGCATGATTGAACCCGCCGAGATCGAAGAAATAGCTGCCGCCGGTGCGCGCGGCGAGATGCTGGGTGATTTCTTTGATGCCAATGGCGAGATCGTGAATACGACGCTTTCGGCCCGCACCCTTGCTGTGGGCTATGATCCTGAGCGGAAAGAAGATATTGTCGCGATTGCAGGCGGACCGGACAAGATTGATGCGATCCGGGCGGTGCTGAAATCAGGTCGGGTTGCCGGTCTGATTACCGATGAGCGAACCGCGCGAGCCCTGCTGGATTGATCGACCGCGCAAAGGATACCCGATGAAACGAGACGACCGCAGGCAGCAGATCCTTGATGCACTGGTGCGCGATGGCGCTGTGCAGCTTGATGAACTGGCCGAGATGTTCGGTGTCTCGAAAATGACCATTCATCGCGATTTTGATGACCTCGAAAGCGAAGGCCTTTTGCGCCGAACCCGCGGGGGCGCATCGATCGAGCCGGGATCCCAATTTGAAAGCGATTTTCGCTTCCGCCATCTTCAGGGTCATGACCTTAAGGAACGCATGGCACGCGCAGCCCTCGAATGGGTGGAGCCCGGCATGACCGTGATGGTTAATGATGGCTCGACGGCTACGGTTCTTGGATCACTTCTTCCAGAAAAACGCCCGCTCACGGTGATCACCAACAATGACGCGGTGATGGAAAACCTCAAGGCTGAACCGGGCATCACGGTGCTCGCACTTGGAGGTAAATATTCGGCCAAATACAACGCCTGGGTCGGGCGCGTGACCGAGGAAACGCTTGGCACCCTGCGTGCCGATATCGCATTTATCTCAACGCCCGCAGCGGGCGATGGCCACGTCTATCACATGGATGACGACATCACCCGAACCAAACGCAAGATGATGGATGGTGCGGCCAAATCGATCCTTCTGATCAACCATCTGAGGTTCGATCACACAGCCCTTCACGTTTTGGCACCGTTTGGCGAGTTTGCGGCAGTGGTGACAGATGCCGAGCCATCAGAAACGGCGCGTGCGCAGATTGATGTGGCGGGCGTGGGGCTTGTAGTGGCCGGCGAATAAATCGGTGCAGTCGAGAGAACCGGGCGCGGAAAAGACGTATGATTGTCGATTTTAATCCACTGTTCCAAAGCGGTGGGTGTGCCAAAACCGATTTGGTCTGGGCACACCCGGCAAGGTTAACTGCGTGGCGGATAAAGGCCTTCCATCGCAATGCAGTATGTCAGAGCCATCGTCGGATCAATGACATTGACTGGTTTACTTTCGCCGGTTTTACCAAGGGCAACTGCGACGGTGCCGCTTGCTTCAAAACCCGCAATTTCAACCGGGTCTCCAGTACCTGCGCCATACAAGTTGGCAGTTGTGTTTGGCTGGAACGGGTTTTGACCGATTGCTTGGAGATAGTTTTCAGTAACGCTTGGGGTTGGTGAGGTGCCCAACCCGTCATATGCGTCTATTTGCACTGCCACACCACCTGTGGAAGTGTGAGTATGAGTGTGGGCGGCCATTTGGGAGGTACGGATTGTGACCTGTTCTCGTCCGCGCCACTGACCTAATTCAATATCAGTGAGACCAATGCCTTGGCCTGCGCCAATCGGGGTGCGTCCCTTCATGTTTGGCATCTGGAAAATGCTGCGGCAGTCGCCCCCCCATTTGCACCCCATAAGTGAGAACAAGGCCGAGAAATCATTTATAGCTTCGTATTGCCCTGCAAGCTCCGAATAGCCTCGGGGGCAGAAGTTGGCCGCCGTCATGCAGACCTCACCAAGGTAAGGTTCGGTCGGGCAGGCTGCGGCAGAAATGCTTCCCGCTATGAGAATGGCGAAAGAACATCCCGCAAGCTGAAATTTCAGCGGCAAAGACTTGTGACGGATAACTGGGTTTTTCATTGTACCCTCATGATTATCAATGAGAAGTTGGCATCACTTTTCTGGTGAGCTTCTCTCTTTTGATCACGCTGTTTGTTGTCAGGTGCGCGGTGGATAAAGGCCGGTGGTGGCAATGCAATAGGTCACAGCCATAACAGGACCCTGGACATCAACAGGTACATTGCTACCGGTGGTGCCGATGGTGACATCTATTGTGCCAGAAGATGCATCTACACCACCCAGTTCCACGGGGGTTCCAGTTCCTTCTCCATACAAGTTTGCTGTTGTATTAGGCTGAAACGGGTTTTGTCCGACGGTTTGCAAATAATTTTTGTCATTTGCCGGGATGGGTGACGTGCCATTGCCATCATAAGCATCGAGTGACACGGAAAGGTTGCTCATGCTGGCTTCTGATGCGTGTGTGTGTGCTGGTAGCTGCGAGACGTCGAGGGTTACATCTTCCTGTCCCCGCCATTGTCCGAGCTGGATGGCGGTCAGGCCCGGTCCGGTTCCCGCACCCACGCCAGCACGGCCGCGCATGTCCGGAATTGCGAAACTGGTTCTGCAGTCGCCCCCCCATGTGCAACCCAACAAAGAGAAAAGAGCGTTGTTGTCGGAAATCGTCATTAACTGCCCTCTCATCTCTGCATAGCCGCGAGGGCAGAAGTTCGCGACTGTGGTGCAAACAGACGCAAGATATGGATCTGTAGGGCAAGCATTTGCAGTACTTCCGACAACAAACAATGTCGCAAGTCCTGATGCTGTGCCGACGGCGAAACGTTTGGCACGTTTGGTAAGTGTGGATTTGAACATGAGCATTAACTCCCTTATACGAACATGTCAGGTCTGGTTTGGCTGGTCTTGAAAGGAGGTTGGTTCCTAGTGAGCTTGAACAAGCTACTTTTTGACGTGTGTTGCCCGTGGTTGTGTCGATCCGCGACGATGAAGCTTGAAGTCGATTTCTGAGCAGTTTTGCGTGTATTTCCTGAGAATATGTCTGTGTTTAATGGATTTTTTCTTGTTGCTAATGTACTATGGATTGAAATGCATGCACAATTCACACTTTAAAACCTGACAGATTCTGACAAGCTGATTTCTTGGCTGGATTAAGTTGTGTTTAGATGCACAAATACCCCTATGAGCAGTTGTATGTTATTGTCTAGGTACGATATATACAATCTCTAGTTGTTGTGCTGCCATATGGTGAATGCCGT
Organism: Thalassospira sp.; assembly: GCF_048059015.1. Taxonomy (GTDB): domain Bacteria; phylum Pseudomonadota; class Alphaproteobacteria; order Rhodospirillales; family Thalassospiraceae; genus Thalassospira. The sequence goes on along the minus strand of NZ_JBLLNT010000019.1, from coordinate 40,910 downwards.
GAAAAATCTTCGTACGGGAAGTCAGGAAAACGCCCCCCGCTCCATTCCTGGGTTCGATGCTATCGCCCCCATGGCGCTCGAGCCGCGCTTTATGTTTGATGCTGCCGGTGCGGCGACTGCCGCGGACAGTGCAGAGCAAGCGCAGGCAGATGCTGAAGCCGAGCAGGCAACGCAACAGGAAAGCGACACGTCCTCAACCAACGGCGATAGTTCGCAATCAGAAGATGCAGCGACTCAGCCCGATGTTCCTGCGTCGGGCAGCGAGTTTGATGTTCTGCGCATGGTCGATGCCGCCCAGAATGGTGGTCGCAAGGAAGTTGTCTTCATTGATGGCAGCCTGACAGATATTGAAGACCTGATTGCCGACATTGGCGATGGCGTTGAAATTGTTGTGCTGGACGGCAATGCAGATGGGCTTGATCAGATCGTCGCATGGGCAGCACAGAATGCGGACTTTGATGCGCTTCACATCATCAGTCACGGCGCAGAAGGTGCTGTCTATCTTGGCAATATGACGCTTAATTCTGAAACGGTGATTGTGCGCGCAGATGACTTGGCTGCGATCGGTGCATCTCTTACCGAAAGTGGTGACATCCTGCTTTATGGCTGTCGCGTTGCCGGTGGCGACGGAAAAGCTTTTGCTGACGCACTTGCGCTGGCAACAGGTGCAGACATCGCTGCATCTGTGGACGATACGGGCGCATCAAGTCTTGGTGGTGACTGGGATCTTGAATATGCGACGGGTGCGTTGGAGGGTATGGAGTATAGCTCAAGCTATGAACACCTGCTTGCTACCGACAATATGGATTTAGCAACGGCGTCAGGTACGACCGTTACCAGCTCCGTGGATGGCATTGGCTATACGATCGCCACATCATCCGGCGGCAGTTGGTTTGAGTTTTCTGGCCAAACCGTAACATATACCTCTGGCGGGTCGGGGACGGTCCCGTTCATTGGTGGTCATTTCTGGGGGCAGGCGACCGGAGACGGCACGAGCTACACGTTCAACTTTAACAGTCCGGTGAATATAACCAGCATTGGAATGTTATCGGTTTCCACGGAAACCGGTGCAACGTATGTTTTCAGTGATACCACGTCGGGTTCGTCAAACAGTAACGTGAACGTGGCATTTAGCAGCCTAGATGGCGTCACCATGACCATGGGTGGCGGATATCACGCTACGAATGTATCTTTGGGATGGACTGCGGTCAGTTCATTTACTGTCACCTTGACTGGTGGTGATGGGAACATGCGATTGGCATTTGACGATTTGATCGCGTCGGCAGCCCCGGCAAATAATGCGCCGACACTGACGGGCGCCCCATCAAGTGTTACTGTTACAGAAGACGTTTCCACCAATATCGATCTCTCCGCGATTACAGTCGCCGATAGTGATGGAGACAACCTGACCGTGACGCTTACAGCGACCGCAGGTGTCATGACCGCGACCAGTAGCGGTGGCGTGACTGTTAGCGGATCTGGTACCGGAACTTTAACGCTTTCCGGATCAGCAGCGAACATCAATACCTACCTCGATACCACAACAAATGTGAGCTATCAGGGGGCATCGAACGCGAACGGGAACAGTGCTGCGACCATCTCGGCCAAGGTCAATGATGGCACGGTAGACTCCTCATCCAGTTCGATCACGGTCAATATTACCGCAGTAAATGACAATCCGACGGGCACGTCTATGCCCGCGAGTGTTTCTGTTGCCGAAGACACACTTTCAAACATCAATCTATCGGCAGCAACTTTTGCAGACGTGGATGGTGATACGCTGACGGTAACGTTGACAGTTTCAGCAGGTACCTTTGGCACGCCAGCGGATGGTGCAGGGGTCGGCAGCGGTGTGACGGAAACGCTGGTCAACGCGACGACAATAACACTTGTCGGCAGTGCTGCTGATATCAACACGTATCTTGATGCCTCCAGCCGTATTCATTACACGCCAGCTTCAAATGTAACGGGCAACAACGTTGCAACGATTACTGCGACAGTGAATGACGGAAACGGGAGCGGCGAGGTTGCCGCCGGGACGACGCAGATTAACGTAACCGCTGTCAACGATGCGCCCGTTCTGACGGGCCTTGATGGAACGCCGTCCTTTACCGAGGGTGGGTCGGCGGTTGTTCTGGATTCCAATGTGACAGTGTCCGATGTTGAGCTTGCAGCGCTTAACGGGGGCAATGGGAACTTTGCTGGCGCAACCCTGGTTCTGGTCCGAAATGGCGGCGCGAATGCTACTGACGTCTTTTCAATGATCACGGGCGGTAACCTGACGCTTAACGGATCGAATATCGAAAGCGGTGGCAATGTCATTGCAAGTTTCGATACATCAAGCTCAGGTCAGCTGACGATCACGTTCCAGAACAATGGTACGATCCCGACGACCGCACTTGTCAACGAAGTGATGCAGGCAATCCGGTATAGCAACTCGTCGAATGATCCGGCATCAAGCGTGCAGATCAATTGGACATTCAGTGATGGTAACTCCGGCAGTGCCCAGGGAACGGGTGGGGCTTTGACCGCGACCGGTTCGACTACGGTCAGCATCACCAATGTGAATGACGCGCCGACCCTCTCTGCGACGGGTGGAAACCCGACCTATGTCGAGGGTGCGGGGGGATCCGACCTGTTTAACACGGTTACGGCCTCTACGGTTGAAGCCGCTGATCGCTTTAACGCAATGACCATGACGGTCACCAACGTTTCTGACGGTGCTTCGGAAATTATCAGTTTTGATGGTTCGGACGTTGCCTTGACCAATGGCAATTCGGTGACATCGGCAACCAATGGTTTGACCGTGAACGTATCGGTCTCCGGAACCACAGCGACGATCAGCTTTAGCGGTGCGACCCTGACCAGTGCGCAAATTCAGACATTGGTTGATGGACTTTCCTATCGCAACACCAGCGATAATCCTACGACTGCCGGAAACCGTGTTGTGACCATTACTGGCATTACGGATAACGGTGGTACGGCAAATAGCGGTAGCAACAGTGCAGCACCGAACCTTACATCGACGGTTTCGCTGACAGCTGTGAACGATGCACCTGTCATCGGGAACCTGAATGGTGACAATACTGCGCTGCAGCCGGGCAATACCTCGAACATTGATAAAGACGGTAACTTCTCGCTGAGCAACGCGGATTTTGCCGATTACAATGGTGGGTCACTTGTAATCACGCCGAATGGCGGTAACAGTGCAAGTGGCAATTTCACCCTTGATGGCACGAATGCGACTTCTGGTGGTGATGGTACGATTGCGGCTGGCGAAACCATCATGGTTGGCGGTGTTTCGATTGGTACGGTCCATGCAACCAACGATGGTCAAGGCGGTAACACGCTAACAATCACGTTCAATGCCAATGCGACCGATACCCGTATTCAGACACTGGTTCAGAATACGCGTTGGTCAGCCTCTGCCGGGTCCGGTACCCAGTCGTTTAGCCTCGTTGTGAATGACGCGGACGGGACTGCAAATGGCGGTGCAGAATTTGCATCCGCGACCTTTACGATGACCTTGGGTAATCCGGCGGTTATCGCAAATCTTGGCGGGGATAGCGTTAGTTTCGCCGAAGGGAATTCGGCCGTTGCGCTGGATTCAGGTGGTAACCTTACGATCACCGATGCGGATAACCCGGCAAGTTTCAATGGCGGTAATTTGACGGTTACAGTATCGGGCAATGCGCAGGCCAACGAAGATATCCTGACCCTGATAACGACTGGCACGGTCTCTTTGGCCGGTGCCACAGCGGGATCAAACGTATCTGTTGGTGGTACCGTGATCGGTACGTTGGGCAATAATATTGCTGCGGGCAATAATCTGGTTATCAATTTCAACAGCAATGCGACCGTTGCACGTGTACAGGATTTGGCGCGTGCGGTGGCTTATCAGAACGATAGTCAGAACCCGACGGCATCTACACGCAGTGTTTCAATGACCCTGACCGACAATGACGGTCTTGCGAGTACGGCTGCGGTCAGCTCGGTTGTCGTTAGCGCAGTAAATGACAATCCTTCCGCAACAGGTGTACCTGCCTCGATCACGGTAACTGAAGATACCGCGAGCAACGTCGATCTTTCCGCGATTTCAATTTCGGATGTTGATGCAGGTTCAAGCAATATCACCGTCACCATTGCGGCAAGTGCTGGAACCTTGACAGCATCCTCAAGCGGTGGGGTTACGATCAGTGGATCAACGTCTGGTACCCTGACTTTGACGGGCACTGTTGCCAATATTGATACTTATCTGAACACGGCATCGAACATTCAATATACCGGCGCAACAAACGCCGCTGGTAACAGTGCTGCAACCCTGACTATTACCGCAAATGACGGCGGGAATACGGGTGCAGGTGGTGGCTCCAATGTGACTCTTGGCACTGTTACTGTGAACATAAATGGTGTCAATGACGCACCAAGTATTGGCAATTTGTCGGGTGACAGCGTCAACTATACTGCCGGGCAGACGATTAAGCTTGATGTCGGGCAGAATGCGTTGGTGACAGATGTCGATTTAACGAACCTTGATCTCGGCAATGGTGGTACGCTTACCGTTAGTATTTCGGCTGGGCTTGTTGCGGGTGAAGACCTTCTGACGATCTCGACCACTGGTACGACGATTACGCTTGACGGGACAACTGCCGGATCGAATGTACGAGTTGGCGGGACGATCATAGGTAGTTTGACAAATGCGATCGCAGCGGGAAATAACCTTGTTATCAGCCTGAATTCAAACTCAACTCCAGCCAATGTGCAGGAAGTTGTGCGTGCGGTTGCTTACCAGAACACGGCAGGTACGCCGACTTACGCGAACCGCACCGTAAGCTTTACCCTTTCTGATGGTGACGCGACAAGCAGTGCGATCACGACCACGATTGTTGTTGCAAAACCGACGACTACAACGACGCCGCCCCCGGTGACGTCACCTGCCCCGACACCAACGCCTGTGGTAACGCCTCCTCCGCTTTTGCAGGCGCCGGGAACGACAACAGGTGGTGATGCCGGAACGCCGGTTAGTAGTGCGATTACGACGAATGCTGGCGGGAATGGTAGCTCAGGGCCAATTATTGCCGGCGGAAACATTCAGACGACAGTTACCGGTCAGCTTGGCAATACCAGCCCGATTGGGAATTCCGGCACGCCGGTATCGGCTGGCCTGACCTCGTCGCAAGTAGGTAGTGGCCTTGGCGGTGGTGCGTCCATCGTTGGCAGTAGTCTGGGTGCTGGTGGTGCCGCCGGTGGTGGTTTAGCTGCCGTTCAAGGTAGCGGCGGATTGGGCTCTTCGGTCGGTGGTGGTCTTGGCGGGGGCTTGGGCGGTGGTCTGAGTGGCGGCCTTGGCGGCGGTCAACCGGCCGGTGGAGCTGCTGGTGGCTTTGGCGCGGCGCCGGGTGCTGGCGCAGGTGCTCCTGGTGGTGCCGGAGCCGGAGCCGGTGCTGCTGGTCCAGCTGGCGGTTTGACCCCGGGCGGCGGTGACGGTGGCGGACTTGGTGGCACTGGTCTGAATGGCGGACCGGCAGAGGGTCTTGATGGGCTTCCGTTGGGACAGCCGAGTGGTGAACCAGGTGCTGAGGGCCAGGATGGAACGCCACCCGCAGAAGGCGCGCCGCAAGGTGATGGCGGTGATCAGGCAGCCCTTGAAGAGAGCGGTGATGTACTGGCATCAGCATGGCAAGGTGATTTTAGCAGTCAGTTGGCTGCATTCGGTGGCATGACCGATCAGGAAGCACGCCTTCTTGCCAAAGCACTGACGGTTCATCAGATGCCAGTGTGACGCCCGAACGCGCGTTCGGTTGAATGAATTGGGAGATACAGATCCACCGGGTGCTTGAACGCATCGAAACATGACCCGGACCGGATTTGAGGATGGATTGAATATTTCGAGTTTTCGTTGGCCAATGTTTGAAGTGCCGATCGAAAGCCGTCTATTGGGGGACTTGGACTTGGTTACTGGAACTGTCAAAAAACCGGGCATGTTTCGTAAGTGGCGAAATGTTGTCGTCGCGGCAGGTACTGCTGCGTTTCTGTCAGCTTGTGCGGTTACGCCCGAGCCACTGACGAGTGCGGATGACACTGCGCGCGTTGCCGAGGATCTTGATCGTCTGTTTGCCAAACAGGAAACGATCAGCGGACCGTTGAGCCTTGAAGAAGCAATCGCACGCGCGCTTAAATACAACCTCGACCATCGCCTCAAGCTGATGGAAGAGGCGGTTGCGATGGGGCAGCTTGACGTTGCCAATGTCAATCTTCTGCCAAGCATTGTTGGCTCTTCGGATTGGACGCGTCGTTCCAAACAGGATGCGACCTATAACGAAGACAAAACATCCACTTCGACCAGTTCTGACAAGAATGTGCGTGACAGCGACCTGACGGTCAGCTGGAACGTTCTTGATTTTGCCATCGGTTACATGCGCGCCCATCAACAGGCTGACATGGCGCTGATCGTCAAGGAACGCCGTCGTCAGGTGATCCACAACGTCATCAATGATACGCGTAGTGCCTACTGGCGTGCTGCGGCGGCTGAACGTGCACTGATCCAGTTCGAACCGGTTCTTGAAGAAGTCCGTGCCGCACTGTCACGTGCGGAAACGCAGGTGCGCGAACGTGTTGGTGCACCGCTTGATGCGCTGACCTATCAGGAAGATTTGCTTCTGACCCTGCGTGAACTTGAAACCCGCCGTCGTCAGCTGGTCGAAGCACGTACCGAGCTTGCCGTTTTGATGAACATCCACCCTGATAGCGAGTTCACCATTCAGGCCGCCGTCAGTTCTGAACGTGGTCCGCTTCCAACCATCATGGAGACGGCCGAAGAACTTGAGCTTGAAGCCCTTAAAAACCGCTCGGAACTCCGTTCAGAAGCCTATCAGATGCGCATCAATCAGCAGGAAGCAAAGATTGCAATCGTGCAGATGGTGCCGGGCTTGAACTTCAGTGCAGGGATCAACCACACGACTGACAGCTACAAGGTGAATTCCAAGTGGTATGAAGGAGCGATCAACCTTTCATGGAACCTGATGCAGGTTTTCAAGGCACCGGCCAATATGCGCCTTGCTGACAGCCAGATCGAACTTTCCGAAGTACGTCGTCTTGCGCTTAGCATGGCCGTTATCAGTCAGGTCAATATCGCCCAGCTGCGCTTTGCCCATTCCAAGCGTGACTATGAACTGGCAGACAAAATCGCCTCGGTTCAGGACAATATCGCCGAAACGATTGATGCCAGCCAGTCGGCAAATGCCGTTGGTGAAGCCCAGTCGATCCGCGCCGATGTTCGCGCATTGCTGAGCAATCTTCAGCGCGATATGGCCTATGCCGATATGCAGGCATCTTATGGTCGCCTGTTTGCCTCCATCGGTGCCGACCCGTTCCCGAGCGAGATCCCGAACGATACCGTTGATAGTCTGGCAGAGGCTGTAAGCGAAGTTCTGGCCCGCTGGAACCGGGGTGAGTTCGATGCCCCGGCGGCAGAAGCCGCCGATGCAGTCGCACCAGCAGCCATGACGTCTGAAGAAAATCAGCAGGCAGCCGCGCAGTAATGTTTTTTTGTCTACCATCTTTGTTGGGGGCGGCTTCAACCCGCCCCCGAAAATCCAAAATAGCAATCGCAGCAAACATCATTGGCATGTTTGCTGCGTCGCTGTTTCTTGTCCCTACGCAAGCGTCTGCACAGGAAAGCTTTGAAACCCGTGTTCTTGTTACCACGCGTGAACGTGCTGTGCTTTCGGGTGAATTGGCTGCACGGATCGAAAAGATCGCCGTGCGACCTGGGGCTGCTTTCAAGAAAGGTGATCTTTTGATTGCCTTTGATTGCGTGGCGTATAAGGCACAGCGTGCAACGGTTGCAGCAGATCTTCGCAGGACGGATGCGCAGCTTAAATCCCAGCAACGGTTGTTTGAATTGCGCAGCGTTGGCGAGCTTGATGTCATTATGGCAGAAGCCGCGCGCGATAGTGCGCGTGCACAGCTTCAGCTTCAGGATGTCTATCTTGATCGCTGCAAAATCAACGCGCCCTATGACGGCGTTATGGTAGAGTGGCGCAGTCAGCCCTATCAGATTGCCAATCCGGGTGATGAGCTTGTTGAAATCATTGGTTCTGGCAATCTTGAACTGGAACTGATCGTGCCGTCGCAATGGCTCTCCTGGCTGACGATTGGCGAAACCTTCCGGGCCCGGATTGACGAAACCGGCTCGATGATTAAAGCAACGACCGAGCGCATTGGCGCGGACATAGATCCGGTAAGCCAGACGGTCAAAGTTTTTGCCACCATTGATGAGAAGGAAGGAAAGCTTCTTTCGGGCATGAGTGGTGTGGCTGTGTTTGATCCCAAACCCTGACGTCATTGGTTGGGTGTCCTGACCCGACGTTAGGCTCAATCTGACGGATAGCATGAATACGATTTCCGCATCGGCAGTACTGCTGGGTCTTCAGAAATCAATCCGCCAGGCGCCGGATTTAACGGCCCTGCGTTTCACGGCTGTCACGGAAACCAGACGGCTGATTTCCTATCAACAGGCGATCCTTCTGACACGTGGGTTGGACGGCAAGGAACGCGTGGTTGCTGTATCCAATGTCCCCACGGTTGATCGCAATGCACCCTTTATCCGATTTGTCGAGAAGCTGGCAAACGCCCATAAAGGCAGTGAGAAGGCCGAGTGTTTGGCACGGACGTCTGACGGTGCAGACTTTCATGAAGAGTGGCAGGAATTCCTTCAGGAAAACGTTCTTCTTCAACCGGTTATGGCGCCTGATGGCAAACGCATAGGGACCTTGCTTCTTGTGCGGGAACTTGTCTGGCAAGACGCTGAAATGCTGTTGCTCGATCAAATGGCAGATGCACTGGGACATGCATGGAATGCATTGTCACCGCAAAAGAAACGCAGCGGTTTTTTGATCAGTAACAAACGTCGTCGTATCGTCATTGGGGCGTTGGTGGCGGCTATTTTGATTGTGATGTTCTTGCCGGTACGTCAAAGCATCATTGCGCCGGCAACCGTCCAGCCACGTGATCCCATCATGATCGCCGCACCGATTGGCGGGGTTATTCGCGATGTCGCCGTTCGGCCAAATGCGCCGGTGGCTGAAGGGGATTTGCTGTTCTCGTTTGAGGATGCGGAACTTCGGGCGAATTACGAGATTGCCTTGCGCGCGGTCGATACAGCGGAGGCGGAACTACGCCGGGCATCGCAGCAGGCCTTTGGTGATACCAAGGGGCGCGCTGAAGTAGCCCTGCAACAAACCCGCCTTGCCTTGCGGATGGAGCAGGCCGCCTTTAGTGAATATCAGCTTTCGCAGGTGAATGTCACAACGCCTCAAGCCGGTATCGTTGTCTTTAGCGATCCAAATGACTGGCGCGGTCGCCCGGTATCAACCGGCGAGCAGGTCATGGTGATCGCAAAGCCCGAAGATGCCGAACTTGGCGTGTTCATCCCGGTATCTGATGCGATATCACTGCATCCGGGGGCCGAAGTCCGATTCTTCCTGGATGTCGATCCGTTGCATTCGATTGCGGCGACCTTGGAATATGCAGCGTATCAGCCGCAGGAAACACCGGAAGGCATTCTTGCCTATCGGGCGATCGCGCGGTTTGAGCCGGATGAAACCTTACCAAGGATCGGTCTTAAGGGATCGGCGAAGGTGATGGGGGATCGTGTGCCCTTGGTACTGTTCTTGTTCCGCCGTCCGCTGTCTGCACTGCGTCAAATGATCGGGTTCTAACCGATGGCTGCGCCGTCACAATCAACTGGTGAAGATGTCGTCGTGCCGCCACTGCGCGAAGACCTGAAGCTTTTACCAGCCGGGACGGATGAATATGGCGCACCTTGCTGGACCATCCATGATCCTGTGCGTAACCGCTATTTCCGTGTCGGCTATATCCAGTTTGAGATGCTGCGTCGTTGGCATCTGAAACAAGGAAAAGTGATCCTAGATCAGGTGCGCAAGGAAACGGTTCTGACACCGTCAGATGCGACATTAACCGCCTTGATCAAGTTCCTGCATGGTAGTGGTTTGATTAGCGCGAGAATGCAGACGCCGTTGCCGAATTTTCAAGAATTGCCAAGGCAGGCAAGCAATCATTCGGGAAATGGTTGGTACATAACTATCTGTTTTTCCGTGTGCCGCTGGTTCATCCGGACCGGTTCCTGCGCAGAACGCAAAAATACGCTGACTTCATTGCATCGCGCGCTGTCAGCATCGCGATCTTGTTGATTGGTTTGATCGGTATTTTTCTGACACTGCGCCAATGGGATTTGTTCGTTTCGACATTCATGGGCTTTGCCAACTGGCAGGGTGTCGTCTGGATGGCGGTGACGCTTAGTCTGACCAAAATCCTGCATGAAATGGGGCACGCCTATAGCGCGTCACGCTATGGCTGTCGGGTGCCATCCATGGGGGTTGCATTCCTTGTGATGTATCCGGTTCTTTATACCGACACATCCGATGCCTGGCGGCTGACCAGCCGGGAAAAGCGTCTGCGCATTGGTGCTGCAGGCATCAGGGTTGAGTTGGCGATTGCATTGCTGGCGACTTTTTTCTGGCATGTCGTTCCGCCCGGGCCGTTGCAAAGTGCGGTATTCCTGATGGCAACGACGAGTTGGATAGCAACGCTTCTGATCAATCTAAGCCCGTTCATGCGGTTCGACGGCTATTACCTGCTATCGGACTTTCTGGGCATTGCCAATTTGCAGAACCGATCCTTTGCGATTGCCAAATGGGCCATTCGCGAACGGCTATTCGCCTTTGGCAACCCGCCACCCGAACCAATGCCTGCACATAAACGCAGGATGCTTGCGATCTTTGCAGTCTCGGTCTGGATTTATCGGTTCTTCCTGTTTCTTGGCATTGCCGTCATTGTTTATCATCTGTTTTTCAAAGTTCTTGGCATCGTCCTTTTTGCCATCGAAATAGCGTGGTTCATCGTGATCCCGATCATCAAGGAAATTCAGTTCTGGTGGAAAGAACGTAACGCGGCAAAACTCACCCGCACGCAAATGGTTGCCGGTGCGGTGCTTGTCGGTCTGGTTCTGATTGCAATTGTGCCGTGGCAAGGGAAGGTCACCGCCGATGCTGTCCTTCAAGCCGAACAGGAAGCCGAAGTCGTCAGTGCTGTTGCAGGCCAGGTGATCGAACTTAAAGTTGGCAAATATGATCGGGTAGAGGTTGGGACGCCAATTGCCGTCATGGCATCACCGGAACTTGACGCCGAACATCGCATTCGCGAGTTGCAGCTTGAAGAAGCCCGTATCCAATTGAGCCGTGCGGAAACAAACCCCGAAGAACGCGATGATTATGGTGCGCGTTTACAAGATATGCGGCGCTTGGCTGCGCGCATTGATGCCCTTGATGCGCATCAGAAGCTTCTGACACTAACTGCCCCGATCAGCGGAACTGTCCGCGAAGTTTCCGACCGCCTCAAACCCGGTCACTGGGTCAGTGCAAAGGTGCCATTTGCCCGAATTGTTGCAGATCAGGACAGCAACTGGAATATCGTTGCCTATGTGTCGCAACGTGATGTTGCAAGGCTTTCTGATGACGCAATTGCGCGTTTCTATCCCGAACAGCTTTTGCAATCGGCATTCGATGTGCAAATCAAGTCAGTGGAGCGGTTTAACAGCACCTATATTGATGTGCCAATGATGACGTCGGAAAACGGTGGTTCGATCGCCGCAAAGCGCAACTCGGACGGCCAGTATATCCCGCTTGATCCGGTTTATAAGGTCACCGGAACGATTATTGATGGTGCAGCATTGTCATCAGAGACCAGCGAATTTTCCAAGGTGCAGCGTGGATCACTGCAGATCGACGCACAGCCCATCAGTCTTGCCACACGGTTCTATGAATCCGTGATTTCAAACCTCATCCGCGAAATGAGCTTCTAAGGGATCAAACCTGCCGGAACGCGATCTTTGATCAACATTCCGGCAAATTGACTGCGATGCCCCCGGTTGAGGTTTCCTTGTATTTCAGGCTCATGTCGCGACCGGTTTCGAGCATGACGCGCACACAATTATCAAGTGGCATGAAATGCTGCCCGTCACCGCGAAGCGCAAGGCTGGCGGCAGATACGGCCTTGATCGCACCCAGTGCATTTCGCTCAATACACGGTACCTGAACAAGTCCACCAGCCGGATCGCAGGTCATACCAAGGTGATGCTCAAGCGCGATTTCAGCGGCGTTCTCGATCTGCTCGTTGGTGCCGCCAAGGGCTGCACACAATCCCGCTGCTGCCATAGCGGAGGCCGAGCCGACTTCGCCCTGGCAACCAACTTCTGCGCCAGAAATTGATGCGTTGTGCTTGATCAATCCGCCGATGGCCGAAGCGACCAAAAGGAAGTCTCGCCCGCCTTCGATTGATGCCCCGGCGCAATGATCGCGGTAATAGCGCAGCACTGCCGGAACAACGCCTGCCGCACCGTTGGTCGGGGATGTCACGACCTGTCCACCGGCTGCATTTTCCTCATTCACCGCCATGGCATAGACGCTAAGCCAGTCATTGACGTTATGGGGCTGTACCGTGTTGTGGCCGCGTTCGGCAAGAAGCTGCGCGTGGATGCTTTTGGCGCGGCGGCGAACGTTCAAGCCGCCTGGTAAAATACCCTGATCGGTCAGGCCGCGTTCGATGCAATTATCCATCGCCTGCCAGATATAGTCGATCTTGTCATCAAGCGCGCCGTCATGAATGACTTCCTCGTTCGCGCGTTTCATCTGTGCAATCGACTTGCCAGCACATTTGCCCATTTCCAGCATTTCGCGCGCGGTGCCGAACGGATAAGGGAAATCACGTGCGCGTTTTTCTTCGCCAAGTGATACCTGATCATCGTTCTGGCGACGAAGCTCTTCCTCGGTCAGGACAAAGCCGCCGCCGACGGAATAATAGGTCTCGCGATGGATCGGCACGCCATCCTGATCAAAGGCCGCCAGAATCAAGCCATTGGCATGGCCATCAAGCGGTGGGCCGTAATCAAAAATCAAATCGGTTGCCGGGGCGAAACGCACGGCGCCAAGGTCCGGCAAAGTGATTTGCCCGCATTCATGAACCTCGGCCTCTGCAATAGCTGCCTTTTCCGGATCAATCGTTTCCGGGCTAAAACCGCAAAGGCCAAGCAAAACGGCCCGATCAGTCGCATGCCCCTTGCCGGTAAAGGCAAGCGATCCATAAAGCGTTGCCTTGATCTGCAGGCCAGCAATCGGGTGTGCAGCATGGATCGCGCGCAGATCATCAAGAAAGCGTGCCGCGGCCAGCATCGGGCCCATCGTGTGTGACGACGATGGGCCGATGCCGATTTTGAAAATGTCGAAAATCGACAAAAACATGATCAGGCCGCGTAAATCGGGTGTGCGGCGCAAAGGGCGCGCACTTCGGCAAGAACCGCTGCCTCAACCTCGGTATCGCCATCGGCATTGGCAGAAAGCGCGTCGATCACACGAAGGACGAGTTCACCCACCTTGCGGAATTCGGCTTCGCCAAAGCCACGCGTGGTGCCAGCCGAGGTGCCAAGACGAATGCCAGAAGTCACAAACGGCTTTTCCGGGTCAAATGGGATCGCGTTTTTGTTGCAAGTCAGGCCCGCACGCTCAAGCGCTGCTTCGGCGGCCTTGCCAGTCACCCCTTTGGGGCGGAGGTCAACCAGAACCATGTGGCAATCCGTGCCACCCGAAACGATGCCAAGCCCGCCTTCGATCAAAACATCGGAAAGCGCGCGTGCATTATGAATGACCTGCTTGGCGTAATCCTTAAACGATGGCTGAAGCGCTTCGCCAAAGGCAACGGCCTTGGCCGCGATCACGTGCATCAACGGTCCACCCTGGTTACCCGGGAAGACGGCAGAGTTGAACTTCTTGGCCAATGCTTCGTCGTTGGTCAGGATGAAACCACCACGCGGACCGCGAAGGGTTTTGTGCGTGGTTGAGGTCACCACATGGGCATGCGGCACCGGGTTCGGATAAACGCCCGCAGCAACAAGGCCTGCATAGTGGGCCATATCCACCATCAAATAGGCACCGACTTCATCAGCAATTTCGCGGAAGGCAGCGAAATCAATGTGGCGCGGATAGGCCGATGCACCGGCAACGATCAGTTTTGGCTTGGTTTCAAGGGCAACTTGGCGCACCGCATCCATATCGATCAGATGGGTGTCTTCCTGAACTTGATAAGACACAACATCAAACCATTTGCCCGACATGGTGACTGGCGATCCATGGGTCAGGTGACCACCATGAGCAAGCGACATGCCCATAACGCGATCACCCGGCTGAAGCAGGGCAAGGAATACGGCCTGATTGGCCTGTGCGCCGGAATGCGGCTGCACATTGGCGAAACCGGCACCGAACAGTTCCTTGATACGTTCAATCGCGACTTCTTCAACCACGTCGACATGTTCACACCCGCCATAATAACGACGGCCCGGATAACCTTCGGCATATTTGTTGGTCAGAACGGAACCTTGTGCGGCCAGCACGTCCGCCGAGACAATGTTTTCCGATGCGATCAGTTCGATCTGATTTTGCTGTCGGTCCAGCTCATGGGCAATTGCATCGGCAATTACGGTGTCGGAGATCAAAGCCTTGGTCAGGGAGTTCGACATCAAGCTGGTCCTTTCGCAAAATCATCACTTTGCCGCCATCGGGGCAAATCAGGTTTAATGAAATCAGTCCTGTGGGATGGGATGCATCACACGTGTCAGATCGGCAATTTGATTCGGGGTGAAATGGGTTCGAAGCGGCCCGGTTTTGTAACCTTGGGGCGCTATGTGCCGGTTCCCCGATTAACCAGCGGTGAAACATTATCGATCTTGTTGGTTTGCGGACTGGAAAATTGCGACAACTTCATTGTATATTTTCGACATGAAATCGATTTCCGTCCCGGTGACCGCTGTCACCAAGAAACGTCTGAGTGTGGCCTTCCTGTTGGCTGACAATTTTACGTTGTCGGCCTTTGCCAATTTTGTTGATGTTTTGCGCCTTGCCGCGGACGAGGCAGATCGGTCCCGTCCGATCCATTGCGAATGGACTGTTTTGTCCGAAACCATGAACCCGGTGAGATCGAGTTGCGGGGTAAAGGTTCAGCCAGATACACGGCTTCGCAATGCCGGGAATTACGATTACATCGTTCTGGTCGGCGGCCTAATTCAGGAACAAAGCGGGCTTTCATCAGAAAGCATGGCGTTCCTGAAAGCCGCAGCTGATCAAAAAAAGCCATTGGTTGGGCTTTGTACCGGCGTGTTTCTTTTATATGAGGCGGGGCTTCTTGAAGGGTATCGCTGCTGTGTCAGTTGGTTCCACCATGATGATTTCGTCGAACGGTTTGAATCTGTTCGCCCTGTTTCCGATCAGATATTTGTCGTCGACCGCGATCGTTTGACTTGTTCGGGCGGGCATGGTGCGGCCCATCTTGCTGCTTGGCTTGTTGAAAAGCATATCGGGCGCACGGCTGCGACCAAAAGCCTCAGCATCATGATCATCAACGAGGCGATGACAGGCGAAAACCCGCAGCCCGGTTATCAAACCAATCTGATTGCCAAGGAACCCTTGGTAAAAAAGGCATTGCTGCGCATTCGCCAGAATATTGAATCACCCGAAACCATCGCCAAGATGGCGGAGAATTTGGGGGTGACACGCCGCAAGCTTGAACGCGCCTTTACCGCCGATATCGGTATTTCCCCATCAAAGGCGGCCCTTCGCATCCGGTTGGATGCCGCCAAGCGAATGCTTGAGGAAACGGAAAAAACAACCACCCAAATCGCGATCAGCACGGGTTTTTGCGATGCATCGCATTTCATCAATGCCTTCAAGGCCGAGATTGGGACAACCCCATCGGACTATCGCCACAGCAATGTCTGATGGTTGCGGGCATAAGCCAAACCGCCTTATCCATCTGAAATAGTTCTTTATTCAAACTGTCAGGATGCTAACTGTTAAGCAGGCTTGATAGGGGGATGTTTTGGTTCATAACAGCAAATGGTTCGTGCCGCTTCCGGGGAAATTGCCAACCCGCATGCGCCTGTTTTGTTTTCCGTTTGCTGGTGGCGGTGCGTCCTTTTATCGGCTATGGCGCGACAAACTTCCCGATGATGTCGAGATCGTTTTGGTCTGTCTTCCAGGGCGTGAACAGCGCTTTGGCGAGCCGGTCATTGATACGATTGATGCAATGGTCGCACATATCCATGACGCCATACTGCCGCTGACCGATCTGCCTTATGCCTTCTTTGGTTATTCCATGGGCGCAATCATATCCCATCATCTGGCATGTGAGATTGTTGGCAATGGCGGTACGGGACCGAACCAGTTGTTCCTGTCCGCGCGGCGATCTCCTGATCTGGAACTCACACGTGCGCCGCTTAATGCCTTGCCATCTGAAACCTTCTGGCAGCAAGTCGCCAAATATGGCGGCACACCCAAAGAGATTCTGGAAAACGAAGAATATCGCCAATTGTTCGAAGCGCCCCTTCGGGCTGATTTCAAACTGTCAGAAACCGCTGTTTCCAGCCATCTGCCAAAGCTTTCCTGTCCGATCACGGTCTTTGGTGGGGACACGGACACAAGCCCGGTGCCAGAACATCTTGCAGGTTGGGCAGATGCCACATGCGGGGCATTTGCCAAGCACATCTATCCGGGCGGGCATTTCTTCATCACCGATCACGTGGACGCGGTGACAGCGATCGTGTCTGATCGTTTGGGAAGCGTTTCTTAGGCGTTGGTTTCGTCAAACTGCCCGTCACGAACGTGATAAATGCGGTCAGCAATATCGAACCAGCGATCATCATGGGTCACGCAAATAAGTGTTTTGCTCTGATCACGCAGCATCGGCAGAAGTTTTTCATAGAAGACCGATCGGAAATGCGGGTCCTGATCTGCAGCCCATTCATCAAGAACCAGAACAGGCTTGTCTTCAAGAAGCGCGGTGACAAGGGCCAAGCGTTTGCGCTGTCCCTGTGAGAGCGACGTAGTCGAAAACTTGTTCCCATCGAGCATGACTTTGTCGGAAATCTCAAGCAGTTTGAGAAGCTCATTCACCCGATCAGCATCGATCGGATCAATGCCATAAAGCTCATCAAACAGATGATATCCCGCCAGAACCGATGCGAATTGATCCCGGTAATCCTGAAGCTGTTCGGTGCGCAGGACCTCACCATTCACAGTGATCTCGCCACTGTCAAACGCGCGAAGCCCGGTAAGCAGGGAAATCATGGTCGACTTACCGGCACCATTGCCGCCGGTGATAAAGGTGATTGCACCCTTTTTAAAGGTCGCATTCAACGGACCAACTGAAAACCCGCCGGTCGGACCGGGATAAGTAAAGCGCACATCCTTCATCGTGATTTCATCGATGCGGGCAAGCGGGGCGATGGTTTCGTTATCCGAACCAGCAGCCTGCGTAAGGCCGTCGGTGCCGGCGGCCTTTTCGTTCTGTTTGCTGAGCTCCTCGCTCAGTTGTTCCTTAAGGCTTGTGATCTTTGCCAGAGCCGCTTCGGTGTCGTTAAAGCTTGGCAAAGTCATGATGGTCGAGCCAATCGGACCAAACAGGAACAATGTCGCTGTTGTCGTTTGAACGGCAACGTCGTGATAGTCGGATGTAAAGATCGGTACGATGAACACCATCGCTGCCATCATGCAGTAGAATGCCAGCTGAACCGACGCTGTTTCGCGGCTCCATTGCTGTTTGATTTCGGCCTTTGTGTCGCGGGTACGCTCGGATCGTTCATGCAGGCGCGACAGCAGGGCATCACGGCGAAGATTGTTCATCTTCACTTCCTTGAAGCCATGCAAAAGATCGCCCAATCCACCAAACAGTTTGCCTTCATCTTCTGCTGCTTCGCGGATGGCGATGTTGACCTTTTTAATGCGGTATAAATGGATCGTGCAGGCAAGGGCAGCCAGAACACCAATCATCGCAAAGGCAAACAGTGACAGATAAGCCAGATACAAACTGACAAAGAAGATCAGAACAAGCTGCTGTATGCCATTCATCAACATCGGCAGCGTGTTGGAAATGGTCTGCATTTCCTGCGTCATGGCGGCCTGGATCGGGCCTTCGCCAACAGTATCAAGCGTTTCAGGCGATGCCTTGCCAACCTTGTCAAACAGCGATAGACGGAATTGATGCAGGATGCGTTCGACCTCGGCCGAGACAATGGTGTCGGCCTTGTGCTGTGCCCAGATGAAGCCAAGCAGTGAGACCGCCATCAAGGCCATCAACTGCGCGCTGACCTCGCCATTCTGGGCTTGCTCGGATGCCATATTGACGATGATCAGAACCATGGTGGTGGAAACCGCTGCCATGGTCAAAAGGGCGACAACTGTGCGCAGGCTGATCTTTGCTTGGGTGCGCAGAATGTTTAGCGACAACATTTCAAAGCCTCCCGCGTGGGTCATCAAGAGCAAGTTCGGTCAGCTTGCCTGTTTCAAGATGAAGGCGACGATCGGCGACTTCGAAATAGTGGTCATCGTGGGTCACGGCGATAATGGTCGTGCCCCGCTTTTTAAGCTCCGGCAGGATCTCGTGATAGAACTTTTTGCGGAAATACGGATCCTGATCAGCAGCCCATTCATCAAGCACAATAATCGGTCGGTTTTCGAGGATAGCCGTGATCAGAGCCAGTCGTTTGCGTTGGCCTGCAGACAGGGCAATGGAGATGAATTTGTCATCGCGAATGCCCGTCACATGTGACAGTTCAAACCGTTCGATCCAGTATTTGGCATCCTCATCAGTGATTTCATCAGTGCCAAACAACTCATCAAACAGATGAGAATCTGAAAACACCGTCGCGATCAGATTGCGATAAGCCGACAGGCTTTGTGGACCTAGCTGGATATTGTTGATCCGAATTCTGCCAGATGTTGGCTGATACAGACCTGTCAGCAATTTGATAAGCGTGGATTTACCCGCCCCATTGCCGCCGGTGATGAACAGTAATTCGCCACTTTTGACCGACAGGGTGATCGGCCCCAGTGCAAATCCATGACGCGGGTCACGATTGGGATAGGTAAAGGACACATCATCAAATGTGACCTGATCAAACTTGTCTTCAAACGTCATGCCTTCATCGGCAATCGGTTCGCGGAAGGCTTCTAGATCCTTGGAAAGATCCATCATGCGCGTAGCGGATTGCTCGGCCATGCCAAGGATGGACATGGATTGCACAATCACACTGATCGGACCGATCATGAACAGGACTGCTGTGCTGATTTTGGCAACATCGGTATCAATGCTGTCAGAATAAACCGGCACGATGAACACAATGATCGCAAGCAGGATATAGAACGCGGTGATCCCCATGATCATCTGGCGCGAAATCATTGCCTGCGCGTTTGTGCCGATCTCGGCTTTGTTTTCGGATGCTTCTATGAAGGCGACCTTGAATGCGTCGCTTCGGCGCGACCACATGCGGACTTCCTTGATGCCAGCAAACAGGTCGGCAACCTTGCCAAACAGGATGCTTTCAACCTGATGGAGCTTGCCAAACCACATGGCAAGGGTCTTGCCCATCCGAAGGTAAATGACGACACCGCTTCCCACGACAGCGACGATGATGAAAAAGGCCAACATCGATATCCAGAACACATAGGCCATCACCGCAATCAGCAGCAAAAGGCTTCTGAATGACATGCCAATCAGATGCGAGTTCTGGGAAATGATCTGTGTGCTTTGGGTGATGGTTTCAAACAGGCGTGTTTGGCCAAAGCTCTCAAGTTGGGCAAAGTCGGCAACGGCAATTTGTGACAGAAGCTTCTTGCGGACCTTGTCGATTCCCGCTTCGATCTGTTTGGCGATGGTACTGTTGAGATAGACCTCAGCCAGAAAATAAATGATCGATAGCGCGATAAAGATACCAGCCAGAAGCCAGTTTACGCGATCAATGCCGTTATCGGCGATCTCTTCGGCGGCGGTATTTACAATGCCAAGAAGTGCAGCGCTACCCACGCCGGAAAGCGCACCGGCGACGATTAGTCGGGTAGCAAGCTTGTTATCACCCCATGATAACAATTCCAGCAACTTCATTGATTTAGCAGCCCCCAAAAACCAACCTGTCGTCACAGGTTTCAACTGTAGCATGGCATGACAAACTGTCCAGCAGGTGCACCATGTTTCTTGGCATTTGATTTAAAGATATTTTTCCGGGATCGCGCCTTCGCTGTTGATCACAAGAACGCGGCTTTGCTCGCTCAGTCCAAACCGGTCGCGCAATGTCTGGTTTTCTGCGACATGCCAAAGCCCGGCAATGCCTGAAATCCCGGTATCCCATGTATCAAGTGGTGGATCATTTCGGACACCGGCAACAAGCCGGTCTTGAACGCGTTTGGCGATGGCATCATCAATCACGATGTTGCCCGCACTGACATCGCGCAAAATTTCAAATGCCGTTAGGCTGGGGCAGCCGCAAGAAAGTCCAACCATTCGCGTCAGAAGTTTGCCCGGAACCTTTGTCAGGTTGCCGCTTTCAATGCTGGCTTTAACGCAGGCAGCAGTATCGGGCTCGACCGTATAAACAGTTGGTTTGTTGCCCGTCTCATGCCACATCCCAACCGCGCAACCCGCTGCCATGCCGCCGACACCACATTGCAGAAAAATGCTGTCGATTTCGGCACTCTGTTCGCGCAGTTGTTGGGCGCATTCCAGACCCAGCATGGCATAGCCCGCCATGATGTCGCGGGTGACATCAAGTGTCCCGTCATAGTCGGTATCGGTAATCAGAAGCACATTATCTGCTTCGGCGGCTTTGCTGGCGGCCATCACAGCATCATCATAGGTGCCGTCAATTTCGACCAGTTCCGCACCATTGTCGCGGATACGGCGCATGCGGGCCGGATCGACATCACTGCCGACATAGATGCGGGCCTTGCAATTGAACTTGCTGGCGGCCCATGCGGTTGCCAGACCATGATTGCCGTCGGTTGCGGCGACTGCGATGAAATTCTGACAGTCAGCTGATCCGGGTTCGATACCCAATTTCAGCAATTGTTGCTTTAAGCCATAGGGCGCGCCCAGCGCCTTTACCCCGCCAAGACCAAACCGTTTGCTCTCATCCTTTACCCATACCGCACCAATACCCAATTCCTGCGCCAGGCCGGGGCAGGGCAGAAGTGGGCTTTGCTGATAATCCGGCCAAGAGGCAATCAGGCGGGCTGCCTGATATATCTCTTCACGGTTTGGCACAAAGGCGGTCAAACTGGTCACCGGGGGCTCCAGAGCGGTGAAACGAATATTACCTGTGGTTATGGGTGGCGCACAAAAGCCGGTCAAACATTATCTGTGATGTGAAGCAGGTTAAATGTCTGAGAAACTTTGGATTGCTCGCGATTGAAACTCGACGTTGACGGACAACATCCATTACAGTGAACGTAAGATTGAAACTGTTCGTGGTTGAGTTGATCTTGAAATTGCTTTTGGGCGGCTCCGTTATGCCAATTCGATGGTTTATGGCCTCACTCTGCATTGCTGGCGGGGTGACTTTTGCTGCCCATGCGCAAGAGGCATCAACAAGTGCGCCTGCCGCCAGTACGGCCGGGGCTGCCAGTCCCTCTGGTGCTGAGGCCGGTACTCCTGCGCCATCGAATGTCGCACCGACCGGTGATCAGGAAGTTGGTCTGGACAAACAGGTACAGACTTTTGATGTCGACCAATACAATGCCGATCAGCTCCAGCCCAACAAGAACAACCCCGATCTGGTTGATGGCCTGATCTATAAGCCCGACGCCATCCCGCTTTCGCAATATCGCCGCAAAACCAAAGACCCCAACAGTCTGGTTGCCTTTAGCAACGCGACCGAGATCATGGGGGACGGCAAGCATGAGCGTTCCTATTACGCCGCGATCTATAGCGGCAGTACGAGTGGTGTCTATTTTCAGGTTGCGGCAAAAATCTGCGACATGATGCGCAAAAGCTACGAACGTCATCGGGTCCATTGCGTGCCGCTGCGATCCCAGGGGGTGGGCAGCAATATCGAGCTGATGAAAGAAGGCCGGGTCCAGTTGATGATTGTTCAGTCGAACAATAACTGGGAAGCGCAGGCGGGTGTAAACCCGATCATTGGTGCGCGTTCAGTCATGTCGCTGCATGATGAAATGGGTCTTCTGGTTGTCCGCAAGGATTCCGATATCAACAGCATCGCCGACCTTAAAGGCAAGCGGATCAATATCGGCCCCGAAGGATCCGCTTCGCGCGAACTTTGGATGGAGCTTCTTGGCCAGTATGGTTTGAAGCTTGAAGACATGGAAACCGTCTATGATGTCGCGCAGGACTATAACCAGCTTGGCATTTGCGAAGACTATATTGACGCCTTTGGTCTTTGGATCGGGCATCCGGCACGTCTGATCGAAGACAGTCTGAATTGCGATGCCAAGGTAATTGGCATGGGCGGTCCGCTGACGCAGGAACTGGTCAAAGCCAATCGATATTTCTTTGATCAGGTTCTTCCGGCCAAGACCTATAGCGGGCAGGAACAGGCCCTTGATTCCTATGGTTTCAAGGCGTCTCTGATGGCCTATGAAGCAGCCGATCCCTATGTCGTTTATTGGGTCGCGCGCATCATCCATGAGAGTATTGAAAAGCTGAAAACTGAATTCCCGACATTCAGCAGCGTGGTCGCTAAAGACATGTTTGGCAAAGGCAACTTCCTGCCGTTCCACAAAGGGGCTGCGTGTTATTGGGAAACCGATATGCATGCCTGCGATTGGCAGGAATTCTATAACGATCCGGCAAAGGCAAATAGCGGTTCAAAACCGTCCTATACCTATATGCAGTGATCAGGAAGCCAGCCGATTTCAACGCTGTTGCGATCGGGAACTTTGCGATAGGTCGCGCCAACCAATCCCGCATCCAAAAGACGATGGCAGCATTCAATATCAGTCGCCAAGCACCATTCTTGGACATCTTCCTGGGAATATCGACAGTGCGTTTTTGTTAAGTCTGCGCGCATCAAAAAACGCTGACCGCCATATTTTTCCTTAAGACCCCGGACAAGTAATCCACAGGACAGAATATTGATCAGGCTTGCCGTATTGCCTGGTGCAACCGTGGTCAGGGCAAGTGTCCGACCGGCCTTGATGGCTTCGTTCATTCGGTGGCGCGTCAGTATTTGCTGCAAATTATGACCACGGCATTCGGCACGGACCGCAACGCCATCAATGTGTGCAACCAATGGAAGGTCCGCATCCGCGATCCCCTGATCAGTTCCGAAATTCGGATCCTTCGGGCGTGGCAGACCAAGCACGCAATAGGCCAGCAAACTGCCGTTTTGAATGATACCGAATGTCTTGCCGCAATCGGCCAAGTGATCTTTGAAAAAGGCATCCGTTTCAGATGCGACAAGGGTCGGGTCCGCATCCGCGATCACGTCGTGATGCAACGAAATGATCGCATCAAGTTGGCTTTCATCAAGGCGCGTGATGTCGGTCATTTGATGATTTCTGCGTAATCAAGCAGGGATAAGGGCGGATACATTTCAAGCCTGCGGGCCGAGGCAAAATTGATCAGATAGGAAAATCGTTCCAGCGTTTCGATCGGGATGTCTGACGGGGAAACGCCATCCAAAAGGATGCTTTCGACCTTGCTTGCGGCAAGGCGCCCGACAAGTTCATAGCGACTGACCAAGCCCAACATTGCCTGCCCGTCGCGAACTTCAAGTTCCGTCGCACTAAAGGCAGCTAACCCATTTGCAAAACCGGCATCGGTTAGTTCTTCGCGGTAAGTCCCGATAAAATTGTCCGGCCCGATGTAAAGGATATCTGCCCCGCGCGTGGCAAGATCACGAACAGCAGGGGCAATATCATCAGGTAATGGATCACCCTGCTGCCCAAGCGGGGCGGTCAGGACCTCAAACCCCATTTCCGCCCCCAACGCCTGAAGGTCTTCGACGTTGGAGATAGAGTTATCTTCCTGGCTGTTATAAACCACGCCCAGTTTTGTCATCGGGCGATAGGCGCGAATGGCCTGAATTTGCGCAGGCAGCGGGGCGATATGGGTCGCACCCGTCACATTCGGGCGGCTCTGCCCGGCAGGGGCGGCAATGCCGGTTTTCCAGGGCGAAGACACCATCACAAACACGACCGGTAACTCGGTGATGTTATTGGCCGGATCAACTTGATCATGTTTGCCTGCCACACGTGACGTGACCCCAGTGCCCCACGTGTAAACCAGATCAGGCGGGTCTTTGCGGATATCGGCAATGATGCCCGGGATACGATCAAGATCGCGACCGATATCAAATATCTGCAGATCAACCGGAATATCGCGGTCCGCGAAATAGGCGCGAAAACCATCTTCTACCCGTGTTTCACCACGCCAAAGGACCATCGCGATCTTAAGCGGTTTGATTTCTTGGGCGTAGGCAATCGAAACATTCGCACTGCTTATGGCAAATGTAACAAGGAGGCACAGGAAGCTGAGCAATCTGATCATTGCGCACTCTCCGATCCATTGGCTTGCGCTTTCTGATCTTTGGGTACATGACCAATCAAAAGCTCAAAGCAAATCACCGAAACAGCGGCAATCGCACCAAACACCAGCACCGCCTGTTCCATACCAAGTGAAAGCGTCAAGCTGGCTGCCAAAAGCGGGCCCAACGCCCCGCCAAGTCGTTCAGCCAATCGCAGAACAGCCAAAACCGGACCAGTGCCATGTTCTTCGGTAAAGTCAGCGGCAATTTTCAAGCTGGCTGAAACCTGTGCCGGGATGGAGGTCGCCTGTGCCAATCCCAAAAGTGCGACAGCAACCGCGAAGCTTGCATATTGCGGCATAAAGCCAGCAAACAGAAGGCCGATGGCTGTAAGCGCACCGCCAATGCCAACCGCGCGGGTTTCATTTTGCTTGCGGTCGGTCCAGCGCGCGGCTCCCCAGCCGGTCAAAAGGGCGACCAACCCGTAAAGCATGATAACGCGCCCGGTTTCAGCGGTGGTCGCACCCGACTGCAGCAGTATCAATGGCGTCAGATAGAACAAAAATCCGCTCAGGATCAATTTGGCCGGAACGGCGGCAAACAGGATCAAGACCTGCAAACGCCGGTTGGACAGCATCGCCTTAAAGGCATGGCGGGTCGGGACCGGTGGTGGGGTTTTACCGCGCACCATATTGTCCATCAGGAAGAAGGCCAGTGCGACCGCCACACATGCCACAACAGCACCGGCAATAAAGGTGATGGCTTCGCCAAAGTGGCTTGCGAAAATACCGCCAATCGCCGGGCCGCAAATATCGGCAAGCATGATGCCGCTTACCATCATCGCCGTTCCCTGCGTCCTGTTGCTGTCATTGGTCGCATCCAAAACATAAGACTGACAGGCAACAAAGGTGATCGCATATCCCATGCCCGATAGGGCACGCCACAGAATAAGATCGCCAAGACCTGTGGCAAAGGCGGTTCCGCACAGGCCAATCGTCGCCAGAAAAGCACCACTCAGATACATGCGAAGCGATCCGATGCGTTCCTGAAACAGGCTGCAAAGCGGCATGGCAATCGCGACCATCAAAAGATGAACGGCCATGACAATCCCCGCACCCAGCTGCCCATCGACGGAAGATGCAGTGATCTGACCAAAGAAGGTCGGCATGATCGGGCGTGCAAGTTCTTCGGCCAGAACAAACATGAAGGCCAGCAAGCGGACGCCAATCAATTTTACTTCACGTTCCTGCTGCGGCTGGATGCCAACCTTGGCGGCAGTTTTGCTGATCACGGAATTGATGTGTTCCATGAAGCTTCCGATCTCATCGCGGGTCGATTGGCCATGCAGGATGGTGAATTTGTGCTGCTGCACATTGGTCAGAACGCGTCGTGCAACCCGAACCGGCAGCGCGACATTCACGGTTAGCACGAACAGAACAAGTTCAAATGACAGTGCGAGCGTGATGATGAAAATGATCGCGATATCAAACAGGTTATCCGTCACCGGACGCATCAGTGCCGCGCGGTCATGACCAATGACGATTGCCAAATCGGATTGCTTTGTACCGGGGGCCGCAATGTTTTTAAGGTCAATCCGGGTGATGATGGTCGATAGTGTCTTTGGGCCATTCACCTCAGCCAGTGACTGCGTAATTGTTTCGCGCGCCATGCCGCCGGTATGGATCGGTTCTGATCCGCTCAGGATGGCCGCGAATTGCAAATCAGGATCACCTTCCTGAAGCTGAACGACAACATCTTCAAAACCGACAATCCCATCAAGCGGAATACCAAGTTCCAGCGCATGTTCGACTTTCTCGGCCAATGCCTTGGCTTGAATTTCTGCTTTTTGCTGAATTTCGGCTTGAAGGTCATCACGTGCCAAATCCGCTGCGCGCCAGGATATCCCGATCAGCGCAATGCAAAGTGCGATGGTGCTGAACAAAAGCAGGATCCAAATCGTGCCTTTGGGCATCAGGCGGCGCGTGTGTTTTGGTGCGAAGAGGTTGTTCATTTCGACTTCTCCGCATCGGGTGACAGGCCAGATGTCCCATCCTTTGGCAATTGGTCGCGGATTTCACGATACAGAGAAATCAATTCGATCTCGCTTGCGGTCAGGGCATCTTTGTCATGGATCGGACGCGTGGTGGTTTCCCCCGCCATTGCGCGATCAATGTCTTCATGGAGCTCGACGAAAATTCGATGACGACGTCGCATCAAAATGATCAGAAGCCCGGTCACGGGAATGATCAACAGCATCCCCAACCCGGCGGACTTCCACATTTCAACAAAGGCCAGATCAAGCTTTTGGAAATAATCACTGCTGTCTGTGGTGACGATCAACTGACCAGCGCATTGCCCCAAACTATCGCGCATGATGGTGCCGGAAACGGCCCCTTGATCGGAAATGCTGGTCCAGGATGACTGGGCGCTGGTCGCGAAGCTGGCTTGGCTGTGATCAATGCTGTTTTGGGGCGCTGGTTGTTGCGTTGCCCTGACCGTTGCGATGGAAGACCCTTGGCAATCCTGAACGGTGATTTCAGTGACCTCGGGTGTCATTTGCAAACGGCGGGCAAGAATCGCGTCAAGGTTTTCGACATTTTCCAATCGCAGACCAAGGTCGATACCCGCCAAAAGATCCTGACTGGTCTCATGTCGCACAACATTCATCTGCTGAACAACAAGGGTCCGAAGCGTTTGCTCAAATCGCAGGTAATTGAGTGTTGTTGTCATGCTCAACGCAGCTGCGAGGATCAAAAACAACGCAACACCGATCTTGGTTGCCAGACTCAATTCATTGCTCCTGCGAGATGGCGGAAAATGCCTTGTTTCCCGATCGCAATCGGGAGTTAAATCTACCTACTGATTGTGACATCGTCGTTCGATGCAAAGAAGCGGTCAAGTCCGCATAAGTCCCTGAATCGGTTTGCAGTGGGAAAATTTAGCGTTTATGCTTTGTGCACCATACAAAACCGGGGGGTGACATGGATCGTGCACGCTTGGAACAGCTCAAACGCAACAAAAGAAACCGGCTGGCCCGGGGAATTGTGATGCGGAATACGATGTGGGCTGCGGGCACCGGATTGATCCCAATTCCCATTCTCGATTCGGCAGCAATCGTTGCAGTGCAGCTTAAAATGCTTGCCGAGTTGAGCAGTCACTACAAAGTCGATTTCCGTAAAAGCAGCGGCAAAGCCGTCATTGCGACCATGATGGCCAGCATCACCGGCGGGGTGCTGGGCAAATCATTCTTGGCGACGGGTATCTTTTCAGGTTTGGCAAAGGCGGTTCCAGTTGTTGGAACAACCTTAAGCGTGCTGACAATGCCCGGTTTCAATGCTGCTTTTACCTATGCGCTGGGCCGAGTGTTCCAGCTGCATTATGAAGCCGGCGGAACAATGGACAATTTCGACCCGAAACGTGCTGAGCCCAAATTCAAGGAAGAGTTCCAAGAAGGGTTGAAGGTCGTTAAGGATGCAAAGGTCGCTTAGGCGTCTCAACAGGGTTAACTCAGGTCGGCGGGCTCAGAGCAATGAACTTGATCATTATCATTCTTTATCTTCTGGCGGCGGTCGTTTGCGGCATGTTGGGGCGTCGGACGTCGTTCGGTTTTCTGGGGCACTTCATTCTGGCAGTGGTGATCACGCCGATTGGTGATTTTCTGGTTCAGATGGTCGCGCGGCCATCTCGCGACATCCGCGAAAAGATCAATGATCTGGACGAGTACTAAGGTGCAATCAACTCTTCATGACAAAGCATAAGAGAACGAGATAGCGAATGGTTGATGGCACCACAATGTCAGCACGCGGTCCGGAACGAGACGACGGCGAAGACGCGCATCCGCGCGGCTTGCGGGATCGTTTCATCAATTGGCTGCACCGGGTTGTCAAACGCTCGCAGACCGGCATTCTGATTACGATCTTCTTCATGCTGATCGGCATGATTGCACTTGCGCCGCAAATCTTTATCACCATCCCGGCCGGTCATGTTGGCGTGATGTGGTATCGCTTCTTTGGCGGGACCGTGGTTGAGCATACTTATGGCGAAGGCGTGCAGATGATCTTCCCGTGGGACAGGATGTTTATCTATGACGCCCGTCTGCAAAATCAGGCCCGAGTTTATGACACCATTTCATCCAACGGCCTGTCGATGGAAGTTGACATTGCGGTTCGCTATCGCATCAACCGCGATGCTGCGGGCATGTTGCATAAGCTTGTCGGGCCGGATTACCCGGAAATTCTTGTTTATCCGGAAATCGGATCCCATGCCCGCGAACTGATTTCGCGCTACACCCCGGAACAGCTTTACACCGAAACCCGTGCCTTCATTCAGGCGGAAATCCTTGAACGCATGGTCAACCAGCTTGGATCATCGCTGGTCAATCAAAGCTTCCAGGGGCGTTTGGTCACGGTCGAAGACGTTCTGATCCGCTCGGTCAAACTGCCGCAGCGTGTTGCCGATGCGATCGAACGCAAAGCCGAACAGTATCAGGCGATGCTTGAATATGACTTCCGTCTTGCACGTGAAGAAAAGGAAAAGCAGCGCAAGAAGATCGAGGCAGAAGGTATTCGTGAATTCCAGGATATCGTCGCAAAAACGATCACCGAGGAATATCTGCGCCTGCGCGGTATCGAAGCGACCATGTCACTTGCCACTTCGAAAAACAGCAAAACGATCATCATCGGCGGCAAGGATGGCTTGCCGGTTATCCTGAATACGGCGGACGCACCGGGATCCTCATCTAACGGCGAAGGTGCTGAACTTACCGGTGATCAGGCCAATACGTTGCCATCGGCAAATGATTTGAATGCACGTGCTGCAGAAATCTCGCCACAAAATGCGATTTCTCCGGGCATTCGCGAACCCGGTAGCAGTGCGTCACCGTCTTCATCCACCAATCCAATGTCACCAAATCAGCCGGTTGGGGCACCATCCGCAGAACAGAGTGCTGTACCGACACCTGCTGTGAAGCCTGCTACGCAAGCAGACGTTGAACAGCCGGGATCACCAAGCACCTTGCAAAAGGTGATGCAATCTATCGCCCCGGTCTATGACACCAGTGCCGCCACCACCGAAACAGCAGCTGGTCGTGAACCTGCTGCTGTGCCGGAAATGAAGGCAGATACAAAACGTTAACAACTTCTGTTTGTTGCGATAAACCGCAAGTTGGGGTAATGTGTTGGCAGTCTAGAATTTTGGTTATGCGACCTGTCAGCAAACGATCATTGCAAAGAGGCAATTATGAGCGAAGCAGAGAAAGTTGAAGAGACTGAAGAAGTTGCTGTAGCAGAAGCTGCCGAGCTCCGTGCTCAGGCGCATAGCTGCATCAATCGTCACAGCGCCTATGCGGCCGTTGGTGGATTGGTTCCGATCCCGTTCCTTGAAATGGCAACCAGCACCACGATCCAGTTGCGCATGCTCGCAAAGCTTTGCGACATTTACGGTGTGCCGTTCTCTGAGAACGCGATTAAAAACTCGGTCTCGACCCTGGTTGCGACCGTTCTTCCGGCAACCGGCGTTGGTTATGCTGCTGCGAACCTGATCCGTCGCGTACCGGTTGTTGGCACGATCTTTGGTCTGGTTGCAATGCCGACCTTTGCTGCTGCGTGCACCTATGCGCTGGGCCGCGTTTTCGCATGGCACTTCGCAAAGGGCGGTACGGTTGCAAACTTCGACGCAGAAGAAGCTTCTGGCAAATTCCAGGAAGAATTCGAAGAAGGCAAGCGCAAGGCATCTGAATATGTCAAAGGCGGCAAAACTGCTGCCAAGCCGGCTGCCGCTGCTGCCAAGGCGTAATTGGATTTTCCAATTCAATAAACGCATATGTTTTCAAGAATGCCCAAGTTATGCTTGGGCATTCTTTTTTGTTTGCGGGTTGGGCAAATATGTCGCTTGGATGGAACCGTGACGTGATGACGCCAGACGGTATCAAAATTCAGTCGCTTGATCTGGTGCGCGAAACGGCATCGGGAAGCTTTGAAACGTCTGATAGCTTGCGTGCGACACTTGCCGTCATTGATTTGAATGCCTTGGAGCCAGCAACATCCGATGCGTTGATCAACGAGCTGTTCCATGAACGTGAATTGGCCCGACGGGATGGTTTTGTGCACGCCCGGCGCAAAGACAGTTACAGCTTTGGCAGGTTGGCTTCCAAGCTTGCGCTTCGGGCACATCTACCCGACCACGATCCCCGCGTAATCTCGATTGAAAGTGGTGTCTTCGAACAGCCGATTTTGTCTTGTTCTGAAGGTGCGGCAGTCGAGACACTTGGCGTTTCAATTTCGCATTCTGACCAGTTGGCTGCTGCCCTGATTTATCATCGTGGGCATCCTATGGGAATTGATGTTGACCTGCCATCAGCAGTCGATATCGACCCTGTCTTTGATGGTTTGGATGCGAAAACGCGCGTGTTATGCGACGAACTTGGCCTGTCAAAGCACGACACCGCAAGCCTGCTTTGGGTCGCGCAGGAAAGTTTGGCCAAGACCCTGACCACAGGGATGATGACCCCGCTTGATATCTATGCGGCTTCTGAAATAAGCCGCCACGGGGATGGCTTTGTTCTTGGCTACCGCAATTTTGCGCAATACCGGACATATGTGTGGCCGGGTATCTTGGGATGGTTAGCCATTACACTGCCCGCACGGACGTCGTTTAAAAACATGGGACCAGATTGGTCGTAAGACCATCTGGTCCCAATGTCCGTCTCAGTGTTCAGTTTGTGCGTTCAATCTGCTTACGCATTGCATTTGCCACCTCTTGGATATGTGGCTGGGCAATCATGGTGCCATGCGTACCGGTGACCATGGTCAGTTCAATATTGTCCCCGGTGAACTTCCGCCACCCACTATATTCATCATCGGCGATGAACGGCGCACCGCGCACGATGGTTTTCGGACGGACCAGCAGAATATCAATATCTTCAATCCTTGGCGGGATGTAGTGAACGGCGGCAAGTGCGTTATTCTGGAACACGGCAAGAAGTCTGCGCATTGTTCCACGGTCCGCATCCTTGGGCAGAAGATCGCATTCCTTGCCATTGGCAAGCAGGTAATCAATGCGTTCTTCCGGTGTTAGGGGGCGCAATTCTTCGGCTTTAACGATCCCCAATTCACCAAACAGATCTGCAAGATATTCAGACTCATCCTTGCGCAGCATTTCGCGCACAGATTCAGGAACCGCAATCGCATCCAGCAAACTGATGCTGCGAACATCCACGCCCGCCTGTGACAGGCGATAGCCCGCTTCATAGGCAAGGAGCCCGCCAAAGCTCCAACCGGCAACACGGACAGGACCGTTCGGGATCATTTCGCGGATTGATGGCATATAGGCAGCGACCATGTCCTCGACCGACGTGTTCAAACCCTGTCCTTCCTGCAAACCGCGCGATTTAACCATGAAAACGGGTTGCTCAGAGCCAAGCTCACGCGACATATCCTGATAACAAAGGATATTGCCGCCCACCGGGTGGAAGCACAGGATCGGAATGCCTTTGCCTTCGATATTCACCGATACGACCGGGTTCTTGTCCTTCTCATCGCGTTTTCGCATTTCAACGCGATCGGCAAGCTTGGTCACGGTCGAGCAGCTAAACAGATCACTGAGCGGGACTTTGACATCAACGGCCTGGTTCAGTCTGGAAAGGAATTGGACCGCCAAGACGCTATGTCCGCCAAGGTCAAAGAAATCGGCATTTGCATCATCGACGGTGCAATCAAGGATCTCACCCATCAGTTTTGCGATCGTTTGCTCCAGCGACGTTTCAAGCGGCTGTTTGGGTTGATCAGATGCCAGCTTCTGGTCCCCCGATGGCGCCGGAAGTTTGGATTTGTCCACCTTGCCATTTGATGTGAGTGGCATGTTATCAAGGCAGATCATGTAGCTTGGCACCATATAGGCGGGCAGGGATTGCTCCAGCTGTGTTCGACAAGTCGTGGCGTTGAAGCCCTGATCTGTCGTCAGATAGGCGACAATGTTTTCTGAACCCTGCATTTCGGATTTATGCAGAACAACAGTTACCGCACGAACCAAGGGATGTTTCATAAGTGCGGTTTCGATTTCAGCCAGTTCAACACGGTTGCCACGCACCTTGACCTGACCATCTTCACGCCGGACAAAAACGATTTCCCCGTCATTGCGCTTACGGCCAATATCGCCGCTGCGATACCAACGGCTGCCGTCCTCATCGGTAATGAAGCTTTGATCTGTTTGCACCGGGTTGTTGAGATATCCCCGTGCAACCCCCGCCCCGCCAATCAGGATTTCACCGGGAACGCCATCTGGAAGCGGTTTGCTTTTTTCATCGCAAATACGGATTTGCACGCCGTTGATGGCTTGCCCAATCGGCGGCGGCAAAATCTGACGATGGTTCTGTGCTGACATGACATATTGCGCCGCCGACACACAGCATTCCGTCGGGCCATAGGCATTTACAAGCTTGCAGCTGCTGTGTTGAGGCAGGGCAAAGAACCGCTCGACCAGATCCGATGATACCGGCTCGCCACCCAAAACAACCATCTTTGCCGGGCAGTGCTGACCGGTTTGATACCAGTGGTTAAGCAGCAAGAAGAACAAGCTTGGCGTTGCATCAAGCTGATCAATCTCGTGCTTGAGGATGAAATCATGCAGCGCTTCCGGATCGCTTCTGGTGTCTGTCCCCGGGATATGAAGGCTATGTCCGTTTAAAAGGGCTGCAAATATCTGGACAATCGACCCGTCAAAGGCAAATGGCGCAACGCATGTCAGATTAAGGCATGCATTGGCGTCTTCCGCCCCGATCAGTTTTAGCTGCGTTTCCAGCACTGATTTTGCAAGATTGACGACCGATCCATGCTCGATCATCACGCCTTTGGGGGTTCCGGTCGTCCCGCTGGTAAACAGGACATAGGACAGATCGGATGGTGCTGATACTGCGCTTGGTGCCGTATCCGAACACGCTTCAAGGGCGGAAAGATCGTGGCGATGACGCACGGGTTTGCCCGGCGCAATCGTCTCATCGGGCGACAGTATCAAATCGAAAGTGTAGGGCGCGGGATCAAAGCCCGGCGCATCAATGGCAGAACGCGCAACAGCAAAGCCGCCATGATCATATGCCCAATCCGTCAGAAATGCTTCGGGCACAAACAGGTCTTCAAGGAAATCAAGACGGGTGTCATAGCCCTTGCCAACATTATCGGCCGCGAATTTTGCAAGGTCGGCAAGGTAGTCTGCCTTGCGATCTGCATCCCAGATATTGCCAAGATAAATTGCGCCACCCGGTGCCAGCAATTTGGCAGCCTTGTTCAGAACTTGGCGCAAATATCCAAAGCCCGGGAAGTTTTCGACAACGCTGTTTAGGATGATCAGGTCAAACGATCCATCCTCGAACACATCAATGTCATGTGCTGCAAGCTGGCGGCCCATGACGTGGGTCATACCCGATTTGATGGCGAGTTCTTCGGTACGTTCAACATTTCGCCGTGAAAGATCGGTCGCGACATATTTGCCGACAACAGGTGCGACATGCTTCATGGTGAAGCCCGATGCACAGCCGATCTCAAGCACATGTGCGTTGCTAGATACAAGATTGGTGATCTTGTCGCGCGCGTTCGCACCGAACGCATCCATGGCTTCTTGTGCAATTGCCTGACCGGTAAAGGCACTTTTCCAGCCACCGGCAAGAACATTATCGGCATCATCGCCAGCAAGATGATCCCACAGTTCCGAGGACATCAAAGAGCCGGGTGTTTCCGAAATCTCGTCAATGTTATCGCGATCAAGACACAGGATGTGTGTGACTGTGTCACAGCGCCACTGTAACTGATGCAAATCCCCAACATGTTCGGCATCTGCCAGAACCAATGGCGTTGCCGCACTTTTGGCAATCGCAATACGACGGATCAATGGGGTTGCCGGATCAAGCGGCACGAATGGATGCCCGGCCTTAAGAATGCCAAGTATGGCCGCGATGTAATGTCGGTTACGCCCGGTCATGACACCGATCATCGCGTCTTTGGCAAGGTTCAGGCCGATGATGAAATTGGCAATTCGGTTGCTGTCGTGATCAAGCTTTTTGTACGACGCGCCTTGAGTTTCATCCATGATGGCCACGCGTTCGGGATGCTCTGCAACAATGGCGGCAAAGGCTTCAACGATGCTGCCGAGTGATGCAACCGGTGCTTCGGTTGTTTCGGGCAGGGACGTTTCCAGACTGTCGAAATCAAAATCAGCGATTTTCATTGATACGTCCCTTTAAGCATTTTTGTTCGTATGGTTTTGCACTGCTGCCGCAGCAAATCTTGTCAGGAACCCAAGCCATTTTTGCATGGTCTCAGCCCCGAATAAATCGGTGTCATATTCCAGCGTGAAGCGTGCCTTTTCGTTTTCCTCGGTCAGGAACAGGATCACGTCGTGCTTTGCCGTCGTATTGTCGACAAAGGCATCCATTTTGTCCGAAAGGATGCTTGGCTGATCCGCGCGCATCAACGGCAGGCCCGGCTGGCTTTTACCTTCATCTTCGCTGCCAAGTGCGCCGAATCGCTGATATTCAAAGACAACATTCACAAGCGGCTGACGGTTTGCATTACGCTTTGGCGCAACAGCACGCACCAGTTCGTCGAACGGATAGTCCTGACGATCAAGTGCCTCAGTCACATTGCGATGAATGTTATCAATCAGCTCATCAAGCTCGGTCTCGGCATCAAGTTGAACGCGGATTGGCAATACATTGACAAAGAAGCCAATCAGGCCTTCTGTTTCGGTTTTCTCGCGTCCGGCGACACCCATGCCGATCACCATATCGTCCTGACGGGTCAGTCGGTACAGCATTGCTGAAAACAGGGCCATGCCAACGGCTGACAATGTGGCGTTATGAGCGCGCGCCAATGCATGCAGACCGGCAAGAACATCATCCTCAATCAACATATGCGCGTGCGCACCGCGATAGGATTGAACGTCTGGCTGTTTATGATCGGTTGGCAGGGCGATTTGATCGGGTGCGCCTGAAAGTTTCGCACGCCAATAATTGGCTGCATCCGACCAGTCTTGTCGGGACTGCCAATAGGCAAAGTCCTTGTAACTGATCGGAAGAGCTGGAAGCTCAGCATCAACCTTGTTCAATGCGGCGCGATAGAAAACGCCAAGCTCATGAACCAATATGCGTGATGACCAGCCATCACCGACAATGTGGTGGGTCGCGATGACAAGAAGCTGTTCACCATCGGCAACATTAATGATGGATGCGCGGATTAATGGTGGCTGATCCAGAAGGACCGGTTTGGCGGCTTCTTCACGGGTCAGGCGCAAGGCTTCACGCACCGGATCAGATTGCGTCGCGATATTGTGGATCGTAACACTGGGTGTTGAAACCTTTAAGATACGTTGTTGAATGCCTTCATCGCCCTGCTCGAACGCTGTGCGGAGTGGTTCGTGCCGGGTTACAAGGTCAGTCAAAGCACGCTCAATCAGGTCCTTTTGCAGCGACCCGTCACAGCGCAGCACATAAAGCATGCCATAAGCACCGCTGTCCTGCGCCATTTCCGACAGAAGATACAGGCGCTTCTGCGCATGGCTGGCCGGATAGGTTGCCATTTCTGGTGCGGTTGCAATCTGTGTGCTGGTAGCTTGTGCGCCTGACGATTTGTTGTCGATCAGTGCCGCCAGTCCGGCAATCGTTGGATTGGCAAAGAAATCCGCCATGCTGACGCGCGATCCGGTCCGATCGGCGATGCGGTTCACAATCCGAATGGCAAGAAGACTGTGGCCGCCCAGTGTGACAAAGCTGGTTGCTGGATCGGTAAGCGGCTTTTTGAATACCTCGCTAAAGATCTCGGCAATGATGGTGAGGTTTTGTGACGTTCCTGCAACCTGCGCTGTGATCTTGTCAGCATTCTCGCTGGTTGCGATATCACGTTCGTGCCAATGCCGTAATGCCCCGAGTGGTGCGCCAGTGACGTGATCAATGCTACCGACATTCTGCGCGCCAGACGCAATCAATTGCGCAAGCGTTGCGGCGAATGCGCGGCCAAGCTCAATCATCGAACTCTGGTCGAACATGTCGGCATAATAGTCAAAGGCGACGCTCATGCGATCGGGTACATCACGTACAAAGATCGAGATGTCGTTTTTGCAATGATGGCGGTCAACCGTAACGGGCTCTGGCGCGACCTTCATGATTTCTTCGCGGACAGCAGCAGCTTCGAAGTTCATGTAGGAGAGGGAAACTTCCGAGAGCAATGTGCGATCCGGTGCCGCTGGCGGTGCCAGATCATGAAGCAATTGATCAAGGAAATAGGCACGGTGACGCATCGCGCCAATATGATGTTGCTGCATCCGGTAAAGCAGGCCGGAAACGGTTTCGCTTTCGTCAATTTGCATGCGCAGCGGCAGCAGGGAAACCATCATTCCCAATGTGTCGCGGAAACCGGTCGCGTCACGGGAATTAACCGGAACACTGATGACCAGATCGTCTGTCTTTGCCAATCGGCCAAGCAAGGTAAACCATGTCGCCATGACAAGGGTGTACATGGTCACGCGTTCTGTCGCGGCAAATTTCCGCGCATTCCTTAGTAATTCCGGATCAATCTCAAACGATGTGATCGCGCCATTAAAGCTGTGATAGGCCGGACGCGGACGATCAGATGGCAAATTAAGTTTCGGCAAAGTGCCCTGATACAGCGATTGCCAATATTCACGCGCTTCGCCGGTACGTTTGATGTTTTCGGCACTTTGGCTCCACCAGGCATAGTCTTCAAGTTGGTAGCGAACTGCGGGTAAAACCTTGCCTGTGCAGATGGCAAACAGTTCGCCCAAGATGTGTTCTGCTGTAAAGCCATCGGCTAATACGTGATGGATATCAAAGAACAATGCTGTTTTGCCAAGTTGATCTTGCAGCAGGGTCCAGCGCACCGGGACACCATCATTGAAATCAAACGGGCGGATCAAATCGGCACATGCACTTTCAATCGATCCTTCAATCTTGCGAACAGTCAGGTCAAGATTGGCAATGGCGTCCTCTGTCGGGATGATTTCCATCTGCCAGTTTTCGCCTGAAGCGTCTTCTATGATCCGCGTGCGCAGAACATGTTCGCGCTTGGTCAGTTCATGGATGGCGGTGGCCAATTCGTTCAGATCAACGGACTGGTCAATGATCGAGGCATGCGGCAGATTGAATGCCGTGCCCATGTTGCCTTTCTGCGCAGCGTTCAAAACCGACATCTGTTCAGGTGATAGCGGATACCGATCAAGTTTTGGCGCCTTGCGGGGATCAATCACGACGGGTTCAGAGGCTGGGGTGAAGGGAACCGCAGCCTCGCTCATTCCCGAAGGTGCTGATTGATGCTCAGGTGCTGTTGATCCAAGAAGCTTGGTTGAGAGCTTGGAAATCGTTGATTGCTCAAACAAGTCGCTTAGGCTGACATCAAAGCCGAGTTCCTTGGCGATGCGATCAACGATCTGCATGCCTGTAATGAAATCACCGCCCAAGGCAAAGAAGTCTTCATCCGGATCAATCGTGTCGTAACCCAGTGCTTCGGACCAGATCGCGCTGATCGTCGCGTGCGGTGTCGTGTCTTCAGGCGTACTTGCCTGCGCTGTTTCTACAGCAATTGCAGACTGGGGCGCTGGAATACAGGCATCAGCAAGTCCGGCAAGTTCCGCTATCGCTGCCGTTGTCGGGGCAGAGAACAGATCAGAAATCGTCAGCTCCGTGCCAAGCAAGCTGTTCATGCGATCAATGATCTGCATGCCGGTGATGGAATCCCCGCCCAAGGCAAAGAAATCATCATCAGAACTGACGCTGTCATAGCCAAGCGTCTCGGCCCAGATCATTGCGACCTGTTGGCTCGTGCCTATGGTCACAGACTGGGATGCCGGTTTTGGTGCTGATTGGGTGGTGGCCGGTTGAGCCGTATGACGGGTTTTGACCAATGATGGATCAACAACAGTCAGTTGGGCTGCTTCCAAGCGGATGGCGTCGCGCCAGATTGCTTTGGCGTCTTTGGGCGAAATCCACGCACCGTCTTCCAAACGGACATTGTGACGTGCTGCCATACCCTGCTCGCTAAGTGCGCACCAGTCGATTGTCAGGGCCGGTAGGCCGTGTGCCAAACGTTTATGGGCCAACCCATCAAGGAAAGCATTAGCAGCGCAATAGGCTGTCTGCCCGGGGGCGCCACTAATCGCCGTCAGGCTACCGAACATCACAAATGCCGAAATCGCATCATTCTGTGTCAGGTGATCAAGGTTGCGCGCACCAAGCATTTTGGCTGCAAGGATATCGTCAAACTTTGCCATATCCCGACGCACAAGGAAGTCACCATCGGCAATGCCAGCAGCATGCACAACGGCACTGATCGGGCCGTGTTCGGTGCGGATGGTCGCAAGCGTGGTGCTGAGCGACGCCTCATTCGCGACATCACATGCATGAACCGAAATGGCCAGACCTTGTTCGCGCAGTTCTGTCAGTTTGGCTTTGGTTGGATCATCAAGGGCATCTTCGCCACGGCGACCAAGGAGTGCCAGTTTGACGTTGCCACCATTGGCAAACTCTTCAAGCAGCGCGCGCGAGAAACCACCCGTGCCACCGGTAACGACGCACACACCGCTGCTTGGCCAAGTGGCTTCTTCTGCCTTGGGCTTAGCCGCCGTTGGCAACAGTTCACGCGCATGAAGCTGCCCGTTACGATAAACCGTGATCGGATCGGTGGCCGGTTGCGTTGCCAGCTCTGCACCAAGCTGGCTTTCCAACGCCTCGACCGGAATGTCGAGATAGCTTAGCTGTAACTGCGGTTCTTCACGTGCCGCGGCAAGTACCACACCGGCAGCTGTAGTCTGATCCGGATTGATTGCCACCAAATCATTTGCAACATCAAAGGCGCCATATCCGACCACAATCAGGCGCAAGCGTCCCTGCATGTTTTGCAAGATCGTGCGCAGGGCATCTGCCGTTTGATAGGCACTGTTTTCATCAGGCGTTATCATCAGAACGGCATGTGAAACGCCACGAAGGCTGTCTTTCGTGATCTGATTAACTCGGATGTTTGGATAGCCAGCGGGGCTGGCCGGGTCATCGGCGTTCGTAATGAAAAGGCAGCTTTCCGGAATATCTGCTGTTGCCTTGGTCGATGCGTGCCACCGGGTTTCAAGTAGTTGCGGGCGAAGCTGTCCGGCACCTTCACCGCTTTTGGCAAAGTTCAGACCGCTTGCCAGCATCACAAGCTGTTCGGTCTTGGCATCATAAAGGGCAACTTCGCCAAACCCGGTTTCATGCTGTTCAAAGCATGCAAAGACATCACTGCTTGGCACGCCATAAACGGTGATGTGATCAACACCAACCGGGACATAGCCACCATCGAGCATCATAAGCGGCATGCTGCACGCGACATCGGCAAGGGCAGGGTGGACAACCCAGTCAGCCATATCACCACGATATTCGGGCTTGAGCGTCAGATGCTTGATCGCTGCGTCCTGACGGTTGCTGACATGAAGCGACTGGTTGCAATCCCAGCGATCACTGACTTCAATCGATCCGTATTTGCCGCTAAACGCCCCATCGGGGACGTGAAGCTTTGCACGTTCACGAATGTCTGAAAGGCGCGACTTTGGCGCCATCACGGGTGTGTCGAACTGCCAGTTTGCCGAGGCAAAGACACGCCACTTGCCATTTTTAAGGCGCCCGCCCAGTTCGACGGTCCCGTCATCGGCAAAACTCAGGCTGATATTGCCATCCGGAACCGCTTTTGCGACCAGTGCGCTGTGCCAGGCAAGATTGGTGATGCTGATGGGCGAGCTATCATCCCCATTTAAACGCATCGCGGCCTTGGCCATCAGGGCAGGGACAGCCATGCCAACCAATGTCGGGTGACCATTAAGCTTGTGGTCCTGCAATGGCCAGAAGCCCGCATCATCCATCGCGATGCTAAAGACACGCGCAGTCGGTGTTGAAACTGGCCCTTGCAACACGTCGTTTGCAACAGCCTTGGCCCGCTTTTCAAAGGTCGGCTTGAAGGTCTTGCGTACGAACGGTGCAGGCGGCAGAGATATGCGGCGCGCCTTGACGTTTAATGGCCAGTTCAGCGCACCACCGGCAAGGAAATGGCTAACCTGCTTTTCGGCATCGGTAGCCTTTGCTGTCACCACGTCGCAGATGGGTGCATCAGCCTTTTCTGCCTGTGAGCTCGGCGTTGCGATCCCGGTCGCGATATCCAACAACTGTTCAAGAAGGTCCGCGCGGTGATCCGCAGCAAAGGCGATACCGTGCTTTAACCGATCACGCCCTGTTGCCAGCGTAAAGGCAATGTCCTTCAGCGACAGGTTGGCATCATTGCTGATGCGGTGATGCAGATTGGTTGCGTATTGACGCAGTGCTTCGGTGCTTCCAGCCGTCAGGGCAAAGACGAATGCTGCGTCCTTGTTTTGGTTTGCTTCGGCCTGTTTCGCCCGCTCGGGTGCTGCTTCGATCAAAACATGGGCGTTAATGCCGCTGAGACCAAATGAGCTGACACCCGCACGGCGCGGCGTACCCTGATCGGGAAGCTTCGCGAGTTTGCTTGCAACCACA
>NZ_JBLLNT010000018.1:0-77677 GCF_048059015.1 Thalassospira sp. | reverse complement strand
TGGTTTGGCACCTGATAACCCCCTTCGCCAGCTCACCAACCGTGAGCGCGAGGTACTGGGTCTTCTGACCAAGGGTCTTTCCAACAAGGAAATCGCCAAGCAGCTGACCGTTCGTGAAATCACCGTCAAAGTTCACCTGACGGGTATCTTCAAGAAGCTTGGCGCAGCGAACCGCACGCAGGCCGTGAAGATCGCTATGCAATTGGGCTGGGAAGCCTGATTGGCCGCATCCTTGTACCGATACGACAAAGCCCGGCAATGCCGGGCTTTTTTGTTTTCAGCCGCTCCAACCTTTACTGCACGCAGACCTCAGTGAGTTCATCAAGGATCGCCAGCAATTCCTTAAGGTTCAAAGGCTTCGACATCACCATCACGGGTGCATCTGCGCCGTCATCATCCTCGACAGGTCGATCTGCATCCCCGGGATGGCCTGTCATGACGATCACTGGCAAGGACCGGTTTCTTTCACGGAGCTCCTTTACCAATGAATTCCCATCCATCTGAGGCATTCGAATATCGGTGATCAGGATGTCGGGCTGAATGATGCCTGCAATTGCCAAGGCATCTTCACCATTGCTTGCTGCCGACACATTAAAGCCCTGTGCTTCGAGATAGCCCGATATGATCTCCATGGCATCGATTTCATCATCCACCACCAAAACCCGGACTTTCTCGCGGGCCTCAATCGAAAGGTGGCTTTCCTCCTGCCCATCCGATGCTTGCTCATCCCCACCCATGTCGGGCGTATCAGTCATGCGAACATCTGCCAGCGGCAGGGTTATTTCAAAACACGCACCGTCACCTTCGTTGCGGACATCGATCTTGCCCCCCATCGCCTCGACAATGCCGAAGCTGACGGAAAGACCCAATCCAGTCCCCTTGCCAACATCCTTGGTGGTAAAGAACGGGTGGAACAGAAGATCAATCGCCGCTTCCGGCACGCCACCGCCATTATCGTTCACCGCAAGTTTCAGGCATTTGTGTTTCGCATCAACCATCGCACTGATGCGGATCAGGCCACCGATGTTTCCGCTGTCATCATAGTTTTCATTGATCGCATCGCGTGCGTTGGTCAGCATATTGACCAGAACCTGTTCAAGCTGAACCTGGCGACCTGTGACAAAACACTTCTGCGCAGGCGGGACCACGTCGATCATGATACCCGACAGACGACAATCATGTTCGATCATATCAACAGCGCGCTCGACCGCCCTCATCGCTTCAAACGGCTCGAAATCATCGTCATCCGGTCGGCTGTAAATTTGCAGATGCTTGATAATCTCGGACA
Source organism: Thalassospira sp. (assembly GCF_048059015.1). Lineage (GTDB taxonomy): Bacteria > Pseudomonadota > Alphaproteobacteria > Rhodospirillales > Thalassospiraceae > Thalassospira. Next base: position 76,389 of record NZ_JBLLNT010000018.1, on the reverse strand, counting down.
TACGTTCAGTCTGACCACTGATCAGTGACAAGCGTTCACGCTGAAAGGCCGGTTTCACTGCATCCAAGTCATATTGAAGCGCGCAAGATCTGCTGCCATCCGAATAACATTAAGCGGCTGGTTCATTTCATGGGCGACAGAGGCCGCCATTTCGCCAAGGGTCGCAAGCTTTGAGGTCTGCACCAATTGACGTTCAATTTTTCGCTTCTCTGTCACGTCCTCGGCCAACATCAGCATTGCGGGCATGCCTTCATGGGTGAAGGCAATGGCTGACACTTCAAGTTCAACATTCTCGCCATCCGGGCGCTGACAAATGATGGTAAAGTCAGCACGTCCACCATACCCGTTCTGATACCGCGCGATATATTCGCCAAGCGTCTCACGACTGGTTGGGTGAACCATCTCCATAAAGGATCGGCCGACCAGCTCTGCCGTATCCCCGGCACCAAGGATCGACAGGCCCTGTTGGTTGATATAGGCGATTTCCTCGCCGCTCAGGATCGAAATCAGCTCCGGTGCCAGTTCAACAAGCTTACGGTATCGTTCCTCGCTTTCCTTAAGCGCGCGTTCGGAACGCGACCGCTCAATCGCATAACGGATGGATCGACGAATGGTGCGGCCGTCCGGGAATTCCTTGGTCAGATAATCTTCAGCACCATGTTGAAGCGCCTCGAAGGCCAGCACTTCGTCCTTGTGCCCCGTCAGAACCACGACCGGTGCCACATGGGCACAACTGCGAATTCGGCTGATGGTTTCAACACCAGATGAATCGGGAGTGTTAGATCAAGCAAGACAACATCAAACTTTGCCTGTGCCCCATCGCCATTCAAGACAGCCATGGCCGAGGTCAAATCACTGTGATGTTCGATATCAAATGGTTCACCGGTTTCTTCCAGAAGCGTTTTAACCAGAAACGCATCCCCCGGATTGTCTTCCACCAGAAGAATTCGAAACCGCTGTTCGGCCATGTTGTCTTTTCCAATCATCAACTCAATGGGCTTCCAGCCCGCAAAACGCGATAGAAGCCCATTGATTTTGCATGTTTGTCAGATCGCTAGCAATCCTGAACGTCAATCAGAAGCCGTCCTTTGACCTGACCTTTCAGAATTTTCTCGCCCCACGGCAGAATATCACCAAGTGCGACCTTGGTTGTTGCGGCCTCAAGCTGATCTTTCGGAAGTTCTTTTGCCAGTCTCTGCCAGGCTTTCACGCGCGTTTCATAAGGGCACATGACTGAATCAATTCCGATCAATTTCACCCCGCGCAGCAGGAACGGGATAACGGTCCCAGGCAAATCAGGTCCACCGGCCAATCCACAAGCCGAGACAACACCGTGATATTTCATTTCCGACAACACATGGGCAAGCGTGGTGCTACCAACACTGTCAATCGCACCAACCCACCGTTCGGTCAAAAGGGGTTTGCTTGTATCGGTCAACTCGTTGCGATCGACAATACTCTGCGCACCAAGATCTCGCAGATAAGCGTGGGTTTCTTCACGACCGGTTGATGCCGCCACGCGATAACCAAGGGATGCAAGGATCGAAACCGCAACAGATCCGACACCACCTGCAGCACCGGTAACAAGCACCTCGCCATCCTGATCGGGCGAAACACCCTGTTCTTCAAGCGCCATCACCGCCAACATGGATGTAAATCCGGCGGTTCCGATCGCCATGGCCTGGGCACTATCAAGCCCATCTGGCAATGGGACAAGCCAGTCGGCCTTCACCCGAGCCAATTGACCATATCCACCCCAATGTGCTTCGCCAACGCGCCAACCGGTCAGGACGACTTCATCGCCCATCTTGTAGCGATCATCGCTTGAAGAAACGACTTCGCCCGAGAAATCAACACCCGGAACATGCGGATAGGTCCGAACCAAACGCCCCAACCCATTCAGGATCATTCCATCCTTGTAGTTAAGCGTCGACCATTTGACCCGAACAAGGACCTCGCCGTCAGGCAAATCATCAATGGTCAGATTTTCGAAACTTGCGGAAACGGTTTTATCGTTCTGATTAAGCACCAGCGCGCGGAATGCTTCGCTCATGTGTATCCTCCCGATCTATGTGTTGATGGATCAAGAGTATGGTGCACCGGCAAACAGGTCAAACCCGCCCTTGGTCGGAGCGCCCCTAGGCCGTCAGTTGACTGTGCCTGTACCGCTGGCGTCAATTCCGGTGTCTGTGCCACCGAACACGAGGATGACGATCACGGCAACAATCAAAATACCGATATAAAGATAAATACGACGGGACGAAGCTTCTGTTCCCTCTTCACGCGGGACAACTTCATCCTGAACAGCCACAGGCAAACTGCGATAAGAAAGCCACCCCAGAAATGGCACAATGATCAAATCATCAAGCCAGCCCAATCCCACCAGCACATCGGGTAACAAATCCACGGGACTGATCAGATAAACCACCCCGGCCAACAAGATCAGCTTGGACTTCAGGGCAACATCACTGCGCAACAATGTCCGCAATAGGTTTGGTACGATCATCCAAGCAGATGCCTTGAAACGTGCCATGAGATGCTCCTGTCCTTGGGTTAAGGGGCCAGTGTTTCAAACACGTCATCAGCTGGCGCATGACCAAGTACATTGGCCTGATGCCACAGCGCATAAAACAGAAGATGCCAGCATGCTGCACCCTCACGCTTGCCAGGCGTTGTGAAAAGCTTTTCCACATGAGCCGGATCAGCGATCTCCATGATCCCGGCCTGCTTGGCAACCAGCGGACCAAGACGTTTGCCTTGACCGGCGATCCATTCCGCAACCGGCACAGTAAATCCGCGCTTCTTGGCGAAGGGTTGTGCCATCGGCAAACAACGATCCAGCCAACTGCGCAGCAAGAACTTACCAACGCCTTTGCGGACCTTCAGGCGATCCGGCAGATGATATGCAAATTCAGCCACCGCAGGATCAAGGAACGGGGTTCGTCCCTCAAGCCCGTGGGCCATCAACATGCGATCAAGCTTGAGCAAAAGGTCGTTTGGCAACCAGTCCGAACAATCCACCGCCTGTGCCACCGCCAAACGTGATCTTTTGCCACGGTTTTCACGACTTTCTGATGCTGCAATCCCGTCGCGCCATCCTTCAAGAACGTCCGGGCGCAACACATCAATCTTGTCAAACGTGCCCTTGGATCGCATCACACGACCACCAAGCAGCAATGGGCGCATCACAGAACGATAACGGCCATAGCCACCAAACAGCTCATCGCCGCCTTCACCAGACAGGACAACCTTGAAATCACGCGCGGCTTCTGCTGCCAGTTTGTAGGTTGGCAAGATCGCGTAGTCTGCGGCGGGGTCATCCATTTTGGCTGCGACTTGGGGCAGAAGCGTCCAGAAGTCACGTTCCGAGAACATGACTTCAACGTGATTGGCATTGCATGCCTTGGCGACTTCGCGGGCAAGTTCACGTTCATCATGAACGCTTGATGCTTCAAAGGCTGCGGTATAGGCCGTGACCGGGCGTTCATTAAGGCGATGCATCATGCCAAGAAGGGACGCACTATCAACACCACCGGACAGGAACATTGCGTAATCAACGTCTGATCGTTGGTGCAGGCGAACGGACTTTTCAAAAACCCGATCCCATTCATAAAGCGCACTATCAAGGTTGCTGCCAACAGCCCCTTTTTCACCCAGAACCTGGCGTCTGCTGCGCTCGATGATCCGACCGTTTTTCAGAACAATGGTTTCACCGGGTTGCAAACGCTTGATCCCATCAAGAATCATATCGCTTCCGGTTGTGAACTGGACCTGAAGCAGTTCGGCGCGCGCATCGTCACGGACTTCCCGCCCGACCAAACCTGCGGCGACCAATGCCTGTGCTTCGGATGCAAAGGCGAAGAATTCCGGTGTTTCGACGTAATAGACCTGCTTGATCCCAAACGGGTCCCGACACAACACGACCTGATTTTCAATTACATCATGGATGGCAAAGGCATACATGCCGCGCAGCTGATCAAAACCATCAATCCCGTCACGCGCATAAACGCGCAAAGCCGTCTCGCTATCGGACTTGGTTTTAAAACCGTCTTCACCCAGATTTTTACGCAGTTCGAGATAGTTATAAATCTCGCCATTGGCGATCAGAGCACTGCCATTCTCGTGATAAAGCGGTTGATCACCGGTACTGAGATCAATGATCGCCAGACGGGTCTGAATGAAACCAACCGGCCCTTTGACATAGCGCCCGTCGCCATCTGGCCCACGATGGCCCAAAGCATCACGAAGGCGATCAAGAATTTCAGGATCAAGGGTTTGCTTGTCCTTGGCGATGTATCCGGCAATTCCGCACATTAACGCGCAACCTCGTCAAAGAAAGCCTTATAGCGTGCGACCACAACGTCTTCGGTGAAATTCGCCTCAAACGCTGCGCGCCCATTTGCCGACAATGTGTCGGATACCGCCTTCTCGTCAAGAACCGCGCGCAGATCAGATGCAAGGGCGCTCACATCTTCAAGCGGCGACAGCAATCCGCTTTCACCAGCAGTGATAAGCTGAACCGGCCCCTGGCTTGCCTGTGCGACCACGGGTTTTCCATGCGCCCAAGCTTCGATCACCATATTGCCAAGCGGCTCATGACGCGATGATGCGCAAAATACATCGCAGGTTGCAAACAGATCCGCCACATCGCGGCGCCAACCAAGCAACCGGACACGATCAGCAACACCACATTCGCCAGACAGCTTCAACAGATCGTCCTTGAGATCGCCTGCCCCGGCAATCCAAAGATAGGCGTTTGGTACTTCGACCAGCGCCTTGATCAGATTATCAAAACCCTTGTTCTCATGCAGACGGCCAAGTCCAAGGATCAGGGGCACGTCATTCGGCGTATTGAACTGTGCGCGGTCAATCGCATTACCCGGCGCAGCGTCAACAAAATTTGGTAAGTAGTGCGTGCGCGCAGTCGGCCAACCTTCGCGGACAAGATAATCGCAGATGTCCTTGGTATTACCGATCAAATGGTCGCAATCGCGAAAGTTCTTGAGCTTGTAATACCCGCCAAGGCGCGCAACCTTAGTGAAATCACCAGACGGCGTCATCCGGCTGGCACGGTTCATCCAGCTGAGAACAATTCGGGGTTTGTGTTTGTTGATCTGCTTGCGAAGACCCAATGGCGTGCGGATATCCAACCGTCCACCAAACGGCAATTCATCAAACGAAACACAATTTGCCGCCAAGACCGGATTGCGCCCTGCGTTCGGACGCACAACGCAATGCTGGTCAACACCAGCACGTTGAAAGCCACAGGCAAGACGAACAAAGAATTCCTCTGCCCCGCCAAACGGACTACCGGCCATTGTTTGCAGCAAAAAGGTCATTGTGATTTCCCGGATTGGGTCGGCTTACTCATCGTCATACCGCGCTTTCAAATAGGAAATCATCGGGAACAGTGCAGCAAGCAGGGCAATCAGAAAGCCCATTCCACCCTCTTTGTATCCCTTGCGCGAGACGAAACAACGCCAAAAGCGTGAAATAATCCGGCGAAAGTTATGGGCAAACGATCCAATATTTCCGCTGGCGCGCAAATCAGCGGCACGCGCACTTGAATAACTGTCAAGACGGCGGATCATGTCCGAGATATTGCGATCCACAAAATGCACGAGCGCACCTTCAAGCTTGGGGCCCTGCTTACCTGTCATTTTAATGGCTGGATGAACACGCTGTTCACCCCATACCTTGTGACCCTTGCGGAAAAGTCGCCAGACGGCCGACGTGCCAAATGACGCCCCCCAACCGTACCGGACCAAGCGTTTACCGACATAGTTATCAACCGGGATCAGATAGCGATCAAATGCGCCACTATTGACAGCGGCACGGACAGAGCGCGCAAGCTCGTCATTCACATGCTCATCAGCATCAAGTTCAAAGATCCAGTCGCCCGTGGCTTCTTCGATCCCTTTGTTGCGACGATGACCTTCAATGTCCCAGTGACCAACAACCGTCTTGGCACCAAATTCCTTGGCGATTTCTTCTGTGCGGTCCGTGCATTTGTCACAAACGACAACGATCTCGTCAGCAAAGCCGACTTTCTCAAGGCAGGCAGCCAAACGCTTTTCTTCGTTGTGAGCACAAAGCACGACCGAGATACGGGGCATGTCAGCCATCAGCATGTTCCTGCAAACGATGTTCTGTAACCAGCCTGGTCGCAGCTTCAACAACCTTCGAAACTGGCAAGGTTTCCATCAAGTTCTCTTTGGAGAAACGACTTTCTCGGTTTGCTATGATCTTGTCATAAGACCATTCGGTCCGAACAGCCCGTCCCCATTTCGCAAACGGACCATAATGTTCTTCGCGAGATGGTCCAAACAAACCAATCGTAGGCGCACCTGACGCAGCAGCCAAATGCATAAGTCCTGAATCATTTCCAAGATAAAGGTCGGCCTTCTCAAGACACGCAGCCACTGTCAAAAGATTCTCAGTTCCAAAAATCTCAAAACGACGTGCTTCGGGAATTGATTGGATAACCTGCTCTGCCATGTCACGTTCGTTTGGAGCACCGACCACCAGAACATTAGCCCCCTCAAGCACGCCACCGACCGCTGTCAGGCTTTCAATAGCTTCAACAAAGCGCTCGGAATGCCACGTCTTCCCGATCCAGTTTGACGTCGGGCCGACAACCAGTAACGGTTTACCGTCACTAGGCAATACTTGCTTCGCACGGTCGCGGCTTTGATCCTCAAGCCAAATCTTGGGATCGGGAGCCGGCACAACGTCGATCAACTGACCAAGCTGCTCAACCCGATGCACCCGATCATCATTCCCCGAGAGCACCACACGTTTCCAGCCCGGAAGGACATAAGCCGTCGCACTGCCGCGTAGATCTACGATGATGTCCCACCATTTGAATGCAACGGATTTCCAGAGCTTCCACCAATGCATGCCGCGTTTTTGTTTGGGCATTTCAATGATGCGTTCAAGGTTCGGGACTGCGGCAAAAATTGGTGCCGCTACCGGGCCGCAGGCAACCGTCACACGAATGCCGGGATAGGTTTCGACATAATGGCGCAGGACCGATGTCGAGAGAACAGCATCACCCAGGCGGTTTGACGTAATGAACAGAAGGCGCACGGTTTAAAGTTTCTCCAGCTCGCCAGCGACATGGATCCATTCGCGGCGATCATTGCGCGCGGCTTCGGACTGGCAGGCAAAGAAGGAACGATCGGTCAGAAGCTGGCTGGTGATATTGCCAAACGCTGCTTCGTCCGGAACGATATAGCCCGTCTTGCCATCTTCAACGCGGTTCTTGGCAATGCCGCCATAAGACACAACCGGTGTCGCAGCACCAAGCGCGTCAACGATCCACTGCCCGACATGATCGGTGCCGTATTTGCCGTGATGCAAGAATGCGCGCGCATTGGCAACGGTTTCGGCCATGTCGGCCTCTGGTTTGGGATGCAAAACACGTACACCCTTGTCAATCGCGCCCCGCACCATATCGACGATGTCGCTTGAAACCTCGTCATTTTCGCCTGCCATCGCGGTGAAGAGATCAAAGGCATAAACTTCAAGTATAGCCTTGGGAGCCTTGGGCGCGACATAAGCTTCCCAGATGCGAATGATTTGGGCGATCCCCGTCGTGGTGTTGGCAACCGTTACGGCCATCTCGTCACGGGATTTAAACGCCCAGTGCATGTTCGATGCCATGGTAAAGGACGCCGTCGCACCCGGCTTAACCACAATCGGCTTTTTGGCAAGGTCGGCGTCAAACCCGTTGGCCTGCGCATCATCGGTAAAGATGACCTGCACCTTCTTTTCCTGAAGAACCAGGCGAATATCATCGGCATTAAGTTCCGCCGGATCGCCATCAAACCAAAGGGCGACGGTCGCACCTGTGGGCACCGACGCATGTTTAAGCAGGTTCGGATCGCGCCAGACAATAACGATATTGACCGCATCGCCACCAAAGGGCGACAATTTGGCATCAAGTTGTCGCCAAGCTACACCGTGCATGTCCTTGTCGATCCCGCCATTACGGCGCGCTTCGACCTTGTGACCACGTGCAACAAGGGCCTCGGCCAACGAGATGAAAGCACGTTGACAGGTTCCCAGCGGGCGGGCTTCACGATCCTTGGGATCAAAGCCGATAGACTGATCAAGCATCAAGATTTTCATAAGTTTGGTTCTATCTGTTCGCAGGGATTTTATGAAGGGTTTTCTTGATCCTTGCCCTGGCCTTATACCCACAGACAGGTCTTGCGAAATTTGTGTGATTACCCCACATTTCGCCCAAACAAATCCGATTTACCGGAGCCCATAAGAATGAGTGAGACTTTCTATGCCCTGCTGTCGGACCGCGCGGTTATCCGTGTGAGCGGCCCGGACCGCGTCAGCTTTTTACAAGGGCTGGTATCAAACAATATCGAAACCATCGCTGCCACCAAGTCCGGCTATGGTGCGCTTCTGACCCCACAGGGGAAATTCCTGTTTGATTTCTTTGTCTATCAACAGGACGAAGACAGCCTTCTGATCGAATGCGAACGCGGCGAAAATGGCGAACGTGCTGCAGAACTTTTCAAGAAGCTGCGCATGTATAAGCTGCGCGCCAAGGCCGAACTGAGTGATGTCAGCGACAGCTATGACGTGCTTGCCGTATTTGGCAAAGACGCGCTTTCAAGCCTGTCACTAGATGCAACACCCGGCACGACTGCGCGCATTGCTGATGGTATCAAGGCCGTTGACCCACGCCTGAGCGATATGGGTGCACGTGTCCTTCTGCCGAAAAATGCATTGGCTGAAATGGCGGCCATCGGTGCTACCGAAAGCGACGCTGAAAGCTATCACAAGCTTCGCGTCACCCTGGGCTTGCCCAATGGCAGTGAAGAACTTGAAATCGAAAAATCCATCCTGCTTGAAAATGGCTTTGAAGAGCTGGGCGGCGTCGATTTCAAAAAGGGCTGCTATATGGGTCAGGAACTGACCGCGCGCACCAAATACCGTGGCCTGGTCCGTAAACGCCTGCTGCCGATCAAGATCGATGGCGATGCACCGGCTGCTGGCACAGCCATCATGAATGGTGACAAGGAAGCGGGCATCATTCGTTCGGTTCATGGCGATGGTGGCCTTGCCCTGATCCGGCTTGAGCGCATCAGCGATGATGCAGAGCTTATTGCCGACGGTGCAAAAATCACGGTTTCTGTTCCTGGCTGGGTACAGTTGCCTGAAAGTGCTGCCTGATATAGGCCCCCGCATAGATACAAGATTTCTCATATTAACGGGTCCCGTTTTTCGGGGCCCGTTTTGCATTCAAGTCTGTTCGAGGGAAAAGTTACCCCTTATGTTAAGGGAAGGATGGAACAGGAAAACACAATGAAACTGCGCTTTGCCGCACGCTATTTGACCTTTTTGGCATTTGCCTTTTGCGCATTGGCAGTCTCAACACCAAACGCGTTGGCCCAACAAAAGGCCCCGGATCTGAGCGACAAGCCCGTTTCGGACATGTCGATTGCCGAAGCCAACAAGGAACTGGCAACCATCACCCAAGCCTATAATCGCAAGGGCGAGCAGATCAAACAGATGACGCTGGGCACCTTGTTGCGGTTTTATTCCGGCAAAATCGTTCCGTGTGGCGCATTGGTAACCAATGTGCGCGATTGCATCGACACACAATGGCCTGATCTTAAAAACTATCCGGGACATTTTCTGGGACCAAACGAAACGCGCGCGGCCAAACCCACTATCGCGCAGGCCCGCATGACCGAAGAAAACTATTTCGATGCGGTCGAGCGGGTGAACATGCTGCTGCGTGCTGTGCGTTACGAAAGCACGCTTGTCCCTGAGATGCGCTATCGAGAACAGTTGCACGACGTCATCACCCATCTGACCGATCTACAAGAAGCCGAATTTCGCAATGCTGCCCTTTATGAAAAGATCTTCAAGATTGGCGGCATTGTTCTGCTGCTGTTGGGCCTATCGGTTGGCGGGATGCTCGTGATGAAACATCTGGCACAGCGCGCCGAAAACGGGTCGCAAACCGGTAAAAAATAACGGCAGCAGGTTTCCCCGCTGCCGTCATGAAGATTATCAAAGGTGCCGCGATCAACGGCACCTTTTATTTTCGGCGATTACTTGCTGTTCAGTGCTGCTTGTGCTGCTTGTGCTGCTGCCAGACGGGCAATCGGCACGCGATACGGTGAGCACGATACGTAATCCAGTCCCTGCGCCTCGCAAAACGCGATCGATGCCGGATCGCCACCATGTTCACCACAGATACCAAGTTTGATATCACCACGTGTCGCACGACCACGTTCCGCGGCGAGGCCAACCAACTCACCAACACCATCCTGATCAAGCGACACGAACGGGTCACCGGCAAAGATGTCCTTGGCGATATAGGTATCAAGGAAGCGTGACGCGTCATCGCGAGACAGACCAAAGGTGGTCTGGGTCAAATCGTTGGTGCCGAAGCTGAAGAATTCGGCTTCTTCGGCGATTTCACCTGCACGAAGGGCTGCGCGCGGCAATTCGATCATGGTGCCGACAAGGAAGTTCAGCTTGGCTGACTTTTCGCCTTCGACATCGGCGGCCACCTTGATGATCGCGGCTTTGAGGATTTCAAGCTCCTTCTTGCCCACGATCAGCGGGATCATGATTTCCGGAATCACCGGATCGCCCCCATCTTTGGAAACCTCAATCGCGGCTTCAAAAATGGCGCGGGCCTGCATTTCATAAATTTCCGGATAGCTGATGCCAAGACGGCAACCACGATGACCCAGCATCGGGTTTGCTTCCGCCAAGTCCAGCAAACGGCGTTTGACGATGGCCTCTGATACGCCAGCAGCATTTGCCACTTCGGCAATTTCCGCATCGCCATGCGGCAGGAATTCATGAAGCGGCGGATCAAGCAGACGGATCGTCACCGGAAGCCCCTTCATGATGCGGAACAGATCAATAAAGTCCTGACGCTGATAGGGCAGAAGTTTATCAAGTGCCGTACGACGGCCCTGTTCGGTTTCCGCCAGGATCATCTCACGCATGGAAATAATACGTGCCGGATCAAAGAACATATGTTCGGTACGGCAAAGGCCAATGCCCTCTGCGCCAAAGCCACGCGCGGTTTCCGCATCATCAGGCGTTTCGGCGTTGGTACGGACCTTAAGGCGACGGACTTCGTCAGCCCATTCCATCAGTTGGGAGAAATCACCAGACAGATCAGGCTTAAGCGTTGCAACCTCGCCCAGCATGACCTCACCGGTACTGCCATCAAGGGTGATGACATCGCCTTCTTTAAGCGTCACGCCACCGGAAATCATCGTTTTGTTGGCATAATCGATCTTGATTGCACCAGCACCACAGACGCATGGCGTCCCCATGCCACGTGCCACAACGGCCGCGTGACTGGTCATGCCGCCACGTGAGGTCAGGATACCTTCGGCCGCATGCATACCGGCGATATCTTCCGGGCTGGTTTCGATACGCACCAGAATGACCTTGCGACCCTTATTGGTTGCCCATTCTTCGGCGGCTTCGGCCGAAAAGACGATCTGACCGGATGCGGCACCCGGCGATGCCGGAAGCCCCATGCCAACCACCTTGCGCGCAGCGTCGGGATCAAGGGTCGGGTGAAGAAGCTGATCAAGCTGTGCGGGGTTGACGCGCATAATCGCGTCTTCCTTGGAAATCACGCCGTCACGGCACATTTCAACCGCGATACGCAATGCCGCCTTGGCAGTACGTTTGCCCGCACGGGTCTGAAGCATGTAAAGCTTGCCAGACTTAACGGTGAATTCCATGTCCTGCATGTCGCGGTAATGGGACTTAAGTTTGTCACGGATATCGCAAAGCTCGCCAAAGACCTTGGGCAGGGCTTCTTCCATCGAGGTCAGATCAGAACCGGATTCTTCACGTTCGATCTTGGTCAGCGGTGCCGGGGTACGGATACCCGCAACCACGTCTTCGCCCTGTGCATTGATAAGGTATTCGCCGTAGAAACGGTCTTCACCGGTCGACGGGTTACGCGAGAAGCAAACACCCGTCGCACAATCATTGCCCATATTGCCAAAGACCATGGCCTGAACGTTGACCGCAGTGCCCCAGCTTGCCGGGATATTGTGCAAACGACGATACGTGTTAGCACGGGCATTCATCCAGCTGCCAAACACCGCACCAATCGCCCCCCACAGCTGTTCGCGCGGGTCTTGCGGGAATGGGGCGTCCAGTTCGCTTTGGACTTTCTTTTTGAACTGGCCAACAACTTCGGCCCAGTCATCGGCACCCATTTCGGTATCAAGGGAATAGCCCTTGTCTTCCTTGTGAATCTCAAGGATTTCTTCGAAATGGTAGTGATCCACACCAAGGACCACATCGCCATACATTTGAATGAAGCGGCGGTAGCTGTCATAGGCAAAACGACGGTCACCGGACACAGATGCCAGACCTTCGACCGTCTCATCATTGAGGCCAAGGTTCAGAACCGTATCCATCATGCCGGGCATGGAGGCGCGTGCGCCAGATCGAACCGAGACAAGAAGCGGGTCTTTGGCATCGCCAAATTTGCGACCAACCAGCTTCTCGATCGCGCCAAGGGCGGCTTCGACCTCGTCATTGAGACCATCCGGGTATGCACGGTCGTTATCATAAAACGCCGTACAAACTTCGGTTGTAATGGTAAAGCCGGGCGGAACAGGAAGTCCGAGATTGCTCATCTCGGCAAGGTTAGCCCCCTTGCCGCCCAGAAGTTCACGCATATCCGAACGGCCTTCGGCGCTACCGCCACCGAAACCGTACACCCACTTGGTCATCTTGCCTTTTCCTCATCTGGTCAAGGCCCTCAAGGGCCTCCCCGGATGGGGAAAGCCCCGCAACCTTGACCTATTTATGACTCGATCTTCGAGAAGTCGGCAATGTCATGCAATGCAGTACGAATTTGCGCCAGCAACTTCAGCCGGTTGGCACGTTCGTCTGCCTTGTCACTATTTACCGTAACCTTTTCAAAGAATGCATCGACCGGCTCACGCAACCGCGCAAATTCGGTCATAGCCGCGGCATAATCCTCTTCGCGCAGAAGCGGCAAGGCCTTATGCCGGACATCAATGAGCGCCTCATACAGCTTGCGTTCTTCTTCCTCGCTCAGAAGAGATGCGGACACATCCGCGTCATAGGACGTGTCGTCCTTTTTCTCTTCGATGCGCAGAATGTTAGACGCGCGCTTGTAGCCAGCCATAAGGTTGACGCCGCTTTCACCCGAAACAAAATCGGAAAGCGCCTCAACACGGGCCAGCAGGCGGACAAGATCGTCCTCGCCATCCAGTGCAAACACAGCAGACACCAGATCATGGCGCACACCCTGTTCACGCAGATGGACTTTCAGGCGGTCAGCAAAGAAGGCCAGAAGGTCTTCAACCGCCTCGTCACGACGAATGTTTGCCGGGTATTGGGAAACAGCAAATGCAAATGCACGACGCAGCGGCAAACGCAGACCATTTTCCAAAACCAGACGGATGACACCCAATGCCGCACGACGCAGCGCGAACGGGTCTTTTGAACCGGTCGGCTTTTCATCGATGGTAAAGAACCCGGCAAGGGTATCAAGCTTCTCTGCCAGTGCCAGCGCAACAGAAACAGGGGCCGTCGGGCAAATGTCAGACGGACCTGCCGGTGCGTAATGTTCGGCAATGGCATTGGCGACTTCCGGGGCTTCGCCGTCATTTTCGGCGTAGTATTTACCCATCAGTCCTTGAAGTTCGGTGAATTCAAACACCATCTGCGACACCAGATCGGCCTTGCCGATTTCTGCTGCGCGATCTGCCAGTTTGACATCGCAATTGGCGATATCAGCAGACAGTTCACGTGCAAGGCCGCGCAAACGCAATACGCGTTCCGCAAGCGAGCCAAGCTTGGCGTGGAAGACGATGTTTTCAAGTTTCGGCAGACGCGATTGCAGCGTCACTTTCCGATCCTGATCCCAGAAGAACTTTGCATCATGCAGACGTGCACGCAGAACGCGCTCGTTACCGGCAATGATTTTCGCATTGTTATCAGCGGTGATCATGTTTGAAACCGTGATGAAGCGCGCTGCAAGCTTGCCTGCCTTGTCTTCGACCACGAAATATTTCTGATGTTCACGCATCGAGGTTTCCAGCACCTCGCGCGGGATGTCCATGAACTGGTCATCGACCTTGCCCATGACCGGAACCGGCCATTCGACCAGACCACAGACTTCTTCAAGAAGACCGTTATCTTCGAGGAGGTCAAAGCCCTCGGACGCGGCCAGTTTCTTGGCACCATCAAGGATAACCTGCTTGCGCTCTTCACGGTCAATCATGACCTTGGCAGCGCGCAGTTTTTCCTTGTATTCGGCGGCATTGGCAACGCTGAATTCAGCCGGTGCCAGGAAGCGATGACCAGACGTCGTGTTGTTGGCGGTGACCGGACCATAGGTTACCGGAATCACATTGCCATCAAACAGGCAAAGGATACGGTCAAGCTGACGCACCCAACGGATTTTCTGATCTGCCCAGCGCATGGATTTCGGCCAAGGCAATTTGTTCATCGCGTCTTCGACGATGTCCTTAATCACCTGGGACGCTGCACGGCCTTTCTGTTCGACAATTGCAAACAGGAAAACACCCTTTGGCGTTTCGCGCTTTTCGCACTGCTCAAGCGTCACGCCATTGCCGGTCAGGAAGCCATTGATCGCCTTTTCCGGCGCATCGGCACGCGGACCGCGGCGTTCTTCGCGAAGGTCTGGCTGTTTGTCGGGCAGACCATTGACAATTAGGGTCAAACGGCGCGGCGTGACATAGGCTTCAACAGCTTCAAAACCAAGATCAGCAGCCTTAAGACCATCAGTGACCAGCTTGGTCAGATCTTCGCTTGCGCGGGCCTGCATACGGGCCGGGATTTCTTCGGAAAACAGTTCAAGAAGCAATTCGGCCATAACTTATGCCTCCTCATTCAGATGGCCACGCGACCGCAGCCACGCTTCGCAGCAGGATTTCGACATGTCACGAACACGGCCGATATAGGCCGCACGTTCGGTGACAGAAATCACGCCGCGTGCATCAAGGAGGTTAAAGATATGCGATGCCTTCATCGCCTGCTCATATGCCGGAAGGGCAAGGCCGCGTTCAATACTTACCGCGCACTCAGCCTGGGCATCCTTGAAGTGCTGGAACAGCATGTCGGTGTTCGCGACTTCAAAGTTATAGGTCGACTGTTCTTTTTCGTTCTGAAGGAACACGTCGCCATAGCTTACGCCATTGCCGTTGTAATCAAGGTCATAGACGTTCTCGACACCCTGAATGTACATCGCCAGACGTTCCAGACCATAGGTCAACTCGACCGGAACCGGATTGCATTCAAAACCGCCAACTTGCTGGAAATAGGTAAACTGGGTGACTTCCATACCATCAAGCCACACTTCCCAGCCAAGGCCCCAAGCGCCCAAAGTCGGGCTTTCCCAGTCATCCTCGACAAAGCGGATGTCATGGGCCA
Organism: Thalassospira sp.; assembly: GCF_048059015.1. Classification (GTDB taxonomy): domain Bacteria; phylum Pseudomonadota; class Alphaproteobacteria; order Rhodospirillales; family Thalassospiraceae; genus Thalassospira. The sequence goes on along the minus strand of NZ_JBLLNT010000018.1, from coordinate 60,936 downwards.
TCGGGTCAATGCCCAGATGCTTGAGCGAGCCAAGATACAGTTCCTGCGAATTGGCCGGAGACGGCTTCATCAGGACCTGGAACTGGTAATAGTGCTGCAGACGGTTCGGGTTCTCGCCATAACGACCATCGGTCGGGCGACGGGACGGCTGAACATAGGCTGCATTCCAGGTTTCCGGACCCAACGCGCGCAAGGTTGTCGCGGTGTGGAAGGTACCGGCACCGACTTCCAAGTCATAAGGCTGCAGGATGACACAACCCTGTTCGGCCCAATAGCTTTGCAGTCGAAGAATGATTTCCTGGAATGAAGGGGGACGTTGCGACCCGTCGAACGCCATGGCGCAAACTCTCTATTACTGTTTCTATAAATTTAAGGCGGCAAGCTACCGCCCTGCCCCCTTGCGGTCAAGAAGGCAAAAGCCCTGAGATGCGCTGAATTTGCAACCCTTGCATCCAGATGTCGCACTTATACTGCGTCGCAGCATTCTAGATGAACGATCAGGGCCACTTTTCCAAGCGAAATTCCAAGGATTCCATCCAAAGTCGAATATGTGGCCATCCGATGGCAGTCGACTTTTTAATTCCGGCTTACAGCTAGAACTTAGCTGTCACAGCGATGTGCCAGACCTTCGGCATGGTAAACACCGCAATTGGGGCATTTATTCATGTCCTGCGGTGCGGAACCGGACTGCTTTTTCTTTTGATGGCGGGTTTGCTTTGGCTGATCGTTGCTGGAGACCTGCTTGGCCCGATTAAACAGCTTGAAGCCCTGCCATACGACAACGATGACCAAGGCGGTAAAGATGATTTTCGAAAAGCTCAGCATGTCTGATCCCAAAGCACGATAGTTTCTGCGTTATTCGCAACGCCAAGTCGCCCTTATATTAAAGTTCGGGCAATTTAGAAACCGGGCAATGGTAATGGATTGCGCAAAAGTTCATCGGTTTGCGGCAAATAAACACCGCTGGCATCATGCAAAACAAGCCCGCGGCGCATGGTAAGCGGTGACGCGACCCCCTTGCGGGCTGAAACAATCACGCGCAAAGGCGCGTCTGCATCGGCCTTGCTCCAGATCGGGTAAACCGTCATATCGCCTGCCCGTCCATGCAACAGACCAATGATCCGATCAAGATGATCGGCCCGGTGGACTAGGGTAATGCGCCCCTTTTGGCGTACCATTTTAAGACAAAAGCCAATCCAGTCTTTCAGATCAGCACTGCCTTCCTGATGCGCGGTCGCCCGGCTTTCATTGGTGGGACGTGTGCCGCCCGCATAATAGGGCGGGTTTGATATGACCTGATCAAAGCTTTCAGCGATCAGGGGAAGTCTTTTGTCATTGATATCGCCATGGATCGGCGTCACCCGCCCGACGAAATCGTTCTCGCGCACATTGCGACAATACAGCGCATAAAGATCGTCTTGCAGCTCAACCCCGGTGACCTTGGCATCAACAAGGCGCTTGGCAACGCAAAGCCCAGCCGACCCGACAGCAGCCCCGACATCAAGGATCTTTTCATCACGGCGTGAATTGATGGAAACCGATGCGGCCAACAAAACGGCATCAACAGCGGCGCGATATCCGTCGACCGGCTGCTTGAGCACAACCGACCCGCCAAGCAGATAATCGTGGCTGATCCGATCTTCGGGGAAGTCGGGCACATCAATCGTTGCAGCTGTGCTTGCCATCAAGTGTCCTTGAATACCGGGTTGGTCAGTTATTCGGATGCAAAGGCATCATTGGAATCGGTTGCTGCGTTATGCGCATCCAGATCCCGTCTGGCAATATCAAGTATGTATTTCGCCCGACTTTCCATCTCGCCATCCACCATCAACCGCCGCGGCAATGCGCCAATAGATCCTTCGATGATGCTGGCATGGTAATCGAAGATATGACTGATAATGCCCTCATCAGCCAACACGGACTGGGCCCAGCTCAGTTCGATCGGATCATTGCTGCGGAAAAGTTCGATCATATGGCATTTCCCCGGTTTTCTGGATGGAAGATGTGGTCTGTTTTGCCACCACAAAGCGATCTGAACACGATATTCTTAGTATAATGTAGGGGCTTGCAGGCATGGTTTTCAAAAACCTGCCGGTAAAACCGCAATTTATCGTGATTTTCCTACGTGCTTTGGGCTCATTTGTCCACTTGACCACAATAGCTTGGCCTATCTATGTTGAGGCCGCCTGGTGTTATTTGCAAACTTCGCCGAATGCAGGCAGCGAAGATGCCATTACAGAAGTCGGAATACAGCGTGACCAATACCGCACCGCAGCCTAAAACTCAGCCGAGCCTTGATTCACTGATCAGCCTTGTTGATGCCGACATGAAGCGCGTCAATCAGGTGATCATCGATAACATGCACAGCGAAGTCGCCCTGATTCCGCAATTGGCAACCCACCTTGTCGCCGCAGGCGGCAAACGGATGCGCCCGATGCTGACACTGGCATCTGCCCAGCTTTGTGGCTATGGCGACGGTCCGAATGCTGTGGACCTTGCGGCCTGTGTTGAGTTCATCCACACCGCGACCCTTCTGCATGATGACGTGGTCGATGAAAGCCTGCTGCGCCGCGGCCAGGCATCTGCCAATGCACTGTTTGGCAACGAAGCCAGCGTTCTGGTCGGTGACTTCCTGTTTGCGCGCGCCTTTGTCGTGATGGTCAAAACCGGATCACTTCGCGTTCTTGATATTCTGGCACAGGCATCTGCCGTCATTGCCGAGGGCGAAGTTCTTCAGCTTTCGACCGCCAATGACATGGGCACGACCGAGGAAGCCTATCTTGAAGTGATCACCGCGAAAACCGCTGCCCTGTTTGGCGCGGCATCGCAGATCGGTGCAGTGATTTCCAATCGCTCGGCCGAGGATGAAGAAGCCCTTCGTCTTTATGGTATCTATCTTGGCACTGCCTTCCAGCTGATTGACGATGTGCTCGATTATTCAGCTCATCAGGCAACGCTTGGCAAAACCGTTGGTGATGACTTCCGCGATGGCAAGGTCACCCTTCCGGTCATCATTTCCTATGCCAAGGGCGACGAGGATGAAAAAGCATTCTGGCGTCGTTGCATGGAAGAACAGGAATTCGAAGATGGCGATCTTGACCGCGCACAGGCACTGATCCGCAAATATGATGCGCTTGATGCATCAATGGATCGTGCACGCGAATATGGTCAGATGGCAATCGACACCCTGACCCGCTTTGACGATGGCGAGATCAAGGATGCCATGATCGAAGCCGTCGAATTTTGCATCTCGCGCCCGTACTAAGGGCCATACACCTAACGCATGCCCGGGTCGCGCCGGATTGTCGCAAAAATGTCTTGCGTCATCTGAGATAAACCATTATCACCCGGCTTCGCAGAATGACGGAGCGTAGCTCAGCCTGGTAGAGCACTGTCTTCGGGAGGCAGGGGTCGGAGGTTCGAATCCTCTCGCTCCGACCATCATTCAAAGGCCCTGAAACGAGCAATCGTTTCAGGGCCTTTTGCGTTTCAAACGGTACCAGACAAAACGCCCACAAAGTGGCCCGCCCGTTGGCCTCCCCTATTCCTTGAACATCACATCGTATTTCTGAAGGAAGGCCTGTTCTTTCTCGCCCCTCATGGCGATGCGCCCTTCGTTCCAGATCCGGATAAGCTCGTCCCTGCGCTCTGCCGACATTTTCTTGGAGAAGATCGCCCGTTCAACCAGCTTTTCTTCCAGCCCCGGACGGACGACCTGTAGATCATCGTTCATATTCAAGCGATTGAGCACATATTGCAGGACAAGCTCGTTATCTGCATACAGATCAACCCGACCATCCCTGATCATGGTGAAGATGCGGTCCACCACATCGTCATAGCCCGATATCACTTCGACAAATGCTTCGTTGGCAGGGTTATCGATGTAATTCTGATAATCGACGCTGGCCGCACTGTAATCCCAACCGGGTCCGGTTGCGACGCGCTTGCCTTCCATCGACGTGACACCATTATAGCGCCAGGGATCATCCCGCCGGATCACAAAGGCCGTTGTATAGGCGAATGTCTTTTCCTCGGCATAGACGACATCTTTCTCGGCCTCTGCGACATAGACATACTCGGGCAACATGTCGCAATCACCATCAGCCACCATCGCGATCCCGCGCGCCAAGGGCACTTCGAAATATTCGATATCGTAGCCTTGCGATGTGTATATCTCGTCAAGCATATCAATAACGACACCCCGCCCGGTCTCATCGCCGGTTGGAAAGATCGTCATTGGTGCCCACTGGTCATAACAGACCTTAAGCGTTGCCGCGGACGCGATACCAGACATGCCCGCAAGCGCAACAAACGCGCTTAAAACCGAAAAAAGCTTGGCGTTCCTATACTTCAACACGATCCCGTCCTTTATCCTTGGCCCCGTAAAGTTTCACGTCGGCAAGTTTGAACAATTCCTCGACCGACATATCAGCATGCTCAGATGACGAAACGCCGAGGCTAACGGTATAGGTGATGCTTTGCCCGTCGACATCCAGGCTTGCATCGCCAATGGACTGCCTCAGACGGTCGGCAAGCTTGACGGCTTCATCAATGGCTGTGTCTGGCAGGAACAGGGCAAACTCCTCGCCCCCCAAGCGGCCCAAAAGATCACCTTTGCGAAGCAAGGCCTGAACAGCGCGGGTAAAGTGAACAAGGACCTGATCGCCTGCAAAATGGCCGTAGGTATCGTTGATGAATTTGAAGTAGTCCAGATCCATCAAGATGAACGACGCAGCAGATTTTTGGTCGTGCGGCTGCCCAAGCCAATCCCGCGCAGTTTCGAAAAAGTTCCCGCGGTTTAACACCCCGGTCAGGAAATCATAAGCCGCCAACTCGCGGAGCTTGTCATTAAGGACCTGCAGTTCTTCGGTACGCTTGGCAACTGCTTCTTCAAGCCAGGCGCGTTTGCCTTGCTCCTCTTGCAGAAGCTTTTTGCGCCCGTTCTCCATCGAACACAGCATCTTGTTCATATGATTTTGAAGCGTGCTGATCTCGTTTTCTTCCGCAAGGGAGAGCTCGATCCGTTCTCTGCCCTCTTCCCCCAGCTGCACCTCGTCAACCTGCAACATCAGCTCCTTAAGCGGCTTGGCGAGAAACTGATCAAGCGCCCAGATGAATAGGAAGAATAGAACCGACAGCTTGATAATTGCGGTGATCGCAATCAGTGCGAAGCCGAACAAAACACGGTCCAAAACGACTTCCGAGGACGAATAAAGCTTTAGCGTGCCCAGCGTGATCTGGGTATCGTTTAAAACCCAGGAAAGCTCGGTCGATGTATCAAAAAGCGATAGCGGCGCAGAACCGTCTGGATATGAACGGCTGGAAACCAGTATTTCCGCGTTCTGATCAAGAATATCGACACCAACAATAATCGGCATTTTAAGCAGCCCGGCGACAAGAACGTCGAGTTGCTTTTGATCATATTGCCACAGGCTGGTCGCGATGGGCTCGCGAACCGTTTGCTCAAGCTGCACCAGCTCATTCTGAATTGAGTCCTGGGTTTTAGCATATTCGGTAAAGAACTGCACACCCGTCACCAGCGCCGATACCCCGAGATAAATCGAGAAAATAACGCGCATCAATTTTTGAGACAAATTCTTGGGATGAATAAAACTGTCGAGCATCGAAATCAGAACTTCCCGTCAAACTTCAGGCGAAAGCGAATCAATCTGGTATCCAATCATTTCAGCCCATGAGCATGCAGCCCCGGAACATAATGAACAATTAATATTAGGCGAGCATTTTGCACTGCGCCACAGATGGTTATCCCAACCCCAAGATTTTTTGTTTCAGCACGGTGCTGCCAAAAGGCCGACCTATTCAAAGTGCGGCAAGGCCACACCAATCACCCGCAAACTCAAACTCGACAAGACCCCAAGTTCGATTTGACGCACTTGGACCGAAGGAACTGACCCTGTTGCATAGATCGGTGTTGGGGAATCGCTGTAAGTCGCCAGACCGTGGTTTGGCAGAATCGGAAATCCAGTTTCAGGATCACGCGGCCCTGCGTAATAGGTCGGCCCGCTTCGAATTGAATGCCAATCTCCCCCTTCAGCCTTCAATCTCGGCGGAAGCACAGATTGCCCAGCCAAAGCCCCACCGTTCAAACCACCACCAGGACGTGGGTACCCCGTGACCGGGTCCCGTGGCCCCCGATATGCCGGATAATCGATAAAGCCTGGCAAGAAATTGGGGACATCCATTGATGTCGGCGTGGGTACAGCCAAAACGTTTGTCCCAGATGCCAACTGCGGTACTGCCATTGTCGGCATACTTGGCATTGGATAACCGGTATTGGGATCGCGCGGGCCGCGGTAACTTGGATAGGCAAGATACCCCGGCAACAATGAAGGTGCCTGCACCGTTTGCGCGGTCGGCGTGTTAATCACGGCAAGACCCGGCACTTGGGGCTGTTGCAAAACCGGCACCGGATAGCCCGTGTTTGGATCACGCGGCCCTTGATAGTTCGGGTAATCGACATACCCCGGCAACAACGACGGTGCCTGCACCGTTTGTGCGGTTGGCGTGTTGATCACGGCAAGTCCCGGTGCTTGGGGCTGTTGCAATACCGGAACCGGATAGCCCGTGTTTGGATCGCGTGGCCCTTGATAGTTCGGATAATCTACATAACCCGGCAGCAGCGATGGTGCCTGCACCGTTTGTGCGGTTGGCGTGTTGATCACAGCAAGCCCGGGCACTTGAGGCTGTTGCAAAACCGGCACCGGATAGCCCGTGTTTGGATCACGCGGCCCTTGATAGTTCGGGTAATCGACATACCCCGGCAACAACGACGGTGCCTGCACCGTTTGTGCGGTTGGCGTGTTGATCACAGCAAGCCCGGGCACTTGGGGCTGTTGCAACACCGGAACCGGATAGCCCGTGTTCGGATCGCGTGGCCCTTGATAGTTCGGATAATCTACATAACCCGGTAACAGCGACGGTGCCTGCACCGTTTGTGCGGTTGGCGTGTTGATCACAGCAAGCCCGGGCACTTGGGGCTGTTGCAACACCGGAACCGGATAGCCAGTGTTCGGATCGCGTGGCCCTTGATAGTTCGGATAGTCTACATAACCCGGTAACAGCGACGGTGCCTGTACCGTTTGTGCGGTTGGCGCGTTGACGACGGCCAGTCCCGGTGTCTTTTGCTGAGGCAGCACGGGCATCGGATAGCCGGTATTGGGGTCACGCGGGCCTTGATAGTTCGGATAGTCGATATAGCCCGGCAACTTGGTCGGCGCGCTGGCAACTTGCGGGGTTGGAACCGAATAGCTTTGCTGGGTCGGCACCAGTGAAACCGGGATTGACGGGCTTGGATAACCGGTCACGGGATCGCGCGGACCAACGTAATGAGGGTAATCAACATAGCCGGGCAGCATTGGCGGTTCAGTGACCGTCTTAATCTGTGGCGGAGCAACAATGTTTGACAGCCCGGGTATTTTAAGGACGGGTTCAGGTGGCTCAACATATCCCTGGCTGGCCGCAACAGTACTTACAATTTTCGCTGGCTTTGCACCACCCAGCCGCTTCCCGGCTGACGTAATAATCCGGTTGGCTTTCTTTTTGGCGATAACGACCTTCGGCTTCAGCGTTGTCGCAGACGGTGCAACAGATTGCGTCGTCGTCGAAGCTGCCGGTCGAGTTGTTGTAACGGTGGGGGCAACCGGAGTGGCAATGAAACTGTTCGACGTTGATCCTGTGTTGCATGCATGATTATGGCAATATCCATACGCATGCCCGTTTGGCGTTGCTGAAGCCTCCCCGCCAATGAAGGTGGCGCCGATCAAAAGAACGAGGCAAAGGCAGAAGCGGACGAAGATAAACCGGTCGTTCATACGTAGCCTCCTTCAAAATTGGATGACGGCTTGCAACCAGAAGCGGACAGGTGAACTGCTGCGGTCCGCCTGATACCCTAGTGATTTCTTTTCTTCACTTTCGGCGAGCTGATAGCCGACCGATGCATTCACAAAACTGCTGTCACCAAGTTGCAAATTGGCCAGAAATCCAATGCTTGTCAGGCTGTTACGATGGTTTTCAACACCCGGGATCGTCGTGTGATCCTGTTGACTAAGTGAATAATCAACAAATGCACCGACCTGTGCCGCACCGGGAAACAGATTTTGATCAACGTCATATCGAATGTCGCTGTTGAGAACAAAGCAGTGATCGGCACTGACTTCGCCAACGGCATATCCCCGTTGGCTATCAGGTCCGCCAATGCTACAGCGCATCAAACCATCAAGATTGCTGTTCGAATACTGAAGTTTAACCTGAACAAAGCCCGAAAAGCCCGCGCCAATTTCGTGCAAACGACTGGCATAAAGTTCGGCGACACCAAAACCGCCCTCGGTTTTGCCACTGTTGCTTCCTTCCGTGATATCGACATGTCCAACAAAGAAATGCGCAGCAAATGACGTAACACCATCAAGATCAGCATGATCGCCATGGAATGTCACTTCACCAACATCAACGTTGCGATGAAAATCATCGTAGTCATCGTATTCATCGGCCATCACAGATCTGTTCAGACTGGTCGTCAGACTAACCGTCGTATCGCGCATCAAAAGGATCGGATAATACGCCCGGACACCAAATACAGCGCCGTGACCGTGTTCGTTGCTGGTGTTGTACTCGTCGCGCATTTCGTAATCCATGTAGCTTGCTAGCGCGCCAAGCTTCCATCCCGCCAAACCAACAGGTACATCCCCATCAAGACCAATATAGCGTTGGGTTTGGCCCGAGCTGGATACCGTCAAAGCAAGTGCCTCATGCTGGCCCAGCGTGTTTTCCGCGCGACCATAGGCCGTTACGCGGTGTGTTCCTGTGCCATAAAAGCCCGAATTATCGTAGCTCAACAGACCGCTAACCGGTTCTGTTTCATAAACATCGACACCCAGTCGTCCCGTTCCAATTTCGAGCCCAGGGAAGATACGACTTTCAACATGAACACCCGGAAGATCTTCGACAAGACGCAGTGCACGTTCATATTCGCGACGGTGGATCGGTGAACCTTCAGTGATGTCGCGCGACAAAATGCGCGTGATATAGTCAATCGACGCCTGATCATTGCTGTAGTCATCAATGACCAGACCGTCCTGATCCAAACGCCCTTCCATGACCCAAAAGGCCACTTTTCCGTCGACGATTTCCTGGGGTGGAACAACAACCTGCGTCGCAAGAAAGCCGTCACGATGGTAAATGTCACTTACGGCAAGTGCGGCATCAGACAAATCTGCTGCCGTGAGAGGACGGTTCAAAAATGACGCGACAGCGGCTTGCAGGGTATCTGTTGGCAGACTGTCATTACCAAAGAACTCCACCTGACGGATTGTGACGGTTTCCGGTCCAACACCTTCAATCGTTCTGAGCTGTTGATAGTTGCGCTGCTCTTTGAGCTTGCGAGCGTATACCGCATCAAGCGACGGGGTCGACAAGCGCGGCTCAAAAAAATCACGGAGCAACTCACCTGAATTAAGGCCTGTTTCAGCTGGACGTTGCTGCGCAAAGACATCGCTGGAAACGCCCAACATAAGCAGCAGACCAAGCAAACTGACGGATGCATCTTTCAAGGGAAAGTTCGAGTGACGAACGCTCATTAAATGGCTTCTCCATGCCGCCTGCCTGCCCAAATGGTTCGTTCCATTGTGAAAGCTTCTACGAATTCATCCTATCGTATAGTTCATGATCGCCCCACAATTTTTCAACTTAGGCGCACACTTGCGACGCGGCTTTCTTTGGTTGTCTTATTTCCAATCAAATCCAGTCCGTTTTATGCTTGATCCTTAGCGAAAGAAGGGATAAACCTCCGCCCACTGACGGAGCGTAGCTCAGCCTGGTAGAGCACTGTCTTCGGGAGGCAGGGGTCGGAGGTTCGAATCCTCTCGCTCCGACCATCAGTCGGGCGGTCTTTCATCGAAAGACCGCCCGTTTTCGTTTCTGATCCAGAATATCCAAATCAACCATCCCCGACAGGCTGATCATGCAGGCCCACAGCCAAGCTGGTCGTATTGCCATCCCATCTCGATATTGCATCTGCAAAGTCAGGCAGGATCCATTTCCCTTACCATCCGCCTACGCCGCGAATTGACCTTCAAAGGTATAGAGCGCGCGTCGAATCCCCATACGAAAAGTGGGGGTGTTCGAACCCGACACGGCTAAATAACGAAGATCATGGCGCTTTTTGGCATAGTAATTTGGTCTAAAACGCACCCGCGGGAAATGCGCATTCCCGTGCGGAAATCCTGCTTTTGAGGTACGATGCAAGTTATTTTTTGCGCAAGCGCGAAGATATTTTCTTGCGCAAATGGTGAAACAAACTTGCTCATACTTGCGAAATACGCTTATGCTTCGCCCTGCAACATAAAGATCGGGGAGAAAACCGCCCAATAATAAAAGCAAAAGGCGGTAGTCGGCCTCACGTGGTATTACCAATTTCGGACTTCTTAGGGAGGAAGACGAATGACTTTTTCTAAATTGCTTAAATCGGCAACTTGCGTCGCAGTTCTTGCCGCTGCTGCATTCACCGCAGCTCCGTCTGATGCGGACGCACAGGAGCGTGTTCGCTGGAAAATGGGCTCCACCTATCCGGGCAGCCTGACCCAGCTTGGCACCCTTGGTAAGCGCGTTGATGACAAGATCGACGAAGTTTCCGGTGGCAATATCAACATCAAATTCTATGAGCCGGGTGCACTCGTTCCGGCACTGGAAGTTTTCGATGCCGTTTCGACCGGCTCGATTGATGCTGCTTTCTCCACCCCGGGTTACTGGGCAGGTAAAGTTCCGGCACTTCAGCTGTTCGGTGCTGTTCCGTTCGGCCCGCAGGCTGGCGAATACCTTGCATGGGTCAAGTTTGGCGGCGGTCAGGAAATCTTTGACAAGCTTTATGCCGAACATGGCATCAAGTCGCTGTTCTGCGGCCTGATCGCACCGGAAGCTTCGGGCTGGTTCTCCAAGGAAATCAACTCGGTTGAAGACCTTAAAGGCCTGAAAATGCGCTTCTTCGGTCTTGGCGCAAAGGTCATGGAAAAGCTTGGCGTTTCGACCCAGCTTCTTGCAGGCGGCGACATCTATCCGGCACTTGAGCTTGGTACCATTGACGCAACCGAATTCTCCATGCCGGCAATTGACCTGAAGCTCGGCTTCTATCAGGTCGCGAAATACTACTACTTCCCGGGTTGGCACCAGCAGTCCACCCTGTTCGATCTGATGATGAACAAGGAAAAGTGGGACGCTCTGGACAAAACCCAGCAGGCACAGATCGAAGCAGTTTGTAACGACAACCTTGCTTACGGTTTCGCTGAAGGTGAAGCAATCCAGTTCAACGCCCTGAAAGAACTTCAGGAAAAAGGCGTGAACATCAAGAAGTGGTCGCCGGAAATGCTGGCAACCATGAAAGGTGCTTGGGAAGAAGTCGCAGCTGAACTTTCGGCTGATGATGCCAACTTCAAAATGGCATATGAAAGCCTTCAGGAATTCCGGGCGAACTACAAGATCTGGAAAGACATCGGCTATCTCGATTAATCCAACAGGTCTGACAGACTGCTAAGGCGGTCATAAGAACAAGTCTCGGCAAGGCCGGGTGCCCAGTGCCCCGGCCTTGACCGCGAAGAAGAGACCCGGGAGACCTTCTATGGAAGCGCTACTAAAAGTTAGTGACGGTATCGACAATGTTGTTACCCGCGTTGGAAAGCTGGCTTCTCTGCTTGCGATACCGCTTATGATCGTCATCATGTATGACGTGATCCAACGTAAATTCGGTGGTCAGGGCTCCATCAAGTTGCAAGAACTTGAATGGCACCTGCATACCGGTCTGTTCATGCTGTGCTTTGGCTTCGCCTATATTCGCGATTCCCATGTGCGCATTGAACTTATTCGAGACAATCTTCGCCCGCGTACGCGCGCCATCGTCGAGATGATCGGCGGCATTGTCTGTGTTCTACCGTTTTGCGCTTTGGTGCTTTATTTCGGTTTTGATTTTGTTGCCAGGTCGTTTGATAGCAACGAAGTCTCCGCTGCGACGACGGGCCTGACCCATCGCTGGATTATCAAATCAACCATTCCCATCGGCTTTGGCCTTCTCGCCATGGCGGGGCTTTCAATCTTCCTGAAATGCTTCGTCTTTGTCTTTGGCCCGACCAACCTGCGCAATCGTGCGGGCTACTATGTCGGCACTCACCACGCAGACCTTGGCGACGCTGCCAAGCTCGACGACTAAGCCGAACGGGGATCAATCCAAATGGGTAACTTCTATATCGAAGACTGGTTTCCGCTGTTCATGTTTGCCTCGTTAGGCTTTCTTGTTTTCACCGGTCTACCAGTCGCTTTTGTCATTTCAGGCATCGGGATCGCCTTTGGCTTCCTTGGCATGGCCTATGACATTTTCTCCTTTATTGAATTCTTCAATATCGTTTCGCGTATCTGGGGCGGCATCTCCGAAAACATGGTGATGGTCGCTGTTCCCATGTTCATCTATATGGGGACCATGCTGGAAAAAAGTGGCGTTGCAGAAGACCTTCTGGAATGTCTCAACATGCTGCTGCGCAAGGTTCCGGGCGGTCTGGCCCTGTCTGTGACCCTGATGGGCACGATCATGGCGGCCACCACCGGCATCATCGGCGCATCTGTTGTGATGATGACCCTGCTTGCCCTTCCGGTCATGCTGCGTCGTAACTATGACCCGTCGCTTGCGACAGGGACCATTGCCGCATCGGGCACATTGGGCATTCTGATCCCGCCTTCGATCATGCTGGTTCTGATGTCCGACCTTCTGTCGGTTTCGGTTGGCAACCTGTTCCTGGCGGCGATCATTCCGGGTCTGCTTCTGGCCAGCTTGTACACGGTCTATATCTTTGTACGCTGCCAGCTCAATCCGTCGCTGGCTCCGCCGCTCCCGACCGATGAAGCTGTACACGGTGCCGACCTTGCAAAGATGGTATTTCGCAGCTTCCTGCCGCCGGTCTTCCTGATCGTGCTTGTTCTGGGCTCGATCTTTGCTGGTTTTGCCACTCCGACCGAAGCAGCAGGCGTTGGTGCGATTGGCGCGACCTTCCTGGCATTCGTTAAAGGCCGTCTGAAATGGCCGGTCCTTAAAGACGTTTGCGAGCGTTCTGCGCTGACCGGTGCGATGCTGTTCTTCCTGTTTGCCGGCGCGACGGTCTTCTCTTATGTGTTCCGTTCGCTTGGCGGCGATGATCTTGTGATCGATCTGGTGGAAAGTGCGGGCCTTGGTTCCTGGGGCATCCTGCTTCTGCTGATGGTGATCGTCTTCATCCTTGGCTTCTTCTTTGACTGGGTTGAGATCACGCTGATCGTTCTTCCGATCTTTGCCCCGGTTATCGCCCAGCTTGATTTCGGTCATCACCTTGATATCGGTGGTCTTGAAGCAACCGAAGCACAGGTTCTGACCTGGTTTGCGGTCCTTGTTGCGGTCAACCTGCAAACAAGCTTCTTAACGCCACCCTTTGGGTTTGCCCTATTCTATCTCAAAGGCGTGGCACCGAAATCGATCTCGATCCAGCAGATCTACAAGGGCATCATTCCCTTCGTGCTTCTGCAGGTTATCGGCTTGATCCTAGTGATGTATTTCCCGGAACTGGCACTTTGGATGCCAAACACGTTCCTCGAATAGGTCACACATAACCAATCAAAAAGGCGCTGTTTCACAACAGCGCCTTTTTTGTCTCAGAACCTTGGTACCACCAACCCAAAACAAAACCGCCCGGATCATGGATCGGGCGGTTTATCTGTTTTTACATCCGTGACGGACGATAAATCAGGTATGCATTGACCGTTCACCAGGAAGCTGCAACATGCGTCCCATCAGATAATCAACGTCATCAGAATCAAACTCGACACCAAGATCACCATACTGGGTCAAAACCCGTTCTATCATGCGGCGTGAATAGCGTTCTTTATCGCGTTCCTCGCCATCGAACGAAGTTTCGCGCGCGACTTCGATCGCGGCACGCACACCCGGGAAGAAATGTTCCGGCAGGCCAGCCTTGTTATAGATCGCCTCAAGGCCAAAAGGCCCGCTATCGTGAATAAGGATGCGCGTATTGATCAGCGATACACCAGCGCGCCGCGCCAAGGCCGCCTCAAAGAACGACACATCGCCCATGCAAAGCGCACGCAGAATCAAACCACTGGTCAGACGGTTATTGGTGTGCAGATGTTCAACAAGGAGTTCAACATCGCGATCTTCAACACCATCCCCCAAAAGCCCAATCGTCGCACTTTCCTGCGACTGGGTCATGACGGCATTAACAATGCCCTCTGGGATGTGACCACGCGAAATAAGCTGTGAGCGCATACGATCCGACACCAATGTCACCAGACGTTCGGCAATCGTGATCGGCAAATGGTTGCGTTCGATCATCGGTTTCTGGATGCGTTCATTGTCGCCAAAGTCGCTAACGACTTTCTGAAGCGTCACTTCGCTAATTTCAGCACCCTGGTTCGACATCAGATCGACCATCACGTCTTCATGGCCAATATCGACAAGGGTCGCGGACACGACTTCGGACACATGGGCGCGCGATGCAATGGCACGCTGCTTTTCAACGCTATCGGCGTTGTCACCAATGATGTCGACAAGGTCGTCGTCATTCAGAACTTCGGAAAATTCAAGAACCGGCAAGGCAACTTCATCAACGTCGCGCGCAAGGGTCGCTGCAACATCGTGGGGCACAAGCGGTGTTTGGGCCAGGTTCTTGGCAAGCGCCTTACGCACGCGGACTTCCGCGTCGCGGATCATCAGGCGAAAGATGTCTTCGGCAAGAACACGTTCACTGTCAGACAAGCCTTCTGTTGAAAACTCGCGACTGATCTTATCGGCTGTGTCCGCACGGTTCGACCCGGATGGGTCCTGAACCAGCTTACTCAGATCTTCTTTAGTGATACGTGGCAATAGATATCTCCTGGCACGCTTCTCTAATGGCTGCCAAACAACCAACCAAGATTATACTTTTGGCAGGAAATCGACAATCATAATTTCCTCAAATGGGACACAAGTTCCTGATTTTCAACCATCCTGATCATGGCACCACAAACTTAACTTCTGCCTAATCAAGATCGCCAGATCAAAGACCTTGATAATCCAGCCCATCCAAACCACACTTCTTTCAGTGTTACTTGGGTATCCGAATTGGCATATTCCACAGGGCGATAAAATCGCTGGGCGTGCGGGTAAATTGACTAAACTCAAATTGTACGAGCCACAGACGTGCTAAATATTCCCGACAGATTTTGGTTTGTGTGCCCGTCAAGTGCGATCAACGATCGAAAATCCGATGCGTTGACCTGACGGTTACCCTGCATGCGTTAGACACAAGACACGTAATCCCGCAAACGGGATCACCTAAATGAGAGAGAGGCCCACTAATGACGTTCCCGCGTAAACTGGCTCTGGTTGCCAGCTCCCTGTTCATTCTGTCTGCCACCCCGTCGATTGCTGGCGATGCTGCAAATGGCGAAAAGCTGTTTAAACGCTGTGCGGCTTGCCACAGCCTTGACGAAGGCGTGAACAAGGTCGGACCGAGCTTAGCCGGTTCGGTTGGTCGTCAGTGCGGCACCGTTGAAGGCTATAAATATGGCGCAGGCTATAAGGCTGCTTGCGACAAGGGCTTTGTTGCCGACGAGGCATTCCTGACTGATTACCTCCAAGATCCGTCAGCAAAGCTGAGCGAGATCGCGGGCTCCAAGGAACGTTCGAAAATGGCGTTCAAACTGAAAAAAGACTCTGATATCGCAGACATCATCGAGTTCCTGAAAACCAAATAAGTCGTCCTGACATTTGGTAGACAAAACGGCCGGGGTTTATGCCCCGGCCGTTTTCGTTTGGCGTGCTGGTATCTGATCGTGATGGCTTAGGCGGCTTGGCGGCGTCGGCCAAGTTCTTCGCCGACTGCGCGCATCTGTTCGACAACGGCAACATCATGGGTCGATGTGACTTCAAGTTCCCGGTCTTCATAGACATCGCGATCAGGATGCGTTGCCATCCATTCGCCCACTGCCACATCACGTAGTCGGATCAGCTGTTCGATCTGGGGCCGGAACAGGATCATCATCCCCGATACCCAGCGATTAACCGGCCAGGATGGCTGCGCGTGGTCAATGATATAGCCATCAAGCATGGCAATCACGTCTTCGGCCTCATACCAGACCTCGCCGGTGACCCAGCGGTTGGTGGTAAACAGCCGCTGACAGAAACCAAACTCGTCCATTGAAAAGGCGACCAGATGCGATAGCGCATCGTTCGGACCTTCAGGATAATCAAATCCATCAA
Source organism: Thalassospira sp. (assembly GCF_048059015.1). Lineage (GTDB taxonomy): Bacteria > Pseudomonadota > Alphaproteobacteria > Rhodospirillales > Thalassospiraceae > Thalassospira. Next base: position 44,654 of record NZ_JBLLNT010000018.1, on the reverse strand, counting down.
TCTGTTTGGGCTTGCAGCCATCAGGCATCCCGCGCGGGCGCATGAATGTATGGAAATGGCCATGTTCATCCCAATCGCGACGTTCTTCCTTGGGATGGGCATGATAATAGAACTGCGCGTGCGACTGTCGGTCATACACGTCGCCTTCGGGATAATGGGACCATTCATAAAATGTCCCTGACCCTTTGATCAGTTCACCAACGATGTTATCGCCCGTGGCCGTCAAAACCCGGTGGCATTCCATAACATCGCGCCCGGCTTCCAACATCTTTTCAAGTTGGCCCGTCGGGATAGAGGCCCAATCAATCGTAATTTCAGTCATACCAGCACCAGCATCTTTGCGATCCGCTCAAGAATTTCCGCAAAGGCAGAATAATCGGCATTCTGACCCAGGAGGCCAGTGAAACCCGTTCAACAGTTAGTGATTTCAACGTGGTTTGCAACCAAGATCATTCACGGGCGTCGGATTTCTGACATGCTGTCACGCAATATCAGTTGTCGCGCATGACCCGGAAACCGATCAGGATATGCTTAAGATGTTCCGGACGTCCATGACGTGCGGCCGGGCGACAGACGCCACATCCGCGGTCATCCCATGACCCGCCCTTTACGATGCGGTAGCCTGCCTGCGACGATGTGGCTGTCCATTCAAACACCTGACCAACACCGTCCATCACGCCATAGGGGCCGGCTTCGAACTGGCCAACCGGCATGGTGTCAAACGGCCCGCGATCACCGCTATTGAGCATTTCGGGCTTAAAGATATTACCCCATGGATAGAATGTTCCATCCGGGCCACGTACAGCCTTTTCCCAGTGAAGTTCACTTGGCAGATGCCAGTTTTCACCGGTTTTGGCACTCAGCCACTGAACATATGCACTGGCATCCTGCCAGGACACCAGAACGACAGGATGATCACCGCGTCCGCGCGGCGGTTTGCCGTTTGACCACAGGAACGGCTCGATGGTGTCGTAATTGTAGATCAGACCCTGACGGTTCCATTCATCGCGGCTCAGCTCCGGGGTCGGATGGCCGGTATCTTCGATGAAAGCAGCATATTGGTCATTGGTCACCGGGGTTTTACCAATGTCATAGCCCAGCAAATGCACGCGCCATTTTTCGCCTTCAATATCGTACCAACGATTGCGTCGGCTGATATCGTGGCCATAAACCTGCTCATCAATGTCATAGGCATATTGGCGTTCGACAGAGTTGGATCCTTGCCAGAACCAGCCGGACGGAACCGAAACCAGTTCGGGAACTTCCTGAGCCATGGCTTGCGAAAACGCACCGCCAGCTCCGAATGCGAGACACGCAACCGCGCAGATTTTGTGAATGGCTGCGATACTATCCCCGACTCTCATAAGCAAATCCGTCCTAGTGGGATCTCGTTCTCACGGTTTCTTTAACCGCTGCAAGCACCTTGGCTAATTTTGTTTCTTACCAATAACATGAGTAAAATTGACCGTTGTTTCAATCGGTTTGACGACATTATTCCCGAATTTGTGATGAAGCTCATCACCAAGGACCGCCACTTAAGGCTGCAAGGGGTCGGGATTCCCACACGCCGCTCTCACAGAACAGTGAAACTATGTGACGCCAGCAGGCGGATTTTTTCGCTCATAGTGCGCTTACCGACGACCACACAGTTCGTGTCGGCCACAGTTTTACAGGACTTTTCAGAGAGGCAATAATGACCAAGAAATCCACGAGCTTTGCACAGAAGGCACTGATCCCGGCACTTGCAGTTGGCACGCTGGCAATAGCTGCCCCGATGGCGATGGCGGCCCCGCTTCCGGCCCCGACCGCCGAAGTTGCAAGCTGCGCACCGTGCAGCCCGTGTGCTGCGAACCCGTGTGCGGCAAACCCTTGCGCTGCCAATCCGTGTGCTGCCAAGAAAATCGTCAATCCTTGCAGCCCGTGCAGCCCATGTGCCGCAAACCCGTGTGCAGCAGCCAACCCGTGCGCTGCTAATCCTTGCGCGGCCAACCCGTGTGCCGCGAAATAAGCGCCCTTAAGTCTCCCTCGGGCGTTCCCCAATGACAAAGGGGCGATGCACTGCATCGCCCCTTTGTTCGTTCATCAAGATCAGATCAGTATCAGTCGCGAACGACCATCACCGAACAATCTGCATGGCGAACAACACGTGCTGCGTTCGGACCAAGGAGATAATCCTTAAGCTCCGGACGATGCGCGCCAATCACGATCAGATCGCAATTGGTTTTCTTCGCCATTTTCAGGATCACTTCATAAACAGTTCCCTGGCCAACGATGTGCTGAACCTTGATGTCCGAAGGGATATGCTCGGACACGAAGGTGTGCAGGCGTTCGTTGTAGGCTTCAAGAACCTTGCTCTCATAGCCCTTCGGGAAGAACTGACCGACCATCGACATGCCGACCGTGGGAACCACGGTCAGAACATGCAGACGCGCGCCAAAGCTTTGCGCCTGTTTGATGGCAACCGGCACGGCCTTCTTCCAGGAAAACTCATGATCAAGGTCTACTGTAACCAGAATATCCTTATACATGTTCACTCTCCCTGTCAGGCTGCGGCAAGCGCATCTTCATTGCGCTTACGACGGCGTTGCAGAACAATGATCCCGCCCAAAAGCAGGAAGGCCGGAATGAAGAAGATTTCCTTCGGTTCACGATCGGCTTCGACCTTTACCGCGGTGATTTCAAAGTCGAAATCAAGACCGGCTTTTTCGGCCGGACCGGCAAAGACCAGATCATCAATATAGATACGGCCATCCTCGTCACGAACGGCGATGCCTGCATTATAAAGACGGTCTTCACCCGAACCCGCCGGACCAAGCGGCAACATCACGGACTTGGATACTTCCTCGCCCTCGATATTCATGCCTTCGACATCCAGAAGGATGCTGGCATTTTCCGGCATCTTGGCAGCGTCTTCGATGATGGTTGTTGCCGGCAGGTTTTCATAAGGCGGCTCAATCAGATCAAGCCAGAAACCAGGACGGAACAAGGTGAAGGCGATCAGAAGCAATGCCGCACTTTCCCACAGCTTCGAACGGGCAAAGAAATACCCCTGCGTCGCTGCGGCAAAGACCAGCATGGCTATTGTCGAAACAATGATCACGATCACCACATCCACCGGATGATCAAGCCCAATCAGTAGCAGTTCGTTATTGAAAATAAATAGGAATGGTAAAACTGCGGTACGCATCGAATAGAAGAATGCAACCAGCCCGGTCTTCATCGGATCAGACCCTGAAACGGCGGCGGCCGCAAAGGAAGCCAGACCAACCGGTGGGGTCACATCGGCCATGATGCCGAAATAGAAGACGAACAGATGCACCGCGATCAGCGGCACAATCAGGCCGTTTTCCGCACCAAGTTCGACAATCACCGGCGCCATCAGGCTCGATACCACGATATAGTTTGCCGTGGTCGGAAGACCCATGCCCAAGATCAGGCTGATGACCGCGGTAAAGACCAAGATGAGAGGAAGATTACCACCCGAAATCAGTTCGACAAATTCAACCATCACCTGACCGATACCGGTCAGCGACACAGTACCCACGATGATACCGGCCGCAGCGGTTGCGACACCAATGCCGATCATGTTGCGGGCCCCGGTGGCAAAGCCGTCAATGACGTCAATAACACCGAGTTTCAGGTCATTGGCAAAATCGGGTTTATTGCGGAAGAAGCCCTTGGCGGCATGCTAAGTCAGCATGATGAAGATCATCAGAACCGTCGCCCAGAAGGCAGACAGCCCCGGTGACTTCAGCTCGATCATCAGGAACCAGACCAGAACCACGACCGGCAGCAGATAATGCAAACCCGCTTTGGTGGTTTCACCCAGTGCCGGCAATTCGACAACCGGCTGGTTGGGATCATCCATTTCAAGGTCGGGATATTTGGCCGCGTAATAAAGACCGGCCAAATAAATCACCGCACATTCGGCCGCGACGATCCAGCCAACCGCGTCACCAAACAGTCCTTTCTGGAAGACAATCGCATAATATACGACCCCACAAAGCACAATCATTGACGAGAGCAATATCAGCGTGCGCAGCAAGGCCTGACGCAATGTCGAAGTTTTACGTTTCGGCAGACCTTTCATGTTCGCCTTGAGCGCTTCAAGGTGAACGATATAGATCAGCGCGATATAGGAAATGGTGGCTGGCAGGAAGGCATGCTTGATCACTTCCGGATAGGGAATGCCAACATATTCCACCATCAGGAAGGCAGCAGCCCCCATGACCGGTGGCATGATCTGACCATTGACCGAGGATGCGACTTCAACCGCACCGGCCTTCTCGCCCGAGAAACCAACACGCTTCATCAGCGGAATGGTGAAGGTTCCCGTCGTCACAACGTTTGCAATCGACGAACCGGAAATAAGACCGGTCATGGCAGATGACAAAACAGCGGCCTTTGCCGGACCACCGCGCATGTGACCAAGGGCAGCAAACGCAACCTTGATGAAATAGTTGCCTGCACCGGCTTTATCGAGCAGCGAGCCAAACAGAACAAACAGGAAGACGAAGCTGGTCGATACGCCAAGGGCGATACCAAACACACCTTCGGTCGTGATCCACTGGTGCGACATCGCCTTGGAGAAGCTGGCACCTGCCCATTGCAGAACTTCGGGCACCCAGGATGCATTACCAAAGAACACATAGACCAGGAAGATCACCGCCACACACATAAGCGGCGGGCCAAGGGCACGGCGGGTTGCTTCAAGCAGCAATACAAGACCGGCACCGGCAACGGCCAGATCCTGCGTAATCGGCAGGCCCGGACGACCGGCTAGATCGCGATAAAAGATGTAAATATATGCCGCACAAAATGCGGCAGCCGCGGCCAATATCCAATCAAGGATCGGGATATAGCTGCGCGGTGAATTCTTGAAGGCCGGATAGGCCAGAAACGCCAGAAATACAGCAAATGCCAAATGGATCGACCGTGCTTCGGTCGAGTTGAAAACACCAAAGCTGACAATATAAGGCAATGGCGAAGCCAGCCACAGCTGGAACAAGGACCAAGCCACCGCGACATAAAGAAGCACTTTCGCTGTCATGCCGGTTGGTTGGCGCGCGCCTGTATCATTTTCCGCGATCAGGTCTTGCAGGTCCTGATCGGAAGCAGCCTGGTTCGCGTTGTTCACGTCGGTCATTACAAACTCCCGGTCTGAGCGAAGATTTCTGTCTGGAGGCCCAGAATCAAAAAATCTCCGTCGACACACACCCGGTCGCCCACGGAGCACATTGGTATCAATGTAAGATACCGTTTTAATTAAGTTTTTTGGTCGTACCCGTTGGGCGAAAGAAAGAAAAACGGAGGGCAGTTTCTGCCCTCCGTTCCAGACTGAATTACATCAGACCTGCTTCTTTGTAGTACTTCGCAGCGCCGTCATGCAGCGGTGCAGACAGACCGTCCTTGACCATTTCTTCTTTGACCAGAACGGAGAATGCCGGATGCAGCTTTTTGAAGTCGTCGAAGTTTTCGAAGACAGCTTTGACAACGTTGTAAACGATGTCTGCATCGGTTGCGGTCGAGGAAACGAAGGTCGCGCCAACACCGAAGGTTTTGACGTCGTCCGGGTTACCGCGATACATGCCGCCCGGAATGGTGGCAACACGGTAGTACGGGTTGTCAGCAACCAGTTTGTCGATCGCATCACCAGCAACTTCAACCAGAACCGAATCACAAGCAGTGGTCGCTTCCTGGATCGAACCGGACGGGTGACCAACGGTGTAGATCATCGCGTCGATTTTGTTGTCGCAAAGTGCCTGGGACTGTTCAGCCGGCTTCAGTTCGGACGCCAGTGCGAAATCGTCAAGGGTCCAGCCTTTGGCTGCCATAACGATGTCCATGGTGTCGCGCTGACCGGAACCCGGGTTACCAATGTTCACGCGCTTGCCTTTGAGGTCGTCAAAGGTTTTGATGCCGGCATCAGCACGGGCAACAACGGTGAACGGCTCCGGATGGACGGAGAAAACAGCACGAAGGTCTTCAAACGGACCAACTTCCGAGAAGGCTTTTTCGCCATGCAGCGCGTAGTACTGAATGTCGGACTGAGCAACACCAAGATCCAGTTCACCGGAACGAATGGTGTTGATGTTGTAGGACGAACCACCAGTGGATTCGACCGAGCAACGGATGCCGTGCTCTTTACGATCTTTGTTTACCAGACGGCAGATTGCGCCACCGGTCGGGTAATAAACGCCCGTTACGCCACCGGTACCGATGGTGATGAAACGGTTTTCCTGTGCCGAGGCCTGACCGGCAAAGAGCGATGCGCCAGCAATAGCTGCGACTGCACCCGCTACAGCGATAAGTTTTTTCATTAGGATTAGCTCCCTTGTACACCCTGTTATAAGGCATTCAACTATTCGACGACGAACAGAAGAATTATATGGAAACATCAGATAAATCAGATGTTTCGACTAAAGGATTATAGTGTCCGGCAATCCGAATTTAAAGCCTATAACCCTGAAACCTCCTGACGGAATTCAATATTTTTGCTGATTAGACGGTTCGTTTTGATCCCTCCTACCACATGGGTTGCATGATCTGTCTGGCTTGTTCACCTGTCGCGATTTTGCGTCCCATCAGGATCGAGCCGTCTCGCGCCTGAGCAATAAGCTCAGCATTGTTCGATGCGGGCGATCCGTCAACCTTAAGATGATTATTCTCAAATCCAATTCGCGCATGACCACCAAATCCGGCCCCGGTCAGCACACAGGCATTTTCAAACGCGCCAAAGGCACACACCATCCATTCCGAGACATAGTTGCTTGATCCGATAAACGGCAACAGGTCCGCCGGACTTGAAACCTGCCCAACTGTGTAACGCCCCAAAACGAACAAGACCGGGAACTTTTCACCGGGCAACACACCTTGTTCGACCAGCTGATTAAACCGTGCGACATCTTCTGGCGCATAAAGGATGAATTGCGGGCAAATCGATGCTTCGCGCATGAAGGCAAAGAATGCCTTCAACTCGTTCAGGTCCGCATCATCCGGGGCGATTTCACGAATAGCGACCGATACTGCGTCAGGCACCAGCCCCCGGATCATCTCCATCTGATCGGCTGCGGAATACATGCCAACCGCTTCGGTCGTGACCTGAAGCAACATGTCACTGCCAACAGCTGCCTTTACCTCGGTCAGCATCTCGCGATATCGACCAACATCAAGGCTGTGCTTTTGATCATCATCACGCACATGCAGATGCATCATTGCAGCCCCTGCCGCCTGACATTCGGCAGCGGTGCGGGCAACTTCGGCCGGTGTGATCGGGATATTTGCCTGATCAGCCTTGGTCTTGCGCGCGCCATTTGGCGCGGATGCAATCAGAAACGGGGTATCGCCATATCCCATCAGGCAAGCCCCTCAGCCTTGAACACATCATCAAGTGCACCGGCAAACAGATCGACGATCTTGGCGATGTCGTCTTCGGTCACGATGAAGGCCGGGGCAAACAGAACATGGTCACCACGTACACCATCAATCGTGCCGCCCATCGGATAGGCCATCAGGCCACGGGCAAAGGCCGCCTTCTTAATCTTGGCATTGATCTTAAGTGCCGGGTCAAACGGGTCCTTGGTTTCGCGATTGGCAACCAGTTCAACACCCCGGAACAATCCGCGCCCGCGTATATCGCCGACATAGGGATGCTGACCAAGCTTTGCCTGCAAACCATCCACCAGGTTTTCACCCTGCTTGACGACATTGGCCAGAAGATTGCGGTTCTTGATCGCGCGCTGGGTCGCAAGTGCTGCCGCGCACGCGGTTGCGTGCCCCTGATAGGTGTGACCATGCTGGAAGAAACCAGATCCATTGGCGATCGCATCATTGATCTTTTTTGACACAAGCACCGCGCCAATCGGCTGATAACCTGCCCCTAATCCCTTGGCGATGGTTTGCAAATCGCCTGAAATGCCTTCTTGCTCAATCGCATGCAGCGTCCCGGTTCGGCCCATGCCGCACATGACCTCATCCAGAATCAGCAAGACGCCATATTGATCGCAAATCTCGCGCACGCGCTTGAAATATCCCGGCACCGGCGCAAGGGCACCGGCTGTTGCACCAACAACCGGCTCGGCAACAAAAGCGGCAACATTATCCGCACCCAGTTCGAGAATGGCGGTTTCAAGTTCGTTCGCAACGCGCAGGCCATAGGCCTCTGCCGTTTCATCAGCGCGCTGATCGCGATACTGGTAGACCGGTGCAATGTGGGTTGCGGTGATCAGAAGCGGCTCAAACTGCTGACGGCGCCACATATTGCCGCCGACCGATAACGCACCCAGCGTATTGCCGTGATAGGACTGACGACGGGCAATGACGTATTTGCGTTCCGGCTGACCGATCTCAAGGAAATACTGACGCGCCATCTTAAGGGCCGCCTCGGTCGCCTCGGACCCACCTGATACGAAATAGACCTTATCAATCCCTGCAGGTGCGCTTGCGACCAATTCATCGGCCAATTCCTCCATCGCATCGGATGAAAAGAACCCGGAATGGGCATAGGCAATCTGATCGATCTGGGCATGCATCGCGGCACGAACTTCCGGGTCGGAATGCCCAAGACAGGACACCGCCGCACCACCACAGGCATCAAGATAACTTTTGCCGGTATGATCAAAGATATAGATCCCCTCACCCTTTACCGCGCGCGGCGGGGTGTTGATGCTTGTTCTGTGCAGAACATAAGTCGATGCATTGGGGGCAGATGCAGTGTTTGACGAAGCTGTCATGATCGGGGGTTCCGTGAGGTGTTTCTATCATCAAGATAGGTATCGAAAGCGGCAAGTTGCCCTTCTGCAGCGGCAATCCGTTGCAGGGCCTTTTGACCGCCACGCGCGACCAGCAGGGCAACCAATGCCTGCATGACCGAAAGTGCGGCGGTAAAACTTTGGAAAAACGATTGTGATGTATCGCGCACCACAAGTTTGGTGAGCGCATCAAGCGCGATTGGCGAAACATCTAAATCACTGATCGCGATAACCGGGCAATGTTGGGCGCGGGCAAATTCGACCGCACGCACCGTATCGCGGATATAGGGCTTTGCCCCCACCGCAATCAGCAAATCACGTCGACCGATCCCGCGCAGTTCATCACCAAATGCGCCGGCATGGCCATCCACCAAAATGCCGTTATCGCGAAACAGTCGATAGCCATAGGCGAACTGATAGGCCGCCGGATAGGCAGCCCCACGACCGACGATAAACACATGCCGGGCATTTTCAATCGCAGCACAGGCTTCAATCATCTTTGCGACAAGATCGGGGCTGAAGGCAGCACTGATATTATCAATCTCGGTCCGCGCGATGCTTTCAAGAAGATGCTCATCGCGGTTGGCATCATGTTCGGTGCTTTGGGTTTCACGCGCGCGCTGGGCATAACTTGCGGGCTGATCGAGCAGACGGTTCTGATAATGATCGCGAAATTCCTGCCAGGTTTCGACGCCGATGGCGGCCATCAGTCGGGTAATCGTACTTGGCGGGACGTCGGCCGCACGGGCAAGTGCGCGCATGGAGCGCAGGGCAACATCATTGGGATGGTCAAGGATGTAGCGCGCAGCCTTTTGCATCTGCGGACTTAGCTTTGCGTAATCTGAAATCAGCTTTTCGCGCAAATCTGAATACAGCCCCATCAACCCAGCACCCCTGTGCACCACGATAGATGGAATTACGCCACAAGCAACGCCCCCGCACAACATATGTTTCGAAATCATTTCAGCATGAAACATCTGTTTCACATAAGTGTTTCATCTTGCCGTCTGCTAAATTAGCTGCGGCTTTGAAAAAACATGGACTTATTAGGAAAAACTGTAACAATGTAAGGAATCAAAGTTGAAACCTTAACGTTTCATATAAATAAGAAAAATGTGCCTCTTGGTATGGGACTGGGCACCGAATCGGTAGGTGGCCAATGGATAACCAGATCATTGATGCGCTTGCGCAGACGCAAGCGGGCATAGCTCTTTTTGATGCTGACGAACGGATTGTGTATGCCAATCCGGCGTGGGAGCAATTGATCACGGGTGTCGCCGAAGAAGATCTGATTTTCAATGAAACCGAACTTGCCAATGGCGGCATGATTTCCGTTTGCTTTGTCAAACCACAGCTCCTGCCGCTTGAAAAACTCGATATCAAAAGCTCGGCCAATGATGCCAAAATCGGCACTGTGATCATCGCTGATGACAGCGAAAGCAACCGAATGGTTGCGCGCCGCATCCTTCAGGCCGAAGGCTACAGCATTGTCGAAGCCAGCAACGGCCAGACCGTTTTAAACATGCTGCGCCGAGGTGTGAATGCCGATCTGATCCTGATGGATGTTGAAATGCCTGATATGGATGGGCTGCATACCACGCGCCGCATTCGCCATATGCCAGGTCCCGTTTCCAACACGCCGATCATTGCCCTTTCAGCCCATCAGTCGCGCGACTGGAACGTCATTGCCCGGCAATCGGGTGTCGATGAATTCATCAATAAACCGATACAGCGCGAAAAACTGATCGCAACCATGCAGGATCTGATTTCGCGCGCACCGGGCACGACAAAAGGTGGCAATCCCAAACAAACACCGCCACCACATCTGCGCAGCAAAAGTGCCCGTCTTGGGCGCCCGCAGCGGCCAGAATCACTCACAAGCCCCGTGCTTGATATCCGCGTTCTCGAACAGCTCTATAGCGATGCCGGGGATGAAGGGGCGAAATGCGGTATTGATATCTTCATCAATGAAACGGAATCACGACTGGTCAAGATCGACAAGGCCCTGTCCGAGGACGACCTGACCACGGTCAAGAATGAGGTCCATGTGCTTAAAAGCACCTCGGGCACCTTTGGTCTGCGTCAGCTTTCCGAGCTTTGTGAAACCACCCAGTCGATCTTTGAAGAAAGCCAGCTTGATGAAGATCGGGTCTTATCGCTGTCGCGGCAGGTGGTTCAACTGGCACCTACCGCATTAACCGCGTTGAACCTCTATCGCCGGTCACGTCACATCGGCAGTGACGCGCGCATCTGATTGAGGCTCTTCGCTGTCATCCAGCGCAAGCCATATCTGCCATACCATTAACGCCCAAACGGTCAGCGACATATCAAGATCGCGACCTGATACTGCGCGTTTCCAATATCCCCTCGCGCGCGGCGTTGCCACATCCGTTTCGGCAAAGACCGCATTGATGATGCGTTCTTCATCTCCCCAGCGATACGCCGCTACATCACGCAACCAGTCAGCAACCGGCGGGTTAAAGCCGATCTTTGGATTGCGGATATGATCCGCTGGCAAATAGGGCGCGATTTCCTGCCGCCAAATCGCCTTCGCCCCGCCACGCAAATGCGCCTTCCCGGAAACTGATGCAGCCAAGCGCACCACATCATGCCCCAAAAGCGGCAAACGATATTCCAGCCCAAACGCCATCCCGCACCTATCCGACATCAAAAGCTGATTGCCCGGCAGGGTCACATCGCGATCAAACTGCATCATGTCATCAACCAAGTCACCGTTTGACGCTGCATTACCATTCAAAACATCCAACTGCGCCAACAATTCCGGGATGGCACAACGATCATTCCAAGCGGCAAAGGCATCTTCCCGACCACCAGCCGCACCACGCAGAAACCGGCCAAGGTTACGTTTCGTAATTCTAGTTCCAAGCGACCCGCCAATTCGCCGGAATAGCGCGGGCAGACGCCGCCAATAACGATCATAAAGCCGTGCAGCACGATAACGCGGATAGCCACCAAACAGCTCATCCCCACCATCGCCGGATAAGCAAACCGGCACATGCGCGCTGACCTGCTTGGCAAGTGCGCGCATCAGAACAAGCGAAGGATTGGCAAAGGGGGCTCCTATGCTCTTTAACCCCTCAAGCAACCCGGCATGGATGTCTTCCGGGTTCGTTGGAGCTTTGAATACGTGAAGTTCTTGCCCGACATGCCGGCAGAGCCTTTGCGCAGCTTGGGTTTCATCCCGCTCTGGATTGTCAAACCCCATCACGAAGGCAACAGGCGGACGCTCCCCGCGTTCCCGCGCAATATCGCACGCCATTGCAGAAACCCCAGCACTATCCAGCCCACCCGAAACAAGGCACCCAACATTACGGTCCGCATCCATGGCATCAGCAACGGACTGCCGAACCGATTTGCGGAGCTCCGCAACAAGCCGATCATCAGCCCGATGGGGTTTTACGTTGTGCGCGGGATGCGGGATTTTGCTTCTTTTGATCGACCCGCTTTGCCAGCTCAACATGGTCCCCGCCGCCAACAGCTCAACATCAACCAGACCGCTTTTTGGGGCAGGCACAAACAGATGAGACAGGTATTGGGGTTTGATCGCCGTATCAGGCTCCAGCGGTGTAATCGCGCTCAGACCGGATGGCTCGGAGGCAAAGGCGATACCGCCGGATGGCAAATGCATCACATATAGCGGCTTGATCCCCAACGGATCGCGCGCCAACCAAAGGCGTTGATCAAGCTTATCCCAAAGCGCCAAGGCATATTGCCCGGACAAGGACGCCAGCACGTTGCTGATCTCTCCACCGCGAAGAACGGCATCCGTCAGCAAATGCAAAACAAGCTCTGCGTCATTCTGGCTTTGAACTGGCAGCCCGTCTTTGCTGGCCTTTGCGATCTTGCGGCGGTGTCCGGCAATGTAACCATTGAACACCAGAACAAACCGGCCATCGGCTGTTTGAAGCGGCTGATTGGCGACATCTGATGGGTCGGTCGTTGCAAGCCGGGAACAACCAAGTGTCACGCCATTGTTTAGATCAGACCACACACCAATGCCATCTGGTCCCCGGTGACGAAGCCGATCAAGCATGCGGGCAACCACATTTTCATCGCTGAAAGTTGTGAGCCCGGCAATTGCACACATTATCGGCCCTGCTTAGCCCTGATCATTGAGTTCATCTTCGGATAAGTCGGCGTCATCATCGGCACCAGCAACACGTGCCTGCAGATCGCGCAGGATATAAAGGCGCAGCGCACTTGAAAGATTGCCTTCGCGTTCTGAGTCAATTTCGACAACCAATTCTGCCAGCGTGATGTCGCGACGCTGAGCAATTCCGACCAGTTCTTCCCAGAACGCATCCTCAAGCGAGAAGCTGGTTCTGTGACCGGCGATTGTCACTGATCTTTTACGAACGGCGTCTTCCATCGGCGTTTATATCTTTTCACGAATGGCAAAAGCGGCCATGATTTCAAATGCTTTCCGTCATGATAGGGCATCGACATGAAATTCATACATCTTTCCGACCTTCATATTCTTGCCCGTAATGACATGTCGCGAAAGCCCGATGCGGCCGCCACCCTGCGCAAGGTCATCGGCGAGGTAAATACGCTTCACAGTGATGCGGAAATCTGCGTCATCACGGGGGACATCACCCATCGCGGCACACCAGAACAATATGAACAAGCCATCGACATCCTGTCCGAGCTTGCCATTCCTTATCTGATCATTCCGGGCAATCATGATGTGCGCGAAGCCTTCAAGGATGCCTTCCCGACCACGGGCGTTGATGCCAACGGGTTTGTTAATTTCGGTCAAACCTTTGGCGGCGTGCGGTTTGTCATGATGGATAGTATCGTTCCGGATCATCATCACGGAACGCTGTGCGAACAACGCCTTGGCTGGTTGCGCGATGAGCTTGCCACCCATCGCGATTTACCGACTTTCCTGTTCATGCATCATCCGCCGATGGAGATGGGCCTGCCGTTTATGGACACCATCCGCCTTGATACCGGTGATGAACTGGCCGAGATCATCCGTGCCAACCCACAAATCAAACATCTGTTCTTTGGCCATCTACATCGTCCGGCCACTGGCACCTGGAAAGGTATCCCGTTTGTTTTGGGCAACAGCACCCAGTGTGGTGAGCCGCTTGATTTCCGTCACGAGAAAGAAGAAGAACTCGAAGATCGCAATCCGCTTGGCCCGGGCTATGGCATTGCCTTCGCCGATGCCGAGGGTGGCCTTCGCTATCACTTCGATTTTGTGAAGTTCGATTTCTAGTGCCGATCAGGCAACCTTGCTTGCCTGATCCCATTCCGCCTGAACGGTTGGATCGCTCTCCAAAGCTGCCCGTGTGTCTTTGAGGCTGGCAAACGCCGTATCGCTCATCAGCTGTGACAAAGCCCAAACAGCAGACGCACGGACCAGCGCGTTTTCATCTTCAAGCAGGCCTTCAATGCGGGCAATCAGATTTGATGCACCACTATTGCCAGCCGCAATTAGCACATTGCGCAGAAACTTTGCCCGACCAATCCGCTTGATCGGCGATCCGGTGAAGAAGGCACGAAATGCTTCGTCATCCAGTTCAAGAAAATCGGCCAGCCGTGGTGCGGTCAGTTCCGCACGCGGGATAAAGGCCAACTCTTCGGTTCGGCTGGCAAATTTGTTCCAAGGGCAAGCCGCAAGGCAATCATCACAGCCATAAATGCGGTTGCCCATCGCCTTGCGAAATTCATGCGGGATTACCCCGTCATGCTCGATCGTCAGATAGGAAATGCATTTACGTGCATCAAGTTTGTAGGGGGTCGGAAAGGCATCCGTCGGACAGGCCGACAGACATTTGGAACATGATCCACAATGATCAACTTCCGGCGTGGCTTCGTCAAAAGCAATGGTGGTAAACACCTCGCCCAGAAACAGCCAACTGCCAAATTCACGTGACACCAGATTGGTGTGCTTGCCCTGCCAACCAATCCCGGATGCCTGCCCCAACGGCTTTTCCAAAACCGGGGCGGTATCGACAAAAACTTTGACCTGCTCGGTTCCACCTGATTGCTCGACCAGCCAGCGGGCCAGTTGCTTCAGGCGTTTTTTGATCAGGTCGTGGTAATCCTTGTTCTTGGCATAGACCGAAATCATCGCCCGGTCGGGATGATCAAGCAGTGCCATCGGATTTTCCGCCGGGCCATAATTGCTACCCAGAACAATGACCGATTTGACGTCAGGCCACAGCATTTCCGGATCACGACGGCGCGGCAAGCGTTCCGGATCATTCATCCAGGCCATCGAGCCATATTCGCCACCAGCAACAAACTCATCGAGACGCTTCTGATTGCGCGCATCAATTTTTGGCCGCGCCACACCACAAACATCAAAGCCGATTTCACGGGCTTTGGCCTGAAGCATATCGAAGTTGATGGTCGCGCGCGTCTTGGTCGTCATGGCATTGATTGGGCTTGTCTTGTTTGGGCCTCTCTCTGCTGCCTTATATAATCATCTGCCAAAAACGCAAAAGGCCGCAGTACGAAGCTGCGGCCTTTGGTCTGAATAATCCTTGGGATCAGAACCGATAGCGAACCGTTGCCAAGATCGAACGTTCTTCGCCGTAGTAACAGTTATCCGAAGACGACGTGATCAAGCAGGATGCGACATATTCCTCATCCAGCAAGTTGTTCACATTCACACGAAGATCGGTGTTTTCAAGACCGACATTGGCCATGTCATAGTTCAGCGACAGATCAAAGATGGTGTAATCGGGCACCGTAATCGTGTTGGTTTCATTGGCAGCCATTTCACCGACAAACCGCGCACCAGCCCCGATCGACAGACCGTTCAACACACCGGAATAGAACGAATAATTGCCCCAAAGGGATGCCATATGTTCAGGCACCTGCATCGGCTGTTTGCCATCTTTGGTGTCACCCGGTGCGTCATAGGCAGCGTCCGTGTAGGTGTAAGACGCGATCACACTGAGATTTTCGTTAAGGTTGGCCCGCGCCTCAAGCTCAAGCCCCTGACTTTCGATCTTACCGACCGGATCATAGGCGTTGGCTGAAGAGTCATAGACGGCGACATTATCCTGTTCGAGATAGAATGCCGCCGCACTCAGAAGAAGGTTACCGTTTTCAGGCTGGTATTTTACGCCCGCCTCATATTGCGTTCCCTCCGACGGTTCGATCGGATTGCCAGCAGCGTCGGAATAGAGGCTTGGATTGAAGGATTCAGAATAGCTGACATAGGGCGCGACACCATTATCAAACAGATAAAGTACCCCTGCCCGCTTGGTAAGCTTCTGGCGGTCTTCCCCAGTATCTTTCTGTGTCAGGCGGTCATGCTTGGTGGTTTCGACCCAGTCCTGACGCAAGCCTACGGAAAAGCGCCATTTGTCGTATTCAAACTGATCTTCAAGATAAAGACCGGCTTGCTCAAGCGTCTGGACTTTGCTGTTCGTCGGCGCACCAAGGGTTACGCCGGGGCTTACATAAACCGGATCAAAAGCGTTGATGTCCGATGCACTTCTAAACTGCCAGGCATTCTCAACCCGGCGATGCTGATAGTCAAAGCCACCCAGCACAGTGTGATCAATATCTGCTGTCGTAAATTTGGCCTGAAGCTGGTTATCGACCGCGTAAGCACGCAAGTCTTCATCACCACCGCCATAGGTGCGGTTCAGGTTGTCGGACGATCCCTCCCATCCGGTCTGATAGATCTGATCGATATGAACCGAAGCATCAAGGAAACGGAAGTTCTGCCGCGCGGTCAGATTGTCATCAAAATCATGTTCGAACTGATAGCCGAACATGTTCTGGGTTCTCTCATACGCTTCAAGCGATGGGTCACCATCAAAGAACCCGGTCGAGATATATTTGCCATTACGCGGGAACAATGTGCCCTCAGATGGCAGGCCGTTATGGGTGCCACCTTCGGGGTCTTTTTGCAGATATGCCATCAGTGTGATGCGCGTATCATCCGTGAAGTTCGCCGTCAGCGAAGGTGCAATCGCATAACGTTCTTCCTCGGTACCGGTATATTGGGTGTCTGCGGCGTCCGCCTTACCTGTCACGCGAAAGGCGAGTTTTCCGGCATCATCCAAAGGACCGGTAAGATCAAAACCGATACCGCGCTGATTGCGGTTGCCATAGGAAACCTCAATCTCGCCCTGCTGTTCAAATTGTGGCTTCTTGCTGGAAAGGGCGACGATACCCCCCGGTGAACTACGTCCATACAGAACAGAAGCCGGGCCTTTGACAACGTCGGCACGTTCAACAAAATACGGGTCAATCTGCATCGAGCTATAGGTTGAATCATCGCCCATGGTTTTCAGGCCATCGAGATAGATATTGTCGATCGACCGATCAACCAGACCACGCAAAATGACATAATCATAACGATTAGAAGCACCGACTTGCCCGGTGAATGCGCCGGGCGTATAGCGCACCGCCTGCATGACTGTCTGCGATCCCTGATCTTCCATCTGATCCTTGGTGACGACCGAGATGCTTTGTGATGTCTCAAGGATTGGCGTGCCGGTTTTGGTCGCCGCCAGTGATTGGGTCGCGATATATCCGGCAACCGGGCCATCTGGATGCTCTGTTACGGCATTGGCTTCGACCCGAACCGGATCCAGAACGTTTTCGCCACTTGCCGCGATCTTTTCGATGGTGACGGTTCCGTCATCGGTAAAGCGCCAGGTAAATCCAGAACCGCTCAGAAGCGTTGAAAGCGCTGCATCAACCGACATTTCCCCTTGAAGTGCCGGTGCCTGCAAATCACCAAGACCATCAGACGGGAACAGAAGCTTCAAATCCGCCTGATCAGCAAAGCTGGTCAATGCACGATCCAGTCCCTGTGCCGGGATATCAAGACGCACCATGGTGGATTGGGCGATTTCAATGCTTTTTGGCGCTAGGTCCGCAGCGTTTGCTTGCCACGGGCTAAAGGCTGCAAACCCTGAAATCAAAGTGGTCGCGACAAGGCGCTTCATCCAGACGTTTCGCGTATCCCCCGCATATGATCCAGTGTTGCGGATCAAAGTCTTTTGCACCGACAAATTCATTGCATTCATCATAAGGCCTTCTGGTTTATCTTCCCCTTGTTGCGAATGAAGTTAAGAACCAAAATCATTCTCTTTTGATCTTATGACGATCTGACCCAACGGGATTTGCACCAGCATTTTCATTTTTTTGAAATTTATGTCGTCGCGGGCGGAATTATAACGGCGGCTATCTAAGCTCAGACGCTCAGTAGATGACCGTCAGCAACGGCAATCTGACGACCTTGGCCGTTGTTGTTTGCGCAAGAGAGCTCAGCAAAGCATCAAGCTCGGATGTTTCAAAAACGCCTGTGATCTTAAGGTCACGCAACTCATCACGCGCAATTATGATGCGCTCGGACTTATAGCGCTGAACTTCTTTGATCACATCGGCAAGTGCCCGGCTGTTAAAGATCAGCTTGCCACGTTGCCAACTACCATAGGCCGCAAGGTCCGCATCGTTATTTAAGCTTGGCGCATAACCTGCTCGGTACGATCCCTGCTCGCCCGCGGTCAGGCGGATTGAGTTGCCAGTGCCTGTGCCGACTTCAACGATACCTTCCTGAACCGTGACTTTGACCTGATCATCGTCGATACGGACGCCATAGCTCGTTCCAACTGCCATGGCCTCACCACCGGCGGCTTCAACGATAAAGGGATGCTCGGGATCTTTGGCGACGTCAAAGATGACCTCGCCGGTCGCAAGTTCGATACGCCTGACACCGCCCGAATAATCAATCGAAAAGGCCGATGCAGTGTTGAGATGCGCAATCGTGCCATCGGGCAAGGAAACCGTTTCAAACGCGCCCACCGCGGTTGCGTAATCTGCCTGCCACCGCGCCCATGGGTCGCTGTTGCCGATTGCACCAACGGTGACAAGTGCCAGCACAGCACACAGGCTTGCTGCGAGATAGGTGATGCGGCGCCCCACGAGCTTAACCGGATGTGCAGAAGTCAGCTTGCGGCGGCGGAAACGATGCGTATTTGGTGTTGGTTTCGATACCTCTGGCACGCCTGACCATTCACGTGCGTTTGATGTTTCATCCACCCCGAAAAACAGGGCTTCGGCATCGTTTGCAGCTTTGGCGTGGGCATCGCTTAGGGTTCGCCACTGTGCAAACGCCGCACGGTCATGATCAGAAGCATCGTCAGATTGCAGGTGCACGAGCCAGTCGATCGCCTGATCACTTAACGTGATCATGGCATCGTCATAGCCCTGCAGCACAGGCTGCTTATGCACCGCATTTTGCGACGTCAAAGCTTTTGCCCCCAATCCTGATCCAAGGTCGCTCCCGACAAACAACCGTCCCTATTACTTAGACGAGTGAGAGACGCAAATACTGCCAAATTTTTTGACATTATT
The DNA here is from genome assembly GCF_048059015.1 of Thalassospira sp. Taxonomy (GTDB): domain Bacteria; phylum Pseudomonadota; class Alphaproteobacteria; order Rhodospirillales; family Thalassospiraceae; genus Thalassospira. The sequence continues at coordinate 25,545 of NZ_JBLLNT010000018.1, read as the reverse complement.
TTTCGCCCCCCGCCAACAATGCGTCACGGCAATGTTTGAGCGCGCGGCCAATATATTTGGCCACCATGCTGTTTGAAACACCGAGTTTTTCCGCGATCTCGTTATGTGAAAGCCCCTCAACCCGAAACATCAGCAGTGCCGCACCGGCATTTGCCGGCAATTCGTTCAGCGCCTGATCCAGAAGCGTGATCTGTTCGCGCGATAAAAAGATATTCTCCGGGCCGGGCTTTGGATCACTAATGTTAGCAACGCCAGTGTCACCCATATCGTTATCCTGATGGGCATTTTGACGGCGATCACTTCTGATCTGATCAATCGCAAGGTTCCCGGCAACCCGGTAGATATAAGCGCGCGGATTATCGATTTGATCATCACTATCTGGCGTCTTGGCAAGGCGCAGATATGTATCCTGCACCACATCAGCAGCACGATCAGAATCACCATTCAGCTTTCGGGTCAAAAACCGCAAAAGCTGTTCATAGTTTTCCTGAAAGCTCGCAATGAGGACTGCTGCGCTTTGACGCGCCATCGCCAATTCCAACCTGGCCAATCACAGATAAGTGGCAAGTACCCTTGCCAAGTCCATCCATTAGCAGGAACACTATTAAATAACAATGCGAATAATTATCAATAACTTTGCGTATAGCTTCAACGCCAGCTGAACTAAACGAAAAAGGGCCATCCTGAAATTCAAGATGACCCTTTCAAATGACTTGGCTGATCTGACCTAACCGCGACCGCGATAAGGGGCTACGCCCTGTTCCGGGATCCAGACACCATCCGGTGCCGGGCCGGTTTGATAAAACACGTCAATCGGGATGCCGCCGCGCGGATACCAATAACCACCAATGCGCAGCCATTTCGGATCAAGCGTTTCAACAATGCGTTTGCCGACCTTGATCGTGCAATCTTCATGGAATGAACCATGGTTGCGGAACGAGGTCAGGAAAAGCTTGAGCGACTTGCTTTCCACAAGCCAGTCACCGGGCACATAATCAATCACCAGATGGGCGAAATCGGGCTGACCGGTAATCGGGCACAGGGATGTGAATTCCGGTGCGACGAAACGCACACAGTAATCGGTTCCGGCCTGCGGGTTAGCAACGCGTTCAAGAACGGCTTCATCTGGGGATGCAGGCTGTACAGTGTCACCACCAAGCATGGTGAGATTGTCGTAAATCGTCTGATCGGCCATGACAGCCTCCTTAATCTTCGATAATCGGCACGGGATCAATATCCCCGCCTTCCTGACCAGCATGGAAATCGCGTGCAAACGCCTCCATCCGGCCTTCGGCAATGGCTTCACGCATGCCGCGCATCAGGTCCTGATAATAGGCAAGGTTATGCCAGGTCAGCAGAACCGCGCCGAGTATTTCCCCAGCCTTGATCAAGTGATGCAAATAGGCACGCGAATATTTGGTGCAAGCCGGGCAACCGCACTGCTCATCAAGCGGACGATCATCATCACGATGACGACCGTTCTTAAGGTTCAGTGTCCCGCGATGGGTAAAGGCCTGTGCGTTACGTCCCGAACGGGTCGGAAGAACACAGTCAAACTGATCAATCCCGCGCATAACCGCACCGACAAGATCAGACGGCTTACCAACGCCCATCAAATAGCGCGGCTTGTTGCTTGGCAGCATATCAACGCAGAAATCAAGCGTATCAAACATGATCTGCTGGCCTTCACCAACTGCAAGACCACCAACCGAATGGCCCGGAAGATCAAGTTCCGCCAGCTTTTCAGAACTTTCACGACGCAGGGCTTCAAAAACGCTGCCCTGCTGAATGCCATACAGCGCATAACCTTCGCGTTCGACAAACGCATCCTTGGAACGCTTTGCCCAGCGCATGGACATGCGCATGCTGTCGGCTGCCTGCTTTTCCGTTGCCGGGAACGGGGTGCATTCATCAAATGCCATGGTGATGGTCGAACCCAGCAGATGCTGGATTTCCATTGAACGTTCCGGCGTCAAATTGAACTTGCGGCCATCGATATGGCTTTTGAAGGTCACACCTTCTTCGGTGATTTTGCGAAGCTTCGCCAGTGACATGACCTGATACCCGCCGCTATCGGTCAGGATCGGCTTGTCCCAGTTCATGAATTTATGCAGGCCACCAAGGCGCGCGATACGTTCTGCCCCCGGACGCAGCATCAAATGATACGTATTGCCCAGAAGGATTTGCGCACCCGTGTCCGCAACGTTTTCGGGCAACATGCCCTTGACCGTTGCTGCGGTTCCCACCGGCATAAAGGTCGGCGTATCAATCACGCCGTGGGCGGTGTGAATGCGCCCCAGACGGGCCTTGCCATCCTGGGCAAGCAATTCATAGCGAAATTCGGTCATTTCTTATTATGTCCGTGCATCAATTTTGTTGGCGCATTCAAGCAGACTGCAATCGCCATAAGAATAGAAACGGTATTCGTTTTCGATCGCGTGCATATAGGCCGCCTTCATCCGGTCAAACCCGGCAAAGGCCGACACCAGCATAAACAGGGTCGAACGCGGCAGATGGAAGTTGGTCAGAAGCATATCCACTGCGCGGAATTTATAGCCCGGCGTGATAAAGATGTCGGTCTCCGCCTCGAAAGGTTCAACCACACCATCTTCACGTGCCGCACTTTCAAGAAGGCGCAACGACGTCGTCCCGACCGCAACAACACGCCCGCCATTCGCACGCGTTTCGTTAATCAGATCCGCAATTTCCTTGCTGATCGATCCCCATTCGGCGTGCATCTTGTGGTCTTCGGTATCATCCACCTTAACCGGCAGGAACGTGCCCGCACCGACATGAAGGGTGATGGTCCGGCGGTTAATGCCGCGCGCATCAAGATTGGCCAAAAGGTCGGGCGTAAAATGCAGACCCGCAGTCGGGGCTGCTACTGCACCATCTTTTTGCGCAAAGATGGTCTGATAATCGGATTTGTCCTGATCGTCGCCACCTGTTTCACGACGGATATAGGGCGGCAGCGGCATCACACCATATGCTTCAAGCGCTGCAATCAGGTCTGCTCCCGATTTATTGAAGCGCAAAGTCACTTCGCCGCCATCCTTCTTATCTAGGACTTCGGCTTCGAATTCTTCGTTCACAATGAAGGTTTCGCCAATGCGAAGCTTCTTGGCCGGTTTGGCGAAGGCAACCCAGGTACCAAGACCTTCTTGCTTGTGCAGGGTGACTTCGACCTTGGCCTCGCCACGTTTGCCAAACAGGCGCGCCGGGATAACGCGCGTGTCATTGGAAATCAGCAAATCACCAGGACGCAGGATATCTGGCAGCTCGCGCACGATACGGTCTTGCGTCTTTGAACCAGACAGATCAAGCATACGCGCCGCATCACGCGGGGATGCAGGATGCTCGGCAATGCGTTCACGCGGCAATTCGAAATCGAACAGATCGACTTTCATGGATCGGGGCTATTCTCGGTCAATTGAAAACAAACGAAGGGGCGTTTTATGCGCCCCTTCGCCATAAATCACAAGCAGGCACGCGGTATATCAGCCCTGTGCAGGCGCCGTATTCATCCGCGGCGTAATTACTGCCATCAGAAGGCGGAACGGTGCCAGACAGGTCAGCGCCATGATCACCTTGGCAGTGAAGTCACCAAGCGCCCAGGTATCCCAAGGAAGACCGGTACCAACAAACGCGATCGAGAAGAACAAAGCCGTATCAACAGCCGACCCGATACCCGATGATACCAGCGGTGCTTTCCACCAGGTAGCCTGACGCAATTTGTCAAAGATGGTGACATCAAGCATCTGCGCGATCAGGAAGGCCGTGCCAGAGGCAATGGCAATGCGCGTGTCAGCAAAGATCAGCGACAACACAACAGCCAGTGCGAAGCCCGCCAACACCACAACGCGTGCAGCATTCGCACCGCGTGCACGGTTGGTCAGATCCGTCACAAGAAATGCCACCGGATAGGTGAAGGCACCATAAGTCAGCCAATCTGCAAGCACCCCCGGAAGCGGGTATTCGACCAGAATGTTCGATGCAACAACGGTCGCTGCCATTGCCAGAATGCCGAAAATGATCGCTTTCATCTTCTCGTCCTTCAAAAAGGGGAACCCACGCATAACAAATCTCGCGGCCCACCTTAACTGGGCGACGATCAAGACCGGGTTCTGTTCAGCTTTGGAGGGGGTGTTTACGCCCACCCCAACCGCGGGTCAAGGAAAAACGGCGGCCAGGGAACCCTGACCGCCGCTGCAGATCGCTGCAAGTCGTCCCGGGGAAATTGGGACGTCCGTGCCGCGAAACTTGTCGAACTTCAGATCACAGCATGATGCCGCGAATGGTGAAGAACAGCAATGCACCAAGGAAGGCACCCGCCGGAACCGTCACCACCCAAGCGGTCGCAATCGTGAACGCATAGCGACGACGCACCAGAAGGCGCTTGCGCAGTTTACGTTCAGCACGCTCGGCTTCGTTCGGATCGATCTGACGCAGAGCTTCGATATGCTCATCTGCCTGCGCATTATCGGAACCTTCAACCAGCATCGGCGGTGCGACCTGACGGCGACGATGCGACAGGCTTTCACGCAGGAAGCCAACACCAAACACCGCACCGACCGCAATGTGGGTCGAGCTCACCGGAAGGCCAAGCGCAGATGCGACAATAACGGTCAGCGCCGCAGACAAGGCCACGGTGTAAGCACGGATCGGATCAAGCTTGGTGATTTTCGATCCGACTGTTTTGATCAGTTTCGGACCAAACAGGATCAGACCAGCCGAAATACCAATCGCACCAATGACCATCACCCAAAGCGGGATCGGCGCAGAGGTCACAATTTCACCACTGCCGATACCCGATACGATCGCAGCCAGCGGACCAATTGCGTTGGCAACATCGTTCGAGCCATGGGCAAAGGAAAGAAGGGCTGCTGACACCACAAGCGGGATGCGGAACAGGGATGCGATTTCCTTGCGGCGACCGGTCATGTTCGCAGAGGCGCGAATAACAGCCTGACGCACCGGAATGACGGTGAGGAAGAATGCAGCGACACCAATCGCGATGATCACAGGGGTGTCAGCTTTCCAGATTTTCTTCACACCTTTCATCATCAGATACATCGAAAACGCGGAAACCATCACCCCAACAAGGATCGGAACCCATTTGCGTGCAGCCGATACGCGGTCTTCGGTATAGATGATGCGGAATTTGATAAAGGCCAGGAAGCCAGCAGCGATCAAGCCACCCAGTACCGGGGAAATAACCCAGCTTGCAGCGATCTTGGACATGGTCGGCCAGTTAACCGCGCCAAAGCCGACAGCAGCCATGCCAGCGCCCATAACCCCACCAACGATGGAGTGCGTGGTTGAAACCGGTGCGCCCAGCCAGGTCGCAAGGTTCAGCCAAAGGGCCGCAGCAAGAAGGGCTGCCATCATCGCCCAGACAAAGGTCTGGGTATCAGGCATCTGCGAAGGATCAATGATCCCGTTCTTGATGGTTCCGACAACGTCACCGCCGGCGATGATTGCACCAGCCGCTTCAAAAACCGCAGCAATCACAAGCGCACCAACAAGGGTCAGCGCCTTGGAACCGACTGCCGGGCCAACGTTGTTCGCAACATCGTTGGCGCCAATGTTCAGCGCCATGTAACCGCCGATCACTGCAGCAGCGATCAGGAAGCCACTTTGCGGCAAGCCACCCAAGTGGAAGGCAACAAACGCGCTACAGGCAAGCAGGAAAACAATGGCCAGACCAATCTTTGCGCTGATCGAACCGGTCTCACCGAGACCTGCATCCATGCGCTTCTGCCACTTGAGATCCTTATCCAGAGCAGTTTTCTTTACCGACATAATCAACCGTTACCATCAAAGGGAATCGACGGGCGGATCATGTCGAAGCCGGGCCCGTTTGTTAAGGTTTTTTTGCCGTTATATTACAAACATCCACCAAACACCTGAGCACAAAGGAAAAACGGCCCCGCAGAGCGGAGCCGTTTAATTGCATTATCAATCGCTGATACTTAGCGACCGAATTGATTTAACAGGCCTTTGAGCAATCCTTTGGCCGCATCTTCGGCAGAACCGCCGCTTGATCCGGACGAACCGCCGTCAGAGCTACTGCTTGAACCACTCCCGCCAAGAACCTTGTCCAAGACATTGTCGAGAACCTTGACCGCGATCTTGTCCATCTGACCGGTGATGACCGGATCATCAATCTTGCCTTTGGCATAGACGCTGAATGGCGGCAGTTCTTCGATCTTTTCCGAGAAATCGAAGTCCGCCTTGGTATCCATCGTCCATTTCGGCAGATCAAGGGTCGCATCGGCATCGGCCGTACCGACACGCGAAAGCGCTTCGACGCGGGTGGTTTTGGCAATGCCGTTGGTGATGGCGATATCTGCCTCAAGCGATTGCAGCAGATCGTTATTGCCAACCCCTTCAACCACCATGGCCTGCGGGCCTTGGCTCAGAAGTGCCTGAATATTCAGGCTCGGATCAACAGAACGCTTGCTTGCATTGCTAAAGCGGACCTCCCGCAGGACCAGATTGGACGTGCCATTCAGGGCCGAAACCAGACGACGCGACGTGTTGCCCGATGCCTTCACATCGAAGTTCAGGTTTGCCCCACCAAGAATGGTGTCATTGGCAACTTTGATCGGGGTCAGCTTTTCAACGCGTGCGCCATCAAGGCTGCCCTTAAGTGCCAGTTGCGGCACATCGGTGTTACGCGCATCAAAGGTGCCATTAATCCCAAGGTTACCGTCACCCAGAAGACCGGTCAGGTTTGAAATGGTCAAAAGACCGCTGACCAATGTTGCCTTCAGGTCCGGCTTCACAAGGCTATAGGCATCAAAATCAAGCTGATCCAATGCAATGGCGATATCGGCATCAAGTGAACGAAGTGCTGATACATCAATCACCGTGTCATCCCACGGCGTGCCATCACGGGCATCAACCCGCGTCACGGTCATAGTCTTGGGAAGATTAAAGGCCGCCTTGCGCAGGCCACTGCCACTTCCGGGCATCAAGCCTGCACGTTTTTCCGCTGGCAGGAACGGATCAACATCAAGGGTTCCGCCAGACAGGTTCACCGAAAGTTTCGGCTGTGCCTGCGAACCATCGAACTTGATGTTCCCTGCGGTCTCGAACGCCCCGACGACCAGCTTCAGGCCATCAAGTGTGACATTCTGGGCGTTGCCCTTTACCGCACTTGAAACAGCCAGTCGGCCAATATTGCCAGACGGTGTGTAATCGGGTGCCAGCAGTTCCAACGCACGGTTTAGGCTGGATGCCTGCAGGGCAAGCTTGCCATCAAGCCCCGGGTTTGCACCAAACACCTGCGACACAACACCATCAAGGGCGACCTGCATCAGCGGGTTGGAAACCTCCAGATCAAGGGTCGGACCCGTTACCGGACCATTTACACCCAGATTTGCCTGAATGCTTTTATAACTACTTGCCGGTGCTGGAAGGGTAATGCCGGTAAGCTTAGCAAGCGGTTCGAGTGTTTTCGCAGTTACCCGGACAGAGAACTTGTCAAAGGCCGGAACATTGGCCGCGCCGTTAAACACGCCCTTTGCACTGGCCGCAAGACCCGCCGCATCGGCAATCGCAAAGTTATTCAGCGTAATGTCCGGGCCATTGATGCTGCCATCAATCGTGATGCCACGAACCGCCACACCCGATGAAATGATCTCATCCGCAGCAAGGCGATAATTGGCTGCCAATCCGTTCAGCGGTGCCAATGCATCCTTGATGACCTTGACCATATCCTGTTCGGTTGTGGCGGCCGATCCTGCACCCGATGACGCGGAACCGGTTGAGCCACCAGACGAAGCAGCTGAACCGCCAGAGCCGCTTGATGTCGCAGCACCATCCCCTTCGGGGCTTGCTGCGATATATTGATCAAGATTGATCTTATCGAGCTTCAAGCCAATCCCAAGTGCCGGGAGCCCCTCGCCACCAAGGTTGGCAACAACGGCCCCACGGATCGCGGTGTCATCCACACGCAGATCAAGATCGGAGATGTTGAGCTGATCAGGCGTGCCTTTGATCCCGCCGGTAAGCGAGAAACGACGCAGGCGATCAGCACGGATGCCATCAACATCCGCACCCAGCCAACGAATGACCGCGCGAATGTTTTCTGAGGCGATTTCGTAACTCAGTGCCGCAGTCAGTTTCGGCTTCTCGCCTGAAATGCTGCCAAACACTGCAACATCGGTTCCACCGGGCAGACCGGCAGAAACTTCGTTCAGGGTTACCTTGCTGTTGGCGATTGCCGCATTCACACGTGCGTTGTGAACCGGGGTCTGATTATAGATCAGCGTTTCGACTTCAAAGTCGATAGATGCCGTCAAATCAGCCGGAATGGCCGGTGCATTGGCAACGGTGCCTTTTTTAACAGAGCTTTGCGACGGAATGGATTGCGCACCCGAACCACCATCGGATGCCGCATCACCGCCATTGGCAGTGTTGCCCCCCGTTGCCGGGGCAGCCGCACCTTCACCCATGTCCGCTGCCAGAACCAGAATGCTATCAAGATCAAGCTGGTTAAAGCGCAGCGCCACATCGGCACGCATGCTGGGTTCCTGATCAATCGCAATCGCGCCCGATCCACGGGTTTCGCCAAAGCGGATCGAAAGATCGTTCAGCGTCACCGACTTGGCGTTTGCCGTGATATGCCCGCCGAGATCGAGCGGCTTGGCCGCGATGTCGGGAATATCAGCATCTTCGCCAGCAATCCGGCGGGCTGCTTCACGAAGGTCTTTGAAGTCGCTATCGATGTCGCCTTCAAATCCCGGATTTTCCGATGACAGATCAACACGACCTGCAAGCGTCACACCACCGTCGACCTTATCAAGGCCAACTTTAAGACTGACCGGGAACGGTGCGGTCTGACTGATCTGACCAACGTTAAAGCCAAAGGTCAGCGGAATGCCACGATAGAATACATATCCTTCGCCATCCATCGGACCATTCAGCGTGTCAGCCGACACAGCAAGGGTCAGGCCTTCGATACGTTCCTCGGTCCCGGGCGCACGATAGATGATGGTGGCATTTTCAATTTCCAGACTGTCGACCGTAATCGTGCTGGCGATATCGCTGCTGCCGGTATCGGACGCGCCGTCAGATGTCACATCTGGCGCAGCGTCAGTTTGCGTGCCGGTATTTGGCGTGCTGATGGTCCCGGCATCCGGGCCGGATTTCTGTGCCTGGTCCGGATCAAAGACCAGATTGTTGCTGCCATCTTCGAACGTCTCGATCGAGATCACAGGATCAATGACGCTGACTTCCTTGACCTGCACATTGCCGGTCAGAAGCGGCATCAGTGCAACCGATACCCGAACTTCACCGATCGAAACCATATCGGCATCCTGCGCACCGGCAACGTTGCCAAGGGTAACGTCAGATGCCGAAAGCGAGGGTGACGGGATCAGCGACATGGAAAGGTCGCCCTTAAGGGCCAGCTCACGTCCGGTGGCATCGCGCACAGCTTGACTGATTTGCGCCTTGTACCCATTCCAGTCGATCAAGGACGGAATAATCAGCAATGCGGCCACAAGAACCACAAGTAATGCACCGATTACGGCAAGGATTTTTTTCAACAGTCAGGCTCCGCTTGCTCGCGAGTTCATTCTGCCAACCGGCAGTGACCCTCAAAGGTTTGATTTTAATTCTAAAAGCATAAGGCTCGTGCAGGCTCTCGCAACAGAAAATGGCGAAAGAATGTAGCTATTTTCAGGCGAGCACCATTTCCCGTTCAGTTTGGGTCAAACGCCACACCACATCGCGGGGGCCGTTTGCTTCCATCTTCATGTGAGTTGACCACGGGCCCGGATCAAGCTTGCCACCAACATCACCTTGTTTTTAACAAATAAAAACAAGGTCGGAGAACACGGAAACAAAACCGTAAATGGCGATTAGGCCACACCCTGAAATCCAGATAGATAGTTTAAAATCAATTGGATACTGGAAATCCACCCTTAAAATGATACATTTTATAAAACAATAAATTCAATCCTGACTTTCATTCCTAACGAAAGATCGTTGCAGGCATTTGCGACAGGGAGGATTAAAATGACCGATACAACAATCAAAACGCCAGAAAACGCGGTCGAACCCGGTCAGCACGGCATTACTGTACGCACCATCACCACCGATCAATCCGGTGCGTGGCTACAGGCTGGTTGGCAAGATTTCAAACGCACCCCTGCCATTGGCCTTGCCTATGGCGCACTTTGCGCATTGGCCGGGTGGCTTATGGTCTTAAGCATTTTTCGAACCGGGCAGCCCTATTTGACCCTGCCCTTGGCAGCGGGCTTCATGTTACTCGCCCCGCTGGTGGCAGTTGGACTTTATGAAACCAGCCGCCGCCTTGAGATGGGCGAGAATGTAACGCTTTGGCACAGTCTGAATGGCTTTCGCCGTAATCCGGGGCAGATCGGCGCCATCGGCGTTGTCCTGATGCTGTTTTTCCTGGCATGGACGCGCATTGCCATGCTGCTGTTTGCGCTGTTTCACAATGGCACCATGCCGTCACTTGATGTGCTGGTGTGGGAAACCTTCTTCTCGCGCGATGCCATCACCTTCCTGATCACCGGCAGTATCATTGGTGGCGGGCTTGCCATCATTGTCTTTGCCATTTCGGTGGTCTCGATCCCGCTTTTGGTGGATCGCGATGTTGATGTGATCACTGCTGTCATCATCAGTGTCAGCGCGTTTCGCAAGAACTGGAAAGTTCTGATCGGCTGGGCTGGTGTGATCGCCATCCTGTCGGCGTGCGGGATGGTTGTCTTCATGTTTGGTCTGGCGATCACGATGCCGCTTCTGGGATTTGCCAGTTGGCATGCCTATCGCGGGATCATTGATGAAAGTCAGGCCGACGTCGCACGGCTGCGCCGTCAGGTTCCGTAATCCGACATCATATGTTCGACACAGTAAAACGCCGTCCTTCGGGGCGGCGTTTTCGTTTATCGGCACCAAGAATAAAGGCGATGGGAACAAAATCCATGTGACGGAGTTTAAACCAATGGCCATCACATGTCGTAGCAGGATGGTCTGCGAACTTGTTCGCCTGCGCACAATCATCACTGGCATGCTCGCCACAAATTGTCCAAAATCAGCGTTCAACAGGTAGACATTCTGCAACCATCTGCATTGACGAGATAAATCCATCATGCCTCACGCTCCTGCGTTCCGCCATGTTATCGCAGTTTCCGGTTCACTCTTTGCCATGACGCTTGGCATGGATAGCGCATTTGCGCAGACCGATACCGCGTCTGGCCCGCAATCAACCCGGACACCCGATGATAAATGGGGCGTGTCGCTGTCTGTTGAAAACGATCTATTCACGCCAACCAACAGCGACCAGCATTACACCAATGGTGTGCGGCTTGCCTTTATCTCGCCCGAAGACAGCGCACCGGCATCATTCCTGAACATCGCTAAACAGGTCCCGTTCTTTGCATCAGAAGGACGCATTCGGACCAGCTATTCGCTGGGTCAGACGATGTATACTCCCGATGACATCACCCTTTCAGCCCCGCAGCCAGATGACCGTCCATGGGCCGGGATGCTTTATGGAACGGCGGGGCTTCTGTCTGATACGGGGCTTCAGAAAAAGGGCGAGAACAGCAATTATTCCCGCATTGATACACTCGAGCTGACATTGGGTGTGGTTGGTCCGGCGTCCCTTGCCGACGAAACGCAAAGCTTTGTGCATAAGCTGATCAATAGCCCTCATCCCGAAGGCTGGGACAATCAGATCAAGAACGAACCGATCATTGGCCTGACATATGAGCGTAAATATCGCGGCTGGTTTGAAGCCGATCTTTTGGGTGTCGAGTTTGACGCGACCCCGCATGGGGCAGTCACGCTGGGTAACGCATTTACCAATGCGGAACTGGGCACCATGTTCCGCATGGGCTTTGACCTGCCGGCTGATTACGGCCCTCCGCGTATTCGCCCGAGTTTGCCGGGATCGGACTTCTTTGTACCTGATACCGAAGGCTTTCCGCTTAGCGGTTATATCTTTGCCGGTTTTGCCGGGCGTTATGTCGCACGTGACATCACCCTTGATGGCAATACCTTTGCCAATTCGGCCTCGGTGGATAAGGAACCATTGGTCGGTGATCTTCAGGTCGGTGTTGCCATCATAGTTGGTCAAGCCCGCCTGACTTACACCCATGTCTATCGCACGCCTGAATTCACCGCCCAAAGTGGCGCTGATCAGTTTGGATCGTTGTCACTTTCCTTCCGCTTCTGATCACATCAGCACAGAAACAAAAACGGGGCCAAATGGCCCCGTTTTCAATGCGTAGAACTATTTGTCTGATGATATCAAAGACCAGGGATAAGCTTGCCGGGATTCATCAGACCTTTTGGATCGATGGCAGCCTTCAGGGTGCGCATCAGCGCCACCGTATCTTCGCCATGCTCGGTCACCATGAAGTCAAGCTTGCCATAACCAATGCCATGTTCACCCGTGCAGGTCCCGCCCAGTTTAAGGGCGCGTTCGACCATGCGACGATGCAGGCGGTTGGCTTCTTCCATCTGTGCCGGATCTTCCGGATCAAGCAGGATCAGGGTGTGGAAGTTGCCATCACCCACGTGGCCAATGATGGTGCAGGTCAGCGGACTGGCATCGCAATCCGCACGGGTTTCGGTAATTGCTTCGGCCAGTTTTGAAATCGGCACACAGACATCGGTCGGCATACCGGCCTTGCCCGGCTCCAACTGAAGGGATGCGTAATAGGCCTTGTGACGCGCTGCCCAAAGCTTGTTGCGATCTTCCTGACGGGTAGCCCACTGGAATTCTTCGGCGCCATATTCTTCGGCAACCGATTGCACGAATTCTGCCTGTTCCTTAACGCCTGCTTCGGTGCCATGGAATTCAAAGAACAGGGTCGGTGCTTCTTTATAACCCAGCTTGGAATAGTTATTGACCGCGCGCACCTGTAATTCATCGAGAAACTCGATGCGTGCGACCGGAATACCAGCCTGAATGGTCAGGATCACGGTATCAACCGCTGCCTCAACTGACGGGAAGGAGCAAACGGCTGCCGACATTGCTTCGGGGATGCCATACAGCTTCAAGCCGATCTCGGTGATGACACCAAGGGTTCCTTCGGAACCAACAAACAAACGCGTCAGGTCATAGCCCGCCGATGATTTGCGTGCACGATTAGCCGTCTTGATGATTTTGCCACCCGGGGTCACCACCGTCAGGCTGATGACATTTTCACGCATGGTGCCATAGCGCACCGCGTTGGTACCCGATGCACGGGTTGCCGTCATGCCACCGATCGATGCATTGGCGCCCGGATCAATCGGGAAGAACAAGCCGGTATCGCGCAAATGATCATTAAGCTGTTCGCGGGTGACACCTGCCTGAACGCGGCAATCAAGGTCCTCGTTATTGACCTCAAGGATCGCATCCATGCGCGACACATCAATGCAAATCCCACCGCGAAGGGCCGCAACATGGCCTTCAAGCGACGATCCGGTGCCAAACGGCACAATCGGAACTTCGTGGGATGCACAAAGTTTGACGACCTCGGCGACTTCTTCGGTCGAGGTTGCAAAAACAACCGCATCGGGCGGAGACGCCGCATGCCAGCTTTCGTCCTTGCCATGCTGTTCAAGCACAGCCTGCGCCGTTGAAAGACGATCCCCAAGCATCTCGCGCAGGGCGCTGATCAGGCTTTCGGGTGTTTCAATGCGTTCATATTGACGATCTGACATGGGTTTCCTCTTTGGTCCTGGTGGCAGTTGGGCGTCGGTCACGTTGTGGGGCGGACCAACTGGCCAAAATTGTTCGGCACCTACCCTACGCCCAGATATCCGAAATTGGTATTACCTTTTAACCCTGAGAGGTAAAAAAATGATCAGGGCGACAGAGGCTGGCTCAATCGCCCTCCCCCTGTCGCCCAACACATTCACACCAACCGGGGTGCGTTATCCCTTATTGCGATCCTGCGGCAGGGCCGCGGCAATACGATCCGCCAGACGCGAGAATGGCAGACTTTGCAGCCATACGGTGCCGGGGCCCTCAAGGGTCGTGACAAAAAGCCCCTCACCGCCAAACAGTGCATTGGTAAAGCCGCCAACAAACTTGATCGAATAATCAATCGACGGGGTCATGGCGACAAGTGCACCGGTATCAACCCGAAGCGTTTCGCCCGGCTGCAAATCCTTGCGAATGATGGTGCCGCCCGCATGCATGAAGGCCATACCATCACCGCTAAGGCGCTGAAGGATGAAACCTTCGCCGCCAAACAGGCCCGCGCCGAGCTTCTTGGAAAAGGCGATATCAATATCAATGCCCGCCGCAGCACACAAAAATGCATCCTTCTGACAGATGATTTCCCCACCATGTTCAGCAAGGTTCAGCGGAACGACCTTGCCCGGATAGGGTGCGGCAAAGGCAACATGGCCCTTGCCCGATCCTTCATGGACGAAACTTGTGATAAAGAAGCCTTCGCCGGTCAGCATGCGTTTGAAACCGGCAAAGATGCCCCCACCGGTTGCGGTCTGCATGGCAATGCCGTCGCCCATATACATCATGGCGCCGGCTTCGGCGCGGACACCTTCGCCCGGATCAAGTTCGATTTCGACCAACTGCATCTCTTCGCCGTGGATTACATAGTCGATCACGTCTGCCATACGGGTAGCTCCTGTTTATCAAAGTGAATTGGTTTATCGGCCAAGTCTGAAACCTGTTGATCCTGATCGCAAGGAAAAGGGGCAACAATCCGGTAAACAAACACAGCAGCATCTTGTAAAAAGTTGAAAATCAAGCAGGATATCACCTTCGCGATCCACCGGAGGCCTGCGTGCATTATCGGTTCCAGATCAGGATTTTATGGCGTTTGCTTTGCCTTCTGCCGGTTTTGGCCGCGGGACTTGCTGGCTGTGCGCCCGATGATCCGTGGAACTTCAATATCTGCCGCATTGCCCTGCCGGGCATTGAGGATGACGCGACAAAAATCCGGCTTCTGACCCGGTTTGACGAGATCACTGATCCGGCAACCGTTACGCTGAATTATCAGCTACTCTCGGACACCACCGCAAGCCGACCAACACCGCCCCCAATTCACAGCCTGACCTGTCACTTCACCATTCCCGACCGCCCGAATATGCCGGGCCAACTGATCGGCATTGAAAGCAGCCGTTATGGCGTGATTTCGCCGACGCATCTGTCGATCTTGAACCGGTTCTGGCTAGATCGGGTTGGTCGTGCTGCCCTTGAACGCTACGAGAATGTCGATCAGGGACTGCAAATTGATGTGCCAGAGATTGATGGCGATCTGGCGTATGGGTTGCAGATCACGATCAACGGCCTGTCGCGCGGCGCGATTTACGGGTTGCTGGCCCTGTCCTTTACCCTGATTTACGGGCTGATCGGGCGGATCAATCTGGCCTTTGGCGAGATTGTCATGACAGCCGCCCTGTCCACGGTGATCTTTGGATTGCTCCTGTCATCCATGATGGGCTGGAACATTGCGCTGATTGTGATCGGGGCAACGGCGATGGCTGCCTTTGTCGGATCGGGGCTAAGCCACCTGACATGGCGAAATGTGTTTGGCCCGCTGGGGCAAAAGGCCGCTGGCGGGCGGGCGATGATTGTCGCATCCCTTGGCTGCGTTTTATTCATTCAGGAGTTCGTTCGCATCGTCATTTCGGCGCGGAACTTTAACCTGCCGCCACTTTGGCAATATTCGACACCACTAATACGAAGTGACCATTTTGTGGTACGGTTGTTGGGCTTTGATCTTTTGTCCATCGGACTGGCCTGTGTGATTGGTGGTGCACTTGTCTGGGGTATGGCGAAAACCGCGTTCGGACGGCAATGGCGCGCGATCAGCCAGGACCGGATTGCCGCCGCACTATGCGGAGTGTCACTGCAACGCATCGAAGCACAGACATTCTTGCTGGCAGGGTTTCTGTGCGGGATCACCGGGGCCGTGATGGCGCTTCGTTATGGCGTGATTAACTTTCACTCCGGTACGCTATTTGGGTTCAAGGCACTTGTCGCGGCAATTCTTGGCGGGATTGGCTATATGCGCGGGGCCTGGCTTGGGGGATTTGTCATTGGCCTGATGGAAGCATTCTGGTCGGGATATTTCGGGGGTGAATATCGTGACGTGGCTGTTTTCGGGTTACTTGCCGCAATTTTGGTCCTGCGTCCGGGTGGGCTTGTTGGCGTAAATGATGGAAAAGACAGCTTGTTCTCGCCCCGCTCGGGACAAATATGAATAAAAGCCCCACCCGCAAATTCCGGACCAAGGTCCGGTCATTTTATCGATAGGTGACGAAGGCGATCAGGATGGTCTCGCTTAAGAATTTGGACTGGATTTCTCAGGACGAGGCCATGCAGGCGTCGCTCGACAAGTGGCAGCGCGTGGTTGACCTGATGACCACATTGCTTGGCGCAACAGCGGGCTATATCGTTGAATATCACGAAAAGCATGGCTATCGCGCCGCCCTGACCAGTCAAAACCCCGAAAACCCCTATCGCAAGGTATCAGGCAAGGCCGAACCGCTTGATGCCAATATCTATTGCCGCCGCGTTGTCCAGACCAAAGACACCTATTACGAACGCGATGCCACCGGCAAACCGGAATGGGCAGACAACCCGGAACTGATCGAGGATGGCTATGTGTCCTATTTCGGCATTCCGCTTTTGTGGCCCAATGGTGTGGTGTACGGCACACTGTGCGTGTTTGATAAAAAGCCAACCGGTTATGAAGAAACGCTTCAGGAACTGATGGGTGTGTTTCGTGATCTGATCGAGGCGGATTTGCGTTTGTATGAACAGTTCGAAATCATGCGGACCCTGTCGATGTCAGATCCGCTGACGGGGCTTAATAACCGCGCCGGATTTGAATTGCTCGCCGAACAGAAAATCCGCATCGCCAAGCGCTACCACCACAATATCGGCATCATCTTTATCGACCTCGATAACATGAAACACTGGAACGATGATTACGGACATGCCGCAGGTGATGCAGCCTTGCGTGCGGTTGCCGATGCCATTACCGCCAGCATCCGCGAGGTTGATATTTGTGGCCGAATTGGCGGGGATGAGTTCGCAGTCCTTGGCTTTGTGCGCAATCGGGGTGATTTGACCACCATCATTGCCCGCGTTCGCAATGCCCTGACACGGGCAAAGCTTGTTGTTCCCAATCCCAAATCCCCGATCCGCGAAACACCGGAAATCAGTTCTGGCGCATCGGTGTTTTTCGAGCCGCTTGATCAGAACCTTGATGACATGATGGCGATGGCCGATTTGGAAATGTATCGCGACAAGAAAAAACGCAAAAACTAGCACCCACTATGTGCCTGTAACCGTTGGGTTTCGGGCCAAATCATCCTGCGCATTTCACAAAAACTCTGCCTGCTCGGAACAATCATTAACGACATGGTATCGTTTTTCGGCGACACTGCGGCCCGGGCGAAAAGTCCCGCAAAGAATAACGTTCACGAGCTTACAAAAAATGCAGATCCGCAAAGGCACTGCCGACGATCTTCCCTTCATCCGCGAGCTGACAAAACGGGCAACCAATTCGACTTATTTCATTGATGGCATGGGCGATGCCGCGACCGGTGTTGTTGCCAGCTATGTTGAAATGTCGACCGACGTCTTTTCCAAGGCATTGGAAAGTCAGAACCATTCGGTCTATGTCGCGACCAAGGAAGACATCCTTCTGGGCTATGTGATTGCCATTCACGAAATCCCGGAAATCGACTGGATCATGGTCGACCCCGCCGCCCACGGTAGTGGCGCTGGCAAGGCACTGATGATTGCTGCCCTTGATGCGCTGGCCGAAAAAGGCACGCGCACCAATGTCCGCCTGACAGTCGTGGCCCATAATGAACGCGCCAAGGCATTTTATCGCAAGTTCGGATTCCTGGTCACCGGACCGGTCCCGGATCGTGATATCCCCACCGTCGAAATGCAGCGCGCTGCTTGACAGATTGATCTCAGAACGGCTATCTGCCGTTCTGAATTTAATCGGAGTTTTTATGTCAGAGTCCCGGCACAGCCGCTGATCGCGGTTTGAAAGCCTGACCATCCAGACCGCTGATCAGCAGATCGGACCGCCTGCCCGACCAACAATCGGGTGCGCGTGACCGGTACTGTTGTGCCCGTCCCGATCGAAAACCGTTTTCTTTACTGGTTTTCGGACTCTGAGCATTAAATCTTTCAAAGAATGAACAGCGCGTGCTTCACGCACTCGCACAAGGCGGCCTGATCAAAGTGATCAAGGACGACCGCAACCGTATCCTCGAAGCTGATTGCATTACCCGTGACGGCTGGTTTCTGACCGCCTGCACGATCGAGGTTTTCAAGAAACTGCGCAAACGCCGCTTCATCCGATCCCGCGCCGGTGCCCCCTATCGCATTACCCGCGAAGGGTTGGTTGCGGTCCGCGCGGAGATGTTTCAACGCTAACAAGAAGCCCGGCCAATGGCCGGGCTTTCTTCATTTATGCATGACAATATTGATCAGCTTGCCAAATGGATCACGAACATAGAACCGCCTGACACCCCATGGCTCGTCAGCCGGGCCATATTCGATTGCAATCCCGGCATCGGTCACTTTGCCAAGCACTTCATCAAGGTCGTCGACCTCAATCGACATATCAGGAACTGGCGTACCTGATCCGCCTTCGGTGGCGAAATTGACCTGTGTGGTCATGGTTTCACCGGCAACGGCAAAGGTCCTGATCCAGCCATGATCCATGACAGTATCAAGGCCGAGGATATCTTCATAAAAACGTTCGGCCTTTGCGATGTCATCGACCGCAAAGTTTGCGACAATTCGTTTAACAACCATTGGGGCGATGGTCCTGCTTTTTTGGGGGTTAATGTCTGGCTATTGAGCGGCTTCTTCGTTGGGGGTGTCCTTAACCCGTTTATAGGGGCCAAACGGGATTTCCTTTGGCGCAAAGGTTTCGGCCGACGCGCGATCCCAGCGGGAATGCCATTCGGAAAGCTCGTCAATTTCGTTGCCTGAAACAAGGAACCCTTCGGGCAAGTACGGATAGGCTTCATTGCCATCAAGGAATTCATTGTCCTTTTGGCGGACCATAAAGTGATAAGGCATGAAGTTACGCGGATCGGTTAGGCCTGCTGCACCGGTGATTTCAGCCAATGCATGCATGGTGTTTTTGTGGAAACGCGCGACACGTTCGCTTTTATCACCCGGATCAAGGGCGCGTTGGCGGATTTTATCCTGTGTCGCGATACCAACCGGGCAGCAGTTGGTGTGGCAGCTTTGCGCCTGAATGCAGCCCAGTGCAAACATGAAGCCACGCGCGGCATTACACCAGTCAGCACCGAGCGCAAGGGTCCGGGCAATATCAAACGCCGAGACGATTTTACCCGCCGCACCGATTTTGATCTGATCGCGGATGCCTGCACCACGAAGCGCATTATGAACGAATGTCAGGCCTTCTTGCATCGGCATGCCGACACGGTTAGCGAATTCGACCGGGGCGGCACCGGTGCCACCTTCTTTGCCGTCAACTACGATAAAGTCCGGAGTGATGCCGGTTTTAAGCATCGCCTTAATAATCGACATGAATTCGCGACGGTGACCGATACACAGCTTGAAGCCAACAGGCTTGCCACCCGAAAGATCACGCAGACGTCCGATGAATTCCATCAGGCCAATCGGGGTATCAAAGGCACTATGTGCGGCAGGCGAAACACAATCCTGTCCCATCGGGATGCCGCGTGCTTCGGCAATTTCGGGCGAGATTTTTGCTGACGGCAACATACCGCCATGGCCGGGTTTTGCGCCCTGACTTAGCTTCACCTCGATCATTTTGACCTGCGGGTCAGAGGCGGTTTTGGCAAACTTTTCTTCGGAGAATGTGCCGTCTTCGTTGCGCGCCCCGAAATAGCCCGACGCCACCTGATAAATCAGATCGCCACCGCCTTCGCGGTGATAACGCGAAATGCTGCCTTCGCCCGTGTCATGGGCAAAGCCACCCTTTTTTGCCCCTTTGTTAAGAGCAAGGATCGCATTGCCCGAAAGCGCGCCAAAGCTCATGGCCGAGATATTATATAGGCTGCAATCATAGGGCTGCTTGCAATGCGGACCACCCACGCGCACCCGGAAATTGGTATCAGTGATGTGCTTGGGCGCAACCGAGTGCGTGATCCATGAATAGCCCGATTTATAGACATCCTCGATCGTGCCGAACGGGCGTTTGTCTTCGACACCCTTGGCGCGCTGATAGACAAGACCACGTGCCTGACGGCTAAACGGGATTTCATCCTGGTCGCTTTCGAGAAGATACTGGCGAATTTCCGGGCGGAAGCTTTCAAGGATAAAGCGGATATGCGCGCTGATGGGATAGTTGCGCAGGATGGAGTGTTTATGCTGATGCAGGTCATGTGCACCGACCAGAAGCAACAGCCCAAAGATCACGGCTGGCACCCAGAACCAGCTATCGACAGTGCCAGCACAAATCACGGAAATGACTGTCAAAAGCGCGACACTGCCGATGACAAAATAGCGCTGGTTCAAGATCAAGAATTTCACGGTGCTCTCATCCTGTTTTTGTCAGGTCGACCTGATGGATCCTTGGTCACCGCCTGTGCGGGCAGGCATTGGCAACCGATCCCTGATTGCAGCATTGCCTGCGATCATCCCTGATTTGTCCGCAAGCCTCAATGGCAATGTCGTTGATTTTAAAGAAGTCCCCACTTCTTCACCATGTAGGGATGGTCGTGCCAAGTTCAAGAAAAATGCCGCCCAGGAGATAAACTCCGGGCGGCCAAGGTGCTGCTAGCAGGGAGTGCGGTGACCGGAAACGCCGTGTTAAGGGGGAAATCAGCGTTTCCGGTCAGAAGTGGATGGTGACATGAGCAGTTGGCCTTAGGCCTTGCCGTAACCGCCACCACCTGGTGTTTCGATGATGAAGACATCACCCGGATGCATTTCTGCGCCATCGGTGCCTTTAAGCTCGATCACGGAACCATCAACGCGTTCGATTGCGTTGCGGCCAAGCTGGCCGGGTTCGCCACCGGCAACGGCCTGATTGGGCACGCGACGGTGGTTGGACAAGATCGATGCGGTCATGTCTTCAAGGAAGCGAACACGACGGGTGGTGCCATCACCGCCCTTGTGTTTGCCCTTACCACCCGACCCTTTGCGGATTTCAAAGCTTTCGAGCATGACCGGGAAGCGCCATTCAAGGACTTCGGGATCGGTCAGGCGCGAGTTGGTCATATGGGTGTGAACACCGCTGGTGCCGTCGAAGTCAGGACCGGCACCCGAACCACCGCAGATGGTTTCATAATACTGATGCGTATCATTGCCCCAAGTGAAGTTGTTCATGGTGCCCTGTGCACCTGACATGACACCAAGGGCCGCATAAAGCGTGTCCGTGACATGCTGGGAGGTTTCAACGTTACCGGCAACAACGGCGGCCGGATAACGCGGGTTCAGCATGGAACCTTCGGGCACGATCAGATTGACCGGCTTCAGGCACCCGGCATTAAGCGGAATGTCATCATCAACAAGGGTTCTGAAGACATAAAGCACAGCTGCACGGGTTACGGCCGACGGTGCGTTGAAGTTGTTATCAAGCTGATCGGACGTTCCGGTAAAGTCGACCGTTGCCGACCGGGTTTCCTTATGGATGGTGACCTTGGCCTTTACGACCGCGCCATTGTCCATCTCGTAAGAAAACTCGCCGTCACTCAGCACATCAATCACGCGACGAACACTTTCTTCGGCATTGTCCTGAACGTGGCCCATATAGGCGTGAACAACATCAAGGCCAAAGTGATCGACCATCTTGCGCAGTTCCTGCACGCCTTTTTCATTGGCGGCGATCTGTGCGCGCAGATCAGCAATGTTCTGATACGGGTTACGGGCCGGGTATTTTGCCCCCTCAAGCAGTGCCGTCAGGCCAGCTTCATCAAACTTGCCTTGATCAACCAGTTTGAAGTTGTCGATCAGAACGCCTTCTTCCTCAAGAATGCGGGAATTCGGCGCCATGGAGCCCGGGGTGATCCCGCCAACATCGGCATGGTGACCACGCGATGCGACATAGAACAGAACATCCTTGCCATCATCACCAAAGACCGGCGTGATCAGCGTAATGTCGGGCAAATGCGTGCCGCCATTATACGGATCGTTCAGCATATAAACGTCGCCCGGCTTCATCTTGCCGGCATTGTTGCCAATGACGGCCTGAACCAACTCACCCATCGATCCAAGATGGACCGGCATATGCGGAGCGTTGGCGATCAGAAGGCCTTCCTGATCAAAGACGGCACAGGAGAAGTCCAGACGTTCCTTGATGTTCACCGAGTAGGAAGTGTTGGCAAGGGTAACGCCCATCTGTTCAGCGATGTTCATGAACAGGTTGTTGAAGACTTCAAGCATCACCGGATCGGCCTGGGTTCCAATCGCCTCGGATCGTTTCATCGGGACAACGCGGGTCAGGACCAGATGGTCACGACCATTGACCTTGGCTTCCCAGCCCGGATCAATCACGGTGGTGCCGACCGGTTCGACAATCACAGCCGGACCACGCACGGTCGCACCCGGCTTCAGGGCCTCGCGTTTGTAGA
Organism: Thalassospira sp.; assembly: GCF_048059015.1. Taxonomy (GTDB): domain Bacteria; phylum Pseudomonadota; class Alphaproteobacteria; order Rhodospirillales; family Thalassospiraceae; genus Thalassospira. The sequence goes on along the minus strand of NZ_JBLLNT010000018.1, from coordinate 2,994 downwards.
ACGGGGTGTCCTGTGCCTCGCCATCAAAGACAACACGGCGTGATGCCAGTGCATTGATTGCGACATCTTCGTGGGATGCTTCGGCTTCGGCGTCTGGCAGGCCCTGGGTTTCGCCAATTGCCTCGACAGCAACGGCTTCAACGACCAGCGGCTTTTCGCTCATGACGAAGCCATAGCGCTGTTTGTGCTGTTCTTCGAACTGCGACTTGATGGCATCGACATCGCCAAAATCAACGATCAGCGGGGTGTCGGTACCGTCATAACGCAGATGCAGTTTTTTCAGCATCGAGATTTTGGCATCTGTAATGCCCTGCTCATGCAATTCGCCACGGGCGTCAACCGCCAGCGCATCAAGCTGCTCGCCAAGACCGGCTAGTGCTTCGGTCGCCAGTTTGGCTTCGACGGCCTGTTCACGCATCGCACGAATATCGGCAAGGCCCATGCCATAGGCCGACAAGACACCGGCAAACGGATGGACGAACACCTTGGTCATGCCAAGGGTGTCAGCCACCTGACAGGCATGCTGACCACCGGCACCGCCAAAGCATTGCAGGATGTAATCGGTCACGTCATAGCCGCGCTGCACCGAGATTTGCTTGATCGCGTTTGCCATGTTTTCAACAGCAATACGCAAGAAGCCTTCGGCGACTTCTTCGGGTGTTCTGACCTGACCCGTACTTTCCTTGATCTTAAGCGCCATGTCGGCAAAGCCCGCGCGAACTGCATCCGCATCAAGCGGCTCGTTGCCTTCAGGACCAAAGACGTTCGGGAAGAATTCTGGCTGAACCTTGCCCAGCATGACGTTGATGTCGGTTACGGCCAGCGGACCACCACGGCGATAAGCAGCCGGGCCCGGATTTGCACCGGCACTGTCCGGCCCCACGCGGAAACGGGCACCATCGAAATGCAGGATCGAACCACCACCAGCGGCCACGGTGTGAATTTTCATCATCGGCGCACGCATACGCACACCGGCAACCTGCGTTTCAAAGTCACGTTCATACTCGCCGTCATAGTGCGAAACGTCGGTTGACGTGCCGCCCATATCAAAACCAATGACCTGTTTAAAGCCATCCATTTCGGCCGTACGAACCATGCCGACAACACCGCCAGCCGGACCAGACAGGATCGCGTCCTTGCCCTGAAACTTGGCCGCATCGGTCAGACCGCCATTGGACTGCATGAACATCAGTTTCACGCCGCCAAGCTCGGATGCGACCTGATCCACATAGCGGCGCAGGATCGGAGAAAGATAAGCATCCACAACCGTGGTGTCACCGCGCGATACCAGCTTCATCAGCGGGCTGACTTCGTGACTTACGGAAACCTGGGTGAAGCCAACGTCGCGGGCAATTTCGGCTGCAGCATTTTCATGGGCGGTGTAACGATAGCCATGCATGAAGACGATGGCACAAGCACGAATGCCGCTGTCATAAGCCGCCTGAAGATCTTTGCGCAGATTGTCGCGATCAAGCGGGGTCAGTTCAGCCCCTTGCGCGTCGAAACGACCATCAGCCTCGATCACGCTTTCATAAAGGGTTTCTGGCAGTTTGATGTTGCGATCAAACAGACGCGGACGGTTCTGATAGGCCAGACGCAGTGCATCGCGGAAGCCCTTGGTGGTGACAAGAACCGTGCGGTCGCCTTTGCGCTCCAAAAGCGCATTGGTGGCAACCGTGGTGCCCATCTTTACGGCTTCGATTTTCTCGGCCGGGATTTTTTCGCCAGCAGGAACTTCAAGCAGTTCGCGGATGCCCTGAATGGCGGCGTCGCGATAGCGTTCCGGGTTTTCCGACAGCAGCTTGTGGGTGACAAGCGAACCATCGGGTTTGCGCGCAACGATGTCGGTAAAGGTGCCGCCGCGATCAATCCAGAACTGCCATTTTGGCTGGCCGGTGGTCTGCGAAGCGGGCGAATTTTGGTCGTGAGAAGCCATGATGCTGTCTCCTTGGGCATCTGTAGTCATAAAATTCTGTACGAACGATCAGATCTTCAAAAAGCCGGTTAGCCGTTCATTTGCTGCGGCAGCCAGGTCACGATTTCCGGGAAAATCGTAATCATCAGAACGGCGAGCAACAGCAGGAAGAAGAAGGGCAAAGCAGCCAGCGCAATCGCAAACAGGTTCTTGCCTGTCAGACCTTGCAAAACGAAAAGGTTGAAGCCTACGGGTGGGGTGATCTGCGACATTTCGACCACCAGAACCACATAGATGCCAAACCAGAGCAAATCGATCCCGGCAGCCTGTACCATCGGCAGGATCACAGACGTGGTCAGTACCACCACCGAAATCCCGTCAAGGAAGCAGCCAAGAACAATGAAGAACACGGTCAGTGCTGCAAGCAACGCATAGGGTGACAGTTCCATATGCGCGATCCATGCAGCCAGCTCACGCGGGATACCGGTAAAGCCCATGGCAACGGTCAAAACAGCAGCCCCAGCAAGAATAAAGCAGATCATGCAAGATGTGCGCGTTGCACCCATGATGCCATCAATCAGGCTTTCCCATGTCAGTGAACCGCTCAGACGCGACAGGATCAGCGCACCAACAACACCGAATGCTGCTGCCTCGGTCGGGGTGGCAACACCGCCATAGATCGAACCAATAACCGCAGCGATCAGGGCAATGACCGGAATAAGGCGACCAGATGCACGAAGCTTTTCAGCAAATGGCAGGGTCGGTGCCGCAGGCGGCATCTTGTCCTTGTTTACTGTGGCCCAAATGCCAACGAAGCTCATGAACATGATGATCAGCATCGCACCGGGCAAAACACCGGCAATGAACAGACGGGCAATCGAAAGTTCGGCCGACACACCATAGACAATCAGAATGATCGAAGGCGGGATCAGGAGACCAAGGGTGCCCGATCCGGCAAGTGTGCCAAGGATCAGCTTATCGGCATAGCCCTGCTTGCGCAGTTCCGGGATCGACATGCGGCCAATCGTTGCCGCCGTTGCTGCCGAAGAACCCGAGACAGCAGCAAAGATGCCACAGCC
>NZ_JBLLNT010000017.1:0-155998 GCF_048059015.1 Thalassospira sp. | reverse complement strand
ACAAATCCCAGTTTTTCTGGTCGTAGCCGATATCGCTTTTGGCAAGCTTGCGGCGGGTTTCAAAATCATACTCTTTCTGAATGAATCGTGATGCCCCGTCGCGCATCATTTCCTGGATGTCGTTAAGAGAAAAATCCATGACACGTCCTCCCCTTACAATCCAAGTACTTGCTTGGAAATGATGTTCTTCTGAATTTCGTTGGTGCCGCCATAGATGCTGACTTTACGGTTGTTGTAGTAAGTCGCACTGGTCTTTGCGGCAAATTGCGGTCCGACCGGCTCACCGTTAAAGCCATCCTGATACTGCTCTGGCACGTATGGGATGGCATAGATCCCGGCAACTTCGACGAACAGTTCATTGAGAAGCTGCATAATCTCGGTTCCCTTGATCTTCAGGATCGAGGATTTAGGTCCCGGTGCCTTGCCGGTTGAAACAGCCGACAACACACGCAGTTCAGTATATTCAAGCGCCTTAAGCTCAATCTCCGCCTCGATCAAACGGGTCATGAAGACAACGTTCTGTTTGACGTCGACAAGCTGATCGTTTTGGGCGTTTACCATCCGTTTAAGCGACGCAAGAAGGGCCTTGGATTCCGCAACACGCGCGATGCCCGTCCGTTCATGGGTCAGAAGAACCTTGGCATATGTCCAGCCTTTGCCTTCTTCACCAATCAGGTTGTTCGCGGGAACGCGCACATTCTGGAAATGGACTTCGTTGACCTCGTGCGTGCCATCAATGGTGATGATCGGGTGCACGGTAACGCCCGGGCTTTTCATATCGATCAGAAGGAAGCTGATGCCTTCCTGCTTCTTTCCGGAATCTTCGGTGCGAACAAGGCAGAAAATCCAGTTGGCATGCTGACCCAGCGTTGTCCAGGTTTTCGCACCATTGACCACATATTCGTCCCCGTCACGGACCGCCGTTGTTTTCAGCGATGCAAGGTCGGAACCCGCATTGGGTTCGGAGTACCCCTGACACCACCAGACATTGGAGGCGAGAATATCGGGCAAGAAGCGCTGCTTTTGCTCTTCGTTGCCATAGGTAAAGATCACCGGGGCCACCATCGTCAGACCAAACGGAATGATGCGCGGCGCATTGGCTTTGGCGGCTTCGTTGGCAAAGATGTATTTCTGTGTCGAAGTCCAACCTGTGCCACCATGTTCGACCGGCCAGTTGATGCCTGCCCATCCTTTGGCATAAAGCGCCTTCTGCCACGTGATGTGGTCCTGCTTTGACAGGTAGATCCCCTGATCCTGCTTTGCCTTGATGTCTTTGGGGAATTCGCTGGCGAAGAAGTCGCGAACTTCTTTTTGAAACGCCAGTTCCTGCTGTGACAATTGAATGTTCATCTTACACCACTACGTTGAAATCAGTTCTTTTGGGGAAGGGTATTGGCCCGTGCATTGCGGGACGCTTCAGTCTCCAACAGGCGACTGAAAACCAATGATTCTTCATTGATCTGCTTGGTGCAGGCATCGGCATAATGAGCTTTGAGAAGCCGTTTGCTTTCGCGAATGGCCGTCGGGTCCTTGGCGGCAAGTTCAACTGCGCGTGCCCAAACGAAATCATCAATCTCGTCACGATCAAGGGCGCGGTTGGCAATGCCGTGTAAGACCGCTTCTTCCGCTGTGAAGAAGTCGGCAAGCAACAAAAGCTCGCTTGCACCGCGATGGCCTGCGCGCATCGGCAGAAGCAAGCTTGATCCTGCCTCCGGGCAAACACCCAGATTTACAAACGGCATCCGCAGGCGGGTTTCCTTGGCCACATAGACCAGATCACAATGCAAAAGCATGGTTGTACCAATACCAATCGCAAGGCCTTCAACCTGTGCAATGATTGGCTTTTCAGTGCGATGCATCGCGTGCATGAATTGCTGTCCCGGCGACGGCGCATCTTTTGGGCGATTGTTGAAATCGCCAATGTCATTACCCGCCGTGAAGACACCATTCGCGCCGCGCAACAAGATGACATTGACGGCTGGATCGCTATCGGCAGTTTCAATCGCATTGCGAAGCGCTTGATACATTTCATTGGTCAGCGCGTTCTTTTTCTCGATACGGCTGATTTCAATGATTTGAACCTTTTCGCGAACAGAGGTCAGGATATGTGGACTTGTCATATGGATGCGTCCTCAAACTGGGGAAGCCGTCGCAACGCGTCTTCGGCCTCGTGACCAAGATCAGTCAAGATGTCGCCAAGCGGTTTGATCTCGTGCATCAGTCCAAGCGATTGCCCTGCTGACAGCACCCCTTTGGAAACATCACCGGTTTCATAGGCTTGCTTTCCGATCTTGCCCGAAACGTAAGGCAACAGCGTTTCAATGGTGATGTCGGCTTGGGATTTCTCGATCGATTGAACCTGATCAGTCGTGTCGTTGCGAAGTGCGCGAACCGTGTTTCGAATACTTCCCATAATCAGGGCTGTGTCGCCTTCGCTGGCGGCAATAAGCGCCTCTTTGTAGTTCGGATGAGCCCAAATCTCTGTGGCGACAAGAAAACGGGTGCCAATCACAACACCACTTGCGCCCATGGCAAGCGCTGCGATCATTTGTGCGCCGTGGCCAATCCCGCCCCCAACGAAATACGGAATACGCAGCCGTTGCAGCCCAAGGATCGCATTGACCATCGATCCGATCATTTCTTCGCCGGGGTGACCACCGCATTCCGCACCAACAATGGAAACAGCATCGACCCCAATGCGTTCTGCCTTCTGGGCATATTTGACGGCCGGCACCTTGTGGATGACTTTGACCCCGGCATCCTTAAGCATCGGCAAATAGGCTTCGGGGTTGCGTCCGGATGTTTCAACCACCCGCACGCCCTCATCAATGATCAGCTGTAATATGTCTTTGGTGCGCTCTCCTGGCACCAGTTTGGGTAACATCGAAACATTGACGCCAAATGGTTTGCCTCCGCTTTGGCTTTTGCATTTGCGGATTTCAGCGCGAAGCTGATCATCATCGGGGAAACTTGCCGCTGTGATGAAGCCAAGAATGCCCGCACGTGCGCAGGCGCTGACGTAACTTGCATCTGACAACCACATCAATCCGCCAGCCAATATCGGCTGGGTAAGGCCGAACTCATTAATCAGGTAGTTATTGGCAAAACCCGGGCGCGGTATCATTGCGCCTGACCTTTTTCCCAATCGGCAAGCGTTTGCCCCTGTTCAACCAATGATTTGAGCAGGTCCGATGGCGTCCAATACATGTCCCCGTGTGTCTCGCGGTAGCGGCAAATATCGGCATAGATCGCGTCCAAACCCCGCGTTTGGGCAAAGAACATCGGTCCACCGCGGAATTTCGGGAAGCCATAGCCAAAGCAATAAACCACATCGATGTCGCTTGCGCGCTGAGCAATGCCTTCTTCAAGGATTTTGAAGCCCTCGTTGATCAGGGCCAAGGTGATGCGATTAAGGATTTCCGCGTCGCTGATTGGCTGGCGGCTTACACCGAACTTGGAAGCTTCTTGTTCGATGACTTCAATTACGGTTGGGTCCGAGGATCGCTGTCGGGTTTCCGGGTCATAGACATAATATCCCGATCCGGATTTCTGCCCGACGCGTCCCATTTCATAGAGAACATCGGGGATGCGATAGCTTTTCGGATCACCTTTTTGCGCATCGCTTAAAGCCTGTCGGGCCTTGTAGCTGATATCAAGACCGGCAAGATCGGCAACCATCAATGGTCCCATCGCCATGCCCCAGGACATCATCGCAGTGTCAATTTGTTCTGGTGATGCGCCTTCGATCAGGCACATCTGCACTTCGCGCTGATATTGGCGGAGCATGCGATTGCCGATGAAGCCGTAACAAACGCGGGCCTGAACCGGGACTTTCTTGATCTTGCGCGCCAGTTCAATCGCGGTCGCCATGACATCTTTTGACGTCTGTTGTGCACGAACGATCTCAAGCAACTGCATGATATGGGCCGGGCTAAAGAAATGCAGGCCCAGAACATCGCCCGGACGAGATGTGAACTGAGCAATCTCGTCCACATCAAGATAGGACGTATTGGTCGCAAGAATTGCACCGGGTTTGCAAACCTGATCAAGCTTCGTGAAGACGTCTTTTTTGACTTCGATGCTTTCAAACACCGCCTCGATCACAAGATCGACCGATCCAAGATCGTCGAAACGGGTGGTGCCCGTAATCAGGGATGTCCGACGGTGGGCGTCCTCAGCACTGATGCGGCCTTTTTTGACCATGCCCTGATAGATCGATGCAATGTTGCCAAGACCCTTATCCAGAGCTTCTTGCGAGATTTCCAACATTGTGACCGGAATACCGGCATTGGCAAAATTCATTGCAATGCCGCCCCCCATCAACCCGGCCCCGATAATGGCAACGGAATTGATGTCACGCGTTGGCGTATCTTTGGGAATATCGGCAATCTTGGCAGCCTGACGCTCTGCAAAGAAGATGTGACGAAGGGCTGCGGATTGTTCCGATGCTCTGCAGGCGACGAACGCGTTACGTTCGATTTTCAAACCCTCGGCAAAGCTCTTTGTCGTTGCGGCTTCAAGGCAATCGACAATCAGTTGGGGCGCGGTTTGGCCTTTGAGTTTCTTTGCATAGGTTTTGCGATAGATATCAAATAGCTCAGTATCAGCCTCATAGAACTTGACCGTAAGTTCTCTTGTCGGGCGCGCCGGTGCGCCTTCATCTGCAAGCTTTCTGGCATAAGCGAAACTTTGATCGGCCAATTCGTCTTCGGCAAACAATGCATCGATCAGGCCCTCGTCATGGGCCTGTTCTGCTGAGATCGGTTTGCCACTTAAAATCAGATCAAGGCTTGCCTGCATACTGGCCAGGCGCGGCGTGCGCTGTGTGCCACCAGCACCTGGAAGAAGACCAAGATTAACCTCCGGCAAGCCGACCTTGGCAGTGCGCGCGGCACAGCGATAATGACTGGCCAGCGCGGTTTCCAAACCACCACCAAGCGCCTGACCGTGAATAGCGCATATTACGGGCTTGGCTGATTGCTCGATACTGTTCAGAACTTCTGGAAGTGACGGATCAAGTGGCGGCTTTCCAAACTCGGATATGTCCGCACCTGCGATGAAGGTTCTGCCCAAACATTGCAGCAGAATGACCTTGCTGCCATCGACTTGCGCCGTGGCGATGGCATCCTGAATGCCTTTACGGACCGCTTGGGATAGGGCGTTGACCGGTGGGTTATCAATCGCGATGACGCCGATATCGTCTTTGAGTTCGTAGGTGACAGGTGACATGGGAAAATCTCCTAAACGCGCTCAACAACAACTGCGATGCCTTGGCCAATGCCAATGCACATGGTCGCCAGGGCGTAGCGACCACCTGTGCGTTCCAACTGTCGAACAGAAGTCCAGAGAATGCGGGCACCACTTGCGCCAAGGGGATGACCAACGGCAATCGCGCCGCCATTCGGGTTCACACGACTATCGTCATTGGAAATGCCTAGTTGCTTGAGACACCCCAAAGCCTGCGTGGCAAAGGCCTCGTTAAATTCCATGACATCCATGTCTTTGAGCGTCAGGTTCGCACGTGCCAAAGCTTTTTGGCTGGCCGCAACCGGACCAAGCCCCATGACACGTGGCGGCACCCCAGCAATCGCGGAACTGATAATACGCGCGCGCGGCTTCACCCCGGCTTTCTCGCCGATTTTCTTGTTGCCGATCAAAACAGCTGAAGCACCATCATTGATGCCCGATGCATTGCCTGCCGTTACGACCCCGTCGGTGAACAGCGCTCTTAGCTTCTGAAGGGATGCGATATCGGTTCCGGGGCGCGGATGCTCATCTGCATCAACTAGGACATCGCCTTTCTTGCGGCCAAGATTGACTGTGATCGGGATGATCTCGTCCTTAAAATAACCATCCTGGCAGGCCGCTTCATATTTCTGCTGAGAGCCAAGCGCGAAGAGATCGCTTTCTTCACGGCTGATGCCAAAGTCATGGGCTATATTGTCTGCGGTTTCGGGCATGGAATGTGCGCCGAACTGTGCAAGATGTTTTGGATTGCTAAAACGCGCGCCCATTGTTGAGTTAGCAATCGTTTGTCCGCGGTCAAACGCACTTTGCGCCTTCGATAGGATCAGTGGCGCGCGGCTCATGGACTCAACGCCACAGGCAACGAACAAATCACCCTCACCAACTTTGACACAGCGTGCCGCGTCGGCAGCCGATGCCAAGCTTGACCCACACAAACGGTTCACCGTGATGCCGCCGGTCTCAATCGGCAAGCCAGACAAAAGCCCGGCAAACCGCGCGACATTGCGGCTGTCTTCGCCTGCCTGATTGGTGCAACCCGCAATGACATCTTCGTAATCGTTGGCGTCAAATCCATTGCGTTCAACAAGGGTTTTAATCACATGGGCAAGCATATCGTCCGGACGCAGTGAAGACAGAATTCCACCCTGCCGGCCAAAGGCGGTTCGACCGCCATCATAAAGATATGCTTCTTGCATGTGGTTTTCTCCCTGAATTGTTCCGCCTGGCGAAACTTAATTTCATAAGTTTGATTTTTTTAATATCTATTAACCAGAAACATGTCCAACAATTTTTAAAAAATGGACAGTTTCAATTAAAAACAGAACATATGTTTCGCTATGCGGTACTTCTTTCTGTTTACAACGCTTGGGGTGAGTGTTAACTAAAATTCAAAGCGTTGGAAAAACGCGCTGACTCAAGGACAGGCGGATAATGAAGAATATGGAAAAGGTTTCAGGCCGCGACGTCGATGCAGTCGTCAGCGCGCTGCCGGAACGTGTAAGCCATAAAGTCTGGGAATGGATCGCAAAGACACCGACCAAGGATGCGGTGATCGATCGGAAGAAACATTGGACTTATGCCGATCTCGGCAAAGCGATTGAGCGCGCAAAACAGCACCTTAAGGATCACGGCGTCGTTGCCGGTGACCGCATCATGGTGGTGATTGAAAACTGCTGCCCGATTATCGCTTTCATGCTGGCGGCAAGTGACATGAATGTCTGGATCACGGTTGTGAACGCACGCATGTCAAATGTCGAACTTGATGGGATCCGCAGTGACTGCGACCCGAAGCATCTGATCGGTTTCGTTGAATATTCCGAAGATGCAAAGCGTTACTGCGACCATGTCGGGTGCTACGGCGTAGAAGATGACATTCTGGGCGCCCTTGCCTGTCAGACCTATCCTGAATCTGCACGCGAACCTGTGATGGAATGCGGCAAGGATCAGGTCTTTGCCATGATTTACACCTCTGGCACGACCGGGAAACCCAAGGGCGTCATGCTGACGCACCGTAATATCGGTTTCATTGCCACCGTCTCCGGCGCCTTGCGCGGATTGGAACAAAGCGACCGCGTTTATGTTGTTTTGCCGATCTCCCATGTGTTCGGACTAGCATCGACGTGTGCTGGAAGCCTGTTTGCCGGTGCGACACTGTTTATGGAATCCCGGTTCGATGTCGAAGTATGCCTGCGCGCGTTGCGCGACAGCAAGATCACGGTGATGCAAGGCGTTCCGCCGATGTATTCCTTGCTGATTGATGGCCTTAAGAACAAGGGCCTTGATGCCAATGATCTATACCTGCGTTACATGTCAGCCGGTGGCGCACCGCTTGATCCTGAAACCAAAGCCATCACCGAAGAATTCTTCAAGATGCCGCTTCATAACGGCTACGGTCTGACCGAAACCAGCCCGACCGTTTCCCAGGTCCGTCTGAATGAAGACATTGATAATTGCTCTGTTGGCAAACCGATCCCGGGCGTTGAGGTCAAACTCATGAAAGCAGCCGATCAGGAAGCCGCACACGGCGAAACCGGCGAGCTTTGGGTACGTGGCCCGAATGTGATGAAGGGGTATTTCCGTAAACCGCGTGAAACCGAAGCGATCCTGAATGACGACGGATGGCTAAACACGCAGGATCTGGCGCGCTTTGATGAAGACGGCAATATCTTCATTGTTGGCCGATCCAAGGAAATGATCGTGCGGTCCGGGTTTAATGTCTATCCCGCTGAAGTCGAAGCTGTTTTGAATTCACATGACGGCATCGTCCAGTCTGCGGTTGTTGGCGTCACCATTCCGGGGAACGAAGATGTTCATGCCTTTGTTCAAGTCCCCAAAGGCAGCTCACTGACCGAGGCCGACATCAAGGCCTTCTGCAAGGATCGCCTGACTGCCTACAAGCGCCCATCTTGGATCACTGTTTTAAACGAACTCCCTGCCAGCTCGACCGGCAAAATCCTGAAACAGCGCCTAAGGGAAATTGCCCAGTCGCAAAGTTGATCGCGGATGATGAACCGTATCAGTTCTATCCTGCTCATAATTGTCCTTGCGGCAACAATCATCTTACGCACCCAGGGCACAGAGACACTTCTAATTGCATCCTCCATTGCCGTCGTTCTGTTTTTGGCGATGACGTGGAAGAAGCACTCGCGCGCAGGCAAGATCTTCATCATTGCAAACATCACCCTTGTATCGATCTATTGGGGACAGGGTGTTGATTGGGCTGTGATCAAGGTTGGCTTTGACAGGGTCAATCTGTTTTCGGCCTTTATGGTCGCACTTTTGTTTTTGCGCGTCGCGGCCAAGCGATCCGATATTATTGCCAGATGCGGCCATTTCCTTGTCCATCAGAAGCCATCAGCACGCTATGCGGTTTTATCGTATGGCAGTTGGCTGATCGGTGCGGTTTTGAGCTTTGGCGCCTTGAACCTTATGGGGCAGGTGATCTCAAGCGGAAACACGCTGGAATTTGCCAAGGGTGACACACGCATTCATCAAATCCGCAAGAAGCGCATGGTGCTTGCGATGATGCGCGGTTTTGGCGCCTTGCCGCTATCATCGCCCTTTTCAATTTCCATGGCATTGATGTTGTCACTGATCCCGGCCCTTCGATGGCAATCGCTGCTGCCACTAACGTTCGGTGTGGCGGTAAGTTTGATCGCGCTTGGCTGGTTGATGGATACGCGTGCTTATGCCTACGCAAAGGGACGCGCCCAAGATGTCACACATCGCAAAAAGGACATTCTGGCGCTGTTTCAATTTGCGTTGATTGTGATCGTCTTGTTCGGCGCATCAGCAAGCTTTAGTCAGGCATTTGATTACGGCTTGCCGACATCCATCCTGATCATGTGCCCGATTTTCGGGGTGATGTGGTTCATGCTTGAAGGCACGATTGGTGGCAGCGGCGTGACCACGCTAGCTGTTGCCTTGCCGCGTGATCTTATGCGCGAACTTGGCGCACTGGCCCCAGAGATTGCCGTTATCGGCGGAGCCAGCTTTTTGGGGGCATTGGTCAGTGGAATTCTTGAACCCGAAACAGTGATGGCAGTTAGCAAGACATTGTACCTTCATGGTTATCCACTGGCCGTGTTTTGCATGGCAGTGGTGGTTCTAACCAGTCTGGTCGGCGTAAGCCCGTTCGTCTCTGTCTCTATCCTTGGGGCGACATTTTCCGATGTTATGGTATTTGGTCTATCGCCCTATGTTCTGTCGATCAGTCTGCTGATTGGCTGGTTCCTGGCGTTAAATGCATCGCCACTTACCATCTCGGCCATAATGGTGGCGCGTATTTTGAACTGTGAGCCCAAGGACATCACGCTTCGATGGAATGGGCGCTACAGTATTGCCGCGACCCTTCTTGGCGCGGTCGCACTTTATGGTTTTCATCTGCTTTATGATTAGAAGCACGACGTCAGAGCAAAAAATAGCGACCTAAAGACCGCTATTTAGAATGTCACGCGATACGTGGCGCAATCTGGGACCAATCACATTTGTAAGCGTTTCGGTCGAAATCACGTAATTGGGCCCACCGCAACTGATGCAGAAGATCCGGTTGTCTGACAGCTTGAGCGGCACGGCAACCGTGTTGATATTACGGTCCCAATCGCCAAACGAAGTTGTAAAGCCAAGCTCTTCGAAATCTTCCAAGCATTTGTCGAGATTGGCTTCAATTGCTGGCCAGTCTGCTCCATGAAGCGGCTTGACGGCTTCGATCAGCTCGGCGCGTTCATCCGGTGAGACGCTTGCCAGATAAGATCGCCCAATAGCCGATCTGGACATCGGCAGGCGTGTACCAACATCGACAATCACAGATTTCAGCTGATCACCGCGACAGTAATCGACAAAGATCATCTCGTCATCAACGCGGGTCGCAAGGCCAATGTTAACCTTGAACTCGCGGGCCAGTTCGATCATGTGCGGCTTGGCAATCTGGCGAATACGAAGGTTCGACGTGTAAGCATGCCCAAGTGTCAGATTGGTTGCGCCAAGCTCGTATTTTTCGCTGCGATGTGAATATTCAAGATAACCCAATTGCGACAGAGTATAGGTCATGCGCGAGACGGTCGGCTTGGGAAGTCCGGTGATTTTGGCGATGTCCTGATTACCCAATGGACCAGACATTTTATCAAATGCAGCCAAAATGCTTAGTCCGCGTGATAGGGCCGCAACGAATTTTCTGTCTTTTTCCGGATTTGTGGCAACCATATCAGTCATCTTTGTCCTTGGCATCTGCATGAGTAGTCGGATCGGAGAATATCGTAAGTATTCTAGCTTGTTAATGTGATATTTCCCGCGTTTTAAAATGTACGCTGATCTGATCCAGTTTGCAAGTTAAGTTTCGCTCTGCGAAACTATGTTGTGATAATTGACATATACGTTTCGCATAAATATAAAGGTTGAAGTTCAATTGATATGAACAAACTACAATCGAAATAAAATAAACATAATCGGGTGGAGGCTTCCATGAAGTTTATCTCAAAATCCAAACTGCTGGGATGCGCAGTTGGGCTGGCTGTAAGCATGGCTGGCTTTAGCGCTGTGCAAGCAGAGACGTTCGTTATAGGTGAGCATACTCCACTGACCGGCAAATTGGCGCGGGTGGGGAATGGATCACATCACGGTGTTGTCACGGGCATCAAGGTACTGAACGAAAAATACAAAGGTGTTCACACCTTTGAGTTGAAAACGATTGATGACGAAAGCTCGCCTGCGAAAGCTGTCAGCGCTGTTGAAAAGCTCGTAAGTGAAGGCGTGGTTGCGTTTAGTGGTGGTTATGCCTCTGGCATTATCGGCCCGGCATCCGAGGCCGCAAACAAGGCAAACATCCCCTACATCACCTTTGGTGGCGTGGCAGAGGCACTATCCCAGCGCGGCCACGAAGGCTTTTTCCGCATCAACAGTTCCGAAGGTTACGGCAAGGCACTTGTCGGCCTGACCGAGGAAATGGGCCTTACAAACATCTCGATCATCTACAATAACAAAGACGCCACATTGAAGATGGCGGAATATATCGAAGAGCATGTTCAGCCCAAAGGCATCACGGTTACGATGCATGAATATGATGACAACGTAAAAGATTTCAAATCCATCGTGAACAAGGTCAAACTGCGTGACCGCCCGGACGGGATCATCATGGTCGGCTATGAAAGCGAATATGTTGGCATCCTGCGCGCAGCGAAACTGCTAAAGCCTGACGTTAAGGCGATCATGGGTGCATGGTCACTTGCGACCGGCAAAATGGCGCAGGAATTCCCGGACCTGATGGAAAACGTTTACGGCACGGCAATGTTGCCCTTCCCGGTGACGTTCACCACCGACAAAGAAAAACTCTTCTATAACGCGTACAAAGAAAACTACGAAGAAGAGCCAAGCTACCTTGAGCAGTTCGGTTATGTGCAAACCCGTCTTCTGGGCGAAGCTATCATCCGCGCGCATGACAAGGGCGAGCTAAACCTTAAAGGTATCTCTGCAGAACTCCGTAAAGTTGACGAAGAGACCATCTCAGGCCGCGTCCGGTTTGACGAAAACGGCGACAACCCGGAATTCGTCCAGCGCGTTGGCCAACATCAGAGTGGCAACATCCCGCTTGTCTGGCCATCCACGGCGAAATCCGGTGATAAAGTCTTCCCCGCGACGCCATGGAAATAATTCCACAAGTCTAAAAAATACCCGGGCTTCGGCCCGGGTACTTCAAGGAAAAAGAAGATGGAACTTACTGCTCAGGCAATCTTTACGGGCCTGTTGATGGGAGGGTTTTATTGTCTCGTTGCCTTAGGGCTGGCACTTATTTTCGGGACAATGAAAGTAATCAACCTGGCACATGGCGAGCTGGTGTTGCTCGCCGCTTACATTGCATATGTTGTTGAAAGTCAGGCCGGACTTAATCCTGTTTTATCAATTCCAGTGGCCGTAATTGTCACCGTCATGGCGGCACTTGTGACATTTTATCTCACAAACGGCATCAAAAAGGACCGCGAGCTTAACTCGCTGATCCTGACTTTTGGTATCGGGATTGTGCTGACCAACCTGCTGCTGACAATTTTCTCTGCTGATATCAACTCAACACAAGCCGAATGGTTCCTCGACGGGTTCATCATCGCAGATACCTTGTTTAGCATGCGCAGTGAGTTCCTCGCATTCATCGTCGGCATTGCTGCGATGGTCGCCTTGTACTGGTGGCTGAACCATACTTGGCAAGGCCGCGGCATCCGTGCTGTTTCCTCCAACCGTGACGCCGCCAAACTTATGGGGATGAACCCCATGCGCGCCGAGCTGTGGTCTTGGGGGATTGCCGGGGTCATTGCCGCAATTGCCGGCGTGATGCTGTATGTCACAAGCGTCATTCATCCGCCCGTTGGACATGGCCTCACTATCAAGGCGTTTATCATTACGGTTCTGGCTGGTATGGGCTCCATCCCTGGTGTTCTTGTCGCAGCCCTTCTGATCGGTGTGATCGAAGGCCTGACCACGACCTACTTCCAGTCTTCCCTCTCAAATCTTGCCAGCATGGGGGTGTTCCTGATCGTTCTTCTTGTCATGCCATCCGGTCTGTTTGGCAAGCCAGGCGGGGGACACTAACATGAACGCAAAAGTTTCCATTCTCCTGCTACTTGCCATGTATCTGGGCGTTCCTGCGATCCTTGGTGGCGATGACTATTTGATTGGTCTGATTTCTTCAGCACTTATCATTGCCGGTATTGCTGTTGCCTGGGCACTGCTTGGCAACCTTGGCGGGATGGTAAGTTTCGGGCATGCCGCATTCTTTGGGGTAGGCGCATACACCTCGGCCGTTTTGACCATGGATTATGGCGTACCCGTCTTTGTCGCCCTTGTAATTGGTGGCATCGGCGCAAGTATTTCGTCGCTATTCATGATCCCGGCCCTTCGGTTGCGCGGCCCTTACTTTGCACTATCCATTCTGGCCTATGCCGAGATTTTCAAAATCCTTGCGACCGAGGCAACCCCGATCACGGGCGGTGCAGCAGGTTTGCTCAGCATCCCACCGCTTCCGGTATTTATGGGCTTTGATTTCGGCACCAAACTTGGCGGCTATATCGTGATCCTCAACATCGTTCTTCTGATGTTGATCACATATCACTTCATCCGGAAAAGCTCTTATGGTCTTGCGCTTAAGGCGATGCATGATTCCGAGCTCGCCACCCGGATCGTTGGTGTTCCGGCAACCCATCTTAAAATCGTGATGCTGATTGTTTCAGCCTTCATGACGGGCTGTGTTGGTGCTTTTAATGCGCATGCAATCAACTTCCTGGATCCGGAATATGCATTTAACGGTTCCTGGACAGTGTTCCCGATTGTTGCGGCGATCTTTGGCGGTTATCGCACGCTGAGCGGTCCGGTTCTTGGCGCATTGTTCATCTATCTGGTCGATCAGTTGATCTTCAAGAACCTGATCCCGCATGGCCATCACCTTATTCTTGGTGCGATGCTTGCCGGAATGATCATCCTCAGCCCGACCGGACTTCTACCGGTCATCACCAAATTCTTTACGTCAAAAGGCCTCTCCAAATCCGTAAAGGAGAAACAGAATGCTTAAAGTAAAGGATTTGAGCGTCAATTTCGGTGGGGTCAAAGCGCTTCAGAATGTCAGTTTTGAAGTTCAGCCGCAGGAAGTTCTGGGCCTTGTTGGCCCAAATGGGGCTGGCAAAACAACAAGCTTCAACGTTCTGTCAGGGGTGATCACGCCAACGTCGGGTGAAGTCACTTATAATGACGAAGACATCCTGAAATCATCAATGCATCAGCGCGTGAAGCACGGGATCGGAAGAACCTTTCAGATCCCCCAGCCGATGCATGAGCTGACCGTGCGTGAAAACCTGATCGTCGCCCAGCGTTTTGGTCGCGAGGATGGCAAGGTTGATCATGCACGCATCGACGAAATTCTCACTTCGGTAAATCTTCTGCATAAATCAGAAAATGATGCTGCCAACGAGTTGGCACTGACAGAGCGCAAAGCACTCGAAGTGGCCAAAGCGCTCGCGACTGAGCCGACATTGTTGATGCTTGATGAAGTTTTGGCCGGGCTTGAAACCACCAGCAAAAAGCTGTTCATGCAGACGCTAAAGAACATTCATCGGACCTATGCGCTGTCGATGATTGTGATCGAGCATGACATTGAAACGATCATGAACCTCTGTGATCGCGTTGTTGTGTTTAACTTTGGCCAAGTGATCGCAGAAGGTGAGCCCGAAGAAACCTTCCGTAACCCCGAAGTCGTAAGGAGCTATACCGGTGAGGCACATTCTTAAAACCGAGAAACTGAGTGCCGGCTATGGGGCGATGGAAGTCTTCTGGGATTTGTCTTTGACCTTTGAAGAGGGCAAAACCACAACCATCGTTGGCCCGAATGGCGCAGGCAAAAGTACCTATCTAAAGACCCTGATGGGCCTGATTACGCCGAAGGGTGGATCGATCGAGTTCGATGGCAAGGACGTAACAACTGCATCAACCTGGAGCCGTATTGATAACGGTCTGGTTCTCATACCCGAAGGACGTTTGTTATTCCCTGATCTCAGTGTTGAAGAAAACCTGATCATGGGGGCGTATCCCCAAAAGGCACGCGCGTCGATGGAGAAAAACCGCGAATATGTCTTTGGACTGTTTCCGCGTTTGAAAGAACGCCGCAACCAGCAGTCAGGGACACTTTCGGGCGGCGAAGCACAAATGCTTGCGATCGGTCGTGGATTGATGGAGGAGCCAGAAGTCTGCCTGATTGATGAGCCGTCTCTTGGTCTGTCACCGGTTATGACGAATGAGATTTTCGCGATCTTCAGGACCCTGAAGGAAGAGAAAATGACCATCATTCTGGTCGAGCAAAATACCAACCAGGCGCTTAAGATTGCGGATCATGTCTACCTGATGCAGGCGGGTAAAGTCACGTTGTCTGAATCACGTGATGCGGTTGATCTTCAACGTCTTGAAGACCTGTATTTCGCTCGGTCAGCCTAACGGCAACGCAACCAATTAAGACGAAGAAGCACCTTTTTCCAGATTACTGCCTATAGAGGCCGAGCATATCGAAACGGTGCCAAACAGAACCATTTCCCACGACGAGCGCCCAAAAGACGACCTCGATCATGAAAGAACACAAGAGGGAGATAAAGATCTCCCTCTTGCTGCTTTTGGAACGCTCAGCAACAGGTCGCTCCAGCATCCCGCACTTCAGTTTGAAGTGAGACTGAACCGGCTTACTTTTCAAAGCTCTGAAAGCTACGGAAAAGCGATGGTGCCCCGGGCAGATTCGAAGTTCCACTCACTACGTGAAACAGATTTTGAGACACAAATAATTCATTAAAATCAATGGGATTAGCTACCCTTCCATCGAGAACAGCATCTTCTAACGGGGAAACTTTCAGTGATTTCTGCAAGTTTACTGAATAGGAAATGTCGCTAGGAAAAGGACTAAACAGCGTTATGATCGCCTTCTTAATGTAACCTCTGTTGGCCGGGAGTAAGTCAGTTAAGCGCTTCAAAACGCCAACGATTTGGTAGCCTGACTGTTTTCCACAATTATGCACATGATGAACTGGCAATGCTGAACGGTATGGTTTCTTGAGAATTCTATCTTGGTACGTTCATTCTTAAAGCCGCCGATGAAAGGGAGTTACCGGGTGCCTAGGTTTCACTGGTCCCGAAATCAACGTCTAAGCCTTGTCGGCCGATATACATTGCTATCGGTTGGCGTTGTTGTATGCGCGTTGCTCGCCCTTAGTTTCTTTTATCAGCGCTTTTCCAACGAATTGATCGACAGGCTTACGGGTGAACGGCTCAGCGCGCAGGTTGCGGCCACTTCAAACAAACTTTCTGCCTTTCTCGATACCCGTATCTATCAGTTGGTAACGCTTTCAAACCATCCGGCGATGCCCGCCTTCATCGAAGCGCCGAATTCACCCCAAGCTGAAGAAGCACTTACGTTGCTTCGGGTTGAGGCCGACTCACCTGATTTGTATGGCGTGCTGTTCTTTGATTGGTACGATAATCTTGATCGACTGGTCGCAGGTCAGGCTGCATCCGGGCCCCCTTACTGGTCAAAACATGGCTGGGACATTTCCGGTCTGCCGCGGGTCGAACATGAAGGGATCGAGTTTATTGGCCCAAAATTGCCAGAGAACGGCAATTCCGGCTGGATTTTAATGCGTGCACATATCCGCGATACCGGCTTGGGGCAAAACACATCTGTGGCTTTGCATGTGCGACTGGCATCGCTTACTGAACTTCTGGCCAGCGCAGGCATTTCAGGCGTGATTGATCCGCTTTTGCGTACACCCGGCGGCATTGTTCTTGATGCCACCGGCCGTCCGACCGAGGTCAATGGCGAGCTTATTGAGGGCCCTAGCATCCTGCCCGGATGGAACCTTGTGATGAGTGTCCGTCCAGGCACCATCATCCAACCAATTGATGAAACCCGGTTCTGGCTGGCAGTTACCGCAGCCGTCATTATCGTGATTATTTTGGCGATCTTTTTTGCCCTGTCACGCAGCTTGCGCCGAAGGGTCGATACGCTTGTTCAGGGTGCGCACAGCATCGCGTCCGGCGATCTATATTACCGTCTGCCCGAAGGAAGACGTCGCGATGAAATCAGCACGGTTGCGAAGGCCTTCAACACCATGGCTTGGCAGCTCAAAGACCTGATTGACCGGACAGTGCGGGCCGAAAAGCTTGCGGTCCTGGGCCAATTCGCCACCGGTGTCGCCCACGAGGTCCGCAATCCGCTGGCGACCATGAAAACAACTGTGCAAGCGCTTGTCCGCAAGGAACCAGATGGTGAACGCAAGACGCTTCTTGATGATATGGGGCATCAGATTGATCGGCTGTCGCGCGTTGTGAATGATTTATTGGCCTATGGTCGTCCTGGTGAAGCCTGCCCACAGGAAACCGAAATTCGCGATCTGTTTCGACAGTCATCTCGTGTCCTGACACCCGTCGCCGAAGAAGCCCAAGTGCGGTTTTATACAAGCGGTGATTCCCGCCTGACGATCTATGTCGACCCGGATCAGGTCTTGCAAATCCTGCTCAATATCGGGATCAATGCCATCCAAGCCTGCCAACCCGGCGGAACGGTGAGCCTACGCGCCGAACGCCATCAGGATCAGGTCGAAATACGCGTCACAGATGATGGTGCTGGCATCCCCAAAGAGCATTTGCTTGACGTCGTGCAGCCATTTTTTACCATGAAAAGCAAAGGAACCGGACTAGGCCTTACGATCAGCCAACAACTGGTCGAGTCAAATAACGGTTCAATCCATATTGAAAGTGCCCCGCAAGAGGGCACGACAATCACATTGAAGTTCCCGGCAACGAAATCGGAAACTTCAAAGGAGGAAACATCGAAAAATGCCACGTCAGATCAGGATTCTGATCGTTGATGATGAAGAATCATTCGTCCGATCACTAAGCTTTGCACTTCGCACCGAAGGCATGGATGTCACCGGCGTTCATTCCGGTGAAGATGCGTTTTTGCGCGTTCGAGAAAACAAGTTCGATATCGTCCTGCTGGATTTGCGCCTGCCCGGTGCCGATGGCATGGAGGTGCTTGATAGCATCCGCAAGCTTGATATCGACGTGCCCGTCATCATGATTTCGGCTCATGGCGATACGCGTGCTGCGGTAAAGGCCGTCAAACTCGGTGCCGCAGATTACCTCAGCAAACCGTTTGAGCTTGATGAGCTGATCCACACGATCAACACGACCCTTGATCAGAACCGAACCGCCCTTGAGCTTGATTACCATCGCAAGCGTAATGTGCCTACCAAGGGATTGATTGGTGAATGCGCGCCGATGCGTGAGTTGCGCACGACAATCGACCGCGTCGCACAAAGCAGCGCCAGCCGTATCCTGCTGCAGGGGGAGTCAGGTACCGGCAAGGCATTGGTCGCGCGCGCCATTCACGGCGAAAGCCCGCGCGCAGCAAACGCCTTTATCGAGATCAACTGTGCTGCCCTGCCAGAGCAACTGATCGAAGCCGAACTGTTCGGAGCCGAAAAAGGCTCCTACACCGGCGCGCATCAGAAACGCACCGGCCTTGTCCGCCTTGCTGACGGCGGCAGTCTGTTTCTCGACGAAATTGGCGAGTTGCCGCTTGGCATGCAGGCAAAGTTTCTTCATTTCCTTGAAAACGGTGACTACCGGCCGGTCGGAAGCGAACATTCCGCATCCGCCGATGTCCGCGTTATTGCCGCGACCAACCGTGATCTTGCCGAAGAAGTCCGTTTGGGCAACTTCCGTGAAGACCTTTTTTATCGTCTAAATGTCATCACGATTGAGATTCCTGCCCTTCGCCACCGTGGCGACGACATCATCAAGCTGGTTGATCATTTTGCCGATCATCAGGCCAAAGCCGAAGGCTGCCATCCGATCCACTTTGACGATGCGGCGCTCGAACTGCTGCGCCATCATCGCTGGCGCGGCAATGTGCGTGAGCTTAAGAACTTGATCGAACGTCTGACCATTCTTTATCCATCCAAACAGATTTCGCCGGATCTTTTGCCCGCCGAATTTCACGTAACCGACGAAGGGTCTGATGATCTTCAGGCCGAGCATTTCAGCAGAAGTCCTCAGTTGCAGGATCGCATGGACAGCACAGAACGACATCTGGTTCAGGATGCCCTTGATCAAGCCGATGGCCACAAAGGGCGTGCGGCTGAAATCCTTGGGATTTCACGTCATGCACTAAAGCGCCGCCTGCAAAGGCTTGGTCTGCAGTAACTGAACCTTACTCCGAAGTTTCCCCTTCACACCCTTGAGCGGTTTCCGCTCAAGGGTTTTTTACTGCCTGAGCGCCAAACGCTCAAACCAACGCGCAAAACCGCTCCAAGTTTTTTGGCCAAAACGGTCAATCGCGCGGCTTTCCTGACTTTGCACAGAAATTTCGCAACTGGCACAGCCTTTGCGGAATAGCGAGACAAAGGTACAAACGCGGGTGGAACAACCATTCGCAGGGAGGAAAGTCATGGAGATGTCCAAACACCCGATTTCGGGGTGCATCACCATCATTGCTGCCACGTTCGCACTGTTTGCGGCCACAACCGCACAGGCAGAACGTTTTGAGCTGGGCGCATCGGCACAGAACGCAGATGCCGTCATCGGCTGTTTGTACCCAATGACCGGTCGCTCGGCCACCTATGGTCGCGACAGTATTTCCGGGATCAAGATCGCGCTTCAGGACCTCGAAGCCGAAGCAAAATCCGGTCTTGATGTCCCCAACCTTCGCGTCATCGCCGATGACCCGCGATCAAAAGCATCCTATGCGGTCCGTCTGGCGCAAGATTTCATCACCAATGACAATGCCAAGTTCTTCTGCGGCATCGTCTCATCAGGTGTTGCCCATGCCGTAAGCGATCTGGCGCGGACCGAAAAGATCATCATGGTCGGTACCGATCATGCGTCGTCACGGCTTAGCATCGAAGCCGGTCATGACTTTTATTTCCGCGTCACCAATGACAGCTGGACGTCGATGGCCGCAGGCGCACGGTATTTGCGCGATCTTCAAAAGGAAACCGGCTGGAAGCGCCTGGCCTTTGTCGGGCCAGATTACGATTACGGCCATGTTTCCTGGACGGACTTGCAGCTCGCCCTTGATGAGCTGGGTGTTGAATATGAAACCGTCGGAGATCTGTGGCCGAAACTTTATGAGCCGGACTACTCGGTCTATATCAACGCATTACAATCAGCCGAGGCTGACATCGTTGTCACCGCACTTTGGGGTGGGGATTTCATTGCCTTTATCAAGCAGGCGGCATCGACGCGGTTCTTTGAAACCACCCGTCTGGCCAATTTTGATACCGGTGCCAATTACGATGTGATGATGGCCCTTGGCGGTCAGCCTTATCCGGGTTTGATCCTGTCTGCCCGTCACCACAATAACTGGCCAGAAACGGGCCGCAACAAGCGGTTCGTCAAACAGTTCCACGACATGACCGGGCGATATCCGACCTATGCTGCCGAAGGCGCCTACACCGGGATCATCGCCATTGCGCGCGCCATTGAAAAGGCAGGCGGCGTGGATGATGACCGCGCGCTGATTACAGCCCTCGAAGGATTGCAACTGGCCCTACCCGAAGATCCGCCGGGCTTTGCATCCTACATCGATCCCGAAACTCACCAGATTGTCCAGGCGCAAGCCGTGGGCACGGTCGTCCACAACGAAGACTTTCCGCCATCAAAACTGATGGTGGGGAACTGGGCGATCTACGATGCCGAAGACCTCAAGCCATCCAAAGAGATGGTTAAACGTCGCCGCGATGCCGTGGCTGGCGGGTCGGAGGCAGTTCCACCGCCAACTCCATGACCTTTCCTAAGGGAGGAAATAGTGAAGAATAATAAATCAAATTTCAGCCAATACCTTGTTTCGGGCGTCGCAGCCCTCGCTCTTGCTGCTGGCGCAGCCGGTTCTGCATCGGCTGCCGAAAACGGCAAGTTCCGCGTGGGCATCGTTACCTTCCTGTCCGGTCCGGCTGCTGGTCCGTTCGGTGTTCCATCGGCAAATGCCGCCAAGATTCTTGTTGATGAACTCAACAAAGGTAATCTGCCTGCACCTTACGATAAGCTCGGTATCAATGGTGCTGAAATCGAAGCCGTGATCATTGACGAAGCCGGTGGCGCAACCAAGCAGGTTGAAGAATACCGCAACCTTGTTCAGCGTCAGAAAGTCGACGCTGTCATCGGTTACGTTTCTTCGGGTGACTGCCTGGCGGTTGCTCCGGTTGCCGAAGAACTGAAAACCTTCACTATCGCATATGATTGCGGTACTCCCCGTCTCTTTGCTGACAACCCTGATGCAGCCTACATGTTCCGTACCGGTCTCGATGCATCGGTCGATAACATTGGTGCTGTACGTTACCTTGCGGAAACTCGCCCGGACGTTACCCGTCTTTCCGGTATCCAGCAGAACTATTCCTGGGGTCAGGACAGCTGGGCTGACTTCACCGCCGCAGCATCCGCCCTCCTCCCAAAAGCGGAAGTCGTAGAAGAACAATTCCCGAAAATCTATCAGGGTCAGTATGGCGCAGAAATCTCAGCCCTGTCCGTGAAGCGCCCTGAAATCGTTCACAGCTCCTTCTGGGGTGGTGACATGGAAGCACTGGTCCTGCAGGCAAATGCCCGTGGCCTGCTTGAAGATGCGACCGGCCTTTTGACCTGCGGCGAAGCATCCTTTGCCACCTACAAGGATCAGGCACCGAACGGCATGATCATCGGTGCACGCGGCCCGTTCGGCCAGTTTGCCCCGAACAACGAATTGAACACCTGGTTCAAGGGTGTGTATCAGAATGCCTATGGTCTTGAGCCGGTCTACCCGGCAACCAAAATGGCTCAGGCGATCCTTGGTCTGAAATATGCTGCTGAAAATGCAGGTGTTGGCGACAAGGAAATCGCATCTGCCGAGCAACTCGCTGCTGCCATGAAAGGCGCCACTTTTGAGTCGGTTTCAGGCACCGTTGAAATGGCACGCGGCAATGGTCATCAGGCCATGCAGGGTATCACCTATGGTGAATACCACTACGAAGATGGCGTTGCCTCGATCAAAAACGCTGTTTCGTTCGCTGGCGAATGCGTAACGCCGCCGGAAGGTGTTGCTGCTGCGGACTGGATCGCAAACGGCTTCCCGGGCGCTCAGTGTAACTAAGCTGCCTGCTCTGTTTCAAAGAGCTTCCTGATCCTGCGGACATCCCGTCTCCCTTGGGATGTCCGCCCCTTTCCCTGCACACTGGATATTTGTGATGACAAGTCTTCTTGCCGTCCTGATTGATGGCTCGATCTATGCATCGTGGCTGTTTCTTGTGGCTGCTGGCCTGACCGTGATTTACGGGGTGATGCGCATCCTGAACATGGCGCATGGCAGCTTCTATGCCATCGGCGCCTATTCGGCAGCGTCGCTCGTTGGCTGGTATTTCAACAATGGCATGGGCCCGGCATGGGTCAGCTATCTGATGCTGGTGGGTGCCGCGCTGGTTGCCGGTCTGATTGTCGGTGTGATCGTCGAACGCGGGTTACTGCGCCTGATGTATGGCCGCGACGAAATCCTGATGGTGATCATTACCTATGCCCTTCTTCTGATCCTTGAAGACGGCATGAAAATCGTCTGGGGTGTCAGCCCCTATTTCGCCTATCAGCCCTATTCCGAACTCGGGCGCACGTCGCTTGGTCTGCTCAAGGTTTCCAATTACGACCTCGCACTTGTTGGCGTGTCCGCACTTCTCGGGCTTGGCCTGTGGGCGTGGCTGGAACGCACCAACCAGGGCAAGGTCCTGCGTGCCGTCATCCATGACCGCGAAATCGCGGTTGCCATGGGTGTGAACGTGAAACTGATGTTCACCATCACCTTTGTTCTTGGCACGACGCTGGGCGCACTCGCCGGTGCATTGACCGCACCTGCAATTTCGGTGGTGCCGGGTATCGGTATCGAAGTGATCGTTCTGGCCTTTGCCGTGGTTGTTATTGGTGGCCTAGGCAGCATCGGCGGTGCCGCGGTTGGTGCCCTTCTTGTGGGTCTGAGCCGTGCGGCCGCTGTTCACTACGCTCCTGAATTCGAACTGTTCGTCATTTATGGCGTGATGTCGCTGGTTCTGGCGTTCCGTCCCGAAGGCCTGTTTGGCCGTACTTTGGCGAGGAAAATCTGACATGCGTCTTGATAAAACTGAAATCTCGCTCGGACTGGTGGCACTTGCCTGTGTGCTGTTCGGCTTCGTTTCGCCGGGTTGGCTGATCTTCCTTCTGACCATCGCACTGGCCAAAGCACTTGTCGTTCAGGGCGTTGTCATGCAGATGCGCTCGGGTCTCGTATCCTTTGGCCAAGGATTGTTCTATTGCATCGGCGGCTACACCGTTGGCATGGGCGGCCAGTTCTTTGGCATTCATGATGCGATTGCGGCCCTGTCGCTGGGTATGTTTGTCGCGATCGTTATTGCGATGCTGCTGGGTCTGTTGCTGACGCGCTATCGCGAAATCTTTTTTGCCATGCTGTCGCTGGCCTTTTCGATGATCCTGTTTGGCATCCTTGTGAAAAGTCAGGAACTGGGCAGCACGGATGGCTTTAACGTTCATGACTGGACCCTGTTTGGCTGGGCACCCGAGGCAGGTGCAGGTAGCCAGCAAACCGTATTTACCATGACGGTGATTGCCGGTCTGCTCGTTGCGGTTCTGATCCATCGTTACACCAAGGCCGGTGTTGGCGTCATTTGCGAGGCGGTTCGTGAAAACGAAGTCCGCGTTGAATATCTTGGTCTGTCGCCGCGCTGGTTGCTCTATGGCAACTATGTTGCTGCGGCCGCAGTTTCCGCACTTGGTGGCGGCCTAACGGCATTGGCCACCGGCCATGTCGATCCGGAGATGGCCTATTGGACCACGTCGGGTGAGTTCGTCTTCATCGCGCTTTTGGGTGGCTTGGGCCATGTGGCAGCACCGTTTATTGCCGCCATCGTCTTCTCGTTTGTGCGCACCTACGCCATCGAATTCGTTCCCCACACCTGGCAGATGATCCTCGGCTTCACGCTTCTTGCGGTCATCATCTTCCTGCCCAAAGGGCTGTGGTGCCTGGTCAGCCGTGAAAAAACAGGAGAACGGGCATGACCTGTATTCTCGAAACACGTTCGCTGAACAAAGAATTCGGCGCGGTCATCGCCGCAAAGGATTTGAACGTTCAGATCAACAAGGGTGAAGTCGTTGGTGTGATTGGCTCCAACGGGGCTGGCAAGACGACCTTCATCAACATGGTGACGGGCTATCTCAAACCAACCCGGGGCGAGATCCTGTTTAACGGCAAGTCCATCATGGGGCATTCCCCGCGTGCCATCACACGTGCTGGAATGGCGCGCTCCTTCCAGGTTGCGCAGCTATTCCCGGAAATGACAGTTCTCGACAACCTGATTGTTGCTTTGGCCGCTGCCGAAAGTGCCCGCCCGAGTTTCCTAAGCCCCCTTCGCAGCGATGCTCGCATCGCTCGGGCCGAGGAAATCCTTAAGGAATTCGGCGTCGAAAACTATCGCCATTCAATGGTCACCGCCGTCCCGCAGGGGGCGCGCAAGCTGGTTGATATCGCCATGGCGCTGATTGGCAATCCGCAGATGCTGCTACTGGATGAACCGACCAGTGGTGTCAGCATGGATGAAAAAACCGGCCTGATGGATACGGTGATGAATGCTGTGCGTCAGCATGGCGTGACCGTGCTGTTTGTCGAACATGACATGGATGTGGTCGAACGCTACGTCTCGCGCGTTCTGGCGTTTTACAGCGGCGAAATCATTGCCGATGGCGAACCTGCGGCTGTTCTGGCCGATCAGCAAGTCCGCGATCTTGTGACCGGCCATCGTCCCACCACCAAACAAGGGAATGGCGCATCATGACCCTGGAAATCCGCAATCTCGATGTTTCGATCGGCAATATTCCGATCCTGCGCGATGTCTCGCTTTCGGTGCCGTCCGGCAAGATGTTTGGCCTGATCGGTCATAACGGGGCGGGGAAGACCACCCTGATGCGCGCCATCATGGGTCTTCTTGATGCCGATCAGGGAACCATCACCTTTGATGGGCAGGACCTGCGAAAGCAGCCTGATTTCGCCCGTGCCAAAACCGGCATCAGTTACATGCCCGAAGACCGCCGTCTGATCCCGTCTCTGACGGTTGAGGAGAACATTCTTCTTCCGGCATGGACCAATGGCATCAAAGACGCCGAAGAACGGCTGAAATGGGTCTATGACCTGTTACCCGAAATCGCCCAGTTCCGGGATCGCCGTGCGCTGCAGCTTTCCGGTGGTCAACAGAAACTGGTTTCGCTTGGGCGCGCATTGATGCCCGGCCGCAATCTTCTGCTGCTTGATGAACCGTTCGAAGGGGTCGCACCGGTCCTGTCACGTCGCCTGTCGGAAGTCATTTCCGATCTCGGCAGCAGTGGTCTGTGTGTCCTGATTTCTGAATCCGATGACACCCATTCGGCCGATCTGGTGGCGGGCAGTTATCGCATCGAACGCGGCACCGTTTCCAAGGCTGAATTGGAAACCGCCTGATCCCGACAGCAGACAAGTCAAAAGACGAGGTTCCCCATGTCAGACTTTGTGTTTGAAACCACCCCTCGCGTCATCTGCGAGTTCGACGGTGCCTTGCAGCTCGGTACACTTTGCAAGGAGTTCGGTGCAAAACGCGCCGTTCTCCTGACCGACCCGGGCTTGCAGAAGGTTGGCCTGATCGATACCCCCTATGCCGCGCTTAAAGAAGCCGGGATTGACACCCTGCTTTGGACCGATGTTCAGGCCGATCCGCCTGAGGAAAGCATCCTTGCTGCGGTCAAGGGTGCGCGTGATTTCAAGGCCGATATCGTCATCGGTCTTGGTGGCGGTTCATCACTTGATACCGCCAAATTGGTCGCGCTTCTGTGTGGCAAGGATCAGAAACTTGACGAGATCTATGGCATCGGTCTGGCAACAGGTCCGCGACTGCCACTTATTCAGGTGCCAACCACGGCGGGCACCGGTTCGGAAGTCACCCCGATCTCGATCGTCACCACGCCGACGCATGAGAAAAAGGGTGTGGTGTCCAACCTTCTTTATCCAGACATTGCACTTCTCGATGCCAAGCTGACTATGGGCCTTCCGGCCCCGATCACGGCCATGACCGGCATTGATGCCATGGTCCATGCGATTGAGGCATATACCACCAGGCACAAGAAAAATGCCCTCTCGGACGGGCTTGCCGTTCGCGCGATGCAGCTGATGACAGCCCATATCGATGATGCGGTTTCCGCCAGCCCGTCACGTGAAGCCCGCGAAGCCATGCTTCAGGGGTCCATGCTGGCCGGGATGGCGTTTGCCAATGCCCCGGTCGCGGCGGTTCATGCCCTTGCCTATCCACTCGGCGGACATTTCCACGTCCCGCACGGGCACAGCAATGCACTGGTCTTGATCGAAGTCCTGAAATTCAACCGGGATGCCGCCGTATCGCAATATGGCGAACTCGCCCGCGCGGTTCTGCCCGGTGAAAAATTCGAAAATGACGATGCCGCCTGTGATCGCTTCATCGCCTTTATGACTGACATGGTCGAACGCATGCCGTTCAGCCGCACCTTGCGCGAAGTCGGCGTGGCGGAAAGCGACCTCGACATGCTGGCAACCGATGCGATGAAGGTGGAACGCCTTCTGATCAACAACCCGCGTGAAATGACGTTCGATGCCGCCCGCGCGATTTATGCCGCCGTGCTGTAACGAAAAGGAATAGCCACCATGACCATCCAGCTTAATGATTCTGGCCTCTGGCAGACCCAGGCACATATCGACGGCAAATGGGTTGCATCCGATAGCGGCAAGATCTTTGCCGTTGTTGACCCGGCCACCGGCGAACATCTTGCCGATGTCCCAGATATGGGGGCGGCCGAAACCCGCCGTGCCGTTGATGCCGCCAATGCGGCCCTTCCTGCGTGGCGGGCCAAAACCGCCAAGGAACGCGCAAATGTGCTGCGTAAATGGTTTGATCTCTGCATGGCGGCACAAGCCGACCTTGCATTGCTGATGACCCGCGAACAGGGCAAACCGCTGGCCGAGGCATCCGGTGAAGTTGCCTATGGCGCGTCCTTCCTTGAATGGTTTGCCGAAGAAGGCAAACGCATCTATGGCGACGTTATCCCGTCCCATGGTGCGGATAAACGCATCATCACCGTCAAACAGCCGATTGGTGTTGTTGCCGCGATCACGCCCTGGAACTTCCCGATGGCCATGATCACGCGCAAATGCGCCCCGGCCCTTGCTGCGGGTTGCACGGTCGTTATCAAACCCGCCGAAGATACCCCATTGACCGCACTGGCATTGGTTGAACTGGCCAAACGTGCAGGCTTCCCCGATGGCGTGATCAATATCGTCACCGCATCACACGGGGCGGAAATCGGTGGTGAACTGACTGCCAACCCGATCGTGCGCAAGCTGTCCTTCACCGGCTCCACCCAGGTTGGCAAGCTTCTGATGCGTCAGTGCGCTGACACCGTCAAAAAGGTTAGCCTCGAGCTTGGCGGCAATGCGCCGTTTATCGTGTTTGACGATGCTGATCTTGATGCAGCAGTCGCAGGCGCGATTGCCTCGAAATACCGCAATGCTGGCCAGACCTGCGTTTGTGCCAACCGCATTCTGGTTCAGGAAGGTGTCTATGATGCCTTTGCCGCCAAACTGGCCGAGGCCGTTAGCAAACTGCGCGTCGGTCACGGCACCGAAGAAGGAGTCACCCAAGGCCCGCTGATCAACTCCAAGGCAATTGAAAAGGTCGAAGCCCTTGTCGAAGACGCCGTTTCGCGTGGGGCAAAAGCCGTTCTGGGAGGTGATCGCGCCAAGGCTGACAGCAACTTCTTCACCCCAACCGTCCTGACCGGGGTGACAGCGGATATGCGGATATTCTCCGAGGAGATCTTTGGTCCGGTCGCACCGCTCTTCAAGTTCCATAGCGAAGAAGACGCCATTCGCATGGCCAATGACACGCCATTTGGTCTGGCAGCTTATTTCTACGCGCGTGACATCGGCCGCATCTGGCGGGTTGGCGAGGCGCTTGAATACGGCATCGTTGGCATCAATGAAGGCATCATTTCGACCGAATCAGCACCGTTTGGCGGGGTCAAGGAATCCGGTATCGGCCGCGAAGGGTCGAAATACGGCATCGATGATTTCGTTGAAATTAAATACATGTGCCTCGGCGGTCTCGCCGGGAATGCCAACTGATCCCGGATAAGGAGACAAATCATGAGTTTCATGTTCCGAAGCGTGCCGCGCATCGTCTGCGAAGCCGGTGGCATTGCCAAGACCGGCAGCCTTATGAAGGAACTCGGCGCCAGCCGTGTCACCATCGTCTGCGATCCGGGCATCGTCAAACTGGGCTTTGCGAAAAAGGCGCAAGATGCACTTGAGACCGCTGGTATCGCGGTTCAGATCTTTTCCGATGTCGAAGCCGACCCACCCCAGAAAATCGTCGAAGCCGCCATTGCCGATGCACGTGATTGGGAAGCGGATGGCGTGGTTGGTCTTGGCGGCGGCAGCTCGCTTGATAGCGCCAAGCTGGTTGCGTTGCTGGCCAACAGCGATCAGACGATTGAGGAGATCTATGGAGTGGACAAGGCAACCGGCGATCGCCTGCCGCTGATCCAGATCCCGACCACGGCCGGGACCGGCTCGGAAGTCACGTGGGTGTCGGTGATTACTGATAACAACAACCTCAAGCAGGCCGTTTACACCCCGCAGTTAATGCCTGACGTCGCCCTTCTTGACCCCGAACTTACCTATGGCTTGCCGCAAAAAGTCACAGCTGCCACCGGCCTTGATGCCATGGTGCACGCCATCGAGGGCTATACCAGCCGCACGCGCAAGAACCCGATTGCCGATGGTATGGCAGTCACCGCCCTTTCGCTGCTCGGCAAGAACCTGATGAAGGTGATTGAAAACCCGGGGGATAAGGAAGCACGCTCTGCCATGTTGCAGGGATCTCTGATTGCCGGGATGGCCTTTGCCAATGCATCGGTCGCCGCCATTCATGGTCTGGCCTATCCGCTGGGTGCACGTTTCCATATCCCGCATGGTCATGCCAATGCGCTGGTGATGGCGCAAATCATCCGCTTTAACCTGCCAGCAGCCAAAAAGTTGTATGCCGAACTGGCACCTTGCCTGATCGAAGGTGTCGATTTCGAGAGTGAAGACGCCGCTGCCGAGGCATTCGTCAAACGGATCGAGGAAATGGTTCCGGCCAGCGGCCTTGAAACCCGTCTGCGCGATCTTGGTGTGACCGAAGACGCCCTTCCGGAAATGGCGGAAGAAGTCTTTACCAAAATCCATCGCCTGATCGATAGCAATCCACGCAATATGACAGCAGGTGAGATCGAAGAGATTTATCGAAGCGTTTATTGAGTTAGCCACATGCAGACGGACGTTTGCATGTGTCAGAAGAACCGGCGGCCTGTTTGGTCGCTTGGCCGCCGGTTCTTAAGCTCACAAAATGATCGTACCGGATTAGCGAATAGCGACCGGGTTAATGATCATTTGAACCGCACCTTTAAGTTTTGCCTGTCCTAGTACGAACAGAAACTCGTGTGCGCGGTCTGCGGCCAAATCCTTGGTCACGATGTTTTCAAGAATATAGACACCGTTTTCGGCCAACAGTTTCACGTGCACGGGAAAGAACGCGGTTGGATCTTCATGGGGAACTGCTTCCAGTCCCCAGGTATCCCCACCGACAGCAACAACACCCTTTTTGGCAAGCCATTCAGCTGCTTCCAAGCCGATACCAGGCTCAGTCGAACCGTAAAGTGCATTGTCCTTTCCAACCAATTCAAGCCAGCCGGTATGGATAAGAACAACATCACCCTTACGGATTTCAGTTCCAGCCGCTTTCTGTGCTGCCATGATGTCATCAAGCGTTACGACATAACCGCCTTCCAAACGATCTGTTCCCTTGATCGACGCAACATCAAGCAAAACGCCGCGCGTTGCGATTGGCGGTACATGTTCGATGCCCAACTTGGTCAGGCCCGTTGCTGCAACGATCTCTTCGGCGTGGTTGTTATTGTAGTAGGTGTGATGATCGCCCAAATGCCCAAGACCGTCGATCTGCGTCCCGACACCAAGCCATCCAGTGAACATGTCGTCGTTATATGATCCGGCATTGCTGCCAAATGTCTTGTTACCACTTTGTCCCGGCGAGAAAACAGTGACCGAGACACCGCGCGGTGCGAAAGCAGGTGTGTCACGCGAAACTTCCATACCGAGTGAATAAACTTTCCCTTCGGAAATAAGCTTGCTGGCAGCAAGAGTGACCTCGGAGTTGAGATAGTTGGCAGCCCCGATTTGATCATCCGGCCCAAATGGCGATGCGAACCGATCTTCGGCAGAAGCCAACCCAGTAAAACCAAGAAATCCAGTAACAATAGAAGCAGAGACAAGCATTTTTGCTTTTTGCATTTTTTCCTCCCTAAGTTGATAAGGAATCAGGAAATGGCAAATAATGTGCCAAGAAAAAATGGCTAAAACTGGCGCTTATCTCGCGTAGGTTGAGCGAAAGCCGATCAGTTTCACATATAGAATGATCGGTTACCGCTCTGGAATCGCACGCAACAAAGAGGCCTGAGCATCTCAAGCTTTATGTATTCTTTTGTTGGAGAAAGCGATGGTGCCCCCGGGGAGAATCGAACTCCCACTCACTAAGTGAAACAGATTTTGAGTCTGCCGCGTCTACCAATTCCGCCACAGGGGCAGGCAATTTGGGTACCTATGCGTACCCTCCATCGACGGGCGGGATAATAGCTGTAAATTTCGCCGGGTCAATGGGGGTTTGTGCAAAAATGTGTCCGATTTGTTGAACGCGAACTGCGTCATTGCGATCTTGGGCAAAATGCGCTTTGATCGCCCGCGTTTTCGGGCCTTTGCGCCGCTTCACCAACACATCGCAACCAATACAAGGCGCAATAGCTGTGATCCGCAGTCTTTATGATTGGACCATGAATCTGGCAGGCCATCGCCATGCCGGTCTGGCATTGTTCTTCATTGCCATGATTGAAAGCTCCGTCTTTCCGATCCCGCCAGATATCCTGTTGATCCCCATGATCATTGCCGCCCCGACCAAGGCATGGCGCTATGCGTTGATTTGTCTGGTTGGTTCTGTGCTGGGCGGTGTGATCGGCTATGGTATCGGCTACTTCCTGTTTGAAACCGTGGGTCGCCCGGTTCTGGATCTGTATGGCTATGCCGGGAAATTTGATCAGTTCCGAGACTATTATAACGAATGGGGCGCATGGGCGGTGTTTATCGCCGGTGTCACACCGTTCCCTTATAAAGTCATTACGATCCTGTCGGGTGTTACCGCCCTTGATCCGATCGTATTTACAGTCGCATCCATTCTTGCGCGCGGCTTGCGGTTCTTTGTCATTGCCGCGCTGATCTGGAAATTCGGTCCCGTCATTCGAGATTTCATCGAAAAGCGACTGGGCCTCGTTTTCACCATATTTATCGTGGTTCTTGTCGGTGGGTTCGTCGCCATCAAGTTCATCCCGCACGGCTGATCTGATGAGTGCATTTCACGGAAGACGACAAACGGATTTATTGATGTTCAAACTGCTTCGCCCGCATTACGCCCTTGCTTTGGCACCGGCCATTTTGCTTTTGACCTCGGTCGGCAGCCTCGGCTTTGCGTTTTACGCACAGTATGTTCAGAAGCTCCTGCCCTGCATTCTGTGTCTTTATCAGCGTGTGCCGTTTTATGTGGCCGCGGGATTGGCATTGGCAGCCGTTCTGTTGCTCCGGTTCCCCGGTGTGGCGCGCGCGCTGGTCTATTTGTGCGGCGTGACCTTTGCGGTTGGCACCGGCATCGCGTTTTATCATGTCGGGGTTCAGGAACTTTGGTGGCCGGGACCGGCCATGTGCGGCGGCGTTCAGAGCGGTGCAGGTTCACTTGCAGAACTCAAGGCACAACTGATGGCGCAACCGATTGTCCGCTGTGACAAGATCGACTGGACCCTGTTTGGCATCACCATGCCCACGGTGAACGTGTTCTTCTCGGCAGCACTGACCGCCTTTTGCTTCATTGCACCGTCGCGCTGGATGAAGAAGTAAGAACTTCCAAACCGCGCACAAGATCAGTTATTGCAAACCCGCCCACACGCTGGGCGGGTTTTGTCATTTTCGATCACATCCTAGGCGATTAATTATTCACAAAACGAACAAATATTCATTTGATAATGAGAATTGTTATTGTTTGCAGAAAAATCCCCGTTATATTGAGGCCCAACAAAATCCAAAACCAGACCACATTGAAAGGCCCGGGCACTCTTGACCGACATGGCATTCCACCCCCAGATGACCAGCAAGATCGAAGGCATCTCCCTTCTCGATGATTTGCGCTTCCGCCGCTGGAACGCAGCCATCACAGATCTGTGGCATGTGGAATGCGAAAAGTCGGCAGGCGGCACCTATGTGTCGCGCGCGCCGCGTCTTGTGGCGATTTTGGATTGCGTTGGTGATGGTCGGGTCGAGGTTCGCGCATCAAGCGACAATGTCAAACGCGGCCATCGCGGCCAAGGCTGCTTGTCCTATATACCGGCCGGGATGGAAGTCTCCTCTGAAGTGCTTGGCAAATGCCGGTTACGCCATCTCGATATCCATCTTGATGTTGATGCCCTTGAACAAAGCCTGGGCAACCATCTTGATCGCAGCGCCCTTGAAACACCGCGCATCGGATTTTGCGATCCGCGCATCAACACGCTGGTACGATTGCTTACCGACGATCTGGAAAACGGCATGCCCGGACCGCAGATTTATGGCGAAGGCCTGGTTACCGCCCTGACCGCGGCCCTTCTCCAACCACGCCCGGATCAAGAACCTCAGCGCAAACGCGGCAAACTGGCCCCGTATCAGCTTCGCAAAACGGTCGACTTCATTGAACAGAATTGCGGTCGCACCATTCGCCTTGATGAACTTGCACAGCTGACCGGACTATCACAGTCCTATTTCTGTTCGGCATTTCGCGAATCAACCGGCATGCCGCCCCAGCAATGGCAGATGAAGGCCCGTGTGGAGCGCGCCAAAAACCTGCTGATGGATAACGACACGCCATTGGCATCTGTTGCCCTTCGGGTCGGCTTTGCCGATCAGGCACATTTAACCCGCGTGTTCCGCAAGATCGTTGGCACCACCCCGGGCGCATGGCGCAAGGAACAGTTCGCTTAACTTAAGCCAAAATCCGTTCAATCCGTCCAAATCCGGTTCAATATTTACCCCCGTCGCGCGTGATATCGACAGGTCCATCATGAAAGATGGCCCGCCGGTTCCCGCCCTGCAGGTCGTCGTCACAGACAACCGATAGGGAAACCCAAATGCTTTCCACAGGACGTAAACTGTCTTCCACCCTTTTGCTGGGTACAGCCATTGCTTTGGTCTTTGCCGCCCCGAATTTCGCGCAGGCGCAATCATCAACTGAAGCAACCACCTCGGAAGCAGAAAAAAGCTCCGCCACAGGCGCGACTGAAACACCGGCGATCTTGATCGAAGCCGAACAACAGTTCGAGACAGCCACGTCACCGGTAGAGGGCTTTGTTGCCACACAAAGTGGCACCGCAACCAAAACCGACACGCCGATTTCGAAAACGCCGCGTTCAATGTCTGTGGTTGGCGCAGACGAAATTGATGCGCGCCAGGACCAGACGGTCATGGATGCCCTGAAATATTCTGCTGGCGTACAACCCGATCAGTTTGGCTATGACACGCGGTACGACTGGTTCAAAGTGCGTGGATTTTCCCAGCAGGACACCGGCCTTTATCGTGACGGCCTTCAACTGCGTTCGTCGGGTTATGCGTCATTCCGTCAGGAAGCATACGGTGCCGAGCGCATCGAACTACTGCGTGGCCCGACTTCCGTCATGTATGGACAGAACTCGCCAGGTGGCCTTGTGAACGTCGTTACCAAGCGCCCGCATGAAGACATCGTCAACGAAGTCACACTTGAGGGCGGAAGCTTTGAGCACAAACAAGGCGCTTTCGATGTTGGCGGCAAAGCCGTTGAAGACGGAAGCGTTCTGTATCGCCTAACTGGACTGGTTCAAGATTCCGGCACCCAGACCGACATGGTCGATGATGACCGCATTTACATTGCCCCATCCCTCAAATGGGAAAATGACGACACGTCGCTGACCATCCTGACCCACTATCAGCATGACGAAACCGGCTCAGCCAATAACTGGCTGCCCGCAGTCGGCACAATTTACGCTGCTCCAAACGGGGCGATACCGGTTGATGTATTTACCGGCGAACCTTCATTTGAGGGGTATGAGCGCGTTCAGACTTCGTTTGGTTACGAGTTCAGTCACGATTTCACAAACGACATCACGTTCCGCCAGAACGCCAGATACGCGTTCGTCGATGTTGATTACAAAACCGTGTATGGCAATGGCTGGTCTGACGTGAATGCTGGCACTCTGAAACGAAATGTCCTGCGCACGGATCAAAATGCACATGCAATTACGATCGACAACCAGGTCGAAACACGCTTTGACACCGGCACGGTCAATCACACACTGCTGACCGGCGTTGACTATCAACACTACATTTATGATCGCTACGCCGCCTACGGCACCGCCTCAGACTTTAATGTCTATAGCCCGAGCTACGGCGGAAGCATCGGCTCTCTGACGACTTGGTATGATGATGACATTACATTGCGCCAACTTGGCCTGTATGCTCAGGATCAGATTGAGTTTGACGACAACTGGACATTGACGCTTAGCGGTCGCCAAGACTGGTCTGACGAGAAAAAATACAACAACGCCAGCAATGGTGCGGAAAGCAGCAAGAATGACCAAGCTTTCTCCGGTCAGGCAGGTCTTGTTTACAAAACAAGCTTCGGACTGGCTCCCTATATCAGCTACTCGGAATCCTTCAATCCGGTCGCAAGCGAAGGCAGCCAAAGCTTCGATCCTGAAACTGGTCAACAGATGGAGATCGGTGCCAAGTATGAACCGCAAAGCTTCAACGGCCTTCTGACAGCAGCCCTCTATGACCTTCGCCGTCAGAATGTAACCACCGCAGACCCCGATGACAGCACGCGCAAAGTACAAACAGGCGAAGTGCGCTCACGTGGTTTGGAGCTTGAAGGCACGATCGAACCATTTGCCGGTTTTGTAGCCAAAGCAGCCTACAGCTATAACGATGCCGAAATCACCAAAGACAATGACGGCGATCAGGGCAACACGCCGCTTGGCGTTCCCGAGCACACCGCATCTTTTTGGGCTGATTACACCCTGCAAACCGGTGTCATGAAGGGCTTCGGGTTTAACGGTGGCGTTCGCTATCTTGGCGAACAATACGGCGACGATGCAAACACCTTTGCAATCCCTTCAACGACCCTGTTTGACGCCGGCATTCACTACGAGATCGATGGATATCTTCTGGCTCTGAATGCCACGAACCTTGCAGATGAACGTTGGGTCTCAACCTGCTCGGGCTCTAACGTCTGCTACTACGGTCAGGGCCGCACCATTCTGGCAACTGTTAAGTATCGCTGGTAAAAACCCGCTGCAATCAACAAAGAAAAAGCACTGCTCATCCGGGCAGTGCTTTTTTCGTTGGACAGATCCACCAAGGCACGATCAGAAGTCGTATTCCAGTTCGGTATCCCAGTATAAAAAATCCCGCCAACTTTCGTGAAGATAGTTTGGCGGGAACCGGCGTCCTGTTGACTGGAGTTCGTGCATGGAGGGCTGTCCCGGCGTCCTGCGCAGTCGCAGGCCCGCCTCACGGACCGATCGACTGCCCTTGAACAGGTTACAGTCCGAACAGGCCGTGACGATGTTTTCCCAGTTCGTACGCCCCCCCTTGGCACGCGGAATGACGTGATCAAAGGTCAGCTCGTTGGTCGGCAAGCGATCGCCGCAATATTGGCAGGAAAACTCGTCACGCAGGAAAACGTTGAACCGGGTAAAGGCCGGGCTGCTTTTAAGCGGGACATATTCCTTTAGCGATATGACGCTGGGCAGCCGCATTTTGAAAGAAGGAGAACGCACTTCGCGGTCGTATTCGGAAAGAACATCGACACGTTCAAGAAAGACCGCCTTGAGCGTATCCTGCCAAGACCAAAGGGACAGCGGGAAGTAGCTCAACGGCCGGAAGTCGGCGTTAAGAACAAGTGCCGGACACGCATTGGGCGATAAATGCATATCATCCGCTCCACCGTGTTAACCGAGTCGCACGCCTTAATTAGCAGGTTCGTGAATCGCTGGTGATGAAGATATCGTGACGTTTCAAAAACCCGGGCAACGCGGCCTCATAAACCACTGATAGAGCAAAGTATAAACCAATTTCCCAAAAGCGCAAAGCCCGTCTGCCGCCGAGTCGCGTTTCGTGACAAACACCCGTCCGCAAACCAAGCGACTCCAAGGCATCACAGTTTTTGCAAAGCACAAAAAAGCCGCACATCCCAAGGGATGGCAGCTTGTTTCGCGGTCCGTTACCAGACCGATATGCGAAAAAACGAAAGGCCCGCCAGAAGCGAGCCTTCGTAAAATCTGTCTGTAAAGCAGAAGCCTGAATTAGGCAGCTTTTGCTTCAACAGCTTTGGCGACCTGGCGTTTGATTTTCACCAAATCTGCCGGCAGCTTTGCATTTGCAGTGCTGAGCAGATATGCATCCAGACCACCACGTTTTTCGATGGTGCGGACAGCATTGGTGGTCAGACGCAGACGCACCGAACCACCGAGCGACTCACTAAGCAGCGAGGTCGGCTGCAGGTTCGGGAGGAAACGACGTTTGGTACGATTGTGGGCGTGGCTCACATTCATGCCGACCAAAACGCCTTTGCCGGATACCGGGCAGCGACGTGCCATGACCTGATCTCCTGGTCTATAAATTCGCAAAAGGACGCTTGGCCTGAACATGCAGGCCCGCGCTTGGAAGCGGGTTAATACTGCCTCTGACCAATGTCGTCAAGCCTTCATCAAACGAAAACTGCGACAAAAACGCTTATCAGAGCGGTTTTGGCGATAATCCGTGGTTTGGGTCGGTTTTTACCCAACTCAACCGCACGGAATCTTCCCCTTTCCAAACCAGCGCGACAATATCAGCGACCGATCTAACAAGCAATTCCGCCAAATATCACGGTCTTCTTGACCGATTCTCGCCCAAGATACACGTGCGATGACACTATATATGTCATGTGCGATCTCCGATTCCGGCAAACGCCGCCAAACTTCGACCAATACCCGTCATATTGATACGGATCAAAACGCCCGCGCGCACAACATGGTAGGTTCAACACCATGAGTTAAGACATCCGTTTCGGGAGCATGACGGAACATGAAAACAGATAGCAACGTTTCACTGCCGCTTTTGGGCATCCTTCTGGTCGCAGTCGTCGGTCTGGTCCTTTATCTGGTCGGCTTTGTTCTGGCCCATTTCGGCGTTCCTGTCGCCTCGTTCTGGATTTATGTGGCACTTGCCCTGGTGCCTGTCAGTTTCCTCGTCCTGATAGACTTCAGCCGCTAATTCTGCCCCCAGCGGAATAGCACTAAAACGGCCTGCCGCTTCTGCGGACAGGCCGTTCTTTTTTGTCATCACGTGACCAGCGTAGCTGTGGCTATTTGCCTGTGACCTCTGCCGCGCGCCAATGAGATGCCGTGCACGGGATCGCGCCGGGATAGGCAAAGAAATATCCCTGATAGGCATCAACACCCATGCCTTCCAGAATGCTGCGCTGCTGTTCGGTCTCGACCCCCTCGGCAATAACCTTAAGGCCATAGCGATGGGCAATCAGGATGGCGGCCTCGATCACGACGCGGGCATTTTCATCCATCTTGAGGATAAAGGACTTGTCGATCTTGACCGCATCAATGCGGATTTGATGCAGGCGGGACAGGGATGAATATCCGGTACCGAAATCATCAATGTGGATTTCCACACCCGCGTCATGAAGCTGATCCAGAACGCGCGCGATCTGCATGGTTTGACGTTTTTCAAAGATTGATTCGGTCACTTCCAGGATCAACCGATCCGGAACCAGTCCGGTTTGCGCCAAAATGCGCTCAACCATATCGGCAAAGCCCGGCGCAATGATTTGCCGGATGGAAACGTTAACCGCGACCTTGGTTCGGACAGAAACATCGGCGCAGTTCAGGATCGTGGTGCAGGCTTCCCGCAGAACCCATTCGCCAATCTCAACGATCAGCGCACTTTCCTCGGCAATCGGAATGAACTCGTCAGGTGTTACCACGCCAAGATCACCGCTATGCCAACGCAACAGCACTTCATATGAAACGATTTCGCCGTCAACCGCATCAATCACCGGCTGATATTGCAGATAGAACTCGTTGGCTGCCAAAGCCCGGCGCAGGGCCTGGTTGATCGAAAGCCTGCGTTCCTGTTCAACCAAAAGCGTGCTGTCATAGTTATGCACACTCCCACGTCCGGATCGTTTGACCTCGGCCGCGGCAAGATCCGCCCAATGGATCAACTCGGAAATGGCCGGGCTTCGATGGGATGCAAATGCAACCCCGGTACTAAACCCGACATGAAGCGTATGGCCGCAAATCGTGATCGGCTCCTGTACCGCCGACTTCGCCTTTTCAATCGTGCTGGCGACCAGATCATGTAGTTCGTCATGAGGGGCTGCCAGCACCATCAAAAATTCATCCCCGCCCCATCGGCCAACTGCCTGATGATCGTCCACATGGCAACGCAACCGGTCGCTAACCACGCGGAGAACTTCGTCCCCAATCGCGTGGCTCAGCCCGTCATTGATCTGCTTGAACCGGTCCAGATCGATGAACAAAACAGCGTAATCAAGCTTTGCGCCGCTTTTACGCATGGCTTCAAACCAGGCGACGATACCATCACGGTTCAAAACCCCGGTCAAAGTGTCATGTTCGATCAGGTTACGGAGTTCTTCGGTGCGTTCTTCAACGCGCGCCTCAAGCGTGGCGTTCCAGTTTTCGGTGATCCGGTTTTTCTGGCGCAAGTCTTCAACAAGGTCATCATTCTGATGCTTCAAGACAAGCGATCTGAACAAAACCGCATGGTTGTTGCGATGGGTTGCCAGCATCACA
The DNA here is from genome assembly GCF_048059015.1 of Thalassospira sp. Lineage (GTDB taxonomy): Bacteria > Pseudomonadota > Alphaproteobacteria > Rhodospirillales > Thalassospiraceae > Thalassospira. Next base: position 117,208 of record NZ_JBLLNT010000017.1, on the reverse strand, counting down.
ATCAGGAACACACCTGAAAGAACTGCCAGAATATAGTTGGGATCATCCATAAAGGTCATGATGACCGCAGGCGGTAACAATAACGCAATCAGATAGAGGCGGCCGACCACAAAGACCGGTGCCAAAATCCCCGTCGCACCACCGGCAAGGCCTGCGATGATGATCAGCGTCATGAACTGGCTTTCGCCGCGCACAGTGGGGATTTCGATGATACCGATGGCCGACCACATAAAGCCCGCAATAATCACGCCCGCGACATAGCGTTGATGCCAGGTGCGAAATGCATCCGCATCGAACTCGACCTGTGATTTGCGATGCTTGTGAAACAGGAAGCCGCCCCACAGGCGAATGACACAAATCACAAACAGGGTCACGAACCACCACATGGTCGCGAGATGCAATTCATCTTGCAGCCAAAACATGGTGGTCAAACCTGCCCCTGCGGCAAGGTTCACCAGAATGTTTGCCCAGTTATTTCGATATGCCAGATCAAGCAGGTCACGGCGGACCTTTTCGGTCAGCTCCCCGCTGGGCTTTAATCTTATGTTCGGGTCAACAAATCGGCGTCCGATTGCGGTGACCAAACTGGCTTGCTTTTCCATCTGGTCTTTTTTGCCCCTGACCTCTTCGCTTGAACAAGTACCTCCTATACATAGGTACTATTCAACGCAAACGAGAATATCAGGGACAAAAAGCATCTGTGAAATGCTTTTTTCGGTATTGAGCACGTGGACACGGGCGGCAAACCGGCATTTTTGCCCTTGCCGCCCTGACCTCACAGGCTAGAAATCAAAAGATTTCAATTACCTGACCGGTCTGAAGTCCCTCGACCGACTTGGCGTAACCAAGCGCTGCGCGTGCGGCCGGAACCGGGTCATGACCACGGAAATAAGGCGCGTACCCTTCCATCGCCTCAAGAATCACCCCCGGACTGACCGCATTGATGCGCATGCCCGACGTGATTTCGATGGCAGCGGACTTCACAAAGCCCTCAATCGCACCATTCACCATGGATGCCGAACTGCCATAGCGGATCGGGTCCTTGGACAGGATACCGGTCGTCAGGGTGAAGGAGGCATTTGGCGCAACATAGTCACGACCGATCAGAACCAGATTAATCTGACCAAACAGTTTGTCATCAATGCCGATGCGGTATTTCTCCTCGTCCATTTCGGCAAAATCACCAAAATGCACTTTGCCCGTGGTCGAGACCACCGCATCAACTGCGCCGACCTTTTCAAACATCGCGCGGATCGAACCGGCATCTTTCAGATCCACATTCACATCACCGCTGTTGCGCGATGCGCGGATAATTTCGTGACGCGGTGCCAGTTCGGCATCCACACCCTTACCAATGATGCCCGATGCACCAACCAACAAAATCTTCATGTCATCCTCCAAATCAGGAAATTGAATGACTGAAAGATTTCACAGAACAGTAAGCGCGATAATCTGGTGATTTTCGAACTTATCGTTTAATATTTTAAACAATGAAAGATTATCTTAGCGAAATGCGCAGCTTTGCGGCCGTGATTGAACAGGGCAGCTTCACCGATGCCGCCCGCGCAACCGGTGCGTCCAAAGGCCTGATCAGTCAGCATGTCAAACGGCTTGAAGACACACTTGGTGCCAAGCTTCTGTTTCGGTCCACCCGCAAGCTGGAACTGACCGAAATCGGCAGTACATTTCTGGAATATTGCCAAAGCATTACCCAAAGTGCCGATGCCGCGTTTGAGGCGGTTGAAACCCTGCGCGGAGAGCCGGTCGGAACCGTCCGCATCACGGTTCCCGTTTCCTTTGGCGAGATGTTCCTGCACGACATCATTCTTGCGTTTCAGCAGATCCATCCACGCATTCAGATCGAAATGGAACTGGAAAACAGTTATCGCGATCTGCAATCGTCACATATGGATATCGCCATCCGCGCCGGCCTGACACCGGACCCTGATCAGGTGGCCATCCCACTGGGTCAGCTTTCCGAACTGATCTGCGCCAGCCCGGAATATTGGCGCACCCACGCCAAGCCAAAGACACCGAGCGATCTTTTGCACCACAACTGCATCCTGAATTTCCAATATTACAAGGATCGCAAATGGGTGTTCTTTTCCAAGGATGGCCCGCAATCGGTTGCAGTCGAAGGAACCCTTCGTTTGAACCACTATCCGCTGATCCGCAATGCGACGGTCCAAGGGCTAGGTGTTTCAAACTTGCCACGATATGTCGCTATGCCGGAAATTCAGGCAGGTCGATTGGAAACCGCGCTTGAGGCGTATCGATCACCCTTGCGGCCGATCTATCTTGTCTATGCCTATCAGGGGAACCTTCCGATCAAGAACCGGCTTCTGATCGATTTCATCCGCAACTGGTTTGCAGAACGCCCCGATCTACTTGAAACACTTGGTCGCGATCAGAACTGATCCGCCAATGCGCGGACGTCGTCCGCCGACATACCTTCTTCACGCATGGATCGAAGGGTTTTGGATTGGTCGCGCTTGGCGAAACGCTTGCCGTCGGGGCCGGTCAAAAGCCCGTGGTGATGGTATTCCGGCACGTCATAGCCAAGGATTTCCTGCAACAATCGATGCAGATGGCTGGCAAAGAACAGATCCTGCCCACGGGTCAGCAGCGATATGCCCTGCAGATGGTCATCATGGGTAACAGATAGGTGATAACTGGTCGGCGTATCCTTACGTGCCAGTACCACATCACCAAAAATCTCGGGTGTGGCGATCTGTTTGCCAGCTGCACGATCAAACCACACCAGTTCGCTCCCCACACGCTTGATCGCACCTTCCATATCAAACCGCAGCGCATAGCTTTCGCCCGCCGCAATCCGATCAGATCGTTCCTGCGCAGAACAGGCTCTACACGTGCCGGGATACAGCGCACCGTCCGGGCCATGCGGCGCATTGCCGATCCGCGCGACTTCAGCCTGAATATCCTTGCGGGTGCAGAAACACGGATAAAGCAACCCCATGTCACTTAGCATATCCAGAACCACCTGAAAGTCATCAAAGTGCGCGGACTGAACACGCACCGGCGTTTCCCATTCAAGGCCAAGCCAAGCGAGGTCTTCATAGATCGCCTCACGATATTCCGGGCGACACCGGGTTTGGTCGATATCTTCGATCCGCAAAAGAAAACGGCCATGCGGCCCGGCCTGTTTTGCAGAAAACAGGGCAGAGGCCGCATGGCCGAGATGAAGGTATCCGGTCGGGCTGGGTGCAAAGCGGGTGATCGCCGTCATCGGGAATGCACCCCCGCCCTTACCAACGGTCGCGGTCGCCCGCAGCACGGTCGCGTGTCTGACCGTTATCTGCCGGAACATGGCGCATCGGGCGTTTTGGCTGACGCGCACCCTGTTCATCAAACAGATCGGAAAGTTCACGCAGCATCGTGCCACCCAATTCTTCCGGATCGTTGATGGTTACCGCACGGCGATAGTAACGGGTCACATCATGGCCAATGCCAATTGCCAGAAGCTCGACCGGCGATCTGGTTTCGATCCATTCGATCACTTCGCGCAGATGACGTTCCAGATAATTTCCGGAGTTTACCGACAATGTCGAGTCATCGACCGGCGCACCATCGGAAATCACCATCATGATCCGGCGCTGCTCCGATCTGCCCAGAAGACGTTCATGCGCCCAAAGCAGCGCTTCACCGTCGATATTTTCCTTAAGCAACCCTTCGCGCAGCATCAAACCAAGGTTCTTGCGTGCACGACGCCATGGCGTATCTGCCGCCTTATAGATGATATGGCGCAGATCGTTCAAACGACCCGGTTTTGGCGGCTTGCCGCTATCGACCCAACGTTCGCGCGACTGACCACCTTTCCACTGACGGGTGGTGAAGCCAAGGATTTCGACCTTCACCCCGCAACGCTCCAGCGTACGTGCAAGGATATCGGCCGACAGGGCCGCAATCGTGATCGGACGCCCGCGCATGGAGCCGGAATTATCGATCAGAAGCGTCACAACCGTATCGCGGAAATCGGTATCCTGTTCCTGCTTGAAAGAAAGCGACGTCGAAGGCGTTGCAACAATACGCGCAAGCTTCGCCGCATCCAGAATGCCTTCTTCAAGGTCAAAGTCCCAGCCACGGTTCTGCTGCGCCATCAGGCGGCGCTGCAAGCGGTTGGCAAGTTTTGACACCACGTTCTGCAAATTCGCCAATTGCTTATCAAGCATGGCGCGCAGGCGTGACAGTTCCAGATTTTCACACAGATCATCGGCAGTGACGACTTCGTCAAACTCGCGCGTGAACGGCTCATAGCCACGCTCGACCGGCTCGTTACGACCATCAAACTCGGGCTGCTCGCCAGGACCTGCAGGCTTTTCTTCCTGCGACATGGCTTCAAGCTGCTGATCGTCGATATCGCCTTCGCCGGTTTCGGCTTCTTCGGAACCGGCTTCTTGCTGATCATCGCCGCCATCCGGTTCGGAATCGTCCTGCTGGCCCTGATTGCCACCCTGACTTTCCATGTCCTGCTGATCGGGATCGTTTTCGCCGTCCTTTTCCTCGTCATCCTCGCCTTCCTGTTCCGGCGGGGCATCATCAAGGTCTTCTTCAAGCGAGAGGTGATCAAGCAACTTGCGCATGCCCCGCGCAAAGGCTTCCTGATCATCAAGAACCTCGCTCAGATCAGACAAATCCGGTCCGGCGTTTTCTTCGATATGAGTGCGCCACAGATCAATTAGCGGACGGGCTGATTCAGGCGCACGTTCACCGGTAAAGATTTCACGCGCCAGCATGCTGATCGCATCGGCAAATGGTGCATCTTCACGGTTGGTCAGACGGTGATAGTTCTTGGCGTGGCAATCCTGTTCGGCATGTTCGCGAAGGTTTTTGCGAACACCGGGGAAGTAACGCGATCCCAGCGCTTCACAGCGTGCCGTTTCAAGCGCATCGTAAACAGCCTGAGCCTCGGCCGTTTCGGGCATGCGCTTGGCGTGCAGGGCTGCGTCATGGTGGCGCATTTTAAGCGCCCAGCCATCGGCAACACCGCGAAGATCTGCGACTTCATCCTGTGGCAAAGCCTGCTTGGGCATTGGCAAACGCACATGTTCGCCGTACCCGCCCGGACGCCCGCCTTTGACAAAGCCGACTTCCAGATCATTGCGCCCGGCAAGCGCACGAAACGTCGCTGCCGTACCGCGCAAGAACCCGGAAAGAGCCTCATCATTCTTCATAGCACTACTCGCTTGTGGAACCAGCTCGCCAATCTGCTTTAAGGCCACGCCTTAGCGCACCATCACATTGATGGCTTCCTCGGGCAGTTCTTCGCCAAAGCAACGCTGGTAATATTCCGCCAAAATCGGACGTTCGACTTCATCGCAACGGTTCAGGAACGTCACGCGGAAGGCATAGGAAACGTCACCAAAGATCTTGGCATTTTCTGCAAGCGTAATCACCGTACGCGGGCTCATGACGGTCGAGATATCACCGGCAACAAAGCCCTGACGCGTCAGGTTGGCAAGGGCCACCATCGCTTCGATCTTCTGGCGGCCTTCGGCATTGTCAAATGCCGGAACCTTGGCAACGACGATGTTGGTTTCATCCGCAACCGACAGATAGTTCAACGTTGCAACAATTGACCAACGGTCCATCTGCGCCTGGTTGATCTGCTGAGTACCGTGGTAAAGACCGGTGGTATCACCAAGACCAACCGTGTTTGACGTCGCAAACAGGCGGAAATGTGAATGCGGGTGGATGACCTTGTTCTGATCAAGAAGGGTCAGCTTGCCATCGACTTCCAGAACACGCTGGATCACGAACATCACGTCCGGACGACCGGCATCATATTCGTCAAAGACCATCGCGACCGGGCGTTTAAGCGCCCACGGCAGAATGCCTTCGCGGAATTCGGTGATCTGTTTGCCATCACGCAGAACAATCGCGTCCTTACCGATCAGGTCGATACGGCTGATATGGCTATCAAGGTTTACACGAACACACGGCCAGTTCAGGCGCGATGCCACCTGTTCGATATGGGTCGATTTACCCGTGCCGTGATAACCCTGGATCATCACACGGCGGTTGTGGGCAAAGCCCGCAAGAATTGCCAGCGTAGTGTCGCGGTCAAAACGATAGGTCGGATCAGCGACCGGCACGTGTTCACTGCCCTGGCTGAATGCCGGGACTTCCATATCAACATCAATCCCGAACGTTTCGCGCACGGAAATGGTGGTATCTGGTGCATCAAGCGGATGTTCAGCCGCTGCACCACTCGCTTCGTAACCTTGGCTCATAAGTACTCGCGCATTTTTCGGACCAGCGCTGGTGGCGCGGTCGTTTCGTTAAACTTGCTCATTAATAGCGGTTAAGTCGCATCACACAAAGGGAAGATGCGCAAAAAATCTCTATCACCGCAAAAGGTTTGCTCGATAAGACAGTCCCGGTACGCATTACGCAACCAGATTGACCACATTTTTCGATTTTTGTCAGGAAATCGCGCCAAAACGCTCAGAGCGTGACGCGTGCTTCAAGATCACGGATATAGCTCATCAGTGACGTATAAGCCGCACTGATCTTTTTGAAGCGTTCCTCGGCACCCTTATCCCCGCCATTGGCGTCGGGATGGTACTTTTTCGAAAGCATCTTGTATTTCGCTTTCAACTCATCACGGGTAAATGGCCAGCCAAGATCAAGGGTCGCCATGGCTTGTTGCTGTTCGCTTGGCATGCCAAGTGCACCAGCACGACGCTGGGCTTCTTCGCTTTTGCGTTTGCGTTCGGCACCCGCATCGCCACCCGGACCGTGATGGGTTTGAGCGCCATCTTCATTAAAGAAGCCAAACCCGTCCTTGAATTTGAAATTGAACGGCTTTTTCGATCCGCGGATATGACCGAATGTCCATGTGGGACGTTGCCAATGGGTATCGCGACGCATGTCGTTTTCGATATCCTCGGCCTTCATGCCCTCATAATAGTTCCACGACTTGTTATATTCGCGGACGTGATCGAGGCAGAACTTGTAATAGTCACGCAACTTGCGATCCTTGGGCGCACGAAACTCACCATGCCCGTCACATCCCGGCCAGTCACAGCCCGGCAGGATCGGTTCATTGTGATACAGCGTCTTGCGCTTGTTGCGGTGTCCTCGGTTCATCTGGGTCTATATGTTCTGAAAATCGATGCTCGCAATATCATACGGATCGATTAAATGCGATAAAAGGCTTGAAAAACTGCCATCGCATGCCAGAACCTGTCAGACAGTTTCGTTTTTGCAGTGATCTGCAAGCATCCCCAGAAAATAGAGGCCCTTACCATGCAGGTAGCCAACCAGATCCGTGACATCCTGACGGAACAATTTACCCCGACCGAGCTTCAGATAATCGACGATTTATCCAAACATGCCGGACATTCGGGCGCCGACCCGCGTGGCGAGTCCCATTTTTCTGTTCTGGTTGTATCTGACAAGTTCGAAGGCGAGAACCGCGTGAACCGTCAGCGTCTGGTTTATGGTGCGCTTGATGCCTTGCTGAAAGATCGCGTGCACGCACTGGCGCTTAAAACCATGACGCCGTCTGAATATGACACGGCGCTTGCTAATCGCGGCTAAGCAACATTGACCATGACACCCGCAGCCTTCCGATCAGCTTTCCGGTCGCAGGGCTGCGGACACATCAAGCCCCACAGTTAATGCCGCAAGTGTCCGTCCGCTTTCCGGATCAATGATTGGAACAGTGATCTGCGACAGAAATGTCCGGGTTGAGGCGTCATAGCGAATATCGGCGATCAATGCGTGATCGCGATTGATGCTGTCCGTCATCTGATATTGTACCTCATCGCTTTGATCAAAATCCGATGTCAGTCGGTTCATACCGATTACTTGCCCGGCAAGGTCAAAGACAAAGACCTCGGCAACTTGCGCACCCGCGGTATTTTTAAAGGTCTGCAGATAATCTGACAGGATGTTATCAAGAATGTTCTGCGCCATTGAACTTGCCAAGCCACGTCGGCTCAGCGCTGTCCACTCTTCGTCAATGACCCGTTTCTGATCTGATGGGATGTGCTCCGTACCAAGGACAGCACGCACATTTCGGATAAGGTCCTTTGATTTCGCAAATTGTCGCACGATCGGAAGCTGGATGCGTTCAATCGCATCACGTTCCCACGGCTCCAGATGCATCGGCCGCGTTTCGCAGAATTCAAGAACGTTATTCAGTTTGCCAAGCAGATCCGGATAGGTCTCGACATAGCGTTTTGAGAAATAGACGACCAACGGTGCATAGCGTTCAAACTGAACAAGGAATTGTTCGGCACCCAGCCCCAGATCATTCCGGGCGATCTCAAAACTTTGCTTATCAACCAATGCAAAATCGACCCGACCGGCAGCAACCTGTGACACAAGCGATGCGATAGACGGCACGCGCATGACATCTTCATAACCCTGCTCGGACAGCCATTCGGCTTCGTTCGATCCGAGAATGGCACCGATGGTCGTAAACTCGCCCGGCTTGGGAAGATGTCTTGCCTTGGAGCTCACAACGTTGCTTGAAGGTGAAACCCAGACCCACTTTTCCAGGGCCAGCGGATGTGTTGCGACGGCATATTCATCCATAAAGTCACTGATCCGCGCCAAGAAGAAACCATCCGCCCGGCCACTTCGCACCATATCGCGGTTACGTTGACGCGGGGCGACAGCCAAGCCATAGCCAACGCCGATCCGCTCAAACGCGCAGTTCAGGACTGAAATGGAATATCCACCCAACAGTCCGTTCTGCAACTCCTGATAAGGTGGATGCAGATTGGTTTGCAGAATCAGAAATTTGTCCTGATTGTCATTTTCTTGCTGTGCGATTTCAAAGGCAGGGGGAACAAGTTCGTTCGCGCGCAGATCGGATGCTCCAACCGCTGCGCCTAACCCAAACAAAAGGGTCGCCGTTGCACACTGATGCAACAGAACATTTCGCCCCTTATCTTTGTTGTTCTTGTTTTTTCCAGCACTGCGCAACACGGTCATTTCCTGCCCGAACCAGACACATAGTGGATAAAACTGATATTGGGCTGCCGTTGGGTGCTTGCAAGACGGGAAAATGACCTGCTCGGCACACGCCACCAAGACGCTCGGGAATTATTCATCACCGGTGTAATGATCAGGGGCAATGCGTTGAACGGCCGGACCGTCACTGCGCCATCCATGGCACGTATTGATCAGGGGTATGCGCCGCTTGGGGGACTTTTCGCCGTCTTTTTCCCTGTCTTTCTGAGCCTGAAGCTGTTCACGGGCAAGGATCGGAAACACCGTCTGGAAAGCTGTGGTCGCAACCGGGCCCATCAATTCGGTCAGATGGGTGCAGCCATGCACACCACCAACACGATCGCGGATTTGCTTGCGCAGACCCGGTCCAAGCTTAAGCCCGACCAGATTTTCATATTCCGGTGCAATCGCGTCACAGGCCCCAAACGGCGCGTAATCGGTTACCGCTTCGACCTTCTGGATTACCAGATCATTGCCGATTGTCACCCGGATCCACATTTCATGAACCGGCTCACCGGGCGGGATTTCGCCGCGATCATGGTTTTCAAAACCATATGTTTTGATGTCGGTGATGTGACCTTCGATATCCCATAACCCATCCTTGCGACGGAACCCCTGACAGGTCACGGTGCGAGTATGGATATGTTCACGGTCATCGGGGCGGGACAATGGCATGGGATTTCTCCTTTACGTAAACGTAAAGACATTCACCCACGCGTTGTCAAGCAACAATAGCGATTGATGATATTCCAACTTGGGGGAATTCGGGGCACCACTGCACCCCGAAACTTGGCCGATCAGGAAGGTCACAGCCGAAAAATGGCCATGTATTTTAAGGTGTTAAATGGTCAAACCTATTAGGCGACACCGTAGTCCGAACCGAAGATAAACTTCTCGCGCTCCCGCACATCTTCCTCAAGCTGCGCCTTCACCACGTTAAACAGGTCGCGGATCGACACCATGCCAATGACAGTATCACCATCAACAACCGGCAAGTGGCGGTAACGCCGTGCACTCATAAGATCAAGTGCATTCATTGCCGTGTCATCTGGCGATAGCGTATCGGGGCCCGATGTCATCACCTTGGACAATGGCACATTTGCCGCATCCAGCCCCTTGGCAACCACACGGTTCACAAGGTCACGTTCGGTAAAGATACCGGCAAGCTTGGCATTGTTATCGACGATGATCACGGCACCGATTTTACGCTCGGACATCAGGTTTACGGCATCCATCACGGAATCAGCGGGATTAAGCGTCGCGATGGATTGTTCCTTGACCACACCAGGTACGATTTTCGTATCCATGCATCTCTCTCTGCAGATTGCTGTTGCCACATGCCCAAACCCGATCAGATCATCTGGTTCCGCACTGCACAAAACTGACAACACGGTAGGGCCATTATTTGCAAGTGGCCCTGCAATCCTTTGGGTCAAGACCTTCGATCATGATTTTAACCCATAAGTGGAGAAACTTAAAACTGTTTACGCCAGTTTGGTTTAACGCAGCCCGATAAGGCCGATGGAAAAACAGGAATGAATTACTCCTGTTCCTCGTTGCTAAGGTCGGTCACTTCACGCATCCGCACACGGGTAATCTGGTTGCGAATTCGACGGAGAATCTCGAACTCGAACCCATGGAAACGGAACTGCTGGCCTACATCTGGAATACGTCGGGTTTCGTAAAGTAAAAGACCGGCCACAGTGGCAGCTTCCTCATCGGGAAGACGCCAGCCAAAACGACGGTTCAAATCGCGAATGGTAACATCACCACGCACGATAACCGATCCATCTGCCTGCGGCTGTACGCCGACAACTTCGACATCGGTTTCATCGGCAATGTCGCCAACGATTTCTTCAAGAATATCTTCAAGCGATACAACGCCTTCGAACGCGCCATATTCATCAACAACGATAGCAAAGTGTTCGTGACGTTCCTTGAATGCCTTGAGCTGATCCGCAAGCGTGGTTGAGTTCGGGATAAACCAAGGCTCGGCACTCAGCTCGCGGATATCCGCCGCCGTTGTCGGTTTTGCACCGCGCACGATGGCTTTCAGGATTTCACGGGCGTGAAGGACGCCAACGATATTATCGGGGTCCTGTTCATAAATCGGAATACGGGTGTGCGGGCTTGCCAGAACCGTATCAAGGATCTCTTCCATCGGGCGGGAGATATCAATCATCTGCACCTTGCGACGGTGCACCATGATTTCCCAAACGCCGACATCTTCAAGATCCAGCACGCCATGCAACATTGTGCGTTCAGCATGGTGGTTACCAACAACAACATCGTCGGCATGAAGTTCAATCGCACCACGCAATTCACGTTCACTGTCCATGCCCGGCCCTTCGCCACTACCAAACAGACGCAGGGTGGCCTGAACAACCACCTGAATGCTTTGGGTGACCGGCGCAAAGACCACAACCAGAATGCTCATCGGGCGCGCGACACGCAGCGCCATGGTATCGGCATGCTGAAGGGCATAGGTTTTTGGCAAAATTTCCGAAAAGACCAGAACCAATGCGGTCATGATGGCGGTCGCATAGACCACACCATTTTCACCGAACATCTCGATCATGACAGATGTCGCAAGGGCGGATGCCAGGATGTTGACCAGGTTATTACCCAAAAGGATCGCCCCGATCAGGCGTTCCTGATACTGGCGCAGACGGTTGACGATGCCGGCACGAAGGTCGCCATCCTGTTCTTTGTGATGCATGACCGGACGCGACGCCGCCGTCAGCGCGGTTTCCGAGCCAGAAAAGAATGCCGAAAGCATCAGCAGAAGAAAAATCACGACAATCGTGATTGTCATTCAGGGCCGTCTCCAAAGGGTGATCACGTCAGGAACACTTTGTCCTGTCTTCACCTATAAGGTCAATTGCCGTTAAACAAGTTAACAGCTTCACAAAATGGAAGTTTCCCCGCAATCAAACCCGATTGCGGGGCTTTAATGCACTTATCCGCGGCAGGAACGCGTGATTGCTGCACGCATTTTTTCCACATCCATTGCCTTGGATGTGAACGCCTTGCCAATACCGCGCGTCATGACAAAGGTGATCTCGCCATCGCGGACTTTCTTGTCACGCGACATGTGGCTGATGACCTTGTCGATATCCCAATGCATGCCGCTGACTTCTGATGCGGTGACCGGAAGACCAACCGATTTCAGATGCGCAACAATGCGATCCTTTTCACCGGCCGGGGCCATGCCCATCGCACCACAAACGTCATGCGCAATCACCATGCCCATGGCAACGGCTTCGCCATGCAGAAGCTTTTCGCCATAACCGGTTTCCGCTTCAAGTGCGTGACCAAATGTATGGCCAAGGTTAAGCAACGCTCGCTTGCCGCCTTCGCGTTCGTCTTCGGACACGATGCGTGCCTTTGCCGCACAGCTTTTGATCACGGCCTGACGGCGTTCAACACCATCATTATCAAGAACCGCCTGCCCGTTTTCTTCAAGCCACGCGAAGAATTCCGGATCATCAATCAGGCCGTATTTGACGACTTCGGCATAGCCCGAACGAAGTTCGCGCGCAGGCAAGGTATCAAGTACCGCGGTATCGGCCAAAACCAGACGCGGCTGATGAAACGCGCCGACAAGGTTCTTGCCCGATTTGGAATTGATGCCGGTCTTGCCACCAACAGAACTATCAACCTGCGACAGCAAGGTCGTCGGGATCTGAACGAAATCAAGACCGCGTAGAAGCGATGCGGCAACGTAACCGGCAAGGTCACCAACAACACCACCGCCAAGGGCGATGATCAGTGTTGAGCGTTCAATACCCATCGCCAAAATCTGTTCGACGACGCTTTCAAACACGCCAAAGCTTTTGGATTTTTCACCTGACGGCACAATGACTTCCCGGTGCGGGATGTCCGCACCATCAAGCGATGCCAAAACCACCGGAAGATGGTTATCCGACAGTGCCGCGTCACTGATCACGACAACACCGGCTTTTTTGACAAACGGTACGATGTATTTGGCAGTATCAGCCAAAAGGTTGCTGCCAACAAGGATGTCATAGCTGCGCGCGCCAAGCTCGACGCGAAGGGTGTCGTGATTGCTCACTCTATCAGGTTCCTGTCTTGATCAATTGACCGTCTTCATCAAAGGATCGCGACAACAGTTCAAGAACCGCGTCACGGGTTGCTTCTTTTGATGATTTATCACAGTCGAAAATAATGTCGGCCCCGGCATAGATCGGGTAACGCGTATCGATCAGGTCGGCCAAAATCTGGCGCGGATCACCATTATTGAGCAACGGTCTATGGGTTCGACCGCTGGTACGCTGCAACAGCAGATCCAGATCGGCACGCAGCCAAACAGAGATGGATTTTTCGAGAATCAGCTCACGGGTACGTTCACGAATGAACGCACCACCGCCTGTGGCCAGAACAATCTGTTCGCCATCAAGCAAACGGGCAATTACACGTTCCTCGCCATCGCGAAATGCCTCTTCGCCATACAGCTTGAAGATATCGGCAATCGAGCAGCCAGCGGCTTCTTCGATTTCGCGGTCGGCATCGACAAAATCCAGATCGAGTTCCTTGGCCACCATGCGTCCGATGCAGCTTTTTCCAGCGCCCATCAGCCCGATAAACACCAAGGTCCGGCCCTTAAGACCTTCCCGAATTTTGGCGATTACGTCTTCGTGCAAACCCGACTCGGCAATGTTGTTGTCCATGTTCGGTTTGCAGTCCTGTCGTTCAGTCTGTTGATATACAAATTACCCAATTCTTTAGGGCAGCTTGCCCGCAAACGCAAGCAAACCGCGCATTCTTTGCGACAAAAATCACGCGTCGATTTGTGACTTCGGATCACGTCACGGATGCTTGATTGATGTTTTGGCTAACGTTATTGCCGGGCTGCTTATTAACCCTCTGTGAGTAACGCCGCCCTATACTGCCTTGAAGTTGCCGAAATGAAATGGCACCCAGCCCAATTATCCCTGCTACGACGGGGATCGGGCTGGCCCATGCAATGAGACAGTTTCGTTTGTTGTCTGACCTTGAAAACAGATTGGTCAAACGAGACGTACCGTTTCTTGCATCTTTGCATTTCGTCAGCATACTGGTAGCCGCGTCATTCGCTTAAACGCTTCGAAGTCTGGATTAAAATGAGAATCTTATCGCGCATCATCTTGTTGCTGGTTATCGCCGTAATTGCTGGCGGCGCTACGTTCCTGATCACCTGGGACATCCCCGCACCGACTGCCCAAATCGAAGAAACAATCCCGAATTCGAGGTTCAACTAAGATGAAGCTGCGTTCCCGCCTGTTAATGCACACCTGTTTACTGGCAATGATGACGGGAACGGGGATTGCTGCGGCACCTGCGCTTGCGCAGACCTCGGCACCTGTGCCGCTGTTTCTTAAACAGGAAGCAGAACGGGACGCAGAAACTCGATCTGAAGAAACCACGCCCGCACAACCGGGCCTGAGCGGCACTGCCCCATCCGGCGGATTTGGCAGCAACGCAACCACCGCTGCCCCGACGCCAACATTCCCAAGCGACCCCAACGCGGTTCAATCCCTGTCGCTTGGCGCTGTTGACGCCGAAGCGGTCGGAACGCTTGACCGGTCGCGCGGCGGACTTGGCATTGATATGTGGAACGGCACCACACGGAAATCTGCTGCAAAGCTGATTTCCGAACTGCCGGCAATCCCGGCAACCCATGCTGCACGTGATCTTCAGGTGCGCATGTTGCTGTCGGCGGCTGCCCTGCCGCAAGATTTCAAGAAATCAGCGTTCTTGAAGCGCGCGTTGCCAAGCTGATCAATATGGGTGCGCTCAACGAGGCCATCAGCCTTGTGCGTGCAGCCCCACAAGGATCACGTGGCTCCATTCTGGCACAGGCCGAAGTTAACGCGCTTCTGATCAGTGCAAAGATGGACGAAGCTTGCAGTGCAATTGAAGGCTATGGCGCAAGCTATGACGAGCAGTTCTGGCTTAAGGCTGCTGCCATGTGCGCATTCTATGCCAATGATCCGACCAGTGCGGCCTTCTCAGTTGATCTGGTCCGTGAAATGGGTGGCGAAGGCGATGCAACCTTCTTTGGTCTTGTCGGTGCAATCCGAAGCGGCAGTGCTGCAAATCCTGAACTTCTTTCCGAACTGCGCCCGATCGATATTGCCCTTCTGGCAATTGCCAAACAATCCATCCCGACCAGTCAGCTTGAATTTGGCAATGCAGCCGCAATCATTGGCATGGTAAATGCCAATGCCACCGCAACCGATGTGCGCCTTGAAGCCGCCCGCAAGGCTGAAAAGCTTGGTCTGATATCATCTGATCAGCTGGCTGGCATCTATGGCGCGGTCAATTTTGATGCGGCGGCATTGGAAAACGCGCTTGATGATGCAAGCGACGGTATTCAGGCCCGCCAGTATGCCAAACTTTATCAGGCAGCAGCCAAAAGCGATGTGCCTGCTGCGCGTGCCGAAATTCTTGCAGCCCTGTTTGATACCGCTGAAATTCAGGGTGACTTCATGCAGGCCGCACGCTTAAGCGCGCCGCTTCTTGAAGCCATTCCGGTCAATGGTGACTTTTCCTGGTTTGCGGTTGCCGCCCTTAAAGCATCGATTGCCGCAAACAGTCTTGAGCGCGCAGCAAACTGGCTGTCGGTTGCCAAGAACGCGGCCAATCCGGGCAATGACATTTCTTCACGTCTAAGCATGCTTTATCCGGTTTTGGCGATTTCCGGTCTTGAAGATACCGGCGCGCTGAACCCCGAAGATCAGGTGGCAAATGCCCCGGTTGAAATGAATGCGCAGACCTTTGGCCTCACCGCCGATGTTGCTGGTCAACCGCTAACCACCCAAAGCTTTGGCCTTGGCGGCGCAGTTGCGACCAATAACGGCATTTCATCTGCGACGGTTATGCCCAATTCGACCTCGCCCGAAGACATTCAAAAGGCCAGCGACCGCGCAGCAGCCATCGCGCGCCACCGTGCGCGCATGATCGAGTGGCAGGAACTCCAGGCTGCCCGTGGTGATCAGGCCGCGGCAAAGCGCTATGCCGAAATGATCTTTGCCCTGTTTGAAGGATCAGGCATCGAAGTTCCGGCAGGCCTTTGGGATAGCCTTCTGACCGCACCCTATGCCGAAGATCGCCTGACAATCAGCAGCGCTGTTGCCCATAGCCTTGGCGTATCGTCAAGCGCGCAGCAAAAAGCCAAAACGGCGGCCATGGTCATTCAGGCGCAGCAGATTTCCAATGCACCAAATGCCGATCCAAAAGCATTGGCCGATACGGTCGCAGCCCTTGAAACGGTTGGCCTGCACGGCGATGCGCAGCGTTTGGCGACCGAGCTTTTGCTGTCGTTTAATCAATAACGGAAACCGGCCATGGCCAAGGCACTGACAAGCTCGCTGATTTCCGCTTTTCTGGAAATGATGGCAGCAGAACGTGGTGCCAGTACGCATACGCTTGATGCCTATCGCCGCGATCTTGAAGATTACGCATCCTCGCTAACTGCCGGTAAAACCGATCCGGTTGTCGCAAGTGATGCGGATCTGCGGCGTTATATGGCTGAATTGGGATCGGCCGGACTGGCACCGCGCACGCAAGCCCGGCGCCTGTCGGCCCTGCGGCAGTTTCACAAGTTTCTTTACGCCGATGGCTACCGCAATGATGATCCGTCATCGAACATCGATAGCCCGCAACAGGGTCAGACCCTGCCGAAGTTTTTATCGATTGAGGAAATTGATCGCCTGATCATTGCCGCAACCAATCATCCGGGCATCAAGGGTAAACGCCTGCTTGCGATGGTTGAGCTGATGTATGCCACGGGCATGCGTGTGTCTGAGTTGGTTGAACTGCCCTATGCCGCGGCCGCACGCGATCCACAGATGCTGATTGTGCGTGGTAAGGGTAGCAAGGAACGGCTTGTTCCGCTATCTGATCCGGCACGCGATGCACTGCGCGATTATCTTGGCGTCCGCGACGCATTCATTCCATCAGACAAATCAAACGGTCATGCGGATCGCCCCGGTCAATCCTCATACCTTTTCCCGTCGCGCGGGAAAACCGGGCATCTGACGCGACAGATGTTCCTGAAGATGATCAAGGATCTGGCGATTGAGGCCGGTGTTCCGCCATCAAAAGTATCGCCACACGTCCTGCGCCATTCCTTTGCCAGCCACCTTCTGGCCAATGGGGCGGATTTGCGTAGCTTGCAAAAGATGCTGGGGCATTCGGATATCTCGACGACACAGATTTATACCCATGTTCTCGAGTTACGGCTGCGCGGGCTGGTGCAAGAGCATCATCCGCTGGCCCAACTGGGCTCGAAGTAGCACTTGCTGCCCGCTTTTCGAATTTGTCTAACCCGCATGTATAGGAACAAGTCGATTATTTGACAAAAAAGCGCATGTTTTCTGCGGATGTCACATATTCGTAACTCTACTGTCATCAAGTTGTTGTCATATGTGAGCTACCAGCAATACCGGAAAAATTCGTAACTCCTTACTTCCGGGAATTCAGGCCATTTTTGAAAATCGGGGAACTGCATTGGCGTTTGATGCAGACGATGAATTGATGTCCGAGCGTCCAGTGACGCAGCCGGTCATGCTCCGCAACTGGCAGCAGGTCGTTGAAAAAGTCGACTTTGCATTCCAGCCCATTGTCAGCCCGCATACAGGCCATGTTTTCGGATATGAAGCACTTTTGCGTCGTTGGGAAGATGCAGGCTTTGCTTCGATCCAGGCACTGTTTGATACAGCCTGGGATACGGGCAACCTTCATAGCGTTGATATGCTTCTGCGCGCCAAGGCGATTGATAAATTCGCCCGCCTGCCCGATGCAAAACGTCTGAAGCTGTTTTATAATTTCGACAACCGCGTGGTGAAGACCGAGGATTACCAACCCGGTCAAACAGCAGCCCTTCTGGCTGATGCCGGGCTTGAACGCGACACCATCTTTCTTGAAATTTCCGAACGCCACGACATCAGCAATGCCGGGTATCTCAAGGACATTCTGGTGCGTTATCGCAGTCAGGGCTTCAAGATCGCGATTGATGATTACGGCAGCGGTTTCGCCCAGCTTCGCGCACTTTATGAATGCGAACCCGATATCATCAAGATCGACCGGTTCTTTATTGATGGCATCGACAAGGATCGCCGCAAGGAACTGTTCGTCACCCAGATTACCGCATTCGCCCACATGATCGCAGCCCAGGTGGTTGCCGAAGGGGTCGAAACCCGTGAAGAATTCCTGTGCTGCCGTCGTCTTGGCTGTGACCTTGTGCAAGGTTTCTTTATCGCGCGCCCATCAACCGATTTACCTGAACGCACCGACATCGTCCCGGTCGCAGCAGACATAGCAGCTGACACACGCCGCCAATCGGATCGCGATGATGATGTGGTCAGATCGTACCTTTTGGAAACCCCAGCCCTGCCAAGCGACATCAACCCGGTCGATATCCTGAGCTACTTTCAGCAGAACCCGGATATTTCGCTGGTGCCGGTTGTGAACCATCAGGGCGAGCCATTGGGCATTGTCCGTGATTTCGAGTTCAAGGCATTCATCTACACGCCGTTTGGTCGCGAGCTTCTGCAAAACCCGGCCAACCGTGCGAATATCAAACGCTTTTTGCGCCGCTGCCCGGTTGCCGATATCCGAACCAGCCTGTCAGAACTGCTTGAAACCTTTGTTGCGACCGATGCGCTTGATGGTGTGATCCTGACGGAAAATGGTCAGTATCTTGGCGTTCTGGATCAAAGTGCGCTGCTGCGTGCTGTTAACGAGCGCAATACGCTAAACGCGCGTGATGAAAACCCGCTGACCCGCCTGCCGGGCAACAGTGCGATTTATCGTTATGCTGCGCGCGCCCTTGCCGAACCGCGCAGGCGTCGTTTTGCCGTCTATTTCGACTTTGATAATTTCAAACCGTTCAATGACCGTTACGGGTTCCGTCAAGGCGACCGCGCGATCCTTTTGTTCAAGGATATCCTTGGCAAGGCACTCAGCCAGAATGAATGGTTTGTCGGCCATATTGGTGGGGATGATTTCTTTGCCTATGTGCAGTCGATTGATTTTGAAGATGCGGTCGAAGCCGTGCAACGCGCGCAGGCCATGTTCGATCAGCAGATCAAAAGTTTCTATGACCCGGAAACCCGCGACCGTGGGTATCTTGAGGGCAAGGGACGCGATGACAAAGTGGCGCGATTCGATCTGATGAGTGTCAGTGCGGCACTGGTGCGGATCCCGCCGGAACGAACCGACATCACCCTTGATCATATTTCGGTCGAAGCAGCCAAGCTGAAGGCGATCGCCAAAAACAGCCCAAGTCGTTTTGCAAGCGGGCTTTATTCATCACCGTGCGCCCCAATCCCGATGAGCGAAAAGCAGCCCCGCATCGCATGGCAACATGGTTCTGACGCAGGGCAAAAATAACGCTTCATTTTATCGACGCGCCGGGTAATATTCCGGCAAAAGAAATCAATCGTAGCGATTCCAAACGAGCATTCCACGTCGATGGCCAACGTCTCATCTACTTCTGATCTGCAAAATACCATTCCGGTACGTCCAACCAGCCCGATTGCCCAACGCCAGCAATCGGAACAGGGACAATTGCAACAAGATCAGGTGATTGAGCGTGGCAGTCAGGTCCGCCAGACATCGGATCAGGAAGTCGAACGTGCCATTCGTTCCTTTGAGCGTGACCGCAATGAACAGCAGCGGTTCATCAAGGAAGGCACACAAGATACCGTTCTGGAAAACTATATCGAACAATATGACCCGGTCGGCTACGAAGCATCGGGATCATCGAAATCCGCATCAGCCAACAATGCTGGCGGCCGCGGACAGGTGATTGATTTTTACGCCTGATCCTACTAGATCAGGCCGACAGCCCGTTTCCAGCCACCCCATTCCCAGATCAATTCTGCAAGACGGTCATAACCTGCTTTATCGGGGTGATATCCATCGCCACGACGCAGTGCGCGCTGCCATGTTTCGTCGCCAAGCGTTACCTTGAACAGATCAAGATAGGGCACATCAAAGCCACGCGCTGTTTCCAGATAAATCTGGTTTAAGCCTTCAAGGCGTTCATTGATTTCCTGACTGGATTTACTGCCATCAATCACCGCCTGCGGCCCAATCCAAATCGTGGTCGCCAGTTTGGATGCTTCGCCGATGATTTCGGCGGCGTTGGCGGCGGACTTTGCCGGTGACACCCGCATGGTGGTTTCTTCACCACGGTCTTCGGCATGGTTGGCATCATTCACGCCAAAGCTGAACATCAGAACACTTGGAAAGTCCGGCACCATGCGAAGATCTGCTTCAAACTTCCAACGGGCCTTGAGCCCCTCGGTGGTTTCTGCACGGATGCCAAGGTTATAGATCGTGACTTCGCGTTTGACCTCGTCAAGCAAACGACGGCCAAGACGCATGGGCCAACCGCCCTTTTCCCCGTCGCGCACGCCATTGACCAGGCTGTCCCCAAAACAACAAATCCGATGTCCGATTGCGCCCGTGCTCATTCCGTCTCCTGTTCGCCAGCCTTGATCAGGTTGGTGACATATTCCATCAATTCGTGTTGGTCTGGCTTAAAAGCATTTTCAAGCCAGTATTCTTCCGCCTGCTTTAGCAACGCGCCAATGCGTGGACCGGCTGGAACCAAACCGGCCGCCAGAATATCGCGCCCTTGTATCGGCAATTTGACTACTTGCCAATTTGTCGCCGCATCAAGCAGGCTTTTCCAAGCATCATTTTCACTGCTCGAACAGCGCGGCGGTGTGGCTGCCCGCGTGCTCCATGCCAGCAAAACAGCATCGCGAAATGCATCAGGCCCGATGCGATACAAATCGCGTCGAATGTTATCGGATGACATTGCCGGATCTATTAATGGCGCATGGGCAATCATGACGGCAAAGCGATCGGTTTCTTCGTTCGACAGGCGAAGTTCGCGGGCGAACCGTTCGGCTGCGGCAAGGTTATCTTCCTGATCGTCGTCGTTTTTGCCCGCTGTCGCGGAAAACAGTGCAGCCAAACGACGCAGCGGATCAGGACGGACTGTCGGATCGGCAAGGGCGGTGCTGTCCAACCACTGCATCATGCGCAGGCAATCGGTATGGATCAGTTGGGGCAAGATCACCGGCAAAACGCCAAAGCCGATCATTTCACCAACCGTGCTGGCCGGGCTTTTTGACCGAAGCAGTTTCAGGATTTCATCACGGATGCGTTCTGCGGAAATATCAATCAGGCCCGAGGCAGCCTTGCGGCACGCTTCGGCGCCCACCGGATCAATCGGCGGTCGACCAAACCACGCCTGAAAGCGGAAGAACCGCATAATGCGCAAGAAATCCTCGGCAATGCGATTTTCCGCCACACCGATAAAGCGCACATAGCCATTGCGCAGATCGCTTTCGCCATCAAACGGGTCATAGATCGTGCCATCAAGATCGCAATAAATCGCGTTAAAGGTAAAATCGCGGCGCTTGGCGTCTTCCAACCAGCTGTCGGTAAAAGCAACCTCGGCATGACGACCATCGGTCAGGACATCAACACGCAACGTCGTGATTTCATAAGCCCCGGCATCGGTAATTGCGGTCACGGTGCCATGCTTTAACCCGGTCGGGATCACCCGGATGCCAGCCTTTTCCAAAGCAGTCTGGGTTTCTTCGGGTGCCAGGTCACACGCGATATCAACGTCGATAAGATCACGTTTAAGCAACGCATCACGGACCACTCCACCGACAAAGCGCGCGCGTCCGCCATGCTGCTTGATTGCATCAAAAACGCGGGCAGTATCATCGGCGACCATAATCCCGTATGGCCGCAATCTTCCGGTGACTTCCAGTGCTGTCATCTAGGACAAGGACCTATATTCAAACAGGGTCGGCTGGTTATTCCTTCGGCTCGAAATAGCCGGGTTCAACCACACCGTCACGCAATACCGGCGCATGATAGATGGAATCAGGCGGCGCGCCAGTCCCCAATGCGGTGAAAATCAGAATTGCCCCGGTCAATGCAACACCGGCGGCAAACAACCAAAGCCACGGCCCCTTGTTCCAGGGCGGGATGACATCGTGGCCTTCGCGGATGGCCTTTGCCCGCGCCCATTTCATCCAAAGCCCATAAATCACGAAAGGCAGTATCAGTGGAAGACCGATCTGAATGATTTGTCTCAACATGATGATGTTCCCAACTATCGTGATTACGGTTGCATCGAGGGCGCATTGGCACGCACGACTTCGCTAAAATTCACAAGCATCCCGGCTGTCGCCCCCCAGATGTAATATTCCCGGTATGGAATGGCAAAGTAACGCCGACGTGCCCCTTCAAAGGTCACGGTTTGCAGCTTCTGATTCTTCGGGTTGAGGATGAAGCTAAGTGGCACTTCAAACACTTCGGCCACTTCGTGATCATCGGGATTAAGATCAAAAGGCGGGGTCACGATACCAATCACCGGTGTGACCTGATAACCGGTCACGGTGTAGTAATCATCAATCCGGCCAATCAGATCAATGTGACGCCGTGCCAGACCAATTTCCTCTTCGGTTTCGCGAAGGGCGGTTTCTTCAAGGGTGGCGTCTTCTTCTTCCTGACGGCCACCAGGGAAACTGATTTGCCCTGCATGATCGCTTAGATGATCGGTCCTGCGCGTCAGGATGACATGAAGACCGGCTTCGCGTTTGACCAACGGCACCAAAACAGCCGCCGGACGCGAGACAAGTTCACCTTCGGCAAAGGCACGCGCACGGGACTTTGAACCGGGATAGTCGACCGCATGATCGCCACGGCGCTGCAAAATGTCGTCTTTGGGTGCCTTGAGTGCCGCGATGATATCATCTGGCGTCATTCGGGGTTCTCCATCTGGCCAATTTCAAAAAACTGTCCATGGCTATAGACACCGATACGCAACATATTGGTTTTAGGGTCAATAATTTCGTCGGCCAGTTCAACCAGCTGATAGAAAACCGCCCGGTTCAGGCGCGCTTCAAGACCGCGTTCCAGCCCGATATAGGGTGATGGTTCATCCGTTTCCGGGTCATGTTCGACACGTAAAGGATGGTCTTTATCAAGCTCAACCCATTGATCGATATTGGTGCGGAACCGAATGGTTTGATCCTTGCCATCGCCGTCGTTTTGCATCTCGACAGCAATGAATGCAACGTCTTCAACCTCGATCCTTGCCATCTCGGCCGGGGTAACAAGCCAGTGGCCACCTTCCTCGTCGCGTTGCAGTACGGAAGAAAAAAGCTTCACCAGTTCAATTCGGCCAATAGGACCACCTTGATAGAACCAGGTTCCATCCCGACCTATAGACATAGGAATATCGCCGCAGATTTGTGGATGCCGCCCATTCCCGGGCTTTTGCCCACGCAGGCGGGACCACAACTTTTCGGCGAGATCGACAGTTTTTTCGTTATCATTCATGCTGTAAAGTTGATCCAGAACCAGACGTTTTCCCGTTATGCTTATGTGAAACCTTCTGCGTTTTTCGACCTGCCAGCGCCCGCACTGCAACAAAGGAAGCAAAGTTTCGCATCATGACAAACGCGCCACGTTTCCCCGAAGAGATGGGGTTTTCCCAAGATAGCAGTCTGGAACGCGACGCAGCCCGTCTGGACGAATGTGTCGCACGGCTGGCCGAAGCCCGCAAAATGGTTTCCACCATTATATTTGGGCAGAATGATGCCGTAGAGCAAACACTTATCGGAATTTTATCCGGTGGCCATGTTCTGATGGTGGGTGCACCGGGCCTTGGCAAATCCCTGTTGGCCCACACTTTGGGCAAGGTGCTGGGGCTTCTTGATAAACGTGTTCAGTTTACCCCCGATCTGATGCCTGCCGACATTCTGGGCTCCGAAGTCCTTGAAGAAGGGGCTGATGGCAAACGCGCATTTCGTTTCATCAAAGGTCCGGTTTTCTGCCAATTGCTTCTGGCCGATGAAATCAACCGCGTCAGCCCGCGCACCCAATCAGCCCTTCTGCAGGCCATGCAGGAACGCGAAGTATCGGTCGCCGGTTACAGCCACAAGCTTCCCGAACCGTTCCATGTTCTGGCAACCCAGAACCCGCTGGAGCAAGAAGGCACCTATCCCCTGCCCGAAGCACAGCTTGACCGTTTTCTTTTGGAAGTACGCCTTGGCTATCCCAATGCTGAAGAAGAACGCAAGATCGTGACGGAAACGACGGGCCGCTATCCGACCCGTCCACGTCAGGTTCTTCAGGCTGATGATCTGGTCGAAGCGCAGGATTTTGTCCGTCGTCTCCCGATGCCCGACCGCGTGCTTGATACCATCATTGCCCTGTGTCGCGAATGTCGCCCGGAAAGCACATCCATGGCCGATATTCGCGATAACGTTGCATGGGGTCCGGGTACACGTGCCGCACAGGCCCTTTCCCTTGCTTGCCGGGCGCGTGCAATGCTGTTTGGGCGTTTTGCCCCATCAATTGAAGATGTCGAAGAACTGGCTGTGCCCGTGCTGCGCCATCGTTTTGGCCTGACTTACGGCGCGCGCGCCGAAGGATACACCGCCAAAGGCCTGATTACCGATGCCCTCGCCCACCTTCAGGAGAACCCGTAATTGGCCGTGACCGCCGTGCATGATCATGTCGCCGCCGCCCGTGCCCTTGCGGCCCGACTGCCCCAACTGATCGATGAGTCCCGCAGAACGGCAATCAGTTTGCGGAGTGGCCTTCATGGTAACCGCAAGGTCGGACCGGGCAGCGATTTCTGGCAGTTTCGACCCTACATCCCCGGCGATCCAACCAATCAGATCGACTGGCGCAGATCCGCACGCAGTGATCATACTTTCATCCGGCAAACCGAATGGCAGGCCAGCCACAATTATTGGATTTGGCCCATCCTTTCGCCGTCCATGTATTGGACATCTGATAGCTCTGTGCCCTCCAAGGCCGAACGGACCCTGATCATCTCGATCGCGCTCGCCGATCTTTTGATCCGAAATGGCGAAACGGTCGGAACGTTTGATGGGGAACGCACGCGCATCACTTCAGCCGAACATCTGGAAAAGCTGGCCCACGCCATGCTGGCAAGCCCGCAAAGCGTTGCCGAACAAGGTGCGTCTATCCATCCGGGTCGCAAACAATCCGTGCTGCTTTTGGGTGACTTTCTGGAATTTTCCGATCTTGCCGATAAGGCCAGTAATGCGATCCGGCAGCTTGGCCAATATCAGAATGACGGTGCGCTGGTTCAAATCCTTGATCCGGCTGAAATCGCCCCGCCATTTCGCGGGCGTGTTGATCTGTTTGATACCGACGATCAGATGATTTTCAGAAGCGAGAAGTTTGAAGATATCGGCGACGGGTTCAAACAGCGTGCACAGAAATGGCGGGCATCAGTCCGTGATGCGGCACGTCAGAATGACTGGCTTTATGATCGGCACGTCACATCAGAAAGTGCCAGCCCGACCTTGCTTGCACTGTATCAACATCTGAGTGAGAGGCAAAACCAAAGCGGATCAAACGGCCGCGGCCGTCCGACCCTGCATCGCCATAACCAGCGAGAAATGTCATGAGCCTGTCGGCCATCACATTCCTGTATCCGGCCATGCTGGCGGGCCTGATGGTTTTGCCGGTCGTCTGGCTTTTGATCCGGTCCGCCCCGCGCGCACCCAAGAATGTGATTTTTCCTGCGGCACGGTTGCTGCGCGGCCTTAAAAGCCAGCGCCGCGATATTCAGCGCGCGCCGATTTGGCAGACGATTCTGCGCTGTATCATCCTGACGCTTTTGATTGTGGCGGCGGCCCGCCCGGTTATGAACAGCAATGACTTCGCCCAAAACGGTGGTGCCGTACTTATCATTGCCGATAACGGATGGGAAAGCGCGGCAAACTGGGCGCAATATCGCAAGGCCCTGCAACAGATCGCCAATCAGGCTCGGTTTGACCTGCAAACCGTCTATATCGCGCAAACTGCGCCAGAGGCTTCTGGCGCATCGACCTGGAAGCTTCCAGAGATCGTCGGGCCGGTTTCCCCACATGATACGGAAACGCTGATTGATCGCCTGCAACCCCGCCCCTGGAATTCCGATTATACGGCATTGTCTGATCTGATTGCCGAACATCCGGAAATGAACAGCATGGTCGGCAGTATCTTGTGGCTGACCGGGGATATGGACAGTCCTGGCAAGGCCAAGATCGCATCAGAGCTTACCGACATTGCCCCAATCACTGTCATTTCACCGACCCGAACCGACCGGATTGCGATCAAATCCCTTGAACGGTCACGAACCGGGCTGGTAGCAGTCCTTGGTCATGATCGTAGCGAAACACCGCGCATGATCAACCTTTTGGCGCGCGGCGAACGTGGGTCGGTACTGTTGCGTCATAACGCCGAACTTGCCGCCAACACCGATCAAACCGAAGTTGCAATTTTCCTGCCCAGTGACATTTCAAACGCCATTCAGTCGGTTGGTGTGGAAGGCATCGAAAGTGCCGCGACGATGTTTCAAACCGGTGCGCGTTGGCAACAACGCCGGGTCGGTGTGATTGTCAGTTCGGGGATAGCCCCGGTGTTCTATCTGACCAATACTTCTTCCTTGATCGCGCGCTGTCGCCCTATGCCGATGTCAGTTATGAGCCGCTTGGCAGACTGCTTGAAAAGAAGGTCGACATTCTGGTGTCGGCCGGTCCGATTTCTGGGCTTGGCAGCCAATTCGAAGCCTTGGAACGTTGGGTCAATGATGGCGGGATGCTGGTCCGGTTTGCTGGCGACAGTTCGACCGAAATCGGCAATGAGTTCCTTCCGGTAACACTTCGTTTGGGGAACCGGGACTTTGGCGGTTCCATGTCATGGGAGAAGCCCAAGCGTTTACTTGATTTCCCCGACAACAGCCCGTTCCATGGCATTGAAGTGCCAAGCGACATCACCGTTACCCGTCAGCTTCTGGCTGAACCCGATCCCGATATTCTAAGCAAAACCTGGGCGCGTTTGACAGATGGAACACCACTGATCACGAGTGCGGCACGCAATGCCGGGCGCGTTGTCTTGTTCCATGTGACACCGTGGGCCGATTGGTCAAACCTTCCGATGTCGGGCCTGTTTGTTGAGCTGTGGCAAAAGATTCTGCCGCTTGCCAGCCCCAGCAACCGCAATGATGCCGAGCTTCGCACAAGCTTGCCACCCCAAGCGATCCTTGACGGATTTGGGCAGGCCCATCAGCCAGATGCCTTGATCCTGCCAGTGCGAACCCCGCTTCCGACACCCAATCCGCGCCATCCGCCGGGCATTTATGGGGAAAATGGTCAGGCGGTTGCGCTTAACCTTGGGCCGTCACTGGGTCAGATTGGCGATAACATCACATGGCCATCGGCGATCAGCACACGCAAGATCACGGATCAAAGCCAGATCGATCTGGCGGCCCTATGTCTGCTTGGGGCATTGATCCTGCTTCTGTGTGATGCGTTGATCCTGCTTGCGATCCATCACGTGACGCTTCGACGTAATCGGCGGAGCAATGCCTTCACATCGATCCTTGTTGCTGTTGGCGTTGCGGGACTTGGTGCCGCCATCCTGTTTGGATCAATCGGATCAAGTCATGCCGCATCCATTCAGGAAGCCGCCCTTCAACCGCGTCTGGCTTATCTTAAAACCGGGAATGCCCCGGTGGATCGGCTTAGTCAGGCAGGTATGACCGGGCTGACCGAAATATTGCGACGCCGGAGTGCGGCGGACCTTAACACCGTGGATGGCGTTAATCCGGAAACGGACGAGCTTAGCTTTTATCCCCTGATCTACTGGCCGCTGGTTGATGGGCAGGAACCGTTTTCCGAACGGGCGCGCGAACGGTTGAACCGGTATCTGAATAACGGTGGCATGATCCTGATTGATAGCCGCGACCGCGAAGTGCAGCCCGCCCGTTTGCGGCGGCTTTTGGCCGGGCTTGAGGTTCCGCTTTTGGACCGGGCTCCGGGGGATCATATCCTGTTTCGCAGTTTCTATTTGCTTGATCATGCCTATGGTCGGTTCTCTGCCCCGCTATGGCTGGATGCACGGCCTGATCAGCGTCTTGATGGGGTGGCATCGGTTCTGTTTGGCGGCAATGATTGGGCATCGGCCTGGATCATTCCCGAAGGCCGCGATGAAATCCGGTCTGAGGATATCTCACCCCGGCAACGCGAAATGGCCTATCGGTTTGGCATCAATCTGGTGATGTATGCGCTGACGGGCAGCTACAAGGGTGATCAGGTCCATCTTCCCGCCATTCTCGAAAGGTTGGGCCGATGAACCAGGGATGGCAGAACCTTCAGATATCGCCGCTTCTTGACATAACCATCCTGCAAGGATTGGCACTGTTATGCTTGGCGGCCATTGTGCTTTTCACCATTTTCCGCCTGCGCGGCACTGTTTGGCGCGGGGTGGTGATGGTGCTTGTTCTATTGGCACTGCTTGCCCCGCAATTCACCGACCGCGAAAGCGAAAAGCTGAGCGACATTGTCCTTGTCCTGGTCGATAGATCCGGCAGCCAGCGCATTGCCGGACGCACCGAGCAAACCGACGCTGCCATCGAAGAACTGAAGGAACGTTTTGCCGACGATCCATCGGTTGAACTTCGGTTTGAAGATGTTCCGGGCGAAACAGATACCCGCATGTTTGCCGTGCTTGATCGGCTACTGGGCGGCATCCCGCGCGAACGTATTGGTGGTGTCATGATGATCACTGATGGCCAAGTCCATGACGTGCCCGCCAATCTTGATCTTGATGCCCCGCTGCATGTTCTGATCAGCGGGGAGCGAGATGAACGCGACCGGCGTTTGGTCATCCGCCAAAGTGCCGATTACGGGATTGTCGGCAAGGATGCCGAGTTTATGATCGAGGCGATTGATCATGATCTGGCGCCGGGTACGCCCATCCCCGTCCGGATGCTTTTGGAAGATGGCACCGAGGACGAGATTTTCCTGCCCGCCAATGAACAACATCGCGTCAGCATCCCCGTCCCCCATGCCGGATCGGTTCTGGCCGAGTTGCGAATGGATGATGTCGAGGAAGAAACCGATAAAACCAATAACCGCCTGATCCTTGAAACCACAGGCGTGCGTGATCGGTTGCGTGTGTTGTTGTTATCCGGTGAACCCCATCCGGGCGAGCGCGCATGGCGTAACCTTTTGCGCGCTGATCCCGGTGTGGATCTGGTGCATTTCACCATTCTGCGCCCGCCAGAAAAAGGCGATGACACGCCGATCAATGAACTGGCCCTGATCCCGTTCCCGATCCGCGATTTGTTTGAAGTGCGTTTGCGCCAATTCGATCTGATCATTTTTGACCGCTATCAGATGCGCGGTGTATTGCCGCCCCACTATCTGGAAAAGGTCGTTGATTATGTCCGCTGGGGTGGTGCCGCCCTTGTCGTCGCTGGCCCGGAATATGTCGGACCGGACGGGCTTGCCAGCACCGCCCTTGATGACCTGATGCCAGCCGCCGTTACCGGCCGGGTTGTGGAGCAACCCTTTGCCCCGCAGGTTAACCGTGCCGGGCGCCTGCACCCGGTTACAGCAGCCATTGCCGGATCACCGACCACGCCACCCAAATGGGGACGCTGGTATCGTCAGATTGAAACGCGCGTATCCGATCCCGATGCCATGACCTTGTTGACCGGGGTCGATGACATGCCGCTTTTGACCCTGCAACGAGTTGAAGAAGGCCGGGTTGCGATGCTAAGTTCTGATCAGATGTGGCTATGGCAGCGCGGCCATGATGGTGGTGGCCCGGTGGCAGAGCTTCTGCGTCGTCTGTCGCACTGGCTGATGAAGGAACCGGCCCTTGATGAAAACACCGTCACAACGGCAAGAAGCCCCGATGGTGATAGCCTGATCCTGAACTGGCGCAAGATCGGGGCGGCCCCGGAAGCTGCCAGCGTGATCAATCCGGAAACCGGCGAGCAGATCAATGCATCCTTTGAACAACTGCCTGATCAATCATGGCAGGCGACAGTTCCGATTGCCGAACGTGGCCTGATCCGGGTCAGTGTGCGCGATCAAAACCGACGCCAGCAAACCGCCCTTCATGTTGATCGGGATGTATTGACCGCGGAAACACAGAACACCAATTCCACGCCAGAACTTCTGGCCGAACTGGTGGCAGAGAATGATGGCTATATCGGTCGGATCGAAGACGGACTTCCGGACTTCCGTCATGTGCCAGATGACCGTGTCTGGCATGGCGGCAACTGGGCAGGCTTTATCGAAACCGATAGCTACAAGACGGTGATTGGCGGCATCACCAATCTTCTGCCCCTTCCAGTCATTGCACTTCTGATCGGGGCGATCTGTCTGATGGGGTGGCGCGTCGAAAGCAAGTGACGCGCGCCAATCTCACGGACTTGGCCGCTGACGCCCCAATCCGTTGCGATATTCCTGACACGCGCGTTCGTGGAAATTGCACAGCCCGCCTTTGAACTTTTCCACCAGGAAGTCGATGAAGACACGCACCTTGGTCGGAAGGTGGCGGCGTTCGGGATAAACCGCGTAAATGCCGCCGCTGCTTAGCGGATCGTAATCCTGAAGGATGCGGACAAGGCGGCCTTCATTTAGCGCCTCCGCGACGATGAATTCAGGCTCGCGTGCGATGCCAAGACCGCGGATCGCAGCGATCGAAGTGAATTCACCATTATTGCATGACATGACCGGATCAACGCGGACCGTCACGTGCCCTTCGGGTCCTTCGAAGTCCCAAACATTGGGATTGGCAATGTTGGTGTAGGACAGCGTCTTGTGCTGCGTCAGTTCCTGTGGCGTTTTCGGTTCGCCATGTTCGGCAAGATAGGATGGCGCGGCGACCACATGCCCGCGGAAGTCAGCAAGCTTGCGCGCGATCAGGCTGGAATCCTTAAGCCGGGTGATACGCACCGCCATATCAATGCCCTCGGCCACCAGATCAACCATGTGATCGGCCAGATGGATATCAACATGCAGTCCCGGATACATATCCATGAATTCCGTCACCAGTTGCGGCAAATACATCTGCCCAAAGGTCAGCGGGGCGGAAATGCGCAATGTGCCGCGCGGTGTCCCGCGCAAGTCGGTCAGGGCATGTTCGGCTGTTTCGATTTCCTCAACCACGCGCGCACAGTGCTGATAGAAGGTCGATCCCGCATCGGTCAGGCTCAGCCGACGTGTGGTACGGTTTAAAAGCCGGATACCAAGACTGTCTTCAAGCTTTGTCACATGCTTGCTGACCGCCGATTTTGACATCCCAAGCTTTCGGGCTGCCCCGGAGAAGCTTTGTTCTTCTACCACGCGGGCAAACACGGTCATGCCATCCAGATTACCGATCAACATCTTGCTACTCCTGATCGCGGCACAACGAAACTGTTGCGCAATTGGAAACAAATAAATGTCACAAGACCGGATTGTCTTCAATGCGGAAATGGCGAGAATAAGGGAAACAGCAAATATCAGCGGATCGCAGCCAATGGCCCTGCAGAACCGCAAGATGGAGGACCAAGATGGGACAACTGGTAAATGGCGAGTGGCAGACAGAAGCCCTCCTTGCCAAAAACAGTAACGGTAAATTCAAACGCCAGGATTTGTCATTTCGCAACTGGCTTTCCGATGATCCGGACGCAGAATTCCCTGCCGAAGCAGGACGTTATCATCTTTATGTTTCCTATGCCTGCCCATGGGCGCACCGTACCCTGATATACCGTGCGCTCAAGGGCCTTGAAGACATGATCACGGTCTCTGTCGTGCATTGGTATATGGGTGACCGGGGTTGGCAATTCTCGGCTGCGGATGGCTTGGTTGATGACCTTCATGGGCACAACTTCATGCATCAGGTCTATGCCAGCGCAGAACCTGATTATACCGGCCGTGTGACCGTTCCGGTCCTGTGGGACAAAAAGACCAACCGGATCGTAAGCAACGAATCATCGGAAATCATCCGCATGTTCAACAATGCGTTTGACGGTATCGGTGCGACCGAGGGTGACTATTACCCGGAACATCTGCGGGCAGAAATAGATGCGGTCAATGAACGCGTGTATCACGATGTGAATAACGGCGTTTACAAATCGGGCTTTGCCACCAGTCAGGACGCCTATGAAGAAGCCGTCACGACCCTGTTTGAGACGCTAGATTGGCTTGAAGATCGTTTAAGCCGGCAGCGCTTCCTTGTCGGGGATCAGGTCACCGAAGCTGATTGGCGACTGTTCCCGACCTTGTTGCGGTTTGATCCGGTCTATCACGGGCATTTCAAATGCAATCTCAAGATGCTCCATGAATATCCAAATCTGTGGAACTACACCAAGTCGCTGTATCAGCACCCCGGTGTGAAGGGCACAGTGCATATGGATCATATCAAGAAGCACTACTATCAAAGCCACAGTTCAGTGAACCCGTCCGGTGTTGTGCCAATTGGACCTGAGCTTGATCTTGATAGCCCGCATGACCGGTTCTGATCGCGATGGGCGATCGTGAATATTCATCGATCGGTAAAGCTTGAGCGTCTTGAAAGTCGATCCTGATGCGCAAACCTATCAAACATGAAGACATATTTGGACGTCTCAGTTGATCGCAAAGCATCTCAGCGGCTTGGCCATTTCGGTCACCGGGCCATTGGGGTTTTTATTTGTCTGATCAGCTGGGTCGTCCTTGATCTGTCGGATGCGCTGGCACAAAGCCCGCGTGTTGAAATCCACGCCCGCCATCGCCCGCCTGACATGTTTGTCGATGATCGCGGCACCATATCAGGCCCCCTATTCGATATCGTTAACCGTGCTGCCGAGATTGCCGGGGTTGAGCCGGTCTGGCTGGTGCGCCCCATGGCCAATTCACTGGGTGCACTGGAGCAAGGCAGCGATATCGTTTTGCCAAGGCTTTATCGCGCGCCAGAGCGTGAAGGCTACGTTCTTTACCATGGACCATTCAATGACATCACCAAGAAGGTCCAATTCATTTATGACACCAGACGTCCGGTCGATTTAAACGAGCTTGCCGATCTGTTTGGTCTTCATGTTGGGGTGCGCTTGCGCGGGTATTACGGCACTGCCTTTAACAATGACAAACGCATCAGCAGACAGGCATTTCCAGGTGAAGAACAACTGATTGTCGAATTGGGTCGTGGCACGGTCGATATCATCGCCCTTACCAACCTGCAGGGCTTTGCCCGCATGGCCGAAGAGATTGGATACACCACTTGGCAGATTGCTGATTTCGCACTTGAGCAGGATGAAGCGATCTGGATCGGGACTGCGCGCGGATCAAATGCGTCGGTACTGTTGGAAACCGCGTTCAAGGAATTGGTCGATACCGGTGTGGGTCATGCGTTTTATGAGCAGGAAAGCTCACACGATCACTAGAACCAATCGCCCGCCAAAGTCTATCAAACAAAAAACCCCGCAAGCGATGCTTACGGGGTTTTTTTGATATCCGATAAACGGAAAATCTTAGTTCAGGCGACCTTTGATTTCCGCGATCGCGCTGTCTACCAGCTCGTCTGCCTTTGCACCGGAAACCTTGTCAGTGACAAGAGCGGTGGTAGCTTTTGCTGCGATTTCGGCAACATGTGCACGAACTTCAGCAATCGCCTGGCTTTCGAGGTTGGAGATACGATCCAGAGCCTGCTGTTCACGGCGTTTGAGTGCCGCTTTGAGCTCAGCCTGGGCGCTTTCCAGCATACGGTCGGCTTCTGCCTTGGCATGCGCGCGGATCTCGTCAGCTTCCTTCAGGGCTTCACGCTGTTTGGCCTGATAATTGGCCAGAAGCTTTTGAGCTTCTTCGCGAAGACGCTGAGCTTCGTCCAGTTCGTCAGAGATCTTCTGAGCACGTTTATCGAGTGCAGCAGAGATACCTTTAACGGCTTTAAAACCGCCAAAGCCAACGACCAACACGAAAGAAAGCGTGGTCCAGGTGTAAGGGTCGGTAAGGAAAGTAACCTCTTGGGTTGCCATTGTCTTACTCTCCTACGATTGCCGAAACAGCCTTGTCGGCAGTTTTGGCCTGAACCTTGACACCGATAAGTTTTTCGGTTGCTTCACGGGCGATTTCCGATGCTGCTTCTGCAACGCCGGTCAAAGCTTCCGTTTTAGCATCCGCAATTGCCTTCTCGGCATCAGATGTCTTTTTAGACAGCTTCTTGACCAGTGCTTCGGTTTTCTTGGCCTGCTCTGCAGCAGCCTTTTCCGAAGCTTCGCGAATGTCAGCCTGAGCGGCGTCACGAGCTTCTGCCAAAGCAGCCTCGTATTTCGCGATGGCGGCATCGGTTTCGTCTTTCAACGCCCGAGCCTTGCCAAGGTTGTCTTCGATGTTTTTTTGACGGCGCTCGAGAACTTCACCGACCTTCGGCAGTGCAATTTTCGACATCAGGAAATACAGAATGCCAAAAATAACGAACAGCCAGAAAATCTGTTCCGAGAACGTCGTAATATCAAACTGCGGCATAGCCTACTCCCGAATTCAACGACGCCGGCGAGGGGGTACCTCGCCGGGCCGTGTATTCGCGCAAAAGGCGCCGATTAGCCGAACAGAACGATCAGCGCAACGACGAGTGCGAACAGTGCAATAGCTTCGGTAACAGCAAAGCCGATCCAGCCATACAGTTCAACGTCGCCTTTTGCAGCCGGGTTACGGCCAACAGTCGCAATCAGGCTCGACCAGATGTTACCAACACCGATACCGGCACCAATCATGCCAATAGCAGCCAGGCCAGCACCAATCATCTTAGCAGCATCGAGTTCCATAACTTCACCCTTTCGAATTTCTTAAAGGCAATCAGAAGAGATCACACCAAACCACACACATTAGTGCATGTGGATTGCATCATGGAGATAGATGCAGGTGAGAATTGTGTAGACATAAGCCTGAAGCGCAGCAATGCCGAACTCCAGAACAGTAATCCCCGTCAGCATCGCAAAGGGAAGTACGCCGAGAATGCCGATCAGGCCAACGAACCCACCGATAACTTTCAGCATGATGTGGCCGACGGTCATGTTCGCAAACAGTCGGATCGCCAAGCTGAACGGACGAGAGAAATAGGAGATGATTTCAATCGGGACCAGAATGATCGCGGTCGCAATCGGCGCACCAGCCGGGAAGAACATCCGGAGGTAATGCGTGCCATGACGCATGAAGCCGATGATCGTCACACCGATGAAGATCACCAGAGCCATCGCAAAGGTAACAGCGATGTGGCTCGTGAAAGTAAAGCTGTGCGGGATCATACCAAGAAGGTTCCCGAACAGAACAAACATAAACAGCGTAAAGACGAACGGGAAATATTTGCGACCTGCGCTACCCACGTTGTCTTTGAGCATATTGGCGACGAATTCGTACATCACCTCGGCAGCACCCTGCCAACGTCCCGGAACAAGTGCACCGCGACGCATCGAAAGCGTCATGAAGCCTGTTACGAGAACGGCTGCGATCACCATCCAAAGTGCGGAGTTGGTGAAGGAAACATCAACGCCACCAATCGCCATTTCGGCAAGGGGCCTGATCTCAAACTGCTCTAGCGGTCCAGCCACCGTAATCCTCGCTCAATATTATAAGGGTTCGAGGTTATTCCCCGTTCCCCTGCTTGCGCTCCCCCATCGCACGACCAAGTCCGACAGCACTGTCGTATCCCTTGGCAACGCGATAAGCGTTCAAGCCTCCGGCACCTGCTCCGAGCAAAACGAACAGAACAAGCAGCCAAGGCGTCGTATCAAGCACCCGGTCCAGCGCCCAGCCGATCAGCAAGCCAACAAGAACCGCAGCGATCATTTCCGCCGAAATCCTCATGCCAAGCGCCATCCCTTGAGATGGTTTGCCAGTCGCCCGGTTCGGGCTATGCAGTTCTTCGCGTTTGCCTGCTACAGCTGCCAGCTTGCTTTCAAGCTCTTCTAATGAAGCGCGATCTTTGTCATCGCTCATTGTCGTGAACCCCGCTTTGGCAACCTTTCAAACGTCGCAAGGAAATGCGCGGGCAACATACTTAGCACCCCATGGGCTGTCAAGCTGTAAAACCCCACCTTCCGGGAGACGATCAAAAGCAATATTTGATCATTAAATCAATTACTTAACTGGTAAAATGTGAAGGAAAACACTTTTGGCGTTAGGCAATAGTCGCAGTCGATTATTCCTGCTGCTGGTTGGAAAGCACGCTTGCAACCGGCGGTTTCCCTTGGTTCTCATGCATTTGGCGCAAAATGGTAATGCAGATTACGGTGCAATCTAAATTCAACAAGATCAGGCATTTTCATGAAAACAGGCGTGATTTCCCCGCCCGTAACAGCATGAAAGGCTGATGATCGGCATTTGGCTACGCCGATTTACCGTGGGATGTAATGATGAGGGGAATCAGGTTCGGCCGCCTTAGACCTTGCGAACACTTAATACGCGTTCGCCATCTATCTTCTGCCACCCGCCGGGCTTGGCCGCCAACATCCAGTCGAACTTGTGAAACAGCGCCCATACTGCACCAAGCGTATTGATTGCGATCGAATTCATATCGATCGGCTGTTTGGCCAATATTTCATCGCGCAAAATCTTGACGATATCAGCCACACTATTCTTGCCATCAAATACAGCCAGCAGCCGTGCAAGATCCGGCCCACCGGTCAGATCAACCGCATTGCCAGTACCATCCTCAATCAGAACTGGTTTACCGGCCAAGGCCAAGAGATCATCAAAGAAAGTTTTGCTCGGTGGGACAAAGAAATAGGGGGCAAGTTCGCCATCAGGCAGTGCTTCGGTGGTTTGCCCCTTGTCCTCACGCGTCAGATAGAATGCATGAAGCGGCATCGCACCGCTAAAGCGTTCGCAAAATGCCTGCTGATCACGCAGAGGTTTGGCTGCCAGTTCGCGCATCAGCCCCGGATCACGGATCAGGTTTTCAATGCTGTAATGCGCCTTGCCGGTCCCGCCAAAGCCAAAGAAGCCGGTAAAGGCCGCAACGTTCAATCCGGCAGAAGCTGCGAAATCATAGACGCCATGAACGTCATAAGCGCATTCCACGGGATGGAGCAGCAAATCAACGATTTCCGGATCATTTTCCAGAAGCCCTTTGATGAAGCCAGGCCCGCCACCCATTTTCAGCAACATATTATCTTCGGGCAAGGTTGAGAGCAGCTTTCGCGTCATGGCGAGCTGTTCAACAAGGTCTTTGCCCGCCAATAGGGGCTCGATCATCTTGCGCCATTCGGTCACCGCAAGACGCCCATGTTCGCCGTAAACCATGACACCCATCGCGCCATCGGCCTTCAGAACCGATGTCAGATCAGCAAGACCTTCTTCGGGGTCTTCAAGGTGATGAAGCACACCGGCACAATTGACGTAATCGAACGGTTCGGGTTTTGATTTCGCAAAATCCGAGATGGTCTGATTTACATAGGTCACATTGGTCAAGCCGCGGGCTTCGGCCCGGGCGCGTGCGACCTTGGTGCTGGCCGAAGATGGTTCAAGATAGGTCACCGATCCGTCAACGTCACGAAGCTGTTCGGCAAGCCAGATCATGGCATCGCCAGTGCCACCACCCGCGACAAGGGCGCGAAAGCCAGCATCGATTTCGCGCGTCCCGCCAAAGCAGTAATGATTAACCCGTGAAAGTGTATCGAGTGGTGGCATCAATAAACGGTCTTTTTCCTGCTGCGGATCGCGCAGCGGATAGGGAAACTGTTCATAGAGTTCACGCACTTGTTGGGACATCTGAGCCTTCACCATCATTCTGTTTCAATGAGGTGTAACATCCGCTGGCTGCCGAACCCAAAAAGTTTATGAAATTTATTGGGTTGGAAGAAGCTAAGCGCTGAAGTCGAGTTCAGTCTGTTCTTTTTTGGAATAGACTTCTGCCTGATGCAGATCGACCGACACCAGCGACGATACACCTCGTTCGGCCATTGTAACACCAAACAGCCGGTTCATGCGGGCCATCGTCATACGATGGTGGGTAATGACGAGGAAGCGGGTATTGGCGTGACGGCCAATTGCTTCAAGCAGCTTACAGAAGCGGTCAACGTTCGCATCATCAAGCGGTGCGTCAACCTCATCGAGTACGCAAATCGGTGCAGGGTTGGTCAAGAACACAGCAAACAGCAACGCAACCGCGGTCAGTGCCTGCTCGCCGCCAGACAGCAGTGACAGATGCTGAAGCTTCTTGCCCGGCGGGGATGCCATGATCTCAAGCCCGGCTTCAAGCGGATCGTCCGCCTCGGTCAGCATCAGATGCGCTCCGCCACCGCCAAACAGGCGCACGAACAGTTGCTGGAAATGCTTATCCACTTCATCAAACGCCGTTTTCAGACGTGCACGGGCTTCGCGGTTGAGCTGGTTGATGCCATTGCGCAGCTTATCAATGGCAGCAATCAAATCATCGCGTTCAGACACCATCGTGTCTTTTTGTTCCTGCATCTCGGCCAATTCGACTTCGGCGCGCAGGTTGACCGCACCAAGGTTTTCACGCTCGCGCGATTGGCGTTGCAGGCGGGCATCAATATCGCCTTCGCTTGGCAGATCCTTGGTGAGATCAATCTGGCCAAGCTCAACCAACTGATCAGGCGTTGCATTAACGCGTTCGCGGATACGTTCGATCAAATCACGGCGATGCTGTTCGGCCTGTTCGAGCAATGCTTCGCAACGCACGCGACCTTCACGGGCTTCGGCCAGTTTTTGTTCGGCTTCTTTCAGGGTCTGGTCGGCTTCGCGCTGCGCGTTTTCGGCCTTTTGCAGCTCATCTGCTGCATCTTTTCGCGTCTGATCAGAAAGCTCGATCCGGTCAGACAGGATCGCACGGCGCTCTTCGATCTCTTCGGGCTTGAGTTCAAGCTCCTCGATCTCCATGCGGGCTTCTTCCTGACGATCCCGAAGTTCAGCAACACGTTCGCCCGCACCCGAAGCACGTTCGTTCCATGTGGCGATTTCGTTTTCAACAAATTCAAGACGCTTGCGGCGGCCCGACATCGCACTTTGCATGCGCTCAAGCATGGTTCTGGCTTCCATCTGATCAGCACGCGCATCAGCAAGATTTGCGCGCTGCTCAATCATTTCCGCCTTGATTTCCATCAGGCCTTCGCTGCTTTCCTCTGGCAGGGCAGACAGTTCTTCCTGTTCGGCAACGACCTCGTCAAGGTCTTGCTTGGCGCGCTTTTCAGCTTCTTCAGCGTTTTGAAGGCGGCTTTCGATTGCGCTGGCATCGCGTTTGATATTGGCGATTTCTTCGCGTGCCCGTGACAAAGTGTTTTCTGCTTCGCGAACCGCACGGTGGGCTTCCTGTTCGCCGGTGCGCGCAGCCTCAATCTCTTCATCAAGGCGTTCGACATTTTCGCTGGCGATTTCGGAACGCTCAAGGGCGGCTTCGACGACTGCGTCAGCTTCTTCAAGCTCCCCACGCAGTTCTTCCAGTCGGTTGCGTTGACGCAAACGCACAGCAGCCGGAAGTTCGGCACCGGCCAAAATACGATAGCCATCCCAGCGCCAAAGTGCGCCTTCGCGCGACACCAAACGCTGTCCGACCTTCAGGTTTTTGGACAGGAAATTGCCGGTCGCTTCATCTTCAACAATACCGATCTGCCAAAGACGACGGTTCAGCAATGACGGCGCTTCGACAAACTTTGCCAATGCGCTTACACCATCGGGTAATGCTGGATCATCAGATGCAGGATCAATCACCGACCAATGCATGGCGGCATCAATGGCATCGGGCGCATCAAGGTCTTCGCCAAGGGCAGCTGCCATGGCAAGCTCAAACCCGCTTTGCACCGAGATATCTTCGATCACGCCGGGATATTTGTCGTCATCGCCGCCCTTAAGCAGGCTTTCAAGGGCTTCGATTTCCGCCATCAGGCGGGCCTTGCGGCTTTCCGCATCGCGCAGCGCATCACGGGCATCGCTTTCGGCTGTTTTCAGGCCGTCTTCACGATCACGCATTTCAGCCAGACGCATCTCGGCCTCTTCGACGGCCATTTTACGCTGCTCGCAAAGTTCTTCGCACTCTTCAAGATGCATATTTGCTTCTTCAAGAGCTTCGGTGAAGTCGGCCTCAATGCGGATATCATCAAGCTTGGCGACCGCTTCGTCATGGCGTTCTGTCAGACGGTTGCGGCGGGTATTAAGCTCGCTTAAGCGTTGCTGAACGGATTTAAGACGGGCTTCTTCCTCGGCGACGCGATTGGTCAGCGCGTCAACTGCGCCTTCAAGCTCTTCAACCCGGATTGCCTTTTCTGCCGCCATTTCCTTGGCTGCATCAAGCTCGTCATCTTCGCCGCCCTGCGCTTCGCGCAGTTCTTCGCGTTCGCGTTTAAGCTTTTCAAGCGCACCTTGCGCGTCACTGGCAAGTTCCGCTTCTCGGGCAAGGTCGGCATCGATCTGCTGGATGCGCCCGCGAAGCTGGGTCATCTGCATTTCAATCTGCGCCTTGTCCTTATCAAGGCCTTCGCGCTCAATTAAAAGACGCTGAAGGGCTGCGGCCGCATCGGCTTCTTTTTTGCGAAGATCGGGCAGGCTTGCGGCAATGTGGGTCTGAACCGTGGTGGCCTCGGTCACGGATGATGTCAGATCACGGACGGCACTTTCGCCCGCCACCAGCAACTCGCGCGCATCTTTCTGGCGTTTTTCGGCTTCGGTCCAGCGGATATGGAACAGCAAAGCTTCGGTCTGGCGGATGCTTTCGGAAAGCTTGCGATAACGTTCGGCCTGACGGGCCTGCTTTTGCAGCGATGCGATCTGCCCATCAAGCTGAACCAGAACATCTTCAAGACGTTCCATATTCTGCTCGGCATTCTTAAGACGCAGTTCCGCTTCGTGGCGACGTGAATGAAGGCCCGTGATGCCAGCAGCTTCTTCAAGGATCAGGCGACGCTGGATCGGTTTGGCACCGATCAGTGCGCCAATCTTGCCCTGGGACACCATCGCGTTTGATCGCGCGCCGGTCGCGGCATCGGCAAACAGCAACTGGACGTCACGTGCACGGACATCCTTGCCATTAACCTTGTAGTTCGACCCACCGCCACGTTCGATACGGCGGGTAACTTCAAGCATATCAAAATCATTGAACATCGCCGGAGCTTTGCGTGAGCTGTTATCAAGCGTCACGGAAACTTCGGCAACGTTTCGGGCAGGACGGGACGAGGTCCCGCCAAAGATAACGTCGGACATGTCGGAGCCGCGCATCTGCTTGGCTGATGTTTCGCCCATCACCCAGCGCAGCGCTTCAACAAGATTGGATTTGCCACAGCCGTTCGGTCCGACAACACCTGTCAGCCCGTCTTCAACCAATAAATCTGTTGAATCGACGAAGGATTTAAACCCCGTCAGCTTTAGCGATTTAAACTGGACCAATCATGTCCCCCGGTCCGACCTCTGCCCCTGATGCCGGACACCGCAGGCGCGGTATCCGGCAGATTTGTTTTGATTAGTCGATAAGGTCTTCGACTTTTTCGATAAAGAATTCTGCGTCGCGTGCACCGGCAATGGTTTCGCCATCAAGGATGAAGCTCGGCGTGGAGGACACGTTGAATTCCTGCTCACCCTTCATGCGCGAAGCAACGATGGCTTCGATCATTGGCTGATCATTGATGCAGGCATCAACCGCATCACTGGTCATCCCGCCAAAACGGACAACTTCCTTGATCGCGCCAATCGGGTCTTCGGAACGTGCCCAGGTCATCTGGGATTTGAACAGCATGCCCAGAACGCCAAAGTAACGATCATCACCCGCGCACTGTGCGATCGCCGCTGCACGAAGCGCAACGCCATCAAGCGGATAGTCGCGGAAGATCAATTTCAGCTTGCCGGTATCGATCAGCTTTTCTTTGATCTCGGGCAGGGTTTCATTGTGGAACGCTGCGCAATGCGGGCAGGTCAGAGACGCATATTCGATCATCGTGACCGGTGCATTCTCGTCACCCAGTACATGTTCTTTCCATTCAGTCGCATGTGCCTGATGGGTAGCCGATACGCCAAGCGCAATCAGAAACGCACCTGCAAGAAACTTAACCGCCTTTAGCAAGGAAACCTCCGTTAAAACAAAGTTTTGTGATTACAAGCCTGTTGCAGCGCGGGAGTCAACACGCGCCCCAAAACAGCTATTGCACCAACGAGTCGCCAAGTTGGCCCGCAAATGCGGCAACTCCGTGATCGTTCATTTCAAGAAACTGATTCGATATTTGGCTCGAATTTGATGCCGAATTTTGCCTAGTGATCAGGCCTTTGGCCAAACACCATTGCGTGATGAAATCCCGGTTGCCCGGATGGCTACTTTTTATCGCCTTTTGGCTTCAAACCACCACTGGCCCCGGCTATGTGGCGCCCCAGTCGAGTCAGCACTTCGCGCAGATGCGGATCTTCGATCTTTGCCAGATTTTCTTCGCTGGTTTTGGTGATTTCGCCCTCGGGTACGTTGGTTGGAATATGCACGGTGCGTTCGGGACGGGAAATATCGCCTTGAAGCATGGTGATCTTGTTCACGGCGCGATACCCGAAATAGCTGTTCACCCGTTCGATGATTTGCGGCATGCGATGTTGAAGTTCGATCGCGACCGGACCAACCACCCGGATCAAAAGCGTGCCACCGGCGATGCTTTCCTTGGGCGGCGGGGTGTATTTGAGCGGCATGGTAAATTGTTCAAGGTCGCGCCCGACGATTTCCGCCCAATGCAAAATAATCTCGGTCTGAAAGAAGCCGCGCTTGCGCACCAGTGGTCTGGTCAAATTACCGACAAGCGGGGCGACATTGCGCAACCCCATGCGGCGTTCTGAACTACCCATCGGCGTGATGTTTTGC
Source organism: Thalassospira sp. (assembly GCF_048059015.1). GTDB lineage: Bacteria > Pseudomonadota > Alphaproteobacteria > Rhodospirillales > Thalassospiraceae > Thalassospira. Next base: position 74,557 of record NZ_JBLLNT010000017.1, on the reverse strand, counting down.
TTTTTTCTGGCCGCGTTTTTTGCCGCAACCGGATCAAATGCCTGATCCATTCCGCGTGTGGTTTTCGTATCAGCCGTATCTTTTTTCTTGCTCACGCCCGCTTCTTCCGTAGGGTCTGCATGTTTCAAAATCAACATAACACGGGAACGCCGTGCATTTCACCACTCAGGACATAGATCGCCTCGGCCACACCATGCTGGAATGGTATGATCGCCATCACCGCACCTTGCCGTGGCGCTCCGAACCGGGCGACACGCCCAATCCATATCACGTCTGGCTTAGCGAAATCATGCTGCAGCAAACCACGGTGCAAACCGTTGGTCCCTATTTCGCAGCATTCTTGAACCGCTGGCCGACGGTGACTGATCTTGCCAATGCGGAACTTGATGATGTTCTGCATGCTTGGCAAGGGTTGGGATACTACGCCCGTGCGCGCAATCTGCATAAATGCGCAAAGGTCGTCGCAACCGATTATGACGGCGTATTTCCCGATACCGAAGAAGGCTTGTTAAAGCTGCCCGGTATTGGTCCCTATACCGCATGCGCGGTTGCGGCCATTGCCTTTAACCGTCACGCAAGCCCGGTCGATGGCAATATCGAACGTGTGATTTCGCGTTTGTTCGCGCTTGAAACGCCGCTTCCCGACGTCAAACCGGAAATCAAGGAAAAGTCATCTGCCCTGACACCGTCAAACCGCCCCGGTGATTACGCCCAAGCCTTGATGGATTTGGGCGCAACCATCTGCACACCACGCAATCCGGCATGTGGCATTTGCCCATGGCAGGCCGATTGCGAAGGACGCAAATCCGGCATCGCGCCTGATCTTCCGAAAAAGCAGAAGAAAGAACCCAAACCCACCCGTGTCGGATACGCATTCTGGATCCGTCGCGAGGATGACGGTCGCATTCTGATACGCCGTCGCCCGGAAAAGGGATTGCTGGGTGGCCTTTACGAAGTACCCGGAAGTGACTGGCGTGCTATTGATGCGCCCGATGATGTGATGCTGTCCGAAGCTCCGATCAAAGCCCAATGGTCGGAACTTGATGGAACAGTTGGGCATACCTTCACGCATTTCCATCTCAATGTCAGTGTACTGGCGACAACGATTTCACCTGATCGGGCCGACGAGCTTGATGGCAGTTGGGCAACGATTGACGGACTTTCGGACTTCGCCCTGCCGACCGTGATGAAAAAGATCGTTCGCCATGCACTGAAATATCGCTGAGCGAAATACGCTCGCGAAATTGAAAAGGCCCGTGGAGATGATCCACGGGCCTTTTGTTTTGTTACTTGCGCGGCGCGATCAGGCGTAGATATCGATCACCTGTCCACGACCTTCGGTCGGGGTTGGTGCAGCCTGCTGCGAAGTTTCAGTTTCTGCTGTTTGCTCAATCCGCTGTGTCGGCGGAGAATTCAGGTCATTACTGCCCGTTTCAGCAATCGGCGATGTCGCCTGCTGAATTTGGACCGGGTTGGGTGCGTAACTTGCACCACCTACTGCACCTGCTTGCATAACGTACTCCATCTATCCTTACGGATAAGCTTTCGTCTTAAATATATAACATTTTTTTTGAAGAAAGCAAAAGCCGGCGGGTTTTCACACCACGCCGGCTTTGAGGCATCAATGATTTAACCGGGTTTCCCCGATCAGGATCAGGCGGGGACCTGACCCATTTCCTTCCGCAGCTGGCTGCGCAGATTGTCGATCGAAACCAGACGTCCGTCACACTTGTAATGCCAATAAGTCCAACCATTACAAGCCTGTGCGCCCTGAACATGCGCGCCGATCTGATGGATCGAACCAGCATTGTCCTTGTGGCTGATCGAGCCATCCGCACGGACCATCGCAGCAACGTTGCCACGGTTGTCATAGATTTTGTCGCCCGGCGACAGCAGGCCGCGTTCGATGACGGCACCGAACGGAATCCGCGGCAAAGAACGTTTCGATTCGGTCATCTCAAGGCTTTCGCCATCAAGCATCTGGACCTTGGCAATGCGATCCCGTGCGGCTTCGGCATAGGTTTCTTCACGCTCAAGACCAATGAAATGACGGCCCAGACGACGGGCTGCCGCACCGGTGGTGCCGGTACCAAAGAACGGGTCAAGCACCACATCACCCTGACGGGTGGTTGCCATCAGAACGCGCTGCAGAAGTGCTTCGGGCTTCTGGGTCGGGTGGACCTTTTTACCCTTGTCGTCTTTAAGGCGTTCCGAACCAGAGCAAATCGGCATCAACCAGTCAGAGCGCATCTGCAGGCCTTCGTTGAGCTGCTTCATCGCTTCGTAGTTAAAGGTGATTGCCTTTTGCTCTTCGCTTTTCGAGCACCACAGAAGCGTTTCATGCGCGTTGCAGAAACGTTTGCCGCGGAAATTCGGCATCGGGTTGGTTTTACGCCAGACGATGTCATTGAGGATCCAATAACCGATGTCCTGAAGCGTGTTTCCAACACGGTAAATGTTGTGATACGAACCGATCACCCAGATCGCGCCGGTATCCTTCAGCACACGGCGGGCTGCGGTCAACCAGTCGCGGGTGAACTCGTCATAGTGACGGAAGCTGTCAAACTGATCCCAATGATCGTCAACAGCGTCGACCTTGGAATTGTTCGGGCGCAGCAGATCGCCGCCAAGCTGAAGGTTGTAGGGCGGATCGGCAAAGATCAGATCAACGGACTTCTCCGGCAGGCTGTTCATCAGTTCGATGCAATCGCCGACCAGGACCTGATCAAGTGGTAAAGATGTCTTTTTTGTCATGATGCCTTCTAGGTTCCCCCTTGAAATCTTGATGAAAGCATCAACCGAAATAGTTAATGAAAGAGTTAACCGACTCCGAAATTTTTCAAGGATTTGCATTGTGTTAGAAAGTGCGTGATCCGTTTAGACAATCTTAACCGGTATGGTCCAAAAACCGGAAGATTTTGACCATGGAAACCGTTTGGCGCCCAAAAGCGCAAACGACTGGTCAGACCGGGCGGACTCCGCAGATTGCCCAGCCCGCAACGTCCCAAAAATGCAGGCCCAATCACGATCAATCATCTTTAAGATGATAAAATTCGACCTAATACACGCCATGGATATCGTAAATTCCGGGCGCATTCCCAAATACTTAGGTCAACCGAGAAAAACTGACCATTTGGACAGAACAGGCTTTGCCTCTTTTCTGATCGTGTATACAATCTGCCCACAATCTATGCATAAAAGTTGAACTTCGCATAACGGTAATAACCTGCAGGGGGACATCATGAAGTCTGGTACTTTTCGCCTTTCCCGCCGCGCCTTGCTATCGGCCGTTGCTGCCGCAGCAGCCGTGGTTTCGTTTGGCTTTGGCACGCCGGCTCAGGCGGCTGATCCGCTAAAAGTTTCTGCGATCTACACCGTTCCGGTCGAACAGCAGTGGGTATCGCGTATCCACAAGGCGCTGAACGCTGCCAAGGAACGTGGCGACATTTCCTATGAGTTCTCGGAAAACGTTGCCAATACCGACTATGAGCGCGTCATGCGCGAATATGCCGAAAACGGATCCAACCTGATTGTTGGTGAAGTGTTCGGCGTTGAACGCGCAGCCCGTAAAGTCGCCGCTGATTACCCGGAAACCGCCTTCTTGATGGGCTCAAGCTTTGCCCCGGATGGCGAGAACTTCTCGGTCTTTGACAACTTCATTCATGAACCGTCCTACCTTGTTGGCATGGCTGCCGGTGCAGCATCGAAATCCAACAAGATCGGCATGGTCGGTGGCTTTGCCATCCCGGAAGTAAACCGTCTGATGCATGCCTTCATGGCAGGTGCCAAATCGGTCAATCCCGATGTTGAGTTTATGGTGACCTTCATCAACAGCTGGTACGACCCGCCCAAAGCCAAAGAAGCAGCCTTTGCGATGATCGATAAGGGTGCTGACATCATGTATGCCGAGCGTTTCGGCGTATCGGATGCGGCCAAGGAACGCGGCATTCTGGCCGTTGGCAACGTGATCGACACGGCAGCTGATTATCCGGGCACGATTCTTGGTTCAGCGCTTTGGCACATGGAAGCGACCATCGATCACGCGATCGAAGCGGTCAAAGCCGGTGAATTCAAAGCCGAAGATTACGGCAAGTTCAGCTACATGGAATTCGGTGGCGGTTCGGTTGTTCTTGATGGAAGCCTGCTTCCGGATGGCACCGTTGCCAAAGTCGAAGCCAAACAGGCTGAGATCCTTGACGGTTCCTTCACCGTTGAAGTGAACGACGAAGAGCCGAAATCTTCGATGTAAGATTTCCGTGAACTGATTGGGCAGTTCGGTATAAAAGCCGAACTGCCCTTTCTCGTTTGATCAAATCCCGCCCATTTCTGGTCGTCTGATCAAACCGTCCCATCGAAATATCGCCTTATCGCCCCACAGCGTGACGCATAAAAACAAAACGGAATTCCCGGATGTCATCTGCTGCGCACACATCACCTGAAACGTCCCCGGAACTTCTGCTGTCACTGGCAGGGGTCACCAAGAAATTCGGCCCGCTGATTGCCAATGACGCCATCGACCTGACGGTCCATCGCGGCGAAATCGTCGCCCTGCTTGGCGAAAATGGCGCGGGCAAAACCACCTTGATGAACATTTTGTTCGGTCACTATGTTGCAGATGAAGGCACCGTCACGGTCGCCAATCGCGATGGTGATCTTGAGCAACTCGAACCGGGCGCCCCGCAGGCCGCCCTAGATGCCGGGATCGGCATGGTTCATCAGCATTTCACATTGGCCGAAAACCTGACCGGGCTTGATAATATCGTCCTTGGGACAGAGCCGATTTTCCGCCTGCGTCGCGACCGCACCAAGGCGCGCGCCAAGCTTGGCGAATTGATGGCCGGATCGGGTTTGAATGTCGATCTCGATCAGCCGGTGCACAAGCTGACCGTTGGTGAAAAGCAGCGCGTTGAAATCCTGAAAGCGCTTTATCGTGATGCCAGATTACTCGTGCTTGATGAACCAACCGCCGTTCTGACACCGCAAGAAGCCGACAGCATGTTTGCGATCCTGCGCAAGCTTGCCGCAAATGGTCTGGCCGTGATCATCATTGCCCACAAACTGGCTGAAGTCCTTGCCGTATCTCACCGTATTGCGGTTTTACGCGGTGGCAAAAAGGTCGGCGAAATGAATACCAGCGATGCCGATCATCGTTCCATCGCCGAGCTGATGGTTGGCCGCGAAGTCCCGGTCAGTCGCCGTACAGCACGTGAACCGGGAAAACCGGTGATCAAACTTTCGGATGTGACGATTGATCGCGGTGATTTACGCCGATCCCTGCATGGGGTCAATGTCACCGCCCGTGAAGGTGAAATCCTTGGCATCGCCGGAGTATCAGGCAACGGTCAGGCAGCCTTGGCGCAATTGATTGCAGGCCTTGATAAACCAGATCAGGGCACGGTCGAGATTTTCGGTGAAACGGTCACGAAGTTTGATGCGCACAAATTTGCGCAAAACGGCATCGCCCGCATCCCCGAAGACCGACATCATGATGGCATGGTTGGATCAATGACCGTGGCCGAAAACATCGCCATCGAAGATGTCCGAAATCCTGATTTTCAGAAATTCGGCTTCCTTGATTTTGACGCCATTCGCAAACGTGCCGAACATGCCATTGCCGATTACGATGTCCGCTGCCCGGGGCCGGATGCGCCTGCCCGCCTTCTTTCGGGCGGCAATATCCAGAAGCTTATTCTGGCACGTGTTTTGGAAAAATCGCCGAAACTGATTTTGGCCAATCAGCCGTCACGCGGCCTTGATGTTGGTGCGCAATCCGAAGTCCATCGTCGCCTGCTCGAAGCACGGCAAAACGGTGCTGCCGTCATCCTGATTTCCGAGGATCTGGATGAACTTCTGACCATCTCTGATCAGATTGCCGTCATTCATGCTGGTCACATCACCGATCCCATGGCGACGGACAGCATTGATCGATCCGAGCTTGGCCTGATGATGGCCGGACAGAAAGAGGCTCCGCATGCCGATACCACCAATTCGGGAGAAACGGCATGATCCGCTTTGAACCCCGCACTAATCCCGGTCCTGTTCTGGTTTATGGCGTGCCGGTTATTGCAGCTGCGATCGCCATTTTACTCGCCGCCATTCCGCTTGCCTTGGCCGATGCACCGATCCTGAAGGCCTATGGCCTTATGATTACAGGTGCGTTCGGGTCCGTGTTTTCAACATCGGAGATGCTGACACGTGCGACCCCGCTGGTCCTGACAGGTCTTGCGGCCGCCATCGCCTTTCGCGCAAAGCTTTGGAACATTGGTGCCGAAGGTCAGCTTTACATGGGGGCCATGGCCGCCGTTGCGGTTGGTGCCGGTGTGGTTGATGGTCCGAGTTGGATCATGATCCCGCTGATCGTCATTGCTGGCATGGTCGCCGGTGCCGTGATGCTGATCGGTCCGACTTTGATGAAGACCCGCCTTGGTGTGGATGAAGTCGTTACCACCTTGCTTTTGAACTTCATTGTTTTGCTGTTTGTGCAGATGATGCTTGAAGGCGCGCTTAAAGACCCGATGTCGATGGGCTGGCCACAGTCCGAACCGATCATCGATAGCGCGATTTTCCCGCCGCTTCTCGAACGCATGCGGGTTCATATTGGCCTGATCATTGCGCTGTGTTGCGCGGTTGCCTTGGCTGTTTTCGTCAAACGAACTGTGTGGGGATTTGAAATCCGTGCGGTTGGTGAGAATGCTGCGGCTGCCAAGTTTTCCGGCATTTCCGTTACCAAAACCATGATCCTTGTCGCGGCCCTTTCGGGTGGTCTGGCGGGCTTGGCCGGTGTGTCGGAAGTGGCTGGCACGCGTGGTTATCTCGCAACAGACCTGTCACCGGGTTATGGCTATGCCGGGATTGTGGTGGCGATGTTGGCGCGTTTATCGCCCGTGGGCGTGATTGCATCGGCCCTGTTTGTTGCATCGGTTTTCGTTGGGGCAGATTCCATGAGCCGCGCAATTGGTGTTTCAAGCTATCTGGCCGATTTGATCGTTGCCATGGCGCTTCTGTGCGTTTTGATCGGCGGGTTCCTGACCCGGTTCAAGGTTCACTTTGATCGTAAATCGGCACAGGGCTAAGGGGAAAGACCATGGAAATCATTGATATTATTCTGGCCGCCAGCTTTTGGGAAGCCGCCATTCGCATCGCGACCCCGTTGATCTTTGGCGTTTTGGGTGCGCTTGTTTGCGAACGTGCAGGCGTTCTTAACCTTGGGATCGAGGGCATCTTTACCGCCGGTGCGATGGCGGGTTGGATGGCCGTTTGGCTGGGTGCCGGGCTTTGGGGTGGTGTGCTTGTCGCAGCCCTTGCCGGGGCGTTCTTTGGCCTGATCCATGCGATCCTGACCGTTCCGCTTGGCCTGAGCCAGCATGTATCGGGCATCGGTGTGACGCTTCTTGCCACCAGCCTTTCATACTTCACATACCGCACAGCCCTTCCCGACGTTTCATCGCCGCCGCGTATCGAGCCATTCCGTCCGCTTGATATTCCGTTCCTGTCTGACCTGCCGTTTATTGGTCAGGCGCTGTTTTCGCAAACGGCGATGACGATCCTGGCGCTGGTTCTGGTATTTGTGACCGGTTGGGTTTTGTATCGCACCCCGCTTGGTCTTGCGATCCGCGCTGTTGGTGACAATCCATCGTCGGTCGAGGCGCAAGGATTATCGGTTTACGGCCTTCGCATTGGCGCGGTTGTTGTCGGGTCATCATTGATGGCACTTGGCGGTGCGTTCCTGACCATGTCGGCCTTTGATGCGTTCTTCTTCGGCATGATCAATGGTCGTGGCTGGGTTTGTATTGCCCTGACCGTATTTGCAAGCTGGCGGCCCGTAAAGGCATTGATCGGCGCATTGCTGTTTGGCGCGTTTGATGCGTTTCAGGTGCGCCTGCAGACCGAAGTCGGCGCCTTCCTGCCGTCGCAGGTTTTCCTGATGATGCCCTATATCCTGTCGATCATTGCCCTTATCGTCGTTGCCCGTAAGGCCGATTACCCCAAGGCACTTCTTGTGCCATGGTTCAAAGGCCAGCGTTAAGCACGCCCGACTGTTTTAAGACTGCCACCACCAGACCAAGGATGATGCCATGCAACCCGATCTGATCCTGAAAAACGCCAATATCGCCAACGGCCAGAGCAATGTTGATATCGCGTGTCAGAACGGCAAGATCATCGAAATCGCCGAACATATCGATGTGCCCGCGGTCGAGGTTCTTGATTGTGGTGGCATGCTGGTCAGCCCGCCCTTTGTTGACAGCCACTTCCACATGGATGCGACCCTGTCACTTGGTTTGCCGCGCATGAATGAGTCGGGGACATTGCTTGAAGGCATCGCGTTGTGGGGGGAGCTTAAACCGCTTTTGACACCCGAAGCAGTCATTGAACGGGCGCTGAAATATTGCGATCTGGCGGTATCAAAGGGCCTTCTTGCGATCCGTAGCCATGTTGATGTTTGTGATGACCGGTTGCTTGCAGTTGATGCGCTTTTGGAAGTCAAAAAGCAGGTCGCGCCTTACCTTGATCTGCAACTGGTAGCCTTCCCGCAAGATGGTTACCTGCGAAGCAAAACGGCGAAGGAAAACACCATCCGCGCGCTGGATAAGGGTGTTGATGTTGTTGGCGGCATTCCGCATTTCGAACGCACCATGGCAGACGGCGCACAAAGCATCAAAGAGCTGTGCGAAATGGCGGCCGATCGTGGGCTTATGGTTGATATGCATTGCGATGAGTCCGATGATCCGCTGTCGCGCCATATCGAAATGCTGACCTATGAAACCCAGCGTCTGGGGCTTCAGGGACGAGTGGCCGGATCACACCTGACATCGATGCATTCGATGGATAACTATTACGTCTCCAAGCTGATTGCCCTGATGGCCGAAGCCGAAGTTTCCGCCATCGCCAACCCGCTGATCAACATCACTCTTCAGGGCCGTCATGACACCTATCCCAAGCGTCGCGGCATGACCCGCGTGCCGGAACTGCGCAAGGCGGGTCTGACGGTAGCGTTCGGTCATGATTGCGTGATGGACCCCTGGTATTCGATGGGGTCTGGCGACATGCTGGAAGTCGCATCGATGGGGCTTCATGTGGCGCAAATGACGTCGCGCGATGATATCCGGGCCTGCTTTGATGCGGTGACCACCGAGCCCGCCAAGATCATGGGCCTTGAAGGATATGGCATTGAAATCGGCAACAATGCCGATTTCGTCATCCTGCAGGCCCGCGACACGATCGAGGCGATCCGCATGCGGGCAAATCGCCTGTTGGTCATCCGCCGTGGCAAGATCATCGCCGAAACGCCGATGGCGCAAACCCGCCTGCATCTGGCAGACCGCCCGGATCATGTCCGCGAACATGAATACGCGCCGGGTCAGTAACGCTTTAAGCGACGGTTTACTGTGATCGCCTAGATCCAGCGCCGGGTTCGCGCGCAATAGATGCGATACGCATCGCCGACCCCGGTCCGCATGACGGCTTCTTCATGGGCGATGTACCAGAACTGACAAACGACAAAAAACGCGACCGGTGCAAAGAACGCCAATGCGCAGTGGCTGATCACAGCCGCCCCGATCAATGAAATTGTCAGGCCCAGATACATCGGATTGCGGCTATGTCGAAACAGGCCGTCGGTGACGATGGTGTTTGGCTCATCAAAGGTTTCAACGGTCGTTTTCTGTTTACGGAATTGTTTCTTGGCAATCACGGCCAACATCAATCCACCGACAAACGGGACAAAGCCCCACGGATTGATAACAAGTGCACCGTCACGGATGAAACAAAGTTGGGCCGTTACACCGATCACGATCAGCAGCAACAAGAACAAATAAGGCGGAATAAGTTTTTGCATGGATGTCTCCTTTGTGAAGACGCCCATCATGCCCGCCTGACGGCCACCGACCTTAACATGGGTTAAGAGCAGCGATTAAGCGATCTGATCAGGAATTTGTCATGCCCATTTCACGGCGAATGCGTGACAGTGCCACATCGGTAATGCCCAGATACATCGCCACCTGTCGAAGTGAAATCCGCCCGGCGTCCGATCCAAATTCGGCAATGAAATTTTCATAGCGCTGGCGCGCGGACAGCATCAGAAATTCCGCTTCGCGCCGTTCCTTTTTCAGGATCAGGATTTCCAACAATCTCCGCACGACCACCGCCCAATCGGAATGCTGTTCAGAAAGCATAACAAGGTGGGGATAGGTAATGGCAACAGTACGAAGTTCTGTCAGGGCTTCGGTGAAGAACGGGCTTGGAACCCCGTTGATCGCGGTATCCATGCTGGCCAAAGCCCCGCCGGGGCCGGTGATGGATTTGTTGCGTTCGCGGCCATCCGGATCAATGTAGTAATAGCGCGCCAAACCATCAGCGATGAAATAGACCCGCTGATCGCTATCCCCTGCGGCAAAAACCGTCTCACCCGCCTTCCAGCTTTTGGTGCTCAGGTGATCAATCGCGGCTCTCCAGCTTGCATCGGAAATCGGGTGTAAATCACTAAGCCGTTGGCGCAGTAAATCGGTGGCTGCGATCATTGCGGTTCATATCCCCAAATCACAAGAATGCCCTTGCCTGGCGCATGAGGCGAACCTAGTCTTATCGCTCAATTCGCCAAAGACCAAGCGCCCGCTTAGTAGCCAAGGATCGACATGTTCTACGAACCCGGAAAAACCGCCCATAATCTTCCACACGATCCGTTCAAGGCATGTGTTGCACCGCGCCCGATTGGCTGGATTTCCACGCTTGATAAAAACGGTCGTCCCAATCTGGCACCCTATTCGTTTTTCAATGCTGTTTTGGGCACGCCGCCGATGGTGATGTTTTCATCGGGTGGTTCGGTCGATAGTCTTCAGAATGCGCGTGATACGGGCGAGTTTGTGGTTGGTGTTGCCCCAAAGGCGATGCTGAAAGAGCTTAATTTCAGTTCATCGCCACTGCCATCAGGTGAAGATGAATTTGAATATGCCGGGCTTGAAAAGCTTCCGGCCAAATGCGTTAAACCGCATCTGATCAAGGGCGTTCCGATCCATATGGAATGCGAAGTCTATCAGATCGTCGATCTGCCAAGCGCCTTCCCCGATCAACGCCCGTGCGGTATGGTGATTGGAACCGTGGTTGGTTTGCATATTGATGATGACATCATCCGCGACGGGATGGTCGATATCACCCTGTTTGAGCCGCTTGCCCGGCTTGGCTATCACGAATATGCCAGCATTTCCGAGACCTTTACGGTTCGGCGCGAAGATTTTTGGAAATAATTGGTGATAAGCGTCTGATTTGTTTCATCAAAACGACGCTCAAGCGCAAACAAACTGTCACAGAGACACTCTAATGTGAACAGGAACACAGTTCGCTCGAACATCAAACGGGCTTGAGCTGGGGTTCTTTGTACATTTTTCTGGGGGTCTCCAAGATGAAACGGACGTTTGCAGCCGGTATTGTCGGCTTTGCGGCAATGCTTCTGGCCGGTTCGGCAATGGCTGGTGAAGCCAAGGTTTTCGAAACCAAAAGTGCGATCAACAACCTGTCGACCGTGATGGTTGATGGAGGCAAGTCACGTGATCTTACGGTTGGCCTTGGCTCTGGCGCATATCGTCGTCCGGGTGATCCGGCGAACATGTTCTATGCCGTTTCTGACCGTGGTCCGAACTTCGTTTGTGGCGATGTAGAAACCGTTCTTGGCGTTTCTGCTGATCAGGTTTGCAAAGGCCAGAAAGTGCGCGTTTATCCGACCCCGGATTACTCGCCGTCGATCTACACCATCTTCCTGAACAATGATGGCAGCTTTGACATCAAGGACGTCATTACCATCAAGGATCAGAAGGGCGTTCCGCTGACCGGGTTGACCAACAAGCTGACCGTCGCAAAAACCGAAAAGCCGGTTGATGCCAATGGCAATATGCTTGAACAGTCTGAATCTGCCATCGACGCAGAAGGCATCATTCGTCTGACGGATGGTTCTTACTGGATTGGCGAAGAAAACGGCCCGTCCATTCTGCATGTTGCATCTGATGGCATCGTGATCCAGCGTATCGTTCCGGCCGGTTCGGAAAAGGATTTTGCTGGCGCTGCTTATAAAGTAACCGGTGGTCTTCCGGCCATTCTGGTGACCCGCCAGACCAACCGTGGCATTGAATCGATGGCGGTATCGCCTGATGAATCCAAGCTTTATTTCATGGTTCAGAACCCGCTGGCGAACCCCAATGCGGATGCCTACAAGGCGGCGAAAAACACCCGTCTGTTCGTCTATGACCGTGCATCGGAAAAGCTGACCGGCGAATATATCTATCAGCTTGATGATCCGCAGACCTTCCGCAACGATCCGTCCAAGAAACAGAATGCACCGCGCATTTCCGAAGTTCTTGGTCTTGGCGATGACCGTCTGCTGGTTCTCGAACGTACCGACAAAACCACCAAGCTTCATGAAATCGAGCTTAAAGGTGCGACCAACATTCTTGCGACCCGTTGGGACGACATGTCGACCAGCCCGTCGCTTGAACAGGAAAACGATCTTTCGAAAATCGATCTGGTTGCCGTTTCCAAGACCCTTCGCTTTGACAGTGCCGACTACCCGGAAGCACCGAACAAGCTTGAAGGCCTGGCGATCATGGGTGATGGCGCACTTGCCATGATCAATGACAATGATTTCGGCATCAAGGGCGACCCGACCAAGGTCATCCTGATCGAAGGTCTGGTTCAGGCTGACAAGTTCTGATCCGACACTTTCTGATCTGAACCACCAAAGCAGGAAGGCTGTCATGCAGCTTTCCTGCTTTTTTATTGCCTGAAATGGGCGTAAAAGCAGGCCCATGATGACAGAAAAACAGACATTCGACACCCCGGACGGCGTTGACGCCGTGATTGAGCCCATGGATGCAACCGGCTACCTCGCCCCAGTTGGCTTTGAGGAGCAGTTGTTCAAGGAATTGGGCGATGTGATTGAACGCCATGACCGGTTGATGTTTGCACCCGGTCCGGAACGGCGTGTCTTCTGGGCGCAAAATGTCTGGCGCAACCCGGTGCAGATTGCCATCCCCTCGATCAAGGGTGCGGCCAAAATCCTGAAATTCAATCAGCGCAACTGGGCCCTGTTCAAGTTTGACCATTTTTCCCGCGCCAAGCTGATCGAAGGGCATCTGCCCCATGTATCGGCAAAACGTCAGGTATTTGGCGAACCGGCACCGACCGCGCCACTTGGATCCTGGACGCTGATCGATCCCGATACGATCATTGCGTCTGCCGATTGTTCCAGCCCGTGGAAAAACGGCGAAGTCGAGTTCGAAGAAGACAAGGTCGTCCCGCCAAACCGCGCCTATTTGAAACTGTGGGAAGCGTTTACACGTCTGGGCGCTTATCCGCAGGCAGGTGATCGCACCATGGATATGGGCGGTAGCCCCGGTGGCTGGACCTGGGTGTTGCATGAATTTGGCACCGATGTGATTTCCATCGACAAGGCCCGCCTTGACAGCAAGATCGCCAATCTGCCGCGCGTTGATTTCCGTCAGGAAAGTGCCTTTGGCCTGAACCCGGAAGAAGTCGGCTATATCGATTGGCTGTGTTCGGACATCATTTGCTATCCGGATCGCCTGTTCCAGCTGGTTAACCAGTGGATGGATACCGGCATGGCGACCAACTTTATCTGCACCATCAAGCTGCAGGGCGATACGGACTATTCCGCCATCACCCAGTTTGCCGATATTCCCGGATCAAAGGTCGTGCATCTTTACAATAACAAGCACGAGCTGACCTGGATGAAGGTGCCGGGCGTTACCGATCAGGATTGACCGGCAACCGCCGCTGTACCGACATTATCTGACTGGTCATGTTGGGGGATTGCCGGATCAATCGGGTAATAATCCCCCTTATCAGCACAATAAATCTGACCGACCGTCGTCATGCCCTTGGTATCATCAAGGGTACCTGGCATCAGTGCCATATTGTCGGTCCGCACAGGACGCCAGAACAGGGCAGTCCCGCATTCCTTGCAAAATCCGCGGTCGGTTTTGTCTGACAGGCGATACCACCGCAATCCTTCGTCACGGGTCAGTTTCATGTGATGGCGGTCAAACCGCGCATATGAACTGACATGGCCGTGAAGTTTGCGACACAGTTCGCAATGACACATGACCGTGTCATCCAATGGACCGTGGATTTGATAACGCACTTCGCCGCAATGGCAGCCGCCGGTATAGACGGTCTTTTCGCTGGCAGTTTTGCCCACAGCAACCTCCCCTGATTGGTGGTGGGTGATCCATTAAATCTGTTTGATTGGCCCGAAATTGCAAGCAGCGGATATCAAGGCCACATCATCAAAGGCGAAATCATCACACCATTTCAGACAAATATGTTTGAGATTGGCGAAAAGCAGTCCTATTCTGCGGCTCTGTTCGGAGCCCGATGTTGACGCCACCGCGCCAGTTTCCGCCATCGGGCACCGCCCAAAAGTGATGGGATAAAATGTCCGAAAACTCATTCCACTATGACGTTCTTGTCATTGGCAGTGGTGCTGCCGGTCTATCTACCGCGCTTAAGCTTGCCCCGCACGTTAAGGTCGCCGTTCTTTCCAAGGGAAAGATTGATGATGGCTCGACCAACTGGGCGCAGGGTGGCATTGCAGCAGTCCTTGATGCTGCTGACAGCATCGAAAATCACGTCAAGGATACGCTGGTTGCCGGTGCAGACCTTTGCAAACGCGAAACCGTTGAATTTGTTGCCGCCAATGCGGCGCGCGCGATTGGCTGGCTTGATGAGCTTGGCATTCAGCTGACCCGTGATCCGGCTGGTGACAACAATCAGCCATTCCATCTGACCCGCGAAGGCGGTCACAGCCATCGCCGCATTGTCCATGCGGCGGACGCAACCGGGCGTGCTGTGCAAACCACGCTGCAGGGCCAGGCGGTTAATCATCCGAACATCGATATCTTTGAAGATTACCTTGCGATTGATCTGGTCACAGACCGCAAGTTTGGCGGCGAAGGCCGCCGGTGCATCGGCGCCTATGCGCTGGATCTTGAAACAGGGACGGTAAAATCATTTAACGCGCGCACAGTCATTTTGGCGACCGGTGGTGCAAGCAAGGTTTATCGATTTACCTCAAACCCCGATGGGTCGACCGGGGATGGCATTGCGATGGCGTGGCGCGCGGGTTGTCGCGTGATGAATATGGAATTCAGCCAGTTCCACCCGACCTGTCTGTATCACCCGCAAGCCAAATCCTTCCTGATTACCGAAGCTGTGCGTGGTGAAGGTGGCAAGCTTTTACTGCCCGATGGCACGCGGTTCATGGACCGGTTTGACGAGCGCGGTGAACTTGCCCCGCGTGACATCGTCGCGCGCGCAATTGACCATGAAATGAAGCGTCTTGGTGCCGATTGCGTCTATCTTGATATCACCCACAAGGGTGCGGATTTCATCAAGGAACATTTCCCGACGGTTTATGAGACCTGCCTTGGTTATGGCATCGACATGACCAAACAACCGATCCCGGTTGTTCCGGCTGCGCATTACACCTGCGGCGGGGTTTTGACCGATCTTCGCGGGCGTACTGACCTGACGGGTCTTTATGCCATTGGCGAATGCGCGGGCACAGGCCTTCATGGGGCGAACCGTCTGGCATCGAACTCGCTTCTGGAATGTCTTGTATTTGGTGAAGCGGCCGCCAACGACATCATCGAAGCCCTTCCGGTCGAAGATCATTTCAAACCGATCCCTGATTGGGATGAAACCGGCATTACCGATTCCGACGAAGAAGTGATTGTTGCCCATAACTGGGAACAGCTTCGCAACGTGATGTGGGACTTTGTTGGCATTGTCCGCACCACCAAACGCGTTCAGCGCGCGCAACATCGTGTTGACCTGTTGCTTTCGGAAATCGACGAATATTACGGTAATTTCCGCGTCACCAATGACCTGTTGGAACTCCGTAACCTGTCGGTTGTCGCCAAGCTGATCATTCAATCAGCGCTTTGGCGTCGCGAAAGCCGTGGTCTGCATTACACAACCGACTATCCGGATCTGGATGAAAGCGGAACCCCGCGCCAGACCATTCTGGTACCGGAAAACTTTGCAGGTCGCTGGGTGATTTCAGGTCAGTGGAAAACCTGATCCCCAAGATCAAAACAAGGGAAGCAAGCATGACGGTCAAAGCCGAACTGATCGGAATCGCACGCAAGGCACGTTCGCGCGCGCCAATGGAAACGCTTGATCGGATTGAGATCACCACCGAGCTTGGCCTTGATGGTGATTTCCGCGGCAAACTACGTCGCCGCCAGGTTACCATTCTGGCCGAAGAAGGCTGGCAGGCAGCATGTAACGCGATTGATCGTGGCGACCTTGATTGGACAACGCGCCGCGCAAACCTTTATGTGCGCGGTGTTGATCTTCCGCGCACCAAGGGTTCAAAACTTACCATCGGGAATGTGGTATTTGAGATCACTGGCGAAACCGATCCCTGCAACCGCATGGATGACGCGGCACCCGGCCTGAAAGAGGCGATGACGCCGGACTGGCGTGGTGGGGTTACGTGTCGCGTGATTGAGGGTGGCTCAGTTGCGCTTGGCGATGTGATTGCGTTGGTGTCTTAGATCAAAGGCCAGCTTGATCCTTGGTGATAAACGCTTAAAATTGCTCGTTACTCATCATTGATCCGTCAGGAAAAGGGCTGATGAAAAAAGCAGAATTGCCAGATAACGAAGCCGCCCGCCAAAGATCCCTTGAAAGCATGGGCATCCTGACCAGCGTTGCGGACCCGGAACTTGACCGGATTACCCGTGTTGCCCAACGGATATTTGGTTCGGAAATTGTGGCGATTTCGCTGCTTGATAATGATCGGCAATTCTTCAAGTCCAACATCAATCAGCCATCGAGCGAAACACCGCGCGACATTTCATTTTGTGGCCATGTGATCAATGGTGATGACCCGTTCGTGGTCGAAGACGCATCCCGTGACGAGCGCTTTTACGACAATCCGCTTGTTACCGGCGTTCCGAATGTTCGGTCCTATGCTGGCGTTCCCCTGACCAATCCGGACGGCTACAAGATCGGTGCGCTTTGCGTTGTGGATACGCATTCGCGTCAGTTCAGCCCCGATGATTTGCAAATCCTTGAAGATTTGGGACATTGGGCGGAAACGACCATCGCACTTCGCTATGGCGCGCGCACCCCGCAGCAGGTCTATAACGATCTTGATCCCGCAAAACATCAGCTCCTGATCGATCCATTGACCCGTTCCTGGAACGAAATGGGGATGAAAGAGTTTCTGCACCGCGAATTGATCAATGCGCGCCTGAAACATAGCACGATTGGTATCTACCGCTTTGAAATTGACGAGCATGACAAGCTTGTCAAAAGTTTTGGGCAGGACACGGTCAATCGCATCATTCAGGCCATCTCAACCGCTGTCACAACATCCCTGCGCCAGCGCGACGTGGTCGGTCGGGTTGATGATTACGGCTTTGCTTGCCTGATGCCGGGCGTCCGTCAGGAACAGACAAGTTTCCTGGGCTTTAAGCTTTGCGACACCGTGCGTGAGCAATGCCGCTTTACCGATCGTGACGGCAATCCCGTGCGAATCACAGTAAGTGTCGGTGCGACTTGGGCACCCGCCGATGCGAAACAGCATTTCAGTGCACGTGCCATTCTTGAACACGCGTTAAATGCGCTCGAAGAAGCCAAACTCGACGGGTTTGAAAGCGTGGTCTACCACGCCCTGCCCATCCCGGCACATGCCGCCTGATCACATGTTATTCCGATAAGCCAAGCTCCTCACGCATCTGATCAGGGGACAAAGCCGCCATCTCTGCCAATGCAATATAGGGGTCACCTTCCAGACCAAGAATTTGGGCAAAGGCGGGTTCGGTCTTGACCCCCGCGCCCTTGAGCCTGCGGACTTGATCGGCAAATCCATCCCCCAACAGAGCAATGATACGGGCTTCAACCAACATATGGATAAAGCCATATTGTTCGATGCTGGGTCGATTGGTTGCAAAGATTTCGATTGGCAGACCATCAAGGTCAAAGCGCATAACCAGTGCTTCGGGCACATGCGGCGTTGCCTGACGGGCATGAATGCCAAAACCTTCAAGTGTCCCAAAGGCCTTCGTGGCAACGTCCTGAAATGCATCGAAATCACTGACCTCACAGAGGATATCGATGTCTGAACTTGGCGTATCAATCGCCAACGGAAGAGTCCCGACAATCACCGGATCAAATGCGGCCAATCTTTCAAGCAGAGCGTAGCGCCGCACAATATCGGCGGCTTTTGCCCCCTGATTGGATGCGTTTTCAAGTTTGCCCAAACCCATGAAAGCCTGTGCTGTCAGGTGATCTGGCCAATCCATTACCGTTTGGTTCATTTACCGAGCCATTCCGTTTCTTGACCCGCATCGCATTGCGGGGATAGCTGATGGTTACACCTACCGGGCATCTTGCCTGTTTCGCCAGCAATTTCTTGCGCGCACCTGTCCCATCTTGAAAAGGCCTCTGCCAACCATGGCTGATATTCTTGCGATCACAACACCGATCTTTCTGATTATCGCCATCGGCTATTTTGCGGTCTATCGCAACATTGTGCCGCAAACAGTTGTGCGCGGCATGGGGGCGTTCGTTCTGAACTTTGCCCTGCCATGCCTTTTGATCCGCGCCCTTGCCCAGCGTGACCTGACCGAGGTGATTGAGCCCGTTTACCTTCTGGCATATGGCGGCGGATCGGCGTTGGTCTTTGCCATCGGGTTTGGTTACGCACTTTTGATTGCCAGGAAAAGTCAGCCCAATGCGACCTTGCAGGGCATGGGCATGTCCTTTTCCAATAGCGGTTTTGTCGGTTACCCAATCGTGTCGCAATTGCTGGGGCCAACGGCGGAAGTTGCCTTGGCACTTTGTTTGATCATTGAGAACCTGATTATGATCCCGATGGCGCTGGTTTTGGGTGATAGTGCCCGCGGTGATGGTCAAACCCTGCGACAGGTCCTGACCAAATCCTTCATCAATCTTGGCAAAAACCCGATTGTTTTGGGTATTCTTGCGGGACTTGTGATTTCGCTTTCGGGTATCACCCTGCCCAGCCCTATTTTCAAGGCGGTTGATATGCTGGCATCTGCATCGGCCCCGGTTGCGCTGTTTGTCATTGGTGGCGGGTTGGTCGGCTTGGAGCTTAAGGGCCTTCGCGTTGATATGGGCCGCATCGTCAGTGGCAAGCTTTTGCTGCATCCCCTGATAATCTTTGCGCTGTTTTACCTGCTGCCAGACATTGATCCAATGTTGCAGGTTGCCGGTGTTGCCTTTGCCTGTTCACCGATGCTCAGCATCTATCCGATCTTTGGCCAACGCTATGGTCACGAAGGATTGTGCGCAGCATCACTTATGATGGCGACGTCTCTGTCGTTCCTGACGATCAGCTTGGCACTTTGGTTGCTTGATACCACCCACGTTTTTGGTCCACTGCCATAAAGCAACAAACCAACGAAAAAGGACGGCCCGATATTGGACCGTCCTTTTATTTTGCGATTAGCGTGGTGGTTCACCAAACCGGGGACGCTGCCCTGGGAAGCCACCAGCCGGAGGCGGTCCACGACGACCATCCGGGCCGCCACCACCCGGGCCACCTTGACCACCTGGCTGCATACCACCCGGTTGCTTCAAGAAGCTTCGATCCGGAATACCGGCAAGCATCCGCGGCACGAACGGGAAGGTTTCGGTGACAAAGTAGGCGTAGGTGCCTTGCGGATATTCCGGCGTTACAGTCTCACGGCCATTGGCTTCGTCAAGGTCACCAAGGCCGGGTACAAATTCGAAATCCTCGCCATAGGTGCCATCGTATCTGCCGCCCGGACCACCCGGACGCGAACCGCTTTTGACCCGCCAGGAGCTGCGCAATGCAGTCACACGCGAAGACGGGTCGTTCGCGTTCTCATATCCATAGACGGCATATATCGGGAAACCGTCCGCGGCAAATCCGATACGAACCGAATGCTGATCGGGTGACCAGCTTTTGATCAAGCCGGTCGGCAAGCCATGATAATGATAGGTCCCGTCAGGCTGGACATGGGCATTGTTCTGATCAAGCCCCAAATCGACCGTTGGTGAAATGGCCTCATATCTCCATCCAGACTGTCGGTTACGCTGCCAATACTCAGCCGTAAAGGGATCAAACGGCACACCATTCACCGCAATCCCGAACGACATGTGATCAATCGACGAAAACCGACCAGTGCGTGTCGGGTTCAAAGGCAATCGCAATTCAATCGACTGTGCTTTGATTGAGTTCGGATTTTTACGGTTCGGGAAGCTTCCCGTTGCATGGTTCGGAATCGCATTTGACGAGATATAGCGATAATTCCCATCTTCGCGCATCGAAACTTCGTTGGTCAGCGCCCACGCCTGTCGCGTCGGATTAAGCACCATGCCAGCCAGCGGCAACATGCCAAGACCGACCAAGATATTGCGACGCATCCGGTCGACTTCTTGTCGCGTATCACCGGCATATTTGCCTTCATCCATCGGCGCATGATGGTGATCATGATGACCGTGAGTATGGCTATGCCCGTGGTGTATTTGTTGTTCCTGAAGCGCATGAAGTTCGCTTCGTGTCATTTTCGGCACCAGACTTTCCCCCAAAAGCAATTGTGACGTCATTCACATTATTTGGCGATGACGTCACAAGCTTCCAGTCAAAAATCAGGCCCGCGCGAAATTAGCTTGGAATTTCACCGGCATGGGCAAGGATTTCCTGCGCTTCGCGGATTTCCTGTTGTTGTGCCCACATTTCGGAATAAAGGCCGTCCTTTGCCAACAGATCCTGATGTCGACCGCGTTCTGCCACCTGACCATCGCGTAGAACGATGATTTCATCAGCATCAATCACAGTCGACAGACGGTGGGCAATCACAAGGGTCGTATGACCACGTGACACTTCACGAAGGGCCTGCTGGATGTCCTTTTCGGTTCTTGTATCAAGGGCCGAGGTTGCCTCGTCAAAGATCATGATCTTGGGTCGTTTAAGCAACATGCGCGCAATCGATACACGCTGCTTCTCGCCGCCCGAAAGTTTAAGCCCGCGTTCCCCCACCATGGTTTTGAACCCTTCGGGAAGGCCCGCGATAAAGCCATCGATGCTGGCCAGTTTGGCGACATTTTCGATCTCGCCCTGCTCTGCCCCCGGACGCCCATAGGAAATGTTATAGGCAATGGTGTCGTTAAACAGCACCGTGTCTTGCGGCACGATACCGATATCGCGACGAAGCGAATTCTGCGTCACATCGCGGATATCCTGACCATCAATCGTGATCTTGCCGCCCGAAACATCATAGAAACGGAACATCAGGCGCGTGAGCGTCGACTTACCCGCCCCACTTGGCCCAACCACGGCAACAGTTTTGCCTGCGGGAACATCAAAACTGACACCCTTAAGGATCTTGCGATCCGGGTTATAGGAGAAATGAACATCCTCAAACCGGATGGCGGCGTTGCCACAGGCCAGTTCCTTGGCACCTGATGTGTCTTCGACTTCCTTTTCAACATCAAGCAGCGAGAACATCCGCTCCATATCGGTGAGCGATTGTTTGATCTGACGATAAACAAAGCCAAGGAAGTTGAGCGGCATGTAAAGCTGCAACAGATAGGTATTCACCAGCACGAAGTCACCGACCGTCATACTGCCGTCTTTAACGCCCTGGGCCGCCAGAAGCATGTTCAGTACAAGCCCGACTGCAATGATCGCACCCTGCCCGACATTGAGCTTTGACAGTGACACTTGTGACTGCACCGCCGCTGTTTCATAGCCACGCAGAGCCACATCATAGCGGTTTGCTTCGTGGGTTTCGTTGTTGAAATACTTGACCGTCTCATAGTTGATCAGGCTGTCGATGGCCTTCGTGTTGGCTTCATCGTCACGCTTGTTCATTTCACGGCGGAACTTCATGCGCCATTCGGTCACGACCAGCGTGAAGACGATATAAATCACGATGGTGACAAACGTGATCAGCGCGAACCAGACATCATAAAGCGCCCACAAAATTGCCGAGACCATGAAAATCTCAAGCAGGGTCGGCAGGATGTTGAACAGCATAAAGGATAGAAGGAATTCGATCCCCTTTACGCCGCGTTCAATTGCCCGCGAAAGACCGCCCATCTGTCGATCAAGATGAAACCGCAACGACAAGCCATGCAGATGTTCAAAAACGCTCAATGCCGATCGGCGAATGGCGCGTTGGGCCACCTTGGCAAAGACAGCATCACGCATCTCGCCAAAGACGGAGACGAGGATGCGGACAAGGCCATAGCCAACAATCAGTGCGACCGGCACAACGATCAGGGCCGTGGTATCGGTTGCGGCATCTGTTGCCTTCGCCCCACCGCCAAGTGCATCGACCGCGTATTTGTAAAGAACCGGAATATAAACGTTGGCGACCTTTGCCCCGACAAGGAACAACAGTGCCAGTCCGACACGTGCTTTAAGTTCCCCCTCACCGCGCGGCCATAAATACGGCAGAAATGTCTTGATGACGCCGAACTCTGCGCGCGCAGTCGGCTGATCGGAACCCATATTTTTCAATTTCTTATCCCCAAACAGGTACCGAACAGCATTGCGGGATGCGCACGGCATGTCTTTTCATTCTGTCATCAACAGATGGACCGATCAGCCCGCTTTGGCAAGCATCCAAGGTCGTTTATCCACGAAGGTCATTGCAGACAGCCGGTTTGATGTCTATTTTGGCAATTTGTTGATAAAATCTCAAAAACACCGGGCTTGGCGCGTTTTGCCAAGCCGATTTGTACCTTCAGAAATGGAACCAGGACCATGACGGCTCTTGCCAGTATCGAAAGCCAGGATATCGCAGCGCTGATGCGCGATATGGGGATTAATGCCCGCAAAGCGGCACTCGAACTTGCGCAGGTCCCGGCAGAGCCAAAAGTCTCCGCACTTAAGGCCGCTGCAGCAAAGCTGCGCGAGAATGCCGATGTGATCCTGGCTGCCAATGAAAAGGACATGGAAGCTGGTCGCGCCAAAGGTCTGACTGCGGCCCTGCTTGACCGACTTGCGCTTGATCCGGCCCGCATCGAAGGCATTGCCGCAGGCGTTGAAGCCGTTGCAGAACTGCCCGATCCGGTCGGTCGTGAGCTTGCACGCTGGAGCCCGGAACATAACGGCCTTGATATCGCGCGCGTTTCCGTACCGCTTGGCGTCATTGGCATCATTTATGAAAGCCGCCCGAATGTGACCGCCGATGCCGGTGCCATGTGCATAAAGTCCGGCAATGCCGCGATCCTGCGTGGTGGTTCGGAAAGCTTCCATTCATCGCGTGCGATTTTTGACTGCATGGTCGCAGGCATCCGCGAAGCGGGCCTGCCGGAAAATGCCATTCAGATGATCCCGGTAACCGACCGTGCTGCGGTTGGCGAGATGCTGAAGCTGTCTGATTATATTGATGTCATCGTCCCGCGCGGTGGCAAGTCGCTGATTTCGCGCATCACTGATGAAAGCCGCATCCCGCTGTTCAAGCATCTTGAAGGGCTGTGCCACACCTATGTCCATGCCAGTGCCGATCCGCAAAAGGCGGTCGACATTGTCGTCAATGCCAAGATGCGCCGCGTTGGTATCTGCGGTGCAACTGAAACCGTCTTGATTGATAGCTCGGTTGCCGGTCGTCTGTTGCCGCGCATCGCCGAAGCACTGGTTGCCAAGGGCTGTGAGCTTCGTGGTGATGAGACTGCACAGGCGGTTGATGGCCGCATCAAGCCGGCCACCGCCGATGACTGGATCACCGAATATCTTGATGCGATTGTCTCGATCAAGGTTGTGTCTGGCGTGGAAGAGGCCGTTGATCACATCAACACATTTGGCTCGCACCATACCGATGCGATCATTGCTGAAAACGCCACTGCGACCGCGACCTTCCTTAATGGGGTGGATTCCGGGATTGTGATTGTGAATGCATCGACACAGTTTGCTGATGGCGGTGAATTTGGCATGGGGGCCGAGATCGGCATTTCGACGGGCAAGCTTCACGCACGTGGTCCGGTCGGAGTCGAACAGCTGACCAGCTATAAATACATCGTTCGTGGTCAAGGTCAGACCCGTCCATGACATTTGCGGCGCCAAGATCGCATGTCGCCCCACCGCGGGTTGGCTTATTGGGCGGGTCGTTTAATCCCGCCCATGAGGGGCACTTGCATATATCGCTCGAAGCGTTGAAACGCCTGCAGTTGGATGCGATCTGGTGGCTTGTCTCCCCCCAGAACCCGCTTAAGTCCAAATCAGGTATGGCAGACCTTGCCGATCGGTTTGATTCTGCACTGATGATGGCAAAGCATCCCCGCATTGTTGTTTCTGCAATTGAAACCGAGCTTGGAACCCGTTATACGGCCGACACTCTTGCAGCCTTGCAGCGTCGTTTTACCCAAACACGGTTCGTTTGGCTGATGGGAGCAGACAACCTGGCCCAATTCCATAAATGGAAATGGTGGGAAAGGTTGATTTTACGTGCTCCCATTGCGGTTATCGACCGTGAGGGGTATTCTAACAAGGCATTGTCCGGGACTGCCGCGCGCCGTATGGAACGCTGGCGCATTCCCATGGACAGGGCGGGTTTGCTGGCCGATCTCGATGTTCCGGCCTGGGTATACCTGCCAATCAAGCGCCATCCGGCCTCTTCAACCGCTATTCGCGCTGAAGGCAGATGGCAGGTGTAAGCAACGCGATGCGATGGTTCACGGTATAGACCGGTCCATCCCGTGGAAATTTAAGGTGGCGACCATAGGTACCGCAAAACAATCTCTGAAGCCCGGCGAGATGCTCGCGCTTATCACGAGAACGCTCGAAGACGACAAGGCCGAAGACCTTGTCACGATTGATCTGACCGATAAAACCTCCCTTGCCGATCATATGATCATTGCTACTGGTTCGTCCTCGCGTCGCGTGGCCGCCATGGCAGAACATATTGTCGAAGCAATCAAGGATGCCGGTCAGGGTCGTGCACAGGCAGAAGGCAAGGAACAGGGTGACTGGGTTCTGGTTGATACCGGCGATGTCATCGTTCATCTGTTCCGTCCGGAAGTTCGCGCCTTCTACAACATCGAAGAGATGTGGGGCGTTGAAAACCCGGCACTGAAACAGCAGGCAGCGCGACTGTACTAACAGTTTGCGCCGCTTGGCCGCGCCCGGACATATCCGGGCGCAATACGGCCCTTGATGCGCGTAACGGTGTGGATCAGAGACATGCAAATTACCCTTGCTGCGGTGGGACGGATGAAATCCGGACCCGAGAAAGATCTTTTTGACCATTACGCTGCCCGACTGCGCTGGCCCTTTGTGGTGCGTGAAGTCGAAGAAAAGAAAAAACTCCCGCCAAATCAGCTTAAAGACCGCGAAGCAGAACTTCTGCTTTCGGCCATTCCAGATAATGCCTTTGTCATTGCCCTTGATGAACGCGGCAAGGAATATGGCTCGATCGAGTTTTCGCAAAAACTAGAAGGCTGGATTGATCAATATGCCGGAAACATTGCCTTTGTCATTGGCGGTGCGGACGGCCATGGCGCAGCATTGAAATCGCGCGCCAATACTCTTTGGTCATTGGGCAAGGCCACCTGGCCACATATGCTGGTACGTGCATTGATCGCCGAACAACTGTTCCGCGCCCACGCCATCCAGACCAACCATCCCTATCACCGCGAGTAATCAGCAAAAGCTGATCACACAGACGTAACGCGCCGAGATCACTCGGCGCGCTTGGTTATGTCTTCATCTTTGATCAGGCCAGTCCGTACTGGCTGCGCACCACGCCGGAATTATAACGTTCTGATGCCAGCAGACGGGGTTTGATGCCGCCAGCGTCGCGCCCGAACAGAGATATCCCGTCGCCCAAAACTTCGGGGATGGTGAAGATATCAAGCTGATCGGCGAAGCCGCCAAACAGGAACTGTGTCACCACACTTCCTCCGCCAACGACCCAGATATCGCCATCACCATTGCGGCGATCACGCAGCTGATCAACCAGCTCGATGATGCTGCCACCATAGGCTTCGGTATTTTCCGGTCGATCTTCGGGGAGCTCGCGCGATGTCAGAACGATTGTGCGACGGGCCTCATAGGGCCAATCACCAAATTCCATGACCTGATCAAAGGTATTTCGCCCGATGATCAAGGTCCCGACGAAGTCCAGAAAGTCATCAAAGCCAAACTCGGCAGGATCATATTCATCCAACCAGTCGACCGCACCATTGGTGCGCGCAATGAAGCCATCCAGACTGACCGCGATATAGATGCGGAACAGTTTTTTGCTCATGTGTTTATCCAACCAATAGCGGGGTCTTTGCCCCTTTTTTTAGTTCGATGATCATAGCAGATCACCAACCTGCAGTGGCAAGATTCACAGAACAAGAACCGATGGCTTCATGCGCGAAGGGTCAAAATCCCTTATTTTCTGCCCTATTCTTACGAACAGGGATCAGCATTCCACCACGTTGACATTGACCGCAAGCCCACCCTGACTGGTTTCCTTGTACTTGCTTTGCATGTCGAGTCCCGTCTGGCGCATGGTTTCGATCACCTTATCAAGCGACACGGTATGTTGCCCGTCACCGCGCAATGCCAGACGCGCGGCGTTGATCGCCTTGACGGCGCCCATGGTGTTGCGTTCGATGCACGGCACCTGCACCAAACCACCAATCGGATCGCAGGTCAGGCCAAGGTTATGTTCCATACCGATCTCGGCCGCATTTTCGACCTGTTCGGGGGTGCCACCCAAAACAGCACATAACGCACCGGCTGCCATCGAACAGGCAACGCCAACTTCACCCTGACATCCAACCTCGGCCGCCGAAATCGATGCGCGCTTCTTATAGATCGAGCCGATTGCAGCAGCCGTCAGCAGGAATTCACGGATTTTGTGCTGGGTGGGGTTGGAATTAAACCGCTCGTAATAGCGTAACACTGCCGGGATCACGCCCGCCGCCCCGTTGGTCGGTGCCGTGACAACGCGACTGCCTGCAGCATTTTCTTCGTTCACGGCAAGGGCATAAAGATTGACCCAATCAATCACGGTCAGCGGGTCACGCAGGCCAGCTTCCGGCTTATCAAGCAGTTCATTGTAAAGTTTGGAGGCACGACGTTTGACATTCAGACCACCAGGCAAAATGCCATCGGTCTTACAGCCCCGGTCAATGCAGTCCATCATCGCCTTATGGACGCGATCGACAAATTCGACGGTTTCATCAGAGCTTCGCCAACTTTGCTCGTTCGCCATCATGATCTCGGCGATGGATTTACCTTCGCGCTTGCAGATCGCCATCAATTCATCAGCTGATGAGAACGGGAATGGCAGAGTGATGTTATCGCCGGAATATTCAGCACCTCGATCATCGCCCGAAACGATAAAGCCGCCCCCGACCGAGAAGTATTCCTGTTCGTGAAGCTTTAGCCCGTCACGGTCAAAGGCCGTGATGCGCATGCCATTGGGATGCTGCGGCAGGGTTTCGGTGAAATGAAACACCAGATTGGTATCGCGGTTAAACGATACCGGGTACTCCCCGTAAAGCTGCAACAGATTGGTTTCATCAATTGCGGCCATCGTCGGTTTGATGTCGTCGGGATCAATGTTGCGCGGACGTTTTCCATTCAACCCCATGATCACGGCGGTATCGGTGGCATGTCCCTTGCCGGTCAGCGCAAGTGATCCATAAAGATCGACAACGATGCTTCCGGTTTGGGGCAGCAGATTGCGGGCTTCGAGCTCAAGACAAAAACGATATCCCGCGCGCATCGGGCCAACTGTATGCGAACTCGATGGGCCAATTCCGATGGTGTAAAGATCAACAACGGAAAGGTTCACGTCATGTGCGGATCCGTCCTGCGATCCCGAAGAGGGACCGGTGGCGGGAGATGTGGTCATCAGGGCCTCCTTCACGGCTCTTGAACGCGCGAAAAATTCGCGCCGTTTACGAACCGGTGTCATGCCCCCTCTGTCCCTTGACCTGAGATTGTGCGCCTGATGGTCAAAAACAATATGACCAACAGGTTTTCATCCTTCGGTGGAAGCTTGGTCACGCTCTCTCATGCGTTACTTCACTTCTCTCTCCAGAGCCTCAATCCGCGACGGTCCATCTGCCTGAGAGTTTTTTAGGGCTATTGCTCCTTCGGCGCCGGATAGGACGATATCCGGACTCTCCCGTCGTGGTGCGAGATGCCATTTCTGCCATCTCTGAGGTTCACCGTTGCGCGCAGAGTATCTGTGTCTTGAGAGCCTGTCAAAAAGCAGCTTTGCACCTGCAAAAAATTCAGGTGCAAGGTGCTGTTCAGCAACCACATTCGTGCTAAATTGCGCGGATTATGCATTTGCCTGTTGTGAGTTCCGGCTGACCCACCCTGCCCACGCAACAGGATTGATGGCGAAACGCCCTGTAAGTCACCATATTTACTGGTAATTATTTACGGGTGGTTCAGCCTTTATCTTTATCAGTGGGGTAATGAACGTGACTGTATCGAATTCCGTAAAGCGCCCGCGCCCTGTGGTGCTGTGCATTCTGGACGGCTGGGGTTATCGCGAAGAAACCAAGGACAACGCTGTTGCCTTGGCCAATACGCCTGTCTGGGACGAGCTTTATGCCAATTATCCGACCGGGTTCCTCAAAGCCTGCGGTCTTGATGTGGGCCTGCCCGAAGGTCAGATGGGCAACTCGGAAGTCGGTCACATGAACCTTGGCGCTGGTCGCGTGGTCATGCAGGAACTGCCAAAAATTGACGAAGCCGTCAAAACCGGCACCATTGCTGAAACCGACACCGTCAAAAAACTCATCGCAACCCTGTCTGACAGCAAAGGCGTTTGCCATATCGCGGGTCTTCTGTCCGAAGGTGGTGTGCATTCCCATCAGGCGCATATGGGGGCCTTGGCGAAAATCATCGCTGGCGCTGGCGTTCCGGTGAAAATCCATGCCTATCTTGATGGCCGCGATACTGCACCGAAAAGTGCCGCCAAGTTCCTTGAGAAATTCCGCGCGCTGATTGGCGATGCCAATGTTGAAATCGCGACCGTGACCGGGCGTTATTACGCCATGGACCGCGACAACCGTTGGGAACGCGTAAGCCAAGCCTATTTCACCATGGTTCAGGGCAAGAATTACGCCGATGGCCGCAGCGCCGAAAGTGCCGAAGCCGCCATTGCCAATGCCTATGCCAGTGACACAACCGATGAATTCGTGCTCCCGACCGTGATTGGTGACTTTGATGGCATCAAGGATGGCGATGGCCTTCTGATAACCAACTTCCGTGCCGACCGCGCGCGTGAAATTCTGGCCGCCCTGTGCGCACCGGAGTTTGATGGATTTGATCGCGGCACTGCGCCGAAATTCGCGGTTCAGGCCGGCATGGTCGAATATTCGTCCGAACATGCGAAATACATGGATGCGATCTATCCGCCCCAGACCCTGCCAAACATCTTTGGCGAAGTGGTCGCCAAGGCCGGTCTGAAACAGCTTCGTATTGCGGAAACCGAAAAATACCCGCATGTGTCGTTCTTCTTTAACGGCGGCGAAGAGCAAGTATTTGAAGGCGAAGACCGCATTCTGGTGGCATCGCCAAAGGTCGCGACCTATGACCTGCAGCCGGAAATGTCTGCCCCCGAAGTGACCGAGAAGCTGGTTGCTGCGATCAAGGCAGAAACCTATGACGCGATCATTCTGAACTTCGCAAACCCGGACATGGTTGGCCATAGTGGTATCCTGTCTGCGGCGATGAAGGCAGCCGAGGCGGTTGATACCTGCCTGGGTCAGGTAATTGATGCTATCAAATCGGTTGGCGGTGTTGCGTTTGTTACCGCCGATCATGGCAACTGCGAAGTCATGGTCGACCCCGAAACCGGCGAGCCGCACACAGCACATACACTTAATCTCGTTCCGACCATCCTTGTTAACGGTCCGGAAGGGGTAACATTGGAGAATGGGCGTCTTGCCGACGTTGCACCGACCTTGTTGCAGCTGCTTGGCGTGCCGCAGCCAGATGAGATGACTGGCAAACCGTTGCTTAAGGGCCTTAATGAGAATGATGCGCTTCTTGCGAGCTAAGTTAGCTTATGAGATCGTCCTGCCTGCGCTGACCGCATTTGCGGTTCTTGCTGCAGGCGGGGCAGCGCCTTCTTTTGCCCAATCGCTGCAAAAAGTTGACAAGAAACTTGATCAACTTGAAAGCCAGCTTTCCGAACAGCAAAAACAGGAAGAGTTCCTGTCACGCAAATCGCGTGAACTTTGGACCGAAGAACAAGCTCTTCAATCCGAAGCCATTTCTGTTGCCAGACGGACCCAGCGCCTTGAAACGACGCTGACCGATCTTGAAGATCAGCTTGAAAATCTTGAAACACGTGAAAAGCGCGCGGCCACCAGCCTTGAAGACAAGGCCGGGCAATATGCCCGCATCCTGATGGCATTGCAGCGTCTTTCGACCACACCACCAGAAGCGGTCATTGCCCTTCCGACATCGCCGCAAGATACCCTGCGATCTGCTGTGTTGCTGAAAGCCGCCCTTCCCGGTGTCGAGCAACATGCGCGTGATTTGCGCAAGGAGCTTGGCGAAATCGCCACTCTTCGCGAAGACATCCGCAATCGCCGGTCCGAACTGGCATCCGCCACCGACGCACTTCAGAAAGAACGCAAATCTTTGGCGGCGCTGCTTGGTGAAAAGCGCCGTTTGCGCGCCCAGACCGAGGCAGAAGCACACGAAGCCGCCAAGGCGGTAAGCGCGCTTGCCGATGAAGCCAAATCACTGGGTGATCTTTTAACCAGCTTGCGCAAACGGGCCGAAGGATTACCCGCACCGCGATCCCGCCCTGAAATGCGCGTTGCCGCTCGTACCGAACCCGATGCCGATACGCTGGGCGCAACCACGATTGCCAGAAATACACCACCCGAACCACCGGCAGCAAAAGACGCACCGTCCCAAAGCGATGCTGCCAAAGACAGTTCGAACGACGAAGAGTTTGCCGTTGGCAGCTCTATCACATTGGCGCAAGGCAATTTGCGGATGCCAGCCAGTGGCAAAGTCGTCACACTGTTTGGTGAAAAATCACGTGGTCCGGATGGTTTGACCGTCAATCGATCCAAAGGAATTGAGATCAGCACACGCGCAAATGCGCAGGTTGTCTCACCGTTTGACGGTAAAGTTGTCTTTGCAGGCCCCTTCCGCGGGTACGGCCGACTCTTGATTATCGAACACGGCGAAGGATACCATAGCCTTATCGCCGGTTTTGATCGGCTCGACAGTGTGGTAGGACAATATCTGTTGGCGGGCGAACCCGTTGGTATTATGGGTGAAACTACGCCAAAACTGTATCTGGAGATGCGCCAGGACGGGGAAGCTATTAATCCGCTTCCGTGGCTGGCCTCGAAAAACGGCAAGGTAAGTGGATGAAAACCTCTCGATTGGCAGTACTCGCACTCGCGACCGGCATGACTTTCGGCCTTGCGTCGCCAAGTTTGGCGCAATCTTCAACCTCCTCGGCCGAGACCTATCGCCTGCTTAATCTGTTCGGCGATGTGTTCGAACAGGTCAAAGCCAAATATGTGGAAGATGTTGATGACAAGCAGCTGATCGAAGCTGCAATCAACGGCATGCTGACATCGCTTGATCCCCATTCCTCGTATCTGAATATGGATAATTTCGAGGAAATGCAGGTCGATACCCGCGGTGAGTTTGGCGGACTTGGCATTGAAGTCACGATGGAAGACGGTTTTGTCAAAGTCATCGCGCCGATCTATGACACGCCTGCCGAAAAAGCGGGGCTGCAGCCGGGCGACTTCATCACGCATATCGATGGCACCGCCATTCGCGGCATGACGCTGAATGATGCGGTCGAAATGATGCGCGGCAAGGTCAATACCGACATTCTTCTGACCATCATCCGCAAGGGTGAACAGGCACCGTTTGACGTTACACTCACCCGTGCCGTGATCAAGATCCAGTCGGTTCGCGCCGAGGCCAAGGAAGATATCGGCTATATCCGCATCACCAAATTCAACGAACAGACCTTTAGTGGTCTGCAGCGTGCGATTGGCGATATGCGCGATCAGATCGGTCCGGAAATCAAGGGTCTTGTGATTGACCTGCGTAACAATCCGGGTGGTCTGCTTGATCAGGCGATTTCGGTTTCGGACGCCTTCCTTGATAAAGGCGAAATCGTATCAACCCGACCGCGCGACACACAAAATACCGAACGCTATAACGCGCGCACCGGCGATCTGGCCCAAGGGCTTCCGGTGGTTGTTCTGATCAATGATGGTTCAGCGTCCGCATCTGAAATCGTTGCTGGTGCACTTCAGGATCATCGTCGTGCCGTCATCATGGGCACGCGAAGCTTTGGCAAAGGATCAGTTCAGACCATCCTTCCGATGCCGGGCAATGTTGCACTTCGTCTGACCACCGCGCGCTATTACACGCCATCTGGCAAGTCCATTCAGGAAGTCGGCATTGTGCCTGACATCATCGTTCCGCAGGCACGTGTTGAAAGCATCGAGGGCGAAACCCGTCGTTCTGAAGCATCGCTTAACGGCGCACTTCGTAACGAAGACGAAGGCACGACCGACGCCGAAAAGGATGCGAATTCCCGCCGTGACGAGGCCGAGCAGCTGGCAATTGATGACTATCAGCTGTCGCGTGCACTTGACATGATCCGGGGCATTTCCCTGTTTGGGCCGCGTCCACAAGGGTAAATTCGGGCCTGACATCGTGAGAGACTAACTGTTCGTGTTCAGGAAAATCCTAAATTCCCTGCCGTTCCGAAAGAAGAAGGACGGCGAATTCGACGAGGACATGGCCAGCGATCTGGCTGATGAACTTGGCGGTGGGATAACTGACGTCCATGACATCGATGAAGACGTCGATCCGGATGACCTGCCCTTTAACGAACTGCCGATCGAAGTCCAAACCAAGAAGCTGCCAAAGCGTCCAAAATCGCGGCGCAGCTGGTTGTCCAAACTGCTGATCATCACCCTGTTCCTGTCGCCCTTCGGTGCGACAGCTGTTGCTATGATCCCGGTTCTTGACCCGGAAACCGGCTGGCGCCTGTTTCACACGGGCGGGCCGGAGGCAACCGTTGCTGTTCCGGGATCGGAGCGTGAACTTCAAGAAGAAATCGCACGTGGGGTGCGTGATATTCAGGACCGTGACCGCGCCCAGCAGGATGCGCAAACCAACCCGGATGGTACGCCCCAGTCTGCCGAAGACATCGCAAATCAGCTAAACGGTGTTTCCGATCTGATCGGATCACCTGATCAGACGGGTGAGCCCGCTGCCAATGATCAGCCAACACCAGAAGAACTTGCTGCCCTGATCGAGGAAGAAGGATCGCTTGATGATCCAATTGAACCCGATCCACTGCGCCAAGCCCCCTTGCCGGGACTTGATGAAGAGGGAAGCTTTGGCCGCATTCCTCGGATTGCTGATGATGGCACGACACCGTTTGATGCCTATAAGCGCCCCTATGAATTCACAAGCGAACAACCCGCTGTCGCGATCATGCTGACCGGCGTTGGCTTAAATGATGAACGCACGCAGGCCGCGATCAATGATTTGCCGCTTAATATCTCGCTTGCGATTTCGCCCTATGCCCGGGACTTGACCGACATAGCACGTAGCGCGCGCGAAATGGGCCATGAAGTGTTCCTTGAACTGCCGATGGAGCCGGTCGATTTCCCGCTATCTGATCCGGGCCCTCGCGCCCTTTTGACCTCCCTTTCCGAGGGTGAAAACCTGGTGCGTCTGGAATGGCTGTTGGCACGCTTCCCGGGTTATGCCGGCCTGATAAGTCACAAAGGATCGAAGTTCGGCAGTCTTGATAGTGCAATCCGTCCGGTGATTGAGTTCATTTCCCGATCCGGACTGATGTTTGTCGAGGGATCAAGCAGTGGCGTTGCAAGTTATGGCGCGCAACTGGCATCCAATGCCGGCGCACCAAACGCGATCGGTAACGTGATCATTGATGACATCCCAAGCCGGCGGAACATTGATGCAAGGCTGGCTGATCTTGTCGAGACGGCCAAGCGCAATGGCGTTGCAGTTGGTATCGCGCAATCCTATCCGGTGACGATACAGCGTCTGCGCAATTGGGCATTCCGTTTGCGCCGTCAGGGCGTTGTCCTTGTCCCGGTCAGTGCCATTTCAGGCATGCAGGTCACACCGCAATCCGCGGTCGAGGCCGAAGCAGCCCGCCGTCAGGCCGAAGAACGCGAACAGGCAATCATGGCAGAGGAAGCCGCCCAAGAAGGCGATGCACCACCGCCCGCTGCAACCATCGAGAATTAAGGACAGGCAGCCAATCCTTGGTGCCGCCCCGTCAGGAGCAATCATGGCAAAGACAAGCGAACCCAAAAACCAGACTGATGCGGATGCATCTGGCAAAGTCCGGGCAGAAGACCTTCCTTATCGCCCTTGCGTTGGCATCGCGCTATTTAACGCAGATGGGCTTGTCTGGATGGGCAATCGGTTCGGGTTTGAAGGGGCATGGCAATTGCCACAAGGCGGCATTGATGACGGTGAAACACCGATCGAGGCAGCCCTTCGCGAGCTTAAGGAAGAAATCGGCACCGATAAGGCCGAAATCATCGCCGAAACACCTGATTGGCTGACCTATGATTTGCCCGACCATCTGATTGGTAAGGCGTTCAAGGGCAAATATCGCGGTCAAAAGCAAAAATGGTTCGCCATGCGCTTCACCGGTAAGGACAAACACATCAATATTGATGTGCCCAATCCGGAATTTGATGCATGGCGCTGGACCGATCTGGTGACGCTTCCTGATCTGATTGTGCCGTTCAAAAGACCGGTTTATTTGCAAATTGCCGACGCATTTAGTGATGTACCGCAAAGAATTCGTGAAAAGACTGGTGCATAAGGGCAAGGTTGCGGCTTGAACGCGACGTGCTTTTCGCTAAATTTTACGGATAAATAGCCACCTTTGGTTAAGAGGAGTTCGAATATGGGGATGGATCGGTTGATCTTTGGCATTCTGACCATCGTGGTTGGTCTTTTTGGCCTGTTCTATGCGTCTGGCTCGCACGACGGTTATTCATATTTTGTTGGTTTGGCCCTGTTTATCGGTGCTGTCCTGTTCATGTTCCATCTGATCAAGGGCCACTATGATCAGCTCGAAGCAGCAGATCATTAATCAGCCTGACTGAAGTCGCCCCGTAACAATTCGGGGCGTTTCTGTTTTTGCCTTCTCGCGATCAGGGCTTCAAAACCGCGAAAAAAGGAACTAGGGTCCGAAGTTATGAGCAATACACATTGGGACCCCGCCCGTTACGGTCTGTTTGGCAACGAACGTTTGCGTCCGGCCATTGACCTGATCGCCCGCCTGCCAAAAGCAGCTAGCGGATTTTCACCCAACCATATCGTTGACCTGGGCTGTGGCCCGGGATCGGTGACGGCTGTCTTGGCCGAAGCCTTCAGTGCCGGTCGTGAAGACAAGCCGCGCGTCGTCGGTGTGGATTCATCTGACGAGATGCTTGAAACCGCGCGTAAACGCGATGACGCCATCGAATGGCAAAAGGGTGACATCGCATCCTGGGAACCGGATGCACCGGTTGATCTTTTGTTTTCGAACGCGGCCCTTCATTGGGTGCCGGACCATTCGAACCTGTTTCCGCGCCTGGTCAATTTTGTGCGCCCCGGCGGCATCATCGCCATTCAGGTGCCCAACAATTTCCTCGCACCCAGCCATCAGCTGATTGGCGAAGCTGGCATTGAATGGCGCAAAGAAGTCGCGACCGCCATGCATGCTGCGCGCATCATGCGACCGGGCGATTATTTTGATGTTCTGGCACCGGCCTGCGATGAAATTGATCTTTGGCAGACGCAATATTGCCATGTGCTCAGCGGCACGGATGCTGTTTACAACTGGACCAGTTCGACCATCTTGCGTCCGGTAATGGCGGCACTTCCGGATGACGAAGCACGCGCGACCTTTACCGAAAAATACAAGGATCGCCTAAATCAGGTTTATCCGATGCGTGAAGACGGACGTACCCTGTTTCCGTTCAATCGCCTGTTCATGATTGCGCGTAAACGCGACAAGTAGTTATTCCCCAAACACCTATGACATGGAGCTGATCGATGGCCGAGTTTCGCGAACATTTCGTCAAATGCTGCGGCTATGAAATCCATGTCAGGGCTTGGGGTGATCCGAAAAAACGTCCGCTTTTGATGATGCATGGTCTGGCCCGACTGGCCGATGATTTTGACCATGTCGCACCACATTTTACGGATGAGTATTATGTGCTGTGCCCGTCGATGATCGGGCGTGGCTTTTCGGGTTGGGCCAAGGATCCCGATAGCGAATATACCGTGCCCTTCTATGTCGCGCAGATGTTCGAACTACTTGATCACTTCAACATTGATACTTGCGATTGGATCGGCACATCGATGGGCGGCCTGATCGGGCTTTACGCCACCACCGAGGTTGCGGGCCGGATTGAAAAACTGGTGCTGAATGACATTGGGCCGGAACTTGATCCCGATGCGGTTGCGCGGATCAAATCCTATGTCGGGGCGTCGCCGGAATTTGAAACCATCGATGATGTCGAAAAGCTCGTTCGGCTGGTTTATGCACCGTTCGGTGAGTTTGATGATGCGACCTGGTCCTTTATGGCATCAAGATCCGTGCGCCGTTTGCCCAATGGCAATTTCATGATGCATTACGATCCCGAAGTGATGCGCATCTTTGCCGAACATATTGATAAATTTGATGCATGGGCAGAATTCGATGCCCTGCCCTGCCCGGTCATGCTGATCAGCGGTGAGAAATCCGACCTGATCCCCAAAGCCATCGTCGAGAAGATGAAACAGAAAAAACCCGAAATGCCGGTTTTCGCAGTGGCGAACGCCGGTCACGCGCCCCATCTAAATGATAAAGCGCAAATCAACGCAATTCGGGACTTTCTGAGCAAGGGCACCCGCTGATCGTTTTCGGCCAGAACCATCATTATCCCCGATCAACTGATCCCCGCGTGATTGATCCGCACTTAAATCGCCACGTATGAAAAAGGGCGGCATGGATCGACGAATTGTTGGAATAGGTCCAACACGAAACGCCCCCTTCTACGTCTGACGAACGGATGTAATCAGGTTGATGCGTCGATTGCTGTGATTGTTTGATCACCAATGGGATCAGGCGGAATGACGAAACAGGTTTGGGCATATCCATCGCGGATGGCAGCTTTTCTGACAACCTTCCTTTGTGTTGGTTTTGCGCAGACGGGGCCTTCTTTTGCCCAAACGCTTGAATCCGAGGACCGCACAACTTCCGGCTCCCGCCTTATTCCGGGCGGAAGTGCGTTTACATCAGGTATCCTTCCCCCGGTCGGCACAAATGGCATTGGCAATTACTTTTCCGGACAGTCGCCCTATAGCGTCCCGTTGGGCAACGAACCCGATGATGGGTCCGTTCGCGACCAATATTGGCTGGAACTTGATAGCAGCACCAACGCCCGACAAGGTGTCAGTGCGCAGATCGGCGTTGGGTATTCGCCATCCCCTGATCTTGGATTTGCGGTTGGATCATTCCTTGATCTTGATGCGGCATCATCCCGCAATATCGGGGTCTATCAGACCGGTGGGTACGCGGTCGAGCCGCTATCACGACGCGTTTTGATATCAAATAGCGGCAGTTCGTTTAACGATGCCGGACTTGCGGCGTCGCTATCCTATATGCCGCTTGAAGATATCTGGATTGGCCTGCATGGCAGCGTTTCGCGCAATCTTACCCCGACCACCCCGGACGAAGGTGTTTTGGACGGGATTGATGCGATGCTTGGTCTCACGGCAAGCTATCGCATCGAATTCTGATCCTGATTTCACTATCACATCGCAGCCAGATATTGCGTGTTCGCCCCGCCCCTTTGGCAACCTCGAGCCAATTCCGGTGTTGCGCAGGGCTGACAGTCCTGTATGACTGTTTGAAAGGCAACCCAAAGGGACATTCAGACGCGTATGAGCCATTCGCTGCCACCAGAACATGCTATTCTTGGCGCACCATTTGACGCCTGCAACGAACTTGCTGCGGCAAAAAACGCCAATCTATACCGCGCGGCCATGCGTCTCTCCCCGGAACGGCAACGCTTCTTTTTGGCAAGCTACGCCTCGATGCGCGTGATCGACGATATCGTCGATGACGGCTTCCTTGAACTTCCTGAT
Source organism: Thalassospira sp. (assembly GCF_048059015.1). GTDB lineage: Bacteria > Pseudomonadota > Alphaproteobacteria > Rhodospirillales > Thalassospiraceae > Thalassospira. The sequence goes on along the minus strand of NZ_JBLLNT010000017.1, from coordinate 36,408 downwards.
GCCGAACGTGACGCCCATCGCGAAGCCATCATTGAAACCATCGAACAGTGGCAGGCACAGATCATTTCTGCCAAGGCAGGTACCGACAATCCGCTGCCGGAAACAGGCCCGCTTGATGGCAATGTATATGAGGCTCTGCGGCTTACCCTTGGCAATAGCGACCTGTCACCTGAACCTTGGATCGAACTTGCCGATGCGCTTCATCGTGACGTCGCCGAAGAGCCGATGGATGAATGGGATGACTTCATTGCCTATTGTGAAGGGGCAACTGCTGCACCGGCATCGATTTTCGTCTACCTGCTATCTGCGCGCTATGATCCGGAAATCGGTTATACCTCGCCGCTGACCAATCCGCCTCTGTATCATGCGCGCGATATGGCGATCTTTTGCTATATCATTCACATCCTGCGCGACCTGCCTGAAGACATCAAAGGGCCGGACCGCCTTGTGACCATCCCGTCCGAGATGCTGATTGCTGCTGACATCACCCTTGGCGAAATCCGCAATGCCATCGGCCAGGGCAAGTTCGAAGATCTGGACTATCTCGGCAAGATCATGCTTGAGCATGCCTGGGAGCATTTCGAAACCGGTCAGGCCCAGTCTGGTGAATTGCTGTCTGTTCTTGATACGGATGAGGCCGATACGCTTTCGCGCCTGTTCACCGTCTATATCGAACTGGGTGGTGCGATGATGGAAGATGGCTATGCCGCCTTCCTGAAAGACCGCAACGCGATCATGCAAACCACCGCACAAAACAGCCTGCCAGACGTCAAAAAGGATTAGGGTCCTGTCATAAACAGGCTCGACCTTCGTGCCCGGCTCTATCATCATACCCCTATAAACCAAACGATCGGCTGCACGACGCACCTGACGAAAGGTCTTTGCAGTGCTGCCACCAAACAACGCTAGAGGGGTAAGCGATGTTTCCTTGGCTACAACGGCTGGAATCCTGGGTTCGCAATCAATGGGTTGATGCCTCAGTCGGCTTTATCTTGCTATTCACAGCCCTTAGCGACACCGGTGATACGCTGCTTGAAGATGTGTCTTCGGGGAATTTGAAGACATCGCACGGCGTTTTGGTTCTGGGCCTTGCCCATATCATCCGGTCAATCCCGCCGGTTCTTAAAAGCATCAGCGTGATTTTCTATACCGAGAACGAGAAGACCTGAGTGCTTTGCAAACTCCGCGCAAAAGAAAACCCCGCCAGTTTGGCGGGGTTTGTCATTTCAGCCTGATGCTGAGATCTTACTTTGCGCGAAGCGCTGCAACACCCGGAAGGGTTTTGCCTTCAAGCCATTCAAGGAATGCACCGCCCGCGGTCGAGACATAGGAGAAGTCCTGATCAGAATCCGCATGGCGCAGGGCTGCGACCGTGTCACCGCCACCAGCAACCGACAGAAGCTTGCCTGCCTTGGTCAGTTTTGCTGCATGCTGGGCAACCGAAACGGTCGCGGTGTCAAACGGGGTGATTTCAAACGCACCAAGCGGGCCGTTCCAAACCAGCGTTTCACAGCTTTCCAGACGAGCATTCAGGTCCTTGATGGTTTCCGGACCGGCATCAAGGATCATGCCGTCAGAAGCAACATCATTGATGTCAGAAACATCATGCGGCGCGTTTGCCGCAAATTCCTTGGCAACCAGACCATCAACCGGAAGAACGATTTCGCAGTTTGCAGCTTCGGCCTTGGTGAAGATTTCACGTGCGGTTTCAAGCAGGTCATGTTCGCACAGCGACTTGCCAACATTGACCCCCTTGGCCGCCAGGAACGTGTTGGCCATGCCACCACCGATGACCAGCTGATCGACCTTGGCAACAAGGTTGCCGAGCAGATCAAGCTTGGTTGAAATCTTTGCACCACCAACGATGGCCATAACAGGATGCTTCGGCGCTTCAAGTGCATTGCCAAGTGCTTCGAGCTCGGCCTGCATCAAACGGCCTGCATAGGCCGGAAGGGCGCGTGCCAGACCCTCGGTCGAGGCATGGGCACGGTGTGCACATGAAAATGCATCATTGACGTAGATATCACCGAGCTTTGCCAGCTCAGCGACAAATGCCGGATCGTTCTTTTCTTCTTCTGCGTGGTAACGCAGGTTTTCCAGAAGGGCGATTTCGCCGTCAGCAAGACTGTTCACAACAGATGCCGCCGCATCACCGATGCAGTCATCGGCAAATTTCACCGTGCGGCCCAGCTGCTTTGCCAGCGCTTCGGCAACCGGTTTAAGCGACATTTCAGCAACGCGTTCGCCTTTTGGGCGACCGAAATGGGTCACCACCACCAATTTCGCACCGGCATCAGCCAGTTCAATCAAACCAGGAACGGTACGTTCGATACGAGTCGTATCGCCAACAACACCATCCCTCATCGGAACGTTAAGATCAGCGCGCAGCAAAACGCGCTTGCCAGCGACATTGACACCGTCAAGCGTATTAAAGTCAGCCATTATCTGAACCTGCTTTTGAGTTTCACAAAAGACGGGAGAGGGTGTCCCGACAAGGATTGAACCAAATCCTGTTGCGCCCTGTTTTGCCCGATCAGGGGGCCCGACGCAAGGGCGGATGGGTCCGTAAGAATACCTGTCGCTTGGACAGATAAAAAAGAACCGGCCAGTCACTTGTTGTTCTGGCCGGATTTCAAAATTCTATTAATGATGTCCCAGAAGGGATGAATGCAAAAAGCCTGAGAAGCTGGTCGCAACCGGCCCGGTCATCAGCACATGATCATCGGGCAACCATTCAATCGTCAGGTTGCCACCATCAAGAATGATCTCGGTCTTGCGTCCCGTAAGGCCACGACGTGCAGCCGCAACCCCCACCGCGCATGCACCCGTGCCACATGCCCGCGTCACGCCAACACCGCGTTCCCAAACACGCATGCGGATCTGGTTTTCACTAACGATGCTGCAGACTTCGATATTGGCGCGTTCCGGGAACATTTCGTGATGTTCAAGCACCGGACCGAATTTCTCGATATCAATCGCTTCGGCATCATCAACAAAGAACACTGCATGCGGATTGCCGACATTAACTCCGACCGGATCGGAAAGCGGACCAAGCGATAGCGGGATATGGTTGGTATCAACCGCTTCGGAAAGCGGGATGTCACGCCAGTCAAGTTTGACCTGCCCCATATCAACCGTTACACGCCCATCGGTCAAACCATTGGCGTCAAGAAGGCCAACAACGGTTTCAATGATCACGTCTTTGCGGCCCAGCTCGCCCATGACGATATTGGCAACACAACGGGTCGCATTGCCGCATGCTTCAACCTCGCCGCCATCATTGTTGCGGATGCGCATAAAGGCATCGGCCAGATCGTCGCGGGCCGGTTCAATAACGATCAACTGATCGCACCCAACGCCAAGCTTGCGATCGGCAATGCGTGCGGCGGTCGCGTCATCAAGATCAAGCACAGCGGGATCGCGTCGTCCGTCAAAGACAACGAAATCATTTCCAAGACCATGCATTTTGACAAAAGGAATACCGTTCATAACCGCCTTATAGTCCTGATTCCAAAGCACGTCCATATATGGGTTATGAACAGTATTGCGCAAGCTAGCCCCGCAACGCCTTACGGTTTGATCGCCGATGATGGCGGATCAAAAAGAACCAGCAAGACCACATGACAATGGAAACAACTGCTGCCCCCCAGATCGCTGGCATCGGATCACTTGCCGAACTTTGCGCCCCCAACCATGTGCACACCACAACATAGGGCACCGTCCCCACCAGATAACCAAACCCGAACTTCACAAACCGCATGCGGGTAATCCCGGCAAGGCAGCAGGAAACTTCCTGCAGGATCGGCATGGCACGGCAAATCATCAGAACGGTCAGGCCATAGCGTGAAAATACCTGCTCCATCTCTTGCAACCGTTCTTCATCGGTAATGATACGCCGCAGTACAGATCGTCCAAAACGGTTGCTGATGACATATCCCATCACACCTGCCGTGATCATGCCCGTTGCCGCCGCCAAGGCCCCGAATACCGGTCCCAGAAAATAACCTGCAAGCAGCGTTACAGTCATGGTCGGAACCGCGACAAACAAATCCGCAACCAAAAGCGCGATGACAATCAGGGCCACAAACCACGCATCAATCAGACGCGCCTGTTCCAGCCAATGCACAACATCATCGCGCTGCATAAGTCCCGTCGCGACCAAAATGCCAAATGTTGCAGCAAAGCAGGTCGCGATCACCAAAGCGGTTTTAATCAGATCCTTCATGATCCCTTACCCCTTGCGCAGAATGGATTTCATCAGCGATGGCGATAGACGCATCACCACAGGGATCAACCGCGCCTTGCCGACATAGATTTCATCCCGCCCTTCAAAAATCCCGTCATGGATCGCAAGGGCGGCCTGACGGGCGGGGATTTTGGTGATGTCACGTCCTGCAGTCATTGGGGTATCGACCACGGGCAAAAAAACCTCGCTGATTGCAATCGGGATATCGGACGCAAGAAGCTGGTAGCGAAGGCTTTGGGAAAAACTGTGCAGGGCGGCTTTGCTGGCACAATAGATCGCGCTGCCTGTCTTGGGATAAAAGGCCAGGCCAGAAGACACATTCACAATGCGACTCCACGCACCAGCCTGCTCCGCCTTGCTGACAGTGCCCCGTTCTGTCCAATGCTGTATCACCGCATGGCAAATGCGAATTGGGGCAAGCAGGTTGATGGCAATTTCCCGATCGGCCAGTGATGCATCGAACTCAGCATCGGTCAGAACGCCCTTTTCCTGAACAGCTGCATTATTGACTACAAGATCGATATGGGGCGCATCACCAAGAACATCGGCCATCATTGCATCAACGAATGCAGGATGGACCAAATCCGCCTGCACTGTCCGGATCCCCGGATACTGGCTTTTAAGATCATGCAATTTCACATCTGAGCGGCCATGCGCGATCACGTTCCATCCTTGCGCGTGAAAAATCGCAAGCAATTCTCGGCCGATTCCCGATGTCGCCCCGGTGATAAAGACAGTTCCCGATTGAGTATTCATAATGGCTTTCCATCCGCGTAGTCTGTTGATCAGAACCACATCAGTTGGCCATCAGCGAATGGGGCTGGCATTAACCCGGGTTTATTGGGCATGAATTTTTCAGATTTGATCGAGCGCCTTCAATCGGATGCACAATTGGCATCCCGGATGCGCCACAGCACCCATGCCAAAGGCAGCCAAATCATCAAACAGGGTGAGGTTTGCGGTGACGTGATCTTTCTGCGCCGAGGTTTAGCACAGATGTCCTATGTCACCTTTGAGGGCAAGGAATGGATCAAAAGCTTCTTTGCCGAAAATTCGGTCCTGGGATCAAGGCGCTGCCAGATCATGGGCGAGCCCAGCCACTTTGCCATCACATGCCTTGAAGATTGCGAAATAACCGCCGTTCCCTATGACGGTTTACGCGCGGCCTGTGCAAATGACCCGGCTCTGATGGCCGTCTTTTTTGATTTCAACGAACAGGTAAGCCTGCGCAAGGAAAAGCGCGAATACGAGTTCCTGTGCCTGTCCGCACAGGATCGGTATCAGGGATTTCTTGAAGATTACGCCCCTATCGTTCCGCGCCTGACACAGGCGCAGATCGCAAGTTTCATCGGCATTACACCAATCGCGCTTTCACGCATTCGAAAAAGGATTAATCAGGCAGAAAGTCTGGGCGTTGTTGGCGCACAATAACGCACTTTGCTGGGCGCAAAACCGGCCTTGGCAAAATATGACCGCAGGCGACCTTCAAGCTCGCCAAGCGACACATAAACGTTGCTGCATCCATGCAGATTGGCAAGACGGGTCATGGCATCGCGCATGGTATCAAGCACATAGTCACCAGCGATGATTTCAACGGCGATGACATTATCCACATGAAGAACCTGCCCATCGGCCATGTCATCACGGACATAGTATGAAAACAGCCCGTGGATATAGCCGCGTTCATTGGCGATCACGATGATACCCCGTTGGCGCCGCCACAGGATATTGTCGCCATTCTCTTCTGAATTCGCCTCATTCGGGGCGACCGGCAGGCAATATTTATCGACAAATGCACGCCAACGGTCAAAAGACATATCGACCTGCAACATCTGAACCAGCGGAAATGTCATATCCGCGGTCTGCGCTGTAAGTGGAAGTGACTTATTAGGTCTCTGACATAGCCCTGCCCTCTGGAATTTGCCTGATCATGCCGCAAATAATTCCGGGCAACCTTGATGTGCATCAACACGTTTTGACGTTACGGCGCGCATAAACACAGCCAGCAAAAAAACTCGTCCCAAATGGCGATGTTGTTTCCTGTGATTGAATTTCTGGCAGGTTTTGCAAGCTCATATTGACGTAAGTCAATGGCAGTTGCCCCGCCAGTCCGCATACTCACGATACGAATTTGGAAACCTCGCCCGAGAGACAGCGTCCGGTCATCAGACAGGGCTCATATGGGTGGGGCTTTTTGTGCAGGTGAAGCGCCGATCAATGGATCGTCGGTTCATCGGGACTGACGAAATTGTCCGAGAGGGTTTTGGACAATTCACCCGACCACCTTGAACGGGAGTCAAGCATGAGCCAGGGGAGCATGGCACAGGCAGCATCACCATCTGTTGCTGTCGATTATAATATGGACGTTGTGCGCTGGGCCGCACTGGCGACCGTATTTTGGGGAGTCATCGGATTTTTAGTGGGCGATGTCATTGCATGGCAGCTCGCTTTTCCGGTCCTCAATTTTGACAACGAGTTTCTGAACTTTGGACGTCTGCGCCCGCTGCATACGTCTGCGGTTATCTTTGCCTTTGGCGGTAACGCGCTTCTGGCGACATCCTTCTATGTCGTTCAGCGCACCTGCCGCACACCGCTTTATGGTGGCAAGGCACTGCCGGCATTCGTTTTCTGGGGTTATCAGCTGTTCATCGTCATGGCCGCTATCGGCTATGTCACCGGTGTTACCCAGGGTCGTGAATATGCCGAGCCGGAATGGTTCGTTGATATCTGGATCACGGTTGTCTGGGTCTGTTATCTGGCGATGTTCGTCGGCACCCTGCTGAAACGGTCCGAGCCGCATATCTATGTGGCGAACTGGTTCTATCTGGCGTTTATCGTCACCATCGCGATGCTCCATCTTGGCAACAACCTTGCCATTCCGGTCTCGTTCATGGGCACGAAGTCTTATTCCATGTTCTCGGGCGTGCAGGATGCGCTGACCCAGTGGTGGTATGGCCATAACGCAGTGGGCTTCTTCCTGACGGCTGGCTTCCTTGGCATGATGTACTACTTCATTCCGAAGCGCGCCGAACGTCCGGTTTATTCCTATCGCCTGTCAATCATTCACTTCTGGGCGCTGATCTTCCTCTATATCTGGGCTGGTCCGCACCATCTGCACTACACCGCACTTCCGGATTGGGCACAGACCCTTGGCATGACCTTCTCGATCATGTTGTGGATGCCGTCCTGGGGCGGAATGATCAACGGTCTGATGACGCTTTCGGGTGCATGGGACAAACTGCGTACTGACCCGGTTCTGCGCTTCATGGTGGCTGCTGTTGGTTTCTATGGCATGTCGACTTTCGAAGGCCCGGTCATGTCGATCAAGGCAGTTAACGGCCTGTCGCACTATACCGACTGGACCATTGGTCACGTGCATTCCGGTGCGCTTGGTTGGGTTGCCTTCGTATCGTTTGGTGCGATCTACTTCCTGATCCCGGTCCTTTGGAACCGTGAACGCCTGTATTCGATGCGCCTTGTGGCTCATCACTTCTGGCTCGGCACCATCGGTATCGTTCTTTACATCACATCGATGTGGGTATCGGGGATCATGCAGGGCCTGATGTGGCGCGCTTATGACGAGCTGGGCTTCCTGCAATATTCCTTCATCGAAACCGTTGAAGCGATGCATCCCTACTACATCATTCGTGCAACCGGTGGCCTGCTGTTCTTGCTCGGCTCCTTGCTGATGGTCTGGAACGTCTACAAGACGATCAAGGGCGATCTGCGTCAGGAAGCACCGATCGGCACACCTGCAACCGTTGCAGCCGAATAAGGGGGAACGAGATATGCTTCTTAAAAAACACCATATTGTTGAAAAGAACGTCTTTGTTCTGATCCTGGGTATTTTCCTGACGATCATCATCGGCGGTATTGTCGAAATCGTGCCACTGTTCACGATGGAACAGACCATCGAGAAGGTCGAAGGTGTGCGTCCTTACTCGCCGCTCGAACAGGCCGGTCGTAACATCTATATCCGCGAAGGTTGCTATAACTGCCATTCCCAGCAGATCCGTCCGTTCCGTGACGAGGTCGAACGATATGGCCATTACAGCCTTGCCGCAGAATCGATGTATGACCACCCGTTCCAGTGGGGATCGAAACGTACCGGTCCGGACCTGGCCCGCGTTGGTGGCAAATATTCCAATGACTGGCACGTTGCACACATGATTGATCCGCGCGCAGTTGTGCCGGAATCCATCATGCCGGGCTATCCGTTCCTGGCCGATCGCAAGCTGGACTTCGATGACGCACAGGCACATCTCGAGACTCTCAAGATGGTAGGGGTTCCCTATTCTGACGAGATGATCGCAGCAGCCAAAGCTGACCTTTATCTGCAGGCCAGCGAGGATGCGGCCTATGACGATGACTTCCTTGCACGTTATCCGAATGCGGCAACCGGTGACTTTGACGGCAATCCTGAAAAGCTGACCGAAATGGATGCGCTGGTTGCGTATCTGCAGGTCCTTGGCCGGATGGTCGACTTCACCACTTACAACCCGCAGATGAACCTGCGCTAAGGCAAGGGGAACGTCATGGATTTCTTTACGCAACTCGCTGACTTTTTCCGCCCTCTGTGGGGTTTGTGGCTGATGCTGTTGTTCAGCGCGATCATTGCCTGGGTCATGTGGCCAAGCAAAAAGCGCAATCAGGACATGGAAGCACACGCGCAGATCCCCTTCCGGGATCAGGATTGAGGGGAGAACAGAGCAATGTCGACTAATGTCGAGAAAGATCAAGTATCCGGGCGCGAGACCACCGGTCATGAATGGGATGGCATCAAGGAGCTCAACACTCCGCTGCCATCCTGGTGGGTCTATGTCTTCTGGGCGACTGTTATCTGGTCAATTGGTTACTGGGTGGTTTACCCGTCCTGGCCGACCGCGACCGACTATCTTAAGGGCACGTTTGGCACCACCAACCGCACCCAACTGCACGAAACCATGGCCAATGTTGCGGCCGAACGTGCACCTTACATGGAACGTCTGGCGGCTTTAGATGTTTCGGAAATCGTCAATGACGGCGAACTTCTGAACTTCTCGATGGCCGGTGGCAAAGCTGTCTTTGCCGATAACTGTGCACCGTGCCACGGCACCGGTGGTTCGGGGAACCCTGGTTTCCCGTCGCTGCAGGATGATGCATGGCTTTGGGGCGGTACTCTTGATGCCATTTCCGAGACCCTGCATGTTGGTATCCGTTGGGATGCAAATGAAGACACGCGCTTCAACGACATGCCGGCCTTTGGCCGCGATGGTCTTCTGGAACGTGATCAGGTCGAAGATGTTGTCCAGTATGTTCTAGGCTTCACAAATCGTGCGACCGATAGCGCAGCAGCTGGTCGTGGTGCGGTTGTCTTTGAAGAAAACTGCTCGTCCTGCCATGGCGAAGATGCCAAAGGCATTCAGGATCTTGGCGCGCCAAACCTGACCGACGCCATCTGGCTCTATGGTGGTGACAAGGCCAACCTGACGGAAACCGTCATGAATTCGCGTCGCGGTGTCATGCCGGCGTGGGGTGGTCGTCTTGACGAAGAAACCATCAAGATGCTGACGGTTTATGTCCATTCGCTTGGCGGCGGTCAGTAAGACCCAAATGCCATAAATCTCTCAAAAGGCCAGTGATCAACGATCATTGGCCTTTTGTTTTGCCCAAAGCACATCACCCAACAATCAAACATCCGATTTCATCAGAATATGCGTCGATAAATTGACATGTATCATGGTGGGGTTTGCGGGCCTCTCGTATCTTCTGGCTGAGATTTGAATAATTAGAGTTTGCTCTGTAAAGCTGCCAGAAAACGAACGTCTCCTGACAGCCTAACCACATGAAACGACTGGCGGTTTCCGCATGAGAGCAGTTGTTTGGTTACGAGCAGCAACCAGGTAGCGACCATGGCCATGTCCAATTTGCAGCATCCCGATATCAATCCGGCTTCTGTCATGGAAGAAGATGACCGCGAGCAGCCGCTTTATAAGACGCGCGAAAAGGTCTATCCGAAACGTGTGTCTGGCCGTTTCAGAAATCTGAAATGGTTTGCATTGATTGCGCTGCTGGCAATTTATTGGCTGGTTCCCTGGATCAGATGGGATCGCGGACCAAGTGCGCCGGATCAGGCTGTACTGATCGATATGGATCTGGGCCGCGCCTATTTCTTCTTTATCGAGATCTGGCCACAGGAAGTCTATTACATCACTGGCATCCTGATCATGGCCGCCATTGGACTGTTTCTGGCGACATCGCTGTTCGGGCGTATCTGGTGTGGCTATGGCTGCCCGCAGACGGTTTGGACCGATCTTTTCATGCTGGTCGAACGCTATATCCAGGGTGACCGCAATGCGCGCGTGCGTCTGGATAAGTCCAAATGGACGTTTGAAAAGCTCTGGAAACTCGGCGCGACGCATCTTGCCTGGATCGCCATTTCCATGGCAACCGGCGGCGCCTTTGTCCTTTACTTCCACGACGCACCGACGGTGATGGTGGACATTTTTACCGCAAGCGCATCGTTTGGCACCTATGTCACCATCGCGTTTCTGACCGGCTCGACCTATTTACTGGCCGGTTGGGCCCGTGAACAGGTCTGCACCTATATGTGCCCATGGCCGCGTTTTCAGTCCGCGATGCTTGATGATGAAAGCCTGATCGTTACCTATGAAGGCTGGCGCGGGGAAGATCGCGGACCACTGAAACGCAAGAACCTTGAACGCGGCGAAGTTCCCGAAACCGGCCATTGTGTGGATTGTTTTGCCTGCGTGAATGTCTGCCCGACCGGAATTGATATTCGCGATGGTCTTCAGATGGAATGCATCGGCTGCGGGCTTTGCATTGATGCGTGCAATGACACCATGGACAAGATCGGCTTCCCGCGTGATCTCGTACGGTTTGATTCGGTGCAAAACACCCAACTTCGCGCGCAAGGCAAAGCCACCCGTACCCGCATCGTGCGTCCGCGGACCATCTTCTATTCGGCGATCCTTTTGATCGTCGCGTCGGTGATGATGTTTGGTCTGTTTAACCGTTCGGTTCTTGAGCTGAACGTTCTGCGTGATCGCAACCCGCTTTTTGTCACACTGTCAGATGGCGATGTGCGCAATGGTTACACGCTTAAGGTCCTGAACAAGGAACAGGCTGCCAAGACCTATACGCTTGATGTGAAGGGCCTTGCTGTCAGTGACCTTCAGGTCATTGGTCTGACGCCCAATCAGGATGGCAGTTTCGATCTTGATGTCGCACCTGATCGCGTTGGCAGCTTCCGCGTTTTTGTCGCGGCATCGCCAAGCACACTTGAAAGTGACTTAACCGCGTTTGAATTCACAGTGACCGATCAGGAAACCGGAAATTCCGAAACCTATGATACAGTATTTGCCGGTCCAAAGACCGCCCACTGATCGCGCAAGCGGTTCAGTATAGGAGAGATAACTTATGGCAACGCATATGACATCGGATATCGGCGACCAAAACGGCCCGCGCAAATCGGATCGGTGGATTCCTTGGTACTTTGTCGGTGGCTTCGCCATCATGTTGATCGCCAATATTTCACTGATCACGTTTTCCATGACCAGCTGGAACGGCCTTGTGACCAAGCATGCCTTTGAAGAAGGCAACAATTACAACGCAGCCATTTCAGGCGCAGCCCGTCAGGCAGAACTTGGTTGGCGCAGCAAACTGAGCGTGGATGGTGTCATCAACCAGAATGCCACCGTCACGGTTCTGCTCCGCGACAAGGAGTCAAACCCGATCAGTGGCGCGAAAATGTCGGTTGTTCTCACCCGTCAGGACCGCGATGATCTTGATCAGACCATCGCGATGGCCGAAATTGCACCGGGCGAATACCGCGCCAGTGCATCTTTTCCGGTTTATGGCCGTTGGCAGGTACGCACCATTGCGCATGCCATGGGTGATGATTACCAAACGGTCGAACATGTCGTCGTTAATCCGTGACCTGATCTAAATGACCCAGACCATGCAGTCCTGCCGCCATTGTGGGGAGCCGGTAACGGCCCTTTCCCCTGCCGCACCCGACTTTTGTTGTGCCGGGTGCGCTGGTGCGTTTGAACTGCTGGGCGAGTTGGGTCTGAGTTCCTATTACAAGCGTCGCGCCATTGACCCGAAAATCCGTGCACTGCGTCCAGACGAAGACGAAATCGGCACGTTCGATTTTACTGAGCTCGCCAGCACCGATGATGACGGCAATCACCATCTGCATTTGATGGTGGATGGCATTCATTGTGCGGCCTGCGTTTGGTTGATCGAAACGCTGCTTCAGCGTAACGCCGCAGTCCTTCAGGCCCGCGTTAATATGACGACCCGTCGACTGCGTCTAAGCTGGCAGGGGTCGGTTTCTGACATTGATGCCATCGTTCTGCCGGTTCTTCAGATGGGCTATCGCCTGATCCCGTTTGATCCAGCCGCACTCGAACAAGCCACCCTGTCACGCAACAAGGAACTGCTTCGTTGTCTTGCCGTCGCAGGCTTTGCTGCGGGCAATGTGATGTTGCTGTCAGTTTCGGTCTGGGCCGGATATTTTCAGGGGATGGGCGGGGCAACCCGCGATCTTTTCCACTGGATTTCAGCCCTGATTGCCCTTCCGGCTGCAGCTTACGCCGGACTGCCATTTTATCGATCCGCGCTTGGCGCGATCCGCAATCGTCGAGTCAATATGGATGTGCCGATCAGTCTTGGTGTCATTCTGGCACTGGGCATGAGTTTGGCACAGACCATTCGCGGCGAACCACACGCCTATTTCGACAGCGCCATCACGCTTTTGTTCTTCCTGCTGATTGGCCGCTACCTTGATGGTCGTGCGCGTGGACAGGCGCGTTCGGCAGCCGAGCATCTTCTATCCCTAAATGCGCGGTCCATCACCGTCATTGATGAGGACGGCACACGCCGCCTGATTGCCCCGCAAAAAGCAACGCCTGGCATGATTGTTCTGGCTGCGGCAGGCGAACGAATTGGCATTGATGGCACGGTCATTGATGGACAATCCGACATCGATACCAGCATCATCACTGGCGAAAGCATCCCTGTCCTGACCCGGCCGGGCGCAAGTGTTTTTGCCGGAACGACCAATATCTCGGCCCCGCTTCGCATCGAAGTTACCGCCACGGGTGGCAACACATTGCTGTCTGAAATCGTCCGTCTGATGGAAAATGCGGAACAGGGCCGGGCGAAATATGTCGCCATCGCCGACCGTGTTGCCAAATCCTATGCCCCGGTCGTGCATTTCCTGTCGCTGGCAACCTTTGTCGGTTGGTGGCTGATTGGTGGATTGCCCTGGCATGACGCCCTGATGAACGCGATTGCGGTTCTGATCATCACCTGCCCCTGTGCGCTGGCCCTTGCCGTTCCAGTGGTTCAGGTGATTGCGACCGGACGGTTGTTGCGCGCGGGGATTTTGGTGAAATCGGCAACCGCGCTTGAACGTTTAACCAAAGTCACCGGCGTTATCTTTGACAAGACCGGAACACTCACCACCGGCAAACCCGAACTGGTCAATGAACCTGACCGCGCAACGCTTGAACTGGCAGCCGGAATAGCCGCAAACAGCAACCATCCATTGTCACGCGCACTGGTTCGCGCTGCTGGTAGTGTCGCCCCCTACCCCAATGTGATGGAAAAGCCAGGTCTTGGTCTTTTGGCACAAGGACCGGCTGGCGAGATCAAACTGGGCAATCGCGCCTTTTGCGAAATTGCCGAGAATGCGGATGTTCCATCGGAAATCACCGGGCCGGAGCTTTGGCTTGCCGAGCCGGGCAAAACAGCAACCCGATTTGTCTTCCGCGATACAACCCGTGCCGACGCGCCTGAGATCATCGACAGCCTGCGCGCGCGCGAATTTGACATGATGCTGCTATCGGGTGATCGCGACAGCACTGTGCGCCAATTGGCCGAGGCCCTTGGCATTCGCGATTGGCAGGCGCGGATGTCACCAACAGATAAGGCCGGATATATTCAGGCCCGTGCCGATGACGGTAAATGCGATTTGATGGTTGGCGACGGGATCAACGATGCCCCGGCCCTTGCTGCTGCTCATGCGTCCATGTCGCCAGCAACCGCTGCGGAAATCTCGCAAAACGCCGCTGACATTGTATTTCAGGGCGACAAACTCGGTGCGGTGATCGAGGCAATTGATGTCGCCCGCAAGGCCGATCAGCTGGTGCGCCAGAACTTTGCCCTGTCCTTTGCCTATAACGTGATTACCATTCCCCTGGCAGTATCGGGGTTTGTCACACCCTTGATCGCAGCCATTGCCATGTCATCATCATCGCTGATCGTCATTGCCAATGCCTTGCGTCTTCATGGGAAATCAGCGATCAAACCAGACACTGATTTCAAGCCAACCCAACAATCTGCATCCCAACGCGTGGAAGCCTAATGGCATGAGTAACCTTCTTCTTTTGATCCCGATTGCCCTGTTTTTGGGTCTGCTTGGGCTTGGTGCTTTTCTGTGGTCGCTGCGCTCTGGTCAGTTCGACGATATGGAAGGGGCGGCCAATCGCATCCTGTTTGACGACGAGGATGAGAAAATTTCGCCCAAAACCAAGAAATTCCAGCATCGCGATAGTTAGAATTGCTTGAAATACACCTATCTGTTCGCATAGATTGGTGTCTTATCAGCGTATCGGGTTACCAGCATCGGAGTCTGCGATGGCAGTCCGCCCCCAACTTTGCGAAGCCTGTTCTATCAAGGACTTAACCTTCTGCTCGTCTTTGCACGGGGCTGAACATGATCAGCTGCGCCAACTGCTGACCCACGTCCAGTATGATTCGCACAGCACCATTTTCCACGAGGCCGAAGAAGCCGATTACGTCTTCAACGTCACCTCTGGCTCGGTAAAGTTGTATAAATTGCTGGGCGATGGCCGCCGTCAGATCACCGGTTTCCTGTTTGCAGGCGACTTCCTAGGCTTGGCGCTGAACACCAATTACAGCTACACCGCCGAGGCGATTGAACCGGTTACCGCATGCCGCTTCCCGCGTCAGAAGCTCGAAAAGCTGTTTGATCAGTTCCCGCATCTTGAAAAGCGCATGCTGGGCATGGCGGTTGATGAATTGGCAGCAGCCCAGGATCAGATGCTTCTTCTTGGCCGGAAAACCGCCAAGGAAAAAGTCGCGTCATTCTTGCTGATGCTGGCCCGTCGCCAGGAACATCGCGGCGAAGGCAGCGACACGATCAATGTGCCGATGAGCCGCTCGGACATCGCAGATTATCTGGGCCTGACGATTGAAACCGTTTCGCGCACACTGACCCAATTGCGCAAAGAAGCGACGATTTCGCTCAAGGATAACCGCCACATCGAAGCGGTCGGCCTTGATATGCTCGAAGATCTTGCCGAAGGTTTGTGATTTCGTTGTGCATCTGCACATCAGCTTGCAAGAAACGTCGCAGATCTTTCGATGGATCTGCCTGAAATCAGCCCAAAGACAAGCTATTGGCCGAATTGCTTATTTCGCGATTGCGAAAAAATGGTTCCCGCAAATGGTCATCATATTGTAAACATGACAGCACGCCCGACAAAGATCGGGCAGCCAATTCCGGTCGAACCGGGGGAGAAACGTCATGAGTGCCACCACCAAAAAGATGGGGCGGACCTCCGTCCCTGAACTTCGTGCCCGCAAGGGTAACGAGCCAATTGTCTGCCTTACGGCCTATACCACACCGATGGCCCAGCGCCTTGATGAACATTGCGACCTGCTTTTGGTCGGCAATTCATTGGGCATGGTTGTCTATGGGATGGAAAGCACGCTTGCTGTCACTGTCGACATGATGGTCAACCATGGCAAGGCCGTGATGCGCGGGTCGAAAAATGCCTGCGTCGTCGTCGACCTACCGTTTGGCAGCTATCAGGAATCCAAGGAACAGGCGTTCCGAACCGCATCTCATATTCTGGCTGAAACCGGCTGTGCTGCCGTAAAGCTTGAAGGTGGGGCCGAACTTGCCGACACCATCGCGTTTCTGACCAAGCGCGGCGTTCCTGTCATGGCCCATATCGGCCTGATGCCTCAGCAGGTCAACACCATGGGTGGTTTCAAAAGCCAGGGTCGCGACGAAGACGCAGCACTTGAAATGATTGCCGATGCCAAGGCTGTGGCAGATGCCGGTGCATTTTCTGTCGTTGTCGAAGGCACTGTTGAAGCAGTCGCACGTCGCATCACCGAAACCATCGACATCCCGACGATCGGCATTGGTGCCTCGGTCGCGTGCGATGGACAGGTGTTGGTCACCGAAGACATCCTTGGCCTGTTTTCCGATTTCACACCAAAATTCGTCAAACGCTACGCCAATCTTGGTGATGCCGTTTCCGAAGCCGTTGGCCAATATGCTAACGAGGTCCGTAACCGTCAGTTCCCGGCGGATGAACATTGCTTTGGGATTGCCAAAAAAGGTAAGTTGCGCGCGGTCTGATCCAGACCGCCGTGATTTCTGGAAAACTTCGGTACGACGATAACGATGTCCCTTACGACTGTTCACACTGTCGCTGATTTGCGTGCGGCTGTTGCCAAGTGGCGCGCAGAAGGCCTGCGGGTTGCGCTGGTTCCGACCATGGGCGCACTGCATGACGGCCATATCAGCCTGACCGAACTGGCCCGCACCCATGCGGACCGGGTCATCGTATCGATCTTTGTCAATCCGACCCAGTTCGGCCCGAACGAGGATTTCGGCGCTTATCCCCGCACGCTTCCCGATGATCAGAAGCTTCTGGATGCAGCCGGGGTCGAGCTTTGCTTTGCCCCATCGGTTGATGAAATGTACCCCGATGGCTTTGCCACCAAGGTGACCGTTGATGGTGGCATGACCAATGTGCTGTGCGGGGCCGCACGCCCCGGTCATTTCGACGGGGTCGCGCAAGTCGTCACCAAATTGCTGCTTCAGGCGATGCCCGATTGCGCGATTTTCGGGCAAAAGGACTATCAGCAGCTGATGGTCATTCATCGCTTTGCAGCTGATTTGAACATCCCCGTCGACATCATCGGCGCAAAGATCCAACGCGAAGAAGACGGTTTGGCCATGTCATCGCGCAACCGCTATCTGACGCCAGAAGAACGCGCGATTGCCCCCACCCTTAACCGGGTTCTGGCCGACATCACGACCAAAGCCCAAGGTGGTGCCGATGTTGGTCCACTTCTGGCCAAGGGGCGCGAAGAGATCCTGAACGCAGGGTTTGATCCGATCGATTATCTTGAAATTCGCGATGGCAAAACACTTGAACTGATCGGTGACAAGGTCAGCAAACCTGCGCGAATCTTTGTTGCCGCACGGCTTGGCAAGGCGCGATTGATTGATAATCACGCGATTAATCCGGGCATTGAGCGCACATAAACATCTGGTTGGGGCAAGGTTGCCATCACCGGAATCCTTGATTGTGGGCAAATTGACTCAAAAAGCGCAGAACATGGCGCTTTTGCGCCCGATTGCGCTTGACTCCCTACCCCCGATCCAATAAACCCTCCTCACCAAAGGTCGCCCAAGGGGTGACTCCCCCAGTCCTCGAGTTTTCGAGCACTGGGTTTTAGTTTTTTGTGCGTACGCGGTGGAAACACCGGCAACACAGACGGGATTTGGAATGTTTGAAGGACTAAGCGATCGCCTTGGCGGAGTTCTCGATAAGCTGCGCAAACGTGGCGCGCTGAAGGAATCCGACGTCAAGGAAGCTATGCGCGAAGTACGTGTCGCCCTGCTTGAGGCTGACGTCGCGCTGCCGGTCGTAAAAACCTTTATCACCAATGCAACCGAACGTGCGGTTGGTCAGGACGTTCTGCGCTCGGTCACCCCGGGTCAGATGGTCGTCAAGATCGTCCATGACGAACTCAAAAACATGCTGGGCGAAGGCGAAGAGATCAATCTTGCTGCGACCCCGCCTGTTCCGATCCTGATGGTCGGTCTGCAGGGTTCTGGTAAAACCACCAGTTCCGCCAAGATCGCCCTGCACCTGACCAAGAAGCGCAACAAGAAAGTGCTTCTGGCATCGCTCGATATCTATCGTCCGGCCGCGCAGCAGCAGCTGAAGGTTCTGGCCGACGATAACGGTCTTGGCGTTCTGCCGATCGTGATGGGCGAAAAGCCGGTTTCAATTGCCAAGCGCGCAATGGATACCGGCCGTAAAGAAGGCTACGACGCGGTTATCCTTGATACCGCAGGCCGCCTGCATATCGACATGGAACTGATGAGCGAGGTCGCCCAGGTCCGTGATGCGGTAAGCCCGGTCGAGACCCTTCTGGTCACCGATGCGATGACCGGTCAGGACTCGGTCAACGTAGCCAAGGAATTTGCCGAAAAGGTCGGCATCACCGGTATCGTTCTGACCCGTGTTGACGGTGATGCACGTGGCGGTGCGGCCCTTTCGATGCGTCAGATTACCGGCTGCCCGATCAAGATGATTGGTGTCGGCGAGAAGATCGACGAGATGGAAGCATTCCATCCCGATCGTATCGCCAACCGTATTCTTGGCATGGGCGACGTTGTCAGCCTTGTTGAAAAAGCAGCTGAAACGATCAAGGCCGAAGACGCCGAGAAAATGGCGAAGAAGCTGCGTAAGGGTCAGTTTGACCTGAACGACCTTCTTGCACAGCTCAAGCAGCTGCAGAAGATGGGTGATCTTTCCGGCATCATGGGGATGCTGCCGGGCATGGGCGCGCTGAAAAAACAGATGTCGCAGACCAAGCTTGATCCGAAACTTCTGACACATCAGGAAGCGATCATCCTGTCGATGACGCCGAAAGAACGTGAAAACCCGGCCCTGATCAAAGCATCGCGCAAAAAGCGTATTGCTGCGGGTTGCGGTCTGACGGTTCAGGATGTGAACAAGCTGCTCAAGCAATATCAGACCATGTCCACCATGATCAAGAAGATGGGCAAGATGGGCAAGAAGGGTCTGTTTGGCGGCATGCCGAAAATGGATCCGGCAATGCTTGAGGGCGGCGAAATGCCAGACCTTAGCAACCTGCCAAAAGGTTTCCCCGGTGCCGGTGGCGGATTGCCACCAGGTCTTCCGGGATTGGGAGGCGGCGGTGGCTTGCCTCCAGGGTTCCCGGGGTTCGGCAAGAAGAAATAGCCAAGCCCCCGGTTCTTAATCGGGTTCTCAAGAATTCCTCTTAGGAACCAAAACTGGCTCACAAGGCCAGATCGAATAGCCCCTCAGGGGGCATGCTTTAGAAGACTACAAACCCAAGCTGAAAGGAACTTATCCGAATGGCTGTCAAGATTCGTCTTTCCCGTGGCGGTGCCAAGAAGCGTCCGTACTACCGTATCGTAGTTGCTGACGTTCGTGCTCCGCGTGACGGCAGCTTCATCGAGAAAGTCGGTACCTATGATCCGATGCTCCCGAAGGATGCTGACAACCGCGTGACCTTCAAAGAAGAGCGCATCAAATATTGGCTGTCTGTTGGCGCACAGCCGACCGATCGTGTTGCACGTTTCCTGGGCAAAGCTGGCCTGGCTGACGCGTTCAAACCGACCGAACAGCCGCAGAAGTCTGCTCCGAAAGCGAAAGCTCAGGAACGTCTTCGTGAGAAAGCTGAAAAAGCTGAAGCTGCTGCTGCCGCTGCTGCGGAAGCCGCTGCTGAAGCTGCAGCACCTGCTGAAGAAGCTGCAGGCGAGTAATTCGCTGAACGCACGCTTTGATCAGATACCGGAAACTTGTGAACCGAAATGGCTGATACCCGCAAATCCAAGAACGACGAAGCTTATGTCTGCGTCGGCATGATCACCGCCCCGCACGGGGTGCGTGGTGCCGTGCGCGTCAAAAGCTATACCGTCGACCCGGATAACCTTGTCGGTTACGGCCCGTTGTTCGACGCCAAAGGAAACGCGAAATACAAGCTGTCTCCTGTCGGACATGTCCGCGACCAGTTGATCGCCAAGATCGAAGGTGTGGATGACCGGGACGCCGCCGAACGGCTGCGGGGAACCAAGCTTCATGTACCGCGGACGGCCCTGCCTGAAACGGAAGATGAAGACGAATTTTATCTTGCTGACCTTGTTGGTCTGAAAGCTTTCCACGTCGATGGATCGCTGTTCGGTACCGTACGCGGTGTGGCTGATTTTGGCGCTGGCGACGTAATCGAAGTCGCGCTGGAAGAAGTCCGGGGTAAAGTCGTCGTTCTTCCTTTCACCAAGGAAGTGGTTCCCGATGTGGTTCTTTCGGAACGCAAGCTGGTGGTTAATCCGCCCGAGGGGCTCCTGCAGGATGAAGACGGACCCGGCAATCGTAGCCGTCGTCCGAACAAATCCCGTAAGGACTCTCAGGCCGACCGCGATTCTGATGCCGTCACTGCTGATGCAGTAGGCGCGGAAACCGCGACCGGCAGCGGAAAGGAGGCCTGATCGATGTCTGTGTGGCAGGCAAAGGTTGCAACCCTGTTCCCGGAAATGTTTCCGGGCGTGCTTGGACAGTCTCTGGCTGGCCGTGCGCTTGAGAACGGGATCTGGTCGCTTGATGTCAAAGACATCCGCGATCACGCAACTGACCGCCACCGCACTGTAGACGACAATCCTTTCGGGGGTGGGGCCGGAATGGTCATGCGTCCGGATATTGTCGACGCCGCCCTGCGTGAATTGCGTGCAGACGCACCGCAATTGCCGCTGATTTATCTCAGCCCGCGGGGAAAAGTGCTGAACCAGAAACGCTGCCGTGAATTGGCAGCAGGCCCGGGTGCCATCCTGCTTTGCGGTCGTTACGAAGGTATCGACCAACGGGTTCTGGATGAACATCAGGCCGAGGAAGTCAGCATCGGTGATTACATCCTCATGGGCGGCGAGCTGCCGGCCATGGTCCTGATTGAATCGTGCATTCGCCTCATCGAGGGGACGGTCAACAAGACCGAATCCGTAGATGAGGAAAGCTTTGAAACCGGGTTGCTTGAATATCCGCATTACACGCGCCCGGCCAATTGGAACGGGCGTGACGTGCCGGAGATCTTGCTTTCCGGACATCATGCCAAGGTACAAGCCTGGCGGCATGCACAGGCAGAAGAAATTACTCGTGAGCGACGCCCGGACCTTTGGGACCAGTATGTCGCAAACGGGAACATCAAAGAGGGTTAAACCATGACCAACATCATCCAGCAGCTCGAGAAAGAGCAGCTCGACAAAATCGTTGCGCAGCGCGAAGTTCCGGAATTCGACGCCGGTGATACCGTTCGTGTACACCTGAAAGTCGTTGAAGGTACCCGTGAGCGTATCCAGCAGTTCGAAGGCGTTTGCATTGGCAAGAAGAACCGCGGCCTCAATTCTTCCTTCACCGTGCGTAAAATCGCATCGGGCGAAGGCGTTGAGCGTATCTTCCAGTCCTACTCCCCGGCAATCGACAAAATCGAAGTCGTTCGCCGCGGTGACGTACGTCGCGCGAAACTGTACTACCTTCGTGGTCGTACCGGTAAATCTGCACGTATCGCCGAGCAGACCACCGGCCACAAAGGCAAGCTGACCGCAGCAGAACGCGCGAAGAAGTAATTCTTCGCCGTTTGGCTCTGTCAGACGACATAAGACGGGCTCACCTTCGGGTGGGCCCGTTTTCTTTTGTCCTCAGGTACTCGGCACGCCACGTATCAGCGTGATCATGAAGCAACAAATACACGCATTAATTGCATTATAGCAAATCGCTCGGATTTGAGTGCCATTATCAAGTCCCGCAGAAACCATACGATAATTCGATCAGCTTTTATTATATCAGATATCCCTTACCTATATTGAAATCTGCTGATTTAGCTACTATGGGATGCTTGGATTTGCCGAACTCTATTTAGAGATGTACTGGTGCGAAAAACACGCGCTCCGTGCCTTGCGATTTAGGGGCCGCGGTGTATAAAGGCACTCCCGCGGCAAAAACAATCAATCCCGCGTGGTTCTGGATAATAAAATTTCGCAAATCGGGTTAAGCCGGTTGCGCCGGAGAAAACGCCAAGTCCCGACCGATCCCGTTTGGTCCGAATTCTGCGCTGTTTTCTCTTTGCCATCCAAAGCCACACAAGCCGGGCGGTTGTCGCTGCTCAAAAGATCGATGTTTTATGAGGAGGTCGAGATGGGTCAACCTAAAACCCTTTTTGACAAGATTTGGGAAAGTCATGTGGTCGATACGCAGGATGATGGCACCTGCCTTCTGTATATTGACCGTCATCTCGTCCACGAAGTTACCAGCCCGCAGGCATTCGAAGGTCTTCGCAATTCCGGCCGCAAAGTGCGCCACCCTGAGCTGACCCTGGCGGTTCCTGATCACAACGTTCCGACGTCTGATCGTTCGGAGGGCATCAAGGAAGAAGACAGCCGCATTCAGGTCGAGACCCTTGACCAGAACGCGCGCGATACCGGCATTCACTATTTCCCGATGAACGACCTGCGTCAGGGCATCGTTCACATCGTTGGTCCGGAAGAAGGTTTCACCCTTCCGGGTGTGACGATGGTTTGTGGTGACAGCCACACCTCGACCCACGGCGCATTTGGCGCACTGGCATTTGGTATCGGCACGTCCGAAGTTGAACACGTTCTGGCAACCCAGACCCTGGTTCAGAAGCCGGCCAAAAACATGCTGGTCAAAGTTGAAGGTGATCTGCATCCGGGCGTTACCGCCAAGGACATCACCCTTGCAATTATCGGCCGCATCGGTACCGCTGGCGGTACCGGCTATGTGATCGAATATGCGGGTTCGGCGATCCGTTCGCTTTCTGTGGAAGGCCGCATGACGGTTTGCAACATGTCGATCGAAGGCGGCGCACGCGCAGGTCTGATCGCACCGGACGAGAAAACCTTTGAATATATCAAGGGCCGCCCGATGGCACCGAAGGGTGCAGCATACGAACAGGCTGTTGAATACTGGAAGACCCTTCCGTCTGATGAAGGCGCGCACTACGACAAGATCGTCGAAATCAATGCCGCTGACATCGTCCCGCAGGTCACCTGGGGCACCAGCCCGGAAGACGTCGTTCCGGTTACCGGCACCGTTCCGTTCCCTACTGACGCCAAAGATGCCGGCAAGCAGAAGGCAATTGCCCGTTCGCTCGAATATATGGGTCTGACCGCAGGCACGCCGATCGAAGAGATCAAAATCGATCGCGTGTTTATCGGTTCGTGCACCAACGGTCGTATCGAAGATCTTCGTGCGGTTGCCGCTGTTGCCAAGGGCCGCAAGGTTTCCGAAACCGTTAATGCGATGATCGTCCCGGGTTCTGGTCTTGTTAAAGAACAGGCAGAAGCCGAAGGTCTGCATGAAATCTTCATCGAAGCAGGTTTTGACTGGCGTGAGCCGGGCTGCTCGATGTGTCTGGCGATGAACCCGGACCGTTTGGCCCCGGGCGAGCGTTGCGCTTCGACCTCGAACCGTAACTTCGAAGGCCGTCAGGGCCGTGGTGGTCGTACCCACCTGGTCAGCCCGGCCATGGCAGCAGCTGCTGCAATCACCGGTCATCTGACTGACATTCGTAAACTCGGTTAAGGACAGTTCCCATGGCCGACCAGGCATTCATCAATTTCCGCGAAAGTGCTCCTCGTTTGGGACGCGCCCCGGTGCTTGAGCAACTCCTGCCCCAGCTTACCGGGATCAACCTGCCCGACTTTATCGCGCAGGAACTCGACGCGACCGAAGAATTGATCGAAGCCTTGGGCCTGGCCTGGGACACTGGAAGCAAGGGATAAGATTATGGATAAGTTCATTAAGCTCACCGGTGTTGCCGCACCGCTGCCGATGATCAATGTCGATACCGACATGATCATTCCCAAACAGTTCCTCAAAACCATCAAACGTTCGGGCCTTGGCAAGAACCTGTTTGATGAAATGCGTTACGACGATAACGGCAACGAAATCGAAGATTTCGTTCTGAACAAGCCGGCCTATCGTAATGCCCAGATCCTGGTATCTGGCGATAACTTTGGCTGTGGTTCTTCGCGTGAACACGCACCGTGGTCGCTGCTTGATTTCGGCATTCGCTGCGTCATCGCGCCGAGCTTTGCTGACATCTTCTATAACAACTGCTTCAAGAACGGCATCCTTCCGATCCGTCTGCCGCAGGAAGACGTCGACAAGCTGATGGCTGATGCAGAACGTGGTGCCAATGCCACTGTAACGGTTGACCTTGAAAAACAGGAAATCACCGGTCCGGATGGCGGCTGCATCAAGTTTGAAGTCGAAGAATTCCGCAAGCATTGCCTGCTGAACGGTCTCGACGATATCGGCCTGACCCTGCAGAAAGCTGATGCGATCAACACATTCGAAGCCAAGCGCGCTGCGTCGCAGCCCTGGCTGTCGCTCTAATTCAAAAGGGGCGGTGAACATCACGTTTACCGCCCTTTTTCCATCGCTACGGGGTGAGCGGCCCCGAAAATATCTGGGAAGGATTCTTTTATGACCACCACCAAAAAAGTACTGATGCTGCCGGGCGACGGAATTGGCCCGGAAGTCATGCGTCAGGTTCAGCGCGTCATGGACTGGATGGCGAAAAAGCGCAATGTGAACTTCGAAATCACCGAAGGTCTGATCGGTGGTGCGTCCATCGATGCGCATAACAACCCGCTGACCGACGAGACCCTTGCCGATGCAATGGCAGCTGATGCTGTTCTGCTTGGTGCAGTTGGTGGTCCGAAATGGGATGACATGCCGTTCGACATCAAGCCGGAACGCGGTCTTCTCAAAATCCGTAAGGAAATGGGTCTGTTCGCCAACCTGCGTCCGGCACTCGTGTTTGACGCGCTTGTTGGTGCATCGACGCTCAAAGAAGACGTTGTTAAGGGTCTCGATATCATGATCCTGCGCGAACTGACCGGCGGCATCTATTTCGGTCAGCCGCGTGGCATCGAAGAGCGCGACGGTGTTCGTACCGGCTTTAACACCCTGGTTTATTCCGAGCCGGAAGTTGATCGCATCGCACGCGTTGCTTTTGACATGGCCATGAAGCGCGACAAGCGTCTGTGCTCTGTCGATAAAGCCAACGTTCTGGAATCCACCGTTCTGTGGCGCGAAGTTGTTGAACGCGTTGCCAAGGACTTCCCGGAAGTCGAAGTTGGCCACATGTATGTCGACAACGCTGCCATGCAGCTGGTTCGTAACCCGAAGCAGTTTGACGTGATGGTCACCACCAACATGTTTGGCGACATCCTTTCGGATTGTGCGGCTATGCTGACCGGATCGCTTGGTATGCTGCCGTCCGCATCCCTTGGTGCAGCAGATGCCGCAGGCAAACGCAAAGCATTGTATGAGCCGGTACACGGTTCCGCACCGGACATCGCTGGTCAGGACATCGCCAACCCGCTGGCAACCATCCTGTCATTTGCGATGATGCTGCGTTACTCGTTCGACATGGGCGACGACGCGACCCTGATCGAAGATGCGGTTCAGAACGTGCTTAAAGGTGGCCTGCGTACAGCAGACATCATGCAGCCGGGCATGGCCAAAGTTTCGACTACCGTCATGGGTAAGTCGTTGATCAACGAACTCGACAAGCTTGTCTAAATTTTCTGCTCAAACGACCATACATTAACAACAGGCCCGGCTGTTTACAGCCGGGCCTGTTCTTTTGAGCGGGTTGACACCCTCCGACCAACCCCGGAAGCTAAGTTGGTAATATAAACCAATCAAAGCGCAACTAAGCGCCATCCGGTGGGGTCAAATGAGCAAAAACAAGGTTATTCTGGGCGGTATCGCAGTGGTTGCTGTGGCGGCCATCGGCGCACATTTTGCCGCTCCATCATTCTTCGAGGGGCGCTTTCGCGACCATCTGACGACGCCGGGCTCGGGCCTTGGCGGCACGTTTGACAATTTCGAATTGTCCCTTTTTGGTCGCACCATGTTGGCAACCGACATATCCCTTCGCGACAGTAATGGCGTCGATTACACCGCCAAGATCATCCGTCTGGAAAACGTGAACTGGTTGACGATGCTCGATGCCAATCCGTTCGATAATATCCTTGCCGAAATCGTGACCGTCGATAGCGGCAATGTACAAATTGGCGGCCAACTGATTTCATCATCGGCAACGTCACTTGGAAACTTGCGCATTTCGTCAGCCCCGGATGGCTTGGCCTATGCTGTTGATCACGGCGAAATAACCGGTCTTGAACTCGATATCAGCCCTGAAAGCGCTGCAACAGCTGATAGCGTTGCTTTTGAAGACCTTGATCCGACCAAAGTCGGCAAAGTTGCGATCCAGAATGTGCGCTACACAGACCCAAGTCAGGACAGGACTCTTTCACTCGAAACGATGGCGGCCGACAATTGTGTCGCGACATCGCTAATGCCCGCGAACATTGTTAAGCCACAAACACCGATTGAGACCTGTGATGCCGTGTCCGGGACAGGCGTCGCAATTGATCTCGACAACATGAAACAAATCAAGGCCGCAACCTTTGCCATCAATCAGCTTAGCAAAGCGGGCGTCGATGCCGCGAACTTCACCGGCTTGCAATTTATCGAGAGCGAAACCGCTGTCACAAGCCTTGGTGAGATTGATATCAAAGGACTGGAGCAATCCCTGCAAAGGGATGCGTTCAACGATGACACTCGTATTGATGATCGCGAGTGGCAACATCTGATCGATAACTTCGCTGTTGAGCATTTGTCAATCCGGGACGTCCTTATTGAAAGTGACGACGACGCTGGAAAACTCGATAGTTTGACCGTTGATGGCCTGAAGGCAGGAGACCTTGCGAAACTCGCGATGTCCGGGATTGAGATCAAGATCAAGGACGACAAGGTCAATCCCAAATTGGCGCTTGGCAATTTCGAAGTTTCAAAACTGTCGCTCAATCTTTTGCATCGCATTTTTAACACCGCAGGTATTGATCCGAAAGTTGATCCAGAAGATCAGATGGCAAAATTCATGACCCAACCCATTGGGGAAACCGGCGTCCTGATGTCACCATTGGTGTATGAGGCATTTGTCTTCTCCGACATTTCATTCACCGGAAATAGCGACCCGGACAATCAATTCATGTTCGGGATAGAACGCGCCAACGGCAGCCTTGGAGAACCGGTCAGACTAAGCGGCTCCAACATGACCTTCGCCAAGAAAGCCTATACCGCGTACAATGGGGCCTACTTCGAGGTTTCCGACACGTCACCGCTCAAACCCCTGCTTTCCAAAATCCTCGGGGTCGAGGAATTTGATCGGATTACCCTACAGGGTGAAGGCAGCATCAGTTGGGACGAGGCAGAAGGAACCTATGAATACAGCCTCAAAGATACGACAATCGATAATGTTGGCGGTATCAGCATCTCGATCAAAGTCGGTAATCTTACCCGTGACGTCATGAGCGAATTGCTCGCGACCCGAATGAATGAAACCGAAAAACTCCAGACGATTGGTCTTACACAAATCGGTTTCGATGGCGCACGCTTTGAGATCAAAGGCGAAAAACTGGTAAAACTGTTTCTGCGTGCCATCGCACAAAGCAGCGGGCAATCTGTTGAAGAACTTCAGATGATTGGCGCCATTACCTTGATGCAGACCCAGCAAAACTTTGCGCAGTTCCCACAACTGTCTGGCAATATTGGCGAGTTGGCAAACTGGATCAATGATCCTCAACACCTTGTCATTTCGATGTCACCTGATCAGGTCGTTCCATTTAGTGTTATTGCGGCCGGCGGGTTGCAACCCGATACGGCAGCAAAGCTGGTCGGACTAACAATTCAGGCCAATGACAACGTCAAATAATCCCAACCACGATTAATTGCAAAAGGCCGGGTTTGATCACCCGGCCTTTTTCGTATCTGGTGTCACTTCAACTGCATCGCAAAGAAGAGGCTCAAACAGTTCAAGTTTGTCCGGATTACGATGGACGAACACATCGACCAGTTTGCCATCGTGTTCCGATGCACTGATCCCGGTGACGACCTTGCCGTCGACCGTCATCAGAAGCCAGTTTTCGCGCGCGTCAAACAAATAGAATATCCGTGCGCCCGGTTCACGTTTGCCCCAGACACCAACAAAGAAGCGCGCGACATTCAATGCGCCAAACACCGGATTAAGTGCTGCCGAAGCTTTACCACCACCATCGGAATGCATGATCACATCCGGGGCCAGTTGACTGACAAGCTGACTGACATCACCGATGCTGAGTGCCTTGATAAAGGCTTCGATCTTTGACTGTTCGCATGCCTGACCTTTGGGGTCCGGCGTTGGATCGCGTTCATCGTCACGCTGCATTTTGCGCCGTGCACGAAACAGGATTTGGCGCGTGTTGTTGGGTGTGCGTTCAATCACCGGGGCGATGTCATCATGCACCCAGTCAAACACTTCATGCAGAACGAGGGCGACGCGTTCGACCGGTGCCAAACGTTCCAGCATCAAAAGATAGGCCTGCCCTAACCCGTCCTGTTCAATCAGGTTTTGCTCCGCCTTGGGTTCTTCGACCGGAACCCATGGTTCGGGCAACCAGTTCCCGACATAGTTTTCGCGCTGCCGACGGGCGGACTTCAAAACATCAAGGCAGATATTGCTGCAAACCCGGACAAGCCAGCCGGTGGCATCATTGATCGTGTCATGGTCCTGTTTACGCCAGCGCAGCCAGACATCCTGCACCGCATCTTCGGCGTCGGCATGACTGCCCAGCATCCGATAGGCCAGCGCAGTTAAACGCGGTCGATGTGTTTCAAAAATCTGGTCGGCCATATCAGGTCCATCAAACGCATGAAGCGACACGGGATTTTCCCGTGTCGCCGGATATGATTTTCGGGCGGTCGACATCCTGCCCGAAAGGGGGCGGAGATGCAAAGGGGCGAGGTCACCCCCGCCCGGGGAATTACGCAAACTCATGCTGCGCAATTCCCAAACGGTTCCATGCATTCATGGTCGAAATGATGCAGGTCAGCTCAGAAATCTGATCTTTTTCAAAATGCTCGACCAATGCACGATGGGACTCTGAAATGCGTTCCTGCGACACACACTCGGTCAGGCATTCCGCCCAATCAAGGGCGGCACGTTCGGCCGGGCTGTAGCCATCTGCCGCACGCCAAACCGCAAGCATGGTCAACTTGGCAGCATCTCCGCCATGTTCGGCATGACTTTTTGAATGCATGCGTACGCAAAAGGCACACTGGTTGATCTGCGATACGCGGGCCTCGACCAGATCGCGCAGAACGTTTTCAATCTTGCCGCTTTCTTCAATCGAACTGGCAAGCGCATACATTGCTTGGAAAAGCTTCGGGCTGGTCTGGGGGAAATCAAAACGGCTCATGATGGTTCTCCTTGTTTGGTGGCGGGAAAACTCCCTTCTGCCAACAAGGACGAAACAGGGGTGAGCCGCGTTACAGCAACTCACCCCATTTTCTGAATTATTTATCGATGATGACGAAACCGGCAGAAACCCTAGACCATGTCGGCCTTTTCAAGTGCGATCGCGACGTTTTCGTGCATCTCCCAACGCCAGTCTTCGCTGTCCATCTGATTGCCATCAGCAAGGGTAAAGATTGCGGCCAAATAGTCACTGACATCGCTTTTGCACATCGGAAGGTCAGCGGCACTCGCGACCTTGGCGGCAAGCCGACCATATTTCTTGTTGCCCATGCGGCAGCCAAAATGGCCGACCGTATTGGCAAGTGTCAGTCCGGTAATCACACGTCCCGGCGCATTGGCGTGGGCACGCAGCATATCGCGTTCGCAGCTTGAAAGCTCAATCTTGGCAAAGGCACGCAGATAATCTTCGGGTTGGCCAATATGCGGAGCCGGACTTTTGGTGCCGCGCATATGGTCGCGTTCGTCCGTGTCGTCCCAGTTCATTGCATTTAGCATGTCGTTTCCTCCCGACAGAATGACCGGTGGATCGATTTTTCACATCTGTCGCGCCGGTCGATCACGCGATGTGGTTTTAACTTGCAGGCACGCGCTTTACTTCTTTGATGTGTTCATTGCTGCAAAACCGGCTACAGCATTTTCAATGGATGCTTTCCTCAATATGGGAAAGCTCCGCTACAAAATGAACAGGACGAGAAGCCATTCCTTCCCGTCCCGTATGTTCAGGCATAGTCAAAACCCGGCTTGGTAAAGACAAACTGGCCGACCCGCATACCACCGCCTCCTTCGGCATCGTCAAAGGCATTGATGCAGCCCGCCAGGTAAAACTCCCACATGCGTTTGAACTCATCATCATACTTTGCCAGATCAAGCTGATCAGAAATCGAACGGAATCGGTCGCGCCAGGCCTCCAACGTTCGGGCATAGTTGCGACCGGCGTGGAAGTGCGATGCTTCGACGATCAGGTTTGCTTGTTCTGCTGCCTCAATCACTTCATGCACAGCAGGTATATAGCCACCGGGAAAGATGTATTTGTCGATCCAGGGAGAGGTGTATTCAGCACGCGGTTTAATGATCGTATGGATCACCGCACGACCACCGGCTTTAAGCAGTTCACCGACCTTTTCGAAATAGGTTTTGAACTGATGTCGGCCGACATGTTCGAACATGCCAACCGAAACCACCCGGTCATATTTCCCGGCATTGGCATCGGCAAAAATCCGGTAATCAAGCAGGTGATAATCCAAACCCGATTTGGAATTATCGCCAAGCTCAGCCCGCTTTTCCTGCGCCCAAGCATATTGCTCGGTCGAAAGCGTAATGCCATGTACCTCGGCCCCGGTTTCACGGCGGATAAACCGGCTTAGCCCGCCCCAACCACACCCGATATCAACAACCCGCAAGCCAGGCTCATTGATCTTGAGCCGCTGGGTCGTCAGGCTCATTTTCCGATGTTGGGCTTCTTCAAGGGTTTGCGCCCCGTCATCCCAGAACGCACAAGAATACTGCATATCCGGATCAAGGAAGCGGGTATAAAGGTCATTGCCAATGTCATAGTGATGACGCACGCGTTTTGATGCGGCCTTCACCGTAGTAAATTGGGCAATCTGGAATTTAAGCGCCTGAAGTTTCTCAATGAAACTGCCAAAACCGTTGGCGGAATGCCCGCCTTCGAAATTCAGGCGCAGCACACGGATCAGGTCTTCCATCTCGCCACTGACAAGATTGAACCCGCCACGCATATAGGCTTCGCCAAAACCCGGGTCGGGGCTGAGTGCCATTTTCAGTGTGTTGGCCCAATCGGGTATGGTCATCGCGGCCCGTGGCGTTGTGCCATCACCCAAAACGATTTCGTGTTTATCATCCGCGCGAAAGACCAATGTTCCGCGTGTGACATGGTCCCGAAAGAAATCGAGAACCTTTTTCTGTGTCCAATCCAAACTCATCGGGTACGTCATCGGCCGTCCTTTTTGCAAAAGTCGGAACGGGGTCAGGACCCATTAGTTTGGTTTGAATGGCAGACGTTATATTCGGGAAATACAAGAAAAAGCCCGCCGCGCGGCTGGTATGCCGGTCAAATCAAACTAACGGGTCCTGGCCCTAGTGATCGCCCCATACGCAGCATCCCTGCATATTTCCACTGAACCCATTTTCAGGATCGTTTTATCAAGCCGTTCGGAAGGTCGTCAGGTGGTGGCACGGAAACGCGATGCGGCCCGTGTCGAAAAACAGAAATCAACCAAGCAAGATGCGAAACGATTCTGAATTCAGGTCCAGTCCATGAACCCCATCTGTAATTCTGCCAGAAATTTTTGCGATCTCAAGTAGTAATCATGGAAGCCATTCCAAGGATGCGCTTGCGCAATTGGCCCGAAAGCCTTACATCTCGCGGCAGATTATCAGAAATTATCCACAGGCATGTTTGCGCCGACCATCCGTTTGATTGCAGCGAATTTGCTGTCATACCCCGGATGGTACCAACATGCGCAATAGACTGAAAAGAGGCACTTGATGGGCTATAAAATCGCCGTTGTCGGCGCGACCGGAAATGTCGGGCGCGAAATGCTCAACACCCTTGCCGAACGCAAATTCCCGGCAGACGAAATCTTTGCACTGGCATCATCGCGATCCATCGGGCGCACTGTCGGCTATGGCGAAGATGACGAGGTCAGTGTTCTTGACGCGGCAACCTTTGATTTCTCGCGCGTCGATATTGCCCTGTTCTCTGCCGGTGGTGAAACGGCAAAAAAACTGGCCCCCAAAGCCGCCGAAGCAGGCTGCGTTGTCATTGACAATTCAAGCTATTGGCGCATGGAACCGGGTGTTCCGCTAATCGTACCGGAAGTAAACGGTGATGCCCTTGTCGGTTACGCCAAGAAGAACATCATCGCCAATCCGAACTGCTCGACCATTCAGATGGTTATGGCGCTTAAGCCGCTTCATGACATCGCAACGATCAAGCGTATTGTTGTTGCGACCTATCAATCGGTGTCCGGTGCCGGTCGTGCCGCCATGGACGAGCTGTTTAACCAGACCAAAGGCATCTACGTGAATGACCTTCCCAAGAAGGAAGAATTCACCAAACAGATCGCCTTTAACGTCATCCCGCATATCGACAATTTCATGGATGATGGCGCGACCCGCGAAGAATGGAAAATGACGGTCGAGACTCGCAAGATCCTGGATCCGGAAATTGCCGTTCACGCCACTTGCGTACGCGTCCCGGTCTTTGTTGGCCATGGCGAAGCGGTCAATATCGAGTTCGAAAAACCGATCACCGTTGAAGATGCGCGCAAAGCGATGAAGGACTTCCCGGGCGTTTCGGTTGTCGATTACCGCCAGGACGAAGGTTATGTCACGCCGCAGGAAGTTCAGGGTGAAGACAATGTCTTTGTCTCGCGCGTCCGCAAGGATCCGACCGTTGCCAACGGTTTGTCACTGTGGTGCGTTGGCGATAACCTGCGTAAGGGTGCGGCCCTGAACGCGGTGCAGATTGCCGAAAAACTTGTGGCTGAATTCCTGCCCAAGAAGTGATCCGGGTCACCGATCTGAAACCAAAACCCGTCCCTTGTGGGCGGGTTTTGTCGTTTGGGGATTTATAGATGCTGGTCAGAATTGGCAAAAAGCGTTAGGGAAAAAGGAACAAGTTTTCAGGGATAAAATATCCGTCGCCGACCCGGCTACTGATGCACAAAAAGAAATAACGGGGGAATCGGATGGTTAAGCGAACCCGCAAGGAAGCGGCCCGCCTTGATGAAGCAGCCCGCGCTGGCTGGCTTTATTATTGCGCCGGGAATACCCAAGACGAAATCGCCACAAAGCTTGGCGTTTCGCGTCCAACCGCACAGCGCCTTGTGTCGGCAGCCGTCAGCGAAGGTCTGGTCAAGGTCCGTCTTGATCACCCGATTGCGCATTGCATGGAACTGGGCAAAGCAATTAGCGAAAAATACGGCTTGGTCAATTGTGACGTCGTTCCGACCGACCCATCCGCACCCGAAGCCATGTTTGGCATGGCGCAAGCCGCTGCAACCTATTTGGAACGAGCACTTCAATCCCCTGATCCGCAGATCATTGCACTTGGCACCGGTCGCGCGATGCGCGCCATGGTCGATGAAGTCGGACGAATTGATGGTCGACATCACAAGATCGTCTCGCTTGTCGGTAATATCGCGCATGACGGGGCTGCCAGTTTCTATGACGCGGTGACTGATTTGGCCGACCGCACCCGCGCACCGCATTATCCGCTGCCGATCCCGGTTATCATCGAAGATCCCGAGATGCGCGCACATATGCAAAGCCAGCCACCGATGGACAATATCCTAAAACTGGCCCGCGAAGCCGATGTGCGATTTATCGGGGTTGGTCATCTGGGCGATGATGCGCCGCTGCATATTGATGGCTTTATCTCAAAAGACGAACTCACATCACTTCGCGACAGTGGTGGTATTGGCGAGGTGATCAGTTGGTCATTCAATGAAGACGGCCAGATCCTTGACCATCCGGTGAACCATTGTGTGACCAGCGCGCCTGCTGTTCAGCCCGCCACCAATACGATTGCGGTCGCCAAGGGTGCAAAAAAAGTCGCAGCGATTCGGGGTGCGATGCGCGGCGAGCTGATCACAACACTGATTACGGATGAAGCAACAGCAGAAGCTTTGCTGCGGTAGCACGTCTCGCTATTTCACGAGAATTAAACACATTCCAACCCTGTCAGCCCCGCTGGCAGGGTTTAGTTTTGTGCGCTGCAAAAACGATTTAATTTGACAAGGAAGGTCAAAATTGAGTGAATGCTCATCACCTGAACAAATGATCAAGACGAGCAATCAAGTTGCTCAACCGGGTACATAGTCCTTTTGGGAGGAAACATGAAACGCGTAATGGGAGCAGCGCTTTGTGCGTTGTTGGCAGGCGGTATCGCACACGCCAATGCCGAGACTAAACTGACCATCGCAACCGTGAACAACGGTGACATGATCCGCATGCAGAAGCTGACGGATGATTTCACCTCCAAGAATCCTGACATTTCCCTTGAGTGGGTCACGCTCGAGGAAAACACCCTGCGTCAGCGTGTCACCACTGACATCGCGACCAAAGGTGGCCAGTACGACATCATGACCATCGGCACCTATGAAGTTCCGATCTGGGCTGAAAAAGGCTGGCTCGCACCGCTCGACAAACTTGGTGCTGATTACGACACCGATGACCTGATGCCGGCGATCCGTTCTGCTGTTTCCAAAGACGGCGATCTGTTTGCTGCACCGTTCTACGGTGAAAGCTCGATGATGATGTACCGCAAAGACCTATTTGAAGCGGCTGGCATCACTGTCAATGGTCGTCTGACCTGGGACCAGACGCTTGAAATCGCCAAAAAACTCCACAAGCCTGACGAAGGCGTGTACGGCATCTGCCTGCGCGGCAAAGCTGGCTGGGGCGAAAACATGGCGCTGATCACCACCATGGGCAATGCTTATGGCGCGCGCCTGTTCGATGAGAACTGGAACCCGACCTTTGATAGCGCAGAGTGGAAAGCTGCTCTGGACATGTACACCAATGTTCTTGGTAACTACGGTCCTCCGGGCGCAACCTCGAACGGCTTCAACGAAAACCTGTCGCTGTTCAACTCTGGCAAATGCGGCATGTGGATCGACGCAACCGTTGCTGCGTCCTTCGTAACCAACCCGAAAGATTCCAAAGTTGCTGACAAGGTTGGCTTCACCGAAGCTCCTTGCGCAACCACCTGCACCGGCGCCAACTGGCTCTGGGCTTGGAACCTTGGCATTCCGATGGGTTCCCAGAAAGTAGACGCTGCTCAGAAGTTCATCGCTTGGGCAACTTCGAAAGACTATCTGGAACTGGTTGCTTCGAAAGAAGGCTGGGCTAACGTACCGCCGGGCACCCGTATGTCCCTGTACCAGAACCCGAAATACCTTGAAGCAGCACCGTTCGCTGACGAGACCCTTCTTGCTATCGACAGTGCAGACCCGATCAACTCGACCATGCAGCCGAAACCGTATGTTGGTGTTCAGTTCGCAGCGATCCCTGAATTCCAGGGCATCGGCACCACGGTTGGTCAGCAGTTCTCCGCAGCTCTTGCCGGTCAGATGAGTGTTGAACAGGCTCTTGCAGCCGCTCAGTCCAGCACCGACCGTACCATGCGCAAGGCTGGCTACTACTGATGCATCACAGGCCAGATTTCAAATCATCGCACATCTGAATTGATTTCTGGCCTGAGCCTCCTTGACCTGATGAACTTAGGGTGGCGGCTCAGAGCAGGTTGCCGAAATTCTGATACTCTTTGTTTGATTTAGGCGTGACGTTTGGCAAGGCACAGCGCGAAGAACGATGCGGCGCATCGATCAAGCGATGTAACGAAGCGAAACGCCGCCTAAATTAAACCCTACGGCCGGAAAAATTTTCTGCCCCGCAGCGTCAAAGACCTCGTAAGTAGCACCGCTACGCACTTCGGTCTTTTCCTTGCAGGACAGAAAATTTCATCCGGCAAAGAGAACCAGAATTTCGGTAACCTGCTCTGAATAACCGCCACCCTCTTTCCATCTGGAAGAGGATCAGCAACATCAAAACGGGGAGCACATCATGTCGACACGGGCCTCGACCCTTACCGGGCGCATTATGTCCGCACCGTCGATCATCGTCCTGTTCTTGTGGATGGCCGTCCCGCTGGGCATGACGATTTACTTCTCCTTCCTGCGCTACAATCTGCTGTCGCCGGGAATGGAAGAGTGGATTGGTACACTTAATTACGAATTTTTCCTGACAGACCCTGCGTTTTTCGCATCCCTTGCAAATACTCTTTTGCTGGTGGGTTCTGTTCTTGTCATCACCGTGGTTGGCGGCATTCTGCTTGGTCTGATGCTTGATCAACCGATCTTCGGGCGCGGAATTTTACGCCTGCTGGTGATTGCACCTTTCTTCATTATGCCGACCGT
>NZ_JBLLNT010000016.1:7500-153693 GCF_048059015.1 Thalassospira sp. | reverse complement strand
TAATCAACTGTGATTGGTCGACCGCACTGTACATAGCATCAATCGCACATATCCCGGGACTACATTTTCAGTCACAGAATGAATACGAATATGTCTGGCTTCAACTGATGTATCAATTATTCGGTTTTTCGCAGGAGAAGAATTCAATTGGTCACATAGTAAAATTGAAGCTTCCCGGTCGGCATAACAGCCCCGCATATGTAAAAGAGCACAACGGAACTTTCCTGCGCCTGATTACTGATCGTTCACTGGATACTGGTGTTGCTTCGTTCGAAATCAGAAACCCTCGGACACAACCCGAACCGTTTGTCCCAAAACGCCTTGTGTATGCATACGGTTCGTGGCGCGAGAAGGACGGCTCACTTGTGTTGTTCTCTCGCGATTACAAGCCTCTTTGGCGTGTGCGAAAAAACAAGCACCCTGAACGTGTTTCCCCATGGCTATGGATAGACTTTGTCGAGCAAGAGCATTTCTGGGGCGACGAAAACTGCCCATGGGATTCGAAGAAAAGGCAACTTGAAGAGAATCAACGACTGCACTGCTATGGGGTCAAAGGTTTGCCAATGCTATCTGACGTATTACCGTACGCCCTAAGTTCACAAGCAACTCCAAGAATTGATGAACTGATAAAAATGCTCGCAGCTGAAAGAAGAGTTGCTTTAGCAGACACCATTGTTGGCCCCTTTAAGCCGGAAAGCATTAACTAAAGTTACTGTTTTGGCCCGCTTATCAGAAATCAGCAGGAAAAAAGGGCAGCCAATGGCTACCCTTCGCATTTCGATATGTTCGTACGGCTTAGCTATCAAACCCAAGGTTCGGGACCGCAACGCCGTTGGCACGGCAGGCGGAAATCAGGGTGTTGTTCAGCAAACAAGCAATGGTCATCGGCCCGACACCCCCCGGAACCGGGGTGATGGCACCAGCGACCTTGGATGCGGTTGAATACTCAACATCGCCGACCAGCTTCATTTTGCCCTCAGTCCCTTCTACGCGGTTGATGCCAACATCAATCACGGTCGCACCCGGAGCAATCCAGTCACCCTTGATCATTTCCGGTCGGCCGACTGCAGCAACGACGATGTCGGCACGGCGGACTTCGTCGGGCAAGTCACGGGTACGCGAATGCGCAATGGTGACCGTGCAGCTTTCCTTC
Source organism: Thalassospira sp. (assembly GCF_048059015.1). GTDB lineage: Bacteria > Pseudomonadota > Alphaproteobacteria > Rhodospirillales > Thalassospiraceae > Thalassospira. The sequence goes on along the minus strand of NZ_JBLLNT010000016.1, from coordinate 152,540 downwards.
AGCAGAAGCTGCGCCATCGGCTTGCCAACGATGTTCGAACGGCCAACCACAACAGCGCGTTTGCCCGACAGATCACCAAGGGTGTCCTTAAGCAGCATCAGGCAGCCATAAGGCGTGCAGGGTGCAAATCCCTCGCCACCGGTTGCCAGTGCGCCGGCATTAACCACGTGGAAGCCATCAACATCCTTGGCCGGATCAATGGCGGCCAGAATGGCTTGCTCGTTAATATGTTTGGGGACTGGCAGCTGGCAGAGAATGCCATGGACATTTTCATCTGCATTGAGCTTGGCGATCAGCGCCAGAAGGTCTGCTTCGCTGGTGTCAGCGGACAGTTTGTGTTCGTAGGAATTCATGCCGCATTCAAGGGTCTGTTTGCCCTTGTTGCGCACATAGACCTGACTTGCCGGATCTTCACCCACCAAAATCACGGCGAGGCCCGGAGTAACGCCGTGGTCAGCTTTCAGCTTGGAAACTTCTGCGGTGATGTCTTCGCGCAGTTTGGCTGCGAATGCCTTGCCGTCGATGATTTTTGCGTCACTCATGTGTCTGTCCGCCCGCTAAGTTGGGATATTTGCGCCATCAGCTCTTCGGGATTTCCATCTATCAGCAGCGTTTTGTTGCGATCAGTCTGCCCGGAAGCAATTCTGACCGAGGATTTAGGACATTTGGCCGCTTTTGCCAAAAGTTTTATCAGGACCTGATTGGCTTTGCCGTTTTCCGGCACTGCGGTCACAGAAACCCTGAGCTGCATTTGCCCGTTGGCATTGGCCACAACATCACCAATCGCGTTGCGTGATGCCTTTGGCGTTAACCTGACGAACAGACAAATCCCTGCCTGATCAGAACGTATCACGCATGCAGGACCCGACATTGTCTAAATGAGACAATTCAAAGGACGATATGAGACATCAAAAGCCGACAAGCGCCATACGAACATCGGTCTGGATCAGCGTGTTGGCAAACTGCAGAACCAAAATCAGAATGATCGGCGAAATATCGATCCCGCCCAGATCAGGCATGATCCGCCGGATCGGGCGCAGGGCCGGTTCGGTGACACGATACAGGAAATCACCAACCATATAGACGAATTGGTTGCTGGTATTGATCACGTTGAACGCCACAAGCCATGACAGGACTGCAGATGCAATCAGCATGAAAATGTAGATACCAACTACAGTGTCAATAAGCCAAAAAATCGCCAGCATCGCCGCTCCTTACGATCGCCGGGCAGATATGCAATCGATGCCCGGTAAGATGTTTGCACGCTGCAAAACCTAGTCGGCAATGGCGCTCAACGCAAGCGCAGAGCGTTGATTTTGCCGCGAACTGCCCCAAGTTTTCCCGACTTTGTGATCCCTGTCACCCTTGGTTTATCAACGAACGTTCATTTCCCCCTGCCAGAAACTGTCAGGAGATGTCAGTCACCCGTTGATTACCGGTTGCAGCCATCCGCCCGACACGCCAAAAATGAAGCCCACCATTCAAGGAGCACGTCAGCATGAACCATCACGATCACCCGCGCTGTGGCTGGGCCAATGTCCATTCCGAGAAGCAATTCTATGTCGATTATCACGACGAAGAATGGGGTGTTGCGGTTCATGACGACCGGCATTTCTTTGAAATGCTGATCCTTGAAGGTGCGCAGGCTGGTTTAAGCTGGCTGACCATCTTGGCCCGTCGAGACACCTATCGCGCGGCCTATGACAATTTTGATGTCGAAAAGATCGCGCAATATGATGATGCCAAACAGCAGGCCCTGATGAATGATCCCGGCATTGTGCGCAACAAGCTCAAGGTCGCGGCAAGTGTCGCCAACGCCAAGGCGTTTATTGCCATCCAAAAGGAATTTGGAAGCTTTGATGCCTATATCTGGCAGTTCGTCGGTGGCAAGCCCGTGATCAATCACTGGAAAGCCATGTCTGACGTCCCGGTCTCGACCGAGCTTAGCGACAAGATTTCCAAGGATCTTAAAAAACGCGGCATGAAGTTCGTTGGCACCACCATCATCTATTCGTTCCTGCAGGCCACCGGCATCGTGATGGACCACACCACCGATTGCTTCCGTTACCAAGAACTTGCCAAGTAACCATCTGTTCGGATCGGCCAAGGCCTGCTATAGCCTTGGTATGACAACGGTTATGCACATCATCAATGAACTGGATGCCGGGGGCGCAGAGCGTGTCCTGACCCGGATCGCTTGCCATAACGCCAAAAGCAGCGATCCGAAAGCACCAAGACAAATCGTCGTTTCATTGATGAATGAAGGTGTTTATGGCGCCGACCTGATTGCGGCGGGTGTCGAGCTTCATTGTCTGGGCATGACATCGGGTGTCCGCGATCTTCCCAGGGCTATCATCAAGCTTGCACACCTGATGCGTCGCACCAAACCAGATGCCATCATGTCCTGGCTTTACCATTCAGATTTCATCGCAACCCTTGCGGCAAAGCTGTCTGGGCGCGGCACCAAGCGGCTCGCCTGGAACATTCGTTGTGCGGAAATGGATTTGTCGCTTTATGGCAAATCGACACGCATTGTCTTGAAGCTTTTGGCGAAGCTTTCCGGGCAACCTGCCCTGGTCGCGGCCAATTCACATGCCGGACAACGTCACCACATCAAGTGTGGGTATCGACCAAAGAAATGGGCTTTTCTTCCAAACGGATTTGATACCGAAGAATGGCAACCAGACCCGGATGCCAAAGCACGCCTTTGCACGGAACTGGGCATTTCCCCAAACACCTCATTGATCGGGATGGTCGCACGCAAAGACCCGGCGAAGGATCACGCAACCTTGTTTGCGGCAATGCAGTTGGTTCGTGAAAAAGGGCTGGATGCGCATCTGGTCCTAATCGGTCATGAAACGGGTGAACTTGATGTTCCGGACAACCTGAAACCGCATGTTTCTGCACTCGGCCTACGGCGCGATGTTGCAAAACTGGTTCCGGCGTTTGATATCGCCGTTTTGGCGTCAAGCTTTGGCGAAGGCTTTCCCAATGTCATTGGCGAAGCCATGGCATGCGGTGTTCCGGCCATTGGAAATGATGTCGGCGACGTGGCGGAAATCTTGGGCGGCACCGGGAAAACTGTTCCCCTCAAAACACCGGGTGATTTGGCCGACGCAATTGCAGAACTTCTGTCAGAAGACGCGGATGCCAAGACCTATCGCAAGACAGCAGCGCGCAAACGCATCATTGATCATTACAGTCTAAACGCCATGAACGATCGATATCTGGCCGTTTGGGACGGTCTAGCGGGAAACCGCGAATTACCGAATTCCGACTTCCCGAAATAAGTTCGAATATCAAACTGGCTTGCTCGAACCGCGCAGTAAAAGGCTGGTTTCAAGCGTGATGGTTTTGCCCGTCGTGTCGGAAAGGGCGAGTTCGGCGGCAAGGCGGCCTTTTTCGACAAAATCCTGATACATGGTGGTCAGTGGCGGGTCGGTGCGTTCACCCGCCTGGATGCCGTCAATGCCGATGATTTTCAGGTCTTCGGGAACTTTGCGCCCAACAGCACGTGCTGCATCGATCGCCCCGATGGCAATCACGTCTGACATCGCAAGAATACCGTCAATTTCCGGATGGGTGGTGAGCATTTCGGCGGTCAGCTTCGCACTGTGTTCGGACTGGTTGTCGCATTCGATATGAATGACATCGTCCGCATTGATGCCCGCGGTCTTAAGAACTTCGTGATAACCCGCCATGCGTTCTCGTACCACCCGGTGGCTGGCAGCCCCCAGTCGGTTCGAGCTCATTGGTCCGAAATGGTCATGTTCGGTTGCCTGAAGTGACAGGATGGCGAATTTCTTGGCACCGCACTCAAGCAAATGCTGCGCAGCATTTCGTCCGGCGCCAAAGTCGTCCAGCACCACCGTTCCCGCCGCACCAGCAATATCGGTATCGATGCTGATCAGCGGTTGGTTGCGACGCTGAATGGCGGCGATGATGTCGTTATTATCGGAATAGCAATGCACCAAAAAGGCATCAACGGCTGCATTGTTAACCGCCGCAATCGCCTGTTCTGGGTTTTCCGCAGAGATAATCATGACATTGACGCCATGATGGGCACATTCACGGCCAATACCGCGCAGCAATTCGATCGCCACCGGATCGGTGAAGGCATATTCAAGATTATCGGGAAACACCACGCCAAGCGCACCCGCCTTGCCGGTGCGCAGCATGCGTGCCATCACATGCGGCCCGCGATAACCAAGTTCCTTGGCGGCTTCGAAAATGCGTTCACGAACTTCCGGGCGCACCAGATCGGGCTTACCAAAGGCGTTTGACGCTGTCCCTTGCGAAACCCCGGCCGCCTTGGCGACATCCAGAAGTTTTACGCGCTTTGCCATGCGTTCCCTATCCCTGAACCCGTGTGTGTCACAGTGCTATTGATTTGAATTGGCTACACTATAGCCAAAAGCAGCCTACCTCTACCAGAAGTCAATGGCTGGTGCGCTATCTTGATTCCGGACAGGTATATCGGAAGGTGAGATTAATGCGTGGGCCTACCTGCTTGGCGGTTTTGGGCAATTGATGCACCCAGCAATGTTGCGTCGCGCCCGACATGATCAGGGCCGAGTTATGGGGCAAATCAACACTGATCCGATCGCCTGATTTCTTGTGCCGGAAATGGAAGCGGCGTTCTTCGCCAAAGGTCAGGCTGGCGATCGTCGGGTTATCACCCAGAACTTCTTCGTCATCGGCATGCCAGGAAACACTATCACGCCCATCCCGATATTGATTGAGAAGAACCGTGTTAAAGGACGCGCCCGATAAATCTTCCGCCAGCTTGCGCAAGGGCGCAACGACGGACGGAAACGGGCTTGCCGGGTGATAGACCCCACTATAGCGATAGGCGACTTCGCCATACCACGCGGTCAGGCGGGGTACCGGAATTTCCTTGCCATGGATTTTGGCAATTTCCTGCTGCCAGACGATGCCACTTTTAAGACGGATAAAGGTCCTGTCCGCAGCATCATGATCCATGATGTCACGCAGCAACAACACTTCGCCGTCAAACGGCAGAAGGTTGCGTGGTGGTTCATTGGCAAACAGATCGCCGGTCATGATTTTCCCCGGAAGTCATCCTGCCACAGACCTAGGCCGAAAGACCGGGAAACTCAAGCCACAGTTCGCTGATATATATGTTTTTGCAAAAGCTTCGATCGATATGCGTTAGCCATTCACAAGCGTCACACCCGCATCATTGGCGTAACGTTCGACATCCTCAACGCTCAACCCCGCCGCGCTATAGAGATTGATGGTTTCAAGCTCCAGATCGGTTTCGGCATCTGCCAATGATTGCAGCGACCCGGTCAGGCTACGTTGGGAATCAAGCACATCCAAAAAGTCCGAAAGCCCCTGCACATATCGGACGCGCGATTGTTCAAATGCATCACTGTGATACTGAACCGATGCGATCAACGAATCCCTTTGTTGCATCGCGCCGACATAGCCATAAATCGCGCTTTCGACTTCCTCAATCGCGTTCAAAAGCGTCTGGCGATAGGTCAAAAAGGCCTGTTCGGCTTCTTCTTCGGCCACGGTGATGTTGGCACGCCGTTCACCACCGTCATAAATCGTTCCTTCGATCAACGCCCCAATGGCGGCCATCGCGGTTCGAATGATCGGGCCTGTACCAAAACCGGTCACGCCCAATGCCAAGGACCCACTTAAGGTCAGTTCCGGATAAAGCGTTGCGGTTTCCACACCGATTTGCGAGGTCGCGGAAATCAATGCCAGTTCAGCCGCACGAACATCCGGTCGACGGCGCAAAAGATCGGCTGGAATGCCAATTGGTGGGCTGCTTTGGAATTCCGGAAGTGGCGAAACATCAAGCAACAAATCACGATGTTGTCCCGGCTGGGCCCCAACCAGGATCGAGATCGCGTTGATCGACCGATCAATGCTGGTTTGAAGGGTTGGAACCGTAGCTTCAAGATCGGCGACCTCAGCCCGGGCACGCGACAGATCAAGCTCCGAGCCAAGCCCGGTTTGCAAACGTACCTGCACGATGTTGCTGGTTTGACGTTGCAGATCAAGCGAGTCTTGCAAAAGCCCCAGGCGTTTTTGCGCCCCGCGAAGCTCGATATAGTTGGTGATGATGTCAGCAATCATCGTGCGATAGACATCTTCGCGCAGATAGACCTGCTCAAGATAATCTGCGGTCGCAACTTCTTCTTCGCGGCTTTGTCCGCCCCAGATATCCGGGCTCCAAGACAAATCAAGCCCCGCCCCATAACCAAGATCATCAACCCGACTACCACTGGCCCGGCTTGAGGTACTGCGTTCTGCCGATCCATCAACAGATGCATCAATCGTCGGGCCATTGGCGGCCTCAACTCCGCGCGCGGTTGCGGCTGCGGCACGAATGCGGCTAATCGCGATCTTAAGATCAAGGTTATTGGCAACACCTTCATCGATCAGGGATTTCAAAACCGGATCGGTGCTGCTTTCCCACCAGCGACCTTGTTGGGTCTGCGATGCCGCAATGATCGGAATATCGGGTGTATAAGCCCCGACCAGATCAAATTTAGGTGCTGTATAGTCCGGCCCAACCGACTGGCACCCGGCAAGGGCAGTTAGCAAAGCCAGGCCCGAAATTGCGAAAAGACGATGGTTTCTCATGTTATTTCGCACTTCCTTCAATAGTACCTGTCGTCGGACCATGAATGATTTCTTCGGGCAGTTCACCAGTATCAGGGATGTCTTCTGCCGCGCGAAGCTGGGTTTGTAGTTTCAACCCACCATCCGCACGGGCTGACACCAGTGGTGCCAGAAGCAAATAAAGAACCGGTGTGAGAAACAGTGTAAAGACCGTGGCAAAGCCAAGACCACCAAACACGACCCAACCAATTGCCGCACGGGCTTCGGCCCCGGCACCAGATCCAAGCACAAGCGGCAAGCCGCCCAGTACGGTCGAAATCATCGTCATCATGATCGGCCGCAAACGTACCATGGCGGCATCATGCACGGCTTCGCGAACAGATTTTCCGGCATCACGTAGCTGATCGGCAAACTCGACCACCAAAATACCGTTCTTGGCCATCAGCCCCACCAACATCACAAGCCCGATCTGGCTGTAGATGTTGATCGATGTTCCACTCAAGCTCAGCGCAAAGATCGCCGCTGCCAGACCAAACGGCACAGTTAGGACCACCACCAGTGCTGACATGAAGCTTTCGAACTGTGCAGCCAGAACCAGCAACACAACCAGAACCGCAATCAGGAAGGTGATCTGGACATCGTTTGATGTTTCACCAAGGGCGGCCGCATCGCCAAGGAACAGAACCCCGATTCCCGGCGGCAGAACCTTATCGGCCACTTCGTTCACATCACGCACCGCATCATCAAGGGTATAGCCCGGTGCAAGGTTGCCCGAAATCGTCACGGCACGTTGTTGGCCTTCGCGTTCAAGCTCGGACGCGACTGCTTCTTCGCTTAGCGTGATCACCGAAGACAATGGCAAAATGCGACCATCTGTACCACTGACAAACAGGTTCTCCAGATCGGCCGGATCATTAATCGCACCCACCGCGCTGCGTATCTTGATCGGTACATTCTGATCATCGACATTGATGTCGGCGACTTCGTATCCCTCGATCATGGCGCGCAGGGTGTTATCAAGCTCATCAATCTCGATACCCAAATCAAAGGCACGCTTGCGATCAATATTGACCAGAAGCTGCGGCTGGGTTGTCTGATAAGACACCCGAAGCCCCGTCAGATTGGGATAGTTTGCTTCGATTTCTTGCTGCATGGCGCGCGCATTGGCCGCCAAGTTGCGATAGTTCGTACCGGTCAGGGCAAACTGCAAACCTTCGCCCGTACCACCACGTAATCCCAAACTGTTGGGCTGCCAGACAAAGGCCTGAACACCGGGCAATGCATTGAGCTTCCCGCGAATGCTGTTGGTGATTTCCTGCTGACCGCGATCTCGTTCATTCCATGGCACCAGTGGTGCAATCACGAGCGCGCGGTTCGGGTCCCAAAGGCCAACAATGGTGTAGATGTTATAGGCGTCACCTGCCTCGACAATCGGACGCAGAATGTTTTCAACCGCCTCCACTTGACGATCCATGTAATCGATGCCGACGCCATCCGGACCACGCAGGGAAACAAGGATACGACCACGATCTTCTTCAGGCAGGAGTTCCTTGGTCACTGCGTTATAGGCACCAAATGCCACGCCGCCCGCAACGATACAAATCATCAGGGTCACGACCGGATTACGCAAAACCCATTCAAGGATCTGACGGTAAATTCCGGCAAAGAAGAAACCGACCCGTTCCAGCATATTTGGCTTGGCATTCGGATCGCCTTCATGCGGATCAATATGTTTCAGGCGCGATGCCAACATCGGACAAAGTGACAGCGCAACAAATGACGACACCGCGACCGAAAACGCCAGAACAAAGCCAAATTCACGGAACAAACGCCCGGCCGTGCTGGGCAGGAAGGAAATCGGCACGAACACCGAAATCAGGGTCAGCGTCGTTGCAATAACCGCAAAGAAAACCTGCCTGGTGCCAAGGACGGCTGCGGCCATGGAACCAAGGCCTTGATGACGACGACGCTGAATGTTCTCAAGAACGACAATCGCATCATCAACGATCATCCCGGTCGCCAGAACCAGCGCCAGCAAGGTCAGGATATTGATCGAAAAGCCCATTGCCCAAACCGCCGCCACGGTCCCGATCAAGGCAATCGGAATGGTCACGGTCGGGATCAATGTTGCGGTAAGCGAACGCAGGAAAAGGTAAAGCACGCCAATCACGATAATGATCGCCAAGCCAAGGCTAAAGATCACCTCCCACAGCGCACCTTCGATAAACACCGCATCATCAGAGTTCACGAACACATTGATGTCGTCATATTGACTGTTCAGCCGTTCGACGACAGCACGCACACCATTGGAAATCGCAATCGTGTTCGATTGTGCCTGACGCACGATGCCAAGACCAATCACCGCACGCCCATCAAGGCGCACATAAGATGTTGCATCATCCGGGCCGTAATAGATGTCAGCAACATCGCCCAGAAGGATCGCATCGCGCACCAGCATTTGGTTAAGTTTCTCAACTTCCCAAACGGATGCGTCTGCACGGACAAAAAGCTTCTGATCAGATGATTCAAAACTGCCGGCCGGGATATCAAACTGCGCTGTGCTCAGAACATCAGCAATGTCTTGAACCGATAGGCCATAGCTTGCAATACGCAGCGGATCGATGCGCACATGCAGGACCTTTTCACGGTCTCCATTCACCGAAACTTCGGCAACACCTGGCACCGCAAGCAGTGCCGGGCTGATCTGATCTTCAACGATATTGGCAAGTTCTTCTTCGGTCAGGCGGTTGCTGACCACTGCCATACGCATGATCGGGCTGGCATCGGCATCGGCCTTGACGACACGGACATCTTCGACCGCATCCGGAAGGCTGCGGGATGCCCGACTGACGGCTTCGCGGATGTCGCTGGCAGCATCATTGATTTCAACGTCGGGATAAAATTCGATACGAACGCGGGCATTGCCCTCTTCGCTTTGGGAATTGATGCTTTTGACACCACTTACCCGTGATGCGGCACCTTCAAGGACCGAGGTTACCTCGGCATCGACCGTTTCGGGGGATGCGCCGCTATAGTCCGCGGTAATTGTGACCGTCGGGCGGTCCACGTTTGGCAGTTCGCGGATTTCGACGCCCAGCATGGCCGCAAGACCGGCCAGTATGATCAAAAGGGCAACAACGCAGACCAGAACTGGTCGACGGATACTTAGTGACGCCAGATCATTATGGTTCTGGTTACCCGCACCTTCGGTCATGATCAGGACCCCTCACCCGATCCATCGCGGGTGGCAACGCCTGTTTCATCGCTGCCACGGATGGTCGCGGCAACAGTGCGGCCCGGACGCAAACGAAGAACACCTTCGACGACAATCAGATCACCCTTGGCGATGTCACCATCAAGCAGGATGCGCCCATTGGTACGCTTTACAATGCGCACAGGAACACGCGATACCTTTTCATCCTCAATGCGCCAGATATATGTCCCTCCATCGCCCCAAAGAACAGAGATTTCAGCGACTGACGGATATTGCTTGCCTTCGATATCGACATAAACCGCAAAGGACATACCGGCCAGAAGGCGGCTATTGGGGTTGGGCACGCGTGCGCGAACACTAAATGTCCGGCTATCAGGATCAATGCGGCTGGCAATGGATTCAACCACACCGGTGAAAGTTTCACCGGGCAGGCTCCAGGTTTCAACACGCACCGACTGACCCGCGCGCACATTGTCAAACCGGGTTTCAGCTACTTCGAAATCGACCAGAATGCTTTCGATATTATCAAGCGTGACCAGAACCGTTGAACTGTCGACGCGATCGCCGGGTTCGATCTGCGGAATACCGACAATCCCGTCAAACGGCGCCAAAATGGTGCGATCGGCAAGATCAACTTCGGCCTGATCAAGGGCAATGCGTGCTTCGGCCAATGCCGTGCGTGCACTATCGACCTCGCTTTCTGCAACAGCGCCCAAGGGGCGTGCCTGTTCATAGCGGGCAAGAAGTTGCTGCGCATCCTTTGCCTGAACCGCGGCAAGATCGCGTGCAAGACGTTCACGTTCGGAATTCAGGATCACCAGAACCTGACCCTTGGCAACCTTGTCACCGGCGCGCACCAAAACATCTGCCACTTCGCCAGAGACCGCCGGATAAATTGATACCCCAAGGGCTGATTTGCCGGTACCGACCGATTCAACCACGGTCTTTTCATCCATCAGGCTGGCATATTCGGCAATCACCGGAAGGCTGCGGTCACCGCCATTGCCACCACTACCACGTTGTTGCGCCTGTTGCGGTTGCGCATCAGGCGACACAAGTGCCGTGATTTCGTCTTTGGCAAAAATATAGGCAGATGCAGCAACTGCGATGAGTGCGACACCTGCGATCAGAAGCGTTGATTTACGCGCCATCGCATTGATACTTCCAAGTCGGGCAAATCACCTGATCCGCCCCAAAGAGCCCTGTTCCCGCGTAGGGAAAGTTTCCGTATTTCAGTTCATTACGCCAATTGGGCGTTTATTCTTATTCGAAACACTAATTGGCAAAACGATATTGCAAGCACGCGGTCAGAACCACACAAAAAGTGTATCAGAAACGTCGCAATTTGTATCCTAACACCCCATAAACCCAGCATTTTGCAAAGTATATCGGGTGATACAGGTTTGGAACGAAACGGGCCTGCACACCAGATACGGCATGCAGGCCCGATTTGTTCAGTCTGTGACGTGGAAAATCAGGGCCGCCCGTCAGGCAGCACCCAAAAATTCCCGCTGCGGGAAAGCGACAAGATTACCTTCGTGCCACTCCTGATCATCTTCATTGTGATCCATGGCGTAATCATCTTGATCGCTTTGATCATCATCACCCGCAGCAGAGGCAACTGCGCGATCAAGTGATGCCGTCAGTTCGGTCACATTGCGTTCGACTTCATCTGCGCGGCGGTTTAGATCAAGGCTAAGCTTCCGGGTGACTTCGATGTCGTTGGAAACTTCGCCAATTGCCGAACCCACATTGCGCACGGCATCCCCGGCAAGGGAAATGGCACCGGTGATTTCCTCGGTCTCGCGACGTTGATGTTCAACGTCACCTGCGACCTCATCAGAAATCGACATCATCGAACGCACCGTCACACCAACTTCTTCCATCGAGGCGACGCAACGATCGGTTACCGCCCCCATCGCATTGACATGTTCAGTGATCTGCTCGGTCGCGCGTTCAGTCTGACCGGCAAGGTTTTTGACCTCGGCGGCAACCACGGCAAAGCCTTTGCCAGCTTCGCCCGCACGGGCTGCTTCGATGGTGGCATTCAGGGCCAGAAGGTTCGTCTGACCGGCAATACCACGGATCAGATCAACGATCTGTTCGATGCTGGTTGCCACTTCGCGAAGGTCATCGACCGCCCTGGCCGACTGCGCAGTTGACCCAACAGCGTTCTGGGCAATTTCGCGCTGATGCTCAACCCGGTTGGCGATCGATCCAATCGCCTGGGTCAGGCGCACGGCCGCATCACCAATCGCATTGGAATGCGACTGGCTGTCATGGGCTGCACCCGTCGCGGCCTGGGTTTGGATGGTGACACGCTCGGCCGCAGCAGCAACCTCGGTGACGGCTTCACGCATGCGGGTGACCTGATGGCTGACCGATTTAACAAGACCGGTGGTCTCGCCTTCGATCGTGTCGGCCATCGCACCAAGTGATGCGCGGCGTTTTTCTTCTTCGATACGCTGAAGTGTAATGCGTTCTTCGGCCATCTGTTCGATCTTCAGCGCGTTTTCGCGGAAGATCGCAACCGTACGGGCCATCGCACCGAACTCGTCACGACGGTTAACATCGACAAGATCGATGTGGGTGTCATTTTCACTCAGGCGCGTCATTTCACCATTCACACGCTTAAGCGGACGCAAGATGCTCATGGCGATACCAAGGGCCAGTGCGATGGCAATCAAAACACCCACCGCAGCAACCACGATGTTGGTCATGGCAGATTTTTCCGAATCTGCATGGGCGGCATCGACCAACGCAATCTGGTTTGCCATTGCCTCAGCACGGATGTTTTGCGTGATGGTTTGTACTTCGCGCACAGCGGCCTTGAAGTCATCCATCGACTGACGGAACCCACCAATAGAAGATTGCAGCTGGTTTGCCCCCTGTTTCAGGAGGTCATTATCGCGCACTGCATAAGCAAACAGCTTCTTGTCATTGCGTGAAAGCTTACCAACTGCGGTTTTGATTTCTTCTTGCAGATCGGTCAGCGCAGAGGTCTGCGCACGTGCCGTATCAAGCGATTCCGGCGTGCGCAGGATTGAATATTGCAGGCTATTTACGATCGCTGCCAGATTGGCTTCGCCCAGCGGGTCAGCATATTTACCGGCAATCTCGGGATCGCGCTTGGCGATAAACTCTTCAAGCTTCGCCGCAGAACTTCCAAGCTGATTTGCACCAAGCAACATGGTGTCAGATGCAGCCGTCAGGTTTTCAGCACGCAGAACAAGTGGCTCAAGCGTTGCGATGTAATGCGCGCTAAGGCTTTCAAGTGCATCGGCGCGTTCAAGATCGCCTGCCGCACGAAGCGCTTCGACCAGTGTCTGGCCGCTTTGCTCGGCAGTTTCGCGAATGGTGGTGATGCCTTCGCGATCTTGCACATCAACGGTTTGGGCGAACAACAGGACCTGGTTCGACAGGCGTTCAAGTTTCAACGCATAGTCATTGGCCAGTCCGACAAGGCCGGTGCTTTTGGCAATGCGATCAGCATGCGCACCAAAGCCAAGAAGGTAGTTTGACGATAGCGCGCTCAAACCAACCAGAAGGACCACCAGGACAAAGAAACCGGCGAAAATGCGCGATCCAATGCGAATACGGTCAAGAAACATCGAATTTCCAAACATAAAGTGGGACGTTTGGCGCGATCCTTACAATGTCTGGGCTGTTAGTTTTGTAACACTTAGATGAAATCAGGATTCATCCAGCAATTCACGCTCATGACGATGAATTTCGCAGCGCACAACAACACAAAACAACATAATTAGTGTTCATATGAACATCACCCTATACGAGTATAGGTGTAAGTTATGCTTTTAGAAATTCTGTAAATAACGGTTTAAGCCGTTCAATGCCGCGACTCGCTAATATTTCTGATGGAATGCGTTTCCGGCTTTGGCCCGATGATCCAAAAATGTCGCCATGACAATATTGTACAAGCCGGCTGATTTTTTGGCGCTATACTTGCGTTATGGAACAGGTTTCACGCAACAAACCAGCGCCCCGGCCAAACATCGTTATGCCCCGGCGCCCCCGCGAGATTGCCCGCCACTGGCGCGCAGCGCATGGGATTGATTTGTTTGAAGCCGACTACAAGGATTTCACGTTCCCCAAGCATAGCCATGACTATTACGCGTTTGGCACCATCCTGAACGGGGCGGAACAATTTATGACGCGGGGAACGAATTACGTCGCATCACGCGGACAGCTTTTGATGATGAACCCGATGCAGGTCCATGATGGTGGTCCGGCATCCGATGACGGCTATCAATACCAGATCATGTTCATCGCACCCGAGGTGTTTGGCGATCTTGTGCGCGAACTCTCACCAAGGGACCCTGGCCTGCCATTCTTTGGCAATTGCGTAGTCGATGACCCGGAACTGCATTTGCAGCTTCAGGGGTTGCATCGCATGTTCCGCCCTGAGCTTGGTGCGACGACCAGTCTTTTGGAACGCGACAGCCAGCTTCTTTACAGTGCCGCGCGCTTGGCCCTTCGTCACGCGGATGCCCCGCCATTTGTTTACAAACCGGGATCAGAAGACAAACGCGTTCAGGCGGTGATTGATTATATGGCGGCCCATCTGGACGAAAATATTGCGCTTGATGATCTGGCACAGCTCACGGGACTAAGCCGTTTTCATTTACTGCGCGTTTTCCGCGAAGCCACGGGACTGCCACCGCACACCTATTTCAACCATATGCGTTTGCGGCGCGCGAAACGGATGTTGTTTGATGGATCAAGCATTGCCGATGCGGCAGCTGCCACCGGCTTTGCTGATCAAAGCCATCTGAACCGGCATTTCAAGGCCATGTGGGGTGTCAGCCCCGGCGCATTTATCGCAAGCCTTGATCAAAAAACCTGATCGGATCCTTGGCACCTGCTGATTAAAGGTGCTTTCAGACAGGCCCGGCACAGATTTGCCCGCTCTGACTTATGCATCCCCCTTGCGGCGCTTCATCGCATCGACCACCAGACAAAGCTCTTCAAACAGAACCTGTGCAGCCACCTGCGCAGTATTTGTCGTGGCGTCATATTGCGGTGCGACTTCGACAACATCGGCGCCAACAAAATCAACCCCCTTGAGGCCGCGCAAAATCGCCAATGCCTCGCGGGATGTCAGGCCGCCAACTTCCGGCGTGCCGGTGCCCGGCGCAAAGGACGGATCAAGGCAATCAACATCAAAGGAAAGATAAACCGGGCCGTCCCCGACCACTTCGCGGGCCTTGGCAATCACCGCATCAACGCCCATTTTCGGAACGTCTTCGGCGTGAATAACGGTCATGCCGCTGTCATAGGAAAACTCCCAGATATATTCCGACGGGCCGCGAATACCGATCTGGATGGTGCGTTCGGGATCAAGCACGCCATCCATGACCGCCTCGCGGAAGGGACCACCATGATGGAAACGTGATCCGTCATATTCCCCGCAGGTATCACAATGGGCATCAAGATGGATCATGCCAACCGGACGATCCTTGCCAACGGCTTTCTGGATCGAATAGCTGATCGAATGATCGCCGCCAACCGCAATCGGAATGACACCGGCCGCGACGATCTTGTTGAAATAAGCCTCGATATCCTCGTGGCAGCTTTCAAGCGAGTAGCGGCTGCGAAACGGAACATCGCCAATATCAGTAATGCGGGCCATAGCCCCTGGCACCATGCGCAGGACATGTTCATACGGGCCGATGCGTTCGATATTGCGCACCGCACGCGGACCAAGACGCGCACCGGCACGGTTACTGACACCAAGATCCATCGGAACACCAACCAGCGCGATGTCGAGGTCTGCAAAATTGTCGCGCTCTGCTTCGGCGGCAAATGGCGCATCAAGGAAGGTCGGCACACCGGCAAACGGCCATTTGCGCCCGCCACTTTCGGAAAACTGCGATGCTGCGACTTCGCGGAAATGCGGGTCAAACATGTCCCCGCCTTTGGCATTGCGGTATTTTTCGCGCAGTTTGGCAAGTTTCTCGTCAGTGAACATAAGACCTCCTCAGCAGGCTTACCGGTCAGCCACATGGCGTGCACCGATGGCCAAATTTGTTTGATCCACCGATCAGATCAAATTGCGACGCGGGGGAAAATCACGTATTCATGAACTTTACTTTGATAATTTTCAAAGTATTGATCACTTGTGGATGGAGCCCGCCGATGATCACGGAAAAAGCCGATCTCAAGCTTTTGCGAATTTTCCTGAGCATTGTCGAAGCCGGGGGTTTTGCTGCTGCGCAAAGTGATCTCAACCTGTCACTTTCAACAATCTCAAGCTATATCACCGCGCTGGAAACACGTTTGGGCTTTACGCTGTGCAAACGCGGCCGGGGTGGTTTCGCGCTAACGGCCGAAGGTCAGGTGGTGTTTGAAGAAGCCCACCGATTATTCAAATCGGTTGCGCATTATGAAAACAAGATGCGCGCATTGCGGGACCGGTTAAGCGGCACTCTGACGATCGGACTTACCGACAACACCATCACTGATCCAAATGCCCGACGTATCGAACAGACCATCGCACGGTTCATGGAACATGCCCCGGATGTTTCTTTGAATGTTGTGACCTATCCGCCCAATGACCTGTTGCGCGAAGTGGTCACCGACAATATCCAGATCGGCATTTGCAGCTTTCCAAAAACGGTACTGGGCCTGCGCTATATCCCGCTTTATGACGAAACCCACCGGTTCTATTGCGGATCGGATCATCCGCTTTTTGCCCGCGAAGATTCGGAAATCGATATTGATGAAGTCCGGCGATATCGCCTGATCGGGCGAAAATCATGGCTTGGCCGGGATTTGAAAGAATTCGCCATCGCCCGCCCGCACGCCACGGTGACAGATATGGAGGCCGAGGCACGCCTGATCCTGTCCGGTGCGTTTCTCGGCTATTTGCCTGAACATTATGCCAGGCAGTTTGTTGAGGCCGGGCGCATGCGCATGATCCTGCCGGAACGGCTGAAAGTGGATGTCACCTTTCAGGCAAGCCTTGATGACAGCAAGCAACCCGATCCGATCACCCGGCTTTTCCTTGAAATGCTGATTGATGATTTTGCCGCCCGGCACACCTGACAGACCGACGAAAACAGCAATAGCAATATCGTCCAATACCCCCTATCTGATTGGGTCCATATTGGAGCCTGAAGCAAATGGCTCCTCGCCCACCAGCAATCGCCAGTCGCCCCCACAATGAACTGGCGAAACACAAGATAGGAAATGTCGGAAATGTCACGCCCCGGACCTGCCCAAGTTGGGCATTTCGACCCTGACACCATCAGACGTGGCGCACTTGCCTGTCTGCCCTTGCTACCCAGCACCATCATCTTTGGTGCGGTATTGGGTGTGCTTGCAGCCCAGCGCGGATTGTCGCTGGGCGAACTTCTTTTCATGAGCCTGACGGTCTTTGCCGGATCAGCACAGTTTGTCTCGGTCGATCTGTGGCGTGAAACCGTGCCCAGTGCGACGATCATCATCGCAACGGCTGTGATCAATATGCGCTATATCCTGATTGGCGCATCCCTGCGCCCGGTATTTCGCGGTCGCCCGCTCTGGGTCAAGATCACCGGCATGCATATGGTTGCTGATGAAAACTGGGCGGTATCCATGACACAGGAAAATCTCGCCAATCCGGGCTTCTTGCTTGGTGGTGGTATCTTCCTTGGTGTGGTTTGGGCAACGGGCAATATTGCAGGCTACCTTTTGGGTGGTGGCATTCCTGATCCCGAAGTTTACGCGCTTGATTTCGCCTTTACCGCGGTGTTCGCAGCCCTGACCATCGGCATGTGGAAGGGCAAAGTTGACCTGCTGCCGTGGGTGGCGGCCGCGATCGGATCGATCATTGGCCATTACACATTACCGGGCACCTGGTCGATCTTGGCCGGTGCGGGTGCGGGAGTTGTCACTGCTGCCCTTACATGGCGTCCGGATATGGATGATGACAGTCTTGAAGCCGAATTTGCGGTCGAGGGACGCGATGCCTATGCCGCGCCCGAAGGCACCCTAAGCCCGGAGGCAGGTAAATGAGCCAGTTCCCTGATCTGACATCCTTCAGCCTTGAAGCCGTTCTGACCATCCTTGGCATGGCTGCTGTGACCTATGGCATGCGCCTGGGCGGTCTTTTGATGGCCGACCGCCTGCCGCAACATGGTCGTTGGGCACATGTGCTTGAACGCCTGCCCGGTGCGGTTTTGATTTCGGTCTGGGTGCCCAGCGCCCTTTCGGCCGGTGCGATTGGCATTGCCGGTGCTGCGGCCACCGTCGTCACCATGGCCGTTGCCCGCAACCTGTTTGCCGCGATGGCAGTTGGCATGGTTCTGGTCGGTGTCGGTCGATATTTCATCGGTAGCTAAGGCCTACGATTTCCCAAACAAAAAGCCGCCCTGTTCTGGGCGGCTTTTTCCGTCTCGGTTTGCAGCAAATATTTACGCCGCAACCATGTTTTGTTCGCGGGTAGCTTCGAACTTAAGGTTCGGCCAGTCGCTTTGGGTCGTATCAAGATGCCAGGCGTTACGCGCGATAAAGACGAGCGTTTCGTCATGGTCCTCAAACAGTGCGGACTGGTTGGTATCGCGGAATTTCTTGATTTCCAGCGGATCACCAACAACCCAGCGCGCGGCATAGGCCGGGGTCTGTTCGAAATGAACCTTGATGCCATATTCAGCCGAAATACGTTCTTTCAGAACCTCGAACTGAAGCTGACCAACCACACCAACGATCCAGTCGGCACCCATCATCGGTTTGAAAACCTGTGATGCGCCTTCTTCGGCAAGCTGTTCCAGCGCGCGCTGAAGATGCTTGCCCTTCAGCGGATCATCAAGGCGCACCTTCTGCAGCAATTCCGGTGCAAAGGCCGGAACACCACGGAAGCGAAGGTCTTCGCCCTCGGTCAGGGTATCACCAATACGTAGCGTCCCGTGGTTCGGGATGCCGATAATGTCGCCCGGCCATGCTTCTTCGGCGATGTCACGTTCATTGGCAAAGAACAGCATCGGGTTATGCACCGCCATCTGTTTGCCTGCACGCACATGCTTAAGCTTCATGCCACGTTTGAAATGGCCCGAGCACAGACGAATAAACGCAATACGGTCACGATGGTTCGGGTCAATGTTGGCCTGCACCTTGAAGACAAAACCAGCAACCTTTGACTCGACCGCTTCGACCAGACGCGTTGCCGCTTCCTGCGGGCGCGGGGTCGGTGCGATATCACCAATACCGCGCAGCAATTCACGCACGCCAAAGTTATTAACTGCTGAGCCAAAGAAGACCGGCGTCAGATGACCTTCGCGATAGCTTTGCAGATCAAATGGCGGGCAGATTTCGCGCACCATTTCGACTTCTTCGCGAAGCTTCTCGAGAAGGTAATCCGGGATCAGCTCATCAAGCTTGGGATCATCTAATCCTTTGATCGGAATGGCTTCCTTGACGATATTGCCGCCTTTTTCCATGAACAGAAGCTGATCATTGACCAGATCATAACAACCATGGAAATCACGGCCCGAGCCGATCGGCCAAGTCACCGGCGATACATCAAGGGCAAGGTCCTGTTCGATCTGATCAATCAGTTCGAACGAATCACGGGCTTCACGGTCAAGCTTGTTAACGAACGTCGTGATCGGCACGTCACGCAGACGACAGACCTCAAACAGCTTGCGCGTCTGGGCCTCGATGCCCTTTGCACCGTCAATCACCATCACGGCGGAATCAACGGCGGTCAGCACGCGATAGGTATCTTCGGAAAAGTCTTCGTGGCCCGGCGTATCAAGCAGGTTGAAGATGTTTTCTTCAAACTCGAACGTCATGACAGCGGATGACACGGAAATACCGCGATCCTGCTCGATCTTCATGAAGTCCGAACGCGCGCCCTTTTGTTCCTTTTTCGCCTTCACCGCACCAGCCATCTGGATGGCACCCCCGAAAAGAAGCAGTTTTTCGGTCAGGGTGGTTTTACCCGCATCCGGGTGGGCAATGATGGCGAAGGTACGGCGACGCGATACCTGCTGGTCAATCATCGACATGGTTATCAACTTTAATCCGATATGAATTTCTTGGCGCGCAATGTAGCGATTTTTGCCGCTATTGCCACCGTGAATTCGTCATATCGGGCATGTAGAACCCCAATCAACCCAGCCAAACCTGCGAAGTCACCCCGATTGCAAACGATCCAACCAGCGCATAGGCCAGATAAAGGGCAAAAACCGGCCGCTTAACCAACGCAAAGACCGCAATTGCCGCCGGGATGGATGAAACCCCGCCCGCAACCAAAAACGCCATCGCCGCCCCTGATTGCATACCCTGCGATATCAGGCCTTCCATAATCGGAAGGGCCGCATAACCATTCAAATAAGCCGGAACGCCAACAATGGTGGCAATCGCAATCGGCGCAATGCCGGTACCGCCCAAAAGACCGCTGACACTTTCCGCGGGGACATAGGCCACCATCAGGCTTTCGAGCAAAAAGGCAAAAGCCATCCATTTTCCAAGGAAGATCACGTTGGCGATCCCTGAGGTGCGGAACTTGGTGATACGGTCCGGCTCCTGCCAGAACTTCCAGACGACATCCTTGGGCGCACGGACCTTCGCCCCACCGCATCCACCATTGCCAACACCTTCGCGCAGCGGATCAGATAGGAAACCGCGCCCAACCAGCCACATGGTGACAAACCCGCCCATCAGACCAAGTGCAATCGCGGCAATCATCTTGATCACGGCAAAATCGGTTCCAAGTGTCCCGGCTGTCAGGACAAACATTGCCGGATCAATCACAGGGGATGCCAACCAAAACGCCATAACCGGCGCCAATGGAACCCCCATCGCCAGCAAGGCCGCAATCAACGGGATGACCCCGCAGGAACAAAATGGTGACAGCGCGCCAAAGGCCGCAGCGGTAAACACCATACGCACCGGGTGCCCTGCAAAGGCACGCGATATCAGGTTATCCGCCCCGCTTGCCGTCGCATAAGCAGCAATCGCAATCGACAAAGCCAAATAGGGCGCGGTACCCGCAAAGGCCTCAAGCGTAAAGACCATGCTTGGTGCCAACTGCCCCGGATCAAACAGATAGACAGCCAGCAAGATGGCGATGAATGCCAACAGAACCCGATCAATCTGGCGGGCTGAAACACCAATCCGGCGAAGTTGCATTGTCAGGGCAGTCATATCTATATCCCTAGAATTATAGTTATATTTAATCAAATGAAAGGCAGCCTCACGCTGCCGTTTCAGGCTCCTTGCCCGCTTGAGCCGCAGGTACAGCATCAAGATCGACACCGCTGCAACATTCATCGGCAATGAAGCCTGCCATTTTACGCATCACGTCAAAGTCCGCGCGGTTACGAGTTTCACGCCCATGTTTTTCCTGCGCAACCAATCCGGCTTGCACCAAAGTTCCCAGATGATGGGCCAAGGTCGATGCCGGAAGATCAAGCAACCGGCCAATATCGCCAATATTAAGCCCATCATCGCCGGCCTTGACCAGCAGGCGATAGATCTTCAATCGGGCTTCATGCCCCAGGGCCGCAAAGGCCGGTGCGATGTCTTTTTCTTTCATACGATCAATATAACTATATTTCTAGTTATTTAAAGTAAATTCATCAATTAACGATCAGGTCATTGATTTAAAATAATAATTCCAACCCACAAGATTCTTCACCCCCCCTGAAACACAATTGTCACTTGCCAATCACCACATATGTCGATAATTCCCGACATATGGACACAAATAACGCAATCACAGCACTTGCTGCTTTGGCACAGGAACACAGACTGGCGGCTTTTCGTATGCTGGCAGCGGTCGGAGAAACCGGCATGCCCGCAGGCGAACTGGCCCGTCAAATCGGGATTCCGCACAACACAATGTCGTCGCATCTGGCAACATTGAGCAATGCGGGCCTGATCACGGCAACACGCGACGGACGATCGATGATTTACCGGATCGTGCCGGAAGTGATGCGCGATCTGTTGGGTTTTCTGACCGATGATTGCTGCCAAGGACGCCCGGAGCTTTGCGGGATTGTGCCTGCAATTGACAAGAGCTGCTGTTAGTTCGAACCACCCCAATCAAAGGACGCGATGTCATGTCTGGTGGGACCTATAACGTGCTTTTCCTGTGCCGAGCCAATTCCGCACGCAGCATTCTGGCCGAGGCAATCCTGCGCAAGGAAGGCCACGATCATTTCTTTGGTTATAGTGCCGGGTCTTATCCGCGCGGCGAAATCCATCCCTATACGGCAGAGCTTCTCATAAGCCTTGGCCATGACGTTGCGGATTTTTCATCCAAACCGATGGAAACCTATGCGCTTCAGGATGAAATCAAATTCGACTTCGTCTTTTCGGTTTGCGATGCCACCGCGAATGAAGACTGCCCGATCTTTCCAGGCTCCCCCTTGACCGCAAACTGGGGTGTGCCCGATCCGGCAAGCGTTGATAGCACAGCTGCGCAAAAGCGTCTGGCCTTTGCCGATACCTATCGCATGCTCCGCAACCGGATTTCGATTTTCAAAAGCCTGCCCTTCAAATCACTGGATCGCCTGTCATTGCAGGCTGAACTTGATCGGATCGGCAAAGAACAGATGCTGGATTACGCATGACCGAGAAGAACGATGCCCCCATGAGCCTGTTTGAACGCTATCTGACCGTCTGGGTTGCCGCCAGCATCGTGGTTGGCATCATCTTGGGTGAGCTTTTCCCGGCTCTATTTCAGGCGATTGGCAATCTGACGGCGTATGAGATCAACCTGCCGGTCACCATTCTGATCTGGCTGATGATTGTGCCGATGCTGATGAAGGTGGATTTTGCCGCCCTGCATGAAGTGCGCCGTCAATGGCGTGGCATCGGGGTGACGCTTGGTGTGAACTGGCTGATCAAACCCTTTACTATGGCGGCCCTTGGCTGGCTGTTTATCGGTTTTTTGTTCCGACCTCTTTTGCCCGAAGCCCAAATTGAAAGCTATATCGCGGGATTGATTTTGCTGGGTGCCGCACCCTGCACGGCGATGGTGTTTGTCTGGTCGCATCTAACCAAGGGTGATGCGAATTTCACCCTGACGCAGGTGGCACTGAACGACACGATCATGATTTTTGCCTTCGCTCCGATTGTCGCATTGCTTTTGGGCATTTCGGCAATCACCATTCCTTGGGAAACGCTGACGATTTCGGTCGTGGCTTTTATCGTGATCCCGGTGATTGCCGGGCAGGCCATCCGTGGCTGGCTGATGAAGGGCGGGCTTGATCACTTCAACGCCTTTGACGCCAAGGTCAAACCGCTTTCCATGATCGCGTTGCTCAGCACACTTGTTTTGCTGTTTGCCTTTCAGGGGCAGCAAATCATTGCCCAGCCGGTAATCATTGCGCTTCTGGCTATGCCGATCATTTTGCAGACCTATTTCATTGCCGCCATTGCCTATGTCGCCAACAAGTTCCTGGGTGTTGAGCATCGCATTGCCGCGCCCTCGGCCATGATTGGCGCATCGAATTTCTTTGAGCTGGCCGTTGCCACCGCCATTGGCCTGTTTGGATTTTCATCAGGGGCGGCACTTGCAACCGTTGTCGGCGTATTGGTCGAAGTTCCGGTGATGCTGTCCCTTGTTGCCATCGCCAACCGATCACGAAACTGGTTTGGAACACCCAACGCCCCATCACACTAAATCCAACATCCAGACCCATTTGACGTACAGGTTTCAGGTTAGCGATATGAACAAGAAATTCCGCATTGGCATTAATGGTTTCGGGCGCATGGGCCGGTTGGTTTTGCGCGCCGGTTGGGGCCACCCGAACCTTGAATTTGTCCATATCAACGAAATCAAGGGTGGCGCAAAAACTGCGGCCCACCTTCTGGAATTTGATTCCGTTCATGGCCGCTGGACCAATCGGGTCGATTGTATTGATGACCATGTGGTGATCGATCAAACGCACAAAATCAGTTTTAGCGACAATGCAACGCCGGGCGAAACCGATTGGGTATCGTTTGGCTGCGACATTGTTTTGGAATGCACCGGCAAATTCAAAACGCCTGAAACGCTGCAGCCCTATTTCGATCAGGGTGTTAAAAAGGTCATCGTCGCAGCCCCGGTCAAGGAAGGTGCGCTTAATATCGTCTACGGGATCAATGACGATCTTTATGACCCGGCGCAGCATGACCTTCTGACGGCAGCAAGCTGCACCACAAACTGCTTGGCCCCGGTGGTCAAGGTCATACATGAAAAACTTGGCATCGTGCATGGCTCCATCACCACGATCCATGATGTGACCAACACACAGACGATTGTCGATTTGCCGCATAGCGATTTGCGCCGCGCGCGGTCCTGCCTGCAATCGCTGATCCCGACCAGCACGGGTTCCGCGACCGCGATTACGATGATTTACCCGGAATTGAAGGGCAAATTGAACGGCATTGCCGTGCGTGTGCCGCTGCTTAATGCGTCACTGACTGATTGCGTGTTTGAGGTCGCCCGCGACACGGATGTTGAAACCGTCAATAGTCTGATGCGCGAGGCATCAGAAACCTATCTTGCCGGTATTCTCGGTTATGAAGAACGTCCGCTTGTCAGTGCGGATTACCTAAATGACAGCCGCTCTTCGATCATTGATGCCGGATCGACCATGGTGATCGACAAACGCCAGGTCAAAGTTCTGGCCTGGTACGACAATGAATGGGGTTATGTCTGCCGCATGGCGGATCTGACCGCCAAAGTCGCACAAAGCCTGTTGGGGGCATAGCATGTCATCAGCAATCCGCAATTATGCGCTGGTCACCGGGGCCTATTGGGGTTTCACCCTGACCGACGGGGCCTTGCGCATGCTTGTGCTGCTGCATTTTCATGCGCTGGGTTACTCGGCGTTTGAAATCGCACTTTTGTTCATCCTGTATGAATTTGCAGGCATCGTCACCAATCTGGTTGGCGGCTGGCTTGCACAGGCACGCGGATTGCGCTTTACCCTCTTTGCCGGATTGATCCTTCAGATCGGATCGCTTTCGGCCCTGTCCCTGACCAACCCCGATTGGCTTCCGGCAATTTCGGTTGCCTATGTCATGGGACTTCAGGCCGCATCGGGCGTCGCCAAAGACCTGACCAAAATGTCGAGCAAATCGGCCATCAAGGTTCTGGTTCCCGCCGATGCCGAAGGTGCCCTGTTCCGTTGGGTCGCACTTTTGACCGGATCAAAGAACGCGCTTAAGGGGATCGGCTTTTTCATGGGCGGCGCATTGCTGTCATGGCTGGGTTTTTCCGGTGCGTTGCTGGCAATGGCAGCGGGATTGGCTCTCACCCTGATTGCAGTCGCAGTATCGCTGGGCAATGCCATGAGCGGCCCTGCGAGCAAAGCCAAGCCGAAATTCCACGAGGTTTTTTCACGCGATCGCAAGATCAACATTCTATCGGCTGCCCGCCTGTTTTTGTTTGGCTCGCGCGATATCTGGTTTGTGGTTGGTCTTCCGGTGTTTCTGGCATCCGAACTTGGCTGGGGCCATGTTGAGGTCGGCACATACATGGCCGCCTGGGTCATCGGCTATGGCTTCATTCAGGCCATCGCGCCGAAAATGTTGCGTGCGGGATCTCGCGAACCTGATGGCCGCACTGCGCAATTCTGGCTGGTCGCACTGATTGCCGTGACCACCGCAATCGCTGCTGCCATCACGCAGGACATTTCACCGCAACTTGCAGTTCTGGGTGGTTTATCGGTGTTCGGGATTGTGTTTGCGGTAAATTCATCGCTGCATTCCTATTTGATCCTTGCCTATGCAGATGGGGATAAGGTCGCGATGAATGTGGGGTTTTATTACATGTCCAACGCCATCGGGCGGCTTTCGGGTACAATCCTGTCAGGGATCACGTATCTGTATGGCGGGCTGGTTGGGTGCCTTGTGACATCGATTGCATTTTTGACCATCAGCTGGATCATCAGTGCCGCCCTTCCATCACGCGAAACAGCCACACCGCAGAGTTGAACAAAAAAGCTCCTTCGCAGATGCGGGATAAATATCTGAAAAAACTCATTTTCCAAATTCATGAAAATTTCATCGCGTAAAAACCCGTGACAAGACACTGCATATGGGGGTACGATTCCAGATAACGGTCAATCACTTGACCTTAGGAGGGGTTCCCGAGTGCCGCGAAAAAGCGTCTTACAACGAGAATTTTCGCCCCCCGGATCGCACATGCAACATGTTGTGACCGGCGGAAACTCCTACCGCCACTTCCATCGCAAGATGAAAATTGAATGCGCGCCTTTCCATGACGGAATGGCGCGTTTTGCTTTTTTGGCACATTTGATGAGGTGATCGTCATGGGTAAGCGCGCAGCACGCCGTCGTAATCGTCCGCAACAGTCCGACAACAATGTCCACGAACTGTTTGATGAAAAAAACGCTGACTGGCATCCGCTTCAAGGGGAAGCCGCAGAACAGAAAGGCCCCCGCGATCAAAGCTACCGCCGCAACATCCGCCCGAAAAGTGAAAACCAGGCTGCATTGATGGAGGCCATCGACGCCTTCAACCTTATTCTGGCGCTCGGCCCGGCCGGAACAGGTAAAACCTATATCGCCGTATCTAAAGCCGTCGAAGCCCTTGATAAGGGTGACATCGGCCGCATCGTTCTGGCCCGCCCGGCCGTTGAAGCCGGCGAGAATATCGGTTTCCTGCCAGGCGATGTCGAAGCCAAGATGGCCCCGTATCTTCGCCCGCTTTATGATGCCCTTAATGATCGCCTCGGAACCAAACGTCTGCGCACCTATCTTTCCGATGGCACCATCGAAATTGCACCAATCGGCTATATGCGTGGCCGCACGCTGAACAATGCCTTTGTCGTCATCGACGAAGCGCAAAACTGCACCTACGGACAGCTCAAGATGCTGGTCACCCGCCTTGGCTGGAACTCCACCATGATCCTGACCGGTGACCCGGACCAGACAGACCTTCTGCCGGAAATGTCCGGCCTGTCGGAAATGTCCGAACGCCTTGAAAATGTCGAAGACGTCGCCTGTGTTCAGCTGCGTGACAAGGACATCGTCCGTCACCCGCTGGTCGCAAGCATGCTGACCGTTCTCTGACACGACCTTTCAGGTCCGACACGGCAAACCAAAGAAGAAAAAGGCGGGTCTTTCGGGACCCGCCTTTCGCGTTTAGTCGTTTGCATCTACCTGCATATAAAGATCACCGCCATCGCGATACTTATCAGCCATCGCAGCCATGCCTTCCTTTTGCACATCGGCACGGATTTCGTGCGATATCCGCATCGAACAGAATTTCGGCCCACACATCGAACAGAAATGCGCCACCTTGTGGGCTTCCTTGGGCAGGGTCTGATCGTGGAAGGATCGCGCGGTTTCGGGATCAAGCGACAGGTTGAACTGATCTTCCCAACGGAATTCAAACCGGGCACGCGAAAGCGCATCGTCACGCGCCTGTGCTGCCGGATGTCCCTTCGCCAAATCGGCGGCGTGTGCGGCGATCTTATAGGTAATCACCCCGGTTTTGACATCATCACGATCGGGCAGACCAAGATGCTCTTTGGGCGTGACGTAACACAGCATCGCCGTGCCGAACCATCCAATCATCGCCGCCCCAATACCAGACGTGATGTGATCGTAACCCGGTGCGATATCCGTCGTTAGCGGGCCTAGCGTATAGAACGGCGCTTCGCCACAGACCGCCAATTGCTTGTCCATATTTTCGCGGATTTTGTGCATCGGCACATGACCGGGCCCTTCGATCATGACCTGACAATCCTTGGCCCAGGCGATCTGGGTCAGCTCGCCAAGGGTTTCAAGTTCGGCAAACTGGGCGGCATCATTGGCATCGGCAATTGACCCGGGCCGCAATCCATCGCCCAGCGAGAACGACACGTCATACATCCGGCAGATGTCACAAATCTCGGCGAAATGCTCATAAAGGAAACTTTCGCGGTGATGATGCAGGCACCATTTGGCCATGATCGACCCACCGCGCGATACAATCCCGGTGACCCGATGAACCGTCAGCGGGATGTGGTGCAAACGCAATCCGGCATGAATGGTGAAGTAGTCAACGCCCTGTTCAGCCTGCTCGATCAGGGTGTCGCGGAAAACCTCCCATGTCAGGTCTTCGGCAATCCCACCAACTTTTTCTAAAGCCTGATAGATCGGCACCGTGCCGATTGGCACCGGGGAATTGCGAATGATCCAGTCACGAATATTGTGGATATTGCGCCCGGTCGACAGATCCATGACGGTATCGGCCCCCCACCGGGTTGCCCAGACCATCTTTTCAACCTCTTCCCCCATCGACGATGTCACTGCCGAATTACCGATATTGGCGTTGATCTTGACCAGAAAATTGCGGCCAATGATCATGGGTTCGGCTTCGGGATGGTTGATATTGGCCGGGATCACGGCACGCCCACGGGCCACTTCATCACGAACGAACTCTGGCGTGACATTATCGGGGATGACTGCCCCGAACGCCTCGCCATCACGCTTTGCATTCGCCCGCAATTCGGCACGGCCCATATTTTCGCGGATCGCGACATATTCCATTTCAGCAGTAACGATGCCTGCCCTGGCATAGGCAAGCTGCGTGACCGCTTGACCATCGGTTGCGCGTAAGGGTGCGTGATGATCGGGGAAAACCGGAACAGCATGGCTATCACTTTCAACAAAACCATTGTCTTCGGGTTTGATTGCGCGTCCGGCATATCGTTCGGTGTCACCGCGCCCGGCAATCCAGTTGCGCCGAATTCTCGGCAATCCCTTGGCGATGTCGATTTCAATATCTGGATCGGTATAGGGACCCGATGGATCATACACCTTCAACGGTGGCTCCCCGGCTGTGGGATGGACCGAGATTTCACGCATCGGCACGCGAATATCAGGATGCAGCGATCCAGAAATATGGATCTTGCGCGATGCGGGCAATGGCCCGGTGGTGACATCGGATGTAGAAATTTTGACAGACATAAAAGGTCCCTTTGCAGTCAAAGCAATGGAGACCCAGTTCTGCGAAAGGCATGTGATGAGGGGGGCTGACATTATGGTGAAAATTCACCCGCACCAGACGGATCAAGCCCATCAGGAACACGTGAATATGCCAGCCTCTGCACCATCCCTACGCCAGTATGAACTGGATCAGGTTCAATGGGTCACTGCGCTGCATCGCCAGCAGTATCTCAGCCCCTTGTCGGGGCTCCCCAGGTGATCAATTGCAAGGTTGCAAGTTAAAGAGGTGATGTCAATTCCTGTCACCAGTAGTGGTCGACCAAACACATCCACATTTTTTTAACCTGCCTGAAACGAACACCGCAAAAGGCTTCCAGGCCGATCACACCTGCGCCCAAACTCCGTCAAGAAAACATATATGTTGACGAAAAATACACATCAACCCCAATATATGGGCATCACGGTCCTTCGAAGTGATCCTTTTTCATCTCGAAGGCTAAGAGGGAATTCGGTGCGTTTTGCATATGCAAGGCAATGCCGAAGCTGCCCCCGCAACTGTAAGCGGTGAGCTTGCATCCAGAAATGGTCACTGAAACGATCAGCGTTTCGGGAAGGCCGGATGAAGCATCGACCCGCAAGCCAGGAGACCTGCCGTGAGCGAACTTAACATTCACGGGCGGGGTGTCCCGGTGGAGTGCTTGTGATGTGGCATCAACCTGCCACCCATCCCTGCATACCTCCGTTTGGCCTTTGCCCCCATTTATTGGGGCTTACGATGTCAGCTACTCTTCAAATGGAACGGCCTGCCGTTTCTGATCCCACAACACTCCCTCAATCCGGCTATCAGGTCATTCGACGCAACGGGTCGGTCACCGACTTTGATCCTGCCAAAATCAAAGCTGCCCTGACCAAGGCCTTCTTGGCAGCAGAGGGCGAAACAGCATCCGGGTCACATCGCGTACATGACATTGTCGATGACTTGGCCGAACAAGTCACAGTAACTCTTCTGCGCCGCGTTACACCGGGCCATACCCTTCAGATCGAAGATATTCAGGATCAGGTTGAATTGGCTCTGATGCGCAGCGAACACCACAAGGTCGCGCGCGCCTATGTCCTGTATCGCGAGGACCGCGCACGCGAACGCGCCAAACTTGATGCACGAAAGAAGAAGATCGACGCACCAGAGCTATCCGTCACCCTGCCCGATGGCAGCAAAAGCCCGCTTGATTTTGATCGCCTTGCCACCGTCATCTCGGAGGCCTGCGGTGATCTTGAAGGTGTTTCCCCAACCCCGATCATGGATGAAACGCGCCGCAATCTTTATGACGGCGTCACATTGGGCGAGCTTGCCTTGGCCCCGATCATGGCGGCCCGAACGCTGGTTGAACGCGAACCGAATTATGCATTTGTCAGTGCGCGCCTGCTGCTTGATAAACTGCGTGCCGAAGCACTGAGTTTTGTTTCTGGTCGTCCGGAACAGGCGACCCAAGCCGAGATGGAAGATCGGTACGCCACCTACTTTCCCGCCGCCCTTAAAGTAGGGATCGAAGCCGGGCTGATCGACGGCGAACTCGCGAAGTTCGATCTGAAAAAGATCGCTTCTGCGATCAAGCCGGAACGTGATCTGAACTTCCAGTATCTGGGTCTTCAGACGTTGTATGATCGCTATTTCCTGCATGTCAAAGGATCGCGCTTTGAGTTGCCGCAGGCCTTCTTCATGCGCGTTGCCATGGGTCTTGCCATCCGCGAAATCGACCGCGAGGCCAAGGCGATCGAATTTTATGATCAGCTTTCGACCTTTCTGTTCATGGCATCGACCCCGACGCTGTTTAATTCTGGCACCTGCCGCCCACAGCTTTCATCCTGCTTCTTGACCACCGTTCCAGATGACCTTGATGGCATCTTTAAATCGGTCAAGGACAACGCGTTGCTTGCAAAATATTCCGGCGGACTTGGCAATGACTGGACGCCGGTGCGTGGCCTTGGCGCGCATATCAAAGGCACCAATGGCCAAAGTCAGGGCGTGGTGCCGTTCCTCAAAGTCGCCAATGATACGGCAATTGCGGTTAATCAGGGTGGCAAGCGCAAGGGTGCTGTCTGTGCCTATCTCGAAACCTGGCATATCGACATCGAAGAGTTCCTTGATCTGCGCAAAAACACCGGTGACGACCGCCGCCGTACGCACGATATGAACACGGCCAACTGGGTTCCGGATCTGTTCATGGAACGCGTCATGGCCGATGGCCCCTGGACGCTATTTTCCCCCGACGATACGCCAGACCTGCACGACCTGTATGGCGCGAAGTTCAAGGCTGCTTACGAGGCCTATGAAGCCAAGGCCAATAGCGGGCAAATCGCAAACTTCAAAACTGTGCGTGCCGTTGATCTGTGGCGGCGCATGCTGACCATGCTGTTTGAAACCGGTCATCCATGGATCACGTTCAAGGACCCATGCAACATCAGATCCCCGCAACAGCATCGCGGTGTTGTGCATTCATCGAACCTGTGCTCGGAAATCACGCTGAACACTTCGGCTGATGAAGTTGCTGTATGTAACCTTGGTTCGATCAATCTTCTGGCTCATGTCACCGAAAACGGCATTGACCATGACAAGCTGGCAAAGACGGTTAAAACCGCAATGCGCATGCTTGATAACGTGATTGATATCAACTTCTACACCATCCCCGAAGCGCGTTATTCCAATATGCGTCACCGTCCGGTTGGGCTTGGTCTGATGGGGTTTCAGGATGCGTTGCAGAAACTGAAAATCGCTTATGCATCCGATAACGCCATCAGCTTTGCCGATGAAAGCATGGAAGCCATTTCCTTCCACGCCATTTCCGCATCTGTCGATTTGGCTGCCGAACGTGGCCGTTATGAAAGCTTCGACGGATCGCTTTGGTCCAAAGGCATCCTTCCGATCAATTCTCTCGAACTGCTTGCCAACGAACGCACCGAGTTCAATGTTGATCGCACACAACGTCTTGATTGGGATGACCTGCGCGAACGCGTCAAAACCATTGGCATGCGCAACTCCAACACCATGGCGATTGCCCCAACCGCGACCATCTCGAACATTTGCGGCGTCAGCCAATCGATTGAACCGGCCTATCGCAACCTGTTTGTGAAATCGAACATGTCGGGTGATTTCACGGTGGTGAATGCGGCCCTTGTCCGTGACCTCAAAGCACGCGGAATCTGGGATGAAGTCATGATCTCGGATCTTAAATATTACGATGGCAGCATCGGCCAGATCGACCGCATTCCAGATGATCTCAAGGCGCTTTATGCCACGGCGTTTGAGCTGGATTCTTCCTGGTTGATCGAAGCCGCATCCCGTCGTCAGAAATGGCTCGATCAGGCGCAATCACTGAACCTTTATATCGCCAATCCATCGGGCAAGAAGCTTGATGATCTTTATCGTCTGGCATGGTTACGCGGTCTTAAGACCACCTATTACCTTCGATCCAGTGCTGCCACCCATGTCGAAAAATCGACATTGAAAGGCACCGATGGTCGCCTCAATGCCGTTGCCAATGCCCCAACAGCTATCTCGACATCGGCCACAAACATCCCCTCACCCACCAGCGTATCTGACACCCCAATCGCCAATCGTCCCTCTGCCGTGATCGCGACTGCCCCACAGTCCACTGCGGCACAAGCCGATGCCATCACCAGCGGAGAAGTCTGGGGCAAAGCCTGCGCCCTTGATGATCCGGATTGTGAAGCCTGCCAGTAACAAGAAAACAGGAACAAAATCATGCTTGATTGGGTTGAAGACACCAGCAATACCAACATCGCCCCCTCCGCCACCAATACGACAACCAATGAACTGGCATCACCGGATGCCACTGGCCTTGGCACCATTGATCGATCTGGCGGCCGCGTCGCCGTCAGTGACAAGGCCATGATCAATTCGCGTGCCGATGTGAACCAGCTTTTGCCGCTAAAATATGGCTGGGCGTGGGAGAAATATCTTGCGGGCTGCAACAATCACTGGATGCCGACCGAAGTTTCCATGCAGGCCGATATTGCCCTTTGGAAATCACGCGATGGCCTGACCGACGATGAACGAAGGATGCTTAAACGCAATCTGGGTTTCTTTGCCGCATCAGAAAGTCTGGTGGCCAATAACATCGTGCTTGCGATTTATCGCCACCTGACCAACCCGGAATGCCGTCAATATTTGCTACGTCAGGCGTTCGAGGAAGCAGTTCATACCCATACCTTCCAATACATTGTCGAAAGCCTTGGCCTCGATGAGGGCGAGCTTTTCAACATGTATCGCGAAGTGCCATCGATCACGGACAAGGCGGCATGGGCACTGCATTACACCAAACATCTCGATGATCCGAATTTCGCGACCGGGACGCCCGAACGCGATCAGGATTTCTTACGTGATCTGGTCGCCTTCTATGTCGTGTTTGAAGGCATGTGGTTCTATACCGGCTTTGCCCAGATCCTGTCCCTTGGGCGGCGCAACAAGATGGTCGGCATTGCCGAGCAATACCAATACATCCTGCGCGACGAGAGCATCCATCTCAATTTCGGGATTGATGTGATCAACCAGATCAAGGCAGAAAACCCGCTTCTCTGGACCGCTGATTTCCAAAACGAAATTCGCACCATGTTACGCGACGCCGCCGAACTTGAAGCCGCCTATGGACGTGACACCATGCCAAATGGCTTCCTTGGTCTGAATGCCGAGCTATGTGAACAGTATATGCATTTCATCGCCAATCGCCGTTGCGGGCAGCTTGGCCTTGCCCCGGTTTTTGCCGAGGTGGAAAACCCGTTCCCCTGGATGTCCGAGGCCATGGACCTCAAGAAGGAAAAGAACTTCTTTGAAACCCGGGTGATTGAATATCAGAACGGCGGTGCGCTGAGCTGGGATTAACCCTACGCACGACAATCTGAAGCAAAAGAAAAAGGCGGGTCCGATCAGCGGCCCGCCTTTTTCAATGTCATCATCGGCACGTCCAAGATCATGCCGGAACCGCATCCGCAGCATATTGCGCCAGAAATTCTGCGCTTGGCGGGATCGGCTTGATGACGTCGATCAGTACACCATTGGGATCGCGGGTAATGAAGTGGCGCTGACCAAATGGCTCGTCACGCAGCGGAAGCAAGATGTCCAAACCGGCCGCTTTCATCGCGTCATATTCCGCATCAACATCTTCGACTTCGAAATTCAGCAAAAGGCCGGAAACCTTGCCACGTGCCGGGGCCGGGATGGTTTCGTGGTCGCCCTGCAGGATGGCGATATTGACCTTTTCGTCTTCGGATGACTGCAGATGGACATACCAGTCACTTTCAAACGCCGGAACGAAACGAAAGTGGTCGCGATAGAAGGCAGTGGTGGCGGCAACATCGCCGGTCATGATCACTGGATAATACTGCGTGCATTTCATGGCTTTCCTCCTTGGATGCAAAAACATACAATGTGTATGTAATTCTCAATTAACATACAGGCTGTATGTATGCAAACGAAAATCGCATCACGGTCAAACCGTGACCGGACCGAAGAAACCAAGGCAAAGCTGATCGCAGCTGCGCGCGAACTGTTCATCGCCAACGGTTATGCAGAAACCAGCACGCCTGACATCGTTAAACAGGCGGCTGTTACGCGCGGCGCGCTCTATCATCACTACAAGGATAAATCCGATCTTTTCCGCGCCGTGCTGGAGGACGAAGCCCGCCTGGTCGGGCAATCAATCGCCGAAGAAACGCGAGTCCCGCAATCTGCACTGGAAAACTTCACCATCGGTGCAGAGGCCTATTTCGATGCTATGAAGATTGATGGCCGGGCAAAGCTTCTGCTGATTGAGGGACCAAGTGTTTTGGGAAAGGTCGAAATGGACCGGATCAACAATCTGGCCGGTGCAGATGAAATTCGCAAAGGCCTGCAATATGCCGCCAACCATGGCGCACTTGCCGGTGTTCCGATCGCGCCATTGGCCGATATGCTATCCGCCGCGTTTGACCGCGCAGCATTGGCCATCGCCGAAGGGGCCGACGAGGAACCCTATAAAAAGGCAGTACACGGAATTTTCGAAGGATTGCTTGGCGCAGACTAACGACCACGCAGAACGCAGCGAAATGGGCAGCGCCTAGCGGCCCATTGCTGCGATTTCGCCACCACTGTTTGATACCGGGATGTCGTGCTGACCAGCACGTTTCGCACGCCCGGTGTGCCAGAATTCAGGATCCTCGGTATAGCCGCTATATTCATCGAGATGGATGTCTTCGGGCGGTTCCGGGTGGATCGTGATATCAAGATCAGGATATTCCGAACGGATGCTGTCCATCACCTGATGGCAAATGGTGTGCGATTCCCGCATCAGCATCCCGCCATCCATGATCAGTTCGATCTCGGCAAAGCGGTGCACACCTGATGACCGGGTGCGCAGACGGTGAATACCGATCACGTCAGGGTTTTTCATCGTCAGCTCAATAATGCGCTGGCTGTCTGCTTCAGGCAGTTCCGCATCCATCAAAACGCCAACCGAATTGCGGCCGACCTTGATCGCAGAAAACAGCAAGAAGCCAGCAACCAGTCCACCAATCGCCGGGTCGGCCCAGGCAAAGCCGGATACACCGGCAAACAGGGCAACAATGACGGCAAGGTTCGACAAGATATCACTGCTGTAATGAAGCGAGTCTGCCTCAACCGCAGCAGATCCGGATATCCGCACAGCTTTTCGCTGAAGCAGCACCAGACCAACCGTCATGACAAGCGAGACGCCCATGATCCAGATGCCTTCAACGGCAAATGACAGCGTTTTGGGTTCTGCAATGCGCGATGCGGCTTCGGCCAGAACCAGTACCGCAGCACCAATCATAAAGGCCGACTGGAAAAGACCGGCCAAAGGTTCAGCTTTGCCGTGACCAAATCGATGGTCTGAATCCGCCGGACGCCAGGCAGAACGCACTGCCATGAAGTTGATCACAGATGTACCAACATCAAGCATGCTATCAATCATGGACGACAGAAGACTGACCGAGTCCGTCAGGAACCAGCCAATTGCCTTAATCAGGATCAGGGAGGCAGCAATGATAATAGAGGCCGTCGTTGCACGACGCGCCCACATCTCTCTCTGCGCTATGTCAATGACAGGACATTGACTCATACGTTGTTGACCTCTGGTCTACTAATCCGCTTCCTGACCAAGGTTTTATAGCCGGTTTGCGTATAATATGTAACGTCTATTGCCATATTTTCGTCCGGCTTAGTGCAGCAAATAGCGCATATTTGATATTCCGCAAGGTTTCCAACCTTCTTTAAAGCGATTATATCTCGCGTGCAGGCACATTAGAGAGAATCATAGGCCTATTAATGATTGTAGAGATCGGACACTACGCCCTGATACTGTCACTCGTGATGGCAGTGGCTCAATCGACCATCCCGTTTTTGGCAGCATCGCGACGTGATCCCGTCCTTCTGGCCGTGGCTCCGCGTCTGGCTGTTGCGTGTTTTGCTCTGGTAGCCGCAAGCTTCCTTGCTCTGACATATGCCTATCTGACGTCTGATTTCTCGGTCCTCAATGTCTTGAACAACAGCCACACCTCCAAACCGCTGATCTATAAAATCACCGGTGTCTGGGCAAACCACGAAGGTTCGATGCTTCTGTGGGTTTTGATCCTTACCCTGTTTGGTGGGGCCGTGGCTGCATTTGGCCGGAACTTGCCGCCTACCCTTTTGGCCCGCGTGCTTGGCGTGATGGGGCTGATCGGGTTTGGCTTCATTTTGTTTATCGTTCTGACCTCCAACCCGTTTGAGCGCGTCCTGAACCCGCCGCTTGATGGGGAGGGGATGAACCCGCTGCTTCAAGATCCGGGTATCGCAATCCACCCGCCATTCCTTTATCTCGGCTATGTCGGCTTTTCTGTTGCTTTTGCCTTTGCCGTTGCTGCCCTGATCGAAGGTCGGGTTGATCCGGCATGGGCACGTTGGGTCCGTCCATGGACCTTGGCCGCCTGGGTCTTTTTGACCGCGGGTATCGGGCTTGGGTCATGGTGGGCCTATTACGAGCTTGGCTGGGGCGGCTGGTGGTTCTGGGACCCGGTCGAAAACGCATCCTTCATGCCGTGGCTTGCCGGAACAGCACTTTTGCATTCGGCGATCGTCGTTGAGAAACGCGACGCGCTTAAAAGCTGGACGATCTTTTTGGCGATTTTGGCGTTTTCGTTCTCCCTACTTGGCACCTTCCTTGTGCGTTCAGGTGCACTGACCTCGGTGCATGCCTTTGCCACCGATCCGACGCGCGGTGTGTTTATCCTGTTCTTGCTGTTCATTGCCGTTGGCGGATCGCTTAGCCTTTATGCTTGGCGCGCACCAAACCTTAAGGGCGGCGGTTTGTTCCAGCCGATTTCACGCGAAGGCGCATTGGTCTTTAACAATGTCCTGCTGTCGATTGCCGCTGCAATGGTCCTGCTTGGCACGCTCTATCCGTTGCTGCTTGAAACCGTGACTGGTGAAAAGATTTCAGTCGGGGCGCCGTTCTTTAACGCGACCTTTGTTCCGATCATGACGCCATTGATCATCGCCATGGCCTTTGGTCCGATGATGCCGTGGAAACGTGCCGACCTTATGGGCGTGTTTAACAAACTCAAGATCGCCTTGGCCGCAACCGTCGTGATCGTTTTGATCACGCTTTGGCTTTCAGGTGGTCCGGCCTTCGCGCTGTTTGGTATGGGGCTTGCGGTCTGGTTGTTTGTCGGCTCTCTGATTGAATGGGCGGGCCGTATCAAGCTGTTCCGTGAACCGTTTGGCACCAGCCTGCGCCGCATGCGCAATCTGCCACGTTCAGCACATGGCACAATGCTGGCCCATGCCGGAGTTGCAATCGTTGTTGCCGGGATTACCGGATCAGAAGCCTGGACCGATGAAGCGGTTCAGTCGCTGTCGGTTGGTCAAAGCACCGAACTTGCCGGACATACCTTTACTCTGTCGGATATCCGCGAATATCAGGGACCGAACTATTTCGCCCGCGAAGCGGTTGTAACCATCACAACACCGGGCGAAAAGACCGTCATTCTGACCCCGGAAAAACGCGTTTATACCGTTGAAGGCATGCCAACAACCGAAGCCGGCATTCAGTCAAGCTTCACCGGTGATATCTATGCGGTGATTGGTGATCAGGATGAGAGCGGGAAATGGATCACGCGCTTTTATGTCAAACCAATGATCCCGTGGATGTGGGCCGGTGGCCTGATCATGGTGTTTGGTGGTTTGATGTCGTTGTCTGATCGTCGCTATCGCATTGGTGCGCCAACCCGATCCCACAAAGCTGCCGCCAAGGCGGTTCCTGCAGAATAAGCGTTAAGGAACGAAACCTTCATGACCATCTGGATTGTTCTTGGCGCGATTACCCTGCTGCTTGCGGGCTTTATTCTTTGGCCGATTCTAAGCACCCGTCATCAGGCAGCAACCGATACCAACGGTGATGACACCGGTATCGATCCCAATGACGGCAGCGCGAACAGTGACCTTTTGCGCGATATCGCCGTCTATCGCGATCAGCTTGGCGAAATCGATCGGGATATCGAACGCGGTGTTCTGAGTATTGAACAGGCCAAAGCCGCACGTATCGAAGTTCAACGCCGCATTCTTGCCGCCGATCAGCGCATCAAACAACAAACTGAAAACCAAAAAGTCACCACCACCAATGGCGGGCTCCGTATAATCGCGGCAGCCGTAATGGTCGCTTTCATCGCCGGTGGTCTTGGGCTTTATCTTGATCTGGGCAGCCCGACCATGCCTGATCGTCCGATCGCCAGCCGAATTGATGAAATCAATGCTGTGCGTCAGGCCGAGGTAGCAAACGATGATCGCAAACAGGTCCTGAACCGCGCGGTCAGCGACCTTTCCCAGCAGCTTCTGGAAAACCCCAACAACCTTAAGGCCTGGGAACTTTTGGGCGCCAGCCTGATGGCGCTTGGCCGTCCGGAAGAAGCCCAAACCGCGTTTCTTGAAGCGATAAAGCTGTCGGGTCGCAATGGCGATTATCTTGCCATGTATGCCGAAAGTCTGGTGCGCAGCAGTAATGGTCAGCTCAACGCCCTGTCACGTGGTGTTCTGAACGAAGCAGCAACCACCGACAGCACCGATCCGCGCATTCAATATTACCTTGGTCTGGCCGACGCACAGGATGGCGATATTGCCGCGGCTGTGGATCGCTGGATCGCACTTGCCAATAGTGCCCCGGCCGATGCCGGTTGGCTGCCGATGGTTGTGGCGCGCATCAATGACGCAGCCCTTGCACAAGGCATCGACATTGAAGGCCGCCTGAACCTGCAGCAGGGCATTGCCCGCGGACCAAGTCAGGATGACATAGAGGCCGCCCAGCAATTGACGCCCGAAGAACGTCAGCAAATGATCGTCTCGATGGTCGAAGGCCTTGCCGAGCGTCTGGAAACAGAACCCAACAATCCCGATGGCTGGGCCCGTTTGATGCAGGCCTATATGGTTCTGGGCAAGACCGATGATGCGCTTTCTGCCTATCAAAAGGCGGGTGAGGTCTTCGCCGATCAGCCCGAACTTGTTTCGCGATTTGATAGCCTTGCCAAGGAAATCGGAATCGCGACAAACTAGTGTTGCTGCGCTTGCGAAAAATTCGCAGTTTTTAACCGTCGACCTCTTTTCCCTGCCCTGATGTGACATTATCTTTCATACGTAAGGATAATGATTTCTACTTTTCAGAAGTCTTAATCGATTGATTTTCGTGCTAAAGTATGAGAACCAGTCTTAAGGATAGCTAATTTAGAGCTTGGCTATCCATACCAATCGGGAAATTATAGATGAATGGGGATCATCTTTCTCTTTTGGATCAAGGAACTACACGGTTCTCAGGGCAAAAAAACAGGATGGGTCTATGCACAGAAAACCCACCCTAAAGGATAATGGGTACGATGCCGGGTCAGACGAGTGGTATAACCAATAACCTGTTGTTAATTGAAGACAATCCAGGTGATGCACGTTTGGTGCGCGAGGCGCTTCGTGAGTTCAAGCGCCCGGTCGAATTGCATCACGTAAAGGATGCAATGACCGCGCTCCAGTTCCTGCAGCAGGACGGCCCCTATCGCAATGCACCGCGCCCGCGCCTGATCCTTCTTGATCTGAACATGCCGCGCAAGGATGGTCGCGAAATGCTGCGCGATATCCGCAATGATCCAAATTCGGCTTCGATCCCGGTCATAGTCCTGACCACATCTGGTGCCGACCATGATGTCGATCTTTGTTATGCAGCCGGTGCAAACTGCTATTTGCGTAAACCGGTTGATGTGACAGAATTCATTGATCTGATGAAAATGATCGAATCATTCTGGCTGGGGCTGGCGTTAACCCCCACGCCGTAACCCACCTGCCCGCGAGACTGCCGTGTCCCGCCTGACATCACGAATTTCCAGTCATGTACTCTGTCCCGCAAGCTTGCGGGTGGCTTTGCGTGAATTACGACGTCCGGGCATTGGCATCTGGGCACTGTTGGCAACGCTTGTCTTTGCCATCACCATCCTGACCCTCACCGTCAGTCTGACCCATTCGATCCGCGATGGCATGCGTCAATCCGCTCAGCAATCGATTGGCGGGGATATATCACTCCGCCTGTTTCACCGCGCCCCAACGACGGACGAGATTGCTTATCTTTCGGCCCTTGGCACGCTTGATATCAGCGCAGAACAACGGGTAATGGTCCGGCAGGATGACGATGACCGCGGAATTCTCTCGGAACTCAAGGCAATTGATCGAACCTATCCGCTATATGGATCAATTTCGCTGGATGGCGCCCAATCAGTTGATCAGGCATTGGCACTCACGGACGGCGTTCCAGGCGCCGTTGTTGGCCATGAAGTTCTGAGCGAAACCGGGTGGGCTATCGGCGATGTGATTGCGCTTGGCGATCAACGCTTTGAAATCCGTGCAACGATTGCCTCCGAACCAAATCGGAAGTTTCGCCTGTTTTCACTGGGTCCGCGTATTCTGGTGTCCCTTGCCTCCTATCGCCAATCGGGCCTGATGGCACCGGGTAAACAGATTTACTGGTATGCACGCATAAAGCTGCCACCAGCCGACATCGACCAAAGCAAGGACATCATCACAAAGATCGAAAACCGCTTCCCGAACAGTGGCTGGCGTATTGTCGATGCTGCTGATGGTGTTCCCGGCATTGAGCGGATTGGTGACTTTGCCTCCGCCTTTGTCAGCTTGATCGGGATTGCGATCTTTGCCATCGCCATGACGGCCATCCACAATGCGCTGCGTGCGGACCTCGAAGCGCGCCAATCACGCTTTGCCATGATGCGCAGCCTTGGTGCACGACCATCGCAGATCACAGCTTCCATCGCGTGGCAAATCACGCTGATTACCGCGATTGCGATCCTGATCAGTTTGGCATTCAGTTCCTTGGTCGCATCGGTTGCCTTGCCAATCATCGGCTCCAGCATGGGCTTTGCAATTGGCTTCGGACTGACCGACTATCCCCTCATCCTGGCTTTCGTTGTTGGCTTCGTTGCCTTAACGGCGATCACCCCGGTCAAGACGGCCTGCCTTGCATCCCCAACGTCGCTATTCCGCCATCAGCAAGCACGCAATACGCACTATCGGGGCCGCAAACGACCTGCTTTCAATCTAACCGCACTGGCCAATATCGCCTTAACTGGCTTGTTGTTTGGGCTGGCAACCATGC
Source organism: Thalassospira sp. (assembly GCF_048059015.1). Taxonomy (GTDB): domain Bacteria; phylum Pseudomonadota; class Alphaproteobacteria; order Rhodospirillales; family Thalassospiraceae; genus Thalassospira. The sequence goes on along the minus strand of NZ_JBLLNT010000016.1, from coordinate 111,141 downwards.
TGGTCGATCTTGGCTGGTTTGCCGCCATTTTGCTGATCGCATTGGTCATCAACCTGTATCTGTTTGTGCTGTTGGGTCGCTTGGTCAGAGTTTCTGCAAGCCGATTGGCAAAGAAGCCGAGCATAACACCAAGCTTGCGACTGGCGTTGCGCAACATTGCCCGTCCAGGCGCGGCAACGGTCACCGTCACAGCCTCTTTCGGGTTGGCAATGACGTGCTTGTTTGCGGTTATCCTGTTTGGCGGGCTTGCTGGCCATCATTTGAAATCAGTCCTGCCGAGTGAAACGCCCGATCTGGTGTTTTTCGACCTACCACCCGAAGACCGCGAGGCCTTCCGATTTGACGCCACCAACAATCCTGCGGTCCAAACCGTCGATCAAATGCCATTCATCCATGGCCGTGTTACCCATGTGAATGGAACACCCGTCACCCTTGCTGATGTTCCCAGACGCTATCACTGGTTCATGCGCGGTGATCGCGGTCTGTCTTGGGCAGCTCAACCAACCGACAGCATGCGCCATAGTCCCCTTGTAAGCGGTTCCTGGTGGGCACAAGATAGCCGCAATGAGCAGCTTGCCTCACTCGATGCAAGCGTCGCCAAGGCGCTTGATATCGAGGTAGGCGACAAACTTACGCTCAACATTCTCGGGACGGGTTATGAGCTAACCATTGCCAACCTTCGGGCAATTGACTGGACCCGACTGGGCCTTGATTTCCCGATCATCCTGTCACCGATGGATCCGGCGTTCTCGCATGGCGTGATCAATGCCCTGACAGTAAATACAAACCAAGGGGCATTGGTCGATGTTGCAAAGGAATTACGGGCTGCCTATCCCGACGTCCCGGTAATCTCGGTTCCTGATGTGCTGGCAAAGCTCAACGCACTGTTTGATGGCGTCGTCACCACACTGATTGGCTTGACGACCCTTGCAACGATTGGCGCGGTGTTTGTCATCATCAGTGGATTGATCGCGCTTCGACAGCGGCAGTTGAATGACCTTTCGATGCTGCGCGCCCTTGGCATTCAGCCCAGGCAAATCACGCGCACCGGCGCCCTTGAAACAACCATCATGCTGGGTGTCAGCGGGATCATTGGCATCCTTGCCGGAACGGCTGTTGCCGTTGTTGCCGGTCAGGCGATTGGATCGATTACGCTCGGCCAAATCATCACCGTAGCCGGCCCCATCGGCGGAAGTGCAGCACTCATCATTGCCGTGGTCGGGTTTGCCGGCGGATGGGCCTTACAGGCATCTGCACTGCGCACCCAACCCGGATGGCGGGGCTAAACAAAGTCCACTTACCCAAGGCCCCCGGCTGCCTCCCTGCATCAAACAACAAAAAAGGCCGCCCCAAAGGGACGGCCTTTTTTAGAAATTCTTGAACCGACGATTAGTTGGTCAGGGCAGCAATCTGTGCACGGGCAACGTCAAGCGAACGCTCGGCATTGGCTTTATCGTGTGCAGTGCTGGCTGCCTTAAGAGCGGCTTCTGCCGCTTCAAGACGTGCCTGCGCCTCGTCAGCCTTCAAATCGGCAACCGGAACAGCTTCTTCTGCCAGAATGGTGCAACGCTCGGGATTAACCTCTGCAACACCGCCAGCAACGAAGATACGTTCGGAAACCTTACCACCTGCATAGATGTCGATGACACCCGGACGAATGGTCGAGATCATCGGCGAATGCTTCGGCAGCACACCAAAATTCCCGTCCGTGCCCGGAACAACGACCATCTCGACCGGCTCAGACTTGAGCAGGGCAGACGGCGAAACAAGTTCCAGTACAGTCGTATCAGTCATGACAATCCTCGCTCCTTAGCCGGAGGGGGACCAAAGCTGCCTTAGGCAGCTTCGGCCATCTTCTTGGCTTTTTCGATGGCTTCTTCGATGGTGCCGACCATGTAGAATGCCTGTTCCGGCATGTGGTCGTATTCACCAGCGCAGATCGCTTTGAAAGCCTTGATGGTGTCTTCGAGCTGAACGAACACGCCCGGAGTACCGGTGAAGACTTCTGCAACGTGGAACGGCTGCGAAAGGAAACGCTGGATCTTACGGGCACGTGCCACGATCAGCTTATCTTCTTCCGAAAGCTCGTCCATGCCGAGGATGGCGATGATGTCCTGAAGACCTTTGTAGGTCTGAAGAACACGCTGAACTTCACGAGCGGTCTCATAGTGTTCCTGGCCGATAACGCCCGGATCGAGAGCACGCGAAGTGGAGTCAAGCGGGTCAACTGCCGGGTAGATGCCGAGCTCGGCAATCTGACGGTTCAGCGTGGTCGTTGCATCAAGGTGAGCAAACGAGGTTGCCGGTGCCGGGTCAGTCAAGTCATCGGCCGGAACGTAAATTGCCTGAACCGAGGTAATGGAACCTTTTTTGGTCGAGGTAATACGTTCCTGCAGCGCACCCATGTCGGTTGCCAGCGTCGGCTGATAACCCACAGCAGACGGGATACGACCGAGAAGTGCGGACACTTCGGAACCAGCCTGGGTAAAGCGGAAGATGTTATCCACGAAGAACAGAACGTCCTGACCTTCTTCGTCACGGAAGTATTCCGCAAGGGTCAGACCGGTCAGAGCAACACGTGCACGTGCTCCCGGGGGCTCGTTCATCTGGCCATAAACCAGTGCAGCTTTGGAAGTACCTTCCGGGTTGATAACGCCCAATTCCATCATCTCGTGATAGAGGTCATTACCTTCACGGGTACGTTCGCCAACACCAGCGAAAACAGAGTAACCGCCGTGGCCTTTAGCAACGTTGTTGATGAGTTCCATGATGAGAACGGTTTTACCAACGCCCGCACCACCGAACAGACCAATTTTACCACCCTTGGTGTACGGAGCGATAAGGTCGATGACCTTAATGCCGGTAACCAGGATCTCGGTGTCGGTTGCCTGATCAACGAAGTCAGGTGCTTCACGGTGGATCGGTGCGGTTTTGGTCGCGCCAACCGGGCCACGTTCGTCAACCGGCTCGCCGATAACGTTCAGAATACGACCAAGGGTTTCCGGACCAACCGGAACCGAGATCGCGTCGCCGGTATCGACGACTTCCTGACCACGCTGCAGACCTTCGGTGGTGTCCATTGCGATCGTACGGACCGCATTTTCACCAAGGTGCTGTGCAACTTCGAGAACCAGACGCTGACCGTTGTTGTCAACATGCAGCGCGTTCAGAATGGGAGGCAGTTCGCCGTCGAATTTAACGTCGACGACGGCGCCCATTACCTGGGAAATTTTCCCCGCCTTCTTGTTCGCCATAGGTATTGTCTCCTGCTCGGACAAAGCTATCCGTTAACTTCCTGCGACCCGCTTACAAAGCCTCGGCGCCGGAAATGATTTCAATCAGTTCGTTGGTGATCTGAGCCTGACGTGAGCGGTTGTACTGGATGCTCAGTCGGTCGATCATGTCGCCGGCATTGCGGGTTGCGTTATCCATCGCGGACATACGCGCACCGTGCTCGGATGCGCTGCTTTCAAGCATTGCACCGAAAATCTGGACGCCAACATTACGCGGCAGCAAATCAGCCAGGATGGCTTCTTCGGACGGTTCGTAATCGTAAACCGCAGAAGAACCGGTGGCTTCTTCCTGCTCAGCAGCATCTTCACCGACGAACGGGATGAGCTGCTGGCCGGTAGCTACCTGCGAAATCGCGGACACGAACTTGTTGTAGAAGATCGTGCAGACGTCGAATTCGCCTTCGTCATACAGCGCCAGAACTTTATCGCCAACTTCGGAAGCAGAAGAGAAATCAATGCCCTTCTTGCCTTCGATGCCGGTATACCGGGCGACAATTTTGTCACCAAATTCACGCTTGAGCGCATCTGCGCCTTTGCGGCCAACACAGATCAGCTTCACCGTCTTGCCTTCGGCCATAAGGGCCTTGGCTTTCAGACGAGTAGCTTTGACGATCGATGCGTTGAAACCACCGCAAAGGCCACGGTCTGCGGTGAAGACGACGAGCAGATGCACATCGTCTTTACCCGTACCGGCCAGAAGCTTCGGAGCGCCTTCATTGCTACCGACGGCGGTTGCAAGACGACCCAGCATCGTCCCCATGCGATCAGCATAGGGGCGTGCTGCTTCGGCTGCATCCTGTGCACGACGGAGCTTGGAGGCTGCCACCATCTTCATCGCCGAGGTAATCTTCCTCGTCGACTTGACGCTGGCAATGCGCGAGCGCAGATCCTTCAAACTAGCCATTGCGTTTCCTCCTTCGCCTAAGTTTCAGTCTTACGCGAAGGTTTTCGCGAACTTGTCGAGGAACGCTTTAAGCTTGGTTTCGCTGTCTTGCGACAGAACCTTCTCGTTGCGGATCGCATCGAGGATGTCAGCACCAGCCGAACGGATTTCAGACAGGAACTGGTCTTCGAAAGCGCGGACCTTGTTCACTGCGATACCGTCGAGATAGCCTTTAACACCTGCGTAGATCACAACAACCTGCTCTTCGACTTTAAGCGGCGAGTACTGCGGCTGCTTGAGCAGCTCGGTCAGACGTGCACCACGTGCCAGAAGTTTCTGGGTTGCCGGGTCAAGGTCAGATGCGAACTGTGCGAATGCTTCCATCTCACGATACTGAGCGAGTTCCAGCTTGATCGAGCCAGCAACCTGCTTCATCGCTTTGATCTGTGCGGACGAACCAACACGCGAAACCGACAGACCAACGTTCACAGCCGGGCGTACGCCTTTGTAGAACAGGTCGGTTTCAAGGAAGATCTGACCGTCGGTGATCGAGATCACGTTGGTCGGAATAAACGCGGAAACGTCGTTACCCTGGGTTTCAATAACCGGCAAAGCGGTCAGCGAGCCAGCGCCGTTTTCGTCATTCATCTTCGCAGCACGTTCCAGCAGACGAGAGTGCAGATAGAAGACGTCACCCGGGAATGCTTCACGTCCCGGCGGGCGGCGAAGCAGCAGGGACATCTGACGATATGCAACTGCCTGTTTGGACAGATCATCGTAGAAGATGGTTGCGTGCATGCCGTTGTCACGGAAGTACTCGCCCATTGCGCAAGCAACGAACGGTGCCAGGAACTGCATCGGCGCCGGGTCGGACGCGGTAGCTGCAACGATGATGGTGTTTTCCATCGCGCCGCGCTCTTCGAGAACCTTAACAACCTGTGCAACGGTCGAACGTTTCTGACCAACTGCAACATAGATGGAGAACATCTTGTCGCTGTCGGTTTTCGCTGCATCGTTCACCGGCTTCTGGTTCAGAATGGTGTCAACGATGATGGCGGTTTTACCGGTCTGACGGTCACCAATGATCAGCTCACGCTGGCCACGGCCGATCGGGATCAGGGAGTCAATTGACTTGATACCGGTCTGTACCGGCTCATGAACCGATTTACGCGGGATGATGCCCGGTGCTTTGACGTCAGCAAGGCGACGTTCTTTAGCACCCAGATCGCCTTTGCCGTCGATCGGGTTACCCAGCGCGTCAACGACGCGGCCGAGAAGTTCTTTACCAACCGGAACGTCAACGATGGCGCCAGTACGTTTAACCTGGTCACCTTCTTTGATCGAACGGTCAGAACCGAAGATAACGACACCTACGTTGTCTTCTTCGAGGTTAAGGGCCATGCCCTTAATGCCACCCGGGAAGTCAACGAGTTCACCAGCCTGAACGTTGTCCAGACCGTAAACACGGGCAATACCATCACCGACGGACAGAACCTGACCAACTTCGGCAACTTCGGCTTCAGCGCCAAAATTGGCAATCTGATCCTTGAGAATAGCGGAGATTTCCGCGGCGCGGATTTCCATCACGCAACCCCTTTCATAGCGAGCTCGAGCTTCTGCAGTTTGGTACGAAGCGAGGCATCAAAAACCCGGGAGCCGACCTTGACGACAAGACCGCCAAGAACCGCCGGATCAACTTTAAGGTCCACTTTGACAGTGGCGCCGACAACTTCTTTGAGAGCGCCGGTAACGGCTTCGATTTGCTCTTTTTTCAGTTCATTTGCCGAGGTGACCTGTGCGGTTACTTCGCCATTGTGAGCTGAGAGCATGGAAAGGTAGGAATCGATAACACCCGGCAGGGCAAACAGACGACGCTTCTGAGACAGAAGTCCAACGGTCTTCTTGGTCAACTCGGAAACGCCAAGCTTGTCCAGAAGAGCCGCCATCGCCTTGGCCTGCACGTCCCGGGAAATCACGGGACTGCGGAGTACATTCCGGAGGTCATCGCTGTTTGCGATGGCCTGGTCGAGCAATTCAAGATCGCCTTTCACAACATCAAGCTGCTTGGCCGAATTGGCCAAGTCAAAAAGTGCAGTGGCATAGCGCCCTTGGAGCCCGGTCGCGGCAGTATTTTGGGACACCGGTGAAAGCCCTCAATTCTGGTTATGAGAACGACTCGGATACGTATAAAAAAATGGTCTCCCGAAAGGGTCTCCTTCCGGGAAGCGAGCGTTTGGTATCACATGTCCATTGCATGGGCAACCCCCGCGCAAGCGCATTTGGACGCTCTTTTTCATTCTTTGGCGAAGTTGGGCCAAAACACCGCAAAAACCCGCGTTTTTCGGCCTGTCATACAACTATTTTATAAGGCGCCTGCATCAACCGATCCGCACATTGGACGGTCCGATCCACTATTTTCGCGACGAATCCCCCGATTTGCGCAGAGTTTATTTTCGTAACAGCTGAGATAATCAGCATAAACCCGCCCAAACTGTAACCGAGTTCACACCCGATTAGCCGGCAACCGCCGCAGATTGCTTCCCAAAAGGGAACCCTTTTAAGCCCGTATCCGATCAAGATCACTATATGTAAGTGTGGTTGTAAAACTCAGACATGCGATCCGGTGCCATCGCCTTTGGACACCCAGGTCCGTGACCGGTTGATTGCCATCTTGGCCTGCACTTCCTGATCAAGGTCGAGATCAAATTGATCGGCCAAGCGATACAGCAGGATCAAAACGTCAGCGGCCTCTTTGCCGATTTCGCTGATATCGCGCTGCTCGACGGCTTCGCGCAGTTCCTGCATTTCAAGCAAGGCACGCTCGACAAGCGATACCGGATCGGCAACCGGGCCAAATGTCTGTTCCGCCCAATCGCACATGCTGCGTTGATTTTCTTGGGCGTCATTATTGTTTTTGGAACGCGTTATCAAATTAACCTCTTAAATATAGTATGATAGCAAAATGCACCCGCGCCGTTTTCAGGACAGCAGGAATGACAACAAAGATGCCAACAGCACAAAACCGCAATGCCCCGTCTTGGGCGTTTTGCCTGTGCGCGGCAGTCTGCCTGATCCTGCTGACTTTCAAAACCCCTTGGGCGCGAACCCTGATTATCGAAGGCCTAGAAGAGCCGCCGTTAAAATGGCTCGACTACAATACGCCGCGCGGCATTGATGTCGATATCATGACCGAAGTGCTCGACGAGCTGGGCATTCGCGATTTCACCTTCCGCTTTGTTGATAGTGGCAGGCGCCTTCTGCACAACGCGCAACAGGGCGAATCAGATATCATTCTGACCCTGTCGCAAAATGACGAACGCGCGGAATATCTGGAATATCCGGAAGAAGCCCATCTCCTGCTTGATTGGCGTTTCGCCATCCGGGTCGAAGACGTCAATCGCATCCGCTTTTCCGAGTTCGAAGATTTGGCCCCCTATCGCATCGGGGCGGCTGCGGGATATTCCTATACAAGGACGTTCTGGGAATCGGGGCTTGATATCGAAACGGTAGCCCGAAACGACCTTTTGATCCCGATGCTGCTGGAAAATCGACTGGATGTTGTGCCGGTCAATTATCTCAGCACGGTTTTCGACTCCATCCAGTCGGGCAAACGCAAGCAATTAGCGTTCTTATATCCGCCGCTAAGACGCGCAGCATACTATAACCCGTTTGCCCATGCGTCAGATTATCCGGACAAGGCAAAGTTTCTTAAGGCCTATGACAAGATCATCCGCGACATGCGCAATGATGGTCGGTTGCTGGCGATTTTTGAACGCTACCTTGGCCCGGATGGGCTCGATTGGTGGCAGTCACAATATTCCCAATAAAGCCAGCTCTACATAAAGCTGTAAGGATCGATATCAACCTGCACCCGAACACTGCCGGGCGTTTTCACTTTGGATAGCCATTCATGGATCAGGGATTGCATCTTTACCCCCTTATCCGCACGGATCAGAAAACGCCTGCGATAACGACCACGCAGCAGCGATAAGGGTGCGGGTGCTGGCCCCAACACCATCAAGCCATCCCCTCGCGGTGCTACCCGGCTAATCCGCCATGCGGCTTCATCAACCTCGTTCTCTTTCTTGCCACTTATAATAAGTGCCGCCAGTCGCCCGTGCGGCGGCATACCATGCGTCATGCGTTGGGACAGTTCCACCTCGTTAAAGGCATCGCGATCCCCTGCCGCAATTGCCTTGATCACGCGGTTGGCCGGATCAGCAGTTTGCAAAATCACCGTGCCCGGACGTTCCCCGCGCCCGGCACGCCCGGCCACCTGGGTTAGCAATTGATAGCTGCGCTCGGCCGCCCGTAAGTCTCCCCCGGCAAGCCCAAGATCAGCATCGACAACACCAACGAGTGTGAGCATCGGGAAGTGATAGCCCTTGGCGAGGATCTGCGTGCCGATCAAAAGATCGACTTCATGGTTATGGACACGTTTAACCAGTTCGGCAGCGGCCTTTGGCCCCATGATGTTATCGGATGTCGCGACCTCGACCTTTATATCGGGGAAGGTTTCAACCGCCTCTTCAAACAGGCGCTCAACCCCGGGCCCACAGGGCGCAAGCTTGCCCTCCGCCCCGCAGGACGGGCAGGCATCGGGTGCCTTTGCCTGATAACCGCAATGATGGCATTGCAATTTACCCCATGCCCGATGCTCCACCAGCCACGCCGTACAGTTCGGGCACTGGAAGCGATGACCACAGGCCCGACAAAGCGTAAGCGGTGCGTAACCACGCCGGTTTAAAAACAGCATCGCCTGTTCGCCATTGGCAAATGTTTCTGCCAACCGCTTTTTAAGCGTCGGCGTGATCCAGCGATTTCGTTCCGGTTTGTCTTCGCGGATATCAATGATCTCGACACTTGGCAAAACCGCCACACCATGACGGCTGCCAAGTTCGACGCGCTGATACCGACCGGCTTCAACATTCGCCAGCGTCTCAAGCGACGGGGTAGCTGATGCCAAAACAACCGGGATATTGCCAAGGTGGGCGCGCGCCACTGCCATGTCGCGCGCATGGTAAATCACGCCGTCTTCTTGCTTAAAAGCGTGCTCGTGTTCCTCATCGACGACAATCAGCCCAAGATCCTGATAGGGCAAAAACAGCGCGGATCTGGCCCCAACGACAAGCTTCGCCGTGCCATCGGCCACCGCCCGCCAAGTATCACGCCGCCGCGCCTGCCCCACCTCGGAATGCCAAAGGGCGGGGTTCACACCAAACCGATCACGGAATCGCTGCAACCATTGGGCAGAAAGCGCAATTTCAGGCAGCAGAACCACAACCTGCTTGCCCTGTGCCAAGGCCGCACGCACCGGTTCAAAATAAACCTCGGTCTTGCCCGACCCGGTCACGCCATCAAGAAGCGTGCAGGAAAACCCGCCATCATCGACCCGTTTGCAAAGCGCATCGGCAGCTTCTGTCTGTTCCGGTGATAAATCAGGGCGCGGGATATCAAGATCAGGCGCATCAAAAGGCGATGGCGGCGTCACCATCAAACGCTGTACAGCCCCGGCCTCAACCAGTCCTTTGACCACACTGGCCCCGGCCCCGGTTTCACGGAGGATATCGCCCTGCTCCATCGGCGGGTAATCGCCCAAAAAAGCCAAAACGCGTTTGCGCGGCGGCGTCAGGCGAAGCGATCCGGGCTCAAAGTCACGGTTAAGCGTAAATCGGAATATCGGTTTGGGAGGCTCAAGCGCGTCGGCAACGCTCATCGCCATGCGCAAGACGGCTCCTTGGGGTGCCATCGTATAGGCCGACACCCAATCAACGAACTTGCGGGTGACATCTGCCATCGGCTCGGCCGGAAGGACGCCATAAATCTCGCGAAGCTTGCTCGAGTCGACGTCACCCTTGGCATCGCCCCAGACAACACCACGCTGGGTTTGACGCCCAAGCGGGATTTCAACGAAATCACCGGGCTGAACAGAAATTCCTTCGGGCACGAGATAGTCATATGGCCCTGCCAATGGCAGGGGCGGCAGGACAGAAATGGTCTGCGCAGTTACCTGAAAGGCCGGATCATCAGCAAACAGATTTCCAGATGTGGCCTTTGCGGCACTCATATATTATAAACCCCGTGAGATTGCCTGTAGCGCCGAGCCGATTTTGATGGTTTTGGGCCGCCAGGCAAAGACTGAACGGTCCCACAGCCAAGGATCTGGAGCCCGTCTTTTCTGTCCAGACCCTAGCAGCTAACCGCATCATTGAACAACAGCTCCTAAGCAGGAATTCCAATGAAGTTTTTCATCGATACCGCTGACATCGACGCAATCCGCGAACTCGCCATGTCCGGCCTCGTGGACGGTGTCACCACCAACCCGTCGCTGGTAGCAAAGTCTGGCCGACCGTTTCTCGAACTGATCAAGGAAATTTGTGAAGTTGTTGACGGCCCGGTTAGCGCTGAAGTTGCAGCGACCGACTACGAAACCATGGTCGCAGAAGGCCGCAAACTGGCCAAGATTGCTGACAATGTCGTCGTCAAGCTGCCGCTGACTGCGGATGGTCTCAAAGCTTGCCGTACCTTCACCGACGAAGGTATCCAGACCAACGTAACCCTTTGCTTCTCGGTTGGTCAGGCGATCCTGGCTGCCAAAGCAGGTGCGACCTATGTGTCGCCGTTCGTTGGCCGTCTGGATGACATCTCTTCGGATGGCATGCAGCTGATTGCTGACATCGTTGATGTCTATGGCAACTATCCGAACTGGAACACCGAGGTTCTCGTTGCTTCTGCACGTGGCCCGCAGCACGTTGTCGAACTCGGCCCGTCTTGGCGCTGATGTTGTCACCATTCCGCCGCAGGTTCTCGGCCAGCTGACCAAACACCCGCTCACCGACAAGGGCCTCGAAGGCTTCCTTGCTGATTGGGCAAAAACCGGTCAGTCGATCCTCTAAGGTCGGCCCTCGATCCGGCTGGATCGATAAAAACCGCCATTCGCGCCGGTTTTTAACATGCATTTAACCCGGCTGCCCGCATTGTGGCAGCCGGGTTTTTTATTTCTCACTTTTCAAGCCGGAACCGATGGAAAAGACAGCTTTGCGCGCCAACGATGTGGCGGAATACCTTGCCGAACATCCTGAATTCTTCACAACGCGCCCAGACTTGCTCGAAAGTCTTGAATTACCGGACCGCGAACTTGGCAATGGCGTTGCCGACATGCAGCAATATGTCGTCGCCCGCCTGCGCGATGAACGTGAAAAGCTGCGCGGCGCGACCAGCGAGCTGATCAACATTTCCAAGTCCAACCTCGAAACCCAAAGTCGCATCCATCGCGCGGTTCTGGCGCTTCTGAATGCGCGCGGGTTTGAAACCTTTGTTGAAGCGTTGCAGGATCTGGTGCCGGAGCTACTTGACCTTGATGCGATTGCGCTTTGTTTCGAAGAATGTAACGAGGCCCCGGTGCCAAGCTGTGATGGCCGTGTGCGCCGCCTTGTCGTTGGTGCGGTTGATCAGGTTCTTGGCGAAGAACAGGATGTCTGGCTTCTGCCTGATGATGCTGGCGATGAAGCGATCTTTGGCCCGCGTGCCGAAGAAATCAGATCAGCCGCCATTGTCCGCCTTGCACCATTTTATGGTGACCCGGTCGGCATCGTTGCCTTTGGCGTCAAGGAACCGGGATATTTCAGCCCGGCACAGGCCAATGACCTGATCATGTTCCTGGCCTCCGTGATTGAGTTTGGTGTGCGCAGATGGCTGACCCAAACGGTCTGACCGCGATAAATCTGCCAAGTGATGTGCGCGATGCCATCGCCGACTGGCGTGGCTGGTTGGCCGATGAACGGCGTGCGTCCAAGCATACGACAGAAAACTATCTGGCCGATCTTTATGCGTTTTTGGGGTTCGTCACCGATCATCTGGGTGACGCCCCGAATTTGCGCGAATTGCTGCGCTTAAACCCACGCGATTTTCGAAGCTGGCTGGCGCGCCGCAGTATGGATGGCATGGCCAAGACATCGACCGCACGCGCCCTGTCATCGCTTCGCAATTTCTATCGGTTCCTTGAACGGTCCGGTCGCGGGCAAAACGCCGCCGTACAGTCGATCAGAAACCCGCGCCTGCCGCAATCAACACCCAAACCACTGGCACCCGATGATGCCATGGCGGTGCTGGATAATGCCGGTGTCTGGCAGGATGAACCGTGGCTTGCCAAACGTAATCTGGCCCTCTTTACCCTGCTTTATGGCTGCGGGCTTCGTATTTCCGAGGCACTTGATCTCAACGCCAATCAACGCCCAACAGGGGATTCGATGGTGATCACGGGTAAGGGCAACAAGCAACGTCTTGTCCCGGTTCTGCCCATCGTGCGCGATGCGATTGACGATTACATCAATGCCTGCCCGTTTGCGCCACATGGTGATGATGCGCTTTTCGTTGGCGCACGTGGCGCGCGTTTGGTCGGACAAGTTGCCCAGCGTGAAATGCGGAAAGTTCGCGAACTTCTGAACCTACCTGATACGGCAACCCCGCATGCCCTGCGTCACTCCTTTGCCACCCATCTTTTGGCGGGTGGTGGCGATTTGCGCACCATCCAGGATTTGCTGGGTCATGCGTCGCTTTCGACCACGCAACGCTATACCGCGGTTGATACCGAACAGCTGATGGCGGTTTATAACGGCACACATCCGCGCGCCCGGCGCTAGGACAAAAGACTTCACACGCAAGCCTTTGTCTCCCAATCATTTCGCAAAATTTTGGTTCCTCCCAAGTGCAGTTCGCCCTTAGACTGCGGGCAACCTATTGCCCCAAGGAGGAAAATCATGATTCTGCGTTCGAGTGACCCGTCGCCCTTTGGCCGCAAAGTCAAAATCGTTGCCAAGATGCTGGGCATTTATGACCAGCTGACGGTCGAACTTTCCAATACCAACGACCCTGCCGATACACTGCGTCAGCAGAACCCGCTTGGTAAAATTCCGATCCTGATCCTCGATGATGGTCGCAAAATCTTCGATAGCCGCGTGATCTGTGAATATCTTGATGCGCAGGTTGATGGTGTTTCACTCCACCCGACCGCAAGCGATGCCCGCTGGGAGGCCCTTACCCTTCAGGCGCTGGGCGATGGCATCATCGATGCATCGATCCTGCAGGTCTATGAAACCCGTATGCGCCCTGAAGAAAAACGCCATGCCGATTGGCTGTCCTATCAGTCTGACAAGGTCAAACGTTCGCTTGATCAGCTCAAAGACAGTGCCCCGTCGCTTGAGGGCGATCTGACGATTGGCCATGTCGCGATTGCCTGTGCGCTTGGTTATCTGGATCTGCGCTTTGAAGGTAAATGGCGTGACAGCTATCCGACGCTTGTGACCTGGCTTGATGCGTTCCGCGCACGCGTCCCGGCATTTGATGCCACCAAATTTGAAGGCTAAGCCATCATCGCCCCGTGCATTGGTTCTTGCGCGGGGCGAAAATTTATTTAACTCATAGCTTTATGCATTATCCATAAACCGGAGCTTCAACCGATATGTCTCGTCTCAATAGCGTCATCCGCCGTCTGCAAGCCCAACGCGATTGCCTGAATGCGGCCGCAGATATGATCAAGGATCAGGACGGGATCGTGCTTGAAGTGGGTCTTGGCAATGGCCGGACGTTCGATCATCTGCGCGAAATCATGCCAGACCGCGAAATCTATGTGTTTGATCGTCAGATCGCCGCCCACCCGAAATGCATCCCCGATGATGATCACCTGTTCCTTGGCGACATCTTTGAAACCCTGCCAATGGCGGTTGAGCGGTTTAAGGGCCAGGTTGCACTGGTGCATTCCGATGTCGGTACCGGTGATGAGGCCTTAAATACCAAGATCGCAGCCTTTATCGGTCAGACCCTGCCACCGGCATTGATGAAGGGGGCCATCGTTGCATCCGATCAGAAAATTGATGTGCCGGACACGATTGCCGAACCGCTGCCAGAAGGCGTTCCGCAAGATCGCTATTTCTTCCGCCGCTATCAGGGGTAATAATCCCGTTTGATTTTGGTGCGCTGTCGTGGCGCACCGACGACCTATAACGCCATCAGGATGCCTCGTCGTGACCACCAACAATGCCTCATCGCCCAGCGGCTCTCACCTTTCCGAAGCGCAGGACTTCCTTGCGAAATACCCGGATGTAGAAGCCATCGACATTATCCTGACCGACTTCCACGGTATTGGCCGCGGCAAGACGATCCGTCGGCATGAGCTCGAAGGCATCTATAAATCCGGTCGCGGTTTGCCAAGCTCGATCTTTGGTCAGGATGTCAGCGGCGAGGACGTGGATGATTGCGGACTGGTGCAGACCGGTGGTGGTGGCGATGGTCGTTGTTGGCCAGTGCCAGGAACGCTCGGCTATTTGCCACATACCGGCCGTGGGCAGCTTCTGATCACGATGTATAACGAAGATGCCAGTCCGCATGACGTCGACCCGCGCAATGTATTCGAAGCTCAGGTCAAGCGTGCGCAAAAGCTTGGTTATCATCCGATGGGCGCGTTTGAATTGGAATTTTATCTGGTCGACCGCACACCCGATGCTGCGGGCATGTATCACCCGGCATCCTATGCCATGACCAAACGCAAAAGCACGCTTCGCAACACGATGTCGGTTGATGAAATCGATGAAATGTCACCGCTTTTTGATGCGGTCTATGAAGGTGCCAAGCATCTTGACCTGACGCTTGAAACCCTGATTTCGGAATATGGTCCGGGTCAGTATGAAATGACCATCCGCTATCGCGATCTCATGCGCGCGGCCGATGACGTGATCATTGCCAAACGCCTGATCCGCACCTGTGCACGCCGTTTCGGGCTTGAGGCCGTCTTTATGCCAAAACCATTCGGCAATGAAGCCGGATCAGGCATGCATTTGCATTTGTCGCTGGCGGATAAAAACGGCAACAACCTGTTTGCCGATCAGGCGGATGGATCGCTCAGCCCGCTTATGCTGAACGCCATTGGCGGCATTCGCGGCACCATCGGCGAAACCATGCTTCTCCTCGCTCCCTTCATGAATTCATGGCGTCGATTTGCATCGGCGATGTATTCACCGGCATCAGATGACTGGGGTGTTGAAAACCGCACCGTGGCCCTGCGTGTTCCCGGCACACCGGGCAAAACCCGCCATTTCGAACACCGTATTGCCGGTGTTGATGCCAACCCGTATCTGGTTGCCGCCGTCACGCTTGGTGCAGCGCTCGACGGGATCGAAAACAAAATCGATCCGGGGCACCCCTGCGAAGACGAAATTGGTCAGGCAAAGGCACCAAATGACCTGCCGCGTCACTGGCTTGATGCAATTGATCAGTTCGGCGCGTCGGACTTCAATAAACGCACTCTGGGCGAGCGCTTCCACACAGCATTCACTAAGATCAAACAATCCGAATACGAACAGATGTCGCTGAAGGTCTCGGCGGCTGAGTGGGAATATTACGGATTTTCGATTTAATGTGCCGTCCGGTCAGATTGCATATGCTCTGACCGGAAATACGGCTCACTGGCCACAAGCTTAGAAAACGCGCTTGGCACGGTTGTTTGACTTGCGTGCCGAGAACGCGATTTGCGGGCGGGCATCCATGGTTTTTTGATCACGCAGATAAGCGGTTTCCAGATCGCGCGGATCAACACTCAGAACGCGGGACATATCCGGGCGGTCAGAGTTCGTATTGAGATGGATCTGCGTCGATACCCACTGCCAGGTGGGATAGGTCAGTTTTTCATCCTGCGTTTCTTCGGTAATGACCTTGTAGGAGCCAGCAGGAAGAACTTCTGCAAGGCCGCGCATGCTAAACGGGCGTGCAAAATTCAGGATTTTCGAAGTGGTACGATTTGTCAAAAAAGGCTCCTTGCGCAGAAGCGCACGTTGGGCGGGCCGAGCGAACGGGAACGGTCCCGCCGTTAAATATTTGGCTTTGATTACAGACACATCAAAAGTCACGAATTAGCAGCGGACCATACATTTGCGCCGCTGAGCTCTCATACTTTCAAAAAATATTCAGAAATAATCAGGAAAATTTTAAGGATCACAAAAAATATCCTGCGCCCATTTTATGATTTTTTTCGTAATCTTACAAGTTTGTTATTTTTTATTTATTGAATGCAATAAAATATTTAGAAATATCTAAAAAACCACGTCGCAATCGAAACACCCTGCAAACCTCAATGATTAATGATTAATGATTATGAATACAATTCGTCTTATATTTACCCATATAAAATAATTATTTATACGGATCTAAATACATCCTTCTATGAAAAAACGACCTAAAACCATTACTGCTTGCTAAACACATCAACTCAGCAAGAAAATGTGGCATTTGCATGTGGTCTAGATTGAAACTTCCGACCAATTACCAGTCTAGACGGTAAGTCACATCGCAAAGCTCAGTATCAATAGCTCAGATTTAGCCCAAGTTTCGTGCTGATGTAATAGGCGACAAAGCCAACCCCAACCAATGCAACCACAAACGCCACCGTAACCTTAGCAGTGGCGCGCAGGACGGCTTGGCGCCCCTGCTTTTCGCCTTGGTCGTAGTGCCATTTGATGGCGAAGAACATTGCGATAAGCAGGGCGGTGACTTTAAAGGTGCCAAAGGCGATCGGGACCCAATCCATATTCAAGACTCTCATATCAATTCATTACGCGCGTTATGACGTCATGTGGGGCACGCGTGTAATTCTCATTCGACAACGCTGGTATGAAACAGCGGGTGGCGGTTTTTTGTCTGGTGTTTATTCGGCTTTGCGGGTCGACATCTCCGTCAAATAAGCGATCACGTTATGGATTTCGTCGTCAGATAGCTGCTCTTCGCTAAAGCCATGCATCTGCATATCCTGCCATTGGCGCACAGTTGCCGGATCGCGGATCAGCATGAAAAGCGCATCGGGCTTAAAGTAATCGACCGGGTTCATCGGAAGGTTAAGGTCAGGACCAAGTTCCGTGATCCCCGCCCCGTTCATGCGATGACAGGCAAAGCATTGATCAATGAAAATGCTCTGGCCCTGTTGGGCGTTATCGGGTGCGCCGTCAGCCAGGGCCAATTGTGGCCAACGGGCAGCCGGAAATTCGGCATAGCCGATCTTTGATACCTGATAAGGCCATTGCTCAGACCGGATATGCGATGCCGCCGCATTCACCCAGACCACGGAAAACGGCCCGGCCGAAACATCCTTGCCCGGAAGGTTCGGCCAAGGCGCGCTATCTGGTTCAATCGCAAGCCATGCCTGCGCGTTTTCTTCACCCTCGCGCACGATGAGTGGCACCGGAATATTGGCAACAAACCCATCCAGCGCGATGACTTCAAGCCCGGTCTGATCATCAACCGAATTTGCATCCCCGATCAGGGAAATGAGTGGCACCGCGCGATAGGTCATATCCTGACCATAGGCATTGTCAGTGGTAATCACGATTTCGCGGGCCTCTGGATGGGCCAGCAACGCAGCGGTTTGATAGATGGAAACCTCGCCGGATGGCGCGGTGATCTGCACTTCTGCGGCCTGTATTGCGGTTGGCAACACCATGCTCAAAAGCATGCCAAACGCATATCCCTTAAAGGATTTCATGCCCGGTCCCTCGTTCTTGATTGTCCCGAACATAGAATAGCACATTCGCCCTATCACTGAGATTTCTCAATTAGATGTGCTGTTCGTCACGCATGGCTGCCTTTCCTTGACGCCCATTTCCTTGCCTTCACCGGCCAATGGCGATATTCAGGTTCCAAACTGTCATTAACTTGCAATGCCGGGCCCCGCGACTTATCTCCGGCTTGCAAACAGGCGAGATGAGACAACGCCATGAATGAAATGATCACCATTGCCGAAGCATCCGCTGACGCAATGTCGGAAATGCAGATTGATCCGACCCTTGATCTGGAAGCTGAAATTCAGCGCCTGAAAAAGGAAAAGAACGCGATCATTCTGGCCCATTACTATCAGGATGGGGAAATTCAGGACCTTGCCGACTTTGTTGGCGATAGTCTGGACCTGTCGCGCAAGGCAGCGGAAACCGATGCCGATGTTATCGTGTTCTGCGGTGTGCGCTTCATGGCCGAGGTTGCCAAAATCCTCAGCCCGAACAAAACCGTTCTTCTGCCGGACTCGAAAGCGGGTTGCTCGCTCGAAGATTTGTGCCAGCCAGAACCGTTCCGCAAATTCCGCGAACAGCACCCCGATCACGTGTCGATCACCTATATCAACTGCTCGGCAGAGGTAAAGGCAGCATCCGACATCATCGTGACCTCGTCCAATGCGGCCGAGATCATTGATCAGATTCCGGCAGACAAGCCGATCCTTTGGGCGCCTGACCGCCACCTTGGTTCCTATCTGGCCAAGAAAACCGGTCGCGACATGACGCTTTGGAACGGGTCGTGCATCGTGCATGAGCAGTTTTCCGAGCGTGAACTGATCCGCCTTAAGACTCAGAACCCGGATGCCATGATCGCAGCGCACCCGGAATGCCATGACGGTATTCTGAAGCATGCTGATCACATCGGTTCGACCCGCGCCATTCTGGAATATGTGATCAACGGCCCGGATCAGAAATATCTGATCGCGACCGAACCCCACATCATCCACCAGATGGAAAAAGCAGCCCCGCACAAGGAATTCATTCCGGTGCCAGGTGCAGACGGGTCCTGTGCGTGCAACAATTGCCCGTTCATGGAACTCAACACGCTTGAAAAACTGTATCTGTGCCTGGTCAATAACGGCCCGCAGATCGTCATGCCTGAAGACCTGCGCGTTGCAGCGGTAAAGCCGCTTGAGCGCATGCTGGAAATGTCAAAAAACATTCCGGTCAAAAAGGACGACGCGGCGTAAGCCAGCCGATCACACAGCCCCGCAAAGATTTGCGGGGCTGTTTTCCATCCTCCCCAGTTTTCAAAGCGCCAAGGCATCATGACTGTCCTGACCCAAGCTGAAATTTCGGAATTCATCGACCGCGCCTTTGCCGAGGATATCGGCACCGGTGACATCACATCTGACAATGTGGTGCCCGAAAATGCCCGTCTGCGCGTCGCCCTTGAAACCCGCGAAGATATCGTGGTCGCCGGTCTTGATATCGCGCTTGATTGCTTCCGCAAGCTGGTCCCTGATGCCAAGATTGAAAAACGCTGCGAAGACGGCGATGCGATCAAGGCAAAGGACGTTCTGGCCGTGGTCGAAGGCAATGCACGCGGCATCCTGACGGCCGAGCGCACAGCTCTTAATACACTGCAACACCTGTCGGGCATTGCCACCACCACGCGGACCTATGTGGTCGCGATGGGCGAAACATCGGCGAAGCTTCTGGACACCCGCAAGACATTGCCGGGTTGGCGCAAGCTTGAAAAATACGCGACCCGCATGGGCGGTGCGCAGAACCACCGCATGGGCCTTTATGACGGGGTCATGATCAAGGACAACCACATTGGCGTTGTCGGATCGATCACGAAATGTGTCGAAGCCGCCCGTGCAGCCAACCTGCCCAAGATCGAAGTTGAATGTGACACCCTTGATCAGGTCGCCGAGGCAGCAACAGCCGGTGCAGACATCATCCTGCTCGATAATATGGGCCCGGATATGCTGCGCGAAGCGGTTGCCATCGTTGATGGTCGTTGCAAGACCGAGGCATCGGGTGGTGTGAACCTTCAGACCATTGGCGCAATTGCCGCCACCGGCGTTGATTACGTGTCAGTTGGCCGCATTACTCAATCAGCACCGGCTGTCGATATCGGGCTTGATGTCGCGATCCTGTGATCGCAATGAACCATCAGGACGGACATACAAAATCCTCCAAGGTCATTGAGACCGCCAACTGGATCCTGCGTGACGGCGATAAAATCCTGTCGGTACGCAGCCATGGTCGTGACCGGTTTTATTTGCCCGGTGGCAAGATTGATCCGGGCGAAACCGCGCGCGATGCAATCATGCGCGAAATCACCGAAGAACTTGGCGTGACACTGATTACCGATACCATCCGCGAACTGGGAACCTTTAGCGGCCATGGGCACAACCTGCCCGATGGGGCGATTGTCCGCATGACGTGCTTTGTCGCGGACTATATCGGTACACTGGCTCCGGCCCGCGAAATTGCCGAGCTCAGATGGCTCTCGCCGCGCGAGCGGGATCTGATGGCCCCGATGGGCCAAAAGATCACCGCTGCACTTTTCGATATCTAGTTTGGAGCCGTGCCCCCGCTGAAATCAGCGCGGGGCATCCCCATCCGGATCACCACCAGCATCAGAAATGCCACGGCTTGCAGCATCCTGATCACGCGAGACATCCTTGGCGTTTGACGGCGGGGCTGCTTTTTGGTCCGCACCGTGATCAAGGGTGTCATCCGTTGCAGGTGTCTCTGGCTCCTCGCGCTTTACCGCCTGCGGGGTTGGTTTCCCCTTACCAGCTTCTCGGATGGCGTCGGTCAGTTTGTCGATATCGCGCAGGTTAAGGTCACGCTGCGGGAACGGAATTTCGATGCCTTCGTCGCGGAAGCGCTGGACCAGTTCAAAACGAATGGAACTCGCGACCACCATGACGTCACCAATGTCGCGCAGGAAATACCGCAGTTCGAAATCAAGTGAACTGGCGCCGAAATCCATGAACACAACCTGCGGCGCAGGGTAGCTCAGAATTTCTCGGCGCTTGTCTGCCATTTCAAGCAGGATTTCGCGCACCTTGTCGACATCCGCGCCATAAGACACACCAATCTTGATGATGCCGCGACCGGATCGCTCCTTAAGCGTCCAGTTGAGAACTCGGTTCGAAATCAGTTCGGAGTTCGGGATCACAACCGAAGACCGATCAAATGTCTCAATCTCGGTCGCGCGCACGCGGATGTCTTTAACAAAGCCCTGATCCGCCCCGACCACGATCCAGTCGCCCACTTTGATCGGACGTTCGACCAAAAGGATCAGACCGGATACGAAGTTATTGACGATGCTTTGCATGCCAAAACCGATACCAACGGAAATCGCACCGGCAATGATTGCAAGGTTCGACAGATCAAGCCCGGCGGCTGATACCGCAAGCAGGATGGCAAGACAGATCCCGGCATAACCAAAGATTGCTGACACCGAATGTTGCAGGCCCTGATCAAGTTTGGTGTTGGGCAAAACACGTGTGCTGAGCATCCGCTGGAAGAACCGCATTGCGGCCAGCACGATGACAAACATCAATGCCGCCATCAAAATGGATCTCAGCGAGAAATGAATGCCGCCAATCTGAATACCAACAAAGGCCTGCTGCACAGCAAAGATCAGATCGGCCCAGGCAATATCGGTAAAGATCATCACTGCAACCGGCACAGCAATGCTGACCATGACAACGTCGATCAGGACCCGGATCCAGAAATAAAGCGTGCCGTGAACGGCGCTACTCACCGTGCTGTCTTCGCTGGTTTCCGGACGCACAAGATATGTGTGCGTCAAAGCCCGGCAATAGCCCCGCAACAACCAGTAGCAAGTCAGAAACGCCAAACCCATCATCAGGTTTTCAAGGATGAAACGCGCAAGTGCGACATATCCCAATGCCATCAAGACCGGCATCAGGATGGCTATCGCCTTAAGCCCCCGGCGGCTGCGGCGTTCGATCTTGGCCCAGATTTCATGACGGTCACGTTCGTCATGCACCCAGAACACACCAAGCGATGAGACAAACAACAGAACCGAAATCGCAAGAACGTTGGTGATGCTTTGGATCAGCGCAATATCAAGCGACGTGCCAAGGGTGGTTGCACCCTGCAACAACACCATGTCAAAGGCAAAGATCACCGCAACCGCAAGCGATGAAAGGCCCACCACGCGCGCGCCCTGCATGGTCGTGCCTGACCGGCGCAAGGTTGGCGAAAACGGCGAATGCACACTTCGGATCGCGGCGCCAACAAACAGCAGGAAAAGTGCCGCGGCAAAGCATTGATGGACAAAATCGCCCATTGCCCCCTTAAGCAGTGCCTGCCGGGAATCCAGCATCGCATAGGCAATCAAAAGGGCAATGCCCGGCACCATGGCAGTGAACAGGAAACGTGTGCCTGATATCAACGACACACGATCTTCATCGGGAACCGTTTTCCAGCGCGCCGGGATATAGCGCAGCACAATCACTTCGCCGCCGATCAGGGCCGCAATCACGATAAAGGTCAAAAGAACAAGGCCCGGTGCAACTTCTGACAGCTCGTCGGCAACCTGACCTTCAAGTTCAAGATTGGAGTAGCGCGCCTGAACCATGCTGGGCAGTTGGACGATCTCGCCCCATGACTGGAACCAGACAATCGGATCAAGCGGCACATCCACCCGGCCCAAAATGCGACGGGTAAAACGTTCACGCGCCAATCCGGCCAACTGATCGGCAAGCTCGGTCGCTCGGAAATCAACCAGTTCGAGTTGCTTGATCACGCCGCTGACGCGCGCGATATCCTGACCAATTCGTTCGCGTTCACGCGCAACAGCCGGAACTTCTTCCTGTCCTTCAGCAGGTGGCTCGCCAAGTTTACCAAGCGCCGTTTTAAAACGGGCCAGCCGTTCATCGGCACGGTCATGCAAAGACCGCACACCGATTTCGATCATTTCAAGCTGATCACGTCTGTCGGCAATCAGACGGTTGGTAAGCTGGCCATCGGAAATGGCAAGCTCGACATCATCAAGCGCCTTGTCCCAGTCGCTGATGTGATCCTGGGCATTTTCCAGTTCGATCTTTTGTCCTGCATCCGGTCTTTCTGCCGGGGCTTGCGCCGACACGCCAAAGGACGCTGTCATTGCGAACAAGCAGATCGCAAGACCTGCAACTACGTGACGAACTGATGTCATGCCTGATGATCCATAAAGATGCCCAACAACCGGAATTTGAACGCTTTTCGCGTTTTGTAAACAGATTAGAGTTCATAGTTGTTCTAACGAGCGAACGAAGTCGAACCTACACCGAAGATTGTAACGAATCATCTAACGTTTCGTTCCCGGGAATTGAAAACCGCCATCTGATCTGTGGGCGACACAGACAGCCAAGGAGCCATCAATGAGCAAATCGGCGCTGATCAATGCATTTGAAATTGACCCGAACGGCACAGCACAGGCCATCAGCTGGGATACGCTAAAAGACAGCCTGCCGCAGATTGCCGACGGCCGATATCTTTGGGTTCATCTTGATTGGATGGGCGACGGTGTGCGCGACTGGCTGATCAATATTGCCGGGATCGACCCGACCATCACCGATACGCTGTCGACCCGTGGCACGCGCCCGGCGGTATTTTTCTATGATCCGGGCTATTCACTGAACCTGCGCGGGGTCAATCTGAATGCGGAAAATGATCCGGCCGATATGATTTCGGTGCGTTTCTGGGCAACGGCGAACATGATTATCACGCTGCGCAATCAA
Organism: Thalassospira sp.; assembly: GCF_048059015.1. Lineage (GTDB taxonomy): Bacteria > Pseudomonadota > Alphaproteobacteria > Rhodospirillales > Thalassospiraceae > Thalassospira. The sequence goes on along the minus strand of NZ_JBLLNT010000016.1, from coordinate 87,659 downwards.
CCGCTTCGCGCGTTTGATGATATGCGCAATGCGATTGCCGAAAACAACGCGCCGAACAGCATTGATGACTTCATCCTGACCGTGGCCGAACGACTTGCTTACCGTGTCGAAAATGTCGTGCGCGGTATTGAAGAAGACGTCGAAACCATCGAAGACGATCAGGAAACCGTGGCCGAGGGCAAAACACTGGCCTTACGCAAACGTGGGTCCGACATCCGCAATCAGCTTTCACGACTGCGCCGTCATTTGGCCCCGCAACGTGATGCGCTGTCGAATTATGTCGAACAGAAACCCACCTGGTCGGACAAACGGTTCAAACGCCGCGCCCGTGCATTAACTGACAAGACCGTCCGTCTGGTGGAGGAATTTGATTCCCTGCGCGAACGCATTCAGATCGTCAACGAGAACCTGATGGCGATCGAAACCGAACAGATGAACCGCACCATGTATTGGCTGACCGTGATTGCCGGCCTGTTCCTTCCCATCAGTTTTGTTACCGGGCTTTTGGGCATCAATGTCGGCGGCGTTCCGGCAACTGACAGCCCCTATGGCTTCCTGGCGGTATCGATCATTCTTGCGGTGATCACCGCATTTGAGATCTGGCTGTTTAAGAAAATGCGCCTGATTTGAACATCTGATTGCCAGAAACCTGCACACAGCAAGGGGCTGGAATGCAAAGCCCCTTGTTGCATTGCGATGCATCTTGGCGCTATGACAATGCCAAAGACCTGATTTCAATCACTGCATTCGAGATTTGTTGATGACCGACGGCCCGCTTTCCCGTTATCGCGCGAAAATCACCAATGGTGAGCTGTCTCACGACCCGATGCAGGAACTCTGTGCGGAAAAACTCCAAAGCCTCAAGAACGCGCTGACCAATTATGAACCCGCAACCGGAACCGGTGGCTGGCGCGAACGGTTTGGTCTAACACGCCGCCGCGACGAGCCGACGCCGCCGCTTGGTCTATATATCTATGGTGAGGTGGGCCGTGGCAAATCCATGCTGATGGATTTGTTCTATGAAACCATCGACATTGAAAAAAAGCGTCGCGTTCACTTCCATGACTTCATGCAGGATGTGCATGAACGCATGCACCGCTATCGCCAGACCAAGAAGAAAGACGACGCCGATCCGATCCCGCCAATCGCAAAGGATCTGGCGGATGGCGCCTGGCTTCTGTGCTTTGACGAGATGCAGGTAACCGACATTACCGATGCGATGATTGTGGGTCGCCTGTTTGAAAAGCTGTTCGAACATGGTGTCGTGATTGTCACCACCTCAAACCGCGTGCCCGATGATTTGTATAAGGATGGCCTGCAACGTCAGAACTTCCTGCCCTTCATCGACATGATCAAACGCAAGCTTGATGTGTTGGAGCTGGCAAGCCCGACCGACTATCGCATGCGCAATCTGACTGCGGCTGACGTTTATCTCTATCCGACCAAGCGCGAAGACGCCCTGCCCCGTGTCGAGGAAATGTTTGCCACCCTGACCGAAGGTGCGCGCGTTGCCCCTGATAGCCTGACGATCAAGGGCCGCAAGATCGAGATTTCCGCCGCCGGTGCCGGTGTTGCCAAATTCAGCTTTGACGAGCTTTGCACCCGCCCGCTTGGTCCGGGGGATTACATTGCTCTTGCGACCCACTTCCATACCATCGTGATTGATTTCATCCCGAAACTTCCGGACTCACGACGTGACTGGGCAAAGCGGTTCGGCACCTTGATCGATGCGATGTATGAACATAAAACCAAACTGATCTGTGCCATCGAATGTGACCCGTCTGACATCTATACCGACGGGGATTATTCGTTCGAGTTCCAGCGCACGGTATCGCGCATGACCGAGATGCGCAGTCAGGAATATCTTGATATGGCGCACCTGACCTGATCATCCCTGATCGGGGTTTCCGGGCACCAGTTGGCCGGGAAATCTGCGCTGATTTCTGCGGTTTGATGTCGCTAAAAAACGACTCCACCCACCAGAGTTTAAAACCATTGCAATAATTCGCCATATGAGCGCGTTGCTCGGGGCGATTCTTGCGTGAGGCATGTCACAAACGCATCTTCGCGCAAAATTCGTCGTATTAGCGATTTTTCGAGTACGTACGGATCGCATGGCTGATGACCGTTTCATGCAATGCTGTCATGGCTCGATCTGGTTGGTGCGCCCGAATTCGCAGCAAAGGCACGGACTGCCTTTCCTTTGAGCAGGCCGCAATCGTAAACCAGCTTTGGTTTTGCTGCGCATTCGCCCGCCTTCGCAGCTGCAACATGAATGGTTTTTGAGCGTTTAGACCATAGTCGCAACAAACCCCGAAGCGGCGGTTTTCCTCGTAAAAACAGAGGGGTTTCCCCTTGTAAATCGTGACGATTCAGTTTACGACACTCGATGTTTACGAACGATTATTTCGCGTTCGCAGGTTTAAATTTTCAATCGCGCTCCCAAGTTGAGTTTCGACCCCCAGGAAGCGCAATAGGGAAGAAGGTAACGGAATGGCCCGCAACAAGATCGCGCTCGTCGGTGCTGGCAATATTGGTGGCACCCTTGCTCACCTCGTCGGTCTGAAAGAGCTTGGCGACGTCGTCCTTTTCGACATCGTTGATGGCATGCCACAGGGCAAGTCGCTCGACATTGCTAAATCCTCCCCCGTCGACATGTTTGATGCCGACCTCAAGGGTACCAGTGACTATAAAGACATCGCAGGCGCTGATGTCGTCATCGTCACCGCAGGTGTTGCTCGTAAGCCGGGCATGAGCCGTGATGATCTCATCGGCATCAACACCAAAGTCATGACCCAGGTTGGTCAGGGCATCAAAGAACATGCACCCGACGCATTCGTCATCGTTATCACCAACCCGCTTGATGCGATGGTTTGGGTGATGCAGCAGGCAACCGGCTTCGATCCGAAGAAAGTTGTCGGCATGGCAGGCGTTCTGGACTCAGCACGTTTCCGTTACTTCCTCGCAGAAGAATTCAAAGTATCGGTCAAGGACGTTACCGCGTTCGTACTTGGCGGCCACGGCGACACCATGGTCCCGTCGATCCGTTACTCGACCGTTGCAGGTATCCCGGTTCCTGACCTGATCAAAATGGGTTGGACCACGCAGGAGAAAATCGACGAGATCGTCCAGCGCACCCGTGACGGTGGCGCGGAGATCGTTGCCCTGCTGAAAACCGGTTCTGCTTTCTATGCTCCGGCAGCATCCGCTGTTGCGATGGCAGAAAGCTACCTGAAAGACCAGAAACGCGTCATGCCGGTTGCTGCTTACCTGAGCGGCGAATACGGCGTTGATGGCATTTACGTCGGCGTCCCGGTTGTTCTGGGTGCTGGCGGTGTTGAGCGTATCGTCGAGATCAATCTTGACGAGTCCGAGAAAGCAAACTTCGACAATTCCGTGAACGCAGTTCGCGGCCTCGTCGATGCTGCCAAGGGCATGCTCTAAGAACGCGAAGCGGGCTGGTCATTTGACCGGCCCGTTTTTCAATCATTGGTGTTTTTAAAACTTCAATGATCGCGGGCCTCGCAACAAAGTCCCTCCCGCATATACGGGGACATTGAAATCCCGATTTCTGACCCACCGGAAATCGTACGGAAGGCAAGAAAGCGACCGAACATGAATATTCATGAGTACCAGGCGAAAGAAATTCTTCGCAAATACGGTGTAACCGTGCCAAATGGCAAGGTTGCCTACACCGCTCAGGAAGCCATCGAAGCTGCCCAGTCTCAGGCTGGCCCGGTTTACGTGGTTAAGTCCCAGATCCATGCAGGTGGCCGCGGTAAGGGCACCTTCAAGGAAGCCAAAGCTGGCGATAAAGGCGGCGTTCGCGTTGTCAAAAGCGTCGAAGAAGTTGGCGCAAACGCTGAACAGATGCTCGGCTCGACCCTGGTTACCCACCAGACCGGCCCGGAAGGCAAAGAAGTCAAGCGCGTATACATCGAAGAAGGCTGCGACATCGCACGCGAACTGTATCTTTCGGTTCTCGTCGACCGCGCTTGCTCGCGCGTGATCTTCATGGCGTCGACCGAAGGCGGCATGGACATTGAAGAAGTTGCAGAAGCAACCCCGGAAAAGATCGTCACTGTCGAGATCGATCCGGCTGCTGGCTTCTCCGGCTTCCACGGTCGTAAACTGGCATTCGCACTTGGCCTCGAAGGCAAGCAGGTTTCCAAAGCTGTCAAATTCATGACCGCAATGTACCAGTGCTTCCTCGACACCGATGCAGCCATGGTTGAGATCAACCCGCTGGTGGTAACCGGCGACGGCGACATCATCGCGCTTGATTGCAAAATGAACTTCGACGACAACGCGCTGTTCCGTCATGCGGACATCGAAAACCTGCGCGATGAAGACGAAGAAAACCCGGCTGAACTCGAAGCTGCCAAGCACAGCCTCAACTACATCAAGCTCGATGGCACCATCGGCTGCATGGTTAACGGCGCAGGCCTTGCCATGGCAACCATGGACATCATCAAGCTTTATGGTGGTGCACCGGCAAACTTCCTCGACGTTGGCGGCGGCGCAACCAAAGAACGCGTTACCACTGCCTTCAAGCTGATCCTGTCTGACCCGAATGTCGAAGGCATCCTGGTCAACATCTTTGGCGGCATCATGCGTTGTGACGTTATCGCAGACGGCGTTGTGGCAGCAGCCCGCGAAGTCAGCCTGAACGTTCCGCTGGTCGTTCGTCTCGAAGGCACCAATGTCGAACTTGGCAAGAAGATCCTCGAAGAATCGGGTCTGCCGATTGTTTCGGCTGACAACCTTGCCGATGCCGCCGAGAAGGTGGTCAAAGCTGTGAAGGAGGCCGCGTAACTATGGCTGTTCTCGTCGATAAAAACACCAAAGTTATCTGCCAGGGTTTCACTGGTTCGCAGGGTACCTTCCACAGCGAACAGGCACTGGCATACGGCACCAAAATGGTTGGTGGTGTTACCCCGGGTAAAGGCGGCACCAAGCACCTTGACCTGCCGGTTTTCAACACCGTTGACGAAGCTGTTCATGTAACCGGCGCAAATGCCTCGGTTATCTATGTTCCGCCGCCCTTCGCTGCTGATGCAATCCTTGAAGCCATCGACGCCAAAGTCGAACTGGCTGTCTGCATCACCGAAGGTATTCCGGTTGCTGACATGGTCCGCGTCAAGCGTGCGCTCGAAGGTTCTTCGACCCGCCTGATCGGCCCGAACTGCCCGGGTATCATTACCCCGGACGAGTGCAAGATCGGCATTATGCCGGGTCACATTCACCGCCGCGGTAAAATCGGTATCGTTTCACGTTCCGGTACGCTCACCTACGAAGCAGTTGCACAGACCACGGCCGCTGGCCTGGGTCAGTCGACCTGTATCGGTATCGGTGGTGACCCGGTCAACGGCACCAACTTCATCGACTGCCTCGACCTGTTCCTGAAGGATCCGGAAACCGAAGGCATCATCATGATCGGTGAGATCGGTGGTTCGGCTGAAGAAGAAGCATGTGAATTCCTGCAGGCTTCCTCGGTTAAGAAACCGGTTGCTGGCTTCATCGCCGGTGTTACCGCACCTCCGGGTAAACGCATGGGCCATGCCGGTGCGATTATTTCCGGCGGCAAAGGTACTGCCGATGCGAAAATGGAAGCTATGCGCAGCGCTGGCGTTCTTGTTGCCGATTCCCCGGCAAGCCTCGGCTCGACCATGCTGAAGGCTTTGAAGGGCTAATCTGGGTAGTCAGAGGAAAGGCAAGGGGGGGCGTGGTCCTGTCTTGGGGACCATGCCTTCCGACCACAAATGAAACCTCAAGATCTCGACACGATTCTTAACGAGTCGAACGCAACCTACATCGCTCAAATCTACGCCCGGTATTTGGAAAGCCCGTCTGCGGTTGACCAGAGCTGGGCTGAGTTTTTTGACGGGTTGCAGGACGACGCCTCCGAACTTCTCGCAGAAATGCGCGGGCCGAGCTGGCAGCCACGGGAAACCAAGGTTGTTGGCGGCATGGAGGGATACGACGTCTCACAAGGGCATGCCGAACGCCCGGCCCAGGTGGCCTATGCTCCGGCAGCTCATGTTGCACCGGCGGTTCAGGTTAATTCTGATGCCATCCGTGCAGCAGCCAATGATTCCATTCGCGCACTGATGCTGATCCGCTCGTACCGTGTGCGCGGCCATCTGGAAGCAAATCTGGATCCGCTGGGCCTTGCCCCGCGTGAACCGCACCCGGAACTTGATCCGAAGACCTATGGCTTCACCGAAGCTGACATGGACCGTCCGATTTTCATCGCGAACGTTCTTGGTCTTGAAACCGCGACCATCCGCCAGATCGTTTCTCTGGCACGCAAAACCTATTGCGGGTCGATCGGTATCGAATTCATGCACATTCAGGAACCTGAACAGAAGTCATGGATTCAGCAGCGGATCGAAAGCATCGGCAACCAGACGCAGTTTACTGCACGCGGCAAGGAAGCCATCCTTGAGCGCCTGGTCGAAGCCGAAGGCTTTGAAAACTATCTGCACACCAAATATGTCGGCACCAAACGTTTCGGCGTTGACGGTGGCGAAGCCCTGATCCCGGCACTCGAACAGATCCTCAAACGCGGTAGCCAGCTTGGCATCCGTGAGGTTGTCTTCGGCATGCCGCACCGTGGTCGTCTGAACGTTCTTGCCAACGTCATGAGCAAGCCGTTCCGCGCGATCTTCTCGGAATTCATGGGCAACCCGTCCAAGCCGGACGACGTGATGGGCTCGGGTGACGTTAAATATCACCTTGGTACCTCTGCCGACCGCGAATTTGATGGCAATGTTGTTCACCTCTCGCTGACGGCAAACCCGTCGCACCTTGAGGCCGTGAACACCGTTGTTCTTGGTAAGGTTCGTGCGAAACAGTCCCAGCGCAAAGACACCTCACGCGAGCAGGTTATGGGTATCCTCCTGCACGGTGATGCGGCCTTTGCTGGCCAGGGTCTTGTTGCTGAAACCTTCGATCTGTCGCACCTCAAAGGCTATCGTACCGGTGGTACGATCCACTTTGTTGTGAACAACCAGATCGGTTTCACGACCAAACCGACCAACTCACGTTCTTCCCCCTACTGCTCGGATATTGCCAAAGTCGTTCAGGCTCCGATCCTGCACGTCAATGGTGACGACCCTGAAGCTGTGGTTCATGCTGCACGTATCGCGACCGAATTCCGTCAGGAATTCAAGCAGGACGTCGTTATCGACATGTTCTGCTATCGCCGCTTTGGTCACAACGAAAGCGACGAGCCGGCATTCACCCAGCCGAAGATGTACGACGTGATCGGCAAACACCCGACCACCAAAGACATCTATGCACAGCAGCTCGTGAAAGAAGGTCTTCTGACCGAAGAACGCGTCAAGGAACTGGACAAATCGTTCCAGGATTACCTCGACGAAGAGTTCAAGGCATCAGAAGCCTATCGTCCGAACAAGGCAGACTGGCTTGAAGGCAAATGGTCTGGTCTTGCATCCTCGCATGGCGAAGATGCCGACTGGATCGGTCAGACCGGCGTTGAAGAAGATCTTCTTCAGGAAGTTGGTCGTGCGCTTTCAACCGCACCGGAAGCCTTTGACATCAACCGCAAAATCCTTCGTCAGCTGAAGGCCAAAGCGAAGATGTTCGAAACCGGTGAAGGCATTGATTGGGCAACCGCAGAAGCATTGGCGTTCGGTACGCTGATGTGCGAAGGCACCCCGGTCCGCCTGTCGGGTCAGGATTGCCAGCGCGGTACCTTCTCGCAGCGTCATGCAAAGCTGGTCGACCAGACCACCGAGGCAAAATACACCCCGCTCAACAACATCCGTACCGGTCAGGCCGAGCTTGAAGTTCTCAACTCGCCACTGTCCGAAGCCGGTGTTCTGGGCTTTGAATATGGTATTTCCCTTGCCGAACCGCACTCATTGGTTCTCTGGGAAGCCCAGTTCGGTGACTTTGCCAACGGTGCACAGGTCATTATTGACCAGTTCATCAGCTCGGGCGAAGCCAAATGGCTGCGCATGTCGGGTCTTGTGATGCTTCTGCCGCACGGTTACGAAGGCCAGGGTCCGGAGCACAGCTCTGCACGTCTGGAACGTTACCTGCAGCTTTGTGGTGAAAATAACATGCAGGTGGCGAACTGTACGACACCGGCAAACTATTACCACATCCTGCGCCGTCAAATTCGTCGCTCGTTCCGTAAGCCGCTGATCCTGATGACGCCGAAGTCGCTTCTTCGCCACAAGCAGGCTGTGTCGAACCTGTCCGAGTTTGCGGCTGGTACGACCTTCCTTCCGGTGATTGCAGAAACCGGCAAGCTGGTTGAAGACAAAAAAGTCAAACGCGTCGTTCTGTCGTCGGGCAAGGTCTATTACGATCTTCTCGCCGAACGCGAAAACCGCGGCATCGAAGATGTTGCACTTGTTCGCGTCGAACAGCTTTATCCGTGGCCGGAAAAAGAACTGGCAACGGAATTGGCCAAATACCCGAATGCTGATGTTGTCTGGTGTCAGGAAGAATCCGAGAACATGGGTTCCTGGTACTTCGTTGACCGTCGTATCGAAGCGACGTTGGCCGGCATCAAGCACAAGACGGGCCGTCCTGTTTATGTTGGTCGTGCGGCATCTGCGTCGCCGGCAACGGGTCTTCTGAAGGCCCACCTGCGTGAACAGGCCGAACTGGTCGATGCGGCACTAAGCGTCAAGTAACTTTACCGGAGGGGCGAACAAATCGCCCCTCCGACACGTTCATTTAGAATTCATTCGCATCATGGCAGACCCACACTGCCTGATTGAAAAAACGGTCGAGGAAAAAATGGCGACTGAAGTTAAAGTTCCCGCGCTGGGCGAGTCTGTATCTGAAGCCACGGTGGCAAAATGGTACAAAAAAGTCGGTGAAGCTGTTGCTGCCGATGAACCGATTGTCGAACTTGAAACCGACAAAGTGACCGTTGAAGTCAACGCACCGGTTGCCGGCGCGATTGCTGAACTGGTTGTTGGCGAAGGCGACGAAGTCGAAGTTGGCGCCCTGATCGCCATGATCAACGAAGGTGCCGAAGGTTCCGCTGCTGCTGCTCCGGCAGAAGCAAAAGCAGAAGCCGCACCGGCCAAGGAAGAAAAGGCAGCCCCGGCTGCTGCACCGGCACCTGCTGCGGCTCCGGCTGCTGCGACCGCTGCAAACACGGCACATCCGCTTCCGCCGGCAGTTCGCAAACTGGTTGAAGACAACAATCTTGACCCGGCAGCCATCCCGGCAACCGGCAAAGATGGCCGTCTGACCAAGGGCGACGTCATGAACTATCTTGCTGGTGGCGCACCGGCACCGCGTGCGGCTGCACCGGTCGCAAGCGCACCGGCAGCGCCGAAGCCGGAACGCGAACTGCGTGACGGTGAAGAGCGTGTCAAAATGTCCAAGCTGCGCCAGACCATCGCGCGCCGCCTGAAAGAAGCTCAGAACACTGCGGCCATGCTGACCACTTACAACGAAGTGGACATGACCAACCTTCTGGCTTGCCGCAATCAGTACAAAGACGGTTTCGAAAAGAAACACGGTGTGAAGCTCGGCTTCATGTCCTTCTTCATCAAGGCTTGCACCACGGCGCTGAAAGAATGGCCGGCGGTTAACGCTGAGATCGATGGCAACAGCTTCATCTACAAAAACTACTGCGATATCGGCGTTGCTGTCGGTACCCCGCAGGGTCTGGTTGTTCCGGTTATCCGTTCGGCAGAAGAAAAAACCTTCGCTGATCTGGAAAGCACCATTGTTGATTTCGGCAAGCGTGCACGTGACGGCAAGCTCGGCATGGATGAAATGACCGGCGGTTCGTTCACCATCTCCAACGGTGGTGTCTTCGGATCCCTTCTGTCATCCCCGATCCTAAACGCACCGCAGTCCGGTATCCTCGGCATGCACAAAACCCAGATGCGCCCGGTCGCAATCGACGGCAAAGTCGAAATTCGCCCGATGATGTATCTGGCTCTGTCCTATGACCACCGTATCATTGACGGCCGTGAAGCCGTTTCCTTCCTGGTACGCGTCAAGGAATGCATCGAGAACCCGGAACGCATTCTGCTCGACATCTGATCAGACAAAAGGATCAAAGAACTCATGAGTGAGAACTACGACGTTGTCGTGATCGGTGGCGGTCCTGGCGGTTATGTTTGCGCCATCCGCGCCGCACAGCTCGGCCTTAAAGTTGCCTGCGTTGAAAAACGTGGCGCACTTGGCGGTACCTGCCTGAATGTCGGTTGCATTCCGTCCAAGGCACTGCTGCATTCTTCGCACCTGTTCGAAGAAGCTTCGGAACATTTCGATACCCACGGCATCGAAGTTTCCAAGCCGAAGGTCAATCTTGAAAAGATGATGGCCCGCAAGGACAAGGTTGTTGACAGCAATGTCAAAGGCATCGAATTCCTGTTCAAGAAGAACAAGGTTACCTACGTTAAGGGTGCCGGCGAGATCACCTCGCCGACCACCGTTAAGGTTGCCCTTCTTGACGGCGGTGAAGAAACCCTGAACGCCAAGAACATCGTCATCGCGACGGGTTCGGAAGTCACCCCGCTGCCGGGTGTTGAAATTGACGAGAAAAACATCGTCTCTTCGACCGGTGCGCTGACCATTCCGAAAGTGCCCAAGAAGATGGTTGTCATTGGTGCTGGCGTGATCGGTCTGGAGCTTGGCTCCGTCTGGCGTCGTCTGGGTGCTGAAGTCACCGTTGTTGAATTCCTGGATCGCATTCTGCCGGGCATGGATGGCGAGCTGGTCAAACAGACCCAGCGCATCTTTGCCAAGCAGGGCCTTGAATTCAAACTCGGCCACAAGGTTACCGCTGCCAAATCGACCAAGTCTGGCGTGACCCTGACTGTTGAACCGTCCAAGGGCGGCGATGCAGAGGAAATCAAAGCTGACGTGGTTCTGGTGGCAATTGGTCGCCGTCCTTACACCACCGGCCTCGGCCTGGACAAAGTAGGCGTTGAACTCGACGAACGCGGTCGTGTCAAAACCGACGAATATTTCCAGACCAATGTTGGCGGCATCTTTGCAATCGGCGATACCATCGTCGGTCCGATGCTCGCCCACAAGGCTGAGGAAGACGGCGTTGCCGTGGCAGAAATGATTGCCGGCGAAGAAGGCCATGTCGATTACGGCAAGGTCCCGGGTGTTGTTTACACCTGGCCGGAAGTTGCTTCTGTTGGCAAAACCGAAGAACAGCTTAAAGAAGAAGGCGTCGAATACGCCGTTGGTAAATTCCCCTTCACCGCCAATGGCCGTGCGAAGGCAATGGAAAGCACCGATGGTTTCGTCAAGCTGCTTGAAGACAAGAAAACGCATCGTGTTGTCGGCGCGCATATTGTCGGTCCGGCTGCTGGCGATCTGATTGCCGAAGTGGTTCTTGCGATGGAATACGGCGCTTCTGCCGAAGACATCGCACGCACCTGCCACGCCCACCCGGCCCTTGGCGAAACCGTCAAGGAAGCTGCTCTGGACGCAGGAAAACGTGCGATCCACATGTAATCGATCAGTCACCTGATCTGCAAACGGCCGTCCCATTCACTTGGGGCGGCCGTTTTGTTTTGGGCAATCTCCACAGCGATGACTGACGAGATGCCCTTGGCGATGACCAAACCCGCGCCTAAAACCTGCTAAGTCGTTCTGACAATGCAGCTTTGCGAAAAGGTCTGACTTTTCGGGCGTGACGCAAACCGGCTTTGAGGATTAGTATGATCATTCAAATTCCAAGGCCCGGAGAGCGCACATGACCCTATCTATCGGCGTGGTTGCCCATGACCGTCGCAAACGTGAAATGGCCGACTGGCTGGCAAAGCATCAGGCAAGCTTTGCCAATACCCGCATCTTTGCCACGGGCACCACGGGTCGGGTGCTTCAGGAACGATTTCCGGCGTTTGATATCCATCCGTTAAAAAGCGGACCGTTTGGCGGTGACCAGCAGCTTGGCTCCATGATTGCCCATGGCGAATTGCAGGCCATGTTCTTCTTTACCGATCCGATGACACCGCATCCCCATGATGTTGATGTGCGCGCCCTGATCCGTCTGGCCAATCTTTATGAAGTGCCAATTGCGTGCAATCAAAGCACGGCCGACCTTTTGATCAGCAATCCGAAGTTCGAGGAAATCTGCGAACAATATCGCGATCATTCCCCCGAACAGGTCTTTGCCGATTACAGCAACCGCAAGGTTTAAGTCCCAAATCTAAAGACCGCCAAACTGCCGGAGCGCCCCGTCCGTCATGGAACTCGCCTATGAACTGATCGCTGCGATCTTTCCGATTTTTGCCGCTATTCTGGTGGGGGCAGCACTTAAGCGTTACCTGATCAAGGGGGCCGACATCTGGGCCGGGATTGACCGACTTACCTATTATTTGCTGCTGCCGTCCCTTTTGATCGTCGAGATTTATCGCGCCGATTTCTCAAGCGGCGAAGCCGGTACCGCCGTGGGCATTACCCTTGCCGCGACTTTGGGGCTATCGGGGGTATTGTTGCTGCTGCGCCCCATCATCACACGTGACACGCCGCTTTTCACATCCATCTTTCAGGGATCGGTTCGCTATAACAGCTACGTCCTGTTGGCGGTTGCAGATGCGCTTTACGGGGCAGAGGGACTGGCACTTGCCATCGTTTTTGTTGCGGTGATGGTAATTGCCACCAACATGCTGGGTGTTGTGGTTCTAAGCGCGTTTAGTGGTGGCAAAAGCAGCCTTACCCGGATCATCAACGGCATCGTCAAAAACCCGATCATCATCGCAGCAGGTGCAGGTGCGGTGCTGAATGTGAGTAACATTCACGTTCCGCTTCCAATCGAAAATACCGCTGCCCTTTTCAAGACAGCCGCCCTACCACTCAGCCTGCTTTCGGTTGGCGCAGGCCTTCGTTTTGTCATGGATAAAAAGGCGCTCGGTGCGATTGCCTTTGCCACCACGATCAAGCTTGCGGTCCTGCCCGTCATCACGGGCGTGTGCCTGTATCTGGCCGGGATTGACGGCATGGTGCTGGCGATGGGGGTTTTCTATGCCGGAATGCCGTGTGCAGGGAACGCCTATATCCTCGCGCGCCAGCTGAATGGCGATCCTGAAGCGATGGCATCCATCATCACGCTTGAGACGTTACTCTCCGCCTTCAGCGTCGCTGTCATCGCCGGTATATTGAGCGTCAATTGAGCTTGCGTGGGCGGCATAGTCGCCCTCATAGCCGCATGCTTCCAACCCTGCACGCATCAATTCGGGCGGCGGTGCATCGACCACCACCGGATCACGATCGGCATGGAACGGAATAATGATCTGGCGTGACAGAAGCATCAGGGTCGGCGGGGCGCCAAAGATCGGCTCTGCGTCACCGCGACCATAGAACGGGTCGCCAATCACCGGATGACCAACATGATCCAGATGCACGCGCAGCTGATGGGTGCGCCCGGTATGTGGCACCAGTGCCAGCCAGGTGATGTCCTGACCATCCGCGTCTTTGCCGCGTCCCAGAACCGTGTATTCAGTTTTGGACGGCTGCCCGTCTTCATGGACGAGCATGCGCCAGCCACTTTCATCATTGGTCTTGCCAATCGGCGCATCGATGAAGCCATGGTCATCTTCCATCGCACCACGCACCACCGCCCAATAGGTCTTGCCGATTTGCTTTTCGGTAAAGAGACGGGTGATTTTCTTGGACGATTTCGGATGACGGCACAGAAGCAAACAGCCAGCCGTATCCCGATCGAGGCGATGAGCCAGTGTAGGTTCAGGCTGAATGCCAAATTTCAAATCCGGCAAATAGGCATCGACATGGAAATAGGTTTTCGGCCCGCCATGTGACGCCAGTCCCGGCGGCTTGTTCAGCACAATGACGTTGGAGTCACGGTGCAATACATGCGCGATAAGGTCTTCTGCAATCGGATGGGTCATTTGGCACGGCCTTTCATTAAGGGTCAGGACTTATTAATTTGGTTCGAATGGTCGCTCAGATTTGTGCGGATACGCGAAGCGAAGCCGCAGGAAGATACTTATCTTTCAAGGTTTTGCGACAAAGTAGCCCGTGCAAATCTGAGCGACCCGAAGGACAGAGCTTATATTTGCGAACTCCCGCGTCAAACCCCTTGCCCGGGATGCCAACCCGCTCGGCGGGATTTTTCTTGGATTTCACAAATATAAGCTCTGCCATTCAAATCAAATTAATAGGTCCTGACCCTAAGCCCCTGCTTTACCCCACCACGGCCCACACGGCAATCATCAACACGATTCCGTCCCTTTTGATCCGTCACGTTGTGCGGTGCGTAACAAGAACAGAACATCACTTGTTCAACCGTTTTAACGCCACATGGGTATCTTCAATGATGATACTTCGCATGCCTTCTCCCCCCAAATCCCTTTGCACGCTTGTTGCCATTGGCATCGCGGCAATTTTTCCGATGCATGCTGCCAATGCCAGCACCGACAATGTGATCGAAAACGCAGCCCTGTCGACCGCGTTTGATGGCCCTGATACCTGTCAGGGGTTTGATCCGATCAAACGATATGGCAACGAAATCCTCTTTCAAATTCGGCGCAATGATGCGCCGGTCGGCCGCCATAGCGTGACGTTCAATCAGGGGCGCGACGGGCTTCAGGTCATCGCCCAAAGCAATATCGATATCAGCTTTCTGGGATTTAACGCCTATAGCTTTACCTATCGGTCCGAAAGCCTGTGGCAGGGTAACGAAATGGCCGCCCTTTCGGTGGCGGTCGATGATGACGGTGAACGCACCATCGTTGGTGCAACCCGCGAAAACGGGAATCTTGTCGTGACGGGCCCTGATGGCATCCAGACAGTTCCGGCCAATATCTTCCCGACCGATCATTGGCATTGTGGTGTTTTGGGAAGCACTTCGGTGCTCAACACCATCACCGGCAAGCCAAACAACGTGGATATAACCGCCAAGCCAAGCGAAATGCTGCGCACAACAAACGGCACATTGCGGGCAACCGAATTTTCCTATGATGGGGAGCTTAAAACAAATGCCTGGTACGATCACGAAGGTCGCTGGGTTGGTCTTCAGTTTGAAGCACGTGATGGATCAACCATCACCTATCGCTGCATGAACTGTGCGACCAAAACCGCGCAACAGGCCCAGCCATGAAAAAGCAGTTTAAAACCATCTGGATTGTAGGGGCTTCTGCGGGAATTGGTGCTGCTTTGGCAGAAAAATTCCACAAAAACCCGACATCAGACGATCAAAACGTCATCATATCCGCCCGCAATGCCGATAAATTGGCTGATTTGGCGGCTGATATGCCAGGAACCACACCGATACCGGTCGACATCACCGATCCAAACGCGGTCAAGACGGCCTTGAACACCATTGAAAGCCATTTTGGCCTACCTGATCTGGTGGTTCTGGCCGCCGGGATCTATTCGCCAATGAAGGTGGGTGGGTTTTCGGTTGAAACCATCCGAAGCCATGTGGATACCAACTATATGGGCATCGTGAATTGTCTGGAGCCGCTTCTGGGCAAGATGCGGGCGCGTAAATCGGGCGAGATCGCGGTTGTCGCATCGGTTGCCGGATATCGCGGATTGCCCAATGCAGCAGCCTATGGCCCGACAAAGGCAGCGCTTATCAATCTTTGCGAGACGCTTTATACCGAGCTTACCGGAAGCGGGGTTTTGCTGCGCGTGATCAATCCGGGCTTTGTAAAAACCCGGCTGACCGACAAAAACGATTTCGCCATGCCCTACTTGCTGTCGCCCGATGAAGCAGCAGACTTCATGTATCGCAGTCTTTGTGGCAATAATGATTTCGAAATCGCGTTTCCACCGCCCTTTGTCCGGCAACTGAAATTCGCGCGTATTCTGCCCTATCCGCTGTTCTTTAAGCTGATGCGCAAATTGGTGAAGGCATGAACGAAATCATCGACAGACAACGCCATCTTCTTGCGGCCTATGCCGCGTATTTCGAGAATCTGGCACCCGATAATGTTGATCAGCTATCAAACCTGGTCACGGATGATTTCACGTTCCAGGACCCGTTCACCACGCTTCAAGGCCCGCGTGATGTGATTGCCTATCTGGCAAAGGCGTTTACGGATGCAGAAAATCCCCGCTTTGTGGTGACCCATCGCGCGCTTGATGGCGCTATGGGTTTTCTGCGCTGGCGGTTTAGCGCAAAGGTCCCCGTCATCGGTGATTGGGAAATCACCGGCATGTCCGAGGTGACATTTAATGCCAAAGGAAGCCTGCTGGCATCCCATATTGATCATTGGGATGCCGGGCAGAACTTCTATGCAAAGCTTCCGATCCTTGGCTGGATCATTCGGCGGCTTGCGCGACGTGTTGCGGCTTTCTGAAAAACAGCGTCACTTCGCCGATTTCAAATCCCCACTTCTTGACCCGCGCACGATTGACCAGCACCCCGTCGGGCTGCAGGAACATCCAGTCATTGAAGCTGACCCGCCAGGTGCCGTCACCCACCTTGAGGTCCATGTCATAGGCCCAGTTCAGCGCATTACCATACTGGCTGCCCACGGCACTGCCAATGATGTCATCGGCCTTGCCTTCATAACTGTGCGGGCCGGTCTTTGTGATGACCCAAACGCGGCGATCTGTTTCGCCGTCGTCATAGACAAAGTCTTCTTCAAGGGTCAGAACGCCGTCCTCGATCGACCCTGTGATATCCACTGTGAACTGGCGGCGAAGTTTGCCAAACCGGTCCTCGAAAATCCCCCAAGCCCGGCTGTTGCCTTCGAAGTAATCAAATACATCGAAGACGGGTTCCTTTTGCGCAAAATCCTGCGGTTTCATCGACCCACATCCGGTTAGTACCATCATTAGACACAACGCCATGACGTTCCGCAGCATCAATTTGCTCCTGCTTTCTATCCCCAAGATCAAACGGTGCGGCGTAACAGGCGCCGACGAATGGCAACCTGATGCACGGCGTCCAATGGAAACCGCCACATCATCCCGATTGCTCCTGCTTTCAATACGATGGGGATGACGGCATAGATCAAAACCAGCACGATCAGCGCCCCGGTTTTTTCACCGCCATCATCAGTCAATCCAAACGCGCCTAAAACCGGCAAGGCAATCCCGGCCGCCAATGCCATGGCAAGCTTGTTGGTCATGTTCCAAAGCGCAAATAACAGGGCCGTTCTGCGCGCGCCAAACCGATAACGATCCCAATCATCGACATCAGCCTGAATGGCCGGTGGAAGTGCTAGATCAGCCCCCAATGCCGCACCGGTGACAAGACAGATAATCCCGAACGCCAAAGCATCGCCTGCCCCCAAGAACGGGACAAAGGCAAAGGCGACAATTGCCATGATCATGGCAAGGCACCAAACCCGGTGCTTGCCCAAACGGCTGGCCATCACAACCCAAAGCGGGATCGCCAGAATCGCCGCAGAGAAATAGGCAAGGATCAGGATATTTTCGACGTCCTGATCAAGTTCAAGGTAATAGCGCACAAAAAGGGGAAAACAGACCGCAGGCAAACCGGCCGCCAATCCATTGATCATCCAAGCACATAGCAAACGCACGAAAAGCCGGTTATCGCGAAGGCTTCGTATGCCAAGCCGTAAGGCCACCGAAGGATTGCCGATTTTACCAGAAGGCTTTGATAGCCGAGCTGGTGCCATTGCCTTTTGCTGCGCCACAGGATCAACCACCTGCCAGATCATCAGGGCGATGAATACCGCCCCCAGCACAAGGGTCACCAGGGCAAGCGTTTCAATTTCTGCTGCGCGATCGGGGGCGTTGATCAGAACCGGTATACCGCCAGCCAATACAATGCCGATCAATCCGGCCCCTTCGCGAAGGGCGGTCAGCAATGTGCGTTCCCGGTAATCACCCGAAAGATCTGCGCCCCAGGCAAGATAAGGCACCTGAAACATTGTCCAGCCAAGGAACAGGACACTGGCCCAGATCAGAAGATACATCGCATCTGGCTGGTCTGGCGGGGTAAACAAATACCAAAGCCCGACGCCGGCAATGATCGCGCCGATCCCGACCCAGATTTTGCGATTACCTGATCGATCCGACAACCACCCGATCAACGGATCGGTTGCCATATCGATCATGCGCACCAGCAGCAATATCGCGCCCGTAATCGCAAGCCCCAACCCAAGGTCATCACCATAATAACTTGGCAACAGCACATAGGCAGGGATGGTCGGCACGGCGGCCGCCATCGCGGGAAGAGCATAGAATATTGCGGTATTTCGGGATGGTTCAGGCGGTCTCATGGGACGGATGTTCTATGACGAACAAACCAACATCGATCGAGCCGCGGTCAAATCCGGTCTCGCAATAGGCAAGGTAATATTCCCACATCCGCTTAAAGCGCAGATCAAAGCCCTGCTTGGCAATATCGTCCCAGCTATGCTGGAAACGGCGCTGCCATTCGGCCAGTGTGCGGGCATAGGATTTGCCAAAGAATTCGGAATGTTGCAGATAAAGCCCCGCGTTGGTTACAGCCCCGGCCAAGGCCGTCGGGGATGGCAACATACCGCCCGGGAAAATGTAACGCTGAATGAAGTCAGCACCTTTGCGATAGGTATCAAAACGATCGTCATCAATGGTGATGATCTGAAGGACCGCCTTGCCGCCGGGTTTCAGGCAACGGCGGATCATCTCGAAATAGGTTGGCCAATGTTCTTCGCCAACCGCTTCGAACATCTCGATCGAGACGATCTTGTCAAACTGCCCTTCCTGATGGCGATAGTCGCGCAGAACAATCTCGGTGCGGTCATTCAGACCCTGCATCAGAAGTCTGCGATGGGCATAGGCATGCTGTTCATGTGACAAGGTAAGACCCGTGACGTTGCAGCGATGCTTGCCCGCAGCAAGTTCGGCAAACCCGCCCCAGCCACAGCCGACCTCAAGAACGCGTTCGCCGGTTTGCAGGTTAGCGAGTTCACAGATGCGGTCATATTTTGCGGCCTGTGATGCTTCAAGCGACATGTCATTTCGGCGGTAATAGCCCGACGAATAGGTCATGCTTGGGTCAAGCCAGGCGGTATAGAATTCGTTGCCCAGATCATAGTGATAGGCAATATTGCGCTTTGATCCTTCGACCGTATTGGCATTGCGAAGGTGACCAATGCGCGCAATCGTGCGCGACAGGAACCCACCGGCCAGACGGGCACGGACAATCGTTTCGTTGAGCATAGCCACCTGCATGAGGTGCGTCAGATCCGGGCTGCTCCAGCTGCCATCCATATAGGCTTCGGCAAAGGCGACATCGCCGCCCGTGGCGAGTTTACGGATTGCCTGCCAGCTATGAATATGGATTGCGGCACGAAGTTCGGTTTCTTTTTCACCGGTGAAATGCAGGGTATCGCCATCGGGCAGCACAATTGTCAGGCGACCATAATGCAGATGAGATAACACACGGCGCAGCATCGCTTTTAGAATGCTGCGATTGCCGGTCACGCTCCCCAGCACGGGTATGATGCGATCACGAAGCGGGATGGCTAATCCTGAAGCTGTACGATTGCGGTCTGGCATTGTTGTTATCTCTTTCCTGCTTGGGCCGCTGCAGTCCCGGTTTCCAGCACATAGGTAACCGCATGTTGCGGCGGTGCCGGTCGTTTATGGAATGTCATTCCCTTGCGCCACAGATGAAGCGCTTCCCAGTGGATGCCCGCTACGACCTTTAGGGTCATAAGCGGGTAGCGAATGAACGCTCCTATTAGTTTACGATCTGAAAGGGCGGTTCGATCACCAACAAAGGCTGCATTTAAAAACATGCCTTTGGCGTCGGTTTCGCGAATGGTCACCGCAACATTTTCGCCGGGCATCCGAATACGGAAATGATAGTCGGCCACCATGTCGATAAAGGGCGAGACGTAAAAACCCTTGGCACAGGATTGGCGTAAAACGCCCTTTTGATCGATGCCGTCTTCGCCGACCGGGATTAGATAGCTGTGCCGATCCCCAAAGGTGTTTGAGACTTCATAAAGGACAGCGCCCACTGATCCATCAGCGCGATGGCAGAAATAAACCGATAGTGGATTGAACACGAAGCCCAGCAAGCGCGGATAGCAAAGCAACTGAATTTTGTGCGCAGAATTTCGCAAGCCATGGTCGGCCAAAATCGTCTCAAGACGGCTGCGCAGGTCCTTTGTCCCACCATCAGCATGGTCACGATCATGGAAAGAAAAAAGATTAAAACGATTGCGGCTAAACAACCGAAGTCTGGAAGCCAGATCGTCGATTTCATCAAGATCAAGCAGGAAGGAAAACACCCGATAGCGCAGCTTGTGCTTTTTCGGGCGCAACCGATGATGGGTCACAACCCCTTCATACAGCGCCGATGCCCAATGGGCCTTATCGTGCTGCTCGGTCATGCCGCCTCGCTTGATTGGCGCTTAGATGGCGCTGGCAAATGAATACGACCGCTTTCATTTTTAACATTCCAAGGGCGGCGAACATTACCCAATGCCTCGGCCACGGCCAGACCCGATTGAATACCGTCTTCGTGGAAGCCATAGCCAAAGTAGCTGCCGCAATACCAGATATTATCAACACCCTGAATGGACCAAAGGTTCTTTTGCGCCGCCATTGCGCCCGCATCAAACAAGGGGTGATCGTAAAGGAACGAACGGATCACGCTGCCATCCTTGGGATGGCGCGGCGGGTTCAGCGTTACGAACAGCGGATTACTATTATCGAGATGCTGCAAACGGTTCATCCAATAGGTCACGCAGACCTTTTGTTCACCATCCTGTTCTTCAGCAAGGTAGTTCCAGCTTGACCAGACCTTTTTGTTTTTGGGCATCAGGCTGTCGTCATTATGCAGGATCGCCAGATTGCGCTCATACTTAAACGCGGAGAGCAGTTCGTGAACTTTGGGATCAGGCGTTTCCTGAAGTGCCAGCGCCTGATCGCCGTGGCAGGCCAGAACAACGTGATCAAATTCATCACGTTTGCCATAGCGGTCTTCGATAAAGGCACCACCATTTGCGCTGCGACCGACCTTGGCAATTGCACGGTCGAGAACCACACCGCCCGAGATACCCGCAGTCATACGTTTTACATATTCACGCGATCCGCCAACGACTGTTCGCCATTGCGGGCGATCCTTGATCTGCAACAGACCATGGTTCTGGCAAAACCGGACAAACGCCGCCAGCGGATAAGCCATCATGGTATCGACCGGCGTCGACCAGATCGCAGCCCCCATCGGCAGCAGATGATCATTGATAAAGGATTTCGAGTAGCGCTTTTCGCGCAAATAATCGCCAAGGCTGACATGCTCGGCAGTGCCGTCTTCAAGGGCAAGTGGCGCTTCGCGATAGAAACGCAGAATGTCGCGCACCATCATCAAAAATCGCGGGCGGACGATGTTGCGTTTCTGGGCAAAAAGTGCGGCCAGGTCACTGCCACCATATTCCAGACCGCCTTCATCTATCGATGCGGCAAAGGACATATCCGTTGCAGTGGTTTTGACATCCAGATGATCAAACAGCGCACACAGATTTGGGTAACAGCGCGTGTTATAAACAATAAAGCCGGTATCAACCGGCGTGTTACCTGCGTGTACTGTGTTGGAATGGCCGCCCGGACGGTCGTCCTTTTCAAACAGCGTCACATTATGGGCCTGGCTGAGCAACCAGGCAGCCGACAGGCCCGATATACCGGAACCGACGACAGCGATATTGAGTTTGCCCGATGTGACAATGTTCATATGGGTTCGGCCTGCTTGCAGTTATGAATTCAGAACTACATATGAGTACGCATGACACCAACATGCGGATCACAGGATAATAATTGCCCGTCATCATTGTAAGTGGTTGGCAGAAAACGTACAATTTTATTTGATCCAAATGAAAACGGCCGCCGTAAGATTTGCATGATGAACACGATCTTGGCGCGGCCCCAAAGGGGACCTGAAACCAGAATGAGCGGCACCAAAGCACGACGCCCCGGACCAGCTGATCCGGCCGAGGCGAAAAGATGTGCCGATTGGATCGTTTCCGTTGCGTCGACACGCGACCGGGAAGCGTTTGCGCAGTTGTTTGCGCATTTCGCACCACGCGTGAAGGCCTACATGTTCCGTTTTGGTGGCAACTCCGAAACTGCCGAAGAACTGTCACAGGAAGCAATGATGCAGGTATGGCGCAAAGCACACCTGTTTGATCCATCGAAGGCAGCGGCGAGTACGTGGATATTTACCATTGCCAGGAACCTGCGTATCGATCGGTTCCGGCAGCGCAAACATATCGAGGTTGATGATTCCGACCCGACTTTGATTATCGACGAAGATCCGCTCGCAGATGAGGTTGTAAATCGCGATCAGGAAGCCGTCCTTGTCAAAGAGGCGATGAAGGAATTGCCAGCCGATCAGAAGGTGGTCGTAGAATTGTCGTTTTTTGAAGATTGCTCACACAGTGAAATTGCCGAGCGTCTTGATATCCCGCTGGGGACTGTGAAGTCCCGATTGCGACTTGCTCTTGGCAAGTTGCGTGGCGGACTGGAAGGTGTCGCATGAACATTAAACATCATCCAACCGATCAGACACTGATGGATTACGCCAGTGGATCGCTGTCCCAAGCGATGGAGCTTCTGGTGGCAACACACATGACCGTGTGCCCGCATTGCCGCGGTAAGGTAACAGAGTTTGAAACCATGGGCGGTGCCGCGCTTGAAACCAGCGACAGCATGGCAATGGGTGATCATTCGCTTGATCATGTAATGGCGATGCTTGAACGTGATACGGCAAACGAAAACATCGTCACCCACGAATTGCCAAGTTTACGCAGGGTTGCCGTGGGAGAAAGCATTTCGGGCAGCACCATGAATGCGCTGCCCCGTCCGTTGGCAGACCTTCTGCCCGATGGTGTCAATTCGCTTGAAGATATTCCGTGGAAGTCGCTTGCACCAGGTGTGAAGCATTTCCAGCTGAAATCAATCGAAAGCAAGGGCACCGTGCGCCTGATGAAGATCGCACCGGGTGTCTCTATCCCCGATCATGGTCACCATGGTCATGAGATGACGCTTTTGATCAAGGGATCCTATATCGATGAAATCGGTCGGTTCCGTGCCGGCGATGTCGCCGATCTTGATGATGATGTCGATCATCAACCGATTGCCGACACGGCCGAGGAATGCATCTGTCTGATCGCCACCGATGCGCCGATGAAGTTCAATCGTCTGTTGCCGAAATTGCTGCAGCCATTCTTTGGCATCTAGGACGAAAACAGTTACCACTGCGTCCCAACGCAGAAAGCCCCGCTGATGTCAGATCAGCGGGGCTTTTTCTTATTCGGCCTTGACCAGCCAGCGGATGGAATGGTTGGCCGGACCGGGCAATTTGCAGGTTTTGGCAAGCCAGTTTCCGATCTCGTCAATCTGCTGATCGAATTGCCAAGGCGGGTTCACAACCAAAAGGCCAGTGCCACGCATGCGTCCCTTTGATCCGCCCTGATCGGTAGCAAGTTCGGCACAAAGAACCCCGCCTGATGCTGTGATCGCGCCAAATGATTTGCGCAGTTCCGCATCAAAGCCGTCTTCAAGGATCGGGTACCACAACATGAATGTTCCGGTCGGCCATTTCGCCCAAGCATTCTGCACAGCGTTGGCGGCCTTTTGGTAATCCTGTTTGACGTCGTAACTTGGATCCATCAGCACCAGACCACGGCGAATGGCGGGTGGCATCATGCCAACCAGACCTTCATAGCCATCACGCTTATGCAGATGAATGCGCCCATCGCGCTTTACCCGATGATGCAGGGTTTCATGTTCACGCGGATGAAGTTCCATCAGGACAAGTTCATCATCCTCGCGCAGCATTTCGCGCACAATAAATGGCGAACCCGGATAAAACGGACCGCGATACTCATCGTCTTCACGCACGCCGTAATCGCGGGCTTTGGCGACGGGATCGAACCCCGCGACGTGATCAAGATAGTCGCCCAGCATTTCCGGTGCATTCGCACCCTTCTTTGCCAAGGCGTATCCGTCTTTCCATTCGCCGGTTTTCGCGGCCTGTTCACTGCCAAGGTCATACCAGCCTGATCCGGCATGGGTATCAATCACGCAGAACGGTTTCTTCTTTTTGCGAAGATGGGTCAGGACCAGCCAAAGGGCCGCATGCTTATGCATGTCGGCAAAGTTCCCGGCATGAAAGCCGTGCAAATAACTCAGCATGTCGGCTTATCCTTTCTTCGGTCGCGCTTGGGGGCTCGATTTGGCGCGCGATTGAGATCGCGAATTTGGACGCGATCCGGCGCGGGACGGCTTCGCACCACCACGCTTGAATTTGTCTATACCCTGTTTGTTGCCGGACCGGTTGCCCGTTCCACCGTCACTCTGGCCCGTATCATTCTGGCTGCGCTGTCGCGCGGATTTATAGCCGCCCTTTTTGGCAGGGCGCTTGGCGGGCTTTGTTTCATCACCGGCATCGCCAGCAGGCAATTCATCCCGCCTTGGTGGCTTGGCCGACCCCGGTGATAACCGGCGATGGGTCGCAGGGGGTGCTTCGACTTCGATCACCTTCCATTCGCCCGGTGCCAGACCATCAAGCGTCCAGTCACCAATTGCATGACGGATCAAACGGAGTGTCGGGAAACCAACAGCGGCCGTCATGCGGCGCACCTGTCGATTGCGACCTTCGGTAATCGATAGCTCGATCCAGCTTGTCAGGATATTGGCGCGATAGCGCACCGGCGGATCGCGTTCCCACAACCCTTCGGGTTCGGCAATGCGGCGTACCTTGGCAGGCAAAGTCATACCGTCTTTAAGCTCTACACCATTACGCAAAGCTTCAAGTGCCTCGTCAGTCGGTTCGCCGTCGACCTGCACCAGATATGTTTTGGGTTTCTTGTATTTCGGATGGGCAATTTGGGCATTCAGCGGACCATGATCGGTCAGAAGCAACAGGCCTTCGCTGTCGCGATCCAACCGCCCAGCCGCATAGACGCCGGGCAGATCAATATAGTCAGCCAAAGTCGCCCGGCCGTTTTCACGGTCGGTGAACTGGGTCAGAACGCCATACGGCTTGTTAAACAGGATCAATTGCGCCATGGCGCGCATAAAACCAGCTTTGGCGACGCTGTCAACAAATCGGTCGCAACAGCATTAATCGCGGATGAGATATTCCATGGTTGTCACAACGCGGACTGTCTTGTTGATCTGGTTGGCTTCGGTCATGTTCGGTGCGCCGTCTGCTGCTAAAATCTGAAACAGTCCCTGTGTCGCACGGCGGATACCGCCAAGCTGACCACCGGAGTCCATAGCAAATTGCTGGGCCGCTTCACGGGCATTGGCCGTGGCTGCGGCAATCATTTCCGGTTTGATGTCATTCAACCCCGTGAACAGATAACTCGGACCGGGATTGTAACCCTGCCCGCCCAGAACAATGCCGCCCTGAAGAAGCTTGCCGATATCCTGGGATGCGCCAACCACCGCATCGACATCATCTGATCGGACCTGAATGGTTTGATTGACGATATATCGGCTTTCAATCGGGCCGGAACGATAAGATTGTGCCAGTTGATCGGTTACCTGAAGATTTTGAAGTTCGGTGTTTTCCCGCTTGATCCCGTGACTGGCAAGGAAGGCAAACAGGGTTTCTGTATCGGCTTCGATCTTGGCCTGCGCATTTTGCAGCACATCATCGGTCGCAACATAAGTAATCGGCCAGACCGCCTTGTCGGCCTTCACATCACGTTCTGCCAATCCCTTGACCGTCACATAACGATCCAGCGATCGCATATTTTCAATGCCGGTTCCGACCAGCCAGCCCGATGCGGCCAAGCCACCGGCAACAACGATTGCTGCAACAACTTTTGCAAATCCTGATGATTGCGCCATGGCTTACGGGTCCTTTGCCTGCATCGGGGTGATGTCATTTGATCGCAAAACGCGTATCTTTAAGTTCATTATATCGGCAGTAAAAGCGGCGATTACGAGGCAGGGTTTGATTTCATTTGATCCTGTTTCAGTCAGGTGAAATCAATATAATTGAATGCATTCAAAAACAGTCGCTTTCAAATGCCCGCCATGTTAAAAGCCTGCCAACCCATCAGGGTCAGAACGCACTGACCCAGCCAGATAAACGTCACAAGAGGTCATCCATGCTGCGTTCTGAAATCAATGCCTGTATCGAGCATGCCAAGGAACTTTACGCATCCATCGCATTCAAACTGCCGGAATGGGCGCATTACAGCCCTGAACAATGGGATCAGGAACCAGATCTGGCGAAATGGTGCCGTGGCCATCAGATGGGCTGGGACGTGACCGATTATGGCGAAGGCAATTTTGACAAACGCGGCCTAATCCTGTTTTGCCTGCGCAATGGCATCCTGCGTCAGCCGGGCGAAGTACCCTATGCCGAAAAGATCATGATCGTTGGCGAAAATCAGGAATGCCCGTGGCATTACCACAAGGTCAAAATGGAAGACATCATCGTGCGGGGTGGCGGCAATCTTGTGATTGAGCTGTGCAACCTGACCGAAGATGGCCAGATGGACCGCGTCAATGACGTGCGTGTTCGCACCGATGGCAAGCTCAACATCCTGCCTGCTGGCGGCAAGGTTGTTCTTGAGCCGGGTCAGAGCGTAACCCTGCCGCGTACCCTTATTCACCGTTTCTATGGCGAAGAGGGCAAAGGCCCGGTAATTGTCGGCGAAGTATCCCAGGTTAATGACGACCTGACCGATAACTATTTCTTTGATTGCGATGCGCGTTTCACCCAGATCGAAGAAGACGTCGCACCGATCCATCCGCTTTGGAATGAACTGCCAACTGAATAAGCGCAGTCCCGTTCAAAAAACAAAAGCCCCGCAGCGAATGTTGCGGGGCTTTTTCGTTGTGGGCTGCAAATCACTCTGCTGGTGGCAAGTCCTTGCGTTCGCCAAGAATGTCGGTGAATTCCGGAAGATCGCGGAGCGGTTCGAACTCTTCCTCGTTCCAGGCCGGTTGACGCATGGATTCCGAAAGGTTGACTGCCCGTTGCAAATCAGCAAGGGCTGCTTCCTTGAAGCCAAGCCCGGCATTGGCACAGGCGCGCTGGTAATAGCCATTGGCATTTTCCGGTGCCTCAGCCAGCAATCTGTTACACAGGCTAAGCGCCCAGTCGCGATCGCCAAGCTGCAAAGCTGCATCCGCCTTATAGGCCATGACTTCCGGATCGCCCGGGGCCAGTTCAAGGATCTTGTCATAGGTTTCGATCTTTGAGCGCGGATTGCTGAGCTGATTGGCCTGAAGCCATAACGCATGGATCGTCTGGGTGCGTTCGATTTCGTGCTGATGTTCGTTGATCAGTTTTGATTTCAGAAGAAGCTCATTCTCAAGCGAGGTCAGACGACCTTCGAATTCCTGGGACAGGCGCTGCAACTCGGTATTGGCAAGGTTGCGCACGCTTGATTTCAGCTCACGCAGGGACTGCCACCCCAACATGGTCAGAAGCGCACCAACAGCCGCGACGAAATAGAAGAAATAAGTGACCGTGTTCGACGAATAGGAAATCGCCTTGTCGATGGCTTCAAGCTGACGGTTGACCACTTCACGCAGCAATTCAGCGCGCATGCCCTGCATTTCGGTGCGCAAGCTTTTGAGCTCATCCAGCACATAGCGCTCCATCAGCGGCGGCATATTTGTGCGCTCTTCGGCTGAGAGTGTGCGAAAATCAATCACGTCGGGTGCGTTGGTCGTGCTATCTGTGATTTGCTCGGCAACAGTTGGCGTTGAGCTACCGTCATTTTGTTGTGCAGATGCCCCATCCCCAATCAGAAGCATCCCCGCCATCATTGTGACAACTGCCAATATCCCCAGCTGCTTTGGCATATTCGAGCCTTTCTTGTTTCGCCTGAACCGTTTCCCTGTGCATCGAACCTATCGGACAAGCTTGAACAAACCAATAAAATTACAACCACTGGATTCTGTACGAAGACCATCGAAATCTGATACACATCAAGGACGGAATGAACGCATAGCGTTACCCGTATCGCCAGC
Source organism: Thalassospira sp. (assembly GCF_048059015.1). GTDB lineage: Bacteria > Pseudomonadota > Alphaproteobacteria > Rhodospirillales > Thalassospiraceae > Thalassospira. The sequence continues at coordinate 59,756 of NZ_JBLLNT010000016.1, read as the reverse complement.
AGCAGGCATGAATTACCCTTTCAGGTCGCAGACATGGACAAGCAAGACGAATACCGGCAACAGTCCCGACGACTGTCGCGGCATACACTGGCTTTGATTGATGAGCTGGGCGTTTGCGCGAGTCCGATCAACTATGCGGTCTTCTATGCCTATCTTGAAATGTCCAATGACGGGCTGGTTCTGGCGATTGATATTTTGCGCAGCAACAAGCGCGCCTTTGATGACCTGCAATGCCATGAGCTATATCTGCGCTACCTTGATCCGACGCGTGACCAGATCTCCGCAGGCATTGCAAATCCGCACATGGAAGCAAAAGCCGACAAAGGTTTGCAAGATCAATCCAGCGACGAAGTGTCGAAGCTGCGCGATGATCTTGAGAAGCTCAAACGCGAAGCTCTGACTGACGGGTTAACCGGCATCGCCAACCGCAAGGCATTTGACGAGAAATTGCGTGATGCGGCCATGGCAACCATGGAAAGCGGTCAGGATCTTAGCGTCCTTCTGATTGATGCCGACTTCTTCAAACAGATTAATGACCTTTATGGCCACCAGGCCGGGGATCAGGTCATCCGCGTGCTGGCGCAAACCTTGCAGCAAAACGTCAAAGGCCGCGATACGACGGCAAGATATGGCGGCGAAGAATTTGCGATCATCCTGCCGACAACCAAACTTGATGATGCCATTCACGTTGCGGAAAACATTCGGCAGTCTGTCGAAGGGCTATATGTCGTCAGCGAGAACCGTGGCGAGGATATCGGCAAAATCACAGTGTCAATCGGGGTCGCAAGCTTCCAGATGGGCGAGCCACTGTCACGCCTGCTCGAGCGTGCAGATCAGGCGCTCTATCTTGCCAAAACCAGTGGCCGAAATCAGGTGATGAGCGAAGATGACCTGTATGCCGGCGCGACAAACATTGCTGCACGCGCCTGATAAAACAGAACACCCCAAGGCGGTTAAAAGCGTATGTTTACAGAAAGTTCGGTGCCTTTTTAAATAAACTCCAGATACGCCTTTCTAAACATGACCCTTTATAAATCAGCCTGTTACGCCTGATCGGCGCTTTGAAATCCGGGGTTCAAAAATTTCGCAAATCTTGAATTTCCCGCTGACCTACATCAACTCCAAATTCCACCTAAATGTTTAGGATCCGCCCAGATTTTCGTCGACGGCAATCGCGTTCTCAGGTGCATAATGAGTGAATATGGTCACGAACATAGCAGGGCTAAAGAATACACAGATGCCGCATTCAGCCTGATGGCAGAGTTGGGCGTTGTGTCCCATCCTGACAACTTCCAGATCTTCTTTACCTATGCTGCTGGCACCAATAGCGAGCTTTGTCAGATGATTGACATCCTGCGCAGCAATCATCGCGAATTCGATGAATTGCAGTGTGAGGAAATCCATACCCGCTTTTTCCACGACACCCGTGAAAGCGAGATTATCGAGCGCATCTCGACCGATCTGCGTACGCAGTTGGGCAATATCCTTGAAACCGTGCAAAAGGTCGGCGTTGATACCCAGCAATATAGCAAGGCGCTGGATCACTTCTGCACCTATGTCGGCGATAAGGATCGCGATCTTTCCAATCTTGAACAGGCGCTGCATACCCTTTTGGGGGCGACCCGCGAGATGGAGGGTGTGAACAAGGTTCTTGAAAACAGGCTTCACAGCAGTTCGTCGGAAATATCGAAGCTGCGCGAGGATATGGAAAACCTCAAACGCGAAGCCATGACCGATGGCCTGACCGGCATTGCCAACCGCAAGGCATTTGATGCCAAACTGCGCGATGGCGTGATGATGACGATGGAAGAAGGCGACCCGCTTTGCCTGCTGTTACTTGATATCGACCACTTCAAGAAATTCAACGACACTCATGGCCATCAGGTCGGGGATCAGGTCATTCGTCTGATGGCTGAATCGCTTAAGCGCAACGTCAAGGGCAAGGACACCGCAGCACGTTACGGTGGCGAAGAATTTGCCATCATCCTTCCCAGCACGTCGCTTGACCGTGCCACGCTATTTGCTGATCAACTTCGCCGCTATATCGAAAGCCGCCGTGTCGTCAGCCGCAATGGCCACACGACAGTTGGCAAGGTGACCGTATCGATCGGTGCTGCGGAATTCCGTCCGGGCGAGCCGGTGGCAAAATTGGTCGAACGCGCCGATCAGGCCCTTTATTTCGCCAAGGCAAATGGCCGCAATCAGGTCGCCAACGAATTGCAGGTCGCCTGATCCAGACAAATCAACGCCCAATCCCGTCGTGTGACCGTGACTGCAATGCAGCTATTTCCCTGCTGACGCTGACAAGGCCGGTTTTTCCACGTATAAGCGGTCGCGTAGTGAACTCTGACGGATTTAACGGGCTTGAAAAAGATTGATGTCCTTGTGATCGGTGCCGGCGCTGCCGGACTGATGTGCGCGATAGAAGCAGGTAAACGCGGGCGTTCCGTGGTGGTGGTTGATCATTCGACCAAACCGGCGGAAAAAATCCGTATTTCTGGCGGCGGACGCTGCAACTTCACCAACATCCATACCAGCCCGGAAAACTTCATCTCGCAGAACAAGCGCTTCTGCGTTTCTGCCCTGAAACGCTATACGCAGCATGACTTCCTTGATCTTGTGAACAGCTACAACATTGCCTGGCACGAAAAGACTTTGGGCCAGCTGTTTTGCGATGAATCGTCTTTCCAGATCATCGATATGCTGCTTGATGAATGTGATGCGGCTGACGTCACCATCAAACTCAATACCGAGGTTTCAGGCATCGTTAAACGCGAAGATGGCGGCTTTGACATCACCACGCGTACCGGCGCGCAGTGGACCTGCCAGTCGCTGGTGGTTGCGTGCGGCGGATTGTCGATCCCGAAAATTGGTGCTACCGGCTTTGGCTATCAGATCGCGCGCCAGTTTGGCATCAATGTCATCCCGACCAAGGCCGCACTCGTCCCGCTAACATTTGATCCGGACCTGCGCGAGCAGATGGGTCAACTGTCGGGCATTTCAGTCGATGCCGTGGTTCAATGCAACAAGAAGCAGTTCCGCGAAGGGTTGCTGTTTACCCATCGTGGTCTTTCGGGCCCGTCGATCCTGCAAATCTCGTCCTATTGGGATGAAGGGGATAGCATCGCGGTCAATTTGAACCCCGAAGAAGACGCGTTTGAGCTTTTGAAAACGGCCAAGGGTGAAAACCCGAAGCAGGCGGTTCACAATGTCTTGTCGCGCATCCTTCCCAACCGGTTGGCGCAACTGATTACTGCCCGCCACGGCCTTGAACGCCCGATTGGCGAAACCGGGGACAAGGCCCTTCGCAAACTTGCGATGGATGTCAATCAATGGACTGTCATGCCAAGTGGCACAGAAGGCTATCGCACGGCCGAGGTGACTGTGGGCGGTGTTGATACCAACGCACTTTCATCAAAAACCATGGAAGCGCGCGATGTGCCGGGGCTTTATTTCATCGGCGAAGTTGTTGATGTCACCGGCCATCTGGGCGGTTTTAACTTCCAGTGGGCATGGTCGTCTGGCTGGTCTGCCGGACAGGTTGTTTAGGCACTTACCCCCTACAAATTCCCGCTACGGGAACAACAACGTGATCCATTCGTTTATTGAATAAGCGCGGCTTTTAAAGCTGCTGCAACAATCACGAGGTTGGAACATGCTTGAATATGGTGGAATTGTCGGTCTGTTGATCCTGATTGCCGATGTTTGGGCCATCGTCAATGTTATGGGCAGTGGGGCAAGCACCGGATCAAAAGTGCTTTGGACCGTTCTTATTCTTGTCCTGCCGGTTCTGGGTCTGATCATCTGGTTCTTTGCCGGACCGCGCAGCGGACGTGTATCCGCATAACGCGCACACGTAATCGCACAACCAAAAGGCCGACAGTTTTCTGTCGGCCTTTTGTGCATCAAATTCCCGCAGCAAAAATCGCAAACCCACCTGCGACAGCAAGCCCGATCCGCACCCATACGGGCTTTGGTGAAATCAGCCCGAAGGATATCGCAGTCAAGCCAAGCGCGACCTTGAGCCCGGCGGCAATCGCCCAAATCGGATCAGCACCAAGATTGATCAAGGACCCATTGGCAACCATCGCAAGCGGAACGATGTAAAGCCCGACACCAAGTGCCATCGCGGTCCCGGCAACCTTAAGCCAGTTTTCTTCAACCATGCCTGCGGCGATAAACACTGCCCCGCAAACCGGTGGCGTGATGGTCGAAAGCAACGCAAACCAGAACACGAACAAATGCGCCTGCAGCGGATCAAGGCCAAGCTCGATCAAAGCCGGCCCCGCGACCGATACGCAGATGACATAAGCCGCCGTCGTCGGGACTTCCATGCCAAGGATCAAACAGGCAAGGGCGGTCAGCAACAAGGCAGGCCAAAGCATCCCGCCAGACCCCGATAGCAGAAGCGATGTGATCTTGACCCCAAGTCCGGTCAGGCCCAGCACGCCAATGACAATGGATGCGCACAAAATGATCGATCCGATCATCGCCACCTGCCGCCCGGCATTGAGACACACATCGATCATGCGATCCTTTGCCCGAACAACACTAAAACTCAGATTACCGTCAAGAAACAGCAATGCCGCGCCAGCAATCAGCGCCAGACATGCTGCATATTGCGGGGTGTATCCCCCACCAAACATGCCCCAAAGCAGGATGGTGAAGGGCACCAAAAAGAAGCCGGACGTGATGATAACCGCACGCATGGACGGGCGGTCTTCTTCGGGGACACCGGGCAGGTTATAGCGCTGGGCATAGGCATTGATGCCAACCCAGACGGCCAGGAAATAGAGGATCGCGGGCAAAATGGCGGCAACCATAATGTCGACATAAGGCCGACCGGTCAGCTCCACCATGACAAAGGCCCCTGCCCCCATCAAAGGCGGCATGATCTGACCGCCAGATGACGCAACCGCTTCAACTGCGGCCGCAAGCCGCTTGGGATAGCCAAGGCGCGTCATCGCAGGCAGCGTAATCGCCCCGGTCGATGCAACATTGGCCGATGCCGATCCGGAAATGGAGCCAAACAGTGCCGATGAAATCACTGAAACTTTTGCTGCACCGCCCTTAAGCCGACCTGCTGCCGCACCGGCAACATTCATGAAGCCTTGGCCTGCTTCGCCGCCATTGAGCACAGCACCAAAGATCACAAAGATCGCAACGATGCTGACCGAAACACCGGTCAGGCTACCCCACAGGCCACCTTCGGCGATGGTTAGCGTCCCCAACATACTTTCGACCGGAAGGCCCGCATGGCCAAATTCACCCGGAACATATTCGCCGTAAAACGCATAAAGAAGTGCAGTTGCAGCCACCATTGGCAATGGCCAACCGATTGCGCGGCGCGCCATTTCCAGAACAACAATCAGTAAGGATATGGCAATCGCGATCTGGGTATTCCCCATCAGGAAGCCGTACTGATCACCCAGTTCTGAATGGTTCAGCACGATCCAGCCACAGCCAATCAAACCAATGATTGTCAGGATCACGCCCGAAATTTGCTGCGGTCTGGTTTTCGCAACAAAGATCAGGGCCCATGGGAGCGCAAGCGCCATGTGGATCGGACGGCTGACAAGATTGGGAACGAGGCCTGAGAAAATCAGCCACAGGTGAAATGCAATCGAAACTGCACCAAGGGTAATCCAGAAGGGGCGAGATATGGCCGACATGTCTGTTCAGTTTGTTGAATAAAGAATGGCCCGGCAAAGCTGCCGGGCCTGAGATGTGTTTGATCTGCGATTAGCGCTGATCGTCGCGAACCGGGAAACCGGCTTCGGCGTAATAGCGCAGCGCACCCGGATGGATTTTGCCGGTGATATTGGCAAGCATCTCCGGTGCAACACCGTTCCACCAGCTTGAGCTTTCACCAAGCTTTGCCTTCTGTTCCCAATAGGTTTTGGTCAGGGCATAGGCGGTGTCTTCATCCATCTGGGTGGTGGTGAAGGCAACAACCGTCAGTGACGAGGTCACGATATCAGCATCCTGACCGCTATAGGTACCAGCCGGAATGACGGTTTTGTCACGCTTGGTCAGTGCAAGCTGTTCATCAGACAGCGACAGCACCGTCACATCAGAACCGGCAGCTGCTTCGATCACGTTTGGTGCCGGCCAGGAACCAGCGGTCACGAAACCATCAATCTGACCGTTTTTAAGGGCTGCAACCGCGTTGGAAAGTTCGGCATCAGCCAGATCAACCTTGCCTTCAAGACCAAACAGCTTGAGGTATTTTTCGCCTTCGTTCGCGCCAAAGGACCCCTTACCCAGAAGCACGGTTTTGCCTTCAAGACCGGCAAAGTCGGTAACACCGGAATCTGCACGCATGACAAAATGCATGGTCAGTGACGGGATCGGGAACAGGGCACGGACCGGCTCAAACTTTTCAGCCGGACGATCCTTGAACGGACCTTTGGCCTGTTGTGCAAGTCCAACCAGACCGGGCGGAGAGGTAAACACGTAATTGCCCGGGCGCACCATGGCTTCCATGACGTTCTGAACCGAACCCTGGCTTTCTTCAACGGTGACAATCACATCACCATTGGTGCCGGTCTTCATGGCTTCGGCAAGTTGGGCAGCCATCTGATAATAGGATGATGCCGCCTTGGCCGATTTCAGGGTCACACGGGTTTCCGCCTGTGCGGCAGTGGCCACGGACAGGGCAACAACACCGGCGGCAATGACGCCAAGAGTACGTAAAATTTTCAAGGTTTCCTCCCCTTGTATGGTGGTCCGCCGGTCGGCTTGGATGCCGAGTTTGAAGGCGAACAGGTTCGCTGGTAGCGATCATACGCAAAAACCGATCCTGTTTCAGGATGGTTTTGGCAAAAAGAACCAATTTCCACGTCATAGAAAGCATCAATGACGCCAAGGTCAAGAAGCTTGTGTGGTTGATCAGCAGCGCAACAACCCTGCAGCAAACCCCGGTTGCTCGGTTTTCACATGCCAGTTGCGCAAAACCGGCACTATTGCCAAACCGGTTTCGCGATTAAAGGGATCGATAAATTTCGACAGGAACTTCTTGTGCTGATCGGCGTTTAGGCCAAAATGCAGTCTTATCCTTTTGCCTCAATGGCTTGTAAGGATTGACAGGTTCCAGACCATTGCCGCAGGGTGATCCTGCATTCACAAAATTCAAACGAGGAAGCCATGCCGCGTTCGCCGGTTGCTCTTATTATTGCATTATCCGCGACGCTGTTTGCCGCATTTGCGCTAAACAGTGGCGCGTCACTGCAATCATCACTGCTGGCGTTGCGTTCCTCGTCTGAGGGATTTGCACCGATCTATACCGGTATCATCATGGCGTCCTACTATATCGGTTTTGTCGCCGGTATCATCTGGGGTGCCAGCCTTGTGAACCGGGTCGGCCATATTCGGACGTTTGCCGCACTGGCATCAACGGCATCTGCCATCACGCTTTTGCACGCGGTTCTTGTTGATCCGATTACCTGGTCGCTGTTTCGTATTTTGACGGGTCTTTGCGTATCTGGTCTGTATCTGGTGATTGAAAGCTGGCTGAATGCGCAGGCTGATAACACCTCGCGCGGCAGTACCATTGCAATCTATATGACCGTTTCGCTGGGCGGTCTTGCGATTGGTCAGCTGTTGCTGAACGTATCACCGATCAGCAGCTTTGAGCTGTTTACGGTGGCGTCTGTGCTGCTGTCACTCTCGCTTGTGCCGCTGTCGCTGACGCGTCAGCCACCGCCCGCAGCGGTCAGTGGCGAACGCATGACGTTCCGTCGCCTTTATAAAATCTCCCCGCTTGGTTTTGTTGCGGCATCAGGTGCCGGTGTATTGTCAGGTGCTGTTTATGGTGTTGGTCCGGTCTTTGCGGCCGACCTTGGCCTGCCGACAACTGATGTTGCCTATTTCATGTTCTTTGTCATTCTGGGCGGCATGATCATGCAGTTCCCGATTGGCAAAATCTCGGACGTTGTGCCGCGCCAATATGTGATGATTGTCGTGCTGCTTGGTTTGGCGGTTTGTGGCTTGATGCCGCTTGCGGCACCTGAACTTGTGCGTGAGAACCTGACCGTCTGGGGCGGTATTACCGGCGTCTTTATCATGCCGATCTATGGGTTGGCTGTTGCCTATGTAAACGACTATCTCGAACCCGAAGATATCGTTCCGGCATCGGGTGGACTGTTGATCATTTATGGTGCGTCGGCGGCATCCGGTCCGCTTCTGGGATCAAGTGCCGTTGGGCAGTTCGGCCCCTGGGCGCTTCCGGTTCTGTTTGCGATTATCGGTATTGCCGTTGCAGCCTTTGCCTTCTATCGCGCAGGTCTTGGTCGTCGTATCTCGATCGAAGAACAGGGTCAGTTCGTTGCCGTTCCGCGTACCACGCCAATGGCATTTGAATTGTCCCCGATTACCGATGATGTTCCAGCAGACGAACAGGCCGCAGATGTGGCTTCCGACTCTGGACCCGATATCGAAGAAATTGCCGAGATGATGACACCAGATGGTACTGCCCATCCCGATGACATTGGGCAGGTTCAGCTTGATGACACCCGCGATGATCAGGCGTCAGAGGACAAGACAAAGACCGATATACCCAGCAAACGCTAGGAAATCCGGGCAGGTTTCCCACAGACAACCGACAGCGCCTTATTTGCCGGACCGAATTCCATAATACGGAAAACATCCCGAAAATGTAAAACCGGATGTGGACCCATTGGTGTTCCAACCCATATGTTGTGGCAAATGAAAGCGCGGAAATGCGTTGAGGACGTGCCACCCATGCATGGTGTCACCCCGACCTCCGCGGCGGTTCCAAGTCTGGTGAGAGAAAACATGACCCAACGTATTCAAAAAGGTGGCCTTCAGATCGCAACGGTTCTGCATGATCTGGTTGCCAATGAAATCATTCCGGGCACAGGGCTTAGCTCTGATCAGTTCTGGGCGTCGTTTGAAAAGCTCGTTACCGAACTTGGCCCGCGTAACAAGGCGCTGCTGGCCAAACGTGACGACCTTCAGGCCAAGATCGACGAATGGCATCTGTCCCGTCAGGATCAGGCACGTGACCCCGCCGCCTATAAGGAATTCCTGACCGAGATCGGTTATCTCCTGCCTGAGGGTGACGATTTCTATATCGGCACCACCAATGTTGACCCGGAAATTGCCCGTGTTGCCGGCCCGCAGCTTGTTGTGCCGGTGATGAATGCGCGCTACGCACTTAATGCCGCCAACGCACGTTGGGGCAGCCTTTATGATGCGCTGTATGGTACCGATGTCATCGACGAAGCCGATGGCAAGGAAAAGTCCAAGGGCTTTAACCCCAAACGCGGTGCGGCTGTTGTCGCTTATGCTGCAGACTTCCTTGATAAGGCTGTTCCGCTGGCAAACGGTAAACATACCGACGTTACCAAATACGAAGTCCGTGAAGATGGTTCGGGCTGGTGGACGCTGGTTGCGACCCTTGCTGATGGCAATGAAAGTGCGCTGGCACAGCCATCCCAGTTCATTGGCTATAACGAAAACAATGGTGCGCTTTCGGAAATCCTGCTGCGCAATCATGGCCTGCATGTCGAAATCCGCATTGATCCGACACACCCGATTGGCAAGGACCATGCAGCAGGCGTTTGCGACGTGGTTCTGGAATTTGCCCTTACCACCATTCAGGATTGCGAAGACTCAGTTGCCGCCGTTGATGCCGAAGACAAGACGCTAGTCTATCGTAACTGGCTTGGCCTGATGAAAGGCACGCTGGAAGAAAAGTTCGACAAGGGCGGCAAAACCGTTACCCGTCGTCTGAACCCAGACCGTTCCTATCAGGGCTTTGATGGCAACGAAGTTGTTCTTCCGGGCCGCAGCCTGATGCTGGTGCGTAACGTTGGTCATCTGATGACGTCTGACGCGGTTCTTGATACCAATGGCAATGAAGTGCCCGAAGGCTTCCTTGATGCCATGATGACCGGTCTGATTTCCAAGCATGACGTCGAAGGCAAAAACGATCTTTCGAACTCGCGCCATGGCAGTGTCTATATCGTGAAGCCGAAAATGCACGGCCCCGAAGAAGTTGCTTTGACCAATGATCTGTTTGCCTTTGTCGAAGGCGCGATTGATGTGCCGGAAAACACCCTTAAGGTCGGCATCATGGATGAGGAACGCCGTACTACGGTGAACCTTAAGGAATGCATCCGTGCTGCGAAAGACCGTGTTGTCTTCATTAATACCGGCTTCCTTGACCGTACCGGTGATGAAATCCACACCAGCATGGAAGCAGGCCCGGTTGTCCGTAAGGAAGCGATGAAAGATCAATACTGGATCGCGGCCTATGAAAACTGGAACGTTGATGTCGGTCTTGAATGCGGCATGAAGGGTATTGCCCAGATCGGTAAAGGCATGTGGGCCAAGCCGGATCGTATGGCTGAAATGATGACCGCGAAAATCGGTCACCCGAAAGCTGGCGCAAACTGCGCATGGGTTCCGTCCCCGACCGCAGCAACCCTGCATGTCATGCACTATCACCAGGTTGATGTCCGGGCCGTTCAGGATGAAATCGGCAAACGTGAACGCGCAAGCCTGGATGACATCCTGTCGATCCCGCGCATGGGCGACACCAAACCGATGCCAAGCGAAATCCAGGAAGAACTTGATAACAACGCGCAGGGAATCCTGGGCTATGTTGTCCGCTGGATCGATAGCGGTGTGGGTTGCTCCAAGGTGCCTGACATCAATGATGTCGGCCTGATGGAAGACCGTGCAACGCTTCGTATTTCAAGCCAGCACATCGCCAACTGGCTGCATCATGGTCTTTGCACCGAAGATCAGGTGATGGAAACCATGAAGCGTATGGCAGCTGTCGTTGATAAGCAAAATGCCGGTGATCCGACCTATCGCAACATGGCGCCGAACTTTGATGGCAATGTTGCTTTTGCTGCGGCCTGTGATCTGGTCTTCAAAGGGCGTGAACAGCCAAATGGTTATACCGAGCCGGTCCTGCATGCCCGCCGTCGTGAAGCCAAGGCGAAATACGGCGTGTAAGCGACAAGCGTTATGACACGCAAAACAAAAGCCGCCCTGTCACGGGGCGGCTTTTTCATTGGCAAAATGCTGCACCATAATCTGCAACATTTTTAGATGGGTTATCCACCCAGCGTCATGATCTCATAGCCCTTATCGGTCACGACAAGGGTATGTTCATACTGCACGGTCGCATCACCGGTATCGGCAAACAGCGTCCAGCCATCTTCACCATCGAGCGCCCATTTAGCCCCATAGGACAAGAACGGTTCGATCGTGATCACCTGCCCCTTTTTAAGTGCTCGACGTTCTTTGGGATCGTCCCAAGTCGGAATAGTATGGGGATGTTCATGCAGTGACTTGCCAATGCCGTGGCTGGCAAGGTTACGGATCAGGGTGTAACCACCCTTACGCGCAAAGCTTTCAATCTTAAGACCGATTTCGCGGATCGGCGCCTTGTCCCGGACAACCTTGATCCCTGCCCACATGGCCTTTTTGCCATCTTCGCACAGTTTGACGATTTCGGGCTTTGCCGTGCCGCAAATGAAGCTGGCACCTGTATCGGAAAAATAACCGTCCAGCGATGCCGAAACATCGATATTCACCAGATCGCCATCGGCCAGAACCTGATCACCGGGAATGCCGTGCGCCACTGCCTCGTTGACACTGATGCAGGTCGCGCCGGGGAATTTATATTCGCTTTCGGGTGCCGATACCGCACCGGCATCTTCAAGGACCTTGCGGCCGATATGGTCAAGTTCCGCTGTGGTGATGCCTGGGACAGCAGCAGCACCCATCACATCACGTGCACGGGCGCAAATGCGCCCGATTCGGCGCATATGGTCGAGTTCTTTTTCTGATGAAATTGTCATGAACTGCTTATTACGACGCAATGCACCAAAGTCAAGAAAACCCGCCATCCTAACCCAAGGACGATTTGCCGCCTTGCAGGGCAACTTCATCAGAATAAAGCACGTAACAATTTTTACCCCGCGCCTTAGCGGCATAAAGAGCGCTGTCCGCCTTTTCCATCAACTCAACCGGGTCTTTGCTATGGTTGGGATAAAGTGCAACGCCAATACTCATATGGATGGAAACGCGATTACCACCCGTGATGAACGGCATCAGGATTTCATGCAGTATCCGTTCCGCCAGCATGGTTGCCTCCGCCGATCCATCCTGTTCGACATAGGAAACGATAACCATTTCGTCACCGCCAAGGCGCGCCACCAGATCACCACCGCGCACACACCGGCGCAGACGTTTGGCAACTTCACGCAGAACATCATCACCCGCCGCATGGCCATACCGGTCATTGATCGGCTTGAAATCGTCCAGATCAAGGGCAAAAACCGCAAGCTCACCTTTCTTGCGATCGGTTCGGGCAATCGCATGCTCGAAATAGGCATCCAGTGCCAAACGGTTCCCCAATCCGGTCAGTTTGTCATGATGGGCAATGTGCTTCATCGCGCCCAATGCAGCGTCTTTCTCGGTCAGCTTGTCGAGCAACGCCTGCAGGCTTTTTGCAAGGAACCGGACTTCATGTGCACCACCAATATTTGGCAGACGATCAATTTCACCACGTTTCATTGCCTCGATGGCTTGCGCCATATTGCCAATTGGCCCGACAAAGAAACCGGCCCCCCACCATGCTACGACACTAAAGACCGCAGCCATGGCAATACCCCACGCCAGAATATCTCGGCGCATGGCATAGACCGGCTCCAACGCTTCTGCGACAGGTTGGCGCACAAGGATCGACCAGTTCAAACCGGCATAATCAAGATGGCCATCTGCCGGAGCGTAACCGGTTAGATATTCTTCGCCATCGGGCCATGTGCTGATTTGCCAGCCAATATGATTGCGCTGTGCTTGTTGCAGGGCATCAAGTTCAAGCTGTGATCCAACCAGCGCGCCATCAGCGCCCAACAGGATCGTACCGTTTTCAGAAATAACAAAGATATCGACATTGCGATGGATGCCCTGTCCGGCAAACAGCGTACGACGAACCGTATCGGCCCATTCCCAACTTAGATGCGTCGCCAAAACACCGGTCAGCTCGTCATTGTCATTTACCAAAGGTACAGCAATGTCGACGAACTGAATGGGTTCGCCGTTATGCAGCGGGAATTTTTCGGCCAGCAGTTTGGCATCATGAACATCACCAATGAACTGACCACTTTTGCCATACTGAAACACCGGGCGTTGGGCGATATTCACGCCAAGCAACAAGTCACCGGTCGAGGCAACTACAGTACCTTCGTGATCAAGCACACCGATCCAGGTGAAGATCGGAATTTCACGACGCAGGCGATTGATGATGCTGGAAATCTGACTGGTGTCTTCAAGTTCGCGCAAGATGGAAAGCGTGCTGAGAACCGAAACCTCCCCACGGTGCGTCCACATGGTGCGGTCAAGCTCGTCCGCCATTTGAAGGGCAACGTCAGACACACCAATCCCGATCTGTTTTTGCAGATCAGCACCGGATCGTTTACCGATCACAAAACTCATCAAGACGGTCAGCCCGACCAGCAACAGCGCTGTTGCCAACGCTACTTGCACGCGAATGCCGACCTGGAACAACTTGTTCAAGGCAGATCCTCTCACTCTCCATCACTGGGGTCTTTTTTTTGGAACAGCAACCCTCAGCTACGGTTGTTTTAAACCGCATTTATGATCGTGGATATAAGGATCATTCCTATACTTTTGAAGAGGAAACTTTAACAAAAATGCGGCGGCCGCGAAAAGAGGCCACCGCATCGAAAATTCACGTGTGAATACCGTCAGATATCAAAAAACACGGTCTCGTTTTCACCCTGCAAAATAATGTCAAAACGATATACCGGGACCGAACCACTTTCATCGCGCTCTGCAATCAGTGTTTTGCGACGTTCTTGCTGCTCAATCAGGTTCAGGACCGGGTCAGTTGCAGTTGCATTTGCATTTGCATCTTGCTCGTCGGCAAAATACATCCGTGTGTTCAACCCGATATTGATCCCGCGTGCGACAATCCAGAAATTGATATGTGGTGCCATTTCGGTGCCACCGCGTCCGGAAACAGCACCAGGCTTGATGGTTTCGAAACGATAAATCGCGGTATCAAAATCCGTTCCGGTCCGACCCCAGCCACGGAAGTCCTCGTCGATTTCACCACGCTTTTGTCGATCAAGTTCATGGTGATAGCGACCATCGGCATTGGCCTGCCAAATTTCGATCAAGGCATCGCGCACTGGCGTCCCGGTCCCATCAATTACCCGGCCTTCGATGATGATGCGCTCTCCGCGGGTGGTTTCATCGGCCATGATATTGGTGAAGTTGGTTTCGAAAATATCGAACCCCGCCTGTTTGGAGATCAAACCAATATGGACATAGGGGCCAGCCGTTTGGGATGCGGTTTCTTTGAGATAATCAAGGGGTTGCACCATGGATCAATTTCCTTCCAGACGGTTTTCAAACAGGGTCGAACGACGGCCGCGCAAAACAATGTCAAACTTGTAGGCGATGGTATCGAGCGGCACCGATCCATTCAGATCAATCGGCGCGATCAAGCGATTAATCGCATCTTCGTCCGGGATGACATGGACAATCGGGCATTCCTTGATCAGCGGATCGCCTTCGAAATACATTTGTGTGATCAGACGCTGGGCAAAACCTGACCCAAAGACCGAGAAATGGATATGCGCCGGACGCCAGCTATTGACGTAGTTGCGCCACGGATAGGGGCCCGGTTTGATGGTGCGGAAGAAATAATAGCCGTTTTCATCGGTAAGCGCCCGACCACAGCCGCAAAAGTTCGGATCAATCGGTGCGAGATAGGTATCTTTCTTGTGGCGATAGCGTCCACCAGCATTGGCTTGCCAGAATTCCACCAATGTATGGGGCACCGGACGGTTGTTTTCATCAAGAACACGACCATGGACAATGATACGCTCGCCGATCGGATCGCCATCTTTGGCGTAGTTCCGGATCAGATCGTTATCAAGCGGGCCCAACTCGTTTTGTCCGAATACCGGACCGGTCGTTTCAGACAGCGATCCTTGTAATGACAGCATGGATTGGCGCGGGGATCGCGCAACCGAAGTCTTGTAAATCGGTGTGTAACCTGCTGGCTGAAGCGTTCTGTCGCGCTGGTAAAATTCCATGATTGTTCCTCCGCAAATGATGCTCCGGACATTTCTGTGTCCGTCTTGCATTCATCCTGCGCAGCCAATTGCATAAAATAAATGCATCATTTATCATCTAATTCATGAGCAAATTCGATCATTTGGAACTTGATGGCCATGCGCTGCGGCTGTTCTTGGCGGTCCTTGAAGACGGATCGGTCACAGCAGCAGCCGAAAGGCTTGGTGTCACGCAATCAGCGGTCAGTCACAACCTGACCAAATTGCGCCGGATCATGCGCGACCCGCTTTTCACCAAATCCGGGCGCGGGATCGTCGCGACTGCCCATGCCCAAAGCCTTGCGACACAGGCGCGGTTTCTTCTTGATCAGATGCAGGCATTTGCCAGTGGTGCGGACTTTGATCCAAAGGGTGCTGAGATGACCCTGACCATTGCGGCAAATGATCTGCAGCGCGATTTACTGTTGCCCGGTCTTTTTGCCAATCTTGAAAGCAAACTTTCGGATATCCGCATGGCCGTGGTGCCGTCGCTTTTACCGGGGCCGGCCTTGCTGCGTGAAAATCGCTGTGATCTTTTAATCTCGCCACGTCCACCCGAAGGGGTCGATATCGTTCAGAAACGGCTTCTGACCGATCATTATGTGACGTTTTATGATCCCGAGATGCGCGATGCGCCAGTTACGGCACAAGAATACCTTTCTGCGCGGCATATATCGGTCCGCTATGGCAATAACCGTACGCTTGAATTCGATGATCTGCTTGAAAATCAGGGGATTGATCGCAACATCGTCTTGCGGGTGCCAAACTTTACCGCAATCGCAGAATTTTTGCGCGGCAGCCAAATGATCGCCACCCTACCAAGCTTTTTGCAAAAGCATGCCTTACGCGATTTTGCTATCGCCGATATGCCGATCAAAACGCTTGATGACGGGACAACCGATCTTCCGGTCTATATGTGCTGGCATCAACGTTATCAGCATGATCCATCGCATCGATGGCTGCGTGATCAGCTTGAAGATGTGGTCGCAACCAAGTTAAGAATGCCGACCAAACAACCACTTGCGCAACAGACAAGCTAGCAGGATATCATGACCATTACCCAGATTATCTATTGGCTTGAACTGGCAGGGGTGGCTGTTTTTGCTATCACCGGGGCGCTTGAAGCATCCCGGCGCCAGATGGATGTCGTTGGCTTCGTCCTTATTGCAACATTTACAGGCATCGGCGGCGGAACAGTGCGCGACGTGATTACGGGCGCCACACCCGTCTTCTGGATCAAGGACCCGGCCTGGATCATTACCTGTATTGCAGCGGCCATCTTTACCTATTTCACCGCACATCTGGTTGAGCGACGCTATGTCGCGCTGATCTGGCTTGATGCATTGGGATTGGCAATGTTCGGCGTGACCGGTGCAGCAATTGGTCTTAACCTTGGCGTATCACCGCTTGTTGCGATCATCCTTGGTACAATCACCGCAACATTTGGTGGCATGGTGCGCGATGTGGTTTGTAACGAAATCCCGCTAATCCTGCGCCCGGAAATCTATATTACCTGCGCGCTTCTGGGTGCTAGCATCTATGTCATCGGCACGGCAGTGTTTGAGCTCCCGCGCGGCCCGGTCGCCATCATCGCATTCCTTGCAGCCTTCGCGATGCGCGCCAGTGCCATCCGCTTCAAACTGCGCTTCCCGGTTTACAAAGCCCGTCCGGGTCGAGAGTATTGAACACGGCTAGCTCGCGGGCCCGTGTCGTATAAACGCGCTAAATAATGGAAGTTAGGTACAATCAATGGCTGATAGCAAACCACCCTCCTCTGGCGGTACATCTGGTGATGAACTGACAAGGGGGCTTTTCGCATCAGCGAACTCTGCGCTTAATTCCGGGCAAACGGCGATAGCCAAAGCCCAATATCAAAAAATCATCGAGTTAAAACCCGACAATGCAGAAGCGTTCCACCTTCTTGGTCTTTGTCACTACAAAGACCAAGAGTGGACCTTTGCAGTTGATACACTAAAAAAGTCGCTTGAACTGTCTCCCAACAACGCCATCGCGCTAAACACCTTGGGTGCGACATTTTGCAACCTGAGACGCTTTGACGACGCGGAAGTCTGTCTGAAAAATGCGATCGCACTTAAACCGAACCATGTAGAGGCCTATCGAAACTTAGGTTTGATTTGCATGGCGAGACAGGAGTTTGACGTTGCCATCGGCTTTTTCCAGGCCGCCTTAGAACACAACCCAAGTCATTTCGAAATTCTCAAGGCAACAGGAAACGCGTTTCTTCACCTTGAGAAACCCGACAAGGCTTTGGTAATTTTTGAAAAAGCGCTCTCTATCAATGCCCGGGACGCAAATCTGCAAACCGATACCGGGGTTGCATTTCAGATGCAAAACCAGTTCCGCGAAGCAATGGAGTTCAACAGCATTGCAATCGCGATCGACGCTGGCGACAACCGCCACTGGGCAGCATTTTGCGCATGCATCGCGGCGATATGCCCAAACGTTCAATCCGACATCGATGACCAGTTGATTGCGATCATGGATACAGGCAAAATTCCATCGCATGATCTAATGATGCCAATTTGTGGCGCACTTTATCATCGGCCGGAATTTCGCGAAATAATCGCGCGGTATGTACAACGCACAAACGCATCACAGCCTGCAGAAGAAGAGATAAAGGCAGATATACAGAAACTGTCTAGCATCCCTTTGATGCTTAAGTTGATGTCGGAATTTCCGATCACAAATCTCTTTGTTGAGAAAACCCTGACGGCACTTCGGAAGCACATATTACTGAACGCGGCAATATGTGAAAGTGCCAGTGAAGATTTCGTCACCGCACTCGCACTTCAGTGCTTCAATAATGAATATAGTTACGCCGTAACCGATGACGAAGTAACCGCACTTGCAGCCATCAAAAAAGAGATTGATACGCAGCTTACTGCTAGTGCTCTGCCCAGTGCCAAGAAACTTGCTCTGGTCGGTTGCTATGAGCCTCTTTACAAGGCGTTTAAGCATGAGATGCTTGCACCAACCGAGTTTACTTCAGAGCTTGACGAATTGCTCACGCGTCAGGTTGAAGAACCTCGTGTCGAGCAGGAACTGAAGGCCGATATTCCGGACCTGACCGGAAATGCAAACGCCGTTTCAGAGTCGGTCCGTTCTCAGTATGAAGAAAACCCTTATCCCCGCTGGCTTCGAACCGAACTTCATTCATCACCGAAGACGATATCGGAATGCCTGCAACCGATCCTGATAACCTCAGCGCATGGCGCCTACGACAATCCTGAAATGCCTGAGATTTTGGTTGCTGGTTGCGGTACTGGACAACATGCGCTTCAACCAGCGACAAGATTTGAAAATGCAAGGGTCACGGCAGTTGATCTCAGTGTCAGCAGCCTCGCATACGGCAAACGTCAGGCGCAGAAACTTGGAATCACAAACGTTGAGTTTGCCCGCGCTGACATACTTGAACTTGCGAACTTGGGGTGCAGCTTCGACATGATTGAATGTGTTGGAGTACTGCACCATCTTGAGGACCCACTCGCAGGATGGAAGGTTCTGACAAAATTGCTCCGCCCAGGCGGTGTAATGAAAATCGGGCTCTATAGCGAACGTGCGCGAAAGGATGTGATTGCCGGGCGCGAGATCGTAGCTGCGCAAAAATTTCCCGCAACATCAGATGGCATGCGTCGATGCCGACAATTTGTCATCCAAGAGGCTGCTAACGGAAATCGCGAACTCTTGCAATTAACCCGACGCAGCGATTTCTTTAGCTTGAGCGCCTTTCGAGACCTTGTTTTCCATGTTCAAGAACATCGTTTGGACTTGCACATGGTGCGCGAGCACCTTGAAGAGCTGAACCTTGAGTTCCTTGATTTTGAGATGCCATTCGTCGGCAACCTCAAAACGTTCCGAAACTCAATTAAACATCTACCTCAAACCCAAAGACTGTCGCATTGGCATGCTTATGAGGAACAACATCCCGATACATTCCGGGGGATGTACCAGTTCTGGTGCCGTAAGCCCAAAGATGCAACTTAATCAATCACTCGACAATCAACTGCACCCGGTCGCTTGAGAAGGCCGTGACGCCGTACTCAATCGGCACACCTGCGGAATCGACATCCACGCTTTCGGTCGAGATCACTGGGCGGTTTTTGGCCTGCTTTAGCAAACTTGCCACGCGCGACGATGGCAGGGTTGCCGATATTCGGGTGGTTTTGCGGCTGTAATCATCGATGCCAAAACGCTTAAAAGCTTCAGTCAGGGATTTGGTCTGGGTGAAAAATTCGACAATGCCGTCAAAGCGTGCTGCGGGAAGGTAGCTGGTCGCGACGGCAAGCGGGACGCCGTCAGCCTCGGATACCGAGAACAGTTCAATCACGCGTGTGCCCGGTTTGACCTCAAGGAACTGGGCGACGGTGACTGTGGCCTTGAGCACCTCGGACGAGATCAGTCGTTTGTCGGGCAGGCGATGACGGCCCGATACGATCTGGGAGAACCGGGTTTTTGAGCCCAATGGGTAATCAAGTATCTGTTCCTGCACAAACGCCCCGCGCCCCTGCTCCACCCGGACAACATTGGAATCGACAAGGGCCGCCATCGCGCGGCGCACGGTGTGGCGGTTAACACCGAATCTGCGAACCAGTTCCATCTCGGTCGGCATCTTGTCGCCTGGCGCAAACACACCATCGGAAATGTCACTGAGAAGCTGCTTTTCGATTTGCTTCCAGATAGATAGCCCCGGCTCCCAATCCATTACTTTCCCCGTTCACAAAACTTTCACCCCAAGACCTTTGCCAAGGTCGATGGATCGTCTTATAACGTAGATAGGTATAGACGTCTAGACAAATTTTGAATTTGTCGACATAAGGCAAAAGGATCAAAGAGATGACGGCGCCAACCGCCACGACCAAAAGGTCAGAGCACGCACCGGATCAAACTCAGAACACAACCAGCGTCGACGCAACAACGGCAGCACGCCAACGCTGGATGTCAGTTCTGGCGCGCACACCGCGCACCACCCTCGAAACCGAGTGGTCGAAAAACCATGCAGATGTGAGTTGGACCCATCTGCGCGAACCACAGATCGGCATGGTCATGGTTCGCGGACGTGCCGGCGGAGCAGGGCAGCGCTTCAATCTGGGCGAAATGACCGTGACGCGCTGTGCCGTCACGCTGTCGGACGGAACGGTTGGCCATTCATATGTCAAAGGGCGGGACCGCCTGCAGGCGCAATATGCGGCCCTGTTTGATGCGGTGATGCTGCGCGACGGTGCGGCCGCTGTTTTCATTGATGATCTTGCCGAACTCCAAGCCAATGCCAAGCGTGATCACGCGCGCAAGGTCGCTGCCACCAAAGTTGATTTCTTCACCCTTGTCCGCGGAGAAGACGAATGAGTTTGCACACCCAGACAAGTGAATTGCTACCCGGTTTTGAGCATGCCGCATTTGATTCAAATGCCGTGTTTCGCGTCCTTCTGGATGCCATGTCGCGCCCCGGTCGGATTTATAACCTGCCGCTTGCGATTGAATCCCCTGAGGGGCTGAATGCGACGACGACGGCGACCCTTCTTGCCATGGCCGACATGGACACGACCATCTGGTTGTCGTCATCCTGCGCCACCAAAGCCGCAAGTGATCATTTGAAATTCCATTGCGGCTGCCCGATCACGGATGACGTCAAACAGGCTGACTTCGCCGTTGCCAAGGGCTCTGATGACCTGTCCTTCATCACCGATCTTCCGGTCGGCAATGCGGAGTATCCAGATCAGTCCGCAACCCTGATCCTGATGGTTGATGAAATTACAGATAGCCCATCGATGACCCTGAAGGGACCGGGCATCAAGGACACGCACAGCCTTTCCGTTAGTGGCCTTCCGCAAAGCTTCCATGCATGGCGAGCAGAAAACCATCACCTGTTTCCGTGCGGCGTGGATGTGATTTTTGCAAGCCCCACCAAGATCGCCGCCCTGTCGCGCACCACCCGGATTGAGGTCAATTAATCATGTATGTAGCCGTTAAAGGTGGCGAACGCGCCATCAACAACGCCCACAAGCTTCTGGCCGAACAGCGCCGTGGTGATCGCAACATTGCCGAAATCGAAACCGATCAAATTGAACAGCAATTGTCACTGTCGGTGACCCGCGTCATGGCCGAAGGATCGCTGTATGACCGCGACCTTGCTGCCCTTGCGATCAAGCAGGGCCGTGGTGATTTGATCGAGGCAATCTTTTTGATGCGTGCCTATCGCACCACCCTGCCCCGCTTTGCCTTTTCCAAGCCGATCAAGACCGCTGACATGGATGTGTGGCGCCGCATTTCGGCAACGTTCAAGGATTTGCCAGGTGGGCAGATTTTGGGCCCGACCTTTGATTACACCCATCGCCTTCTTGACTTCACCCTGATGGCCAATGGCGAGGAACCAACCGAAGCCCCGCGTGGTGAACATCCCGTTGATGAGAATATGCCACGTGTCTTGGATGACATTCTGAATTATGAAGGTCTGATCCAGGACGAGCCAGTTCCGGTTGATGACAGCGCCCCGGTCGCTGATTTGACGCGTGAACCGGTCAAGTTCCCGGCCGGTCGTGATCTGCGCCTGCAGAACTTGTCACGCGGCGATGAGGGGTTTGTTCTGGCACTGGGCTATTCGACCCAGCGCGGATACGCCAACAGCCACGCCTTTGTTGGCGAGATCCGCTATGGCACCGTTTCGGTCGAGATTGAGCCAGAAGAACTCGGCTTTGCCATTGATATCGGCGATATCGAACTGACCGAGTGCGAGACGGTCAACAAGTTCAAGGGATCGAAAACCAAACTTCCGCAATTTACCCGCGGCTATGGACTTGTGTTTGGTCAGAACGAGCGCAAAGCGATTTCGATGGCACTTGTCGATCGTGCAATGCGCGCCAATGAAATGGGCGAACAGATCATGGGCCCGGCACAGGACAGCGAGTTCGTGATGGAACATAGCGACAATGTCCAGTCGACCGGCTTTGTCGAGCATATCAAGCTTCCGCACTATGTCGATTTCCAGGGCGAGCTTGAACTGGTGCGCCGCATGCGGGCCGAGGTCGAAGAACGCCTTGCCAAGCTTGACGCCGATCAGGCGAAATCCCAACCCGAAGCCGCGGAGTAATCCCATGGAACAGACGATAAATAGCGCGGCGGATGGGGCACAGGCCTATAACTTCGCCTATCTTGATGAACAAACCAAACGCATGATCCGGCGCGCCCTACTGAAAGCTGTGGCCATTCCGGGTTATCAGGTGCCATTCGCCGGACGCGAAATGCCAATGCCTTATGGCTGGGGTACGGGTGGTGTGCAAGTAACCGCCGCCGTCATTGGCCAGAACGATACATTGAAGGTCATTGATCAGGGTGCGGATGACACCACCAATGCGGTGTCGATCCGTCAATTCTTTGCCAAGACCGCCAATGTTGCGACCACAGAAAAGACAGCCGAAGCATCGATTATTCAGACCCGCCACCGCATCCCGGAAAAGGAACTGCGCGAAGATCAGGTACTTGTCTATCAAGTGCCAATCCCCGAGCCACTTCGTTTTCTTGAGCCGCGTGAAACCGAAACGCGGAAAATGCATGCGCTTGAAGAATACGGCCTTATGCATGTGAAGCTTTATGAAGACATTGCACGTCATGGCCATATTGCGACGACCTATGCCTATCCGGTGATGGTCGATGATCGCTATGTGATGGATCCGTCGCCGACGCCCAAGTTCGACAATCCGAAAATGAACGATATGGCGGCGCTTCAGCTGTTTGGGGCAGGTCGTGAAAAACGCATCTATGCTCTGCCGCCCTACACCAAGGTCAAAAGCCTCGACTTCGAAGATCATCCGTTCGAAGTCCAGTCCTGGGAAGATGAATGCGGCATGTGCGGCGCGCGCGACAGTTACCTTGATGAAGTCATCCTCGATGATCAGGGCAACCGGATGTTTGTCTGCTCGGACACCGACTATTGCGCGGAGCGTCAGGAAGCGGGCCACCGTGGCCCGCAACATCATGACCAACCGTTTGGCACCACTAAATCAAGCCCAAGCAGCGAGAAGGCAGCAGAATAATGACCAAGATGAATGATCCGCTTCTGCGCGTTGACAACCTGACCATGATGTATGGCGATCGGGTTGGCTGCAAGGATGTCAGCTTTGAACTTCGTCCGGGCGAAGTTCTTGGCATCGTTGGGGAATCCGGTTCTGGCAAGTCGACTTTGTTGCGCAGCATTTCCGCCCAACAAGAGCCGACCAAAGGTGTTGTTGAATATCAGACCCGCATTGATGGCGTACGCGATGTTTATCAGATGTCCGAAGCGCAGCGCCGCCTTTTGATGCGGACCGATTGGGCCTTTGTCCATCAGAACCCGCGCGATGGCCTGCGCATGAATGTCAGTGCCGGGGCCAATATTGGTGAACGACTGATGGCGATCGGTGATCGTCATTACGGCAATATCCGAAGCAACGCCGATAGCTGGCTTGGCAAGGTCGAAATCGCATCCGAGCGACTGGATGATCTGCCATCAACCTTTTCGGGCGGCATGCAGCAGCGCTTGCAGATTGCCCGCAACCTTGTAACCAGCCCGCGCCTCGTCTTTATGGACGAACCCACGGGTGGGCTTGATGTCTCCGTTCAGGCCAGATTGCTCGATCTGCTGCGCGGGCTGGTTCACGACCTTAATCTTGCGGTGATTATCGTCACCCACGATCTGGCAGTCGCCCGACTTCTTTCGCACCGGCTGATGGTGATGCAACAGGGCAAAGTCATTGAACATGGTCTTACCGATCAGGTTCTTGATGACCCGCAGCATCCCTATACCCAGCTGCTTGTTTCTTCCATTCTTCAGAACTGACCGGGGCGAAGAAAATGTCTGAAATGCTTCATGCTCAAAACGTCGCCAAAAGCTTTACGCTGCACACCCAAGGCAGCGTGACCATCCCGGTTTTTGAAGGCGTCGAATTCATGCTTTCATCTGGCGAATGCATTGCGTTGACCGGGGAATCCGGTTCCGGGAAAAGTACCTTCATGCGCATGCTTTATGCCAATTACACATGCTCACAAGGATCCATCAAGGTGTTCCACGATGGCGACTGGCTCGATATCACGACGGCCAGCCCGCACTCGATCCTTGAGATCCGCAAACGTACACTGGGTTATGTTTCCCAGTTCCTGCGCGTGATCCCGCGTGTGCCGACCCTTGATATCGTGGCCGAGCCGCTTGTCGCCCTTGGCACCGCGCGCGATGTTGCGACCGATAAGGCGCGTGATCTTTTGACCCGCCTTCGTATTCCGGAACGCCTGTGGCAACTATCGCCACTGACCTTTTCGGGTGGGGAGCAGCAGCGCGTAAATATTGCGCGTGGCTTTATTGCCGATTATCCGATCATGCTGCTGGATGAACCGACCGCATCGCTTGACGCCCAAAATCGCGCCACAGTTCTGGCGCTGATTGAAGAAGCCAAAAGCCGTGGGGCCGCGATTGCCGGTATTTTCCATGACCATGAAACCCGCGATGCTGTTTGCACCGGTTCGTTTGATGTGACTTCGTTTAAAGTTGGGGCCAATGACTGAACAGATTTTTACCAATGCCAAACTCGTCCTGGCCAATGAAGTCATCGATGGTGCCATTCAGATCAAGGATGGCTTGATCACAGATGTTTCAGACCGTCCTTCGAACCTTGCGGGTGCGGAGGATATGGCAGGCGATTATGTGATGCCGGGTCTGGTTGAGCTTCATACAGACAATCTCGACAAACACCTCACCCCGCGGCCCAAAACCCGCTGGCCGGCGACCGCCGCGGTTGTTGCCCATGACAACCAGGTTGCCAGTGCCGGGATCACCACGGTGTTTGATGCGGTATCCATTGGCGACGTCAATGAGGGGTCGGAGCGCATTGTCAGACTGATTGAATCCGTCAACGCACTCGAACACGCGCTGGAAAATGGGTTGCTGCGCGCAGATCATAAACTGCATCTGCGCTGTGAGACATCCTTCCCCGGCATGGTCGAGGCCCTTGGTCAATTGATCGACTTGCCACTGGTCAGCATGCTCTCAGTGATGGATCACACGCCCGGGCAGCGCCAGTTCGTCAGCCTTGATGCCTACTATACCTACTATCAGGGCAAATACGGCCTTAATGACGAAGAAATGCGCAAATTCATCGCGACGCGCAAACGTGATTCAGAGCTTTATTCGGCAAAGCACCGCCGCCATGTGGTGGACCTTGCTAATGCCAAGGGCCTTGCGCTGGCAAGCCACGATGACGCGACCGAGGCCCATGTCGCCGAAGCCGTTGCTGACAAGATGACTGTGGCGGAGTTCCCCACCACGCTGGAGGCGGCCAAGGCATCGCATGAAGCAGGTCTTGGCGTGATGATGGGCGGCCCGAACCTTGTGCGCGGCGGATCACATAGCGGGAATGTGGCCGCCGGTGACTTGGCGCAAAAAGGCTATCTCGACATTATTTCAAGCGACTATGTGCCGCACAGTTTGCTGCATGGCGCGATGAAGCTGTTTGATGATTTCGATGGTTATGATCTGCCACGCGCCATTCGCACTGTGACGCTTAATCCGGCAACGCAGGTCGGACTTAATGACCGTGGCGAGATCGCAACTGGTAAACGCGGCGATCTGATCCGTGTACATCACTCGCCGCATCACCCGATTGTGTGTGGTGTCTGGCGTGAAGGTGTTCGCGTATCATGACCGGGCGCCATGCAGATGATGGCGCCCCCAAATCTGGACTTTTGGTCCTTGTCGTCGGCCCCAGTGGTGTTGGCAAGGACACGCTTCTTGATGCAGCCCGTGAACGGCTAAAGGGTGTAAACCATATCTGCTTTCCACGTCGTTGCATCACCCGTCCGGCCGGATCGGTCGGCGAGGTCCATATTCCGGTAAGGCCCGAAGATTTCCCGCAGATGGCGCATCAGGGTGCTTTCCTGTTGAGCTGGCGGGCACATGATCTGTGCTATGGCATCCCGCGCCATGTGCAGGACGATGTGGCGGCGGGAAAGACCGTCATCGTCAATGTATCGCGCAGCGTGATTGAAGATGCCCGTGAACTGATTGGTGTAGATCATGTCCGGGTGCTGAGCATCCGGGCCAATATTGATGTTTTGCGCAAACGGCTTGAAGCACGTGGGCGTGAAGATGCGCTTGATATCGAACGTCGTCTGGCGCGTGCGTCCGCCTATCAGGTAGATGGCGAGAATATCGTTCATGTTGATAATGACGCCGATCTTGAGACCGGCATTGCGCGTTTCATCCACGCGATCGAGATGCCACAACCCGCAGGCAACTTGGCGCAAGCAAAGTAATCAAAGCCGCCCACATCAAAAAAATGCTGCAGTTTTTTGCTGCAGCATTTTTGTTATCCGGTCAGTGAAAAGCGCTGCAAAAGCGCGAAGGGTTTGCTATCCCCCGGATCGCCAAACAGGCACACATCCCTGATGGCAAAGGGTGTTTGACACAGCGGATCAACAAGCGGAGCTAAGGCCATTTCAAAGCGCCCCAACTGATCGCCTTCAAGCTTGTTGCTCAGTGTCAGATGGAACCGAAATTCTTCCATCACATAGGGATATCCCCAGCGCACAAGATAGTCTTCCTGACGATCAGACAAGCCCACCGAACGGCGTTTATTCATCGCAGCTTCGTCTTCGGGTTTGCGAAATTCATCAAGGCCGCGGACAAGAGATGCAGCCAGATCACCCAGTGGCGCAACCGGTTCGGTTGGGACCAACGCCAAGAACCGGCCGATTGATTTCAACATCAAGTGCCCGCAAGTGATCGGTGATATCTGCGCACAGAAATCAGCAATGGCGGCCTCAAGATCGGATCGCGTTTGACCATCACGCAATGCAAACGGCGGCTTAAGCGTGCCATGAAAACCATATCGGGATGGTGATGTGGTCGCAGCAACCAACTCATCCGCACTGATGCCGTTTACATCCAATCTTGCGACATCTCGTCCGCTTGCCGGATCACGTCCCAGCCAGGCGTGACCAAACTGCCCCAGCATGCTTTCTGCGCAGGGGGCAAAATAAACGGCATAGCGTTGATAGTCGCTCATGGTTTTCCTTTGAAATTCTTCGTCAAAAGAAGGTCGATGAAAAAACGCCGGAGGTCAATCCGACCCCCGGCATTTATCGCAAATTCACTTATGATGATCGCCTAGATCGTGTCGTATCGCAGGCAGAAGTCACGCACCGAAAGTGTTCTGAAATCTGGCAAATTTTTGCGCAGCATATCGTGATCCCAATCCCACCAGCAAATGCGCAGAAGGGCATCAACAATATCGGCCTCAAAGCGCGGGCGAAGCGGACTTGCCGGGATGCCGGTGACAATAGTGTAGGGCGCGACATCCTTGGTCACCACCGCACCCGACCCAACGACAGAGCCGATACCAACCGTAACGCCACCTTGGACAATCGCCCCGTGGCCGATCCAGACATCGTGTTCAAGCTCAACGCGCTTTTCACGACGCCAATCGAAAAAGGCCGGGTCATCGTCACCAAGCTGATAGGCGCTTGATCGATATTGGAAGTGATGCATCGATGCCCGGTCCATCGGATGTTGCCCGGGATTGATGCGGGTATGGGCTGCGATATTCACGAACTTGCCGATATCGGAATAGATGATCTCGCTGTCATTCACGACATAGGAATAATCATCCATTGTAGTTTCGCGCATGGATGTTCTGGCACCAACTTCGGTCCAGACACCCATTTCACAATCAACAACCGTGGCACTTGCATCAATGGTCGGTTCCGGCGAAAGCGCCTTCATGGCCGGTTTGGCCTGAGTGATCTGATAGCGCATGTATCAGGTCACCAGTTTGCGCAAACGCTGGGAAACCATATCAAGCAGGCTGACCGAAATGATGATGATGATCATGACGGCTGCAGTTTCAGCGTAATAGAAGCCACGGATATATTCCCAAAGAACCATACCGATCCCGCCCGCACCAACGATGCCCAGAACCGTTGCGGAACGAACGTTGGATTCAAAGCGATAGAGCGAATAAGAAATCCAAAGCGGCAGCACCTGCGGGATCACGCCAAAGATCACTTCCTGAAGCGCGTTTGCCCCGGTGGCGCGGATGCCTTCGACCGGTTCTGGATCAATTGCCTCGACCGCCTCTGAAAACAGTTTGGCCAAAACGCCTGTCGTGTGAATCCAAAGTGCAAGCACACCGGCAAACGGTCCAAGGCCAACAGCCACAACGAACAACATGGCAAAGACCATTTCGTTGATTGCGCGGAAGGAATCCATCAGGCGACGTACCGGCTGATACACCCACACCGGCACAATATTTTCCGAACTTAGAATGCCAAACGGAATGGAACAGACGATGGACAAAGCCGTTCCCCAGATCGCGATCTGGATGGTGATCCACATTTCTTCGACATACATCTTCCACATAAGGAAGTCTGGCGGGAAGAAGCCCTCGGCGAAGTCGACCATGTTGCCGCTGTTTTCAAACAGAGACATCGGGCGCATATCCGCACCTTCCCACGACATGGCCAGAAGACCAAGAATGACTGCCCAGAGCAGGAAGCTCGTCGCGGACCGTTTCAGGTCGCGCGGCGGAAGCACCGTTGCGGCAGATGATGCGGAAGAAATGCTGCTATTCATCATGTTAATCCCGGATGGTAAATGCAAACAGGGAGCGCAACGTTAGCTGCACTCCCTGTCGAAAGGCCGACTACTGGTAAGCAACCAGAATGTCGAGTTCGGCAAGTTTCTTGTCGATCTCGGCAACACGTGCTGCTTTTTCGTCAGCAGACAGTTCTTCGGTGTTCTGGATTTTCAGCTTGTCTTTGAACAGAGCGAGCTGACGGATCGGGTAAAGCTGTGCGTTGGAGCTTTCCATGAAGAGACCCATGCCATCAGAGTTGTTGGCAAGAACTTCCTTGGCGCTTTCCACGTCACCGAAGCGACCATAACCAAGGAAGAAGGCCTTGATTTCGGATTTCAGTTCACGCGACAGATCTTTACGGTAAACCATCGGGTCAGACGGGATCAGCGGCGAGGTCCAGATTACTTTGACCTTGTCGGTGATTTCCGGCTTGTTCATTTTGGTACGGCCAAGCTGCTCGGAGTTGTTGGCAGCAACATCAACCTGCTTGTTGGCTGTCGCCATCAGGTTGGTTTCGTGGTTCGCGTTGCGAACGGTCTTGAAGCACTCTTTCGGGTCAACACCGTTTTTGGCGAAGACATAGTAGGACGGAACCAGGAAGCCCGAGGTCGAATTCGGATCACCAATACCGAAGTTCAGCGAACCATCGCATTTCAGCATGTCTTCAAGGGTTTTGACCTTGTCGTTATCAGCCTGGGTGATGATGTGGGAGTAGTAACCGTTAGAACCATCGGATTTGGAGGTCTGAACGAAAACTTCGCCACCTGCGCGGTCAACAGCTTCCATCGCGGACTTGTTGCCGAACCAGCCAACATGGACCTTGCCAAAACGCATGCCTTCGATGATGCCGGCATAATCCGGTGCGAAGAATGCCTCGACATCTTTGCCAAGGGCTTCTTCCATGTCATCGATCAGCGGCTGCCACTGAGCTTTAAGGTTGGAAGTCGATTTAGTCGAGATGATGCCGAAAACGATGGTTTCCGGATCCTGTTCGAGCGGCTTGAACTCAACATCGGCTTTTGCAATGCCAGATGCCAGCAAAGTGGCAGCCAGTGCTGCAGATGCAATTGTCTTGACGATCATAGGAAGTCCCCTGTCAGATTTGAATTGGACGTGTTTCGATGAGGTAAGGCAGTCAAAACGTGATCTGGTTAGCTGGTCGCTACCGCCAGATCCTTTTTCGCAACAGGCTCGACCACAGGACGTGCTTCGTCCTCGGAACCATCTGCAAAAAGCTCGGAAGAATATTCGCCGTACAATTCGCGCAAGAATTCCGGCGTCAATTGGGTGGAAGGCCCGTCAAAAATGACAGAACCATCGCGCATAGCGATGGTCCGTTTGCAATAATCCTTGGCGTAATCAACCTGATGAAGCGACACGATCACAGTCACGTTGTCTTCACGGTTCACACGATCAAGAGTGTTCATCACCTTGCGTGAGGATGCCGGATCAAGCGATGCAATCGGCTCGTCCGCCAGAATAAGGCGTGCACCCTGGGTAATGGTGCGGGCAATTGCTGCGCGCTGCTGCTGACCACCTGAAAGGTTACGCGCCTTTTTGGTGGCATGTGCATCAATGCCAACGCGGCTTAGCGCATTCATAGCACGGGTCTTTTCCGCCTTGGTAAACAGACCAAGTGATCCGCGCCAAGCCGGTACACGACCCAAAAGGCCCATGAGGACGTTGGTCAGAACCGACAAGCGACTTACAAGATTGAATTGCTGGAAAACAACGCCGATTTCGGCGCGAACTTTACGTGCGCCACGGGCGATCTTTCCGTTTTCCTGAATGGTTTCGCCAAACACAACGATCTTGCCGCCGTCGCGGTCACCGCGCAGCAATCCGGCAATATGACGGATCAGTGTGGATTTACCTGAACCGGACGCACCAATCAGTGCGACCATTTCGCCTTCCCGTACCTGCAACTTGACGTCGTTCAGGGCACGCTTGTCACGGGTAAAGCTTTTGTTCAGTCCAGAGATATCTACAACCAGCATCAAAGAATCGCCTGCATGTGTTTCGCTGGATGAAGAAACTACGCATGAACCGCGACTTTACGGTGACACTGATGTTACAGTTCGATGATTACGGGTAGCTAATTTTCCCGACAACAATTAAACTTGTCTATACATCAAATAATAAACAAGCATTCAAAGCGCCAAGTTCAAATAAATTCCGTCACATAATCTGAACATACGCATATATCTGCGTGATGTATTTCACAAACGAAATGACGGATACGTATTTGAATACACAAAACCGCACATCAAGATTAATGAACCGGATCTACAGATCGTTTTTATTTGATCGCACGAATGGTTTCGATCACATCATCTTCAATTTCAAGACCATTGGCTTGAGCCTCAAGGCGGGCGATCTTGCCGCGACGGCCCGGAAGACGCACACCTTCCTCAGATGCAATTTCATTGGCGATGGCTGCAAGATGTTCGCCAACACCCGGACCACCGGTTGCTTTGGGATCAATAGCAATCACCATCTGACCCAATGCAGGTGGCTTGCCTTTGTCATCAAACAGTGATGAAGACTGATGACCAAACTGCGCCCCGGTCAAACCGGCTGCCAAAAGCTCAACCATCATGGCAAGGGCTGCACCCTTTACACCACCCGCCGAGACCATCGTGCCATCCAATGCCTTGACCGGATCGGTCGTCGGATTGCCATCGGGGTCGAACGCCCAATCGTCGGGAATTTCTACACCCTTCTGCTTTGCTGCCATGATCTTGCCGCGCGCAACCTTGGAAAGCGCAAGGTCGATAATAATCGGATCACCAGCGGCACCGACCGGCACGCCAAAGGCAATCGGATTGGTGCCAAACATCGGACGACGTCCACCCCATGCCGCCATCGCAGCCGGAGCATTGGCAAACATCATGGCCGCCAGACCCTGCTCTGCCAGTCGTTCAACGGTCAGGCCCATAACCCCCGCATGATGGGATTTATGGATTGAGGCAATCGCAATCCCCTGTGATCTCGCCATATCGGGCAGATGGTCCATCATCAGATCAAGTGCGGGATAGGCAAAGCCATGTTGCGCATCAATGCGCAGCACGCCGGGAACCGGCTTTTCAAAGACAGGCGTCACCATACCATCGACCTTGCCGACACGCGCCTGCGCGGAATAGGCCGGAATGCGACGAAAACCATGCCCGCCCTGCCCAGAGGCTTCTGCATTGACCAAGGCGGTTGCGACCGAGGATGCATTTTGTGCACTGACATTGCAGCGCATCAAGGTTTCGCACACCAGTGCGTGGGCATCAGACAGGGAAATCTTCATCGCAATGAGACCTTGGCAAGAAATATGTGGGATCGGGTAATTGCTTATCCGGCGGCAGGACCCAAACCATAGCGCCAATTTGCGCCCCGGCGCAAAGAGCTTTTCATATGCCGCAAAACACGCTGATCGCTTCGAGGATGCAAAGCTGTGCTAAAATCTTGCCGCAAATATGCGTCAGACTTTCCAATTAACGAGCAAATCACTCCGCACTGCACAACCAAGCGGGGATCGGTCGATCAAATTCGACCAATGAGGATGACTTTGGACAGCCACCACGAACAGGAAATCCAAATGCGCGCTGCGAAACCGATCTTGCTGCCGTCACTGACGATTGCCACAGCCCTTCTCCTTTCCGCCTGCAATACCACCAATCAAACCCAACAAACTGCGATGGTCGATGACTGGTCTTCCGTCACCGACAAGGAATGGGTTCTGACCAAGGTTACAGAAGGCAATCGCACTCTTGAGCCAATGTCACCGGTTCTGGCCAGTGCAAATTTTGCATCAGACGGCAAAATTGCCGGATCGACCGGATGTAATAGGTATTTCGGCAATTACACCCGATCTGAAAGCGGCCTGACGATGTCGCCACTTGGCGCAACGCAGATGATGTGTATGGAAGATGCGATGGAGATCGAACATGCCTTTACCAGCGCGATGGAAGATGTCGCCGACTGGAAAGTGATCGATACGACCCTGTCGCTGAGTGATAGCAGCGGCAAGGTGATTATGGAATTTGGTCCGATCGCGCGCTAGGTAGCAATCAAAACCACACAAACAAAAAGGGGCGCCATCGGGCGCCCCTTTGTCGATACTGCCAGCTACAGAACAAGCCGTCGCTACGCGATACCTTAATCCTTGTCCGTCGTCGCCTCGGCATTTGCGCCGACGGCCTTTGGTTCCGTGCGAAGCCCTTGAATGATCGAATAGCAAGCCAGCAACAGAACGATTGCAAACGGGAAGCCGGTCGAAACCGCCATTGCCTGCAACGCGCCAAGACCACCGCCCAGAAGAAGGGCAATAGCAACCAGACCTTCAAAAGTGCACCAGAAGACACGCTGGGGAACCGGTGCATCGACCTTGCCGCCTGCGGTGATCGTATCGATCACAAGCGAGCCTGAGTCAGATGACGTCACAAAGAAGACGATCACCAGAATAATACCCATGAAGGATGTAATCGAGTGCAGTGGCAACTGTTCAAGCATGGCGAACAGTTTCACCGGGAGACCGGCCTCGGCAATCGCGCTTACACCTTCTGTCACCATGTGAACTGCAGTACCGCCAAAGGTGGTCATCCACAGAACACAAACGAGGGACGGAATGATCAGGACGCAGGTGATGAATTCACGGACCGTACGGCCACGCGACACACGTGCGATGAACATGCCGACAAACGGTGACCAGGAAATCCACCACGCCCAATAGAACGACGTCCAGCCCTGGCTGAAGTTGGTGTCTTCACGACCGACCGGGTTCGACAGTGCCGGAAGATATTCGACATAGGAAACCAACGAGGTAAAGAAGCCCTTGATGATGTCCATGGTCGGACCAACGAGGATCACGAACACCAAAAGAAGTGCTGCCAGAATCATGTTGATTTCTGAAAGGCGCTTAACCCCTGCATCAAGACCGGCAAGCACCGAAATCAATGCAACACCGGTAATCGCAACGATCAGGAAGACCTTGGAACCATCTGTGACCGGAATACCAAACAGGAATTCGAGACCAGCATTGGCCTGTTCCGCCCCAAAACCAAGCGAGGTTGCCAAGCCAAACAGGGTGGCAAAGACCGCAAGAATATCAATGACGTGACCAGTCCAGCCCCAAACGCGCTCACCAAAGATCGGATAGAACACCGAACGCATGGTCAGCGGCAGGCCCTTGTTAAAGGAAAACAGCGCCAGCGCCAGTGCGACGGTCGCATAGATCGCCCACGGGTGAAGTCCCCAGTGGAAGATGGTTGCCGCCATGCCAAGATCAAAGGCCGCATCAGGATCCCCGGCCGCCGCACCAAGGGGTGCCCAGTCGGTCCGCATACCGCCTTCGCCAAGCGCGGTTCCGCCCATCGAGGACGAGAAGTGCGAGATCGGCTCAGACACGCCATAAAACATAAGACCGATGCCCATGCCGGCCGCAAACAGCATCGCAAACCATCCGCTATAGGAATAGTCAGGCGTGGCATCCGCACCACCAAGGCGCACACGGCCCAGCGGCGATACGATCAGGAACAGGCACAGCAAAACAAAGATGTTCGCAGCTGACAGGAAGAACCAGTCAAAAGTTGATGTAAGCCAACCACGCAGGTCGTTAAACATCGGCCCGACACTCTCCTGGAAGGCAAGTGTCAGGAAAACAAAGGCAACAATCGACAATCCAGAAATCAGAAAGACCGGATTATGTACATCCAGTCCAAAAGGTCCGACTTGCGTTTGGATATTGTCTTGCCCGACTTCATAATCGGTTTCGATCGGGTTCGCTGCTCCGTCCGGGCTTTCTATGCCCGTCTCAGCTTCTGACCCCATTTCAAACTCCCTAGGTTGATGAAAATACAGCTACCCCTAGCCGCAAATAAAAAAACGTCGTGCCATTAACGCACGAGGAACACGGAATGATCCGAGTGGGACGCGACATATCCGCCGTGTGATGCAAAAATATGATCTGCAACACCGGGCACATGTGATGCCATCACAATGACATCGGCCCCCAATTCATCGGCTTTACTGACAAGAATTTTGCTGAGATCCACTGCGGGATCATGCGCAATTGCTGCGGCAGCGGAAACTTTGGCACCGGTTTTACTGCCGATGCCCTTTGCGAATTCGGACATTTTCTGTTCGAATTCTTTTGGCGTGTGCGCAACCTCTGATGGGGTATTGGAACCAACACCAAGAAAGCAAATTTCCGCGCCATAATGGCCAGCTAAATCGACAGCCGTTTGAATTGCCTTCTCCAGTTTCTCAATGTGGGCCAAATCGATAGGTACGAGCATCTTCTGATACATACAGTCCTCCGTTATGTGCACCACCCGTGAAAACAGTCGTCATTTCTATAATCAGGACAGTCAGATAAGGGTAACATCGACCACTGTTTAAAGCAAAAAGCCCCCCATTCAAGACCTCGGCGGAAATAAAGAAACCGGACGGCACCACCGCGAACAGGACAGTTTGCCGCAGATTTGAGACACCTCAGGCAATCGGGTGCCGGCCGGTTCAGATGCGACCGAATTGCGAATTGGAATACTTTTTAACCCTTGGGTCGGTCCGACAGAGGGACAAATCCGCGTTTTGGATGTTCGAACATGAAAATTATAAAAAATTTTTCATGTGAACATTTATGCATATACCCACTATTGCCGAGCTCATCTGTAACCCTTACGCAGCAAGGGTTTTTGCAGATAAATCCATCGGTTATCTATTCTATTTTCCAGAGAGTTTCTGGGCGCAAAAATCTATTTTCAGGTGCGCAAGTTTGCACCTGCATCAAGACTTCGGGTTGAAGCCCACCGCCAACCCATGTCACGATGTCCGCGATCAGTGCACTGTCTGTCCCACACAACATGTGCTGCCGGGCTGAAACATCATAGGTGTCAGCAAGGCGAACGTGATGGGTGCCTACCCAATTCCGGGTACGCCCGTGGCAGTACACACACCCGAAAGGGATGATTTTTGTGGCAAAAAAGGGGGTTCACAAACTGCGCAGAAGCAGTGGCATGAAAATGACGGCAGTTCAGCGAACTGCAACATGCCTCCTGTGTCTGAACGACACCCCACTCCGCAATAAAACCAAGAAAATCAGCGGGCGGAAACTGCCACACCAATAGATAAATCAACAAGTTAAAACATATCAGAGAAGGAACAGGGATGACTGACCCTATCAAGTATTTTGCGTCTCGCGTCAGTGCACATGAAATGAACCGCCGTGAATTTATCGGCCGTTCCATGGCTGCCGGTCTGACCCTTGCTGCCGCAACCAGCCTGTATGGCACCTCGGCACTTGCACAGGAACCCAAGCGTGGTGGTCACCTCAAGCTTGGTCTGCAGGGCGGCGCTTCGACCGACGTGATTGATCCGGCCAAATCGGCTTCGCAGTTCACCTTCGCCATGAACCGTAACTGGGGTGACACGCTTGTTGAATCCCATCCGACCACCGGTCTTGCGGTTCCGGCACTTGCTGAAAGCTGGGAGCCGAATGCAGACGCATCTGTCTGGACCTTCAAAATCCGTAAGGGTGTTATGTTCCACGATGGTTCTGAACTGACCATCGATGACGTTTTCAAAACCCTGATCCGCCATACCGATGACAAATCGGAATCCGGTGCTCTTGGCATTCTGAAATCCATCAGCAACATCGAAGACAAAAACGGCGATCTGGTCATCACCCTGACCGAAGGCAACGCCGATCTGCCGCTGCTGCTGAGCGACTATCACCTCGTGATCCAGCCAGATGGTGGTTTTGAAAACCCGAATGCCGGTATCGGCACCGGTCCGTTCAAACTCGACAACTTCGAAGCCGGTGTGCGCGCGACCTTCGTAAAGAACGAAAACGACTGGCGCAGCGACCGTGGCTTTGTTGATTCCGTTGAGATGATCGTGATGAACGATGCGACTGCCCGTATGGCAGCCCTGTCATCGGGTCAGGTTCACTTCATCAACCGTGTTGATCCGAAGACCGTCGGTCTTCTCAAGCGTGCACCGAATGTTGAAATTCAGACCACCTCCGGCCGTGGTCACTATGTCTTCATCATGCATTGCAACACCGCACCGTTTGATAACAACGACCTGCGTCTGGCGCTGAAATATGCGATGGACCGTGAAACCATGGTCGAGAAGATCCTTGGTGGTTACGGTAAGGTTGGTAACGACTTCCCGATCAACGAAACCTATGCACAGTTTCCCGAAGGGATCGAGCAGCGCGCTTATGATCCGGACAAGGCAGCCTTCCACTTCAAGAAGTCGGGCCATGATGGTTCGGTTCTGCTGCGTACGTCCGACGTTGCCTTCCCGGGTGCCGTTGATGCAGCGGTTCTGTATCAGGAAACCGCGAAGAAAGCGGGCATCAACATCGAAATCAAACGTGAGCCGGGCGATGGTTACTGGTCGAACGTCTGGAACGTTCAGCCGTTCTCGACCTCTTACTGGGGTGGCCGTCCGACCCAGGATCAGATGTATTCGACCGCATATCTGTCGACCGCTGACTGTAACGACACCCGGTTCCTCAACACTGATTTCGACAAGATCCTTCTTGAAGCACGCGCCGAACTTGATCAGGCCAAGCGTAAGGAAATGTATCACGACATGGCACTGATGGTGCGTGACACCGGCGGTCTGATCCTGCCGATGTTCAACGACTTCGTGAATGCCACGACGAACAATGTTTCCGGCTTTGTTCAGGACATCGGTAACGACATGTCGAACGGCTATGTCGCATCGCGTCTGTGGATCAACAGCTAATCATGCGGGGTGTTTCGCACCCCATTGATTGTAGATTGCGGGATCACGGTTATTTTTGACCGTGGTCCCCGTCTTGTTGTTCGACCGTGTGTTTCACAATTGGTCTGACCGAAATTTCCAGATGGTTACAAGGCTTGCCTTTGTATGTGTTCCCACCCGTCTTGAATTTCCGTTCAGGCCAGTAATGGGAGTATGTGTTCATGGCCAATCCCTTGGTCGGCGTGCGAGCCGCGCGACACAGACTTAAAGAAACCCATCCGTTGTCGGTTCTGATTGCCGAACGACTGGGCTTGAGTGTGTTGTTGCTTTGGGCTGTTTCAGTCCTGATTTTCGCAGGGATCGAAGCCCTGCCGGGCGATTTCGCCCAAACCTATCTT
Organism: Thalassospira sp.; assembly: GCF_048059015.1. Taxonomy (GTDB): domain Bacteria; phylum Pseudomonadota; class Alphaproteobacteria; order Rhodospirillales; family Thalassospiraceae; genus Thalassospira. Next base: position 21,890 of record NZ_JBLLNT010000016.1, on the reverse strand, counting down.
GGTCAATCCGCTACCCCGCAGGCAGTCGCCAACATCCGGGCCGATCTTGGCCTGGATCGTCCGATTACCACGCGCTATTTCGAGTGGCTGGGTGGTGTTGTTCAGGGTGATTTCGGCAATAGCTGGGCCAGTGGTGCACCGGTGACCGAACAGATCACCAAGCGTCTGGGCAATTCGCTGTTTCTGGCATTTTTTGCTGCAGCAATTTCTGTCCCGCTGGCTGTTGGTCTTGGCATGGTTGCTGTTCATTATCGCAACCGCGTGCCTGACCGGGTTATCAATATCCTGTCGCTTGCGGCGATCTCGCTGCCGGAATTCTTTATCGGCTACATCCTGATCGTATTCTTTGCTGTGCAACTGGGCGTCGCGACCTTCCCCTCGACGGTCTATGACAGCATGAGTTTCTCGGAACGCATGGCCGCAATTGCCTTGCCCACCGCGACTTTGGTGATGGTGGTCCTGGCCCATATGATGCGCATGACGCGCGCTGCAATCATCAGCGTGATGTCATCGGCCTATATGGAAACCGCCGAGCTTAAAGGTCTTGGTGCCTTCAAGTCGATTGTCAAACATGCCGCACCAAATGCCATTGCCCCGATCGTCAACGTGGTTGCACTTAACCTTGCCTATCTTGTGGTCGGCGTGGTTGTGGTCGAGGTGGTCTTTGTCTATCCGGGCATGGGTCAATACATGGTTGATGCGGTAACGGTGCGCGATATGCCCGTGGTTCAGGCCTGCGGTCTGATCTTTGCTGCGGTCTATATCCTGCTCAACATGGTGGCTGATATCGTCGCCATTGTCGCCAATCCGAGACTGAGGCATCCGCGATGAGATTACGTGAAATCCCGCTGACCGCCTGGATCGGAATTCTGGGCATCCTGTTTGCGTTTGTCTGTGCCGTTTTCGCGCCGCTTCTGGCTCCTTATGGGGAGACCGAAATCGTTGCAGGCGTCTGGGAACCGGCAAACGAACTTTATCTTCTGGGCACCGATAATCTTGGCCGCGATTTGTTGTCGCGTCTGATTTACGGTTCGCAGACCACGCTGTTTGTGTCGCTTGCGGCATCCATTCTGTCATTCTCGATCGGTATTTTCCTGAGCTTCACGGCAGCCGTTTCCGGCGGCCCTATTGATCAGGGATTGTCGCGCCTGAATGATTTGATGATGTCGATCCCGACCCTGATTTTTGCGCTGGTCGTTCTGGCGGTTCTGCCGCAAAACATCATCATCCTGATCACGGTGATGGCGATCCTTGATTTAACGCGCGTCTATCGACTGGGCCGTGCTGTTGCGCTTGATGTTGCCGTGATGGAATTTGTCGAAGCCGCCAAACTGCGCGGCGAAGGCAAGATGTGGATCATCTTCCGTGAAATCCTGCCCAATACGCTTTCGCCTCTTTTGGCGGAATTCGGGCTTCGTTTTGCATTCTCGATCCTGTTCCTGTCCACCTTGTCGTTCCTGGGTCTTGGCATTCAGCCGCCGGCAGCAGACTGGGGCGGCATGGTCAAAGACAACAAGGACGGCATCATCTTTGGCATTCAGGCTGCCCTTATTCCGGGTGGCGCGATTGCAGCTTTGGCTGTCTGCGTGAACATGGTTGTCGACTGGTTGCTGAAACGCACTTCCAGCCTGAAAGGAGGCCGCGGCGATGTCTGATCTTTTATCGGTACGCGATCTGCGCATTGGCGCGACCATCTTTCCACCGGGCGAAGCACCGATGGATATCGAGATTGTCCATGGAGTTTCCTTTGATCTGCAAAAGGGCAAGGTTCTTGGCCTGATCGGGGAATCTGGTGCGGGCAAATCCACCATTGGTCTGGCGGCACTTGCCTATGGCCGTGGGGGTGTGCGCATCACCGGCGGTCAGGTAATGCTTGATGGCAAGGATATCCTTGAGCTTAACAAGAACGGTATCCGCCAAATTCGCGGCGCGCGCGTTTGCTATGTTGCGCAATCTGCTGCAGCATCCTTTAACCCGGCGCACAAGCTGGGCGATCAGGTGATTGAGGCCACTGTCGAACACGGCCTGATGACCCGTCAGGAGGCCCGCGCGCGCGCTGATTACCTGTTTGAAATTCTGGGTCTTCCCGATCCAAAGAATTTCGGCAATCGCTTCCCGCATCAGGTATCGGGTGGTCAGCTTCAACGTGCGATGACGGCCATGGCGCTTTGTTCCAATCCGGAACTGATCGTCTTTGATGAACCGACCACCGCCCTTGATGTGACGACCCAGATTGATGTTCTGGCCGCGATCAAGAACGCGATTGAGAAAACCGGAACCGCAGCCCTTTACATCACCCATGACCTGGCCGTTGTCGCCCAAGTTTCCGATGACATCATGGTGCTGCGCAATGGTGATACGGTCGAATATGGTCCGGTCGAACAGATCATTGAAAACCCGCGTCAGGAATATACCAAGGCACTGGTCAATGTCCGTCAGGCCAAACAGGCCGAAGCCCGCGATCAGTCTGATACGCTGCTGAAGGTCGAAAATATCTCAGCAGCGTATGGCAATGGTGTGCAGGTTCTTCATGACGTGTCGCTGCATGTGCCGCGCGGTCAAACATTGGCCGTTGTCGGGGAATCAGGTTCTGGCAAATCGACTTTGGCACGTGTGATCACGGGTCTTTTGCCGCCGTTTGAAGGCAAGGTCACCTTTGCCGGTGAAGAGCTTTCCAACGCACAAAAGGACCGGTCACGTGATCATCTGCGTCGTATTCAGCTGATCTATCAAATGGCTGATACGGCAATGAACCCGCGCCAGACGGTGGGGCAGATCATTGGTCGTCCATTGCAGTTCTATTTCGGCATGCGCGGTGCGGAACGCAAAAAGAAGGTGATCGAACTTCTCGACGAGATCGAGATGGGTGCAGCCTTCTTTGATCGTTATCCGGCCGAACTTTCCGGTGGTCAGAAGCAGCGTGTTGCAATTGCAAGGTCACTTGCGGCACAGCCGGAACTGATCCTGTGTGATGAGCCGACCTCGGCCCTTGACCCGCTGGTCGCAGAGGGCATTCTTGATCTTCTTTTGCGTCTGCAGAAGGAACGTCAGGTATCCTATCTGTTCATCACCCATGACATCGCAATTGTGCGCGCCATTGCGGACTCGGTTGCGGTCATGCTGCAGGGCAAGCTGGTTGATTTCGGCCCACGTTCCGAAGTCCTGAACCCACCATTTGACGATTACACCGATCTTCTTTTGAAGTCGGTTCCGGAAATGGAACTGGGTTGGCTGGAAAAGGTTCTCGCGACCCGGAAAATGGAAAGTGCCGGTCACTGACAAACCGAACCAAACATGCAAAAAAGGCGGTCCAATCATTGGGCCGCCTTTTCACCTAAGCCACCCATAATAGTGCACACCACATCAGACCAAAGGACGCCCCACCATGTCCGACCGCGACTTCACGGTTATCGAAAATACCTTCATCACCATTGCCGATGGCACCCGCCTTGCCGCACGCATGTGGATGCCCGATGGGGCTGAGGCCGATCCGGTTCCAGCCGTCTTTGAATTCCTGCCCTATCGCAAGGGCGATGGCACCTGCGTTCGTGACGAGGCAACATACCCCGAATTTGCCAAGGCCGGCATCGCCGGTGTCCGCATCGACATTCGCGGATCGGGTGAGTTTGATGGCGTGATTGACGGGGAATATACCGAACTTGAACTTGCCAATGCGTGTGAGTTGATTGCATGGATTGCCGATCAGCCATGGTGCAACGGATCGGTTGGCATGATGGGTATTTCCTGGGGCGGGTTTAACTGCCTTCAGGTCGCGGCCCTTAACCCACCGGCGCTTAAGGCGGTCATATCAATTGCATCCACCGTGGATCGTTATAACGACGACATCCATTACAAGAACGGCTGCCAGCTTGCAGCGCAGCTTTCATGGGCGGCAACCATGCTGGCCTATCAGTCGCGCACCCCCGATCCGGCATTGGTCGGCGATGACTGGCGCGCGATGTGGCTGCATCGCCTGAACGAAGAGCCGTTCTTCCTCGAAGAATGGCTATCGCATCAGACCCGTGATGACTTTTGGAAGCATGCCTCGATCTGCGAAGATTTCGATGCGGTCAAAATCCCGTCCATGGTTCTGGCCGGATGGGGCGATGGGTATCGCAATACCCCAATGCGCGCGATTGAAGGCATGCCTGATCGCGCCAAGGCCCTGATTGGCCCATGGGTGCATAAATACCCGCACTTCGCCTGGCCAAAGCCGCGCGCGGACTTCACAGGCGAAGCCATCAAATGGTGGAACAAGTGGTTGCGCGGTGATGACAATGGCATTGATGAGCTGCCACAAATGCGCGCCTATATCCTTGAAGGCGTTAAGCCCGCTCCGCGTCGTGACTTCGATCCGGGCTTCTGGATTGCCAAGGACAGCTGGTCGGAACCGGAAACCCAAAGCCTTTATGTTGCAGATGGACGTCTTGGTTTTGCGGCAGCAGACGCGGCCGCACCAGCCGCAGATATCTATCTGAAATCACCACTCGATACCGGGACATCATCAGGCGAATATTTCACCCTGAAACCAGATGCGGAAATGGCGATTGACCAGCGTGCCGATGACGCCGGATCACTGGTGTTTGAAACCGCCCCGCTAGAGGCCGAGATTGATCTTCTCGGGCGACCGGTCCTGACGGTCGATCTGGAATGCGATGCAGATTGGTCAAACCTGTGTGCACGTCTTGTTGATGTCCATCCCGACGGAACTGCGACCCGCGTATCTTTCGGGGTATTGAACCTTGCCCATCGGGATCTGGATGCCAATTACGCCGATCCAAAACCGATGCCGCGCGGCAAGAAGGTGACGATCACGCTGGTTCTGGATGCCTGTGGCTATCGCTTCAAGGCCGGACATAAACTTCGGCTGGCACTTTCCACATCCTATTGGCCAATGATCCTGCCGCCGCCCTTTGATGTGGGTCTTACCATTGCGCCGTCATCGATCCGGTTTGATCTGCCGTTGCTGGGCGATCATGAAAGGATCGAGGTCAAGGAACCGGACAATCCCGATCCGCTGCCCAAATATATCGAGCATAAACCAAGCCGGACCGAACGCAGCGTTCAGCGCAATCTGACGCAAAATGAAACCCGCTATCGCATCTATGAAGATACCGGTTTGTTTGAACATCCGGATTCCCGCCTTTCGACCCGTGAAGTGCGCAGCGAAACCTGGTCGATCAATCCGCTTGATCCGACATCGATGCGCGGTGAAGCCGCATGGACCTGTGATCTGACCCGTGATGGCTGGTTTGTGCGTACCGATTGCCATGCAGAGCTCAGCTGCGATCGCGACAATTGGTATGTCTCGGCCTGGGTCATCGGCTACGAGGACAATCAACAGGTGTTCGAGAAGAAGTGGGAAAAAACCATCCCGCGGAACTTTATGTAAGACACAAAAGAAAAGGGCCGGTTATCCGGCCCTTTTTGATATCGGTGTCTATGGCTTGCCTAAACCTTGGCAACCATCGCCGAAATCGCATCACACAGATGGGTAAAGCCCGCCTTGGCGCCGTCGCTTGAATGACGTGCACGCAGCCATCCATGGATCATTTGCGGCTCTTCACGGTACTGCACCGAAATGCCCGCACGTGCCAAACGCGCGGTAAACTCGCGACCATCATCACGCAGCGGATCAAAATAGGCCGACGTGATGTAGGTCTGGGGAAGCCCGCGCAGATCATCGACTGACAGCGCATGGGCATAGGGATCATCCATCGGCGCCTTTAGTACATCACGGTAATAAATTACGTCATCGGTGCTAAGTCCCGGCGCATTGGCCATCTGCCCATAGCTTGGCCAATTAAGATCCCCGCCAAGGGCTGGATAGACCAATGCCTGCCCGATAATCCGATCGCCAAAGCCCTCTTCGCGTGCACGCACAGCCAAGCCCGCTGCCAACATGCCACCGGCACTATCACCGACCAAAACAAGCTTCTTGCCCGAAGCCAAAAGGCTCTGGACGACCTTATGGCAATCTTCATGCTGGGCGGGCCAGACATGTTCGGGCGCCAGACGGTAATCAATCGAAATCAGCTCAGCACTCGCCGCACCGGAAATCTCTGCACAGATGGAATCGTGGCTATCGCGTGAGCCCACAACGAACCCGCCGCCATGAATATAGACGATCTTGTGGGAGGTGCTGACATTGGCCGGGCGGTAATGACGCACAGGCACATCGGCAATGACGTCATCTTCGACCTGCATGCCATCGGGATGCGGGAAGGCAAATTCCGCGCAAAGGGCATCATACCAGACGCGCTGTTGCTCAATCCCGGCGGCAACCGCATCGGGGGGATAGAACGCATCGCATTTGGTGATGAAGGATCGAATGCCGTCTTCTTCTGGCATCGGATCATACGCAATGTCGGTTGAAACCGGATCTGAGTTCTTCATCAACGATGCCTCTTTGGAAAACGTGCAACAGCCTAACGCGACTACCCCCGCAGTGAAAGACTGCAGGGGTAATTATGGCATAAATTATGGTCGTGCTTGTGAAAAGCAATACAACCAAATCAGCCGATCGCACGTCCCAGCTGTTCAGGCTTTGGCAAACCGCTGTGAAGCTTGGCAATTTCGCCAAGGTTGGTCGCCACCATTGATCCCGGCTCGGACGTCCGTCGTGTTTTCAGATCAACATGTAAAAGCAGGGTTTCAATCGTTGCCGCAATCGCGCCATCGGCCTTGGTCAGTCGATGGAACAGATGAAGCTTTTTGCCCTCACCCCGGATGACCTGCGTGGTCACGGTGATCCGATCCCCGACCTTGATTTCCTCAAGGTAACAAACATGGTTCTCGACCGTGAAATAGCTGCTGCCTGCGGCAATGTAGTCGGCATCAGCACCGATCATTTCCATGAAGCGGTCACTTGCCTGCGCGCTTACCTCGACATAATGGGCTTCGTTCATATGCCCGTTATAGTCCGTCCAGCTTTGCGGGATTTGGCGGTCCACCGTGACCGGAAGATCATCAAGATTTGATGCCGTTGGCAATGATGCTTCATGTGTATTGATGGTTCCACCGGCCCCACTGCCCGATTTTTTCAGCGCGCGCATCATGCCGACGAGATTGTCGTCACGAAGGCGTTCCAGCGCACGGATCGACATGTGACCGGACTGATCATCAGATTGCTGCGCAATACGTGCGGTCAGTTCCGGGGTCAGTTCGGGCACATCCATCAGTTTCGTCCATGGCCATTTCAGGGCCGGGCCGAACTGGCCAATGAAATGCTCCATCCCGGCTTCACCGCCAGCAATGCGATAGGTTTCAAAAAGCCCCATCTGTGCCCAACGCAGGCCAAAGCCAAACCGGATGGCGTCATCAATTTCCTCGGTCGTGGCGACCTCGTCATGCACCAGCCAAAGCCCTTCGCGCCAGACGGCCTCCAAAAGGCGATCAGCGATGTGCGCATCAATCTCCTTGCGGACAACAAGCGGCTTTAGCCCCACAGAACGCAACGTTTCACACCCAGCTTCAACCACCGAGGCGTCCGTCGCACTGGATGGCACGACTTCAATCAGCGGCAGCAAATAAACCGGGTTAAATGGATGGGCGACCATGATCTGGCCGGGATTGGATGAACCTTCTTGAAGCTCGCTTGGCTTAAATCCCGATGTCGATGATCCGATCAGGCAATCCGTTGGGGCGTGCTCCTGAATTTGCGCAAGGATCTTGTGTTTCAGGGCAAGCTGTTCGGGAACGCTTTCCTGAATCCATGCTGCATCTGAAACCGCACTTTTCATGTCCTGATGGAACGTCAGTTTGCCCTCTGCTGGCAAAGCACGGTCATAAAGTGCCGGAAGGCTCCTGCGCGCATTTTCGATCACTTCACCAATTTTGCGCTCCGCCTGTGGGTCCGGATCAAATACCGCAACATCCCATCCATTCAAAAGGAAACGCGCGGCCCAGCCACCACCGATTACACCGCCGCCAATGATCGCAGCCTTTTTGTTCTCCACGTTGCTCATCCGCGTGGCTCCCGCTTGGTCAGCCCAAGCTTCTTGCGCACCGCATTCGGGCCGATAACGGTGGCGCCCATGCCTTCAATAATCCCGACGGCACGTTCAACCAGCTGCGCATTGGTGGCAAGAACGCCTTTGGCGAGATAGATATTGTCTTCAAGGCCGACACGGACATTCCCGCCCGCAAGAACGGCTGCGGCAACATAGGGCATCTGATCACGTCCTATGGAAAAAGCCGACCAATCCCAATCAGCGGGCACGTTATTAACCATCGCCATGAATGTGTTGAGATCATTGGGCGCACCCCACGGGATACCCATGCAAAGCTGCACCAGTGCCGGACTTTTAAGGATACCTTCAGACACCAGTTGCTTGGCAAACCACAGATGCCCGGTATCAAATGCCTCGATCTCGGGCTTAACGCCAAGATCGGTCATCATCTGACCCATGGCGCGCAACATGCCGGGCGTATTGGTCATGACATAGTCAGCTTCGGCAAAGTTCATCGTACCGCAATCAAGCGTACAGATTTCCGGCAGGCAATCGGCAATATGCGCCATGCGCTCAGTCGCGCCGATCATATCGGTTGCGCCCTCATTGACCGGCAGGGGGGCCTCGGTCGAGCCAAAAACAATGTCCCCACCCATCCCGGCTGTCAGGTTCAGGACCACATCAACATCAGAAGCACGAACCCGTTCGGTCAGTTCCCGGTAATAACCAAGATCACGCGACGGTGCGCCGGTTTTCGGATCGCGCACATGACAATGCACCACTGCCGCCCCGGCCTTGGCCGCATCAATCGCACTGTTGGCGATTTCTTCGGGCGAGCGCGGAACATGCGGGGATTTATCCTGTGTGCCACCCGATCCGGTGACGGCAGCGGTAATGAAAACCTCTTTATTCATTGTCAGGGGCATGATGACCTCGTGCTAAAACAACTGATGAAATGCTGGCAAAAGCGTAGCGAATATCACGCTTATTGATTTTGCAATTTCCGCCCTTTACTTTGCATTTTATGCCAAACGCACATCCAACCAGACCCAACCGTTTTGTCTTTGTCCTGTTTGATGGATTTTCAAACATGGTGCTGGCCAGCGCGCTCGAACCGCTTCGCGCAGCCAAGGGGCAACCAAACGGGCCTGACATCACCTGGGCGATCTGCACCATCACTGGCGAACCTGCGACAAGTTCCAGCGGTTTGGTCATCACCCCCGAAACATCACTGGGTGACGTCAAACCATCTGGCGGGATTGATTATCTGGTGGTGATTTCGGGATATGGCATGCGCGATCAGATCAATGCCAAAACACGCGCAAGGCTTGGCTATGCTGCGCAACATGCGCGTCATGTTGTTGGCCTTGATACGGCTGCCTGGATCCTTGCCAGCTGTAATATGCTTAATGACAAATCCGCCACCATTCATTGGCAGGAACTTGATCAGTTCGCCGAACACTTCCCGGATGTGAAGGTGTCGCGTGATCGTTTTGTTCAGGATGGTAAAATGATCACATCTGGCGGGGCCTCAACCGTTATGGAATTGATGCTCCATATCATCACCGATCAATTCGGCCCGGCGGTTGCCTTTGATGTTAGCAACATGTTCGTCTATGACGCAGAAAACCAGTATCGCCTGACACGCGGGGCAGATCGCATTGATGGACCGGGGACCGAGTTTTTGCGCCGCGCACTCAACCTGATGCTAGCCCATATTGAAGAACCGATTGCCCTTAAATCCATCGCCAAACAGGTGGGATGCTCCATGCGCAGTCTTGATCGTGTCTTTCACGACAATCTGCAAATGGCACCGGGGAAATATTATCAGATGCTGCGCCTTGGCCGGGCGCGTGATTTGGCCGGTGCAACGGATTTGCCACTTTCGGAAATTGCCTTTCAAACCGGATTTAAAAGTGCCGCAACACTCAGCCGTGCTTTTTCACAAAGCTTTGGCATGACGCTCCGCAGCATCCGCTCCAAACGGGGCTTTGCACTGGTCACGTCACCCCAGCCTGACCTTACAAACTGATCGATTTAACGCTGTCTTTTAAAAGCTGCGCACTTTTGGCCAGCCCCTCTGCCTCTTGGGCGTCAATATCAGGCATCAAATCCGCCTCAATCCCGTTCGCCCCGATTACACGCGGGATCGAAAGTGCAACATCGCTTACACCGGCAACCTCGGGCGTAACGCACGATACCGTCAGAACATCATGCTGGTCCGCAGCAATCGCCTTAACAATTCGCGCCAACCCGGCACCAATCCCGTAATAGGTAGCCCCTTTGCCCTTGATGATCTTGTAGGCCGCATTGCGCACCCCATCATCAATGGTTGCCCGCACATTTTGGGTAATCGGGGATCCGACCTGCGCAGCAATTTCGGCCAGCGAAAGCGATCCCACCTTGGCATTCGACCAGGCCAGAACTTCGCTATCGCCATGTTCACCCAGAACATAGGCATGCACCGATTGCGGTGAAATACCCAAATGACGCCCCAAAAGGCTTCGGAACCGCGCAGTATCAAGGATGGTTCCAGACCCGATCACGCGATTGGCCGGAAGCCCTGAAATACGTTGGGTAATCTGCGTCATGATATCGACCGGATTGGACGCAATCAGCAAAATGGCATCCGGTGCGACCTTTAACACCTTGCCCACCACATCCTTGAAGACAGCAGCATTGCGTTCAAGAAGCGCCAGTCTGGTTTCGCCGGGCTTCTGACTAACACCCGCGGCAAGGATCACGACCGATGCACCCAAAAGCCCGTCATAATCGGCGGCCTCGACGATGGTTGAGGACATGAACGGTACCGCATGAGCAATGTCTTCAGCCTGCGCGACCGCAAGATCATGGTTCTGATCCACCAGAACAACCGAACTGGCAAGTCCCATCACGGCCAATGCATAGCCAGCCGAACTTCCAACCATGCCAGCCCCGACAATCCCGACCTTCATGACGATACCTTTGATTTTACATTTACAATCAAACAGATAATGCCACTGCCGACCCATATCGTCAAAAAAGAAGGGCGGAGTTTCCCCCGCCCTTTTCTGGAAGATTTCAAGAAGTTGCCCTAACACCCCATGGTGCAAAGACCACCTGCATCAAACTCCATCGTCTTGCCACTAAGCGGCACATGGGCCGGAACATTGACTGCTGCAATAAACGCCTCGGTCCGCGTACCTTCACGAACCTGACCGCCATCGGTCGCCCATTCATTGGCATGTGACGGAATAACAGAAGCTGGCTGGATCAGATCATTGATCACATAGGCCGCCTCGCTTGGCCCCGTGGTGTAAGTATCACCGATATTCATCACCACAAGCTTTGCACCATAATGACCGCGTACGACCTTGTCCTGCTCGGCCGTGATGCCGGTATCCCCCGACAGATAAACCGCAAGCCCGTTCGAGAAGGTCAGAACATAACCCGTCGGTGGCCCGGCATAGGCCGTTACACCAGATGTTTTAAGCATCTCGCCCAACGGTCCGCCAAGGAAATCACCAGACACCCCGTTGCTATGAACTGCAGGGACTGTCGTGATGCTCACCCCGCCAACCATGCGTGATGCACCGAAACGGACCAGCACCGATTTTTTCGGATCACCGCCGATACTTTCAAGCTTCCCGCCCAGAATCGGTGGCATTTCACTGCCCGTCACGATCAGGGCATCTTTTGCCTTGGCGATTTGTACTGTGTTGGAAACGGATCGCACATCTACCGGGAAGGACGGCTTGCCACACTCGCTGGCATTCACTGCTTCGATATGGCGATCACCAAGGTGATCTCCATGCATGTGACTTAATAAAACCACATCAATATTGCCAAGCCGTGCGTCATCGGGCCCGGCGACTGTCCGGCCGGTATCGTACAAAATACGCGTACCGTCCGGGTCTTCAAAAATCATCGCCCGATCAAGCGGGCAAAATTCACCATCAACCGCACCAAGTGGCGTAACCTTGACTGTATTTGCCTGTGCTGAAGTCCCAAATGCCAGCCCGGCAGACATCAATATGCCCGCAAGACCAAACAACTTCCCTGTCGCCTTCATGATCTGTCCTCCATTGATTTTTCATCTCGAGTTCCGATCCGCTGAATTTGATACGCACGAAAAGCACTTTGGATTGCATCTATGTCCTGACGAGATCGATCCTATCACATCCCGTCACCCAACCCTGAATTGTTAAATCACTGGTGTTTAAAATCCCGGCTGGCTTGCCACATGTTAGGTATTCAAGTGCATAGCCATGTGTGACCCGATAATCAAAACGCACAAAGCGGGTCCCCGTCATGGCCGGGAAAGAGGGAAGTGGAAAATGAATATTCAGGATCTCAGCATCCGTAAGAAACTGATGCTGGTGGTCAGCATTCTGCTGGTTGCCACCGTTGCCATCACTGGCACCGTCAGTTTCATTCAAACCAAGGGCATGGTCACTAGTAGGCTCGAACAAAACGAACTTCCCGCAACCGTTACCGCCATGCGGCAAGGGCTTGAAAATCAGCTCAACACCTATGTCACGGCCAGCCGTTCGGTCGCTAGAAACCCGATCATTCTTGACTGGTTTGCCAATGGCGAAGACCCGTCATGGCTGCCAACATGGAAAAAATATGCGCAATCAATTGTCGACTGGACCGGTGCCATGTCGATCACGTTCGCCTCGAACGCCACACGCACCTATTACGATGTAAACGGCCCGAATGAAAAGGCCGCAGCTGGCATGCAATTCTGGTTCGACCCGTTCCTTGAGCGCGGTAATGAGTTCGAACTCAATATCGACCATGACGAAGCGCTTGATGCCTGGAGCGTGTTTGTCAATTACCGCATCGAACATGACGGCAAGCTTGCTTCAACCGGTGTTGGCGTGAATGCCAGCGCTCTGGCCCAACAGGTATCCCAACTTGGTGCCAAGTCCGGCGGGCAAGCCTATCTGGTTGGCAAGGATGGCCTGATCCGCATCCACAAGGATTCCAAACTGGTCGATCAGGTCAATATGCGTGAATTGCCGGGCATGGAGGGTGCCACCAATCAACTCCTGCAAAACACACCCAATACCCCGGTTAATATCACAAGCTATGAAAGCCCGAATGGCGAGATGATCATCGGTTCTTCCTGGATGCCGATCATTCAATGCTTCCTTGTCGTCGAAGCGCCGGCCGAGGCCATCTTGGGCCCGATCAACGCATCTTTCCTGCAAACGGGCATCGTTTCACTGATCATTGTGGCCATCGCCATTGTCGTGGTCGCGTTGGTCGCCACGCGCATCTCCGGCCCGATCCGTGGCATTACAGAAGTCATTAACGAACTTGCTGCTGGCAACACCAACATCGCCATTCCAACCCGTGACGGCAATGACGAAGTCGGCAAGATCGTGCGCGCGGTTTCTGTCTTCCGCGAAGGATTGTTACGGCAAAAGCAACTCGAAGAAGATCAACGCCAAACCGAAATCCGCAATCGCGAAGAACAGCGCCGTTTGCTCCATAAAATGGCCGATAACTTCGAAACTTCGGTTGGCGGGGTGGTCGGCGAAGTCGGCGCGTCATCGCATGAGCTCAACGACATGGCGAAATCCATGTCCAAAACCGCCGAAGACACACGAACCAAGGCAACCGCTGTTGCCGCCGCGTCCGAAGAAGCCTCCACCAACGTGCAAACGGTGGCATCCGCAACCGAGGAGCTGACATCTTCAAGCTCCGAGATTTCCCATCAGGTCTCGGAATCCGCCAAAGTCGCCGCAGAAGCCGTGACACAGGCACAAGGATCAGAACGCAGCATTCAGGAACTCGTTACTGCTGTCGGACATATCGGCGAGGTCGTTAAAATGATAACGGATATCGCCGAACAGACCAACCTGCTTGCCCTTAACGCCACGATCGAGGCCGCGCGTGCCGGCGATGCGGGCAAAGGCTTTGCCGTGGTCGCAAACGAGGTCAAAAACCTCGCAAGTCAAACCGCCAAGGCGACCGAGGAAATCGAAAGCCAAATCAAGGCCGTTCAGGCCACCACGGGCGAAGCAGAAATCTCGATCCGCAATGTCAGTGAAACCATCACCCGCATCGACCAGATCGCAGCATCGGTTGCCGCTGCCGTCGAACAACAAACCGCTGCCACCCGCGAAATTGCACGCAACATCGATCAGGCTGCGGCGGCTGCACAGCAAGTCACAACAAACATTGTCGGGGTAAATAACGCATCCGAAGAAGTTGGCACCATTTCAGGAAGCGTCCTGGATGCCGCCCGAAAACTCGAAACCACGTCATCAAGCCTGCAAAGCGAAGTCGCAAGGTTCCTGGAGCAGGTCAGGCGTTAAACAAGCCCGTTAAGGCACCATAAATCAGGGGACAGGTTGGTTGCGCTATTTCCGGGATCATTGGCAGGGCAAGCACGCGCTTTTTCATGCGCTGCTTGTCAACCTGCTCCTGCTGCGCGCTATCATCCTG
>NZ_JBLLNT010000015.1:0-103749 GCF_048059015.1 Thalassospira sp. | reverse complement strand
GCCGGTCTTTGCTGGTCATCGGACATGATGGTTGAGATCCACAATCTTTGTGCGCAAAACCGCCAGACCTGCCCGACCCATCCAAAGGCCATCAATGGTTATGGATCGGATCCGGAGCCAGACAACGATATCCTTCCGCCGTTGCGCTACTTCCACGATCAATAGCTGAAAGCTGCCACCAATCAGCTTATCGGAAATACCCGCCGGGTGTGCGCCCCGTTGCCTTGCGGAACATGGCAATGAAGGCAGACGGCGTTTCATATCCAAGATCAAGGGCGACTTCGGTTACCGGTCGATCATGCGCCAGCTTCTCCAGCGCATACAGCAATCTTAGTTTTTGCCGCCAATCGCGAAATGGCATGCCTGTGTCACGTTGAAACAGGCGTGCCAATGTCCGGCTTGATGCGCCACAAATCTGTGCCCAGTCATCAAGGGTACGATTATCTGCCGGGTCGCTTTGCAGATGTTCGCAAATCTTGGCAAGGCGACTGTCTTTGGGGGCAGGCAGATGCAGGGTGTCGTGATCAGGAGCTTTGAGCTGATCCAGCAACACCCGGATCAAACGTCCTTCTTCGCCATCTTCGTCATATTCAATCGGGATTTCGGTCGCAGCGCGGATCAGTTCGCGCAAAAGCGGACTGACTTCCAGAACCATGCAACGTCCCGGCAAATTCACCTTAACATCACGGCCTATATAAAGATGGCGCGCACGGGTAAAGCCGGTACAGGTCACTGCGTGCTGAGTATGGGGTGGCACCCATACCGCACGCTGTGGCGGGACAACCCACATGCCAGCTTCGGTCACAACGGTCATGGTGCCTTCAAGCGCATAAAGCAGCTGGTTCCAGTCATGACTGTGTGCCGCCACGTGATAGCCTGCGGGCATGTCACTAACCCGGACATAGACCGCACGCGGCAGTTCCTTGGGCCGTGGCTTGTTGTTGTGATGGATCGGGCGCGCATCAAACGTGTTCAAGATATGGGGCATGGGTGGGGCTAATCCGAAACTGTCCTGATTGCGATATATGTTGGCAGATTAACGTAAGACAGACGGTCATTACAGGTTTAACTTGGTCTCATTCCAAACCAAACCACGTTTTGACAATGGATCCGCCACCAATGCGGCCCTGTCTGGGGAGACAAAATGTCCAAGGAAATCATACCAGAAGCCAGTAATCACGCCGCCCCACTTGGCGATGTGGCTGATGGATCTGCCAACGGTGCCGGGCCCGGCCCGGTTTATAAGGGATGGCGCAATCCCGAAGTCCTTTTGATCGTTATGGCCGCAGCCATGCCGCTGTCCTTTTCGACCTGGATGGCGCTTCTAAACAACTTCTCGGTCGAGATGGCCGACTTTACCGGCCGCGAGATCGGGATATTGCAGTCGCTTCGTGAAGTTCCGGGTTTCCTGGCCTTCACAGCGATTTTCGTACTTCTGGTTCTGCGTGAGCAGACCTTTGCCTTGCTGTCACTTTTGGTGCTGGGAATCGGTGTCGCGATATCGGGCTATTTCCCGACCGTGATCGGGCTTTATTGCACGACGGTCCTGATGTCGATCGGCTTCCATTATTTTGAAACCATGCAACAGGCGCTGTCCTTGCAATGGGTGAAAAAGGAACGCACCGCCCTTGTGATGGGCAAGCAGCTTTCGGCCAAGTCGGTTTCGTCACTTGTGATGTTTGGCATCGTTTGGGTGATGCTTGAAGTGTTCAGCGTTGAGTACCGCTATGTCTATCTGTTTGGTGGTGCCTTGACGGTTCTGGCGGCCCTGTTTGTTTGGGGGGCTTTCCCGAAATTTGCCGATGCCCATCCGCAAACCAAAAAGCTGATCTTGCGCAAACGCTATTGGCTTTATTACGCGCTGACCTTCATGAGCGGTGCGCGCCGTCAGATTTTCACAGTCTTCGCCGGCTTCCTGATGGTGGAGAAGTTCGGTTATGACGCGGCAACCATCACGCTTCTTTATCTTCTGAACCACGCGATCAATATGGTGCTGGCACCCAAGATCGGCAAACTGATTGGCAAATGGGGTGAACGCCGTGCGCTGACCTTTGAATATATCGGTCTGTTTATCGTGTTCGTGTCTTACGCCTTTGTCGAAAACCATATTCTGGCCGGTGGTCTTTATGTGGTCGACCATCTGTTCTTTGCCATGGCGATTGCGATCAAAACCTATTTCCAGAAGATCGCCGATCCGGCGGATATCTCCTCGACCGCGGGGGTCAGCTTTACCATCAACCATATTGCGGCTGTCTTTATACCGGCGGCATTTGGATTGCTGTGGCTGGTATCGCCAAGTGCAGTCTTCCTTGCAGGGGCGGCGATGGCGTTCGTGTCACTGGTTCTTGCGCTTAATGTTCCGACCGATCCGGAACCGGGCAACGAGGTCGTACGCGGGTATAAATCACCGGCCCTGAACCCGGCCTGAGCCACCAAAAACCTGACGGAATAGTTCAAGTCTGGAAACGCCTGCAGGGGACTGCGGGCGTTTCTGTTTGTATTTGCCTTATCTTTTTCGCAAAATCTTCAAAACCTGACCATGTGAACAGGATTAAAGTCCTCAGGTTTAATGCGTATACAGGGAAAAGACTCATGGCATTTATTCATAACAAGGGCGCAAGGCTACTTGGGCTGTCATTGACGCTGGCACTTGCCAGCGGTACGGCACTGGCTGACAGCACGGTATCGCTGCGCATCCTCGAGACAACCGATATCCACACCCACCTGGTCAGTTACGACTATTACCGCGATGGCGAGTCTGACACTGTTGGCCTTGCAAAGGTCGCGACCCTTCTGAAAACCGCGCGCGGCGAAGCCAAAAACGTTGTCTTTGTCGATAACGGTGACCTGATCCAGGGCAATCCGCTTGGCGATTACATGGCCAAGGAGCGCGGTCTTAAGGACGGCGAAACCCACCCGGTCTTCAAGGCGATGAACCTTCTTGGCTATGACGCGGCCAATATCGGGAACCATGAGTTTAACTATGGTCTGGAATTCCTTGGCAAGACGCTTGCCGGTGCGAATTTCCCCTATGTCAGTGCCAACGTTTTTATCGATGATGGTGATGGCAACGCTGAAAACGACAAACCGTATTTCGAACCCTATGTCATTCTTGATCGCGAATTTGTCGACACCGATGGTAAATCGCACAAGGCAAAGGTTGGCGTGATCGGGTTCGTTCCCCCGCAGATCATGCAGTGGGACAAGGCCAACCTTGAAGGAAAGGTGATCTCAAAAGACATCGTCGAGATGGCCGAGAAATACGTCCCGGAAATGCGTGAAAAGGGTGCCGATATTGTTATCGCCGTTCCGCATTCGGGTATTTCGACCATGGCGCGCAACGGCATGGAAGAAAACGCGACCTATTACCTGTCCAAGGTTGATGGCATTGACGCGATCCTGTTTGGTCATGCGCATACCGTCTTCCCGTCCGAAGCCTTTTCCGAGCTTGAAGGTGTTGATCTGGCCAAGGGTACCATCAATGGCGTTGCAGCTGTCATGCCGGGCTTCTGGGGCAGTCATCTGGGTGTGATTGACCTGACGCTAAATGTCTCCGATGCCGGTGAATGGAGTGTTGTTGACAGCCTGTCCGAAGCGCGTGCGATTTATCAGCGCGAAGGTCGCACTGTGACCCCGCTGGTCGAAGCCGATCCGGAAATCATCGCAGCGGTTAAGGAAGAACATGAAGGCACCATCGCCTATATGCGCGAAGGTGTCGGTACGACATCTGCGCCAATCAACAGCTTCTTTGCGTTGGTGGCAGATGATCCGTCGATCCAGATCGTGACCAATTCGCAGAAATGGTATCTTGAGAAGATCCTGAACGGATCTGAATATGATGGCATTCCGATCCTCTCGGCTGGTGCACCGTTCAAGGCCGGTGGTCGCGGTGGCCCGGACTATTTCACCGACATCCCGGAAGGCAAGATCGCGCTTAAGAACGTTGCCGATCTTTATATCTATCCGAACACGGTACGTGCGGTGTTGCTCAATGGTGATCAGGTGCGTGAATGGCTTGAAATGTCAGCAGGCCAGTTCAATCAGATTGACCCGAACAGCAACGAAGAACAGGTTCTGATCAATCCGGAATTCCCGACCTATAACTATGACGTGATTGATGGTGTGACCTATCAGATCGATGTCACCAAACCGGCCCGCTATAACAAGGCTGGTGAAGTGGTCAATGCTGATAGCCACCGTATCGTCAATCTGTCGTTCGAGGGCAAACCGGTTTCAGCCGATCAGCAGTTCGTGGTCGCGACCAATAAC
Organism: Thalassospira sp.; assembly: GCF_048059015.1. Lineage (GTDB taxonomy): Bacteria > Pseudomonadota > Alphaproteobacteria > Rhodospirillales > Thalassospiraceae > Thalassospira. Next base: position 99,480 of record NZ_JBLLNT010000015.1, on the reverse strand, counting down.
TATCGCGCCAGTGGCGGTGGCAATTTCCCGGGTCTAGATGGTTCGACCATCATTGTCGAGGCACCTGATGAAAACCGCACGGTTCTGGCGAACTATATCCTGACGGAAAAGGAAATTGATCCGAAGGCCGATGGCAACTGGACCTTTGCCCCGATTGGCGAAGCATCCAAGGTGACCTTTGTGACCAGCCCGAAGGCATCGTCTGCGGCCAATGCGCCAGACAATATCAGCTTTGTCGGTGAAGATCAGGACGGCTTTGCGCAATATGTACTGCAAAGCAAATAAGCCATCCGGGCTTTGACCCATCAAACGAAAAAGCCGCCCGGTAAAAGGGGCGGCTTTTTTAATGTCATCATCTGATCAAGGCCAGTGGCCAAGGGGATGATGGTTATTTCTTTGCTGCGGCCTGCGGACCTTTGCCACCCTGCTGTGCGGGCGGATTGTCTTCACGCGGGTTCTTGCCGTTCAGGTAAGCCTGCGCGCAATGCTCATCACAGTACGGCTTGCTCGGAACGATTTTCTTGCCACAGAAGTGGAAGTCATCATCGCCCGGATCGCCAAACGGCCAACGGCACATGCCCGGACCAAGATCAAAGATCGTGATGCCTTTGGTCTGCTGCTTGGGTGCCGGCGCTTTTTCTGCTCAGCTTCCTCTGCACGACGCTGAATCGGCGAGGGACGCTTGGGCAGGCCGAGGCGGTGTGCCTTGCCAACGACGGCATTTTTGCCAACGCCCAGTTCTTCACCGATGCGTGCCGTGGTCCAGCCCTGATTCCAGAGCGAGGTCAGCAATTCAATCTTTTCCGGCGTCCAGCTCATTTCGAGTATATTCCGTGTTCCGTTGTCTGCCGGACGGATTTTCCGTCGACAGTTGCTTATTGTCCGATGTCAAACAGGGATACAGAGGTATCCGCTAATATCACGTAACGCAAGGGTCTTGGAGATTCGCACCCTGACCGGCTTGCGGGAACAGCGCAATTTGCATGTTGAAGCGGCAATGTAAAGAGGGGATCGCATTTTGGTCTGGTTTTTCATCTCGGTGGCAGTTTTCTTGGGCGGTCACATTGTTCCGGGCTTGTTACGTGGCCCGATTGTCGCGCGGGTTGGATACCGATCCTATGTCATTGGCTTCTCGGTCCTTTCCACAGTGCTGTTTGGCTGGGTGATCCATGAAGTACTGGTTGCGGAGTCGTTTTGGCTTTGGGACTACCATCCATGGCAGGCAAAGCTTCTTGTGATTGTCATGTTGCCAGCATGTATTTTGTGGGCCTGTGCCATTCTTCAACCCTGTCCGGTGTCAATTGGCCGAAGAACCGGCTTCGATCCGGCCAATCCGGGGATCAATCGATTTTGCCGACATCCGTTGCTTTTGGGCATGTTGCTGTGGGGAACTGGCCATGTGATCGCCAACGGGGACGCGGTTGCGGTGATGTTCTTTGGTGGTAGTGCGCTTTTCGCCCTGATCGGGTTCTGGCGGATGGAGAAAATCCGTCTGCGTGATATTCCCGAAACCGAGCAAGCGGCGATTTTGGCCGGGACTCGACGGTTTGCGCCAGCTGCCTTGTTGAAGGGCGCCATTGGCATCCGCGATCTTGTCGTCGGGGTGATCATATATGTCGTGATCTTGGGCGGGCATGGCCATGTGATTGGCGTCAATCCGCTTGAAATGGCGGGTTGGTAGATCCGTTTAATCGCTAAACTTGCCAGTGCAGGTTTTGGCAGGGATACTGTCGGGGTTGGTGTATCGCAACGATATGCATGCCCGATCCACTGTGTTGGACAGTGGCGAGCGAAATCAAGCGAGGTATCATGACTTCACCCCAACTCGCGACCAATCTGGCGAGATTTGCCGAAATGGAAGGCCGCCATCCGCGCCTTTTGCTGGCGACAGCATCAAGCGAAGAAGACGCCCATCATAAACATGTCGCGACCCTGTTTGCCGATGGGGGCTTTGACGTTGATGTCGCTCCCAAGCATTCAGACGCGCAATCGATTGCCCGTCAGGTGGTTGATTGTGATGCGGATATGCTGGTTTTGATCCGAACGTCTTTGACGTCGACAGACCGTGTGAGTGTCGCCGATCTTATTTCCGCCCTTGATGCAATGGATGCGGAATATGTGAAGTTCGGCATTGTTGGTAATGCCGATGACCCGGCACGCAGCAATGTCGATTTCGTCTGCGATCTTGAGCATCTCGAAACAGCGGATTGCGAAGCGCTGATTGCCTATATTCTGGCAGTTGAAGAAAGCAGGGTCGCACAACATATTTAAATCATTGCTAAATCGCGTGCGCCCCAAGGGCAATGATTTAGAAACCCTTTAAGTGCATATTAGTTGTTCCCGATCACGGGGCATTTAATCTAGGGACGAGTAGATGGGATTGCTCAAGGAAACATTGATGCGCGTCTTTGTCGGCAAGAAGGGCCGGGATGCCATTCGTGCCTATAGCGATGCTCAATCCTTGCAAACCCGTGATCGTGCAACTGCCGAACAAACCGCTGCCCAGGCCCGTCAGGCCCGCCGCATCGAAGACCGTGCTCTTGCCCATCAGGACGAAGGCATGTCGCTTGAAGAAGCCCGTGCATTGGCTTTGGCGGAAACCCTGACCGAACAGGCTGACGCACCGCATACTGAAATCATGAAGGCGCTGAATGCTGCCGATGCAAAGCTTGGCAAAAAGAAAAGCAAAGTCGCCACGCCCGAAGATGAACGTCGCCAGGAACTGATCAATGAGGCGGTCAAGGCATTGCGTAACAAGCAAAGCGATCTGGATAAACTTGATCCTGATCTGCGCGCCAAGCTGACGGTGATGGCGGTTGGTGCCTTGATGGGCGGGCCAAATACCCCGCGCCAGTAACCAACGTCTGGGACTGCAATCGCGCTTATGAAGCACCGATCCAATTTGGGCCGGTGCTTTTGTTTTATGGGTTCAACTGCCGATGAAGGCCCGCGACCAGTTCACAATAGCTGGGCTCGTTATCAGCTGTCAGGTGACCATGACGGATCAGGAAGTCGATCACGACAAGCGCGCAGTTGAATTTAAAGGTAAATCCGCTGCGGACGATTTCGGCGACCTCGGCAATCGGCATCAGTTCAAATCGTTCGACTTCGCCATCTGCACAGGTTGGTAAGAACTCAGCAGGCAGTTCGAGATCGAAATTGACCATCACGTCGGGTTTCAGCCCTTCGTCGGTTTCATACAGATATGAAATGGCACCGATTGGCGTGAGGTTTTGCGCGATGTCTTCTGGGATGCCTGCTTCTTCGCCGCATTCCTTGATCATGTTTTCGCGAAAACCAAGTCCGGTCGGTTGGCCACCTGCCACCATGTTATCAAGCATGCCGGGATAGGTCGGTTTGTTCTTTGATCGATGGGCAATCCAAATGTGAATGCCATCTGCCTTGCGCACAAACCCGTTCATATGCACGCCCCAGGATCGGCAACCGAAATAGGGCATGGCAAATCGATCAAGCTGACAAAGCGGTTCATCGGCCAGACGGTTGCGGATATCAAATTTCTCGCCGTGCAATTGGCGGATGACACCCTGATCACGCAAAGCCGTGGTTGCGGCAATCAGGGTGTCATTACGTTGCTCGGACGTCTTGATATGCGCGCCAAATCCATATTCGCCATTTTCGTCACGCACAAAATCCGAACCCAGCCCGATCAGGGCCGTTGCGAATTCCGATCGAAGGGCACCGACAGGCACGTCGTCGATGCGAAACCGGGCATAGCGAGAAAGGTTGGCGTTATTGCAGGCGTGGATATGGTCGAGATAGGCCAATTCAAACTCCGTTTGGACAAAGGTGCGTCGGCTTTGACCGATCACACCGATTTCCCAACAGCCTACGCACTAAGTGCCGAGTTTGAATAGCCTTTTTCCGAGGTCAGAACCGTATTTACATGAACGACCTGACGCAGGCAGCGGGCGATATGTTCGGCCACCTTGGTCTCAAGCTGTTGAACCTGAATGTCGATTTGTAATTCTTCAAAGCCGTGATTGCCGTCTGCCACCGTAGAATGCCAGCTGGCCGGGACAAGGTTGCGCTTGGCAAAAAGCTCAAGCACGCGGGGCATCACATCGGGCTCTGCCGCGGCGTGAACGGAAAAACAATATACGGATTTGGTCGGCTGCGCGTCATGTTGGGACGCAGCAAATGCATGATTGGTCATGACAATGCTCACAGAAATTCAGTGCATCAAATAGGCGAACAGGTACGTCCCGGTGTCCTTAGACAACCGGGCAAATAATTCGCGTAATGATGACCGAAAGAATGCTGTAATGCGTCATGTGTCAGATGAATGAAAAGGCTGTCTCAGAACCGTGTGGTTTGAAAGGGGAATACAGATGTAAGCGAAAGAAGGACTGGATCAGAGAACCAGTAGCGATGCAACCAGGGCCACAATGGTACCGGCAAACAGGATTTCCATCGAACGGGCAATCTGCTGTTCACGAGCAACGGCGATAGCAACGGCTTTGCGCTTATTCATCATGTTTTACTCCGTCTTCTGACAGGTAGTGGCAAAGTGCCCAACCGGGCACCTGTCAAATATATGCAGGCAAAAGGGCGCGATACAAGGCTTCTGATTCAAAAAACGTCAAAAAACTTTCAACCTCGTGGAAAAGGTCGCTTTTTTCTTACCCGTTTCGTCACAAATCAGGATCGGGCTACGTATTCGCCCGGATCACGGATGCACTTTGGGCCAAGACAGCCTTAAACAGTTTCAAATCCACTGTCCCAATTCGCTGGTTTGCGCGGGGTTTCCTGCGGTTTTGTCGCCATGGTCGTCGGGTTGACGATATGGCCATAGTCACTGATCGGGCGCGGATGACCGTATTTGTACCCCTGCACCGACCGGCAATCATGATCGTTTAAGAACGTTGCCTGCTCATCGGTTTCAACGCCTTCGGCAATGACATCAAGTGCGAGGTCGCGGCTCAGATTGATCACCGCGCGGACAATCGCGCTTGCCTGTTCATTACCGATCAGTTTGGCAACAAAGGACTGGTCAATCTTGATGCGATCGACCGGGAAGTTTTGAAGCGTTGCCAGCGATGAATAGCCGGTCCCAAAATCATCCATGGCAATCCGAACACCAAGTTTCTTGATGTCTGACAAGATTTTCATGGATCGTGCCGGATTGTGAATAAGGGCGGTTTCGGTCACTTCCAGCTCAAGCCGGTTCGGATCAAGCCCGGTTTCAGCAAGGATCTCTGCCACGGTTTCTGGCAGTTCATGTTTTTGCAGCTGCACAGCCGACAGGTTCACACCAATGCCCAGCGGATTTTTCCATTTGGCAGCCTCAAAACAGGCGGTGCGCAGAACCCATTCACCAAGTGGCACGATCAGGCCGGTTTCCTCTGCAATCGGGATGAAACGGCCGGGCGGGATGCTGCCCATTTCCGGATCGGTCCAGCGCAGAAGTGCTTCAAAGGAGCGGACTTCGCGATCATCGGTCTGGCATTGCGGCTGGTAATAAAGTTCAAGCTGGCCGTTATCCATCGCATTACGCAGGTTCGAAGACAGCTGGCGTTTAAACCGGTATTCCTCGTCCATTTCTGACGAATAAAACACCATATCATTGCCGCCCGATTGCTTGACGCGATACATGGCAAGATCAGCGTGGAACAGAATGCTTTCGGCGTCACTGCCATCTTCCGGATAATGGGCAATGCCAATACTGGCCGACAGCTTCGCGCGGTTTTCATGATTGATGAAAATCGGGATCGCAACACTATCAAGGATCTGCTGGGCTACTTCCTGCGAACGGGCAATGGCCTGTTTCAAATCGGCCCGGTTTTGATGATGCAGCAGGACAACAAACTCATCGCCGCCAACGCGCGCAATCGTGACTTCGTCTGATGTCAGCTGCCCCAGACGTTCACCAAGTTCACGCAGCGCATGGTCACCGGCGATGTGCCCAAAGCTGTCATTTAGTTCCTTGAAGTGATCGAAATCGATGCACATCACGGTGACCGGAATGCCGGTCTCATCTGATTCTTCTAGGGCCTCGCCCAGACGATCATTAAAAGTCGTGCGGTTCAAAAGCTGGGTAAGGGAATCATGTTCGGCCAGGAAGCGGATATGTTTTTCCGCCGCATAACGTTCACGAAGGTCACGCAAACCATAAATGATCGTGTCGTCGGAAAACTCGTCTGCGGGAATTTCGCGACGAATGACTTCGACGGGAAGCTCGCCCGCGTCTTTGAGGGTAAGTGCCGTCTCAACATAACTGATTTCGCCCGCCTGAAATGCTGGCGGGGTATCGGGCAGCCATTCGGTCAGGAAATCCTGATTGATTAGGTCAGCATGTTCAACGCCAGCAAGCTTCAGGAAGCTTTCATTGGCATCAACGATCCGGCCATTTTCGGTCAATACCAACGCCTCAATCGCGGAATCGCCCAGAATACGCATACGGTTGCTGACATGATCGCGCATCTGGCGATCAACCATGGCGGTGACAAAGCCAATGGCGATCAAAAGGGCGGCGACAACAGCCACACCGACAGCCAAGTATTCTTGCGAAATCAGCTGTGCCGGCACCGGTACAGTCGGATCAGGTGTGATGATCAAGGCACCCATCGCACTGAAATGCATGGTGGCAACGGCAATGGTCAGGGCGACTTTGCCCTTAAGCTTGTCACGTTCGGTGCGAGCAGACCCAGCCAGTCCAAGCGATATCATCCCGAACACTGCGCCCATCAGGATGGCACTGATCACAATGCTCATATCCCAGCTGATGATGCCCGGGACACTCATGGCCGACATGCCAGTGAAATGCATCGCTGAAATGCCAAGCCCGACTATCAGGCCGCCAACCAGACGCGATAGCAAAAGGTTGGGGCCGGCGACCGATGCAATGGCAAAGCCAACCGTGGTAGCCGCAATCGCAATCAAAAGGGAAACAGCGGTCAGGGCTGGCTCATAGCCAACTGGAAGGATCGGGTCATAGGCCAGCATGGCGATGAAATGCGTCGCCCAAATACCACCACCTGTGACAACACCGGTCAGGAACAACCAGGATATGCGTTGGCGCAGTCGGCCGATGCAGGCACGCGCGTATAAATTGAATGCAGTATGAATGCCGCCCAATCCAATCAGGAGGGCAACGATCACCAGCAACAGGTCGTGCTGGTTGGCTAGGCAGTCATAAATTCTGTACATTCTCGTGCCGATTATTTGATTTTTTACAATAGTTACAGTGACTATTGTAATTTTCTAATGTGATTTTAGTTTGTAGATGTCGCTATTGGCAAATCAATTTCAGTTGCAGTGCCAAGACAATTGCGGTCGTCGCAACCCATGGTGAAACGTCTGAAATGGTTATGCAGTTTTACCGCGTCGAACATCCCCAACCGGTTCAGTACGATTTGCGATCGCGCCCGGATCAATCAGGCAAACGGAATTGCTCATGTCTTCTGGCAGGTCGACGAGAAACTGCATGGCGGCAATTGGTGACGGCCGACCAAATTCATACCCCTGTAGTTCATCGCATTTTTCGGCACTCAAAAATTCAATCTGTTGCAGGGTTTCAACCCCCTCGGCGATGACATCAATATCAAGATCGCGGCTTAGCCGAACCAGTGCGCGGACGATCGATGTCGCTTGATCCTGTTTGCCGATGTTGGACGTAAAGCTTTGATCGATCTTCAGCCGGTCAACCGGGAAGGTGCGCAGATTTGAAAGCGATGAATAACCGGTGCCGAAATCATCAAGGGCGATTTTTACACCCAGCTGCTTGATCGCCTGGAGGACATAAAGCGACTGCGTCGGGTTGGTCATCATTGCGGTTTCGGTAATTTCAAGTTCCAGCCTGTCGGCCGGCAACCCGCCATCGCGCAGCGCATCGGAAATCGTTTCAACGATGTTGGACTGTTGCAGCTGCACGGTTGAAATATTCACCGCAATCCGAAGCGGGTTGCGCCAGCTTGCAGCCTGTGCACAGGCGGTGCGCAATATCCATTCACCCAGTTCAACGATTTGGCCGGTTTCCTCGGCAATCGGGATAAAGCGTGATGGCGGGACAAAGCCAAACTTTGACGATTGCCAGCGCACCAAGGCCTCAAAACCCACCACCGTGCCATCAACGGTTTTGCATTGCGGCTGGTAATAAAGTTCGAATTCGCGGTTGCGGATCGCGTCACTCATAGCGCGGATGATCTGACGATGTTCGACATAATCGGCATGAAGATCGGCTGCAAAGAACACGACATCATTGCCGCCATATTGCTTGGCGCGCTGCTGGGCCAGTTCGGCATTACTCAGCAATTCTTCATGGTCCGTCGCATCGGTCGGATACATGGCAATGCCCATGCTGATCGATGGCTGAATGACTTGCTTGTCCTTAAGCAGGATCGGCTGGGTCAGAACGGCATGCAGTTGGCTTGCAAGATGCTCTGACAGGGTGCGGTGATCTTCGCGCGGCTCAAATTGAATGGCGCAGGAAAACTGATTGGATGTCAGACGTCCTGCCGTGATGCGACCGGTTTCAAAGTCCCGCAGCCTTTCGCCCAGAATGCGCAACATATGATCGCCATTCGGATGGCCAAAGGATTGGTTCAAGTCGCGGAACCGGTCAATATCAACTGAGATGATGGTCAGGCGCGTTGACATGAACTTCGCCTTGGTCAGGATCACCTGTATCTGGTTCAGGTAGGTTACCCGGTTCAACACACCAGTCAGCGGATCATGTTCGGCCAGATACTGAATATGGGCTTCGGCATTGTTGCGTTCACGCAAATCACGGATCGCATAGACGGTGGTGAGTTCGTCATCAGTTGTATTGTGCCTTTGACGGCGAATGATCTCGACCGGGATGGTTTCGTGATCATTCAGGTTAAGGATGGTTTCGGCATAGGCGGATTCACGCTTTTCAAATGCGCGGTCATGATCAGGCAGCCAGGTTGTCAGGAAGTCATGGCCAATCACGTCGTCAAAACTTTTGCCGACCAAATCAAGGAAGCTGCCATTTGTGTTGATGATCTTGCCGCCCCGCGTGATCACAAGACCTTCGATGGCCGTATCGCTGATCATGCGCAGTTCATTTTCTGACTCTGCGCGCAGCTGCTTTTCAATCACCCCGGTGATTAATCCGGCCCCCAAAACCAGAAGGGTGACCGAGGTGACCGCAATCGCAAGTGACTTCTGCGAGATCAGCGCACTTGGCACCTCAATTCGCGGATCAGGATCAATTATGACCGAGCCCATAGCGGTAAAGTGAAGGGCGACGATGGCGGCTGCCAAAGTCAGTCCCCCAAGGATTTTCTGTTTGCGCGTTCGACAATCGCCTGCGGCAACCAATGCCACCATCGCAAGTCCGACACCAAGGATAATGGATGCAATCGCAAGGTCTGGCATCCAGCTGACAGTGCCCGCAACCCTGAGGCCAGCCATGCCCGTGTAATGCATCGCGGAAATACCAAGTCCCAGAAATCCGCCGCCCACCGCACGGAAGGCAACAACATGGCTGCGTGAAAGGCCAGCAATGGCAAAGCCAACACCGGATGCGCAAATCGCAACGAACAGGGACAGTACCGTATAGCCTGGCTCATATGCTTCGGGCCCGCCATAATCATAGGCCAGCATGGCAACGAAATGGGTTGCCCAAATGCCAATGCCGGTTGCAAGGCCGCTCAGAAACAGCCAATTGATGCGTTTGGTCAGGCCACCATGAAGGGATCGCTCATACAGCCGAATGGCCGTGAGCAAGGCAAACCCGCAAAGAAAGATCGCCAACGCGACCAGCCAAGGGTCGTGATATGTGGTCAGGCAATAGATCACGCGATCCATTAGACGCTCCGATTGCCTTAACGACACATATGGCGCCACTCCCGAAAGTGCACCAAAAGGTCATGTTTGCATCTGCGCGGGTTGTCACATCCCGCGCGGTCAGATCTGACTGTTGTTCCCCCAGCCAGTCTGATTAGATATGGGAACGTGATCTCGAGATGTCACCTGATGGTCAAATCGGTCTCGCCGATCTTGCGCGGTGCTTCGCCCGGACGGGTAAAAGTGATCTCGCCGTGATAGATGCCAGCCGGCCACCGATCACCGGGGCGATCCATATTGATGAAGAACCATTTTGCCCGCGGGCCTGCATCGTTGGGCAGATCGATGGCGAAATCGCGATGGCCACCTTTGCCGCTTGGTGTCTGAAGGCTCATGCGGATTACATCGCCGTCATTCGCGCCAATCAGATAGGCCCAGAAATAAAGCCCCGGGCTGGTGTTGGGCAGTTCCATGTCCTTGCCATAGCCGCGTTTAAGGTCCGAAGCATTGGGACGTGCCATGGAAAATCCATGCCCATAAAGCGTGATTTCCTTGTAGTTCAACTGCGCACGCGCGTTCTGTGACCAAAGGGCTGCGTTATCCACGCTGCAATCGCCCTGATTGCTGGATCCCATGGCCGTACCGCTAAACGGATCGACCAGTTGTCCATCCTTGCGCAGGTTGAAATGCAGATGCGGGAAAGTTGCCTGCCCCGACATGCCAATGCGGGCAATCACCTGACCACGGCTGACCCGGTCGCCGTTTTTCACCGCAACCCAGCCACGGCGCAGATGGCAATACTGGCTCTGCCAACCATCATCATGATCGATCAGAATGCCGTTGCCGCATTCAATGCCTTCCAGGCTGTCTTTGGAAATGCGGCCTGAATCGATGTCTTCAACCCCTTCGCGCAACGCGACAACCGTGCCATCAGCAATCGATCGAACACTGACACCCTCAAGCATGGTTGCTTCATCCGGGATGGAAAAATCCGTGCCGCGATGGCCGTCATACGTTGTCGTGCCACAGGCAAAATCGCGGATCTGCGGGCCCGGATCATGATCGACATAATGCACGATATCGCAGGTATTGTTGGCGCAATCGATCGGCAGATCAAAGGGCGGGCCATCGGCATGGGCCATACCGCCAAAGGACAGGGTTGCGAACACGGAAAGGGCAAGTGTCCGAAAGCGTCCTGATGGGTGCGGCATGTTTCCTCCGATATCCAATTCACTGCGGTCAATGGGCGTGCGATTTGCGGTTTCACCTCTTATCTAACATAAAGGTGATATACCCGCGAGCCGCAAGATATTGTTTGTACATGTGATTATCCGCTATCAGTTCAAGGTGACTTGAACCGCATTGCCCAACCCGTCAGGCAGGATGAAATGGATCAGAACGGATTGCTTCGATTGATGATCTTTGCCGCCATCTTGGCGGTGATGGCGCTTTGGGAAGCGGTGGCACCCTATCGGCCCAAGGAAGTTGTGCGTCGTCCGATGCGCTGGCTGACCAATTTCGGGTTGCTTCTGGCCAGTGCGGCCTTGGCGCGCTTCACCGTTGGCGCGGTCATGATCGCAACTGCGATCTGGGCCACGGAACAGGGATGGGGGCTTAGCAACCTAGTTGGTTTGCCGCCGATCCTGGCGGGATTGATCACGATTGTGGTGCTGGACTGCGCGATCTATTGGCAGCACCGTCTGGCGCATATGATCCCGATCCTGTGGCGGTTCCATCGGGTGCATCACTGTGATGTTGAATTTGATGTCACGACGGCGGTTCGCTTCCACCCGATCGAGATCGTTGCATCCGCCCTTTATAAATCCTTCTTCGTCCTTTTGATTGGGGCCGATCCGTGGGCGGTGGTGATTTATGAAAGCATGCTAAGCGGCTTTGCGCTTTTCAATCACGGCAATGTTCATCTGCCAAAGGGGCTGGATCGCGCATTGCGCAAACTGATCGTCACGCCCGACATGCACCGGGTGCATCATTCAAGCGTGATGGCGGAAACCAACAGCAACTATGGAAACATCCTGTCGATCTGGGATCGGCTGTTTGTCAGCTATGTCGATCAGACCAAAACCAATGATCATGACATGCAGATCGGTCTTGAAGAGTTTCGCGATAAAAGCAGCCAAAGCCTTTTGGGGGTTCTTTGGTTGCCATTCCGACAACCTTGACCAAGCCCGATCAGACTGGAACAACCCCGCGGACAGCAAGTGCTGATGCCACAAGTGATCGTCTGCCATTTGGCTTGCCACCCAAATAGGCCCGCATGGTGGCTTGTTGTACTTCGTGGGCAAGATCGGCCGGAAGGTTGCCAAAGAAGTGGCGGATCAGGCTGTGCGCGCCCATCAGGGACTGCCAGTAATCATCGAAATCAATGAAGTCCATGCGAACGGCAATGGTGGAAGTGTCGACTTCTTCCAATCCGGCTTCTGATAGCAGATCAAACAGGTCATCTTCATTCTGGTATGGAATGTCAAAGACCTTGGCACGAAGGTCTTCCCCCTCCTGACCTGCGACAATCGCAGCCACATCCAAAAACAGCCGGATAAATGGCAAACCGCCAACGCGGTCCCAAACCGATGCGGCAATACGGCCATTACCACGCGTGACACGCACCATTTCACTAACCGCACCAGCCGGGCCTTCAAGGTCATTTAAAAGCAGCTGTGAAAAGGCGCTGTCAAAGCTGTCGTCTGTAAAGGGAAGGGCGGTGGCGTCCCCGGTTTCAAACCGCACATTGGGCGCAGAGCTTCGCAAAGCATCGGTCAGATAATCAGGCATCAGATCAATGCCCACGATATCGGCGTTCGGATAACGGGTTGCTGCGGCAAGTGTGAGGCTTCCTGTCCCGCAACCAACATCAATCAGCGCCCCGCAAGACTGAGCTGCGACAAAATCAAGGAAACTGCGCGATAAACGGCGGCTCCACCGGCCCATAGCGATTTCATAGGTGTCGGCAATTGTCGCGTTCATCTTGTCTGTTCCCTCAAGCAGTAGCCGGTTTGTCGGCCTTTTTGTCTTTGAATTGGTCAGCTTGATCATTTTGATCAATCCGACAAGTCTTTGATATGTCGCCAATTTCGTTAATTGCAAGACAGGTTGTTGCACCTATTCGACGAAATAAGGATTGCTCATTTCCAAATTTGCGCAATAAAATTACAAATGCTGCGATGCAAAATTAACCATAAGCGCGAAAACGCGTTGGTCCAAATGGATCAAGACAGGCAAGGAAGCCAGAGGAAATGACAGAGAATAACGGACTGCAAGGGCTGTATCTCGAAGATCTCGAGATCGGCATGCTGCAAGCTACGGCAAAACCGTGACCGAAACCGATATCGTCATGTTTGCCGGGCTATCGGGCGATACCAACCCGGTTCACCTTAATCAGGAATATGCCGAAACCACCATGTTCGAGGGCCGCATTGCCCATGGCATGCTGTCGGCCGGTTTCATTTCAACCGTTCTGGGCACGCGCCTGCCGGGCCCGGGTACGATTTATCTGTCTCAAAACCTGCAATTCAAAGCACCGGTGCGCATTGGCGATACCGTAACAGCCAAGGTTGTCGTGCGCGAAATCATTGCCGCGAAAAAACGCGCCATTTTGGAAACCAACTGCTATGTCGGCGATCGTTGTGTGATTTCCGGTGAAGCAACCGTAATGGTTCCAAGCCGCGGCTAAGTTCTGTTGTGGGCGGGGCAAGGTGTATAAAGGTTACCTTGTCCGGTCATGCGCAGAATTGGCGGTGCGACACTTAATTTACTGGCAATCACTGCGCCGGTCAGAATGTCGGTTCGCACAGCAGGCATCAGCCATGCGTGGGCCAAGCGTGCTTTTTTGTCGGAAAAGTCTTTACGCTGCACGGTTGCGCCCTTTATAGCTGCCTGCTGGATTTGCCGATAGAAGGTCGGCGAAGTGGTAAAGCAGCAAAGAGAGACCGGCGCGAATGCGCGTTTTTCGATCTTTTGAAAACCTGACCGATGATGCGCGCGGCGCCGTAGTGGCGATCGGCAATTTTGACGGTCTGCATCTGGGGCATCAGACGCTTCTGGATCAGGCCCGTGAAATTGCGCGCGATCTTGGTGCACCGCTTGCGATACTGACCTTTGAACCGCATCCGCGCATGCTGTTTCGTGCTGATGATCCGCCGTTCCGTCTGTCATCTGCCGAAGACCGTCAAACTGCTGCTGGCAGCATTGATATCGACCTTTTTTATGAGGCCGAGTTTAATCGCGACTTTGCTGCCATGACCGCCGAAGAATTCATCAAACGGGTTCTGGTTGACGGCCTTGGTGCCAAGCATGTCGTTGTTGGCTGGGATTTCTGCTTTGGCAAGGGGCGTGCGGGCGATGTTGATCTGCTGCGTGCGATTGGTGAAAAATCCGGTTTTGGTGTCACTGCCGTCAGTGCCGTGACCCATGATAATGGCGTGATTTATTCATCGACCGCAATCCGTCAGGCATTGCGCGATGGCCGCCCGCAGGATGCATCGCATTTGCTGGGGCGTCCTTGGGAAATTGCCGGGGTCGTTGCCCATGGTGATGCCCGTGGACGGACGATCGGTTTTCCGACGGCCAATGTTGCCTTGGGCGATCATTTGCGTCCCAAATTTGGCGTTTATGCCATCGAACTTGGATTGATTTCGAAGGATGATGGCGAAACCGTCGAACGTTGGGTGCATGGAGTCGCCAATATTGGTGTGCGGCCAAGCTTTGGTGGCGATGATGACGCCGGGCTTGAAGCACACCTGTTTGACTTCGATCAGGACATCTATGATCGCCGCGTTCGTGTGCGTCTGCACGGCTTTATCCGCGGGGAACAGAAGTTCGACGGGCTTGATGCGCTAAAGGCGCAGATTGCCGCCGATGTCATTGCTGCCAAAGAGATTCTCGGCAAGATTTGAATTTGTCGACGAACCCGCTATGATCCGCGCGCTTTTTCGCGAGTTCACCGGGGGTTCGCCCTTTTAATTTGTTCAAGACCACAGGACCGTCACGATGAGTGTCGAATATAAAAAGACCGTTATCCTGCCCAAGACCGATTTCCCGATGCGGGCGGGTTTGCCAAAGATGGAGCCCACCCTGCTTGAGCAGTGGAAGAAAGAGGATCTCTACGGCAAAATTCGCGGTATTTCGGCTGATCGTGAAATGTTTGTCCTGCATGATGGCCCTCCCTATGCGAACGGCCACCTGCATATTGGTCATGCGCTGAACAAGATCCTTAAAGACGTGATCACCCGTTCCCAGCAAATGATGGGCAAGAACGCTGTTTACGTTCCGGGTTGGGATTGCCACGGCCTTCCGATTGAATGGAAGATCGAAGAGCAATACCGTGCGAAGGGCAAGAACAAGGACGATGTTCCGATTGCCGAGTTCCGCAAGGAATGCCGCGAGTTTGCTCAGAAGTGGCTTGATGTTCAGCGCGAAGAGTTTAAACGCCTTGGCGTGATGGGTGACTGGGACAACCCCTATGTCACTATGGATTACAAGGCAGAAGCCTCTATCGCCCGTGAACTTGGCAAATTCCTGATGAACGGTTCGCTCTATATGGGCTCCAAACCGGTCATGTGGTCGGTGGTTGAGAAAACCGCCCTTGCCGAGGCGGAAGTCGAATATCACGACCATACATCCAAAACGATCCATGTGCGTTTCCCGGTCACCGAGACCAAGGTTGATGCGCTTAAAGACGCAACCATCGTGATCTGGACCACTACCCCTTGGACCATCCCGGGCAACCGTGCGATTTCCTATGGGGCGGAGATCGAATATTCCGTCATCGAAGTCACTGAAACGGCTGAAGAAGCCTGGGCGACCGTTGGCGAGAAAATGGCTGTTTGTACCGATCTTGTTGAAGATCTCTGCAAGAACGGTCGTATCACCGGTCATAAAGTTGTTGGTACCTTCAAGGGGGCTGAACTTGAAGGCACGCTTGCGGCTCACCCGTTCCGTGGTCAGGGTTATGACTTTGACGTGCCGCTTCTCGCTGCTGATTACGTCACGACCGATACCGGTACCGGCTTTGTCCATACCGCACCGACCCATGGTCCGGACGATTACCAGACCGGTTTGAAATACGGTCTTGAAGTTCCGGAAATGATCGATGGTGACGGTGCCTATTATCCGACCGTTCCGATGTTCTCGGGCAAGCGCGTTTATGATGAAAACGGCAAGGAAGGTGATGCGAACGAAGCGGTCATTGCCAAGCTGATCGAAACCGGCACCCTCCTGTCGCGCGGTCGTCTGAAGCACTCCTATCCGTGCTCCTGGCGTTCCAAAGCGCCGATCATTTACCGCACCACGCCGCAGTGGTTCATCTCCATGCAGGACAACGACCTGCGTGAAAAGGCGCTTAAGGCGATTGATGAAACCCGCTTTGTGCCGGAAGGTGGTCGCAACCGTCTGCATTCCATGATCGCCAACCGTCCGGACTGGTGCGTATCGCGTCAGCGCGCATGGGGTGTTCCGATCACGGTCTTTATCGATAAAAACACCCGTCAGCCGCTGCGCGATCAGGGCGTTCTGGACCGCGTGTACGAAGCCTTCTGCGCAGAAGGTGCCGATGCATGGTTTACCCGCGATCCGCAGGAATTCCTTGGCGACAAATACGATGCTAATGACTTCGAACAGGTCACCGACGTTCTTGACGTCTGGTTTGATTCTGGTTCGACCCACGCATTCGTGCTTGAAGAGCGCCAGGACCTGAAATGGCCGGCTGACCTGTACCTTGAAGGATCGGATCAGCATCGCGGATGGTTCCACAGCTCGCTGCTTGAATCTTGTGGTACGCGCGGTCGTGCACCGTATGAAGCGGTTCTGACCCACGGCTTCGTGCTTGATGGTGATGGCCGCAAGATGTCCAAATCGCTTGGCAACGTCATTGCGCCGAACGATGTGATCGACAAGCTTGGTGCCGATATCCTGCGTCTTTGGGTGGTGAGCTCGGATTATCATGATGATCTGCGCATCAGCCATGAAATCATCCAACGTCACTCGGACATCTATCGTCGCCTGCGGAACACGCTGCGCTTCCTGTTGGGTAACCTTGATGGCCTCAACGAAGCTGAAAAAGTTGCTGATAACGAGCTTCCGGAACTGGAACGCTGGGTCCTGCATCGTCTGAGTAACCTCGATGATCTGGTGCGCAAGACGACTGCGGAATATGACTTCCACACCATGTTCATCGAACTGCACAACTTCTGTGCGCTCGACATGTCGGCCTTCTATCTTGATATCCGCAAGGACGCGCTTTATTGCGACGCGCCAAGCAGCCTGCGCCGTCGTGCGGCACGTACCGTTATGGATCGCGTGTTTGATTGCCTGGTTCGCTGGTTGGCGCCGGTTCTTTGCTTTACCGCAGATGAAGCATGGCGTGCACGTTATGGTGCGGACAGCTCGGTTCATTACGAAACCTTCAACACGGTTTCGGATGGCTGGAAGGACGAAGCACTGGCTGCGAAATGGGCCAAGATCCGCAAGCTCCGTCGTGTTGTCACTGGTGCGCTTGAACTTGAACGTGCCGAGAAACGCATTGGCGCAAGCCTTGATGCGGCACCTAAGGTTTATGCGGCGGCTGAATATGTCGAAGCGCTTAACGGCCTTAATCTTGCCGAAATCGCCATTACATCTGACATCGAACTGATCACGGGTGATGCACCAGAAGGTGCCTATACCCTTGATGATGTTTCGGGCGTTGGCGTTGTTTCTGCACTGGCAGAAGGTGATAAATGTGAACGTTGCTGGCAGACCCTTCCAGAGGTCGGCAGCCACGCAGAACATAAAACCGTCTGTAACCGTTGTGCAGATGCCGTTGACGAAATGGGAATTGCGGCTGCCGAATAAGGCAGCTTGCGACTGGTAGGGGCCCGTTACTTGCGGGCCCGTTACCGGCAAGCCAGAAAGAGTGTTGATGAAACATCGTGCCTTTGTGCTGGGTCTGATCGTTATTGCGGTCGTGTTTGGCGTGGACCAATGGACCAAAGCACTTGCCATTGATGGCTTGTCCAATCCGTTTCGCGTGATTGAAGTCACGCCTTTCATGAACTTTGTTCTGGCCTGGAACCCGGGTGTGTCGTTTGGCCTGTTTCAGGGACAGGCACCTTGGGTGATGATTGCGGTGACGGCTGCAATCACAATCGGCTTTGGTGTCTGGATGTGGCGCACGCGCGATGCGATGCTGCGTCTGGCATTGGCCTTTATCGTTGGCGGGGCCATCGGTAACCTTGTTGATCGTTTGCGCCACGGCGCTGTGACCGACTTCATTGATCTTCATGTTGCCGGTTATCACTGGCCGGTATTCAATGTGGCGGACAGCGCAATTACAGTTGGTGCTGCGCTACTGTTGATCGATTCCCTTTTTGGCGGTAAAAAATCAGCACGATAATGTTTGATGGGTATTACCTGATACCTGTCCTGATGTGTGTAAGAGGCGGAAATGGCCCGGAAACTGACAACCAATCTGTTTAAAATTGCGCTTTTGGGTGGACTTGCCCTTGGTGTTTCCGGTTGCGAATCAACGCGTGAAACCTTTGGGCTGAACAAACAGTCCCCGGACGAGTTCGCTGTTGTCTCGCGTGCACCGCTCAGCCTGCCGCCTGATTTTACTCTTCGTGTTCCAGAACCCGGTGCGGCCCGTCCGCAGACCGGTTCGACCACTGATCAGGCACGCCGCATTCTGGTTGGCGATGATCCGAATGCTGTAAAACGCGACATCACCGAAGGATCGCGTAGCCGCGGTCAGGTTGCTCTGCTGTCGGCATCGGGGGCGCAATATGCCGATCCGGAAATCCGCAACACGGTGGATCGTGAGACATCGATCTTTATTTCCGAAAGCGAAGGCGTGATTGACGATCTTCTGTTCTGGCAGGACAAGCCGGAATTCGGTTCCGTCGTTGATCCGACCGCAGAAGCAAAACGTATCCGTGACCAGCAGGCCCTTGGCGATAGTGCGGCTGGCGGGGAAGCAACGCCGGTGATCGAACGCAAGCAAAAAGGCTGGCTGGAAGATATCTTCTAAGCCGATATTTGCTGCGCGATAAGACGCACGAAAATTTGATGAATTTCAACAAGGGCGCGGACATTCCGCGCCCTTGTTCTGTCATATTCGGTTCTTAAGAAATTCCTGTTCGATATCTGTCACCTTGCGCATCAAGACCGATATCGCAGCAAGTTCTTTGCACCACCATGCCTGACCTGGAATGGGACGCCACAATGAGAATTCCGAAACTATCGACATCAATGATCCGCGATCATGCGCTGGCCATCTGGCTTGCGGCCGTGACCGTGACGTTGAGCCCCGCTTTGGCAACTGCTGCTGTCTTCAGCCCGCAAACGGCCACCCTTGATAACGGTATGCAGGTCGTGCTGGTGGAAAATCACCGCGCACCGGTCGTGACCCACATGGTCTGGTACAAGGTCGGATCAGCCGACGAGCCACAAGGTGTGTCGGGTATCGCCCATTTTCTTGAACATCTGATGTTTAAGGGCACCAACGATATCGCCCCGGGTGACTTTTCCAAGATCGTTGCGCGCAATGGCGGCAATGACAATGCCTTCACGACTTGGGATACCACGGGTTACTTCCAGAACATTGCCCGTGATCGTCTTGATCTGGTGATGAAGATGGAAGCCGATCGCATGACCAATCTTCAGCTGAGCGACGATGTCGTCCTGCCCGAACGTGATGTGATTATTGAAGAACGCCGTTCGCGGATCGATAACAATCCCGGTGCGCTTCTGGGCGAACAAATCCGTGCATCTCTATACATGGCTCATCCCTATGGCCGCTCGATCATTGGTTGGCTGAACGAGATGGAGCAGCTTTCAACCGAAGACGCCCTTGAATTCTATCGCCATTGGTATGCGCCCAATAACGCGATCCTGGTTGTCGCGGGTGACATTACCATGGACGAGCTGATGCCATTGGCCGAGAAATATTATGGTGTCATCCCGCGCGGCAAGGAAATGACGCGCAACCGGGTAAAGGAGCCGACCCAACATGCTCCGCGCAAAGTCACCATGCATGATCCGCGCGTCGGCCAAGCTTCCATGACGCGCTATTACCTTGCACCATCTTATAACAGCGACAATGCGGCCGATGCCGCCCCGCTCCAGGTGCTTAGCGAAATCATTGGATCGGGCACCACCAGCCGTTTCTTCAAGTCGCTTGTGGTGGATCAGTCCATCGCATCGAGTGTCGGGACGTTCTACGACCCGGTTGCGGTCGATTTGGCGAGTTTTGGGGTTTACGGCGTACCGCGCGATGATGTGGAGCTTGCTGATCTCGAAGCAGCGATTGATGCCCAGATCGAAGACGTGATTGCCAATGGCGTGACCGAGGATGAACTTGCCCTTGCCAAGCAACGGCTTCTCGATAGTGCGGTCTTTGCACGCGCATCGCTTTCGGCTGGTGCGCGTGTTTTGGGTAAATCATTGGCTGTGGGGCTAAGTGTCGATCAAGTCGAAAGCTGGCCGGATCGTATTTCGGCTGTGACGGTTGATCAGGTCAATGACGCTGCCAAGCGCGTCTTTGATGACAAGAAGTCCGTGACCGGCTGGTTGATGCCACCCAAGGACGGACCGGTGACGGGCCGTGGCGCTGCCATCCCACTAGATACCGGCGGGGGAGTACATTGATATGAACCATCTCATGAAAACGGTTGCCGGGATTGCGTTTGCGTCTGTCACGATGCTTGGTTTGGCAAACCCGGCCAAGGCGGTTGAAGTTCAGGAAGTCGTTTCTGATGGCGGCATTCGCGCCTGGCTGATCGAAGATCACCTCAACCCGCTGATCACGATGGATATGACCTTTGTCGGTGCAGGGGCTTCGACCGATCCGGCGGACAAGCTTGGTCTTGCCAATATGGTGTCTGGCCTGATTGACGAAGGGGCTGGCGAGATGGATAGCCAGACCTTCCGCGGTGAAATGGAAAACCGGTCGATCAGCCTGTCCTTTGATGCCGGGCGCGATGATTTTTCCGGTGCGTTGACCATGTTGACGCGTGAAACCGATACCGGCATTGATCTGTTGCGTTTGGCGCTTTCAGAACCGCGTTTTGATAATGAGGCGGTGGAACGTATCCGGTCGCAAATCATTGCCGGGCTAAAGCGTGCAGAAAATGATCCGGGCGATATCGCCAGCAGAACTTTCTTTACGTCAATCTTTGGCGACCATCCCTATGCCCGACCGGTGTCAGGTACCTTTGAAACCGTTGGCAGTTTGAACGCCACTGATTTTCGTGGCTTTGTTAACCGCGCTTTTGCCAAAGACAATCTTATTATCGGTGTGGCGGGCGACATCACGGCCAAGGAACTTGGTCCGCTCCTTGACGAGGCCTTTGGTCATTTGCCGGACAAAAGTGATCTTCCAACCATCCCGGCTGCCAAGCCGAGTTTTGGCAAAGTCGACATTGTCGAACAGGACATGCCACAAAGTCAGGCGATCTGGGGGCAGAAGGGCATTGATCGTCATGATCCCGATTTCTATGCCGCCTATGTGATGAACTACATTCTGGGCGGTGGCGGGTTCTCGTCACGTCTGACCGAAGAAGTCCGTGAGAAGCGCGGCCTTGCTTATGGCGTTTATAGCTATCTTGCCAATCTGGATCATGCCGATCTGATGATGGGTGGGGTCGCGACACGCAATGACGCAATTGGTCAAAGCTTGTCTCTGGTCTCGGATGAATGGACCAAGATGAAAGAACGCGGTGTCAGTCAGGAAGAACTCGATAACGCCAAATCTTATCTGACCGGTGCCTTCCCGCTGCGCTTTACCAGCCTTGGCAATCTTTCAGGCATGTTGGTGGGGATGCAGAAAGAAGACCTTGGCACGGATTTCCTTGATCGCCGCAACAGCCTTGTTGAAGCCGTCACGCTTGAAGACGTCAATCGGGTCGCGGGCGAACTGATGGATCCTGACAATGTCACGCTAACAGTCGTCGGTAAGCCCGAAGGCGAATTGGCGTTCTAGAAATCAAGTGTCGACTAAAAAGTTGCAAAGCGCGGTGAAAGGGATTTCGCCGCGCTTTGTGCTTTGATAGGTTCAACCCAACCAAGATCAACAATCGAATATCGCGAGCTTTGCCTTCATGACCCTGCGCGTCCTGCCACAGAACCTGATCAACCAGATTGCCGCCGGTGAGGTGGTGGAGCGCCCTGCTGCGGCGCTGAAGGAGCTGGTGGAAAACGCGCTGGATGCGGGGGCAAACAAGGTTGATGTCAATCTGCGCGATGGCGGCAGAACGCTTTTGTCGATCACTGATGACGGCAAGGGCATGACACCCGAAGAACTGACCCTCGCGGTTGAACGTCATGCAACGTCCAAGCTGCCTGATGATGATCTGTTCAATATCGGCTTTATGGGGTTTCGCGGCGAGGCACTGCCATCCATCGGCTCGGTTTCACGCATGCGCCTGACCAGCCGTGTGCGCGGTTCGGACAATGCCTGGACCCTGTCGATCGAGGGCGGTGCAAAGGGGGAGCCTGAACCGGCCGCCCATCCGTTTGGCACGCGCGTTGAGGTGCGGGATCTTTTCTATGCGACGCCCGCCCGTCTGAAATTCCTGAAATCCGCCCGGACCGAGCAGATGTATGCGCGCGAGATCATGGACCGTTTGGCCATGGCACGCCCGGATGTCGGCTTTACCCTGACCGGTGATGGCAACAAGACCATCCTGAATTACCCGGCCTGCGAAGGCGATTTCTTTGATGCGCGGCTTAAACGCCTTGGTGCGGTTATGGGGCGCGAGTTTCAGGAAAATGCGCTTCAGATCGAAGCTGAGCGCGAAGGTATTCGTCTGACCGGTTATGCCGGTGTGCCGACATTGAACCGTGGCAATGCGCAGATGCAGTTCATGTTTGTCAATGGTCGTCCGGTAAAGGACCGGCTGTTGCAAGGGGCGGTGCGCGGGGCTTATCAGGATTTCCTTGCGCGTGATCGTCACCCGTTACTCGCCCTGTTCTTTGAGCTTTCCCCGCGCGATGTTGACGTCAACGTCCATCCGGGCAAGACCGAGGTCCGTTTCCGCGATCCCGGAATGGTACGAGGATTGATTGTCGGTGCGCTGAAACACGCGCTGGCCGGGGCTGGTCATCGCGCATCAACGACTGTTGCCGACATGGCGCTGGGCGCTGTGCGCCGCGAAGGTGAGGGACCCTCACTTCCTTATGGCGGGTCTTCGAGAGCTGGTGGCGGCAGCGGATTTAACATCGGACAATATCAACCAAGCATCCCAAACCATGCAGCGGTGGAGCGGAACTACGCGGCCCAGGCCCCCAACAGCCAGTATGGTGGCTTGTTCGACCGCGGGCGCGAGTTTGGTGGTACTCCGGCATCTGGTGCGGGCGAGGGCGGGTTTGCCGCAGCGGCCGCAGCAGCACTTTCTGGCGGCTATGATGCGGCGGCACCGTCGGCCCGGATTGATAACATCGCCGATGAAGGCAAGTTTGTTGATCATCCGCTGGGGGCTGCGCGCGGGCAGGTCCATGCCAATTACATCATTGCACAGACCCGCGATGGTTTGGTGATTGTTGATCAGCATGCCGCACATGAACGCATTGTCTATGAACGGATGAAAGCCGATCTGGCCGAAAGCGGGGTTAAGCGCCAAGGCTTGCTTTTGCCCGAAGTGGTCGAGCTTGATGAAGCTTCTGCTGATCGTATCGCCGAACGTGCCGAAGAATTCGAAGAACTTGGTCTTGTGATCGAGCCGTTTGGGCCGGGCGCAATTGTGGTGCGCGAAGTGCCTGCCATGCTGGGCAAAGTTGATGTTGGCGCGCTGGTGCGTGACATGGCCGATGAGATTGCCGAACTGGGGCAGGGCATGGCCCTTAAGGACCGGTTGATGTATGTCTGCGCGACCATGGCATGTCATGGATCGGTGCGGTCCGGTCGGAAATTGAATGCCGATGAGATGAATGCGCTTTTGCGTCAGATGGAAGCCACACCGCATTCAGGCCAATGCAACCATGGTCGCCCGACCTATGTTGAGCTGAAGCTTCATGACATCGAAAAGATGTTTGGCAGAAGGTAGATCAGATATGAGTGACATCAGGATTGAAATTGCGACACTTTCGGATGCACCTGCTGTCACGACGCTATTTGAACGATCCTATTCACGATTGTTGGTCGGGGAATATGACGCCAAGACACTTGATCGTGCGATGGCGTTTCTCGCCCATGCCAATCCTGATCTTTTGGGTTCCGGGACCTATTATCTGGCCAGGACCGCAGATGGGGCTTTGGCCGGTTCTGGTGGTTGGACCATGAACCGGCCGGGAACAAAGGATGACATATCACCCGGCGTTGCCCATGTCCGGCATTTCGCCGTTGATCCGGATCATACGCGCAAAGGTATTGCGCGCGCACTTTTTGATCGCTGCGTTGCCGATGCGAAACAGATCAACGGGGTTCACCAATTTGAATGCTATTCGACCCTGTCGGCCCAGCGGTTTTACGAGAAACTTGGTTTTGAAGTGATCGGGGAATTTGCTGCCCCGTTTGCGCCGGATTTCAGTTTCCCCAGCCTGCATATGCGCTGCGATCTGACGAGGAACTAGATCGCTGCCCTAGTCACGCAGTTTCAGACCACGGGGCAGTCGGGTATTGGCATTGACGCGTGCGCGCTGGATTTGCTCGGCAAACAGGCCCCGTGCACCACTTAAGTCCGCATCACGGAAATCAGCGCCAGACAGGTTGGTGCCGCTAAGATCACAATTAATCAGCTGCAATCCCCGGAAGCTCGTATTCGACAGATCCGAACCGAGGAACACGGTATTGCGCAGCAGTGCATTCTGGAAGCGCGCACCAGAAAGGCGGCTTGCGGCCAGATTGGCGTTATCAAGATTGCTTTCAACAAAGTCGGCCGCAATCAGATTACAACGGCGCAGCACAGCGTTTTTGCAATTGGCTCGCTGGAAACAGGCAAATGGCAATCCACAGCGGCTAAGGTCAATGCCTTCAAGCTCGGCTTCGCGAAGGTCTGCATGTTCAATCGACATGACCAAACCTTCCTTGCCACCGGTATCGACCCACAGCTTGTGACTGATCAGCGCTTCTTGCAGATCAATCTCGACAAGCTCTTCGTCTTCCGCCACCGGTTCGTCATCAGGTTCAGCTTCGGTCGGCGGGGCTTCATCAGTGGGCATTGCCAGGGCTGCTGGTTGGGGCGCAAGAACGTCACGTGTTGAATTGGCGGCCTTGATGTTAAGCGCACCTTCCTTGTGATCGCGCACCGATGAACCACCAACAAGCTCATCTGAATCAAACTTTTGCCCGGCACCATTCAGCGTCGCGCGCACATCGGCAATTTCAAGGTTGCCGGCAACGCCTGTGGCGGCGGGTTTTGATGCCTGGGGTGCGGCGGGCGCGGTGCTGCCAGCGGGGCGCTTCATGCCGTTGTTTTTTAAAACGACACCGGCGGCGGCCCGGATCTGGTCGCTTTTGCGGCGACCCTGTTCGCTAGCGTCATCCTTGGTCTCGTCTTCGGCGTTATCAGCTTCATCGTCATCAGGCTTGATGCCCAGCTTGGCCAGATCCTGAATACGGGCCGGACCAAAATAATTGTCCTCGAACACAAAGCGGCGCGGCTTTTTGAAAACGGTTTCGATGATCTTACACAGACGTTGCGGATCAACCGGCTGACGGAAAATGCCTTCGATCCCGGCATCAACTGCATCACGCATGCCACGGCGGTCAAGCTTTGGAGCACCCAGCAACACAGGGACGTTGCGGCCATGGGGATTGGTGGTAGTTGCTGCTTCACGGATCGCACGGATGGTCGATATGCCGCGCATCCCGTCAAGATAAAGCCCGATCAGAACCAGATCAGGTTTGAGTTCCTGAACCAGCTCGACAGTGCGTTCGCGGTCATCACATTGAATGAATTTACCAATACCAAGGGGTTTAATGGCAGAGCTTGCAGCGCGGATGTTCCGTTCGCTGTAATCGGCATAGAGGATCGTTTTGTCTTTGTTGTCATCAATCGCCATGATGCGCGACTTCCCCTTCATTCGCCGTCTATCTTCGCCCGAAGCCCCGGGCGCGCGGCCAATCAGGGATCGGTTGGAATGCTAAATGTGCGTCGTCTGTCTTGAGACTCGCCACTATTTTGGCTGCTTGCGCCCGCTTCGTCAGCAGGTAATGCATCCTCATGCGGATTTACCGGTGCACTGTCGTCCAGATTTTCTGTGCTGGAACTGCTACTGCCTTCCGATCGGTTGCTTTCGACCATTTGAATGGTGATCTCGACACGCCGGTTTTCAGCTCGGCCTTCTGGTGTGTCGTTGCTGGCAATCGGGCGGCTTTCGCCATAACCCTGAATGACCATTCGGCGGGGATCGGTGCCGTTCTGATCAATCATGAAATGCAAAACCGACGTCGCGCGTGCAGCCGACAAGTCCCAGTTTGATATATAGGGTGAGGAGGACGAAACCGGAATGTTATCGGTGTGGCCTGCGACCAAAACCTCGCCCTCGGTCTGGTTGATCACCGGGACAACCCGGTTCAGTACGGCGGCAAATTCCTCGGTCATGCCAGATGAACCAGATGGGAAGGCCAATTCGTTGGGGAAGCGCATGACAACGTCACCATCAATACGCTCCAGACCCACCTGATCGTCAAGGTTCATTTTCTCTAGAACAGTGCTGAGCGTTTCTTCTAGCGCCTCGGCTTTTTCTTCTTTGCTGTCACCTTGTTCGGTCTCGACCTTTGGGGTTTCAACCGGTGGAATTTCTGCTACCACGCGCGGGGTATCTGGTGTCGGCGCCTTAAGGGACTTGCCGATGATCGATCCGTCAAGTTCGATCACGCCTGATAGCTGATCTTCCTTGGCAAAGCCGAAGGCCGCCTTGACCGAGCCCGCAATCTGTTTGTAGCGGATGACATCCATTTCTGCGAATGTCAGCAGCAACACGAACAGAACAAGCAGCAACGACATCAGATCGGCGAAGGTCGCCATCCAAGCCGGTGCACCTGCTGCGGGTTTCTTTGCCATGGGATCAGCCCATTACCATAAAAGCAAAAGCCATGATGATTACGCAGCGCCTTCTTCTGGGTCGGCAGGAATACCACCCGGAAGGTATGGACCTAGGATTTCCTTCATCACCATCGGGCTTTGGCTGGCCTGAATTTGAACAACGGATTCAATGATCAGCTGTTTGGTGTTTTTCAGCCGTTCGACCTTAAGGGCCAGTTTATCGGCAACCGGCAGGGCAATAAGGTTGGCCAGCACGGCACCGTAGAACGTGGTCAACATGGCGATCGCCATTGCCGGACCAATTGCATCGGGATCCGAAAGGTTGGCCAGCATCTGCACCAGACCAACGAGTGTTCCGATCATGCCAAAGGCAGGGGCAGTATCGCCGATACCACGGAACATCAATTCGCCCATCTCGTCATTCTGGATGGATTTTTCCACCTCGCTTGAGATGGAGCTTCGGATCACTTCGCCGCTATGTCCATCGACACACATTCGGATGCCGCGTGCCATGATCTCGTTTTCGACTTCAACATTCTCAAGACCCAGAAGGCCGTTCTTGCGCACAAGACCTGCAAGCTCAAGCGCCTTTTCGTAAATCGAAAGCGGGTCTTCCTTGGGGTTTTTAAAAGCGATGCCAACCCCGATCTTGAGCGATTTCAAAACATCGCGCATCGGGAATTTGATCAGTGTTGCTGCGGCCGTTCCGCCGAACACCACCATGATGGAGGGCACATCAACAAAGGAATCAAGGCTGCCACCCATCAAGATGGCGCCAAAAATAACGCCCATCCCGGCGACAATTCCAATTAGTGTAGCAATATCCATGACGGTTTTTTGTATCCGGCCTTAATACGTAATCATCTGTGCGTGTTCGAGCGATCGGTAGCAAACAACACGCGGCGGGTGACAATTTATCGGTTGCCTGACAGCATCTGGTCCCCAAAAACTGTCATCGCGATCAGTAACGAGTGAAAATACGACGCGTACTACACTCCTGAAAATTGGGTTTGCACAACCTGTTTTCCATAAGGTGGATACAACTTCCTGCAGATCACCCCAAAGGGGGGCTACATCAAGACGTACCAAATTGCAAAACTGGGGCATTGGCGTAGGTGACGCTATACCTTTGGCATTACATGTTTGTTGCCAGACTTTTACGCGTTGCTCAACCCCGTCGTAAGAATAATATCAAACTGTTCTGACAGTTGAAGGGTCTCATATGTGCGAAATGCCACTAATCCGAAAGATCAGTGGCAAGCGCGTGTAAGTCGTCTGGAATGTCAGGGAGGGTAATTTGCGGCCGCTTAGCCCAATTCGAAGGACGAAATCCCGAATGTCATATCAAGATTAAGATCAGGGTTCGTGCCCTTATACATGCGTGCGGTCTCAAATTCCGCGACCATCCCTTGCGCTTTGGCCAGATCCACCGCCTTCTGGTTGGGTTCCGGCGTATCAAGGAACACTTTGGCGGTTTGATCATCGCGGCTTTGCAGAAGGGCTGCAAACAGGGTTTGTGCGTCTTCGGCGTTTTCGGCAAATAGCGGGCCGACTTTGTGACCTTCTTTGCACGGGCGGATAACGCCATAACCGCGCACACCCATCGGACCTTTCAGAGCCAGGGCGGTATGGGGTTCACTGCCGATCCAGCCGCGCAGGAATTCGATCCGGCTTTCGGCAAACAGTTTGTTGGTCTGCTCATAGGCATCAACAATTGCGATATCATCAACAGCCAGTTCAAACAGATCAGCCGGGGCAGGGGTATCTGCGATCACCACACCGCCAAAGCGGATGTTGCGATGGACAAACTCAAAGCCCGATTTACGATAGTTGTCCTGCTGATCCACAACGCCATCAAGGCCGATGGTCTTAAGAACGCTGTCATTCAGGACTGTCTGCCAAAGCTTGTAGCCAAGGCCTGATCCACGACGATCTTCGCGGCAGATGTAAAATCCGACAAAGCCAAAGTCCGAACTGTATTGAACAGCAGAAATCACCGCAGCCATGCCCTGTTTGTCAAACGCGGCCCAGAAGCCTTCCGGATCGGTGTTGAAAAACGCATCGGCATCCGCCAGTCCCGGGTTCCATCCCTCCTTGGCGGCCCATTCAACGGCAAGCGGGAATTTAGAAGCTTTGAGGCGGCGGATTTTATCAGTCATGGCTCTTTTCAAACTTTTGCTGTCTGGTCATATGTCTGCCGGACACAACGCGGTGCCGGGATAATTTCCCCACATCTAGCACGGCAGGCAGGATTTAATGATAAATTTTATTGAGAATGCATCTCAGTTTTATTATCAATAGGGGCTATTACAAATGCCCCACGCAGTTCGAGGATTTCATGTCCACTTCCATCCTGACGGCCAAGACGCGTATTGCCCTTCCGCAAAGTGCTGCTCTGATCAAGCAGACTGCTGATTATTACCGAAGCCACGATTGTGATGTGCAGGATGATTTGGGCCTGACCCGTATTTCGGTTTCGATCGGTCATATCCATCTTAGCAGCAGTGCCGATGGGTTGGATGTTGAAGTGGGTGCCACGACCGAGGTCGGCGTGGTTCAGATGAAGGCTGCGATCATCTCGCTTTTGCAGGGGGCAGCACCCGAGGCCGATTTTGATTGTCGCTGGAAGGGGGCAGGCAAAAGCAATGGCAAGCTTCCCAATTTCCGCGAGCTTCGCGTTGGTCAGATTACCGATCTGTCGCCGCATATGCGCCGCGTTCGCCTTCATGGGATCGATCTGGATGCTTATGACAGTGACAGCGTACATATCCGTTTGCTGATCCCGCCGCGTGGTCAGGCGCAACCGAAATGGCCGACATTGGCCGAAAACGGCATGCCGGTCTGGCCAAGTGGCGAGGACATGATTGAACAGCGCGTCTATACGATCCGCAACATGGATGCGAAGGCCGGTTGGATTGATGTCGATTTCGTTATGCATGGTGACAACGGCCCGGGTTCGTCCTTTGCCCTGCATGCCAGCGAAGGCGATCTGGTGGCGATGACAGGTCCGCTTGGCAATGCGCTGCCCGATGCAGACTGGATGTTGTTTGCCGGTGATGAAACGGCCCTGCCGGCCATCGGCCGCTATCTGGCTGAGATGCCAGCGCATGTTGCGGGGCACGCAATCATCGAAGTCGGCAATGCGGATGACATGATTGAGGTCGCAACCAAAAGCCAGATCAAGGTGACCTGGCTTTTCCGTGACGACGCATCAGAAGTTCAGCACAGCCTGATTCAGGACGCAGTGCGTGCCATTGAAATCCCCAAGGGCGAAAAATCGGTCTCTTGCTGGGCCGGGGTGGAGCAGGATGACTATAAGCCGCTGCATAGCTATTGGCGTAAGGAAGTCGGTCTTTCGCGTGATGAATGCACGCCCATGACCTTCTGGCGCAAAACCAGCTAACACAAGATCAGTTGAGTTTGCGTGTCGCGACCGATCCATGCAGGCGCGGCGCGAAATGGGCGATTGCGTCATCCAGTGCGACAAAAATTGTACCGATATCCGCACTGGCATTGACCAGTTCACCGCGTTCGACTTCTTCGCGGAGTTCAGTGACGGCGCGCACCAGATCCCGATCACTTGGGTTAACGCCTGTTGCAATCGCCTTGGCGCGTTTGCCGATCATTTGACGAGCTTTGAGGAATGCTGCGATTTCCTGATCCGCAGAACGTGAGATCGCGGTGTTGGGGTTTTCAAGTGCCTGTTTGATCGTAAGGCCAATCATGTGTGATTTATCGGCAATCAGGGCCGATGTGATCATGCGAAATGCGATGATGTCACTGCGCAACGCATCACGATTGTCATCAGTTGCCAACGCTTCAAAGGCAAACAGATCAGCTTCAATTTCGTCACTGTGATTTTGGATGTCATTCCCGCCAAAGTGATCGGGCTTGCAATGGCGGGCTTCATGATGGATCAGCCAGCGATAGGTCAGAGCAGAACTGCTGGCATAGCTAAGTGACTTGCGAAACCAGCCACGCAGCAATTGGGCAAAAATCTCGTTCCCGGTTTCGGGTGTGATGTTGGCCGGAACAAAAATATGGCAGGTCGCGAGTGCTGTCCCGTTTTGCCGCCCCGTTATGGTAAAGGGCGAACGTGGAAGTTTGGCAAAGGTCTGATCAGGGTTCTTGATGTTGGCAAGGCCAAGTGTTTCATCAATCCGCGCAAGGAAATCCGCGCGGCCGTCAAAAACAAACAGATCAATATCGCCATATCCCTGCAGCTCTGTGGCAAGGCTTCCGGTCGTGCCTGATATGTCTGATTGCTGTGCGTGGCTGTTGTTGCCGCCAAGGACGGGCAAGGCCAGCAAGGCCAGCGACGCAAGCAACAAAGGCAGATATCGTTGAGCTTTGATCATCGGCTGAGTATGGCGTGAAAAGCCGCCAGTGGCGATGTCAAAGATGGCCGAGTTATTCGGGATCAGCCGGTCTTTGCCTTGCGCATGGCGCGGCGAATGCGGGCTGATTGACGCTGGGCCCCTTCAAGATCAATGCTGCCAAAGTTCGTGGTGTTTGACATTGCGGGTCTCCCTTATGCCTCGGCGCGCTGGCCGGTGCGTTTGCGTTGCGGCCCAAACAGGCAGGTCAAAATCAGGATCACGCCAGAAATTGTCGCAATCATGCCCGCTGCACTCACCGCATAGGGCGATCCGAACCAACCCGGTCCATAACCGGCAAATACATATCCCAGGATCGCCGAGATGGTGGCAAAGACAACGGACCAGCCGACCTGTCTACCCAGCTGATTGGTCATCAAACGCGCACTGGCGGGTGGGCAGACAAACATGGCAATGACAATGATCGAGCCTACTGCATCAAAGGCGGCAACGGCGGCAACGGCAGTGGCGACAACAAGCGCAAAGCTCAGCGCCTTGGTCTTGATGCCAACGGCCTCGGCAAAGCCGATGTCAAAGGTCGAGATTTTCAGTTCCTTCCAGAACAGGAGGATGAACAGGCCAATGCCAACCAGAACAAGTGCGAGACGCGGCAATTGCGGCGGCAGGGTGGAAAGTGCTACCGGATCAAGCAGCGATCCCCAGCCTTCGGCGTCAAACCAGATCAGGCTTTCCAGATTGCCAAGCAAGGCATGCTGCACATCGATATGAACCGAACTGGTATCGGTGATTTCTAGGAACAAAACACCCGCAGCAAACAGGGTTGTAAAGACCAACCCCATCGCAGCACCCGGTTCAACCCGACCCAGCCGTTTGACGATTTCAATCATCACGACCGCAACGATTGCGGCAACGCCAGCACCCAACATCATCGGAACAGCGGTGATGGTTCCCGTCACAAGGAACGCGCCGACGATACCGGGCAGGACAACATGGCTGATGGCATCACCAATCAGGGCCTGACGGCGCAGCAAAAGGAAGTTACCCGGAAGCGCACAGGCAATGGCGGCAAGAATGCCAATGACAATTGGTGTCAGGCTCAATTGGACAAACTCGGCACCAAGTGCCGTGATCAGATCATCGATCATGCCTTGGCTCCTTGCTTGCTGGAAATCATATTGTCGATCTCGGCGATCTGGTCAGGCGTCATCATCTGTTCAATCGGGGTCAGACCGTCATACCGTTCGATGGCGGAATCATCAGGCAACATCCGCCGCGCCATGGCCCAGCGTGCTTCATCACGCGCCGCTTTGGCCGCAGCAATGTGCCCCCGAGCGGTCGCAACGCCATCGCGGCGGATCATGCCGGATCGACGCAAAATGCGCAGCGTCAGGCCATCATAAATCGGTTCCCGACGGGCAAGGGATAGCAATCCCTGGCGACGATGCACGCGGCGTTGGAAGCGCTGATGACGAAGGGCCGATGCCAAACCGCCACGAAGCGGTGAGAAGAGGGCCGAAATCAGGAAGAAGCCGAAAGCCACCAATACAATGATAGGCCCGGTTGGCAGCGATGCCTCGGCCGCCGATAAGACAGCGCCGATATATCCCGAAAATCCGCCAACACCGGCGGCAATGCCGATCATCGGGCCGACCTGATTTGTCCAGAAACGTGCAGTGACGGGCGGAATGATCAAAAGGGCGACGATCAGAATAAGGCCGACGATCTTAAGCCCGATCACGGTGACAATCAGGGCAAGGCCCATCATCGCCAGATCAATATTGCGGACATTAACGCCCGTGGTCGCGGCATATTCCGGATCAAACGCCACCAATGTCATCGGACGGCGCAGCAGGAACACAAAGGCCGCAGCCAGCGCGCCGGCAATTGCAATCGTGGTGGCTTCAGAAATCAGCATGCCAGCCGTTGAGCCCAGCAAGAAATTCTCAAGCCCCGCCTGACGGCCCGATGACATGGTTTGGATTATGGTCAGAAGAACGATGCCAAAGCCAAAGAATACTGAGAGGACGGCACCAATCGCAGCATCTTCGGTCAGGCGGGTCTTGCGCGTGATCCATTCAACCATCAAAAGTCCGATGGCCGATGAAATGGCCGACCCGATGATCAGGCCGGGCAACCAGCGCCCGTCGCTGCCAAAGGCGACCATGATCATAAAGGCAAGGCCGACACCGGGAAGAGTTGCGTGACTGATGGCGTCAGACACAAGTGCGCGCTTGCGCAGGAAGATAAACGCGCCGGCACTGCCCGCAGAAAGGCCAAGCAAACCTGCGCCAATGGCGACAAGGGCGCTGTTATATCCGGCCTGAAGAAACAGGGCGTCGATGAAGTAATCGATAAAGCTCATGACGGGTGATTGCCTTTGCCGGTCGCGCTATGCCAGATGCAGTTCGTCGATATGGGTGGCTGCAAGACGCCCGCCATAGGTTTCCTGAAGATTCTCGGCGGTAAAGGTCGTTTCCACCGGACCCTCGGCAATGCGGCGCACATTGATCAGAAGCACACGATCAAAATATTCCGGCACGGTCGACAGGTCATGGTGAACGCAGACAACTGTGCGGCCTTCGGATTTGAGCTCTTTAAGGACCGAGACAATCGCGCGTTCGGTTGCGGCATCAACACCGGCAAAGGGCTCATCAAGCATATAGAACTCGGCATTTTGCGCGAGTGCACGGGCAAGGAATACGCGCTGCTGCTGACCACCGGAAAGCTGGCCGATCTGGCGATCGGCGAAATCGGCCATGCCGACGCGTTCCAAGCAATCCATTGCCTGTTCGCGGTGGCGCGCACGCCACAAACGAAACAGCCCGACCGATCCATAAAGACCCATCAGGACCACATCGATCACACGTGCCGGGAAGTCCCAATCAACACTGGCGCGCTGCGGCACATAGGCAACGCGATCGCGTGCTTCGTCAAACAGCTTGCCGAAAATGCGTACTTCACCCGACAGGCGCGGGACAACACCAAGTGCACCTTTAAGGAAGGTGGATTTACCGGCACCATTGGGGCCGATGATGGCTGTCATGGAGCCGGCCGGGATGGAGGCATCAACAGAAAACACAGCCGGTTTGTTGCCATAGGACACCGTCAGGCCCCGTACGGTCAGCGGTGCGTCCTTGGCGGCGACATCCACGATCTTGCCGGATTCAGCGATCAGTTTGGCGTTACTCATGGGGCTTTCCTGTTTTCTGGTGCGTCAGGTGGTTGGGCGGCTTTATTGGATCAATCAGGAGCCAGCGGCAAGCTTACCCTGCAGGCCGCCTTCGGGTGCATCACCACCAAGGGCGCGCGTGATCAGCGTGACGTTATGATCGATCATACCAATATATGTGCCTTCATAGGTGCCCGGTTCGCCCATGGCATCGGAATAAAGCGTACCACCGATCGAGACTTTCTGTCCGCGGGCTTGTGCTCCTTCGATCAGGGCGCGCACATTGCGTTCCGGGACGGAGCTTTCGACAAACACGGCCGAGATTTTGCGATCAACGATGATATTGACCAGTTCCTCGACACGGCGAAGGCCTGCTTCGGATTCTGTTGAGATACCCTGAATGCCGAGAACTTCGAAATCATAACCGCGGCCAAAATAGCTAAAGGCGTCATGGGCGGTCAGAAGAACGCGGCTGCTTTCCGGGACAGTGACCAGAACGGTTTTCATATAGTCGGTCAGTTTTGCGATCTCGGCAATGTGGGCATCGGCATTGGCGCGGTAGGTGGCTTCACCTTTTGGGTCAGTTTTGATCAGCGCGTCGCGCACCGCAAAGACGACACTTTCCCACAATTGCGGGTCCATCCAGACATGCGGATCAAAGCGGCCATCATAATCAGCATGGCTTAAAAGGGCGGATGCATCGACGGCTTCGCCAACGGCAACCACATTGCGACGCTTGGTCAGATCCAGGAAGAATTCTTCAAGCTGCGCTTCAAGATACA
Organism: Thalassospira sp.; assembly: GCF_048059015.1. Taxonomy (GTDB): domain Bacteria; phylum Pseudomonadota; class Alphaproteobacteria; order Rhodospirillales; family Thalassospiraceae; genus Thalassospira. Next base: position 64,445 of record NZ_JBLLNT010000015.1, on the reverse strand, counting down.
GACCATGCCACAAAACTAGGTCAGCACGCGCCATTGCAGCAATGTCGCTTCGTGTCTGACGATACGCATGGGGATCAACGCCCGGGCCCATCAGAGCTTTGACCTCGGCCCGATCGCTTGCAACCTGACGCGCCGCATCGGCAATCATGGATGTGGTCGCAACAACATTAAGCGGCTTTGCAGTGGCCTGTGCTGTGCCAAAAACAAGGCCGGTGGCAAGAAGAAGGGCTGCGATTGCAAATGCGCGGATCTGGGCAAACAGGGTCATTTGGTGTTCCGAAAGCAAATTGGAATTACTCTGGTGAATACCCACTATTTATGTGCGGACTTTTAAAGTTAGTCAAGGCTAAATTGCTATTTTCAAACTTAGTTGTTATGAAGGTTTTTGCGATAGAGATTGGAGAGATCAATGGGCGAAGATTCCGCGCTTAATCCGCGTCATAACAAGGCAGAAGTTTTCGCACGCCTGCGCGATGCACACGCCCGTGAGGTCACAGAAGATTACGTTGAAATGATTGGTGATCTGATCGCCGAAGAGGGCGAGGCGCGTTCTGTAGCGCTCGCAGAACGGTTCGGCGTGACAGCCGCAACGGTGAATAACACCATCAAGCGCCTGGAGCGCGACGGCTTCGTCACATCACGCCCATATCGCTCAATCTTCCTGACAGAAAAAGGCGAGGCGCTCGCCAAAAAATGTCGCGAACGCCACCAGATCGTCTATAACTTCCTCGTCTCCATCGGGGTGGATCCCGAAGTTGCCGAGTTTGATGCCGAGGGCATCGAGCATCATGTTAGTGAGGAGACTTTGAAGGTGTTTGAGGCTGCTGCACGCACGTGATCAAAGGCCTGTCGTGGGCGGCTATGCTGCGCCTCATTAGGTGCGCTAACGTCGTTATGACTGTCTTGGGGAAAATGGCGGAGAGGGTGGGATTCGAACCCACGGTACTATTGCTAGTACAACGGTTTTCGAGACCGCCCCGTTCGACCACTCCGGCACCTCTCCGCATGTGTGGTCTTGGCGTTCGAGGCGGTGTTTACCGGTCCTTGGGCGATATTGCAAGAGGGAAATCGCAAATTTGGCGACTCTTTTGCGCTTTGATCTTTGGTTCGCTGTTGCGCGTGTCACCGGCGGGTTGAGGTGATTTGTTGCCCATTGTCGTTTGGGTGGTGTGTGCCGACGTGGGGCATGCAATTTGCGCAGGGCACTTACCCGGACGGATCTTCGTGCTATTTCGCTGAAACTTGCGGGTTTGCGTCGCTTTGCGGTTAACTCAATTGTTGACTCTGGCGGTCAAACGGGGTAATTCACCCGTTCTTCGCAGCGGTTCGGTATCTGTTAGCAGCGGCACCGAGCTGCGCGTTTGTGTTTCCAGAATGTTTTTCAGGAACTTTTAGATGTACGCAATCATCAAAACTGGCGGCAAACAGTATAAAGTTGCTGCCAACGACGTTATCAAAGTCGAAAAGATCGCTGCCCAGGCTGGTGAAACCGTGAAACTTGAAGAAGTTCTCATGGTTGCTGGCGACGGTGCGCCGAAAGTTGGTGCTCCGTTGGTCAAAGGTGCTTCTGTAACTGCAGAAGTTCTCGAGCAGGCCAAGGGCGACAAGGTGATCGTTTTCAAGAAAAAGCGCCGGCACAACTACCGTCGTAAAAATGGTCATCGCCAGAACCTGACTGTTCTGCGCATCAAGGACATCAACGCCTGATTTATCAGGTCATGATGCAGTTTTAGGAGAGTTTCATGGCTCATAAGAAAGCTGGTGGTAGTTCGCGCAACGGTCGTGACTCCGAAGGTCGCCGTCTCGGCGTTAAAAAATTCGGTGGTCAGGCAGTTGTCGCAGGCAACATTCTCGTTCGTCAGCGTGGCACGAAGTTCCATGCCGGTGACAATGTTGGCCTCGCCAAAGACCACACCCTGTTTGCGACTGTGAACGGTTCCGTTCAGTTCAAGTCGGGCTTCAAGGGTCGTACCTACGTAACCGTCGTTCCGGCAGAGGCGTAAGCCTCCCGTCGGGTGCGGTTGTACGTACCGAATTTTGCAAGGGAGGAATGAGCAATCATTCCTCCCTTGTTGTATGTGATATAGAATTTCCTATCCCGTCGATGCGCATGGATGTGCGCGCCGGGATCGACTTATAAATAAGGGCACTGCCCAAAGGACCGGTTATGAAGTTTCTCGATGAAGCCAAGATTTATGTGCGCAGTGGCCGCGGCGGTGCCGGTTCGGTCAGCTTCCGGCGCGAAAAGTTTGTCGAGTATGGCGGACCGGACGGTGGTGATGGTGGCCGTGGTGGTGACATCATTCTTGAAGCGGTCGAAAACCTCAATACCCTGATCGATTTCCGCTATCAGCAGCATTTCAAGGCCGAAGTCGGCATGCACGGCATGGGCCGTCAGCGCACCGGTCGTTCTGGCAAATCAATCACGATCAAGGTCCCGGTCGGAACGCAAGTACTGGCCGAAGATCGCGAAACCCTGATCGTCGATATGATCGAGCCGGGCCAAACCTATATGCTGTGCCGGGGCGGCGATGGCGGCCGTGGTAACACGCATTTCAAATCCTCCACCAATCAGGCCCCGCGCCGTGCCGAAGAAGGCTGGCCGGCAGAAGAAATGTGGGTGTGGCTGCGCCTGAAGCTGATCGCGGATGCCGGTCTTGTTGGTTTGCCGAATGCGGGCAAATCAACCTTCCTTGCCGCGTCCTCGCACGCGCGCCCGAAAATTGCTGATTATCCCTTCACCACCCTGCATCCGCAGCTTGGTGTTGTGAATATCGATGATCATGAATTTGTTCTGGCCGATATTCCCGGCCTGATCGAAGGCGCTTCCGAGGGCAAGGGCATCGGCACCCGTTTCCTTGGTCATATCGAACGTTGCGAAGTTCTGGTGCACCTGATCGATTGTGCCGAGGAAGATCCTGTCGCGACCTATAAAACCGTGCGCGAAGAGCTTGAAAACTACGCCGACGTTCTGATCGACAAGCCTGAAATCGTTGTCCTGTCCAAATCCGATCAGCTTCTGCCGGAAATGGTCGAAGAACAGCGTGAGATCCTTGAAAAAGGCATCGGCAAGAAGGTCCATGTTGTGTCGGGTGTAACCCAGCAGGGCATCAAGGACATCCATCGTATGGTGCGCGCGCATATCGAAGGCGAACGCGAACGCCGGGCGATGGAAGGCCGCGAGGACGAGGGCTTCCAACCGTGAGCCTGACCGACGCAAAACGCCTGATCATCAAAGTTGGTTCTGCCCTGCTGGTCGATGAAAATACCGGCAAGTTGCGTCGCGCCTGGCTTGAGGCATTGGCAGATGACATCGCCCTTTTGCGCGAACGCGGGGTCGAGGTGATTGTTGTTTCCAGTGGTGCGATCGCCCTTGGGCGTCGTTTGCTGGGCCTTGATCACCGTACCATCAGTCTGGCCGATAAACAGGCCGCTGCGGCCACCGGGCAAATCAGCCTGTCACAGGTCTGGCAAGAAGCCCTGGGGCGTAATGGCCTGACCATGGCACAGGTCCTTGTCACGCTTGAGGACATGGAAGGCCGTCGTCGCTACCTGAATGCACGCGGTACGCTCAATGCGCTTCTTGCACGCGGGGCCATCCCGTTGATCAATGAGAACGATACGGTCGCGACCGAAGAAATCCGCTTTGGCGATAATGATCGTCTGGGCGCCAAGGTCGCGCATATGATCTCGGCCGACACGCTTGTGCTGCTATCTGACATCGATGGTCTTTATACCGCCGACCCGCGCAAGAACCCGGATGCAACCCTGATCCCCGAAGTCCGCGAACTCACCCCGGAAATCTTTGACATGGCGGGTGTCGCGCCGACCATGTATAGCTCCGGCGGGATGGTGACCAAACTTCAGGCCGCTGAAATCGCCATGAAGGCCGGCTGCCGCATGATCATTGCGCGCGGCACGATCTATCACCCGCTCAAGGCGCAGATCGATGGTGCACCCAATACGGTCTTCCTGCCAAATGAAAGCCCGCTTGCCGCACGCCGTCACTGGATTGCGACCTCGCTCAAGGCTTCGGGTGCCATCATTGTCGATGCCGGTGCGGCAAAGGCGATGCGTGCGGGCAAGAACTTGCTGGCCGCTGGGATCACAGCAGTCGATGGCCGGTTCAAGCACGGCGATGCTGTCCGTGTCCTTGACGGCGAAGGCAATCAGATCGCACGCGGTATCACGTCATATGGTGCGGAAGAAACCCGCCTTTTGATAGGCCATGCATCCGGCGACATCGAAGCAACCCTTGGCTTTACCCGTGGCAATGCCGTCATCCATTCCGATGATCTGGTGATGGTCGAGGGATAAGCACTCGTTTGCTGTGACGTATTTAAGGGGATGCTTTGGCGTCCCCTTTTTTATTGCGCGTCACAGGCACAAAAAAAGGCTGCCCAAAGGCAGCCTTTTTTTAAGCGGCGCGTAAGTTCTGAAATCAGACTTAGGCAGCTTGATCCGCAAGAGCGCGAGCCATCTGGCTCAGGGCTTCCTGGTGTTTTTCGTGCTTGATGCTTGCGAAGTTACGCGCGAGTTCAAGGCACATACGCTGACGTGCGTTAAGTTCGGTTTCCTGGTTGCCGTCGAGGCCTTCGTAGAAGTAGCTCACCGGAACGCCCAGGACCTGGGAGATTTCATACAGACGACCAGCAGAGATGCGGTTGATGCCGCGCTCATACTTGTGGGCCTGCTGGTAGGTGACGCCGATCAGGTCAGCCATCTGCTGCTGGGAAAGGCCCAGCATGATGCGACGTTCGCGAATACGCTGACCAACATAACGGTCAGTGTCAGTAGCGCGGTTTGCGCGCTTCGGTTCTTCGTTTGCAGCAATCTCAGTCATTTTATAATCCGTTATCAACCGCCAGTTATAGATCCCCACTTCGGGAAGCTGTTGGGCTTGTTTAAGTTTGCCCAATGAACACCGTATCGCAGCACGAAATTCGGGCTGCGTTTTGATGAACTGTATCTGAACATTGGTCAGATAATCGTTACAGCAATCCGCCAGAAGCTAGCTATATAGGTCAATCGCGCTGTCTTTGTCTAGTGCAGAAGGCGAAAAAAAGACGTTGGTTTCTACGCTGTACGGTTTGGAGTGTCGTGCATAGCTGGCATGCATTTCCTGAATGACCGGCGGTTGCAAAAGGTTTTCCTGAGGTAAGATCTGTCCCAAAAGCTGCGTCCAGAATGCTGCACTGCCCACAAGATCATGGGGTTGCAGCCACACGCCACCATTCTGCGCAATTTCCCGTACGGGTGAAATCTGCGCAAGTTGATCTATCCCGATCCCGGCAGGACCATCTGTTCCGGTACTCGCAGACTGAGTCCTGCGGGCCGGGAGCATGGGTATCGGAGTGATCGCGGTCATGTTTTTTCAGTCTTTTGGGTTAAATCTGCCTGTCTGTTTCGAGACTCCGTGGTTTTGTGGTGTTCACCCGGCAAAAATTGCCGCATCACGGCACTGCCGGGCGGGTGAAATTGGTTAACAAAAAGTTTATGCAGGATTGGTGCCGCAGGGGGACGTGACCCGAGTCACATCTTTGTCATGCCCGGATGGGGCGGTGATGAACTCTGTTGGTACCTGTTGCCGAAGCCAAAAGAAAAAGGCGAAGCCCATCAGAGCTTCGCCTTTTTGATTTCGTGCCTTGGTCGGCCGGTTGGTCGGAGAGGTTATTTGTCCGACTTGCCACCGGCCAGGCTGTTGAGCTGTGCCTGCATGGCTTCAAGCTGGCTTTTAAGCTCGTTAAGCGATGCATCAGACTGCGGTGCAGACGGTGCGGTCGGCTTTGCGCCACCGGCACCCGGCTTTTCGCCATTCTCGCCCTCCTGCATGAAGGGGGAGAACATTTTCATGGTCTGCTCAAACAGTGCGATATTCTGTTTGTTCATCTCTTCGAACTGGCCGAACGGGAACATGCCCTGCATGGTTCCCTGCATATATTCGCGCATCTGTTCCTGATTGTGGCCAAAGGCGCGCATTGCCTGTTCAAGGTAGCTTGGCACCAGGCCCTGAAGGCTGTCGCCATAAAAACCGATCAACTGACGCAGGAAGCTGATGGGCAGAAGGTTCTGGCCCTTGTTTTCTTCCTCGACGATGATCTGGGTCAGAACCGGACGGGTGATGTCCTCACCGGATTTTGCGTCATAAACGACGAAGTCGGTGTTCTCTTTGACCATCTGTGAAAGGTGATCAAGCGTTACATAGGAGCTGGTCGCCGTATTATAGAGGCGGCGGTTCGCATATTTCTTGATAACGATGCGATCCTGATCATCTGATTTCTTGGTGGTCATGACGTTTTTCCTGCTTCCCTGTTTCCCGGACGTTTGTCTGGCGAATGTTTTCGCGGTGTTCTTCCCACGCTTTGCGCATGCACAATTTACCATGTTGCGCAGCATTTTCGATTTTGCATTCGCACAGAAGACTAAGAGAGTGCCGCGATTTTGCCAATGTGTCCAGTGTTCAACGCGAAGTGCGGTGCGAAAAACAACCCTGGGGTCAGGTTGTTGCTTCGCAGCACGGGAATTCGTTTTCCGATCCGGCGCAACATTCTATAGTGTTTGATAATAAACAGGCTTCGCATCAGGGAATGAAAAGCGCTCCTCATGGCCAAAAGCACGGACGACCCCACTAAGCCAGATAATGACACATCATCATCGCCCATAAGTGACGATGAACATCTCGAACAGCTTGCCGCACGGTTCTTGGAACTTTGGCGTGAACAGGTCGCCGCCACGGCGGATGGTGCGCATGCCGCCAGTGCGATCGGGCGCCTTTACGCATCGCTTGGTGCCGATACCACCCGCATGGGCGAGGGGTTTGAGGCATGGGGTAATCTGATCGGTCAGATGGCGATGGGGCAAAACCCGGCGGCCAATGCGGCCAATCCGATGGCCGGGGCAATGTCGGCGTCCAATCCGCTGATGGCGATGATGGAGCAGATGACCAAGGCCGCCAAGGATCTGCCAACCCAACCGTTCGCAACGCCCCCCTTTGGCGGGCAAATGCCGTTCCCGCCCAATATGGCGGCGATGGCGGGTCTGACGGGAATGGGGATGCCCGGTGCAAAGCCGGCTACGACGGCACCAGATAGTCATGATGGATCGGATCAAACCGAAGCATCGCAAAGTGCATCTGAACCATCCGAAGACGCGGTAAAACCGACGACAGCGAAAAAGACGACTGCTGCAAAAAATGCTGCAAAGGGGCAGGGGAAGAATGATCAGTCCAAACAGTCAGAAGCCACTTCCGCCAAAACGCGAAAGTCAAAAGCGGGCGGGGCCAAGACCGCTTCCGATGCACATGGCAGTCGAGATGACGAGCTGGCTCAGCTCGCGCGCCGCATTGCCGATCTTTCTGAAACAATTGCTGCCCTGGAATCCGGAGCTGAAGGAACAGGCGGAAAGCCTCCTAAAGGAGATTGAAGCTTTCCACCCTGATGACGTTGCCCAGGCGCTTGATCGTGTGGCGTTTGAACGTCATGCGGGTTTCCATGATGGTGTGCGGGCCTATCAGAACCATCCCCATCGCCGACCGCGTGACGATGCGCGCAAGGATATCCCGATCATCTGGGAAGAAGGATCGACCAAGGTTTATGACTTTGGCGCGATTGCGCCTGACAAGGATCACCATCCGGGCGGGATTGTTTTGCTTGTGCCGTCACTGGTAAATCGCGGCTATATCCTTGACCTCAACGAGAAGCGAAGCTTCGCGCGCTATTTGGCGAAATGCGGTTATCGGCCGCTTTTGGTCGAATGGGGCTATCCCGGCCCGGACGAGGCCAATTTCGGATTGGACGATTACATTGCCGGTCGGCTTGTGACGGTCCTTCAGGACGTGGCGGACATGAATGGCGGCCCGGTTCCGGTGGTTGGCTATTGCATGGGCGGTGTCTTGGCACTTGCGGCAACGCTGCTTGATCCAGCACAGGTTTCCAAACTGGTTTTGTTGGCAACACCTTGGGACTTCATGGCGGCCGGTCCGACCCAGTCACGGATTGCTGCGGCTTTTGCGCCGTCACTGCCACATATGTTGGCGATCCATGACACGTTGCCAGTAGATGTTTTGCAAAGCCTGTTTGCCAGCCTTGATCCTTTCATGATTGGCGAGAAATTCCGTCGGTTCCAAAGCATGGCAACCAACTCAGCGAAGGCCCATGATTTTGTCGCTCTTGAAGATTGGCTGAATGATGGTGTGCCGCTGCCCCGCCGTGTGGCGGTTGATTGCCTGATCGGTTGGTATGTTGAAAACAAACCGGCCAAGGGCGAATGGCAAATTGACGGGATTGATATCACGCCAAGTGATTTGTCCTGCCCTGTACTGGCCGTCATTCCCGAAAACGACCGGATCGTTCCGCCCGAAAGTGCGCAGGCGCTGTTTGACGCCTGCCCGGAAGAGCTTCGTTCCGAACATCATCCATCTGCCGGGCATATCGGCATGATGGTTGGATCACGGGCAGAAAAATCAACCTGGGTGCCAGTTGTGGAGTGGCTGGGGAAATAAGATCAGCTAGGGTCAGGACCTGTTAATTTGATTTGAATGGCAGAGCTTATATTTGTGAAATCCAAGAAAAATCCCGCCGCGCGGGTTGGCATCCCGGGCAAGGGGTTTGACGCGGGAGTTCGCAAATATAAGCTCTGTCCTTCGGATCGCTCAGATTTGCACGGGCTACTTTGTCGCAAAACCTTGAAAGATAAGTATCTTCCTGCGGCTTCGCTTCGCGTATCCGCACAAATCTGAGCGACCATTCGAACCAAATTAATAGGTCCTGACCCTAGGTGTTTCGGTCACCAGTTGATCGGGTTTGCGATCCCAGCGAAGTGTCAGTCTGGCGAGAAGGGCGATGATGATCAGTGTCAGGATTACACGCCCAACCAGTACAACCCAGATATCCGCGCCAAGGGCCAGCATGATTGCGGTATCTTCGATCAATGAATGTGATAACGACAGCCAACTGAGCGACAGGAACAATGTTCTGGGCGGGTAGTTGTTCTTGCGCGCTTCATCAATGATCAGCGCCCCGCCAAATGTCAGCCCCAGTAAAACGCCGATCGTTGTTACCGGTGCGACATCACGCGACAGGCCCGAGACGCGCAGGATCGGCGACAGGGCTAGCGTGAACTTGTCGGTCAGTCCGGTGGCCTTCATGGCATCAAGAACCACCAAAAGGGCGGTGATGACGGCAAAGCTTACGATCAGCGACTTGATGGTCTGAATGGTCCAGTCCCACCATCCCGCCAAACCGGTTGCGGCCGCCATGACATCACCACCAGCCATCCATGAAAAATCAACCGGCTCGGACAGCCAGCCTGTCATATTGCTGATCCAGGTTACCAACGCGCCATAGCCAATCGCCGCCCCAACGCGAAGGGCGGTGGTGGCAATCAGGCTGGCCCCAGCGCGTTTGACAATGGCCTGTTCGACCGGAAGTCCGTGGGCAAACAACATCATGGCGCAAAGTGCGCTTAACTGTGCCGCTGTCATATCAAGATGACCGGCAAGCCCGATAAAGGCACCGACGGCACCATACATGCTGACCAGCGCACAGGTGGCCCAGATAAGGCCGGCTTCGGGTGGTAAACCGATCAGGGCCATGACCGGGGCAAGCCAGCCCGATACGATGTCGATCGCGCCGAATTCTTCGGCGATCCGCACAACGATCATGACGGGCAGCATCACCTTGATCAGGGTGACGAACAGTTTCTGGCTGCGATTGATCAGATCAAAAACGTAACGTTGCATGGCGCGGGTCATCGGGGTGGCGTTCCAGTCCGTTTGGCAATTCGGCAGTTGGGGCGACCGAATAGATCAGGCATGCACAGCATCTGTGGGGCAAATACTCTGGCATGTCCATCGGGTTCTTCGCTGGTGGGCGAGGGTGACTTAACGCCGCAGATATTGGCATGGCTTTAATCGTGTTGTGCGGCGTATTTGCGCAAAGAAGCACAATATGGCAGCGTATAGTGAGATTATGACGCTTAAGGATTGCGCAATATGGCAGAGCTGGATCAGATCGATACGAAAATACTGCGCCATTTGCAGAAAGATGCCGATATCGCCAATGCGGATTTGGCCGACAAGATCGGTCTTTCGCCGTCGGCCTGTCTTCGCCGCGTCGCCAAACTGCGCGAGGCGGGCATTATCCGCAAAACCGTTGCGGTGATTGATCCATCGCTTGTCGGGCGGCCGTTGCGCGCGGTGATCAATCTTGAGTTCCATCGTCACGGTAATCGATATCGGCAGGATTTCATCCGCAAGACCAGGGAACTTGAAGCGGTCCGGCAATGTTATCTGGTGACGGGTGAGGTGACCGGCGTGATGATTTTGCACATGCGCGACATGGCCGAATATACAGCGCTTTGCGACACGCTTTTTGACGCAGATGAGAACATCGTCTGGTATCGCACCTATATCGTAACCGAGACGCTCAAGGATGAAATAAGCTCCATCTTGTAGTCAGCATGGATGTTTTGGGTAATTACGCCATGCAATGGCCACAGTTGGATATGATCAGGATCATGGACGCCAAAACTTGATCGGTATAACTTCGTTTTCATGAGAAATGTCTGTCACATCGTTCTGACCCTGTGTCTGCTGATTGCATCAGTGGTTGGTGTTGCGCATATGCCCACCACCGCGAACGCAATGCCAAGCGGTCATTATGTGATGTCAGCAAGCAGCATGGATCAAATGATGGCCGAGTGTGAGGATTGCACAAGCCCCGGTCAGATCGACGCGTCCTGCGATGTTATTTGTGCCGTGCCGTTTATGGTTGCGCGCAATGACCTGATTGAAAACACCCTCACCGAAACGCGCCTGCATATCTTGCCGGTGGCCAATCGCGCCGATGGCATGACGCGTTCGCCTGAACTTTCTCCTCCCCGACTTCTTTCCTGATCACCCGATTGCGCGGCGACCATTCGGCTATGCCCTGTTCTGTCCGCGCGGGTGATTGATGTCCATTCGGCGTTTGCCGCGTGTTTGATCCATCCCGACCATGTGTCGGATGTATGTCATCTGTCAGGAAAGTCACCATGACAAAATCCAATACCGCCCGACATCCGTCGCGGCGCCAATTCCTTCAAACTCTTGCTGCGGGCAGTGCCACGGCAGCGATCATGACCACCGTTCCAAACATGATGCCGGGTGTTGTTACCGGGCGAGCACAGGCAGCCTCGCCGGCCAATCTGCGTAACCTTGTTGCAGCACCATCAAGCGCAAATCTTATTCCCGGTGGGGCAATTCAAACACCGGTCTGGACGTTTAACGGTTCCGTTCCCGGAACGCTCCTCCGGGTCAAACAGGGTGAGGACGTCAATGTCGCCTTTGAAAACCGGCTTGATGAACCAAGCAGTATTCATTGGCATGGCGTGCGTCTTCCCAATGCGATGGATGGTGTGCCGGGACTAACACAAAAGCCGGTCGCACCAGGCGAAACATTTGAATATCGCTTCACCGCGCGTGATGCGGGAACCTATTGGTATCATCCGCATATCAATGCACCGACGCAACTAGCTCGCGGGATGTATGGGGCATTGATTGTTGAAGAAGACGATCCGATCTCTGTGGATCGCGAATTTGTCTGGTTGATCGATGATTGGCGCCTTGGTGCCAATGGCGAGATCGATCCGACATTCAACGGTGGTCATGATGTTGGTCATGCTGGTCGCTTGGGCGAGTTGGTCACCGTCAATAGTGTGCATAATCCCGACATCGCTGTTCGCCCCGGCGAGCGGATCCGTGTTCGGATGATCAACACGGCCAATGCCCGCATCTTTGCGATTGATTTCGCCGGGTTGGCGCCACACCTGATCGCGCTGGACGGGCATCCGATCACCCCGCATGTGCCCGATGAACCTGTATTTCTTTTTGCGCCGGGCACGCGTGCTGATTTCGTCATTGATGTGCCCGTCGATGCCACGGGTGGTTTTGCCCTACTGGATCGCTTCTTTGATGGTCTTGAAAACCCGCTTGTGAACTTGCGGGTTCAGGGCGATCGCATGCGCGACGAAATATCGACGGCACGTATGGCCTTGTCTGCCAATCCGCTTCCTGAACCGGATCTGCAAAACGCGCGGCGTGAACAGTTGCTTTATACCGGCGGGATGATGGGCGGTGGCGTTTTGCGTCATCTTGTGGAAACCGGCAAGATTGATCAGGGCTTCCTGGGTGGGGTGCGCAGCATGGCGCAATCCATGATGGGGATGATGACCGGTGGTGGCGTCTGGATGGTCAATGGCCGTGATCCGGAACGTGATGACAACGGGCCACTATTTGACCTGAAGGCTGGTGAAAGCTGTGTCTTCACATTGACCAATGCAACCGCCTGGTATCACCCGATCCATTTGCATGGCCATGCCTTCCGCGTGATTTCACGCGATGGTACGCCAACCCGTTATCAGGAATGGCAGGACACCGTTTTGATCGCACCTGCTGAGCAGGTCGAAATTGCATTCGTCGCCGACAATCCGGGCGACTGGATGCTTCATTGTCATATCCTTGAACATAAATTTGGCGGCATGTCGGGCTTTGTCCGCGTCGCCTGATGCCCCGTAATTTCGGAGAACGAAAATGAAAAAACTGATGACCCTTTTGGTGATGATGGTGATGGTTGCCGTGACCCTGCCGTCCCACGCCATGGCAGCGCCAATGAGTGCAAAGGTTTATAAGGATCCCAATTGTGGATGTTGTGCGGTCTATGCCGATTACCTTGCCAAACGCGAGGTTGAGGTCGAAGTGATCGAAACCGATCAGGTGGTCGAGATGAGCCGCATGATGGGCATTCCCGATAATATGCAGGGATGTCATCTGACCATGATCGACGGATACGCAATTTCGGGCCACGTACCGTTTGAAACCATCGAACGGTTGTTGGCGGAACGCCCGGACTTCAAGGCGATTACACTGCCCGGCATGCCGATGGGCTCGCCCGGTATGGGCGGGATTAAGAACCAGCCCTTCGAAACCTATCAGATCAGTGGTGGTACGGCAGAAATCTACGACGTGCGTTGATCACGTTCGATTGTTCCACACCCCGATGCCTTTGGTGTCGGGGTGTGGGGGCAACATAAAAGCATCGTGATGCCGTTTCGTTTTCGGTGTCACTGTGTCTGGCAAAAGTACATTCTTGTGAAATATCGAATGTAAATGAGGATCGGGGGTTGCGGTCTGCGGCGCTAGGGCACAAACTCTAACCTGTAGGTTATTTTTTAGGGTGATTGGATCTGCTTTTTGGTTGAGGCAGCATAAGCCTGTCTGAAAGTGGTAAGTATCAAAGCTTGGCAAATTGTTGCAGTGCGATAAGATCATCTTCGGACCATACAAAGGCATAAGAATGATCGTTGCCCGGTCCGGGGAAAACGTAATCAAGATTAATCGGAGGGTTTCATGACCGACGTCGTAATTGTGGGTGCAGCACGTACACCGATCGGCGCATTCAGTGGCACGCTGGCAAACACGCCAGCACATGAACTGGGTGCCGTCGCCATCAAGGCTGCTTTGGAACGCTCTGGCGTAGAAGGTGATGCGGTTGATGAGGTGATCCTTGGTCAGGTTTTGACAGGTGGTCAGGGTCAGAACCCGGCACGTCAGGCTGCTATTGGCGCGGGTATTTCCGATCGCGCAACCGCGTTTCTGATCAACCAGGTTTGCGGTTCAGGTCTTCGGACCGTGGCACTTGCTGCTCAGCAGATCATGAGCGGGGACGCCAATATCGTTGTTGCCGGTGGTCAGGAAAACATGTCGCTTTCCACCCATGTCGCGCATCTGCGCGCCGGTCATAAAATGGGCGATGTGAAATTCATCGACAGCATGATCAAGGACGGCCTGTGGTGTGCTTTTAACGGCTATCACATGGGCAACACCGCGGAAAACATCGCCAACAAATGGGGCATCTCCCGCGAGGAGCAAGACGTTTTCGCTGCTGCTTCGCAGAACAAGGCAGAAGCCGCGCAGAAGTCCGGTCGTTTCAATGATGAAATTGCCGCTGTAACCATCCCGAACCGTAAGGGCGACATCGTCTTTGATGCCGATGAATATCCGCGTCATGGCGCAACCCCGGAAGGCATGGCGAAACTGCGCCCGGCATTCGATAAGGAAGGCACAGTTACCGCAGGTAACGCATCTGGCATCAATGACGGTGCCGCAGCCCTTGTTGTCATGTCCGCAGCCGAGGCATCCAAGCGCGGCCTGACCCCGCTTGCGATGATCAAAAGCTGGGCAACTGCGGGTGTTGATCCGGCGATTATGGGTTCCGGCCCGATCCCGGCTTCGAAAAAGGCACTTGAGAAAGCCGGTTGGTCGGCTGCTGATCTTGACCTGATCGAAGCCAACGAAGCATTTGCGGCTCAGGCTATTGCGGTGAACCGTGACATGGGCTGGGATACTGATAAGGTTAACGTCAATGGTGGCGCGATTGCGCTTGGCCATCCGATTGGTGCTTCTGGTGCACGTGTCTTCACCACCCTGCTTCATGAAATGCAGAAACGCGATGCCAAAAAAGGTTTGGCGACGCTCTGCATCGGCGGCGGGATGGGGGTTGCGCTGTGCGTAGAACGCTGATCAGCGTCTTTTCTCTGAATATCTGAACGTGCGGGGCGTCCTCTTGAAGGGGGATGCCCCGTTTGCGTATCTGCAATCTCTGTTGCAGTGCGACGAAAGAATACACCACACGACTGACATAGATCATGGAGAAGAAATAAAATTACATATATAAGGCTGTTTGTGGATTAAAATTACGCTAGTCGTAGAAGGGCAAACTACGGATATCGTTACGATGATACGCTTGATGAACGAAGTTTAGGGAGGCGACCATGACAAAAACAGCACTGGTAACCGGTGGTACACGCGGGATCGGCAAGGCAATCAGCCTGTCACTGAAAGATGCGGGTTACACGGTTGTTGCGAACTATGCTGGCAACGACGAGGCCGCAAAGGCCTTCACCGATGAAACCGGTATTGCGGCTTACAAATGGAGTGTCGCGGATCCTGATGGCTGTGCTGCTGGCATTGCCAAGGTCGAGGCAGAAGTGGCCCCGATCGATATTCTGATCAACAATGCCGGGATTACCCGCGACGGTTTCATGCACAAGATGGATACCGAACAGTGGGCGGCCGTGATTGATACCAACCTCAGTTCCCTTTTCTATATGACCAAGCCGGTCCTTGAAGGCATGCGCGCACGTGGCTTTGGCCGCGTTGTGAATATCTCCTCGATCAATGGCCAAGCCGGTCAGTTTGGCCAGACCAACTATTCGGCGGCGAAGGCCGGCGTGCACGGCTTTACCAAGGCATTGGCCCAGGAAGTCGCGCGCAAGGGCATTACGGTAAACACCATTGCACCGGGCTATATCAACACCGACATGGTGGCGGCTGTGCCAGAAAAGGTACTTGAAGGCATCATCGCCAAAATCCCGGTCGGTAGACTGGGTGAAGCCGATGAAATCGCGCAGGCGATCCTTTATCTTTGCGGCCCGAATTCGGGCTTCATCACCGGCTCCTGCCTGTCCATCAATGGTGGACAGCATATGTTCTAAGCATCCCTGCTTGGAAATCGCCGTCAAAGCAAACGCCCCGCATGTCGCGGGGCGTTTTTGTTTCATCTGCTTGCAGCAAAGCTATAATTTTTTCGACAAAACATCGCCTCGTTTGGTAGCTAGTTGTTGGAGGAGATGCGACGTTTGATTTATAAGTAAAATCAATTCTGTGATGTCTGTATTCAAGAGTGAAGAGTGCCATGCAAGAGAACACCAAGATCCAATCTGTAATTATGTGTGGCGGATCCGGCACAAGGCTTTGGCCTCTTTCTCGAAAATCACTTCCGAAGCAGTTCATTCCACTCTATCGCGGAAAATCACTATTCGAGCTGACGCTTGACCGATTGGCGCCATTGGGAAATGTGCTGGCTGTTAGCGGAGAAGATTATCGGTTTTTTGTTCAGGAAGTCGCCGAAAAGTCTTCACTAGAACTGATGCAGATTTTGGAACCGAGTGGCCGGGATACGGCACCAGCTATGGCACTTGCTGCTGCGTTTAACGGTGACGTAGGCGACCTTTTGTTATTTTGCCCGGCGGATCATTTTATCCCGGATGATGATGCATTCCGCGAGATGGTAAAGGATGCCTCTCCAATTGCTTCGCAGGGGTATATCGTCACTTTTGGTGTGCAACCAGGCAGTCCAAGCACTGCATACGGCTATATTGAAGCTGGCGAAGTTGTCCAAGGTGATGCCAGAAAATCTGTCCAGTTCCACGAGAAACCAGATCGACAAAAGGCGGTGGACTTCTTGGCTTCTGGGAAGTTCTTATGGAATGCAGGCATCTTCTTGGTAAAGCGCTCAGTGTTGCTTGACGCATTGAAAAAGTTTGAACCAAAAATCTTTGAGAGTTGTGCTTCGGCAATGGCAAACGCTACGCAGGATGGTACTTTCTGGCGGCCGAGTTCCGAATTTGATCAGGCGACCAAGAAAAGCATCGATTATGCTATCATGGAGCGTGCTTTGAACATTGTCGTTGTTCCCTTCAATGGCGTTTGGAGTGATGTCGGAAGTTGGGATGCCATGTTTGCACTAAGTGATGTTGATGAGAAACACTGTGGCAAGCTCGGCAAAACAACCAACATTTATAACATAAACTCAGAAAACACCCTTGTGCATGCGTCAGAACGACGCTTCGTGGTGACAATCGGCACTAAAGACCTGGCAATTATTGACACCCCGGATGCGCTGATGGTCAGTGCGCTCGACCAAGTTGATAAGGTAAAGAACGCTGTTTCTGAGTTAGATGCTGCCGGCCGATGCGAAGTTCACGACCACCGTCGCGTGGCAAGGCCTTGGGGAGCATATGATAGCATTGATCACAGTGAACGGTTTCAGGTAAAGCGGATTACAGTGAAGCCTGGGGCTAGGCTTTCTTTGCAACGGCACAACCATCGAGCAGAGCATTGGATTGTTGTGAAAGGAACGGCTCTGGTTACCTGTGACCAAGAGACGTTTTTGTTGAAAGAAAACAAGTCTACCTATATCCCACTTGGATCAGTCCACCGTATGGAAAATCCTGGAAAGATTCCTCTAGAGATAATTGAGGTGCAATCGGGCAGTTATCTGGGAGAAGATGACATCGAGCGGTTCGACGATGAGTACGGACGTCAAACAGAAGCAAAGAGAGAACTGGGATAATTTCGGATGGCTAAACGGGCGCTCATCACAGGTATTACTGGGCAGGATGGCAGCTACTTGGCAGAGTTTTTGCTGCAAAAGGGGTATGAAGTACACGGTATCAAGCGGCGCAGTAGCTCACTAAACACGGATCGTATAGATCACTTGTATCAGGACCCCCATGAGCAGAATCGCAAGTTGGTGCTCCACTATGGAGATTTAGCTGATAGTAGTAACCTGACTCGCATCGTCAATGATGTGAAACCAGATGAGGTATACAACCTCGGTGCACAGAGCCACGTTGCGGTAAGTTTTGAAGCGGCAGAATATACGGCAGATGTTGATGCTTTGGGAACACTGCGTCTGCTGGAGGCAATCCGGTTTCTTGGGTTGGAAAAAACAACCCGCTTTTATCAGGCCTCGACCAGTGAGCTATACGGACTGGTTCAGGAAATTCCGCAGAAGGAAACCACCCCGTTCTATCCGCGAAGCCCTTATGCTGTCGCAAAGCTCTATGCGTATTGGATCGCTGTGAACTACCGTGAAGCATATGGCATGTATGCTTGTAACGGTATTCTGTTTAACCACGAGAGCCCGCGTCGCGGTGAGACCTTCGTGACCCGCAAGATTACCCGTGCACTGGCGAACATCTCTCAGGGACTGGAGCCTTCCTTGTATCTTGGTAACATGGATGCACTACGCGATTGGGGGCATGCAAAAGATTATGTCCGTATGCAATGGATGATGCTTCAGCAGGAAGAAGCCCGCGACTATGTCATTGCAACGGGTCGCCAAGTGACTGTGCGTACTTTCGTCGAGTTATCTGCGAGGGAGCTGGGTATCAACCTTCGCTTTGAAGGTGAGGGCGTAAACGAAAAGGGTGTCGTTGAATCTGTTGATAAGTCGGTTTCGCCTGCAGTCTCTGTCGGTGATGAAATCGTACGTGTTGACGAGCGATACTTCCGTCCAGCAGAAGTGGAAACACTTCTCGGAGATCCGTCAAAAGCCAAAAATGAATTGGGTTGGGAACCGGAAATCACAATGGAAGAAATGATTTCTGAAATGGTGGCTCATGACCTAAAAAAGGCCCGTCAGCATCGGTTGCTGAAGGATAATGGTTACCAAGTTGCAATTAACGCGTCACAGTAAGTCATGACAAGAAAAGTTTTCATCGCGGGACACAGAGGCATGGTTGGCAGTGCGATTGACCGTCAGCTCCGCTCGCATTCCGATGTCGAACTGATTCTTGCGCCTCGCGATGAATTGGATCTTGAAAGCCAAAGCGAGGTAGACTTATTCTTCGCTAAGAATGACATTGATGAAGTGTATCTTGCCGCTGCAAAGGTCGGGGGGATTCACGCCAACAATACTTATCCCGCAGACTTCATTTATCGAAATTTGCTGATTGAGACCAATATCATCGGTGCGGCTCACAAATCAGGGGTTCAAAAACTTTTGTTTTTAGGCTCAAGCTGCATTTATCCGAGGGCGGTGGCGCAGCCGATGCGTGAAGATGCCCTTTTGACAGGGGTACTTGAAAGCACCAATGAACCGTATTCAATTGCAAAGATTGCAGGCATCAAGTTATGTAAATCTTTCAATAGACAGTATGGTCGCGATTATCGGAGTGTGATGCCGACGAACCTCTATGGTCCAGGTGATAACTATCACCCAGAAAATAGCCATGTTATCCCAGCTCTGATTAGGCGATTTCATGATGCCAAGGTGGCTGGGAGACTTCAGGTCATTGTTTGGGGAAGTGGCAAGCCGTATCGAGAATTCTTGTTCGTTGACGATATGGCCGCTGCTAGTATTCATGTAATGAACCTAGAGAGTGATGTGTATAAGGCAAATACACAAGAAATGTGTAGTCATATTAATGTAGGATATGGTTCAGATGTAACCATTTCTGAGTTGGCCGGTGAGATTGCACACACTGTCGGCTACCAGGGAGAGGTCATTTTCGACATTGAGAAGCCGGACGGTGCCCAGCGCAAGTTGATGGACAGTAGTCGCTTGATAGCAACTGGCTGGAAGCCGAATGTTGATCTTAGAAGTGGTTTGGCGATTGCTTATAAAGACTTTTTGAATGGTGCGTTCAGAGAGGTTTAATGAAGTAGAAAGTCGATTTCACGTTCAGCTTGATTGATTAAATAGCTATTGTCTAAATATCTCGTAGATATGGACACTGGAGGCTATGTCATTTCGGCCCCGTATGAACATAATGGCGATAGTAATGGAATAGGGCTCTGGAAGGCACAGTGTATCACACATTAGTCGGTCGACTGGACGTAGCCGATGAAATTGCGCAGGCGACCCCTTATCTTTGCGATCCTAATTCGGGCTTCTTCACTGACCTCTGCTTGATCATTACTGCTCGGAAATCACTGTCAAAGCAGCCCGCCGCATTTAGTATGTCTTTATGAGGGACTAGTGAGTTTCCCGATGATCGGACAATCAGGCGTTCGTAATCCGGATGTCTGGATCGATGGTCAAGCGCACGACTGTTTGCGCATTGGGAATGTCGTTGCCCATAGCTTTGCGGGTCGCTGTTTCCTGGTCAAACCCAAATCCTGTCCAGCGTTCGATCAATCGATCCCGCAGAGTTTCCTCGGGGACGTCGAGATAGATCGACAGATCAAACAGATCATGTAGTTGTTTCCAAGGTGCCTGACCCAGCAGAAGGTAGTTGCCTTCAACAAGTATGATCCGGTGGTGCTGCGAAATGGCCCTGGCCGACCCGCGCGAGATTTCAAGGTTTCGATCAAAGACCGGGACATAGACATCTTCAGGCTGGTCATCGCGAAGGGCGACCAGGGTACGTTTCAGCCCGCCCACATCAAATGTGTTGGGCGCACCTTTGCGCGGCAAAAGATCGCGTTCCTTCAGGATTGCATCATCAAAGTGAAATCCATCCATTGGCACAACAGCAGCACCGGCTTTATCACCCCCCAGATGGTGATAAAGCCGGTCAGACAAGGTCGACTTGCCTGATGCTGGTGCCCCGACGATCGCGACGAGGATGCGTCGATCGCCAGATTGCTTTACACGGATTTGATCCGCGAGGTCGTCAATGTCAGGTGTCATCCGGGGTATTCGATCTTCTGTGTTTTGTTATTCAGGCTGCCGCATCATGGGCCGGTGGTTCCTTGGCCCCGGTCATGAAGGCAACCGCATCTGACATGCTGTAATCATCAGGCTTAATCGTGCACAGGCGTTTGCCAAGGCGATGAACGTGAATGCGATCAGCAACCTCAAACACATGCGGCATATTGTGCGAAATCAGGACAATCGGCATGCCGCGCGCCTTCACATCGGCAATCAGATCAAGCACACGTCGGCTTTCCTTTACCCCAAGTGCAGCCGTCGGCTCATCCATGATCACGACCCGTGATCCGAACGCAGCCGCACGGGCAACGGCAACGCCCTGGCGCTGACCACCAGAGAGTGTTTCAACCGCCTGATTGATGTTTTGAATGGTCATCAGGCCAAGTTCAGTCAGCTTTTCACGGGCAATGCGCTGCATTTCCTTGTGATCAAGGGCACCGAAATATTTGCCCATGAAGCTTTGTTTGCGAAGTTCGCGCCCCATGAACATGTTATCGGCAATCGATAGGGCCGGTGACAGTGCAAGGTTCTGATAAACCGTCTCGATCCCGGCTTCGCGGGCCTCCATCGGCGAGGTGAAGGAAATCGGTTTGCCATCAAGCTCAATGGTGCCTTCATCAACCGTCACTGCCCCGGAAAGAGCCTTGATCAGTGATGATTTACCCGCACCGTTATCGCCGATAACAGCCAAAATCTCGCCCGGATACAGATCAAAATCCGCATGATCAAGGGCGGTGACACGGCCATAACGCTTCACGATCCCGCGGGCTTTTAGAACAGGTGTCTGTTGGGTCATTATGCCGATACCTTTCTGATCCACTGGTCAATCGCAACCGCAATGATGGTCAGCCAGCCAATGGCAAAAACCTGCCAAAGAACATCAACGCCCGCCAACCGCAGGCCAGAGTTAAATACCCCAACGATCAATGCACCAATCAGCGGACCAATGATCGATCCACGCCCGCCAAATAGCGAGATACCGCCAATCACAACAGCGGTAATGGATTGCAGGTTGGCTTCCTGGAAGCTCTGCGGCGAGACGGATCCAACACGGCCAATTGATGCCCAGGCACCAATGGCGCAGACCAGTCCGGCCAGGCCATAAACCATGATAAGGGTTCGGTTGGTGCGAATACCGGACAGCTCGGCGGCTTCCTTGTCATCGCCAATCGCATAAACATGGCGGCCCCAACTGGTGTGGTTGAGGATGTACCAGAGCACCCCGAAAATCACGAGCATCAGGATCGAGCCATAGGTGA
Organism: Thalassospira sp.; assembly: GCF_048059015.1. Taxonomy (GTDB): domain Bacteria; phylum Pseudomonadota; class Alphaproteobacteria; order Rhodospirillales; family Thalassospiraceae; genus Thalassospira. Next base: position 42,928 of record NZ_JBLLNT010000015.1, on the reverse strand, counting down.
TGCGCGCCCCGCCAAGAGCGATGCTTTCGCCGAAGAATTTCAAAAGCGGTGCGATTTCATCAAGCGTCTGGCTTCGGATCGACTGCGCGGCTGAAAGCCAAAGGTTCAGCGCAAAGAAGATGTTCCAGGTGCCCAGAGTCACGATAAAAGGTGGCAGTTTGATGCGGGTCACAAGGAACCCGTTCAACGACCCGGCGGCAATACCACCGATACAGCCAGCAACAATCGCAATCGGGGTCGGAACGCCAAGCGTGATCGCCAATTGCCCCATGATCACGGACATCAAGACCATGATCGCGCCAACCGACAGGTCAATACCCGCGGTCAGAATGACCAGGCTTTGCGCGGCGGCAAGGATGCCGATGATCGAAACCTGCTGCATGATCAGCGACAGGTTGAACGGCGAGAAAAACTTGCTGCCGGCAACAAAGCCGAAAATAACAATGGAAAAGACCAGAACAATTACCGGCACCATGGTCGGATTGCCGTGCAGGAAGTGCTGGACGGAATCAAATGCACTGCGGTGTTTATGTTCGAATTGGGCGACATTCTTGTCGCTGGAATCAAGCGTTTGCTCGAAATCCTGTTTCTGGCGTGACGGTTGAGCAGTTTCGCTCATCGTTTCCTCCCGACTTGGTCGTAAACGCGATCAGGGGTAAGGCCCGATCAGTTACCAAACATTGCGCCGGTTCTTCTGACCGGCTTTGGAATGCCATACCAAGTGTAAGTCAAAGTGGGACAAGGAGGGCAGGGGAAACCCGCCCTCCTTCGGATTGGATCGGGAGTTAACCCCAGCAGCGATCAGTGCCTTCGGCAACGTCAATCGACGGAACGCCGTCAACCGGCTGATCGGTTACAAGGTTCACACCAGTGTTATAGAAGTTAAGACCGTCAGAGTTTTTGGGCTTTTCGCCGCTATCTGCCCATGCCTTGATCGCCTCGATGCCTTTGGATGCCATCAGAAGCGGATATTGCTGCGAGGTCGCGCCAATCACGCCATCCTTGACGTTGGCAACACCCGGGCAGCCGCCATCAACAGATACGATCAGAACGCCTTCTTCCATGCCAAAGGACTTCAGCGCTTCATACGCGCCGGCCGCAGCAGGTTCGTTGATGGTGTAAACCACATTGATGTCAGGATCGCGCTGCATCAGGTTTTCCATCGCCTTGCGGCCGCCTTCTTCGTTGCCGCTGGTGACGTCATGGCCAACGATGCGGGCGTCATCTTCGTCGCCGATTTTATTCGGGTCCTTGATGTCGATCCCAAAGCCTTTCATGAAGCCCTGATCGCGCAGAACGTCCACCGACGGTGCACTTGGCGAAAGATCGAGAAGGGCGATTTTGGCATCTGCTGCCTTGTCACCCAGCTGGGCTGCTGCCCACTGACCAATCAGCTCGCCAGCTTTGAAGTTATCGGTCGCGAAAGTCGCGTCCGCGGCATCAATCGGCTCAAGCGGGGTGTCGAGTGCGATAACAATCAGTCCAGCATCACGGGCCTTTTTGACGACCGGAACGATCGCCTTGGTGTCAGATGCGGTCAGAAGAACGCCCTTGGCACCCGATGCAATGCAAGACTCGATCGCCTGAACCTGAGTTTCATGGTCGCCATCAATCTTGCCGGCATAGGTGGACAGATTAATGCCAAGTTCTTCTGCCTTGGCAGTCGCACCTTCCTTCATTTTCACGAAGAACGGGTTGATGTCGGTTTTGGTGATCAGGCAGGCGCCGATTTCATCGGCTTTGGCAGCGTTCGGTGCCATGGAAAGGCTAAGAGCAAGCGCACCAAGGGTTGCGCCAAGAAGTGCTTTTTTCATTTGTTTCCTCCCAGGATTTGACCTGAATGTTCGGCCATTTTTGGCCGCTGATGTTTGTTTTCCCAACAGATCGTGGCGCGTATTTTGGCTTGGGCCTTCAACCTGTCTTGGTCCTAGGACACACCAATTGCCAAAATCTGTCAATTAATAAATCCGATTGATTTATTAATTAATCCTGTCACTCTTATCAGCAATCGGGCATTAAAGATCCCGAGTGGGAGGACAAATGACGGAAAGCAATTCAACCAGCCCCGATCCAACAGGGGCGGAGGATTACGCTACGCGTCCACTGCATCCGGGCGGTGGTGCGAACCAGCTGCGCGTGCGCGCCTATAACGAACGGCTTGTATTGTCGTTGGTACGCAGGAATGCAGGTCTTTCAAAAGCAGATATCGCAAGGCTTTCGGGACTGTCGGCACAAACCGTCTCAGTCATTATGCGTGCGCTTGAAAAGGATGGGTTGCTAAAGCGCGGTGATCCGGTGCGCGGCAAGGTCGGCAAGCCAAAAGTCCCCATGGCGCTTAACCCCGATGGGGTGTTTTCATTTGGCCTTAAGATCGGGCGACGCAGTGCCGAACTGATCCTGATGGACTTTGTTGGTGAAGTCCGCTTTAGCCTGAAAGAAGCTTACAAGTACCCGACTCCCGATAGCATCCGCCAGTTCGTCCGGGACTCGGTTGATCAGATCACAGCCGATCTAAGCACGGATCAGCGCAACCGCATCGCCGGGATCGGGATCGCCGCTCCGTTCGAGCTTTGGAACTGGGTTGATGAAGTTGGTGCGCCGGTCGAAGATATGAATGCGTGGCGCGATGTCGATCTGATTGAAACCATCGGTATGATCGTGCCTTTCCCGGTATTCCAGCAAAATGATGCAACGGCTGCCTGCGGGGCGGAACTAGTGTTTGGTCTGGGGCCAAGCTATTCCGACTTCGCCTATTTCTTCATCGGTTCATTTATCGGCGGTGGGGTGGTACTTAATCAGGCGCTTTATACCGGACGGACCGGGAATGCCGGTGCGTTTGGCTCCATGCCGGTTTCGTCGCGCAGCGGGCATCCAAGCCAGCTTATCGATCAGGCATCAATCTTTGTCCTTGAAGATATGCTCGCCCGTGATGGTCGAGACCCGGCCAAGCTTTGGCGTGATCCTGACTATTGGAACGAGCTTGGCAACACGCTTGATATCTGGATCAGCCATACCGCCCAAAGTCTGGCAGTCGCCATCACCTCGGTCTGTTCGGTGATTGATTTCGAAGCGGTGATTGTTGATGGCGGTTTCCCGCCCGATGTTTGCGCAAGACTTGTCGCAGCCACACGCGAGGCAACCTCAAAACTTGATCTGCAGGGCATTGATAAGCCCCATATCGAGCAGGGCCAGGTCGGCAGTGCCGCGCGCGCAATCGGTGCGGCGAGCCTGCCCTTATTCTCGCGCTATCTGCTTGATCAGAACGTTCTGTTCAAGCAGATGCAATAAGGTCCGATACGGATCAGAAATTGTCTTTGCGTTTGCGGATCTCGGTAAAGACTTCCACGGCACTTTTAGTGCTCATGCCGAGCGCCTCGGCAACCGATGGCTCATCGGCACGCAGGAACGGGTTGGTCGCCAGTTCCACATCAAGGCGCGATGGAATGGTCGGAAGGTTGCGTGCACGCAGGCCATCAATATCCTGACAGCGCGCCATCAAAACCGGATTGCTGGTTTCAATCGTTTTGGCAAAGCGGGCATTGGCCTGGGTATATTCATGGCCGCAATAGACCTGTGTGCTGTTTGGCAGATTGCGGAACTTGCAAAGTGACGTCCACATCTGTTCAGGTGTGCCTTCAAACAGGCGACCGCATCCAAGGGCAAACAGGCTATCACCGGAAAACAGAGCAGTAATTGCCGGGAAATAAAAGGCGATATGACCGGTCGTGTGGCCGGGCACGTCAAACACGCGTCCTTCCAGCTCGCCAATCAGAACCTGATCACCCTCGGCACAGGTTTCATCCATATTGGGAATACGTGCGGTTTCCGCAGTCGGCCCCAAAAGCTTGGCGCCGTACTTTTCCATCAGTTCCGCATTGCCGCCAATATGGTCATGGTGGTGATGGGTATTGATCACCAGATCAAGGTTCCATTCGCGTTCTTCGAGCTCGGCAATCACCGGGGCTGCTTCACCCGGGTCAATGATGGCGGTGACGTCGCTGCGGTGGCAGCGCACCAGATAGGTGTAGTTGTCTGAAAGACACGGAATGACGATCACTTCGCCCGCGGCCATGGCGTACCTCGAAACTGGAATTGCGCAATTGGATCAAGACTATCAGCAAGCATGGTGGTGTCACAATCATGCAAAGCGCAAAGTATGTGACATTCTTCAGCGATGCGTTGCAAAGATATTCCCGTGTCGGGATCGGGATGATAGGTTTGTCTTATGCGTCAGGATGTTGTCGACTTACACCGATTTTATGCCAGCAGCATCGGGCAAGCAGCCCGTCGTCTGATCCGCAGGCGTTTGCGCGTCATGTGGTCGGATGTGCGTGGCATGCGCGTGTTGGGCTTTGGCTATGCCACGCCTTATCTGCGCCCTTTCATCGGTGAAGCTGAACGCGTGATGGCCTTTATGCCTGCGCGCCAAGGCTGTGTGCATTGGCCCGCAGGCGAAGACAACAAGGTCGCCCTGACCGAAGAAACCATGCTGCCGCTGCCGGATAGTTCGGTTGATCGCATTCTTCTGGTGCATATCGTCGAACATTCCGATTCCATGCGTCGTCTGATGCGTGAATGCTGGCGGGTCCTGACCCCCAATGGCCGGATTGTTGTGGTGACACCTAACCGAAGCTCGCTTTGGAGCTGGTCGGAAAAGACGCCGTTTGGCTATGGCCATCCCTATAGCGTGTCACAGCTCCAAAACCTGATGCGCGAAAATATGTTTCTGCCGGTCCAGCATAGCCGTGCGCTTTTCATGCCACCGACCCAGCGGCGGTTCCTGCTGCGCTGGTCGCAGATGTTTGAAAATATCGGATCGCGCCTGTTTAAGGCCTTTGCAGGGGTTTCGATCGTTGAAGCCGGCAAGCAGCTTTATGCCAGCAGCGGCACCCCGTCGCGCAAACGACGGCTTGTGCATATCCCGGTAACCGTACCGCCGCTTCGCCCGGCAGAAGGCAATCATCAGCATCCCAGCAACCTTGGCACCACCAATCCATGCGATGCTGCGAAGGGTACTGTTTCCAGTGATGAGCCGCTTGGGAACTAATTTCCGCCGCTAAGCCCACTTTTCGAACCGCCCCGCACAATCAACTGATGGCATCCCAATTGACATATGGCTGTTGTCTGTCGACATAATGTTGATAGGTACTTTGAAAAAACGGACGGCATGAATTTTAAGCGCGCTTTGAAAAACATCATCAAGACCACCGGATGCTTGGCCATCGGGTGTGTTTTCGCATGGCCTGTTGTCGCCAATGCGCAAACAGTTCAAAGCAGCAACATCCCCGTCACGATTACCCTTTATGCCGAAGACAGCAATATCCCATATGCGTTTCTGGACGGGGCGGACCCGGACGGGATTTATGTCCGCATCCTTGAAGAAGCCTTTGCCCGCATGCCGCAATACCGGCTTGAGATTGTTAATGTTCCGTTCCGGCGCGGGATGGAGCTTTTGAAAGATGGGCAGATCATGGGGTTCTTTCCGCCCTATGAACGCAAAGACCGTGATTGGATTGAACGATACTCAATCCCGATCTTGCGTGAAACCGTGGTGGCCATCTGCAGCAATGACTATGCACGGTCAAACAACCTGTTTCAGTTTCCTGATGACTTCGCGGGTGCGCGCTTTGCCAATAATGCGGGCTATAAACTTGCCGGAAACGCATTCTTTGAGATGGTTGAAGCAGGCGACATCGTGCTTGAAGAAGCCAACACCACGGCAAGCAATCTCCGTTTCTTGATGGCAGGACGGGTGGATTGTTATGTTAATGAACGCATGGCGATTTTGGCCGGCATGCGCGAACTTGGTGTCGATAAGGATCTGTCGCGCCTGTTTAACGAAGCCGCGATCATTGGTCAGGAGTTTGGCTATGTCGCCTTTGGTCCAGACCCGGACAATCAATGGCCGGAACGTGATCAGTTTGCCGATGCGCTTGATGCGACATTGCGCCAGATGCGTGACAGCGGCGAAATTGACCGACTGGTTGTCGATTATTTCGCCTACTGATCACATGATGGCTTAGCGCGCCGAGGCGGCAAGACCAATCCCGAAGCTGACAAAGATACTGCCGGAAATGCGCTGGAACCATTTCTTGCCATTGCCGATCAGGAAGCGGCGTGAACGCGCGGCAAACAGCGAATATCCCATGATCGATGAAAACGACATGATGATGAATGTCGTATCCATAATGGCAAACTGCGTTGCCAGCGGTTTGGTATGGTCAATGAAAAGCGGGAAGAGTGCGGTGAAAAAGGCGATGGCCTTTGGATTGCTCGCCGATACGATCAAACCCTGCGCATAAAGGCGAAGCGGACTGGGCCGACGGGTCGGGGCAACTGCTGCCCCGATGTCATTTGTGCCTGCCACACGGCTTTCACGCCAGAACATGATACCAAGCCAGATCAAGTAGGCGGCACCGACATAATGGATGATCGAAAACAACAGACCCGATGTCATGATCAGAGCTCCCAGCCCCAATGCGGACAAAAGCCCCATCAGACCGGTACCAGTGACACAGCCAAGTGCACCCAGAAATGATGCGCGAATGTCAAAGCGGATGCTGTTGGTGATGCCCAGCATGATTGCAGGACCAGGGGTGAGGGTTGATATCAGAACGGCAAGGAAATAAAGGGCGAATTCATCAAGTGTCATGGGGGCGCGCTTCAATTGGTTCATGGGGCGGTGGAGCAACTGCCACCATAGAAATCCAAGCCAAGTATTTGGTCAATCAGCAAAAACGCGTGACACATCTGCAAAACTAAACAGGCCACCGAAATTCGGTGGCCTGTTTGAAAGATCGTACGAAGATGCCCGAACTTAGTGTTCGATATCCCGCCAGATTTTACGTTTCACCGCGTAAAGCATCGCGGTCAGAACGATCAGGAACAGGATCACCTTGATGCCCAGTGCTTTACGGGCTTCAAGTTCCGGCTGTGCCGTCCAGTTCAGGAAGGCAACAACGTCACGTGAATGCTGTTCCAAAGTCATCGGGGTACCATCGCCATATTCAACCGCTTCATCATAAAGCGGCGGTGCCATGGAGATCTGATGACCCGGGAAATAATCGTTGTAGTATTTCCCATCTGACAGGTCGAAGCCTTCAGGTGCTTCTTCCTGGTAGCCGGTCAGAAGGCCGAATACATAATCCGGACCAGCAACACGGGCCTTGTTGATCAGCGAAAGGTCCGGCGGAATTGCCCCACCGTTCGAAGTAGCCGCAGCTTTTTCGTTCGGGAAGGGTGACGGGAAGTAATCAGACGGCTTGCCCGGACGGGTGAACATGTCACCGTCATCGTTCGGACCGTCTTCAATGTCATATTCCGCAGCAATCGCTTTGATCTGGTCTTCGTTAAATCCAATGCCTTCAAGGTTACGGAAGGCAATGAACCGCAGGCTGTGACAGCCCGCACAAACGTTTTTATAGACCTGGAAGCCACGCTGAAGCTGTGCACGGTCATAGGTGCCGAAAATACCACCCCAGCTCCATTCCTGTGCTGCAGGCTTTGGCGTATCGCCAGCAGCCTGTGCACCACCAGTGAATGCGGTTACCGCGAAGGCGGCGGCAATTGCGGTCAGTGCTAACTTACGCATTTGCACCCTCCTTCAAAACAGATTCGCTGATGCTTGCCGGAAGCGGTTTTGTCCGTTCCATTTTTCCAACCAATGGCATGACCACAAGGAAGTGCGCGAAGTAGTACAGCGTTGAAAGCTGACCCATCACGATAACCTTCAGGCCAGGGATACCCATGAAGTAGTCATCCGGTGCCTTCGCCCCGCAATAGCCGAGGACGAAGGTGTCGATGACGAACAGCCAGAAGAACCATTTGTAAACCGGACGGAACTTCGAGCTGCGAACCTTGGAGGTATCAAGCCACGGAATAACGAACAGGATCACGATCGATGCAAACATCGCCAGGACGCCAAGCAGTTTTGCCGGAATGCCGAAGATGGTGAAGTCGATCGAACGCAGGATCGCGTAGAACGGCAGGAAGTACCATTCCGGAACGATGTGCGGCGGGGTGACCAGCGGGTTCGCCGGGATGTAGTTATCCGGGTGACCAAGATAATCCGGTGCGAAGAAGACAAACGCACAGAAGAAGATCAGGAACACGCCCAGACCGAACAGATCCTTGATCGTGTAGTACGGATGGAACGGAATGCTGTCCTGCGGGGTTTTGATTTCAACGCCGGTCGGGTTGTTCGAACGTACGCTATGCAGTGCCCAGACATGCAGGACAACAAGGCCCAGAATGACGAACGGCATCAGATAGTGCAGCGAGAAGAACCGGTTCAGCGTCGGGTTATCAACCGAGAAACCACCCCAGAGCCAGGTCACCAGCGGATCGCCAATGATCGGGAAAGCAGAGAACAGGTTGGTAATAACCGTTGCACCCCAGAAGGACATCTGGCCCCACGGCAGGACATAGCCCATGAACGCGGTTGCCATCATAGCCAGCAGGATCAGGATACCAATCCACCAAAGCACCTCACGCGGGGCTTTGTATGACCCGTAATACAGGCCACGGAAAATATGAATGAACACGCAGATGAAGAACATCGATGCGCCGTTCATGTGGATATAACGGATCAGCCAGCCATAGTTCACATCACGCATGATGCGCTCGACCGAATCAAACGCCATATCGGTATGCGGGGTGTAGTTCATCACCAGGAAGATCCCGGTGAGAATCATCGTCACCAGAACGAAACCAGCCAGCGAACCGAAGTTCCACATGTAAGACAGGTTTTTCGGGGTCGGATATTCGTATGCGGAGTGGTGCAGCATGGAGATAACCGGAAGACGGTCATCGACCCATTTCACCACTTTATTATTCCAGACAGGTGCGCTCATCATACAGCTCCTTAGCCGATCCGGACGGATGTGTCGGTGAGGAAGGTGTAGGTCGGCACCTCAAGGTTCTTCGGCGCAGGACCACGGCGGATACGGCCCGACGTATCATAGTGCGAGCCATGGCACGGACAGTACCAGCCATCATAATCACCACGGGCTTCACCCGTAGCGGTGCCCATCGGGATGCAGCCCAGGTGGGTACATACACCGACAACAATCAGCCACTCTTTCTTTTCGACACGCGCGTCGTCGGCTTGCGGATCGACGAGTTCATTCAATGCGACGTCGTTGGCCTCATTGATTTCGCGCTCGGTACGATGGCGGATAAAGACAGGTTTGCCTCGCCACATGACCTTTACTGCCTGACCAACCGGGATGTTGGCCAGATTAACCTCAACCGAGGCAAGTGCGAGAACGTCCTTGGACGGGTTCATGCTGTCCACGAACGGCAACAACGCACAACCGACGCCAACTGCGCCGACTGCTGTGGTCGCCATGGTCAGGAAATCCCTGCGGTTCTCGTCCGGCTGATGTTCGCCGGAGGAATGCACCGTTTGCGACATAATTTATCCCTCTTTCTGCCCCCAAAACAGGCATGCGGAATGCCCAAACCAAGACTTAAGCCATTCATGTTTGACTTCCCTTGATGAAAATCAAACTTCCTGACTCCAAAAGCCTTTAGGCCTGTTTGAGGGTCCGTATACTAACAAAAATTGGGTTTGTTAAGGAGAACTTGGAGTTGCAATTTGTTTGCATTCAATAAGATCAATTGGTTTTGCAGTGCACAAATTGGTAAAACCTAGCGTATTTGCAGGTATAGCGCCCTTTATCAACCAATGGGTTGCGGCTCTGGCTTTTCTTATTCCAAATAAGTCTAATAGGGCTATTAACGGGTAATTATATGTCTTTTGCGAACTGATTCGACATCGCGTCGCTAACGATTCTAAAAAGGCGTCCCAACGCGTTGCGAATTGCGCGATCCAAAGCCACCATGAGAAACCCCGATGAGAATTTGTTTGTTTGAACCCGACATCCCGCAAAATACCGGCACAATCCTGCGGATGGCGGCCTGTTTCGGGGTGCCGGTTGATATTATCGAACCGTGTGGATTTCTGCTGACATCTGCGGCGCTTAAACGGGCCGGGATGGATTATCTTGGCAAGGCTGATTATATACGCCATGCCGATTGGCGTGGCTTTGTCGAAGCGCGGCAAAATAGCACGGTGCCCGGTCGTCTGGTTTTGCTGACGACAAAGGGGGCTGAGCCATATTGTGATTTCGAATTTCGGCCTGACGATATCTTGATGTTGGGATCGGAAAGCAGAGGTGTTCCTGAGCAGGTGCACAATTATGTTGATGCACGTGTCGTGATCCCGATGCAGCCGGAAATGCGTTCGCTTAACGTTGCCATGGCAACAGCAATGACACTGGGCGAAGCGCTCAGACAGACCAACAGCTTTCCAAAGAGGGTGGAATGACCAGCACAGATGAAAAACTGATCGAAACGCGCAAAGAAACGGCCAAGGCATGGTTCCGTCAGCTGCGCGACGAAATCTGTGCAAAGTTCGAAGCACTCGAAGACAGCTATTCCGGTCCGCTTTCCGATCGCCCGGCTGGCCGGTTTGAACGCACCACCTGGGAGCGAGGCACTAACGAAGGCGGCGGCGAGATGTCGGTCATGAAGGGCCGCGTCTTTGAAAAGGTCGGTGTGAACATCTCGACTGTACATGGCGAATTTTCCGAAAAGTTCCGCAAGGAAATCCCGGGTGCGGATGAAAATCCGAATTTCTGGGCCGCAGGCATTTCACTGGTCGCACATCCATGCTCGCCACATGTGCCAGCGGTCCATATGAATACGCGCCATATCGTGACGACCAAGGCATGGTTTGGCGGTGGTGCTGACCTGACCCCGGTCTTCGCGCAGGAAAAAGACACGGCTGACTTCCATGGTGCTTTGAAATCGGTCTGTGATGCGCATGGCGATGATTATTATGACCGCTTCAAAAAGTGGTGTGACGAGTATTTCTGGCTGCCGCACCGCAATGAGCAGCGTGGTGTAGGCGGGATTTTCTATGACTATCTAGAAGCCGATTGGGAAAAGGATTTTGCCTTTACCAAGGATGTAGGCATGGCGTTTCGTGACATTTATCCCAAACTGGTTGAACGCCATTACAACAAGGCGTGGAGTGACGACGAACGTCGTGCCCAGCTGATCAAGCGCGGCCGCTATGTCGAATTCAACCTGCTTCATGACCGGGGTACGCGCTTTGGCCTAATGACCGGGGGCAATACCGAAGCCATCCTAATGTCACTGCCGCCAGAAGCAAATTGGCCATAACACCAAGCAAAACGCCCGCCTGAGAAAATCTGGCGGGCGTTTTTGTTTTCAGGTCTCGTTGATCAGCCAATCAAGAAGCTTTGATGTCGTGCTGCTTGCCGACGGGCTTGGTACCAGCCAATAACCGCAATCATCGCGCTTAACTTCCGGGCCGACAGCGACAAGGCTTCCTTGTGCCAGATGATGGTCAACCAATCCAAGCCACCCCAATGCCACACCCTGTTCGGCCAAAGCCGCCTGAATAACAAAGCCATAGGTGTTGAGGCCAAGATCGCCTTGGGCCGGTTTGCGTTTCACCCCGTGATCGGCAAGCCATGTGGTCCAAGTCACCCAGCGTGACTTGCCAGTGACTTCCAGATGTAACAGGGGTGTATTGGCAAATTGTTCCGGACTGTCGAACGGGCCGTAACGTTCAAGAAATCCCGGTGTGCAAACCGGCACGACCCGTTCGGGAATCAGAAGCTGCGCGTGATCGGGGAAGTCTTCCTTTGCGCCAAACAGCATGGCCGCATCGGTATCTCGTTCAAGCGCGTCATCAAGGCCTTGGGATGCGACGATATGGACTTCGGCCTCTGGATGCAGGCGCCGAAAATCGGTCACACGCGGCATCAACCATAATGCGGCAAAGCCAAAATCGGTGAAAATCCGAATGGCGGGAACTTGTGTGCTCCGCCTGGTTTCCGCAACCGCCTTGTCAATGCCATCGACCCCGGCCTGCACCGCCTGAAACAGTATCTCACCGGCTTCGGTCAGTTTGCTGCCACCTTGTGATCTGTGCAGCAGGGGTGTGCCGACCTGCTCCTCTACCCGCTTGATCTGATAGGTCACGGCGGGTTGGGTCAGGCCAAGCTCGGTCGCTGCACGGGTCAGGCTGCCCAGCCTGCCAACAGCTTCGAATGTTCTGAGCCAGCCAATGTCGAGTGCGCGGTGTGACATAAAAAATCTTTATGTTCGTGATTAAAAAACAGCGGGTTTCGAATGATTATGATTTGTGGATTTAATGGGAGACAGATGGCCAACGTCAAGTGGAATGAAGACGCAGTCTTAAATCATGGGCGTGACGATGACGCGAAAACGGTTATTGAGCCTTGGCATCTCCGCTTCGAGCGATTGGCAAATGCATTCAGGCAGGCTGCCGCAAATTCAATGCCGCATCAGAAATGCGGACAATGGGCAGCCTGAAGCGATTTAGGAGTAAACCTGTTCATGACGGCCCCGAATATTTTGATCCTGATGGCAGACCAGTTGAACGGGACATTTTTCCCCGATGGTCCGGCCGATTTTTTACATGCCCCTCATCTTAAGGCGCTGGCAGAACGTTCTGCGCGGTTCCGCAATTGCTATACGGCGTCGCCACTTTGTGCACCGGGTCGTGCATCCTTCATGGCTGGTCAATTGCCCAACCGCACACGTGTTTACGATAACGCAGCAGAGTTTTGTTCAGACATTCCGACCTATGCGCATCATTTGCGCCGTGCGGGCTATTACACTTGTCTTTCGGGCAAGATGCACTTTGTTGGTCCCGATCAGCTGCACGGGTTTGAAGAACGCCTGACCACCGATATTTACCCGGCCGATTTTGGCTGGACGCCGGATTATCGTAAACCGGGCGAACGTATTGACTGGTGGTATCACAATCTTGGTTCCGTCACCGGTGCCGGTGTGGCCGAGATTTCCAATCAGATGGAATATGATGACGAGGTCGCCTATCACGCGACCAGCAAGCTTTATGATCTGTCGCGCGGGCATGATGAACGCCCCTGGTGCCTGACGGTCAGCTTTACACATCCCCATGACCCTTATGTCGCGCGCAAGAAGTTCTGGGACCTTTATGAAGATTGCCCGGAACTTGAGCCCGAGATTGAAAGCTTTGCCTTTGAGGATCAGGACCCGCATTCCCAGCGCCTGATGAAGGCCAGTGACTACACGGCCTTTGATATCACCAAGGAAGATGTCCGCAAGTCTCGGCAGGCCTATTTCGCCAATATCTCCTATATCGATGACAAGATCGGTCAGATCATGGATGTGCTTGAACGCACCCGTCAGGCTGACAACACCATCGTCATCTTTGTGTCCGATCACGGCGACATGCTGGGCGAACGGGGCATGTGGTTTAAAATGAGCTTCTTTGAAGGATCAGCACGCGTCCCTTTGATGATGGCGGGACCGAACATCAAACCGGGGCTTTATACCGATCCGGTCTCAAGCCTTGATGTCACGCCAACCGTTGCCGACCTTGCCGGTATTTCCATGGCCGATGTGCAGCCATGGACGGATGGTACATCGCTTTGTTCGATACTCGATGGCAACAAACGCGAAGAGCCGGTTCTGATGGAATATGCCGCCGAAGGATCCTATGCGCCGTTGGTCTGTATCCGCGAAGGCAAATGGAAATATGTCTTCTGCGATCTCGATCCGGAACAGCTGTTTGACCTTGAAGCCGATCCACATGAGCTCACCAACCTTGCAGGTGATCCTGCCTATGCCGATCAGTTGGAAGACTTCCGCGCCAAACGTGCCAAGCGTTGGGATATGGCGGCCTTTGATGGGGCAGTGCGCGAAAGTCAGGCACGACGCTGGATCGTTTACGAATCACTTCGCAACGGGTCCTACTTCCCGTGGGATTATCAGCCGCTGCAAAAGGCATCAGAGCGCTATATGCGCAATCACATGGACCTGAACGAGGTTGAGGAAAAGCAGCGCTTCCCGCGTGGGGAGTAATGCTCAGTGGTGGCCAGCTCAGTGGGACGGGCTGGCCATCACGCAACGTTTGCCGTGCTCATGAATTCGCCCTGCATAAGCCGCCTCGCAGTCCGGATCGGGTACGGACTGCATTTTTGATCATTTCATGTTCGGGAGATCCCCGACGCTGATCAGGGGCATACACAACGAAAAGTTGGATACCCGAAACAGTGAGGTAAGCATGAATGACAAAATGAAGGTGGGGCCCCTTGGCCCGTTCCCTCGTGTCAGCAAGCCGGTGTTTTCGATATCGGCATTGCTGATACTGGGGTTCATTATATTTGGTGCGTTCTTTACCGAAACAGCCGGTGCGCTGTTCTCGTCCGCACAATCGATTATTGGCAACTACTTTGGATGGTTTCTGATCATCGTTGCCAACCTGGCCGTGGTAGTCAGTCTTTATCTTGCGATTGGTCCATATGGCCGGGTGCGACTTGGCCGTCAGACAGACAAGCCGGAATACGGTCTGTTTTCCTGGACGGCGATGCTGTTTAGCGCCGGCATCGGGATCGGGTTGCTGTATTGGGGCGTTGCCGAGCCGCTATATCACTATTTCGCACCACCCATGGCCGAACCTGAAAGCGTTGCAGCCGCTGAACAGGCGATGACGATTTCGTTCCTGCACTGGGGCATTCATGGTTGGGCGCTTTATTGCATCGTCGGCTTGTCCCTTGCCTATTTCCACTATCGCAAAGGTTTGCCGCTTTCGATACGCTCGGCACTCTATCCAATCATCGGTGAACGGATTTATGGCACATGGGGCCATGTGGTCGATATTCTGGCCGTGTTCGGCACAATGTTTGGCATTGTCACGACCCTTGGTCTTGGTGTGATGCAGATCAGCTCGGGCCTGAACTCGTTGTTTGGTATTGCTGATACGCTCGTCGTTCAGCTTATCCTGATTGCCATCATTACCATGTTTGCCACCATTTCGGTTATGGCCGGACTTGACGGCGGCATCAAGCGCATCAGTAACCTCAATATCCAGCTGAGCTTTGTGCTGCTGGGGTTTGTCCTGATCTTTGGTCCGACCCTGTTTGTTCTCGACAGCTTTGTTGAAAACGTCGGCAACTATATCAGCAATCTGGTCTATTTCAGTTTCTGGTCTGAGGCATATACCGACACCAACTGGCAGACCGGCTGGACGATTTTCTATTGGGCCTGGTGGATTTCCTGGTCACCGTTTGTTGGCATCTTCATCGCCCGTATTTCGCGCGGCCGTACCGTGCGGGAATTCACGCTGGGCGTGCTTTTCATTCCGGTCTTTATTCTGTTCTTCTGGTTCACCGCTTTTGGCGGGGCAGCTATTCATATGGAGATGCTGGGTAATCCGGGATTGATCGAGGCCACCAAGGCCAGCTATGGCGGCGCAATCTTCAAGTTGCTTGAATTCATGCCGTTGACCAAGTTCGTCTCAACCGTTGTCATCGTCATGATCGTCATCTGGTTTGTGACGTCCTCAGACAGTGGCTCGTTTGTTATCGACATGCTGACCGCTGGCGGTGATGCCGACCCGCCCCGTATTCAGCGCCTGTTCTGGGCAACGACCGAAGGCATTATTGCTGCCGTTCTTTTGGTAGCAGGCGGGCTATCGGCGTTGCAAGCCGCAGCCGTGGTGGCGGGCTTCCCGTTCGCGGCCGTCATCCTTGTAATGATGTATGGGCTGCTGCGTGGTCTTGGTCGTGATTCGCTTGTGCTGTACCGCTACAAGCAGTGGTATGAGACCGAACATGAAGCTGATCACAACCTGCCAGATGCCTACGTGGATGAAACCGAACTGCCCGATGTTCATCCGGGGCCGGTTCCGGCACAGGCTGAATAACCTGACGGTACTTTGATTTTGTAACGTACGGACCGCCCAATGTGTTTTGGGCGGTCCGTTTCGTTTGCGATGACATGAAGCAGCAGATGCCATCAGGGATTAGTCTGATGAATGAAAGCCCGCGATTCTTGAGTTGTGCGGCCTGAAGGTGGCTGATTTCTAGGGTTTCGGATCAGTCGTGTGTTTCACCGGAGAACCGTGTTGCGGTCATGGAAGGGCGCGCGCAGAAATCCTCATACCATTTTGTCAGGGTCGGACGACCGGTCTTGAAATCGACCAGATCACGGAAAGCAATCCATTCCAGTCCGGTGGCAAGGGCGATATGGCCGATTGTTACGGGCGTTTTTGGATCGAGGTTGCCTTCAAGGTAATCGAATGTCTCGACCAGCTTGGACTTCTGCCCGGCAGCAAGCGGCGGATAGCGTAGCTCTTCCGGGCGGCGTTCGGTTTCCCAGCGATACAAAACACCCGCATCACACATGCCTTGCGCAAGGGCATGAAGGCGCAGCGCATGCAGCCGTCTTGGCAACTTGTGCGGGATCAGTTTGCGGCCTTTGTGAAGGCGGTCCAGATAGTCGCAAATCACCAGTAAATCATAAAGTGTCAGGCCATCCGGCAAAACCAGAACCGGGACTTTGCCAAGCGGGTTGGCCGCAAAAATCGCATCATTGCGGTTGGTTGGGCTGGTTTCGTGATGGACGACCTCTATCCGGTCACGCAGGCCTGCCTCAATTGCAAAGACAAGTGCTTTGCGGGCAAAGGGCGAGTGCGTTTGATATAGAAGCGTATGGTCAGCTTGGGGCGTTGATTGGGGCTTGGGCATGATGGTGGCTCATGGTTGGGGCGAAAATAATCATGCAGATCAAACGCATGCCCCGGCTAATCGCGCAATAAAAAACCCGCTCTGATCAGAGCGGGTTTTGAATTTGGCAGGCAGAAGGTCGGGTTACTCGGCAGCAACAGCTGCCTTCTCACCGCGAACAAGTGCCATGTAATCTTCCATCATGGTCTTGCAGACCTGACCCGGGGTGAAGGTGTACTGACCGATTTCAGCAACCGGAGTAACTTCAGCAGCGGTACCGGTCAGGAAGCATTCCTCAAACCCGGCCATTTCTTCTGGCATGATCGCACGTTCGATGACGTCATAGCCGCGTGCCTTGGCAAGGCCGATGACGGTGCGGCGCGTAATACCATCGAGGAAGCAATCAGGCTTCGGCGTATGGATCTGACCGTCCTTGATGAAGAAGACGTTTGCGCCAGTCGCTTCGGCAACCTGACCACGGTAATCGAGCATCAGGGCATCAGCATAACCTTTGCGCTCTGCTTCGTGCTTGGACAGCGTGCAGATCATGTAAAGGCCCGCTGCCTTTGCATTGGTCGGTGCGGTGTTCGGTGCCGGACGTGCCCATTTGGACAGATCAAGACGAATGCCCTTCAGGCGCTCTTCCGGCTTGAAGTAGCTTGGCCATTCCCAGCAGGCAATCGCGACATTGATGCGCGTGGTCTGGGCGGAAACGCCCATCATTTCACTGCCGCGCCATGCAATGCGACGGATATAGCCATCGGTGATGTTGTTGGCAGCCAGGGTTTCAACAACAGCGTCATCAAGCTCGGCAGCGCTGTATGGAATTTTCATATCCAGGATTTCACCAGACTTGATCAGGCGTTCGCCATGCTCAGCCAGCTTGAAAACCTTGCCATTATAAGAACGTTCGCCTTCAAAAACCGCACTACCATAATGGACAGCATGGCTTAGCACGTGCAAAGTGCTTTCACGCCAAGGTTTTAGTTCGCCATTATACCAGATAAAACCGTCACGGTTGTCGAAGGTCGAAGTCGTCATTTGCCAAATTCCATTTCAAAAACGTTCCCGGACGTAACTTTATGTCCTTATTTGTCTGGTCGAAGTAACATTCATAGATTAATATGTCAACAAAACTGACATAACGGATAAGCATGGCAGATATCTCTACACGCAAGGTCAACCCGCTTTTCCTGCGGGAAGAAGAGCTTAGGCAGGGCATTGAATTACTGTTCTATGCCTATCGTGATTTCACGGCAGTCGCCGATCAGATGCTTGAGCAATATAATTTCGGCCGGGCCCATCACCGGGTCATTTATTTCGTAAGCCGCAACCCCGGCATTACCGTCAGTGACCTGTTGTCGATTCTCAAGATCACCAAGCAATCCCTGTCACGTGTTTTGGGCCAATTGGTCCGCGAAGGCTTTATCGAACAAAAGACCGGTCTGCAGGATCGTCGTCAGCGTTTGCTGACCCTGACTGATAAGGGCGAAGCGCTTGAGCGTGAGCTGACCGAAAAGCAGCGCGCCTTGATTGCCGCGGCCTACCGCGAAGCCGGTGCGGAATCGGTTGAAGGTTTTCGTAAGGTCATGCTGGGCATGCTTGAAGAAGAAGACCGCAAACGGTTTGAGGATGATGGCCCGTCCGGTGTTCGGCGGCGTGCAAGCTGATCATTGGAACCAATTGCGTTCGGTTTGATCAAGCGCGCCTGCTTTTGCTTTCCAATTTTCGCCGCAAAGTGAACGGTAAATGATGGGTGACGCCGATGTTGGCGTTGCCGTCCTTATGGTTGCTTACGGTTTTGAAACACTTATCGCCCAGATTAGTGCGCTTAAGGCCAAATTGATTTTCGTGTTGGGGGATTTTCATGACCGGTGCTGATCAGCCACATATTCTTGTGGTCGATGATGATGACCGTTTGCGTGATTTGCTGACCCGTTATCTGGGTGAGAACGGCTTTAATGTGTCTGCGGCACGCGATGCGCTTGAAGCCCGCGCAAGCCTTGCCGGACTTCAATTTGATCTGATTGTGCTTGATGTGTTGATGCCCGGCGAAAAGGGTGTCGATCTTGCGCGCAGCCTGCGCGAAGAGGGGGCAAAGGTGCCCATCCTTCTTTTGACGGCACTTTCAGAAACCGAAGACCGAATTGCTGGTCTTGAGGCCGGTGTAGATGATTACCTTGCCAAACCGTTTGAACCGCGCGAGTTGGTCTTGCGGATCGAGGCGATCCTGCGTCGTTATGGCGAGTTGCCCGAGGTTGCGTCCGACGAAGTTGTGGTTGCCGAAAGCAATGCCGTGTCGTTTGGTCAGTTCCGCTTTGATAGTGCCAAAATGATCCTGCAACGAGGTGATGAGCATATCTATCTGACAACAGCAGAACAGGCATTGCTGGCAGCGCTGGTCAAACGTCGTGGACAGACAACATCACGCGAAGAGCTGCATGGCATGATTAGCGGGAATGCAGTTGATCCGGCGGCGTCACGTAGCATTGATGTGCAGGTTACGCGCCTGCGCCGCAAATTTGAAGAAGACCCTAAACAACCAAGATACTTGCAGACGGTACGTGGTCGGGGCTATGTCCTTTATACAGACTGAGTTTCATGATCGGGGTATCCCGGCAATGGATAGTGAACAGGAATAGGCAGCGTGGGTAGCGAACAAAACGGCTGGTTCAAATCATGGATGCCGACGGGGCTTTTGGGCCGGTCGCTTCTGATCCTGATGACGCCAATGCTTCTGTTGCAGATCGTCACTGTTCTGATCTTCTTCGAGCGGCATTGGGATACAGTTGCCCGCCAGCTGAGCCGTGGCTTGGCCGGTGATGTGGCCTATGTCATTGATTATCTTGGCCAGTTCCCGGATGAAGAACATTATCAATGGATCCAGCATTCGGCACGGGGCCGCATGCAGCTTGATATCGTGTTCGAGCCAAATGAAATCCTTGAACAGCAAGTGATCGAACCACCCCTTGGGCTGGTGTCCGAGGAGCTTTATGTTGCGCTCAATGAACGCCTGCAGCGCCCGTTCTATTTCGACATGGATCTGGATGACCGCAATCTGGAAATCCGGGTTCAACTTAAGGAAGGCGTTCTGTCGATCGTTGCACCGCGCAAGCGTTTGTATAACTCGACGACCTATATCTTCTTTATGTGGATCGCTGGTTCGGCATTGATCCTGTACGGGGTTGCTGTGATCTTCATGCGCAATCAGGTGCGCCCGATCCGTCGTCTTGCCAAGGCTGCTGATCAGTTTGGCCGCGGTGTGAATGTTGATAGCTTCAAGCCCGAAGGGGCAGCCGAAGTGCGCCTTGCGGCAAGCTCATTCATGTCGATGCGGGATCGTATCGGGCGACATCTGTCACAGCGCACAGCGCTTTTGGCGGGCGTGTCACATGATTTGCGCACACCGTTGACGCGCATGAAGCTTGAGCTTGCTATGCAGCAATCATCACCCGGTGTCGATGCGCTGAAGCAAGACGTGATTGATATGGAACGCATGGTCGATGCCTATCTGGCGTTCGCGCGCGGGGAAGAAGGCGAAAAAGCTGTTCCGACCGATATTGGCAAGCTCCTGACCGATCAGGTTGGCGAAGCACTGCGTGATGGTCAGCAGATTGATCTTCATATCGAAGACAGCCTTGAGATGGAATTGCGCCCGCAATCGCTGCGCCGTTGTGTGTCAAACATCATGTCCAATGCGGGGCGCTATGCCAATAACCTCTCGGTCCGGGCAGGCCGCCGCGGGCATGATTACGAGATCGTCTTTGATGATGATGGTCCGGGCATTCCGGCCGATAAGCGCGAAGAGGTGTTCAAGCCGTTTTACCGTCTTGAAGAGTTGCGCAATCAGGCGACCGGTGGTGTCGGCCTTGGCATGACCATCGCGCGTGATTTGCGCGTGGGCATGGCGGTGATGTTCATCTTGAAGATGCGCCGGGCGGTGGTCTGCGTGTGCGTCTGGTTCTGCCGATCGGGCATTAATCAAAACCAAATCTGACAAAAAAGCCCCGCGCGATGCGGGGCTTTCTTTTTGGTGGTGCGAGGTTGGGGCGGATTTCTCAGAAGAAGGTCGCGATTTCCGAAAGATCCTTTTTCTCGGTCGCATGGGCCGGGATGGTGGCATCTGATGCCGGGTAGCCGGTCACAAGAAGAATATAGGGCTTGTTGTGGTCGGGGCGGCCACAGATGTCGGTCAGGAAGCTCATCGGATTTGGCGTGTGGGTTAGGGTCGCAAGACCTGCGCGATGCAGGGCGGCAATCAAGAAGCCCGTCGCAATCGAAACGGATTCCGGCACGTAATAATTCTTGCGAAGCTTGCCGTCCGCAGACGCGCTTTTACGTTCACCAAAAATGCAAATCAGCCAGGGTGCGGTTTCAAGGAACGGTTTGCTGTCATCCGTTCCAAGGGGCTTGAGTGCTTCAAGCCATTCTTCGCCTGCGCGTCCTTCGTAGAAGGCGCGTTCTTCTTCTTCGGCGGCATCGCGGATTTTCTTTTTCATTGCCGGATCGCCAATCACCGAGAAATGCCATGGCTGATGGTTCGCGCCATTCGGCGCAGTCCCCGCAGCCCGAATACAGGTTTCAATAATGTCACGCGGCACGGGGCGATCAGAAAACTCGCGTACGGTGTGGCGTGTTTTGATCTCATCATAGAAGGCCTGCGCACGGGCGCGCATTTCGGCGACGTCATATTCCTGATAGTCGGGCAGGGGAATGGGCAGGAATTCGGTGGTGAGTTCTTTTGGGGCAGACATGGCGCTTCCTGATAGGTTTGTTATGTTAAATTGTCAGACAATCCTACGAGTTAAATTGAAGCTGGGCAAGTGGGAAATTGCGGGCTTGTGGTTTGAGGTAGAGAAGGGAGGCGCATTTCTTTGCGAGGTTGGCGGTGTCGCAAGGAGCCTAAGGGGATTGCGTAGCACGGAAATCTTGCTTGCCGGTTAGCCCGAACTGTTATCGGCGAAGTGATCGTCGGACAGGGCTTGAACCATCTGACGGGATTGATCGACATGATCGATCATGATGGCTTCAGCCAGTTTGGCGTCATTTGAACGCACGGCATCAACAATTGCGCGGTGGGCGGCATTGGTGCCAAGAACCTTTTCATCCGCGACCAGAACGCGGAATTGCAGCCAATAGACATTATTGGCAATCCGGCGCAGCTGTTCGCAAAGAAGCGCGTTTCGGCTGGTCTCGGGAAACAGCATGTGGAAGGCAAGGTTTTCGCGCGACATGGCGTTCAGATCGCGATGGGACTCGGCCACATCGAGGGCGGTCTGAATATCTTCCAGCGGTTTGATGGCGCCAGCCAGGAAAGGTGTTGCCAATCTTACGGCCAGGCCTTCCAGTGCGCCGCGCACCGCAAACAGGTCATCCACTTCGCGGCGGGTCATGTGACGAACACTGACGCCGCGATAGGGTTGGGATAGCAACAAGCCGTCCGAGCTGAGTTGACGGAAAGCCTCGCGCACTGACGGGCGGCTGACACGGAGTTTCTTGGCGAAATCAACTTCTGTCAGGCGCTGACCCGGTGCCAGCCGACCTTCGCGGATCGCGTTCGTGATCGCATCAGCAATCTGCTGAACGGTCAGGCTCTCAGACGTTTCGGCATTTGTTTGCGTCATATATCACCGGATTGAGATGTATCATTGTATGGCGGCGAAGCACCGTATATCACCCTGATAGAATAACTTGCCAAGCAGGTGTGATCTGCCTACTGTGCCTGATTGTCAGACAATATTCTACATTTAATTTGTATGGATTTGTGTAAATTACACAAAATGACAAGAAATATGGATTGTTTTCTTGCGATATACGTTTGATTGATGTTAAATCGCGCCAACTTGGCATGGATTGTGTGCCGGGATATATATCCGTGTTTCCCGCCACGGTTCCAACACAGACAGACGAAACGGATTGATGTAGCGTTATGGCCAGCAATTTAAATGAAGAAACAGTCACTTATGTCCATCACTGGACTGACACTCTCTTCACGTTCAAAACCACCCGTGATCCGGGCTTCCGATTCATCAATGGTCAGTTCGCAATGATCGGACTCGAAGTCGAAGGCAAGCCGCTTCTGCGCGCCTATTCGATGGTGAGTGCCAATTACGACGAAGAACTTGAATTCTTCTCGATCAAGGTGCCGAACGGCCCGCTGACCTCGCGTTTGCAGCATGTGAAAGTAGGCGACAAGATCCTTGTCGGTCGTAAACCGACCGGTACGCTTATTCATGACAACCTGCTGCCGGGCAAGAACCTGTGGCTGCTGTCGACCGGTACCGGTCTGGCACCGTTCATGAGCGTGATCCGCGATTACGAAACCTATGAGCGTTACGAGAAAGTCATTCTTGTTCATGGTTGCCGCGAAGTCCGCGAACTGGCGTATCAGGAATTCATTCACAGCGAGCTGCCGAACAACGAATTCTTCGGCGAAGATGTTCAGAACAAGCTTCTGTACTATCCGACCGTGACCCGTGAAGAGTTCAAAAACCAGGGCCGCATCACCGAGCTGATGAAGTCTGGCAAGATCTATGAGGATCTTGGCCTGCCGCAGCCGTCGCTGGAAAATGATCGCTTCATGCTGTGCGGTAACCCGGAAATGATTGCTGACACCCGCCAGATGCTGGTCGAATGGGGTGGCAAAGAAGGCAACATGAACGAGCCGGGCCACTTCGTGATCGAAAAGGCCTTCGTCGAAAAGTAATCGGCGAAACCAAGGCATTCAAGAGGGCGCAGTCAGATGGCTGCGCCCTTTTTGTTTGTCAAAACCAGATGCCTAAAACAGGCGTGCCCCATTGGGCACATCCTGATCCGGGCGGATCAAAACGATGCCCTTATCATCTTCGCCATCGGGGAAGCCAAGGCAGAGGAATTCGGACATGAATGGCCCTACCTGTTTTTTGGGGAAATTGACCACGCCTGCGATCTGACGGCCGATTAGCTTTGCGGGGTCGTAATATTTGGTGATCTGAGCCGATGTTTTCTTGGTGCCAAGTTCAGGACCAAAATCCACCCAAAGCTTAAGCGCCGGGCGGCGGGCTTCGGGGAATTCCTGTGCGTCGATTACGGTGCCGACGCGGATATCAACTTTTAGAAAATCATCAAAACTGATTTCGTCGCTCATGGCTGTCTCCTTGTTATGAGATCAGCTTATCGCGCGCATGTCTGGCTGATAAGTCCAAAGCCGGGCAGGCGACGAAATCCGGAGTTTGGGCACAAAAGAAAATGGCAGGACCATAAAGGCCCTGCCATCGAGTAGATTACGGGAAGTGATCAGCTAGAAGCTGTTACTTCGCAGCTGCGCTCTTTTCGATAGCAGCTTTGAACTCATCAAGAGATTCGGTAAAGCGAGCCTGCAGAAGAGTAAGAGCTTCTTCCTGAGACTTGGTTACCAGACCAGACAGTTCCTTGGCGTTCGAAAGTGCTTCTTCGTATGCAGCTTTCGCGGCTTCGGTCTGCTTAGCAGCCGTTGCCATCGGATCGTCAGCGGTAGTAGCAGCGAAATCTTTGCCCTGGGTCTGAACTTTATCCAGCAGCGTTTTGAAGATTTCGCTCTGACGCTGAGCGACAGCCTGGAAACCGTCGAAGGCTACCTTGTTGGCTTTGGTGAGGGCTTCCACGTTTTTACGCTGGAAAGCCATCATTTCGTTCACGTCAACACCCGGAATTTTGAAATCCGCGGTGAATTTGGTGAAGTCGAGGTCAAAGAACGGGTTGGTTGCCTTTTTTGCGGCGGTCATGGTTTGCACTCCATCAACAATTTGCAACAGGTGTGGAATGAGGCGCTATTGTGCGCCGCACAAATTCAACTGCAATATGCCGGAATGGATGATTGTCGTCAAGGGTTATTTTGCACTGCACAAAAAATTTAAGGTTAATGTTTTGTGTCCATAGTATAACCTTGGGTAGGGTTGTGGAAATCTTGATCCAGAACAGATGGTTAGCTGTTTTCTGCTGCTGGCTTGCCCGTTGAGCCGCCTGCATCAATATCGGGGCTTTCAACATCTGATGTCGATTTTTTTGTCGAGAATCGACGACAGGTCGAAGAAATTTTTCCGCACAGGCGCGATGCTTTTACCAGTCCCTTTTCAACCTTTCCATCCCAATCTGCCGCACGTGAAAGTTCACGATCAAGCAGCGCCATGGTCGGCGAAAAGTCATTGGTCTCGTCATCAAGCCATTGGCGAAACGCCTTGGCATAAACGCCAACAAGCCCCGCAACCCGAAGGCTGCCATGAAGGCCTGCAGTTTGAAAACCAGCCGCCTCAAGCATCCAGCGCATTGATCCGAAGTGGGTTTTGATCGCACGCAAAGAATTGGTCGGACCCATTCCACCATGATCGGCAATGATGGATTTCAGGGCCGGGCGGTATTCCGAAAGCGCATCAAAGCGTGCCATGATCACCGCGATCAGGCGGTCATGACCGGGTTCGCTGAAATCTTCGTCATCAAGGTCGGCCAGAACTTCGCGGTCGATCTGTTTGACGAACCGGCGAAGGATATCGCCCTTGCCACTGCAATGGTCAAAGCAATCGGCAACGGATAGGCCAGCTTCCTGGGCGATATCGATCATGGTGACGTCATGCCATGGTTTCTCGGCCGCCAGTTTCATGGTGGCCTTGATCAGGGCGTTTGGGACATCCTTTTTGGATGGCATGACTGTCTCCATCAATGGTGGGGAACTGTTGGGTTTATCCGGCCAGTTCCACTGAACGTTTACGGGCAGCTTCGATCGCGCGCGTCATCAATTCCGGAAGACCGGTTTTCTGATCCATCAAAACATCAAGGGCGGCTGCCGTTGTACCGCCGGGGCTTGTAACATTCTGGCGCAAGGTCGCAGCGGTTTCTTCGCTGGCATCAAGAAGGAAGCCTGCACCTACAACGGTCTGACGTGCCAGAAGCATTGCCTGATCTGCCGGAAGGCCTGCAGTCTCGCCGGCCTGTGCCATCGCTTCAACCAAATGGAAGATGTAAGCCGGGCCACTTCCCGAAAGGGCGGTGACTGCATCCATCAGGCCTTCATCTTCGACCCAGGAAACCAGACCCACTGTCTTAAGCAGGGTTTCACACATGTCGCGCTGTGCGATGCTGACATTATCGGTCGGGCACATCACGGTCATGCCCCGCGATACGGCCGCCGGGGTATTTGGCATGGCGCGAACAATGCGCGCGGTTTCGCCAAGGTGACTTGCAAAGAACTCGATGGTTTTACCTGCGGCAACCGAAAGGAATACGGTCTCGGCACGGGCAAGCGGCTTATAGGCGTCAATCACATCGGGCAGGACTTGTGGTTTGACTGCAAACAGAACAACCTGCGGAATGAAGTCTTCTGGAATATCGGCAACATTGGTAACGCCATTGACGCCATAGCTTGTCTCAAGCTTCTCGGCGGCTTCGGCCTGTTCAACGATATAGACATTGGCTGCCTTAAGACCCTGAGCAAGCCAGCCTTCGAGCATGGCGCTTCCCATCTTGCCACAGCCGACCAGCAAAAGACGCGTATTCATAAATTCTGCTCCGCTTTAACCATCGGGTTCTGTCGATTTTTGTATGATCAACAGTCTTGATGTAATGCCGTAGCCATCTTCTCAAGGTGGGTCAAGTCGCGCGATAGGGCAAGGGTGTGCTTTGAAACACCGGGTGAAATCACACCGCAATCCGATCACGTTGACTTTGGCTGTCAGGATGATATCGGGCGGAGTTTTGTTTTGTCGACCCATCCCGATCCATATATATCGCGGGATTTATGTTGTCTGGTGCAAATCTGCCGCAGTCTGAAAAAAACTGCCCAAAAACAATAAAGGACGGCGATTATGCCGTCCTTGATATGCATCTGCAGAAGTTCTGCCTGCGAATGATGTGCTGTTGGCTTATGCCTGACCAGCGGGTTCAAGCATCGCATGGGTCAATGCTTCGTCGGGTGATTTGCCCTGACCCAGAACGAAGTTGAAAGCCGGGAAGAAGCGTTCGCATTCGGAAATGGCGATATCGATCAGTTCTTCGAACTGTTCGACCATCGGCGGAACGTCTCCCCCGAACAGAAGGGTATGACGGAACAGCGGCATGTTTTCTTCAAGCCACAATCCGAAATGACCAATCCAGAGCTGTTCATTGCATTTGGCAACCAGCTCATAGATGCGCGGGCGCAGGGGTTCTGGCACGAACAGGTCAAAGCAGCATGCGATATGCAATGCTTCAGCATCATCACGCCAGGTGAAATAGACGAGATAGGTGCACCAATGGGCGGGGATCTCGACCACCACCTCGTCGGTGCTGCGTCGTTCCACGTGCCATTGGTTGGTGCGGGCGATATCCTCGACAAGCAGCAACGGGTTTTCGTCGCCCATGTCTCCGATATCTTCCAGTTGGTCGTCCATATATTACCCAGCCTGTTTAAGCATGTGCGAAAGGGCGCGCACTATATGCCGGTGCCCGCCGTCTTTCAACCGTCCCGCAACGCAGGACTGCAATGAATTTTGGATAACCGCCGTGTTACCCGTCCTGATCGACCTTTCAGCGATCCTGTTTGTGACGGTTAACGAGGGTCGTGACCCTATCCCTTATGTGGGGATTATTTGGCGCTTAGGAGTCCTTTTTCGCAGCAGTTTTTGCTGTGGTGCGCTTTGCGGCCGGTTTTGCGGTCGCATCTGCTGCTTCAAGACGCTTTTCCAGATCAGCAATTTTCGCTTCAAGCGCGTCAATGCGTTCGGCCGCGCGAATGGCGACATCATGAACGACATCGAATTCTTCGCGGGTTACCAGATCCATATTCATCAGGATTTTTTCAAACTGCTGACGAACGATGGCATCAACTTCGCCTTTGACGCCCGTCATGGTGCCCAGTGCCGAATTGGTCACGCGGGTAAGGTCATCAAGGATGCGGTTGTTGATTTGCATAATGGTCTCCGGCTTTCTGGATCAAGGTGTTGCGCATAATATGGTCGCTTTGGCCCATAGAGCAAGCTGATCGTCATCTGATCTTCTTCTTGCGGGCTGTCGTGACGATATCGTTATTTTGCTTTGCTTTTCTTGCTCCAGATCAGGGGCGGTCCTATAAAGTGACGATAAATTTTGATCATCGGGTTTGACCCGCCAGGAGAATGCAATGCTTATCGTCACCGGTGGCGCCGGATTTATCGGTTCCAATATTGTCGCGGCCCTTGAAGAACGTGGTGAAACCGACATCGTTGTGGTCGATCGTCTGCGTGATGGCATCAAATGGAAAAACATCGCCAAGCGTAACCTGCGCGACATTATCCATCCCGACGAACTTCCGGCCTTTCTTGAAAAGCATTCCGGTGATGTTGATGCGATTTTCCATATGGGCGCGATTTCCGCGACCACGGAAACCGATGCTGACAAGATCGTTGCCAATAACCTGAAACTGACGACCTGGCTTTGGGAATGGTGTTCGCGCCATTCAGCACGTCTGATCTATGCGTCTTCGGCGGCGACCTATGGGGATGGCAAGCAGGGCTTTGATGACAGCTTTGACGAAGCTGACATGGCAAAGCTCGCACCGCTGAATGCCTATGGCTGGTCCAAGCATGCGACCGATCGTCGTTTCCGCCGCATTCTTGATCAGAACGGCTTCCGTCCGAAACAGTTCGCGGGTCTGAAGTTCTTTAACGTCTATGGCCCGAATGAATATCATAAGGGCGGTATGCGCTCGGTTGTCTCGCAGCTGTTTGACAAGCTGTCTGCTGGTGAAACGGCGACCCTGTTTAAATCGCACCATCCCGATTACGAAGATGGCGGTCAGCTGCGTGATTTCGTCTGGGTTGGCGATGTCGTCGATATCATCATGTGGCTTTATGACAATCCGCAGGTCAGCGATCTTTTCAATATTGGCACAGGCAATGCACGCAGCTTCAAGGACCTTGCAATTGCGGTCTTTAACGCGATGGGTAAGGAGCCAGTGATCAATTACATCCCGACCCCAGAAGCCATCCGCGACAAGTATCAGTACTTCACCGAAGCCAACATGACCAAGCTGCGCAAGGCTGGTTACACGACCGAGATGACCTCGCTTGAAGAAGGTGTCCGTCTTTATATTCAGGACTATCTCGCGACCGAGGATGCCTTCCGCTAAGGATAAATGGGGCAGTTATCGGGGTAAGGTGGTGCGTATTGCCAACTTGCCATGATGCTGCCCATATCCTTTGCGACTTGGACAGGACCCAAGAATTTAACCACCCTGCTGATGCGGAGTTTTCCTGATGCTGAGCCTTGCCTTTCCGGCGATAGACCCGATTGCGATTTCCATCGGCCCGATTGCTATTCGCTGGTATGCGCTGGCTTATATTGCCGGTCTGCTTTTGGGCTGGAAATACGTCGTTTATTACTGCACCAAAACCCCAAACATCATGAGCAAACGTGATGTCGATGATCTTCTATTTTGGGCAACGCTTGGTGTGATCCTTGGCGGGCGGTTGGGTTATATCCTGTTTTACAATCTGGATTATTACCTCGATAACCCGGCCAATATCCTTAAGGTTTGGCAGGGCGGGATGGCCTTCCATGGCGGGTTCATGGGCGTGATCGTTGCGATCATTTTGTTTGCGCGCAAACGCGGGATTTCAACACTCGCGGTACTGGACGCAGCAGCCGTGGCAACCCCGATTGGTCTGTTTTTTGGGCGCATTGCCAACTTCATCAATGGCGAGCTGTTTGGTCGCACGACCGATGTCGCATGGGGTGTTGTGTTTCCCAACGGTGGGCCGCTGCCGCGCCATCCAAGTCAGCTTTATGAAGCCATCCTTGAAGGCTTGATCCTGTTTATCGTTATGTTTGTTATGTCGCGAAACGCCTATATTCGCCATCGCCCGGGTATTCTCGGTGGCACCTTTGTTGCCGGTTATGGCATTTCGCGCATCATTGTCGAATTCTTCCGTGAACCGGATGCGCAGCTGGGCTTTCTTGCCGGTGGTGCGACCATGGGACAGCTTCTGTCGATCCCGATGGTGTTGTTCGGGATTGGCTGCATTGTCTATGCGATGAAACGCAATCCGATTGAAACCCGCGTTCACCCCAAAGAGGCCGAAGCCGCGTGACGATGACGCCTGATACCGATAGCCCGCTTCTAACCCATATCAAACGGCGGATTTCCATGTCCGGGCCGATCAGCATCGCCGATTTCATGAGCGAAGCCTTGGCCCATCCCCAACATGGTTATTACCGTAAACAGGACCCGTTTGGCCGTGCCGGTGACTTCATCACCGCACCAGAAGTCAGCCAGATGTTTGGTGAACTGATCGGTCTGTGGGCGGCTGTGACCTGGCAGCAAATGGGCTGTCCGCCCAAGATGGATCTGATCGAAATGGGGCCGGGGCGCGGGACCCTGATGTCAGATGCGTTGCGTGCTGTGCGTAATGTGCCAGGATTTGGCGATGCGCTTACCGTGCGGTTTGTTGAAACCAGCCCGGTTTTGCGCACCCATCAGCAAACGGCGATCATGGCCTATGGCATTCCGGCCACTTGGCATGAGGCATTTGATGACATTCCGACACGTGCAAATGTGCCTGCCATTGTCATTGGCAACGAGTTCTTTGATGCTCTGCCGATCCGCCAGTTTGAGCGTGGCGATAACGGTTGGGTAGAACGGCTTGTCGGCATGGATGCCAATAGTGGCGAGCTTGGCTTTGTTCGTGGACGCGAAACGCCTGTGACCGATGCGCTTATTCCGGCAACCCTTCGCGGTTCGGCCAAGAAGGGTGACATCTTTGAAAGCTGCGCACCGGCAATCGCCATTGCCGATCAGGTCGCCCGCCGTCTGAATGAAACGGGTGGGGCTGCTTTATTCATCGATTATGGCCATCCAAGCAGCGCCTATGGCGATACGCTTCAGGCATTGAAAGGCCATGAATATCATCCGGTTCTGTCCGAGCCGGGCGATGCCGATATCACGGCCCATGTTGATTTCGCCGCCATCGCACGCGCCATGACCGAGGCCGGTGGACGAACCGGTGCGGTCCTGACGCAGGGCACGTTCCTTAAGATGCTGGGGATCGAACAACGCGCAGAACTTTTGAAAACCAGTGCGGACGAACATCAAGCAGCCGCAATTGATCAGGCATTGGCACGGTTGGTCGATGCTGATCAGATGGGAACGCTTTTTAAAGTTCTGATCGGCTATGGTCGCACAACAACACCGCCACCCTGCATCAGCGGCGTATCAGGATAACCCGGATCACGATTATAGTGATGTGATCGCGACACCAAGGACGGAGCAGTTCAGTCATGACCCACCCGATTACTGACGGTATCGAACGTTCGTCAAACGGGCTGACCTGGTTTGAAGCCGAACGTTTGTCGGGCAATGACGGTTTGCGTCACGGGTTTCTAAGCCGCAAGGGCGGTGTCAGCGACGGTATTCATGGTGGTCTGAATGTGGGCTTCGGGTCCGATGATGATAAGGACCGGGTGGCAGAAAACCGCGCGCGTGCTGCATCGGCATTTGAAACCACTCCGCAAAACCTGACCACGGTGTATCAGGTGCACGGCATTGATGTGGCGGTTCTTGATAAGCCGCTATCGCGCGACGAAGCACCCAAGGCCGATGCGATGGTCACAGACCGTCCGGGCATTATGCTTGGTATTCTGACGGCTGATTGCACACCGGTTCTGTTCCATGATCGGGTTGCCGGTGTAATTGGTGCCTGCCATTCAGGATGGCGTGGATCGTTTGGCGGCATTTCGGCCAGCACTGTCGATGCGATGGAAAAACTTGGTGCCAAACGTGAAAACATCACAGCCGCCGTTGGCCCCTGCATCGCGCGTAAATCCTATGAAGTCGATGGCACCTTCCGCGACACGATCCTTGAAGGGCCAGGCGGCTCAGAAGACCTGTTTGATCTGTCGACCCGTGATGGGCATTTCATGTTTGATTTGCCGGAATATGTACGTCGTCGCACCATTGCCACCGGTATTGCATCGGTCGAACTGGTCGCGCGTGACACGCTTGCCGAAGAAGACCTTTTTTACAGCTACCGCCGCACGACGCTTCGCAAGGAGCCGGACTACGGTCGGCAGCTTTCCGCGATCATGTTGACAGAAGCCTGAGGGGGAATAGGCGATGCCACACATGATCATGCTGTTTTTCTTTATGATCATCGCGACCATGGTTGGTTGCGTCATGATGTGACGTATAGAAGTAAGTATCCTTGATGACTTCATTCCTCCGTTCCCTTGTTCTGACTGTGTTTCTGGTTGGCCCACTTGCGGCTTGCGGTGATCTTCCGCGCCCGTTTGAAGGGGCAGGTCGCGAAGGCGATCCTGCATTGCTGGAACTGCGCGACACCGGAACCGTCCGGGTCGAGGCAAGTGACGATCTGCCCGAAGGCGCATCTGCCCATCTGGCCCGTGCGATGGCGCGCGCGCTTCGTAAGCGCGACATCCCGGCCTATAGCGACAGCATGGAAGGCGGGGATTACATCTTGCGCCCAAACGTGACAGCTAGCCTGATCGAGCAGGGCGCGGCACTTGATATCACCTGGGTTCTGATGCGCCCGGATGGCTTGGCAATTGATACCGCACGTGCCAAGGGCGAGCTTGCCGCTGATCAATGGTTTGCCGATCAGCCAACCGGACCCGAAGAAACCAATCTGGCGATCCCCGAAGAACTGGTCGACAAGGTCCGTGAACTTGAAGGTAAAGCCGATGATCCACTGGCCAAAACCTATGACGGGTTGGTCGCCACTCCCGCCGATCAGATTGCCTTTTTGATCACCGGTGATCGATCGGCCATTCAGGCCGCGCCATATATGAAGGTGGCATTGCTTGATTTCGCCGGTGCGCCGGGGGATGGCAACACGGCCCTTGCGCGATCAGCCGGTGCGTTGCTTCAGGCCAAGGGGATCACGGTTGATAACAAGGAAATCGGTGATCAAAGTGTGATCTTGTCCGCGACAATTGATGTCAGCCCGGTTAAGGAACAAACCACCCAGCCGCTGGACGGTGTATCGATTGAATGGATCATCATGGAAGTCGATGGGACCGAACTTGGTCAGATGAACCA
This sequence comes from Thalassospira sp., assembly GCF_048059015.1. Lineage (GTDB taxonomy): Bacteria > Pseudomonadota > Alphaproteobacteria > Rhodospirillales > Thalassospiraceae > Thalassospira. The sequence continues at coordinate 10,354 of NZ_JBLLNT010000015.1, read as the reverse complement.
GAACAACGTGGTGCCGCGCGGTCGTCTGGATGAAAGATGGGGATCCATCGCATCCCTTGCCGCCCAAGCAGCCGTTGATACGCTTGAAGGTGTTTTGGGCCAGATCGCGACCAAGAAAAAGCTTCAGCTTAAAGACGACAAAAAGACGGTATCGATCCGTTAAAACAGCCATATGGGCCGGGTTTGGCAGCCTATGCATGACAGCCTTGTCGTTATTCGGCACCGGCCCCATTTACAGACTGTTAACGGCTGGTTATAAAGCCGCCGCGATCTGCCAAGATGCGGATTCGCCGATGAGTGGTCTTTGAGTGTCGTGAACATGTCGTCGAACCGGGCGGGGTTTCCCCGATTTCCGGGCACTTGGGCGACAGGGGCGAGCGGGACCAATCCCGGCTGATCTGTACTGGCTGGAGTGTACAGGATTTAGTATTTTCGCTTTCCCGGCACCCATTAACCGAGGCCCCGCTATGAAGATCCTCGCTGGTAACAGTAACCGCCCTTTGGCTGAGGCTATTGCTGACCATCTGAATCTGCCGCTTACCCGTGCAGATGTTAAGCGTTTCTCCGATGAGGAAATCTGGTGTGAAATTCAGGAAAACGTCCGCGGTGAGGACGTTTTTGTCATTCAGAGCACCTCTTTCCCCGCAAACGACAACCTGATGGAACTTCTGGTGCTTCTCGACGCGCTGCGTCGCGGGTCCGCACGTCGTATCACGGCTGTCATTCCGTATTTCGGTTATGCCCGTCAGGACCGTAAGTCCGGTCCTCGTACCCCGATTTCGGCGAAACTGGTTGCCAACCTGATTACGGTTGCCGGTGCAGACCGCGTTCTGACCATGGACCTCCACGCCGGTCAGATTCAGGGCTTCTTTGACATTCCGCTTGATAACCTGTTTGCATCGCCGGTTCTGACCAGCGACATCCGCAACAAGTTTGAAGGCCAGAAACTGGTTATCGTCAGCCCGGACGTTGGTGGTGTGGCGCGCGCACGTTCCGTTGCAAAACGCCTTGATGCCGAACTGGCCATCATTGACAAACGTCGCCCGCAGGCTGGCGTTTCCGAAGTCATGCACGTTATCGGTGATGTTAAGGATGCTGCCTGCATCCTGGTTGACGACATCGTTGATTTCGGCAGGTACGCTTTGCAACGCTGCTGGCGCACTTAAAGAACGCGGTGCTTCGTCGGTTGCGGCTTATGTTTCCCACGGTGTCCTTTCGGGCCCGGCGGTTGAGCGTATTGCCAATTCCCCGATGACCGAAGTTGTCACCACCGATTCGATCAAGGCATCGGATGCGGTACGTGACTGCGCAAAAATCCGACAGCTTCCGATTGCGCCGCTGATGGCCGAAGCCATCCGTCGTATCTCGGAAGAAAAATCTGTTTCCGTTCTTTTCGATTGAGGGTATAAGGCCCTCGTCGCGGTGGCACCCCTGGAGGCCACCGCGCTTGTTTTCGTGGGCTTTCAGCGGTGATTTTCACCAACCTGCGAGAACAAATTTTTTAGTTCAAGGAGATTTTCCGATGGCAAACACTGTTATCACTGCGGAAATCCGTGAACGGGCCGGAAAGGGGGCCGCCCGTGCCGTGCGTCGTGCCGGTATGGTCCCTGGTGTCATCTATGGTGCAAAACAGGAAGCTGTTCTGTTCCAGATTGACCCGCGTCCGCTTTGGAAACTTCTGCATAAGCCGGGCTTCTATTCTCACGTTCTGACTGTTGAAGTCGGAAAAGAGAAATATGACGTTCTGCCGCGCGACGTTCAGTTCGACAAAGTTACCGATGCAATCCTGCACATTGACCTTCTGCGCTTTGCTAAAGGCCAGACCATCAATGTGGAAGTTCCGGTTCGCTTCGTAAACGAAGAGAAATCCCCGGGCCTGAAAAAAGGTGGCGTTCTGAACGTAGTTCGTCACGATGTTGAAGTTATCTGCGCTCCGAATGCAATTCCGGAAGAGCTGGTCTTCGACCTTTCGGGTGTTGAAGTTGGTGACTCGATCCACATCTCGGCAATTACCCTGCCGAAAGGTGTTGAGCTTGCGATTACCGACCGCGACTTCACCGTTGCGACCGTTGCTGCTCCGTCCGCTCTGAAATCGGAAGAAAATTCCGCTTCGGGCGAAGACGAAGAAGAAGCAACCGAAGAATAAGATCGAGGTCTTACGATGTTTTTGGTGGTTGGATTGGGAAACCCGGGATCGGGCTATGCCGCCAATCGCCACAACATTGGCTTCATGGCGGCGGACGAACTCGTCCGCCGCTATTCTTTTGGCCCCTGGCGCAAGAAGTTTCAGGGCCAGATTTCCGAAGGTGAATTGAACGGTCAGAAAGTTCTGGTTCTTAAACCGGAAACCTTCATGAACCTGTCGGGCCAAAGCGTTGGCGAAGTGCTGCGCTTTTACAAGATTCCGGTCGAAGACGTTATTGTCCTGCATGATGAGCTAGACCTGCCGCCCGGCAAGCTGCGTGTAAAGCGCGGTGGTGGTCACGGTGGTCATAACGGCTTGCGATCCATTGATGCCCATTGTGGCAAAGAATATCGCCGCGTTCGTTTGGGAATTGGTCATCCGGGGGATAAAGCCCGTGTGCATGGCCATGTTCTTGGGGATTTCTCCAAGGCCGAACAGGATGGCTGGCTGATGACCCTTCTGGATGCGGTTGCAGCAGAATTTGCGCGACTGACCAAAGGCGATGACGGTGGCTTCATGAGCAAGGTCTCTGCCATCGTTTCCCCGCCCAAGCCAAAGGCGCCGAAAAAAGACAAACCGGCAAGCCAAAAGGCCAAGGGCGATACCAATAAAGATGCCGATACCCAGCCAACATCCGGGGACAGCATCGATGACCTTTCAGGGGCTGCCAAGGTTCGCCTTGAACGCGCAGATACCCCGGTCAGCAATGCAGCTTCGGCCATGGCCGAAGCACTTGCCAAGGCATTTGGCAGAAAGAAATAGTCGTTCGGTCTGGGATGACCCAAGCCGATCCTGATGAACAGAAATTCAAGTTACGGAGCCCGGAAAGATGGGATTTAAATGCGGTATTGTCGGTCTGCCGAACGTTGGTAAGTCGACCCTTTTTAACGCCCTGACCCAGACGGCCGCTGCAGAAGCAGCAAACTTCCCGTTCTGTACCATTGAGCCGAATACCGGCCGTGTCAGCGTTCCTGATGAACGTCTCGACAAGATCGCAGCAATTGGCAAATCGGCAACCATCATTCCGACCCAGCTCGAATTCGTTGATATTGCCGGTCTGGTCCGTGGTGCGTCCAAGGGCGAAGGTCTTGGCAACCAGTTCCTGGCAAACATCCGTGAAACCGATGCAATCGTTCACGTTCTGCGTTGCTTTGAAGATGGCGACATCACCCACGTAGAAGGTTCTGTGAACCCGGTTCGCGATGCGGAAACCATCGAAACCGAATTGATGCTGGCCGATATGGACAGCCTTGAAAAGCGGATCACCGGTCTTCAGAAACGCGCCAAAGGCAACGACAAGGACGCCAAGCTGACGCTTGAGCTGGTTGAACGTACCCTTGAAGTTCTGCGCGAAGGCAAGCCGGCCCGCGTTGTTGAAGTAAACAACGAAGACGAAGCCAAGGCATTCCGAATGCTGCAGCTTCTCACCAGCAAGCCGGTTCTGTATGCGTGCAACGTTGATGAAGACAGTGCTGCTGACGGCAACGAACTTTCGGCCAAGGTTGCCGAAATGGCTGCTGCACAGGGTGCGCGTTCGGTTGTGATTTCAGCAGCGATCGAAGCCGAAGTGGCCCTTCTTGAAAGTGCTGAAGACAAGCAGGAATTCCTTGAAGGTCTTGGTCTTTCCGAAACCGGTTTGGCCCGCATCATTCGCGAAGGCTACAAGCTTTTGAACCTGCTCACCTTCTTTACGGTGGGTCCGAAAGAAGCGCGTGCTTGGACCGTGCATGAAGGTGCAACTGCTCCGAATGCAGCAGGCGTGATCCACACCGATTTCGAACGTGGCTTCATTAAAGCTGAAACCATGGCTTATGACGATTTCGTCGAGTTTAACGGTGAAGCTGGCGCGCGTGATAACGGCAAGCTCCGTCAGGAAGGCAAGACCTATATCGTCAAGGACGGCGATATCTTCCACTTCAAATTCAACGTCTAAGCTTTTGCTTTTTCGGATCGAATTCAAAGGCCGTCACACAGAGTGTGGCGGCTTTTCTTTTGGGGCATAGTGTTTGTGATGACGGGGGGCTTGTCAAAATGCCAAGGGACAGTCTAGCATTCGCTCATGCAGCAAAGAGGACCTGATGAACGAACTTAGCCCCGCCAATCGTATCTTGCTTGTTTTCAATTCTGCCACCGGCCAGCCCGGTCGGTTAGGAGCGGTGCTGAGCAAATATGGCTATGAGTTCGATATTCGTCGTCCGGGCGAAGGCGATGTGCTTCCCACTGATCTGGGTGGCTATCATCTGGTTGTTGTCTTTGGCGGACCGATGAGTGCCAATGACGATCATCTTGGCAATGTCGATGCGATTTTGAAATGGCTGCCCCATGTGGTCGCCAGTGACGCGATGTATCTTGGCATTTGCTTAGGCGCGCAATTGATGGCGCGTCATCTGGGTGCTGATATCGCCCCACATCCCGACGGCATGACCGAGATCGGCTATTACCCGGTTCAGGCAACTGATGCCGGGCGTGATCTGTTTCCCGATGAAATGATGGTTTATCACTGGCACAGCGAAGGTTTCGGTTTGCCAGACGGGGCCGAATTGCTGGCGACCGGGTCGGTTTTCCCGCATCAGGCCTATCATATTGATGAACGTATCTGGGGCATTCAGTTCCACCCGGAAGTGGATGGTGAAACCCATGAACGCTGGCTATCAAACTCCGAAGCCAAGACCGATCGTCCAAACGGGCAGGGCCCGGATGAGCAACGTCTGGGACGTCAGAAATTTGATGCGGCCTTTGGTGAATGGTTCGAACGGTTTGCCGCCAAGGTGCTGGCAAAGGACCGTGCATCGGCTGATATGGGCTGTGGCAACTAAGCTGGTCTAAAGCTATACAGTTTCAGTCGCGACGCATTCGGTGCGCAGCCAATCCAAAATCACATCGCGATCAAGCGGCAGGCTTTTGGCAAAGCCACCATGAAATGCATCCCACGCATCGGCATATTCATCGCGCACACCGACCAGAACCGGGATCTCCAGTTCCATCGCGCGTGAAATGACATCGCGCAGGCCACGGCCGTCGGCCTCGCTCCGGCCAAAGCGCGCAACGATCAAAAGATCACAGCCGTTTTCGACATCACGTTCAAGCTGCTCTGACAGGGTGGACAGCGCATCGCCATCAAGCTTGCAGCCCTTTGCCATAGCGCCACGGTTTTTGGTGATCGACATTTCATCGCCACTGCGCAGATTGCGGACATAAACCAATGTCCCGCAATCGCGGTCCTTGCAGCGTTTTTGCACATAGCCTGCGACCGACTTGCCGTCATCGATCATTGACTGGGTGATGTCGGAAAACAGATCGTCAATCGGGTCTTTGGGTTTGAACGGGATACCAATGATCATGGATCAGAACCGATCAATTACGGTAACGCCGGTTCCGGCGAAGTGGTCCATATTCATCAGTGCAGTTGCCCCTTCGGCCAATGTCACATGATCACCGATCAGTTTTTGCGGGGCGAGTTTGCCGGTCATGATCATGTCGATCATTGCGTCATAGCGAAATGCCTGCATGCCATGGCTGCCAAGAATTTCAAGTTCATGGGCCACTACGCGGTCCATCGGAACCTTGGCATGGGCGTGATCGCCGGTCATAAGGCCGATCTGGATATGCTTGCCGCGTTTGCGCAAGGATGCGACGGAGTTAAAGCACGTCACCGCACTGCCAAGCGCATCAACAGATACATGAACACCACCCCGGGTGATGTCCTTGATCGCGGTCGGGATGTCATCAACCTTGCTGGCATTCAGAACCGCGTTGGCACCCAGTTCTTTGGCAAATTCAAGTTTGGTGTCATCAATATCAACCGCAATGACATAGGCACCGGCTGCCGCGGCAATCATGATGGCTGATAGGCCAACACCACCAGCACCGTGGACCGCAACCATCTGACCCGCTGTGACCTTTCCCTGATCAATTACGCCACGGAAGCTTGTGGCGAAACGACAGCCAAGGCTTGCGGCCGTGGCAAATTCCATTTCATCAGGCAGGCGGACAAGGTTGGTATCGGCATAATCAATGGCGACATATTCGGCAAAGCTGCCCCAATGGGTAAAGCCCGGCTGGAATTGATGATCGCAGACCTGATGATTGCCGCTATGACATTCCGGGCAATGACCGCAGCCAGATACGAACGGGACCGTGACGCGGTCACCTTCTTTCCAGCGTTTGATATCCTTGCCAACGGCAACAACGGTTCCGGCAAATTCGTGGCCGGGAACATGGGGAAGCTGCACATCGGAATCATGTCCCATCCAGCCGTGCCAGTCACTGCGACACAGGCCCGTGGCCCCCACCTTGATTACCACACCATCATTTGTCGGTGTCGGGTCATCGACCTTTTGTACTTCGATCGGGCCCTGATATTCGGTGAAGTAGGCGGCGCGCATGATGTGGGATCCTCCGGGGCAACTTATTGGACTTGGGGATCAATTATCATCTTTGTTGCGGTCCGGATGCAAGCGAACAACTTTGGGAACGCCCACAGATGGTTTGGATTTTGGTTTGGGCTTGTCCGATGGCGGTTGATAGCGACCCCATGGCGACTTATCACCCATTTCATCTTCCTTGCCCCACGGGCCGCGCTGATTGCGGCGCATATTGGCATGTTTGGCAGCACGTTCCGCCTCGTAGGCCGCAGCCCAAGGCGGGATGTTCGATGAGCTGCCATCGCGTGCCTTGCGGCCGGGGCGATAAACGCCAAAGGCCGGTGCCGCCGATCCGTCATGCCAAAGCGGCACATTGCGATGCTTGAAAAGCGGAATAAGTGCCATGCCAGCAATGAAGCCCGCGATATGGGCAACCCACGCAATGCCGCCCCCGGCACCACTGCCAAAATTGATCACCTGTGTGACAAACCAGAAGCCCAGAACAACGACCGCTGGCACATAAAAGATAAACACCCAGAAGAACCAGACCAGCACGCGGGCCTTGGGATACAGCAGGAAATAGGCCCCCAGCACGCCCGCAAGCGCACCGGACGCGCCGATCATCGGGATTTCTGACTGGGTATCAAGAATGCCGTGACCAAAGGCCGCCGCAACACCGCAAATCAGATAGAACATCAAAAACCGAAAATGCCCCATCGCATCTTCGACATTGTTCCCGAATATCCAGAGATAGAGCATATTGCCGCCCAGATGCATCCAGCCGCCATGCATGAACATGGCCGAAAATACCGACAGGAAACCAAAGCCAGGCGGGAAGGGCGAGAATTCCGGTGGCAGGTCCGCATGACCAAACAGGATTGCCGGGATCGCACCATATTGCAGATTGACCAGATGGGCTGATCGCGGATCAAGCGATACGGTAAACAGGAAAACCGCCACATTGATCGCAATGATGGCGTAGGTGACCCAGGGCGTTATGGTCGTCGGGTTGTTATCCTTGATCGGTAGCATCGGCTATCGGCCCGTTCCTTGGTGCTGCCTATGGAATACGGTCGTACCAGCTGGCCCGATCAGGCAACATCCGCCTGATGGCGGGGTGCCAGACGATCACGCAGATAAGACGCCAACTGGCGATACTCGCGTTTGCGCGCGGAACTGCGACGCCAAACCATGCCAATACGACGGATTGGCACCGGGTTTTCAAACGGCATGATTTTCAAAAGGTCCGGGCGACGTGCCTCAACCTCAAGCGACATTTCCGGAAGCAATGTCGATCCAACACCGGCTGCGACCATCTGAACCAGGGTGGACAGGCTGTTGGCCTGGAAGTCTGCAGATTTGCTCCAACCGGCTTTCTGGCAGACCTCAAGCGCTTGATCCCGCAGGCAATGGCCGTCTTCAAGCAGCAAAAGCTTTTCATCCTTGATATCAGCGATCTCAAGGCGGGGCTTTTGGGTCAACGGGTTATCAGGCGTGCAGGCAAAGACAAACTGATCTTCAAACAGATCAAATTCTTCAAGCCAGTTTTCCTCGATCGGAAGCGCAATCAGGGCCAGGTCGAGTTTTCCGGCAGATAACAGCTCGATCAATTTACTGGTTTGATCTTCGCGCAGGAATGGCTGCAGTTTCGGGAAGCCGGACTTAATCTGCATCATCACGTCAGGCAAAAGATACGGGCCGATCGTCGGGATCACGCCGATATGGATCGGACCCGAAAGCGGTTCGGTCGCGGCCTGTGCCATGGTGGTCAGTTCGTCGACTTCCTGAAGGATGCTTCGCGCGCGCAAAACGACTTCTTCGCCGAGCGGGGTGATCAGTACCTGTCGCTTGTTGCGTTCGACAAGCTGAGCGCCAAGCAGGTTCTCAAGTTCGTTAATTGCTGCTGACAGGCTGGGCTGGGTGATGAAGCACGCTTCAGCCGCGCGGCCGAAATGGCCACACTCGGCAAGGGCAACCAAGTACTTGAGTTGCTTGATGCTCGGTTGGGCGGCCATAAATTTTTCCTATCACAATGTGAGGTTTTATCTATTTGTCTTAGTTAGTCCATTTAACTACAAATCGCTAGCAGTGAGTGCATTTTTTGCACTTGCACAATAGATTAAGCGGCCTGTCGGGGGCCGTGGATTGGGATTTTAAACTGGGTTATGGAGTAACCAAACTAATGCTTACCGTTGGTGATACGCTTCCTGAATTTAATCTGACTGGTGTTTCGGGCAAAACCCCGGATAGCTTCGCACCGGTGACCGACAAGTCCTATGAAGGCAAATGGAAGATCCTGTTCTTCTGGCCGAAAGACTTCACCTTTGTTTGCCCGACCGAGATCGTTGGTTACGGCGAGCTGAACGGTGAGTTCGAAGACCGCGACGCGGTTCTCCTGGGTTGCTCGACCGACACCGATTTCGTGCACGCTGCATGGCGTACCCACCACGAAGACCTGGGTGACAGCCCGTTCGTATGGCTGGCTGACGAGAAAAAAGAACTCTCGGCTGCTCTGGGTGTTCTGGCGAAAGACGCCGGTGTTGCTCTGCGCGCGACCTTCATCGTCGATCCGGACAACATTATCCGTCACGTTCAGGTTAACGACCTCAATGTTGGTCGTAACCCGCAGGAAGCACTGCGCATCCTCGATGCACTGCAGACCGACGAACTCTGCCCGTGCAACTGGACCCAGGGTGACGCAACCCTCTAAGTCGCTTTTTCGCGATTTAGTCCAGACGATTTTGGGGTCGGGCATCCGCCCGATCCCGTTTCAGCCACTCATATCTTAACGTGCGTTTTGCGCTGGCTTTGCCGGGGTAAGCGATGGCTGATCTGTTTTCGTTTTTGCATTTTGTATCAGGGGATACCCACATGACTTCGATTACCGAAATCAAGGACGCAATGCCGGCCTATGCCAAGGATCTGAAACTGAACCTGTCGAGCATGGCAAACAATCCGGGCATGACCGACCAGCAGGTTTACGGCACCGCCCTTGCGTGTGCATTTGCATCGCGCAACGCCAAACTGATCAAGGCCGTTGCTGCCGAAGCCAAAGCCAAGCTGTCCGAAGAAGCGATTGAAGCTGCCAAGGGTGCCGCGGCAATCATGGGCATGAACAACATTTATTACCGCTTCGTGCATCTGGTATCGGATGCGGAATATGGTTCGATGCCAGCACGCCTTCGCATGAACATCATTGGCAAGCCGGGCATTGATAAGGCCGATTTCGAGCTGTTTTCGATCGCAGTTTCAGCGATCAATGGCTGTGGCATGTGCATCGATTCCCACGACAAGGTACTTAAAGGTGCTGGCGTTAAAAAAGAAACCATCCAGAACGCAATCCGTATTGCTTCTGTGATCCATGCGGTTGCTGTTGTCATCGATGCCGAAGACGCATTGGCTGAATAATCAAGCCAACAGAATTCGGGCAGTGGCCCACAAAAAAAGCCCCGGTGCAGATGCATCGGGGCTTTTGTTTGGGACAACTCGACCTTAGCCGTCGACCAGTTCGTTTAACCCAAGATGCGTCATGCTGGCTGCGATCACTTGATCAGGTTGATCGAAATGCGGGATGTGGCCACACTCCTTGATCAGCAATTTTGTGGTCTGGCCGCTGGTGTTGGCACAAATGGTATGGACCTGCTCGTCACTGCCGAATTGATCATCATCGCCCTGAATAACCAGAAGCGGGCAGGTGATGTTGGCAAGCTCATCCACCATGTTCCAGTCGCGGAATGCCGGTTGGCGCCAAGTATCGACCCAGGCGCTAAAGACAGCATCGGTCTGGAAGAAATGATGACGTTCG
>NZ_JBLLNT010000014.1:0-88735 GCF_048059015.1 Thalassospira sp. | reverse complement strand
AAACGCTTGCAGATGTCACCCCGGCGACCGGCATTGCCAATGCCTATGACGCGACCCTTCTGATTGCTGCTGCGATTGAAAAAGCTGGCACCACCGAAGGTCCGGCCATCCGCGAAGCTATGTACGAAATCAGCGGTGTCGAGGGCATGATCAAAACCTATGACAAGCCGTTCACCCCGGACGATCAGGACGCGCTTGGTCCGGAAGACTACACCTTTGCGCATTTCGTCGAAGGCCAGATCATTCCGATCAAGTAATCGATCTTTTCCATCCCCTGTGCGGTGTTCCTTTTGCACCAGCGCCGCGCGGGGGCTTTATCCCTTTTTGAATGATGCACCCGTCGGGGTGCGCAATAAGCAGGCGACTGGCAATGACACTTTTAATCGCAGCCCTGATCACCGGTATCGGTCTTGGCAGTATGTACGGGCTGATCGCGCTCGGCTTTCAGATCACCTATTCGGTGTCCTCAAAGGTCAATTTTGCCCAAGGATCGATGGTGATGCTCGGTGCTGTATTGGGCTTTGTCTTTTGTGAACAATACGGCCTTCCGGTCATTGTCGGTTATCCGCTTGCCATCCTGTGTTGCGGGTTCGTCGGGATCATGGTCGAGTTTTTCCTTGTCCGTCCGTTTGCCGTGCGCAATTCCGAAGCCTGGCTGATGGCGACCGTTGCTGGCGGCATCCTGCTTGATAACGTTGTTTTGTTTACCTTTGGCAATGAGCCGCGCACTTTACCGTCCGCCTTGGTCGGTGAAAGCTGGAACGTATTTGGGACGGGTGTTTATCCCCAGCAAATCCTGATCCCGATTGCTGCAATCAGTGTGGCATTGGCCCTTCATGCCCTGTTCCGTCACACCCGTCAGGGCCGGGCACTTTTGGCTGTGGTTCAAAACCTTCAGGCAGCCAAGCTTATGGGGATCAACACCACTGTCATGGTGACCGGATCCTTTGCCATTTCATCGATGCTGGCGGGCTGTGCTGGTCTTTTGATCGCACCGCTATTTTCGGTCCATTCCGATATGGGCACGCTTTTTGGGCTTAAGGCCTTTGCGGTTGCCATTCTGGGCGGGATGACATCGGCTTATAGCGTGATGCTGGCTGGCTTCATCTATGGCTTGGTTGAGGCCGGTGTGACCACCTATCTCGGCTCGTCCTATACCTTCATTGTCGTGTTCGCGCTTGTGATCGCGGTTCTGACCATCAAACCAAGCGGCCTGTTTGGCCGGGCAGCAATCAAGAAGGTCTGATGATGATGAAACGCGATATGAAATTTAAAAATCCTATGCCCAAACTTAATAAACCCGTCGCCCTGGATAGCGTCATCATCCTTGCTGTTCTGGCCGGATTGATCGGCGTTTCGATCACGGGGGGCTATACCCAATTCATCATCGGTCTTGTCGCCATCACGACGGTTCTGTGTGTTGGTCTGAACGTTCTTTATGGTCTGACCGGGCTTGTATCACTTGGTCAGGTGGGCTTCTTTGCCATCGGTGCCTATGCCTGCGCTATTCTGACCCTTGCTGGTCTGAACTTCTGGGCAGCCCTTGTTGGATCTACTGTGATTGCTGGTCTTGCCGGATGTTTGTTGGCGTTGTCAGCGGTGCGCATGGCGGGGCCGTTCCTTGCCATGGTCACGATTGCCTTTGCCTTTATTGTTGAACATGGCGCGATTGAATGGCGTGCGCTGACCGGCGGGCAAAATGGCTTGATGGGCTTCCCGATGCCATCGCTGTTTGGCTATGTGTTTAGCGAAACCGATCTGGTGATGCTGTGTGTTGTTTTGGGTGGGGTCGCGCTTTTGGCGTTCCGCCGTCTGGCAACCAGCGGCTGGGGTATGGCCATGACCAGCATGCGCGATGCGGAAATTGCCGCAAGTTCGCTTGGCTATAATGCCTTTGCGGTTAAGGCCAGTGGCTTTGCCATTGCTGCTGCGATGGCCGGTCTTGCCGGTGCGTTGTTTGCACCGCTTATGATGTTTATTGCGCCATCAAATTTCCCGCTTAGCCAATCAATCCTGTATCTGTTTGCCGTCATTCTGGGCGGAGCGGGTACGGTTCTTGGGCCGTTGGTTGGGGCGTCGGTTTCGGTTCTTCTGCCGGAAATGCTGGCCGATTTTGCCGAATATCGTTTGCTGATTTTCGGTGCACTTTTGATTGTCGTTCTCCTCATCGCACCGCGCGGCATTGTCGGTGTTGTTGAACGCTTCATCCCGCTTGCCAAACGCAGTGTAAAACCCATCCCGGCAGATGAGATTGAGGCGGGTCTTAAAGCTTATCCGAAATCAGATAGCCTAAGCGTTGATGACATTTCCATCGCCTTTGGCGGGGTAAAGGCCGTAAGCGGTGTTTCGTTCACTGCGAAGCCGGGCGACGTCACTTCTATCATTGGCCCGAACGGGGCAGGCAAGACCACGCTTTTGAACATAATCAGCGGGTTTTACAAACCAACCGAAGGTGCGGTTCGCATTGGCGATCAGGATATTGCGGGCGAGCCGACTGACTTTGCCGCGCGCAGTGGTATTGCACGCACCTATCAGGCGACCCGTCTGTTTGAAAACATGTCTGTGATCGACAATGTCGTTGCCGGTATTTCTGTTGGTCGCTTTGGCAAACCGTTTAGCGCGATTGCATCCGATGCCAACCGCAACACTGCCGCCGGACTTCTGGCATTTTGTGGTTATCATGGGGATGTCGATATCCGTGCGGGCGATTTGCCCCATGTGGATCGCAGACTGGTTGAAATCGCAAGATCGCTTGCGACCAAGCCTGGCGTGTTGTTGCTTGATGAACCGGCAGCTGGCCTGATGCATGCCGATAAGGTTGCACTTTCCAAATTGCTGCGCCGCTTGGCTGATGCCGGGATTACGGTGGTTCTGGTCGAACATGACATGGAAATGGTCATGGGCATTTCCGATCAGATTTTGGCGGTGGATGCCGGTACCCCGATCATCTTTGGCAACCCGAAGGAAGTGCAGAATGATCCGCATGTGATCGCGGCTTATCTGGGTGATGGCGAAATGAAAGCCCGCCCGCGTCCGGTGCCGTTTGAAGCCGGTGACTCACCCGTGATTGAAACGCTTCGTCTGACGGCGGGTTATGGTGCCGCCCCGGTTCTGCAATCGGTTGATCTGAAAGTCCGTCAGGGTGAAATGGTCGCATTGCTTGGCGCCAATGGTGCGGGCAAGTCGACTTTCCTGACCGCCCTTGCAGGGCTTTTGCGGCCGGTCAAAGGCACGATTGTTCTTAATAACGAATATATCCACGCCCTTGCCCCGCATCAGATTGTCGAACATGGGTTGGTGCTTGTGCCCGAAGGTCGTCAGGTCTTCCCGGAGCTGACCGTGCGCGAAAACATCGAACTGGGCGCTTATAAGCAACCCAAACCGGTCAGTGCGGACGAGCTTGAAGGTATCCTGAAACGCTTCCCGCGGTTGCGTGATCGCATCAACAGCCCGGCAGGTCTTCTGTCTGGTGGCGAGCAGCAAATGATGGCAATTGCACGTGGTCTGGTGGCCAAGCCAAAGGCGCTGTTGCTTGATGAGCCATCCCTTGGTCTGGCTCCTGCCATGGTCGAAGAACTGTACGCCATTCTGGGCGAGCTTCGCGATGACGGTGTGACCATCCTTCTGGTTGATCAGATGGCGACCATGGCGCTTTCGGTGGCTGATTACGCCTATGTCCTTGAACAGGGTCAGGTGGTTGCCGAAGGCAAGGCTGCTGACCTTAGGCAGGATGAACGCCTGATTGCCGCCTATCTTGGCGGGGCCGAGCAGGGCGATAAAAATCAAGAAAAGGTGGCCGTGAAACATGCTTGATTATCTGGTGAGGAACGCCTGCCTGCCCGGTGAGAAGACGCTTGTCGATCTTGCCGTGCAGAGCGGAAAAATCGTTGAAATCGCAAAGGCCATTTCGGCCGATGCGCCCGGCTTTGATGCGGGTGGGCATCTGATCAGCTGCGGTTTTGTTGAAAGCCATCTGCATCTTGATAAGGCCTGTATCTTGGATCGGGCCAAGAATGAAACCGGCACCCTTGCAGGGGCTATCAGTGCGGTGGCCAAAGCCAAAAGCGGCTTTACCGAGGATGATGTCTATCAGCGCGGTGCACGCGTGATTGAAAAGGCAATTACCGAGGGCACGAATGCCATCCGTACCCACGTTGAAATCGATCCGGGTATTGGTCTGGCTGGGTTTAACGCGGTCAAATGCCTGAAAGAAGACTACGCCTGGGCGATGGATATCGAGATTTGCGTTTTCCCCCAGGAAGGCCTGTTTAACTATCCCGGTACCGAGGAACTCCTGCGCGAGGCGTTGGAAAATGGTGCGGATTTGTTGGGTGGATGCCCCTATATGGATACCGATCCAAACGGACAGATCCTGCGTCTGTTTGAAATGGCGCGCGAATATGATGTCGATCTCGATTTCCATCTGGATTTCGATCTGGATGGCAGTTGGCGTCATCTTGATGAAGTTGCCAAGCAATCGATTGCCTTTGGCTGGCAGGGGAGGGTGATGATTGGTCATGTCACCAAGCTGTCAGTGCTGCCCAAACCCGAACTTGAAGACACAATTGCCCTGATGCGCGATGCCGGGATTGGGTTGACGGTTCTTCCGGCAACCGATCTTTTCCTGACCGGGCGCGATCATGATCATTCGGTGCCGTGTGGTGTCGCTCCGGCGCATAAGCTTGCCGCGCACGGGGTCTGCTGCACGATTGCAACCAACAATGTGCTTAATCCCTTTACGCCTTATGGCGATTGTTCGTTGTCACGCATGGCAAATCTTTATGCCAATGTCAGTCATCTTTCGACCGAAGCCGAACTTGAAAACTGCTTTGCCATGATCGCTGATGCCCCGGCCAAACTTCTGGGCAGATCCAACAGGATCGCGGTCGGTGAAGCTGCGAGCTTCATCATCCTGCCCGCCAAAAGCCGCGCGCAGGTGGTATCGGAAATCAGCCGCCCCGTGTGGGGCATGAAAGACGGGCGGGTGACGTTCGAACATCCCGCCGCAAGGCTGTTTCGGCCATAAGTCAGACAAAAGGGGCAGCCCGCCGGTTGCCCCTTTTGTCTGAGGAATGGTAGCCGCTATTCTACAATATGCCCCTTCTTGTCGTAGATGAATCCGGTGCCGTCAGGGTCAACAATCCATGCCTTGCCATTTTCAAAGAGGTTGGCTTCTTTTGCGGGCATGGGGTCAAACGCGAATTTTCCATCCCAACCGACATATCCATATTCATATGCGCTGGAATAGCCATCCTCGACTTCCTCTCGCGACTTGATCAGAATCAGATCTTCGGAATAACCCTTGTACTCCCAGCCTTCCGGCAGCTTTAGACGCAACTTCAACCGGTTGTCGTAGATCAGTTCCTGATACGTATCTTCATCTCGCCGTGTAACGACCAGATTGCCATCGCGGAGCCTGAAATATGTCGCTTGGAACCCGAAGACCGGCTCTGTGTCGTCCTCATGTACAAGAACTTCGCCTTTGGCATTGATGACCACCCATTTCACAACATCGACCAGCATGGTGTAGCGCGTAGAAGCACCGCCTGAACATTTACCGCTACAAAGGCCGATGGTACTTCCTGTTTCCTCGCGTGTTCCTTCGAACCTTTTGACAACGCCGATGCCTTTAAGTTCGTCGTAGCAACTTTTATACTGAGCTTCGAGCACAACTTTACCGTCTTTATTCTTGTACCCGCAGCGATAGTCATCATCTTCGCCAACTGAATACATAACCAGGGCATCAAGCGGCGATGGCAAGCAGTCACGATAGCCAACGAGTGAATTTGGGGCCTCCTCGTGGCTGCTTGGTATTGCAAAGGTCATGCATTGACCGATCCTTTTGTGGAGGTAATCAGCCTTCGCCATCAACGTTCTATTGGCTGGAATATAGGCATTTACGCGCGCCTGTACCTCTCCGACCCGATGGTCACGGTATGCACTTTCAAACATGTATCCCAAATAGGCGTCGATGTTTTCCGGCGATGAATTCAACGGTTTATCATCATTATGGGCTCTTGTTGCTGCGGCTGCTCGTTCCGCTGAACGCTCGGCGCTCTGCTGCTGTTCTTGCTGCACAACCTTCAAATCTTGTTCAGCAAGCCACTTTCGGACGCCATGAAGATCGATTTGGGCTGTCTGTACGGAATGCGGTAAAGATGCACTGATTTTTCCGGACTTCAGAAGTTCGCGATAATGGGATCGCGCGCGTTCTGCACGATCCCCCATGTCATACCCGTTGTCCTGGAAAAGTTCGCCCCAATCCGGGCTTTCGGGCATTGTGAATGCAAGTTTCGGGTCATCGGACTTTGAGAAATATCCGGGATCACAAGTGACCCAGATATTATCAGTCAGGCTGGTGAAGAAATTCAGCTTCACATCATAAAGAACAATCTTGTCGACAGCCTCTCGCGGCAAATTTCCGGCATGGCCCCTGATGTTCGTGACAAGGGTATTGTCAGTCTGTGCCTTGTTGAACCCCCAAGTTGCCGTGCAATAGACAACCGGTTCACTCCAAAGGGTATAGACCATAAGTTTGGCTGTGATATCGACCGATGCCATTCCCTCGCCATCCGTTCCCCACCCGTCAAGCATATCGGCAGGGAACGGAATCTGCACATCTTTGAAGGTGATGGTATCTGTTTCGACCCTGGCAATTTTGGTGATGTCGTCTTCGGCCAATGCTGGAGCCGAAACCAGCACAATCGTGGCAAGTGCAGTTAAAACGTGCCTGAGTTTTGACAGCATCACAGGACTTTCCCCTCGGAAATTTTCAGAGCTTCGTTCGAAAAGTCAGCACATTCACCAGCAAGGGCAAGATAGGTATCGGCATACCGTTTGGCGGCCTCCCTTAGCTGATCGCGACTGTGCAGGTAATCTCCATGACCCGAAATCCGATAGGTTATAAAAGCATAGTAAAAATAATAACTTGGCGGAAGTTCATCGGTTTCCTGACGAGCTTTTCCCAGATAATGCAGACTCAGGGGATAGTCCAGATCCTGGAAGCTTTTGCCAGCTAAGAAAAGGTAATATACGAGATCTGATTTGACCTGTTTGTAATGACTGTTGCTTTCGAGTGTTTCTTTATGCGCAGCCTGTTCCTTGCTGAGTATCAGATTGAGCGGTGCGGGAAGATCGCCTTTGGAGACTGTATTGCCTTGCAAGCCCAGCTTTTTCATAAAGGTGCTGAACCCGCTTTCCTCACAGGATTTTTCTGTTGAGGCCGTGGCGGCCATCGCCATGGTGGCGGCATGGCCTTTGCCAACCAAATGGGTTCCCCAAATGTCAGATGATATCAGGGCGGTAACTGACAAGAAGGTTGTGCAGATGATCTTCAAGCGTCTTGCTGCTTTGGGTGAACCCTTGCTGTGACCGCGTGGCAAGGTCAGTAAGTCCCTTGTGTTCGGGCTGAATGCTTTGTTGTTTTTAACCATGCTTTGTTCTCAGCAACTTGTACCGCCACACGGTATGACCGAGGCTCTGACAATTTCGAAACGGAAATCAATAATTTCTATATCTGTCGATTTGGGTTGATGATGCAATCAATAGTTCATCGGGTTTGCCGGTTTTTTCTGTTTGGTTGCCGGGACTTAAACAAAAACAAGGGCAACCGAAGCGTTTTGAAACAAAAAAGCCTGTCGATGCATCACTGCACGGACAGGCTTTTTGCTGACAGGGTGGGCCACCTGTTGGCTTGATATCAGGCGTTATTTCGGCGAACGTCCGTACTTGCAGGTGACGTCAATGTCACAACGGTTAATGCCGATATCATCCAGAAGTTTGCTGGGCGGCTGTCCTTATATGGATACCGATCTCCATGGGCAGATCCTGCGCCTTTTTGAAATGGCGCGCGACTATAATGTCGATATGGATTTCCGACCTTGATGCCCGTCCAAAGCCGCGCATAAGTGGTTTCCGAAATCAGCCGCCCGATCTGGGGCATGAAAGATGGTCGGGTAACGTTCGAACATCCGGCGGCAAAGCTGTTTCGGCCGTAAGTCAGACAAATAAAAAAAGGGCAGCGGATGGGCTGCCCTTTTTGTCTGAGAATTAGTTTTCAACCAGTTCGGGTTTGCGCTCAACCCGCGTTTCGGAGCCGGGGTCGAGGCAAACCAACATGCCGCCATTGGGCAGATGCGTTGGCGTGCAGCTCCAGTCGAGGCGTTCACAAATCCGTCGGACAAGTTGCAAGCCGATGCCCTCACCCTGCGGGGTGGTGCATTGGCCGTTGCAGGTCAGGATGGTGTTTTTAACGCAGACCTCGGTCCCGGTCAGTGTGATGGTGACCTGACCCTTGGGGGTGTGCTGGAACGCATTGCGGATCAAGTTGGATACCACGATCATCAGGGCTGCTGGCGATGTTGCGATTTCGGTTTCCCGGCTGTCGGGGATGAAGTCACAACTGACATGCTTGCCCTCAGTCAAATAGGAAAGATCGCTGATTTCCTGCTCGATAAAGGCGCTGAAATTGATCGTTTCAGTCTGACCGAGCGGGGCGTTATCGCGGCCAAGCCACAAAAGGGTTTCAAGCAGTTGTTGCATGTTGCGGTTGGCGCGCTTGATACGCGATGTGACACGCGCCTGCGTTTGGTTTAACGGGCTTTTTTCAAGCAGTTCGACATTGCCCGACACAATGGTAACCGGCGTGCGCAGCTCGTGGCTGGCCTGACGCAGGAATTCACGTTCACGGGCAACAAATTTGTCGATCTGATCAACCGATCTGTGCAGTTCGCGCGCAACGTCATTAAGCTCTTCAAAGCCGAAATCAGGGATTTCTTCACCCAATCGATCTGCGGTCAGATTGTTTGCCCAGTCTTGCAAATGCTCAGACGGTTCGGTCAGGCGTTTGCCAATGATCCACAGGAACCAGGCAAAGATGCCAATCACGATCACGGCAAAGGGTACTGACAACCAAGCCAGTTTATGCAGGCGTTCAAAGAACACGCTGTCGCCATCACCCGCGTGATAGGTCTGCAGGATCAGGATTTCGCGCCCATCGACAGCTTGATGCGGGAAAACCAGAAATATCGGATTATCCGGGTTTTTGGCATCGGCATAATTGTCGGTATTGATATAGAAAAGCTCGTCGATTTCCAGATCGCTTGGCTTGGCATAGGCACGCAATTCAGCCGGAAGCGCATCGAAGCTTTCGAACGTTTCGATGTTAAAGCCCTTGGGCAGGGACGCATCCGGGTTGCGGGCAAGCTGATCATCATATTGTTCGGCAATCAGCTGAAGCTGAAAGGCGGCCACCATCCACTTGCCATAAAGCATGTAGAAATTCAAAACAGCCGTATAAAGCACAAGCGTGATGACAAGACCGAGCAGCACATAATTGCGCACGAAGCGTGAGAAGGATCGGGTCTTGGGTGCGCAACAGGTATTCATAACGGCTACTCGCGAAGGGCCACGCCCTGGCCCGGAATGGTGTGAATCAGATTTTGCTCAAACGGTTTGTCGATCCGATGACGCAATTTGTAAAGATGCGTTTTCAGCGCATTGGTATCGGGCGGATCGCCCTGCCACAACGCCATCGACAGGCGTGAACGGGTGACAACGCGTGGGCTGTTTTGCGCCAGAACTTCCAAAATCGTCCAACCCGTTGGCGATACACTTATATTCTGACCCGCACGCACGACCGAGCGGTTTTCAAAATCAATGCGAAGATCGCCAAGGGCGAAACGCTTTACCTCGCCACTGCGTCGGCGGGATAACACGCGCGTGCGCAAAAGAAGCTCTTCAAGCTCGAACGGTTTGACAAGATAGTCATCTGCACCGGCATGGAACCCTTCGATCTTGTCATCAAGCGTATCGCGCGCGGTCAGCATCAAGACCGGGGTATCGATCCCTTCATCACGCAGCGCCTTGCAGATGCTGATGCCATCGCGAAATGGCAACATCAGATCAAGCAATATGACGTCATATTCGCCCGTCTGCGCCATCTGATAGGCGGTTTCACCATCATAGGCATGGTCGCATTCAACGCCTTCGATCGTCAGATAGTCACTGACGGTGGCGGCGATATCCATATTGTCCTCTACCAGAAGGACCATGATGTTGGCGGTTGCTTTCATTCACGTCATCTCGTTATGCGCGACAGCTCCAGCATGCCGCAATTTGTTCAACAGGTCAGCCGGAAACACCCGGCTTCTCCGTTTGGCGCTAGGCCGGTTGGTGTATAACTTTCGCAAGATCATCCCGGGTATCGATATCAAGCGCTGCATTGGGAAGATCAATCGCGACCAGATTGCCTTTGTGGCTATTGATGATCTTGCGTGCGCCAATCTGCCCGGAAAGGCTAAGCAAATCATCAAAGGAGGCCTTCGGGAAGATTGCAGGCACACCCAAGCCATCGGCGTGGCGGGTTGCGACGATTTGTGTGCCGTCAAAGGCCGCGATCAATTGGTTGTAATCCTCGTCAGTCAGATTGATCTGATCACAAAGGGCGATCAGAACCCCGTCATAGCCACCATTGGTCATGACCGCCTTCATGCCACGCGCGATCGAGCTTCCCATGCCGGTCGCCCAATTGTCATTGGTGATGATGGTGATCTCTTTGCCCAGAACCGGCGCAATTTGATCGCCATAGGCTCCCAGAACGACAAAGATGTCGGGTAAGGGCAGGTGGGATAGAGCATCAAGAGCATGATGGATCATGGGTTTGCCGTTGATATCGGCAAGCTGCTTGCGCCCGCCAAAACGCGCACTTTCCCCGGCCGCCAAAAGAAGGGTGGCGAGTTTCGGGTTAGGAATGTCTGTGCGCGTCGTCATGGTCAGGATCGTATCATTCGGCGGCTTGTGCCAAGGCCGGGGCAGCAGATTGTTTAAACAGGGCCGTATGAATGCCCGATAGCATCGAAAGGGCAATGCTTTCAGGTAATTGGCCGCCAATATCAAGTCCCGCGGGGCTTGAGATATCAAACACCAGATCATTTCGCGAAAGACCCGCCTGATCCAGCACGTCGACAAACCGGTGACGCGGACCAAGGGCAGATAGATGGCGGATCGGTGCATTGCGCAGGGTCGCAAGGGCGGCAGCATCTATGCTGACCGCATGCGCCATCAGGATTACGGCATCGATCCTGTGTTTGGTCACGTAGGTCGCAAGAGCACTGTCAATTTTGCGCAGGATCGTGCCCGCATGCGGGAAATGTTCGCCCCTGGCATTGGCCGGGCGCGGATCCACTAGCGTTGTCTGCCAGCCCATCTGATGGGCAATGCCAATCACTGGGCGGGCATCAATGCCACCACCGATGATCAGAATATGCGGTTCAGGCTGGATGGTCGTGACCAGCCAGTTTCCATCTTCGCGGTTTTCGATATGGGCTGGGCGCTGGCCATGCACCATGCCGGGTTCGAAATAGCCTTCGACTGCGTCGATTTTTTGGAAATAAATGCCGCTTTGGCGTTTGCGCAGGGCGTTGTAAAGATCGCCCAAGCCCAGATCGTTTTCGGCACTAAGCGGTTGAAGCATAATATAGACCGTGCCGCCGCAGCCAACGCCAAGCTTGAACGACAGATCATCTTCGTCATTGCCGTCATAAGTCAGCATGACAGGACGACCGGTGACCATGGCGCGCCGTGCATTGCGGATGATATCGGCTTCAAGACAACCGCCGCTGAGCAGTCCGAATTGTTGTCCGTGACCATTGATCAGCATCATCGCACCAGCCTTGCGATAAGCCGAACCATCGGTGCGATAGACCGTACCCAGCACCCATTCGGTGCTGTCGCGGTTTTCCTGCCATGCGCCAAGCATTGCGGAAAGTTGGTTGGTCATATTCCTGGCCCTTTCAGCAAAAGGGTAACTGCCCGGGAAACCACGGGGTCGGGGGAAGGGGTAAGAAATGATCCCCCGGGCAGTATGCCTTACACGAAGTCGAAACCAGCTTTGGTCATGGGAAGATCCATGATCCGCTTACCGGTCTGAGCAAAGATCGCATTGGCCACGGCCGGCCCCGTCGGGGGTACGCCCGGTTCGCCAACACCGGTTGGTGCACCGTTCGAAGAAACGATGGCGACTTCGACTTCTGGCATTTCGTGATTACGAAGCATTTCGTAATCCGGGAAGTTGTACTGATCGACTTCACCGTCGGTCAGGGTAATCTCGTTGCGATAGATCGCTGACAGGGCAAAGCCAGCCCCGCCTTCCATCTGCGCACGGATGACATCGGGGTTCACGGCAACACCGCATTCAACAGCCATGAACAGCTTGTTCACATGTACGCTTGTGTCTTCGACCGTGACGTCGGCGACAACCGCGACACAGGTATTGAACGAGAAGTGGGCTGCAAAGCCGCGCTTGTCGCCTGCTTTCCAACCGGAAATCTCGCGGACAAGTTTGATGGCTTCGATCATGCGGGCCTGATTGGCGTTGGATGCATCAAGCATCGAAAGACGCATTTCAATCGGGTCTTGACCGGTTTCGGTTGCGACCATATCCATCAGGCTTTCCATCACAAAGCCGGTATGGGTGTGGCCAACCGAACGCCACCAGTTGATCGGAACCGGGGTTTCAAAGTCGCTCAGGCCAATGCCGAAATTCGGCACGTTATAAAGGCTTTCGGCAACCCCTTCGACCGAGGTCGGATCGACATCACCCTGTACCATCCCGGCAAAGGGCGTGCCTTTGACGATGGATTTGGTGGCAATGCGATGATCCCAGCCGGTGATCTTACCATCGGCGTCCACACCGATCTTGGCACGGTGGGCTGACATCGGGCGATAGTAACCACCCTTGATATCGTCTTCACGGCTCCAGACCAGTTTGACCGGGACCTTTTTGCCCGAAACGGCAAAGGCCATGGCAGCTTCGGCATTATAATCCGATGTTGCATTGGCACGACGGCCGTATGAGCCACCGGCATAAAGCGTTTTGACTTCAACCTGGGCAGGTTCAAGACCAAGGATCGCTGCAACGGTCGGGCGGGTGAAGGTCGGGAACTGGCAACCATCATGAACGCGAACGCCAAAGTCGGTCGGCTCAATCGTGCAGTTTTCCGGTTCCAGCGGCGCATGGGCCAGGAACGGGAAGGTGAACTCCGCATCGATGGTTTTCGCCGCACCGTCAAGAAGCGGTGCAACAGATGCAAGCGGTGTCTCGTGGCTGGCATCAAAGGCCGGACTATCAAGCATCGCGCGATGATCATCCATCATCTGATCGCTGCTGCGTGTTTCAGCCGCGCTGAAATCCCATTCAACCGACAGGGCATCACGTGCCTGGAACGCAGCCCAGGTGTTTTTGCCAAAGGCAACCACACCGGCCTTGTTCGGAAGCGTCTGGGCAGCGAAGAAACCACCGACTTCCTTGGCCGAGCTGTCATCAAAGGACACAACCGTGCCGCCGAATTTCGGGCTGCGCAGGATGGCGGCATAGATCATGCCAGGCAGATTGACATCCATGGCAAACATGGCGGTGCCGGTCGTCTTGCCTGTGTTGTCCTTGCGGTGCAGTTTTTCGCTTCCGATCAGCTTGAACTGATCCGGGGTTTTGACAGCCGGTTTTTCGACCGCTTCCATCGTCGCGGCAGCGGCAACGAATTCACCGAAATGACCGGATTTGGAGCCTGACTTGATCATGCCGTTTTCCACGGTGATTGATCCGGCATCCACGCCCCAGCTATCAGCAGCAGCACGAACCAGAAGATCACGCGCAGCAGCACCGGCTTCGCGATACTGCATAAACGAGTTGGCGATTGACGTTGAACCACCGGTCCCCTGCGCGCCAAAGAACAGGTTCTTGTAGCGTTCAACATCGGCCGGTGCGAAATCGATCTCGACTGCATCCCAGTCAGCGTCGAGTTCTTCGGCGACCAGTGTGGTCAGACCGGTGGTCGTGCCCTGACCCATTTCGAAATGTTTGATGATGACCGTGACGACGCCGTTTGAGTCGATTTTGACAAACGGGTTCATGTCAGTGGCAACTGCGGCCATATCGCCAGCAGCAAGGACACCCTTGGCATTCAAACCGACCAGAAGGGCGGTTGTGCCAGCAGCCGTTCCTTTCAGGAAGCCGCGACGTGATACATTGATGGTCATGGCTTAGGCCTCCAGCTTTTCAGATGCGAGCTTGACGGCTTCGTTGATGCGCACATAGGTCACGCAACGACAGGCATTGCCATCCATGTAATCGCGGATTTCCTCATCGGTCGGCTTGGGGTTTTCGGTCAGAAGGCCAATGGCCGACATGATCTGACCGGATTGGCACCAGCCGCACTGCACGACATCTTTTTCCTGCCATGCGGCCTGAACCGCCTTGGCAACCTTGTTGGTTGCGCCTTCGATGGTGGTGATTTCGGTATCAACCGCATCCTCGACAAAGGTCTGACAGGAACGGGTCGGGTAACCGTCCACATGCACGGTACAGGCACCGCAATAGGCAACACCACAGCCAAACTTCGTGCCGGTAAGTTGCAGTTCGTCGCGCAAAACCCAAAGCAGCGGGGTGCCGGGTTCGGCATCAACGGTACGGGACTCTCCATTGATCTTAAGCTGATATTGCATGACCGCCTCATCTCTCTCTTGGCTTGTTATGCCGGATCATCGCCCAGGGTTAGGTAACCAAGCGGTAAACGCCCAAAGCGCGTGGTTTGGTGCAGAAGTGATGGCGATGGTCCTGCCATCAGATCGGCTGGGCGCAGGGCTTATATGGGCAGTTTGCCAAGGGATTTAAGGTGTGCGGATGGCGTGTCCGACATGGCTGTCTTCTGGCTTGCGGCATCTAACGGTAGGGACCGGTGCAATGACATTTTCGTGAAGCTGAGAAAAACAAAAAGCCTGCCGGTGCATGGGACACCGACAGGCTTTTAAGGTTGGTCTGTCAGGTGGGGCGCCTTCAGACCATTTCGTTGGGGGAGGAATTATTTCGGCAGGTGGCCATGTTCGCAGGCGAATTCGACGTCCTTGCGGGCAATGCCGATGTCTTCAAGCACTTCGCGCGGGGCGTTGCGAAGCATTTCCGCGTCACGGGCGACCTTATAGGCCAGCGCCCATTTGCGCGGGAAAAGGACGAGCCAGCGCCAGATGGTTACGCCTGATACCGGCGCTACATTGGTGGTGGCGACGAGGGATACATTTGTAAACTGTGCTGGCATGATGCTGGCTCGCTAGTTTGTTTGCTAATAAGGAGTTCAAGTTTCCTTCGAACCCACAAACAATTTACGCCTCGCGTATGTGAAACGGCGCGCAAAGTTCGCAAATCCGTGCGAGATTTTCGCAAAGAATTTGCAAAAACGATTTTCTTTCGCTGGCGCGTTCCGTCATGTTTGGGTAGAGGGTGTTACATCATCGTTTGGGATATTGGACCTTGGCGGAACTCGATAAATTTGATTATCGCCTGCTTGAACTGTTGCAGGAAAACAGTCGCCTGACAGGCAATGAGCTGGCTGAGAAGGTCGGGCTTTCGTCTGCGGCATGTTTGCGTCGTGTGCAGCGCCTGCGCGAGACTGGCGTGATTGAACGCGATGTTGCGATTGTCTCACCCAAGGTATTTGGCAAGAAGATGATGGTGATCGTGCTTCTGACCATGGAGCGCGACCGACCCGATCGTTACATGCTGATGCGCGAAGAATTCGCCAAGATGCCAGAAGTGGTGCAGTGCCATCACGTGACCGGGGCGCACGACTTTGTTCTGCGCATACAGGTCAGCGACATGGAAGAGTACAGCGCCTTTGTCGACCGGGTGTTTCATGAACCCTATATCAAGCGTTATGAAAGCCTTGCGGTCCTTGGGTCGCTGAAATGAAAAATGGCGGGGATTTCCCCGCCATTTTCGTTATCTGCTTATGCGCTGCGTCGACTTAGGAAAAGTCGAGTGCGCGGTCGCCATTGGCATCCTTGATGCGGGTCGGAAGACCCATGCCGTTCAGCAAGTTCAGGAACGGTTTGGCTGGCAGGTCTTCGACGTTTGCCATCTTCTTCACGTCCCATTCGCCCGTTGCGATCAGCATTGCCGCTGCGACCGGCGGAACACCGGCGGTATAGGAAATGCCCTGGCTGCCGACTTCGTTGTAGGCATCCTTGTGATCCGCGACGTTATAGATCAGGACTTCGGTTTCCTTGCCGTCCTTGGTGCCCTTGACCAGATCACCAATGCAGGTCTTGCCGGTATAATCCGGTGCAAGCGAGCTTGGATCGGGCAGGCAGGCCTTAACGACCTTAAGCGGCACAACTTCAAGGCCCTCGGCGGTCGTGACCGGCTTCTCGGACAGAAGGCCGATATTTTTCAGGACCGTGAAGACATTGACGTAGTGATCGCCAAAGCCCATCCAGAAACGCACATTCGGAACGTCAAGGTTCTGGGACAAGGAATGAACTTCGTCATGACCGGTCATGAAGGTCTGGCTTTCGCCAACAACCGGCATGTCCCAGATCTTTTTGACTTCGAACATCTTGTTCGACTGCCACTTGCTGTCCTGCCAGGAATAAACCGTGCCGGTAAATTCGCGGAAGTTGATTTCCGGGTCGAAGTTGGTGGCAAAGTATTTGCCGTGGCTGCCAGCATTGATGTCGATGATGTCGATCGAGTTAATCTTGTCGAAGTAATCTTCAACAGCAAGTTTGGCATAGGCGTTCACAACGCCCGGATCGAAACCAACGCCGAGGATCGCGGTCGTGCCAGCGGCTTCGCATTCTTCGCGGCGCTTCCATTCATAGTTTGCGTACCATGGCGGGTTTTCGCAAATCTTGTCCTGCTCTTCATGGATTGCGGTGTCGAGATAGGCGACACCGGTTTTGATGCAGGCCGACATGACCGGCATGTTGATGAAGGCAGAGCCGACATTGATGACGATCTCGACACCGGTCTTTTCGATCAGGGCAGCAGTTGCATCAACATCCGTTGCATCCAGCGCGTGACCTTCAAGAACGCCCGGGTTCTTCAGGTTTTTCTTTTTATGGATGCTGTCGATGATTGCCTGGCACTTTGCAGCCGTACGCGATGCGATATGAATATCGCCCAGCACGTCATTATGCTGCGCACATTTATGTGCCACTACCTGTGCGACGCCACCTGCGCCGATAATCAGAACATTCTTTTTCATGTCGGGCCAAAAACTCCCTTGCTTTGAGAGGTGGGGATATCAATTTCCCCGGTTCGCTATGAAAAGTGCGCTTTCGATTTACGAAAGGCTCGAAACGTAGTCATCAAAGGTGAACTCGCGAATAACGCGTTCAGTTCCGTCCAGTTCCCGGATCACGATGGACGGCATGCCGACCCCGTTAAACCAGTTCTTCTTGACCATGGTGTAGCCAGCCGCATCCTGAATGGAGATACGGTCGCCTACCTTGATCTCGTTTTCGAAATCAAATTCGCCAAAAACGTCGCCAGCAAGGCATGACTTGCCGCAAATCATGTAGTGATGATCACCCGTGTTCGGCAGCACCTTGGCATTTTCGCGATAGATCAGAAGATCAAGCATGTGTGCCTCGATCGAGCTATCAACGATGGCAAGGTTTTTGCCGTTAAACAGGGTATCAAGTACGGTGACCTCAAGGGTCGTGCTTTTCGTGATCGATGCTTCGCCCGGCTCAAGATAAACCTGCACGCCGAACTTCTCGGCAAACGCCTTAAGACGCGCACAGAATTTATCGAGCGGATAGTTCTCACCGGTGAAATGGATGCCGCCGCCAAGGCTGACCCATTCAACGCGTGACAAAAGTGACCCAAACTTTTCTTCGATATTGCCCAGCATCTGATCAAACAGATCAAAGTCGGCATTTTCGCAGTTATTGTGGATCATGAAGCCCGAAATACGATCCATCACCGCTTCGACCTTGGTGACATCCCATTCACCCAGACGCGAGAACGGGCGTGCCGGATCGGCCAGATCAAAGCTAGAGGTCGAGACCTGCGGGTTCAGACGAAGACCGCGCACAATACCCGATGCCTGATCGGCAAAGCGGGTCAGCTGGCTGATCGAGTTGAAGATGATCTTGTCGGCATTTTCGATAACTTCGGCAATCTCGTCATCGGAATAGGCCACGCTATAGGCATGGGTTTCCTTGCCGAATTTCTTGCGGCCAAGTTTTACCTCATGAAGCGACGAGGACGTCGTGCCATCCATATATTCCGACATGAAGTCAAAGACCGACCAGGTCGCAAAGCATTTAAGGGCAAGCAGCGCCTTGGCACCGGAATGTTCGCGCACATAGGCGATCTTTTCCATGTTGCTTAGCAGCTTGGACTTATCGATCAAATAATAGGGCGTTGCGGGCATAGGCGGCTCTCTACAACTATGTCACGGGGATTTGCGAAGAAATCGGATCGGCATCAAACGCCTGTTTTCCGGGTTTGGCAGCAGTCAGAAGACTGATAGGACGCGATGGGCGACTAGTGATCAGCCTGACGGTGCGTCATCCAATAGACAGAGACAGATAAACTGTATTCATTCATCACTTCATCTCCATCCGTTTGGGTTGCCAAAGACGGTCACGTTTATAAGTCATGACCGTACGCGATCTTACGTATCTGCCGCGACCCAATAGCAGCGGGGGGCAGGGCGGTCAATACTGCAATGACCCTTATGTAATGCGATTTCGCTGTTACATGCATGTTGTGGTTTCGTGACGCTTTGATCTGGCGACCATCGCATTGATTTTGGTTTGTAATTCACCATCTGTTCAATATGGGCGAGCGCTTGGAAAAACATGCTCGTTCCGGCGGTAAACACGCCCCAATTGACTGTTGAGTGTGACACTTAAACCACTGGCATTCAATGATTCGGCTTTTGGAAGCATTCCATGGCTGGATCAAAAGCCGGACGTGAACGTTGGGGTGGTAAGGATAATGAAAGACGGAGGGGGCCATGTCACCTGCACCGGTCAGTGTAGATCATCTTGCTTTTCCGACCCGCGATCTGGAAGCCACCGATCATTTTTATTCCAAGGTGGTGGGCGCGAAACTTGTTCATGCCGAAAGCGGCTATAGCCCGTCCTGGAAAAGCGATTATTTGCTCATTACCTATGCGTTGCCCGATGGCACGCGGTTATCCTTCTTTGACTGGCCAGCAGATACCGGTCCGTATCCCGACGATCCCGAAATGCCCGATGATGTGTTTCACATTGGCCTTCGCTGCGAGGCAGCACGCGATGTGATTGCCTGGCAGAACCATCTGTTCCAGCACAAGGTTGTCTATCATAACGAGGATGATGGCGTTTCCAGACGCCTGTTTATCCGCGATCCCAATGGCATCCGGTTTGAGATCTTTGCATCGGACACAGCAAAATCCCGTAACGATCACGAAGACAAAGCCCGTGCGGTTGTCGGCGAATGGCGCAAGATTGCCGGAAGCTGATCAGCTTCTCGGGCAGGGACCACTGCTTTGGCGGATAATCAGTTCGGTCGGAACGATCACGGGGCCGCTATCGCGTTGCTCAAGCGGTCCCTTTGCCCCCAGACGATCCAATAGCAAGGTAATCGCCTGTTCACCCAACCTGCGGCGGGGTTGACGCACCGTTGTGATCGGCGGGTCATAGGCCGCGGCATGCGGGATATCGTCAAAACCAACGACAGAAACATCTTCGGGGATGCGCAGGCCATATTCCTTGGCAGCAACAATCACACCGATTGCCATGCCGTCACTGGCGCAGAAGACTGCGGTGGGGCGTGTTTCGGCATCACCCAGCAATGCGCGGCCTGCGGCAATCCCGGAATCGATTGAGAAATCACCGCGATAAATCAGGTTCTGATCAATCTCGATCCCGGCCGTGGTCAATGCCCGGCGATAGCCCGCGACACGGTCGGTCGTCAGGATATTTCCCGACGGGCCGCTGACATGGGCGATGCGCGTGTGACCCAGTTCGGTCAAATGACTTGTGGCGATAAAGGATGCCTCGTCATTATCAATGATCACGGTCGGCAATGCGCAGCCCGGAATGCGCTCACAGGCAATGACCACGGGCGGTGTTGCATTGGTCGGTGCATTGGCAAGCGGGGCCGGCAAACGACCATTAAGCAAAATCATCGCATCGGCCTGGTTGCTGCGCAGATAGGCCGCATAGGTTGCTTCGCGTTCGGGATCGTTTTGCGTGTCACCGATCAGAACGTTATAGCCCGCCTGGCTGGCGCCTTTTTCAATTCCTGACAAATCGCTGAAAAGAAAGGGTTTCCGATATCGGGAACCAGCAAAAGGATCATGCCAGAACGGTTCAAGCGCAGGTTTCTGGCCATGACATTGGCGGTATAGCCGGTCGCGGCGATTGCCGTTTGCACTTTTTCCCGGGTGGTTTCGGACACCACATCGGGTTTGTGCAAGGCCCGGCTGACAGTGGCGATAGACACCCCTGCATGGCGGGCAACATCTTCAATCGTCGCGATTTTTTCACTCATGCTTCTTCCTACTCCGCCGGTCACAGGCTGTCCAGCGGCATTCACTGCGCTTCATTAAGGAGTGATTTTGGTCACTTAATCGAAAATGTAAAGGTTTACATTCAAAATGAAAACGTTTACACAGGAGTGAATAAGCAGTGGATCGCAAGAAATGCGACGCTAGGGAGGATAAATTCATGACGGATGCGGCCGTTCACGCCGTTAATCCCGATCAACAGGCGCGCATTCGCCTGTCCGGTCGGCAGATTTGCAAGTCATTTGGATCGGCACAGGTGCTGTTCGATGTTTCCATCGATCTGCATGCGGGCGAGGTCCATGCCCTTTTGGGTGAAAATGGCGCGGGTAAATCGACGCTTGTCAAAATCCTTTCTGGCTATCATCAGCCCACCAGTGGCGAGCTGATCCTTGATCAGTCCGCGGTCAGCTTCGAAGACAGTGAAGTCGGCGAAAACCACGGCGTGATCCTGATCCATCAGGAACTGAACCTTGCCGAACAGCTGACCGTTGAGGAAAACATCTTTTTGGGTCGCGAGATCAAACGCGGCTGGTTCCTGGATAAAACCGCAATGCGCGCAGAAGCCCGCAAGCTTCTTGATCAGCTGCAATGCGATGTCGATCCGAAAACCCGTATTCGTGATTTGTCAGTATCCGACCGCCAGATGGTCGAAATTGCCAAGGCACTGTCCAAAAAAGCCGACATCCTGATTTTGGACGAGCCAACCGCTGTTCTGACCGGGCGCGAAGTTGATATCCTGTTTGATCAGATCAAGCGGCTTCGCGAACAGGGTGTGGCGATCCTTTATATTTCCCACAAGCTTGATGAAATCAAAGCCATTGCCGACCGTGTCACGGTGCTGCGCGATGGCCGCCATATCACCAGCCAGCCGGTCGTTGATCTTGAAAAGGATGACATGGCGCGTCTGATGGTCGGGCGTGACATCAAACAGATGTTCCCCGAACGCGATGATGTGCAGGCATCTGACATTGCCCTTTCGGTACGCAATGTATCGGTCGATGGGCAAGTGCGTGACGCAAGCTTTGATCTGCGTCGCGGCGAGGTTCTTGGTTTTGCCGGGATTGTTGGCGCCGGGCGTACCGCATTGATGGAGGCCATCATTGGTCTGCGCGACCGCAGTTCTGGCGAGATTGCGCGCAACGGGGACGCTGTTCAGATCAATAGTCTTCAGGATGCCAAGAAGTGTGGCATCGCCTATCTGACCAAGGACCGCAAGGGCAGCGGGTTGCTGCTAAATATGGATATGCGGCCCAATCTGACTTTGCTGGCGTTGGAGAAATTCGGGCGTGTGATCATTGATCGCAAGGCCGAAGAAGCAGCCTTGGCATCGGCGATTGAGGCGTTTGATATCCGTGCGGCTGATCCAAAAACCAAGGTAGGTGATTTTTCCGGTGGTAATCAGCAGAAGCTTTTGCTGGCCAAGGTCATGGAAACCGACCCGGAAGTCGTGATCATCGACGAGCCGACACGCGGCATCGACATCGGCACCAAAAGCCAGATTTATCATTTCATCGGCGATCTTACCAAGCAGGGTAAATCCGTCATTCTCCTGTCTTCGGAAATGCCAGAAATGCTGGGCCTGTCTGATCGCGTCGCGGTCATGGCAGCGGGCGTGATTACCGGCATTCTCGAAGGAAACGACCGCAACGAACATGAAATCATGCGGCATGCGACAGGAATTTCAGGCAAGCAGGGAGTGTCTGTTCATGAGTAGCCTTGAGCGAACCCAGCCATCATCGTCATCGGGCGGGTTTAGCATCGACTTCAAAGCATTGGGGCCGTTTCTTGCCCTGGTTGGCTTGTTCGTGCTGGGAACGGCGATCAATGAAGCGTTCCTGAGTGGCGGCAACCTTGCCAACATCTTCACCCGTGCGGCCTTTATCGGCATCATCGCGGTCGGTGCAACCTTTGTCATTACCGCAGGCGGAATTGATCTTTCGGTTGGCTCGATGGCGGCCTTTATTTCCGGTGCGATGATTGTCGTGATGAACACGCTGGTCGCGACACTGGGGGCTGGTATTGAAACGGTTCTGATCGGGGTGTTGCTCAGCATTGTATTGGGTGTTGGTGCCGGGGCGATCAACGGATTGGTCAGTACCAAGGGCAAGATCGAAGCGTTTATCGTGACACTTGGCACCATGGGCATTTACCGATCGCTTGTGACCTATATGGCCGATGGCGGGACCCTGTCGCTTGATTTTGAAATGCGCGGTGTCTATCGCCCGGTTTATTACGGCGATGTGCTGGGCATTCCGGTGCCGGTGTTGGTGTTCTTTGCCGTG
This sequence comes from Thalassospira sp., assembly GCF_048059015.1. Classification (GTDB taxonomy): domain Bacteria; phylum Pseudomonadota; class Alphaproteobacteria; order Rhodospirillales; family Thalassospiraceae; genus Thalassospira. The sequence continues at coordinate 66,111 of NZ_JBLLNT010000014.1, read as the reverse complement.
GCTGTCGCAGGCTATGTGTTGCTTAACATGACGCCGTTTGGCCGGAAATGCTTTGCCATTGGTTCGAACGAACAAGTCGCGCGCTATTCGGCGATCCATGTTGATCGCATCAAGACGCTTACTTATGTGATCCAGGGACTTTGTGTTTCGCTTGCGACCATCATTTATGTTCCGCGCCTTGGCTCTGCCTCAAGCTCGACCGGGGTTTTGTGGGAACTTGAAGCCATCGCAGCTGTGATCATTGGCGGCACCATGCTTAAGGGCGGCTATGGCCGGATCTGGGGCACGGTTGTTGGTGCGATCATGCTGACCACGATTGGCAATATTCTGAATTTGACGGATGCGATCAGCAACTATCTGAACGGAGCGGTTCAGGGTCTGATCATCATCGTTGCCGTCTTCCTGCAGCGCGGGGATTGGCGACGCAAAAAGAGCAAATAACCGGCGATCAACGACCGGGGTGAATGTGAAAACGCATCATTTTTTGATCAGGAGGAAACGTTAATGAAAACGTTTACAAAATATCTGGGGGCTGCCTGTGTCTTGGGCCTTGGACTTGCGTCGACGGGGGCATTTGCCGCTGACAAAATCAAAATCGGGGTTTCGATTCCGGCTGCAACCCATGGCTGGGCAGGTGGTCTGAACTGGCACGCCGAACAGGCTGAAAAGCGTATCGAGGCAACCTACCCGAATATCGACGTGATTGTGGTCAGTGCGAATGGTGCATCTGAACAAGCCAACGATCTTGAAGATCTGGTATCGGTTCAGGATATCGACGCACTTGTTGTACTGCCGTTTGAATCCGATCCGCTGACCGTACCGGTCCAGCAGGTCAAACAGGCTGGCAAGTTTGTCACCGTTGTTGACCGTGGTCTTTCGATCCCGGGCATCGAGGACGTCTATGTTGCCGGTAACAACCCGGAACTGGGTCGTGTATCGGGTGAATATATCCGTGATCGTCTGAATGATCAGGGCAAGATCGTTGTTCTGCGTGGCATTCCGACCACGATCGATACCGAACGTGTGGATGCGTTTGTCGATACCCTTGATGGATCGAAAATCGAAATCCTTGATATGAAGCATGCGAACTGGAACCGCGATGATGGCTATGAAGTGATGCAGGATTTCCTGTCACGCTTCCCGAAAATCGATGCGGTCTGGGCACAGGATGATGACATCGCGCTTGGCGTGATCGAAGCCGTCAAACAGGCTGATCGTACCGATGAGATGTTCATCGTTGGTGGTGCAGGCATGAAAGACATCATCAAACGCGTGATGGATGGTGATGAACTGACCCCGATTGATGTTCTTTATCCGCCGGCAATGATTGCAACGGCAATCGACATCACGGTGATGAAGTTTACGTCTAACGCACCGGTCGAAGGTCGCTACATCCTTGGTGCAACAGTTGTCACCAAGGAAAATGCCGAGAACTTCTATTTCCCGGATAGCCCGTTCTAATCGGCTTTTGGTTGGGGCCAGCATCTTTTGCGTCGGGCGGTGCCCGCCCGACGCAGCCATTTTCCAATGAAATTCCACCGATATCCATCAGGACGCAGTCAAAGAGGTCTGAGATGAAAACGCTTAAGGGACCGGCGATCTTTCTTGCACAATTTGTAGGGGACGAGCCCCCGTTCGACAATCTTGATTCCATTGGTCGCTGGGCAGCGTCACTTGGATATAAGGGTGTGCAAATCCCAAGCTGGGACAAGCGCCTGTTTGATGTGGAAAAAGCTGCAAGCAGCAAAGATTACTGCGACGAAATTACCGGCACTCTTGCCCAACATGGCGTGCAGGTGACCGAACTTTCCACCCATCTTCAGGGGCAGCTTGTTGCAGTTCATCCGGCCTATGATGAAATGTTTGATGGCTTTGCCGTACCCGAAGTGCGCGGCAATCGCAAAGCCCGTCAGGAATGGGCGGTTAATCAGGTCAAGGCCGCGATCAAGGCGTCAAACCATATGGGCATCAATGCGCATGCGACCTTCTCGGGTGCGCTTGCCTGGCCCTATGTCTATCCGTGGCCACAACGCCCGGCCGGGCTGGTTGAAGCCGCCTTTGACGAGCTTGCCAGGCGCTGGACACCTATCCTGAACGTGGCCGAAGATGCAGGTGTCGACGTTTGTTATGAAATCCATCCGGGCGAAGACCTGTTTGATGGTGCAACATTCGAGATGTTCCTAGAACGCGTGAACAATCATGCGCGCGCCAACATCCTTTATGATCCGAGCCACTTTGTGCTTCAGCAGCTTGATTATCTTGATTTTATCGATATTTACGCTGATCGTATTCGCATGTTCCACGTCAAGGATGCGGAGTTTAATCCGACCGGACGCCAAGGCGTTTATTCCGGCTATCAAAGCTGGGTCAACCGGGCAGGACGGTTCAGATCACTTGGCGATGGGCAGGTTGATTTTGGTGCGATTTTCTCCAAACTCGCCGCCATTGATTTTGATGGCTGGGCCGTGCTGGAATGGGAATGCGCGCTCAAACATCCCGAAGACGGTGCCCGTGAAGGCGCTGAGTTTATTAAGAACCATATCATTCGTGTGACCGAAAAGGCCTTTGATGATTTTGCCGATGGCGGCACGGACGAGGCGGCCAATCGCCGCATCCTTGGTCTGGACTGATCGGGCCGCTGACCATCACGCCATCCATATACAGACACAAGACATCTGGAGACAGACATGAGCAATCCTTCAAATCCCGGTCGTCGTATCCGCCTTGGCATGGTTGGTGGCGGGCAGGGGGCCTTTATCGGCGCGGTCCATCGCATCGCGGCCCGGCTTGATGATCGCTATGAATTGGTCGCGGGAGCGTTGTCGTCCAAACCCGATGTCGCTGCCGCATCAGCCGCCGAATTGTTCATAGCACCCGATCGCAGCTATGACAGCTTTGAAGCAATGGCACGGGCTGAAGCAGAACGTGAAGACGGCATTGATGTCTGCGCGATTGTCACGCCGAATCATCTGCATTTCCCGGCAACCATGGCGATGCTGGATGCCGGTATTCACGTGATTTGTGACAAGCCACTTTGCCTGACCGTGGACGAGGCAGAGCAAATCCAGAAAAAAGTCGAACAGACCGGACTTCTGTTTGCCTTAACGCATAATTACACCGCCTATCCGATGGTGCGCGAAGCCCGCAAAATGGTTGCCGATGGCAAGCTTGGTGATATCCGACTGGTTCAGGTCGAATATCCGCAAGGCTGGATGGCGACCCGCGTTGAAGACACCGATAACAAGCAGGCAAGCTGGCGTGCTGATCCGGCAAAGGCTGGCATGGGTGGCGCACTTGGCGATATCGGTACCCACGCACATAACTTGGCCGAGTTCGTCTCGGGACTAGAAATCAGCGAACTATGTGCGGATGTCGATGCCATCGTTAAGGGCCGCAAGCTTGATGACAATGTACAGATCTTGCTGCGTTACGAAAATGGCGCACGTGGCATGCTTTGGGCAAGCCAGGTTGCGGTGGGCCATGAAAACGGTCTGCGCTTGCGCGTTTATGGTGACAAGGGCGGGATTGAATGGGCGCAGGAACATCCCAACCATCTGCATTTCCGTCCGCTTGAAGGCCGCCCGGAACTGATGACGCGCGGTGGTGCGGGCATCGGTGCCGAAGGCCTTCGGGGCGTACGCGTCCCGCCGGGGCATCCGGAAGGTTATCTTGAAGGTTTCGCCAACCTTTACACCGATTTCGCCGATCAGCTGATCGCCCATATCAACGGCACGGCACCGGATCCGGCATCGCTTCTTGTACCCGGCGTGATTGAGGGTCTTAAGGGCATGAAATTTGTTGAGGCCGTCGTTCGATCCGGTCGGGACGGGGCCGTTTGGGTCAAAATGTGATCAATCCTCATATTCGGGAAATCTGGGGATTTCCGGGCATGAGAAGACAACATTGAAACGGTTCTTCCCGACCGACGTCTTGTCGGCCGCATTGCCGCTGCCTTTTGGGCAGCGGCTTTTTTTATCGCTCAGCTTTTAACGAATTCCTTGCCATCGATGGTCAGTACCCGCCCATTAAACGTGCAATCTGCACTACCATTTGGGATGGATGTGCGTTGAAGGATAGCCCCTGATCCAGCGTCGGAATATATACCTTCGCCGTAATCAAAACTGATGCTGTTGGCAGAGGTGTTGAAATAGAAGTCGATGTCGAATTGATATTCGCTACCATATGTCCGCTGACGGAAATGTCCGCTGCCGCTTCCTGATCCGTTCATGTCGTATGATGTCAGGCCATTGTCGGCGGTGAAGGTGCCGGTAGCAGTCGTGCAGTCATCGCGCTTTTGTGGTGCTACAGCTTCGTTTGCGGTCTGCAAAGATTCGGCAAGATCCCTTGCTTCTGCGAAGGCCTGGGCGGCCGCCAGTTCTTCAATTCGTTTATCTTCGAGGCGTTGACGCTCAAGTTCTGCAAGGCGTTTGTCTTCGGCGATTTTGGCATTCAATTCAGCTTCGGATGCCAGTTTCTCGCCTTTGTAGTAAGCGCAGGTGGACTGCACATTCGCCGAAGTCCCGCATTCACGCAGACCGATATAGCTGTCGCGGTTTGCGTAATCTGAATATTCAACCCAACTGCCATCGGTGTTGGTGTAGCGTCCCTTGCCGCTTGGATTGTCGCCGATGACCTTACCTTCCCAAAAAGAGCCGCTTAATTGGATAAGCTTGCCTGCAACAGGGACGCCTGCGTCATATTCACCGGTAAAGGTTTTGCCGTTGCCCCACCGTGTGATTTTGTTTGGCTTAAAATCCATGGTTTCTCGGTTAAGCGTGCCTGGGGTCGTGCCGCCATCAGGCAAAATGAAGGTGCCGGAGATTTCGGTCGGCGTGATTTCCGCCTTGGTAATCTTGACGATCTCTTCGCCCTTTTTGCGAATGCCGACAATGCCTTGTCCGTCGGTGCGGATTTCACCGCGCGCTTGTTCACCCCGATATTCAAGCTGCCAGCCGTCGCCACGTTGAATGACGATTGGTCCGTAAAGTTTGTCGATTTGAATGGTCTTGTCTGCGTATGGCAATATGTCAACGAACTGAGGTTGGCTTGTTTGTTTGATTGTGTCTTTGAATAGGCCGTATTCTCCGTCGAGCAAAACCATCGTACCTGCGTCAACGTTTACCGGGCCTTCAAACACAATTACCCCATCATGTTCGACGCGAACCCGATAGGTTCCCGGCCATAGTTGCGCGATATGTCGCTGACCGGGGGCGACCATCGTCGCGCTGTAGGGTTTGAAATTCGGATTGTCGATCGATCCGGTGACATACATGTTCCAGTAATCTGGCATGAGACCGTCTGGATCGACCTGAAACGACAGCACGCCCCAAGGGAGTTTTGATTTCGCCAGTTTCGGCTGCGAAGTCTGTTCGACCTTCTGCAGTTTTGACGGTGTAGATGTGCTCGAACCCGAAGAACTTGATAGTCCAGACAGCAAATCCGAACCAATGCTGGTCAAGTCCGTCGTCTGGCATCCGGCGAGCAAAAAGCTTGCAGTGAGCAACAGCGTTCCGGTGCGAAATGATGATTTGGTGCGTTTGGTGTGACCCTGCATGAAAGCCCCCTGATGCAGACCCTTGTATGCATTCATTTGGGCAGAAAACATAAATTCTGGGAAGTGAATTTACGCAGTTGTTTGCGCTTTTCGGTTGCGGCTTAAAAACGGGCATTGGCGATAATGGGCTGCCTGCAAAATTGCGATCAAACGCGATTCTCCGGCTGGGGTTGAGGGAATGTATACTTCAGGATGATGGGAGCTGGCTGGTGTAGTGATCGTGTAAGCCGGATCGCAAATTTTTCATTTTTATGAATAAAATCAAAATCTTGATGATCTTTTTGCGCGTGTTGTCTTTGGGTGATGCGACCAGTGGTTTTCCACGAAGTGAAAAAGACTTGCCGCATGGTTGATCGCCTATTGCCGGTTTTTTCGTATAGGTGTTTCCTTGGATGATAATAAATAAATCTACCTGTCAGGGAAAACCGGGAGCGTCCGCATGCCCGAGAAGCCAAAGCTTTTGATTACACGCCGTTTGCGTGATGCCGTTCAGGCGCGCGCAGCCCGTGACTATCAGCTGCTCACCAATGCCGAAGACCGCGTTTTCACGCGCGAAGAACTGATCGAGAAATGTCAGCAGGTCGATGCCGTCCTGCCATGCCATTCCGAGCATTTCTCTGCCGATGTGATTGCCGAGCTTCCCAAAAGCTTAAAGATCATCGCCAACCATTCGGTCGGTGTGGATCACGTCGATCTTGCTGCAGCCAAGGATGCCGGGATCGTTGTGACCAATACGCCTGACGTCTTGTCTGATGCGACGGCCGAGATTGCCATGCTGTGCATGTTGGGTGCTGCGCGTCGCGGGGCAGAAGGTGACGCCATGGTGCGTGCCGGAAAGTGGGATTTCTGGTCGCCGGCCTTCATGGTTGGGCGACAGGTCACTGGCAAGCGTTTCGGCGTTCTTGGGATGGGACGTGTAGGGCAGGTTGCGGCCGAACGTGCGCGTGGTTTTGGAATGATAGTTCACTACCACAATCGTCAGCCATTGCCCGATTATCTGGCAAAGGGTGCTGTGTTCCATGACAGCATCGAAAGCCTTTTGGCAAATTCTGATGTCTTGTCATTGCATTGCCCGTCAACGCCGGAAACCAAGGGCATCATCAATGATGACACGATTGCCATGCTGCCTGATCGCGCCATTCTGGTGAATACGGCACGCGGCAACCTTGTGGATGAGGATGCGCTTGTGCGGGCGCTTGAAAGTGGAAAGCTGTTTGCCGCGGGCTTGGATGTTTTTTGTAACGAACCCGGTGGAAATCAACGTATTAGCGCGTTGAAAAACGTATTTTTGTTGCCACATATAGGCTCCGCGACTGAAGAAACGCGCGATGCCATGGGCTTCAGAGCGCTTGATAACCTAGATGCATATTTTCAGGGACGTGAACCCGGTGACCGGGTGGCGTAAGAAGGCGGAAAGCCGCCGGAATTCAGTTAGTTCAAAGCTTTAACAATAACAAAATGCGTGCCGTTTTTTGGGTCCCGAAGCGGGATAAGCGCATTCAAGGTGATCTTCGATATTGAGGTCAGGGGCTTTTGAAGGCTGACAGTTATCGTTCGTTTTCCGGCAATGGTTGTCGGGCAATGACGGTAAATCTGGGAGGAAATAATGGATATGAATACCAAGTCTGAAGACGTGAAGTCCAAGGAAGTATCCCGTCGTTCGTTCCTTACCAAAGGTGCGACCGGTGTGGTTGCCGGCGGTGCAGCAGCATCAGGGCTGTTTGCAGCACCAGCCGTTCACGCACAGCCAGCACCGATGGTGCTGAAAATGCAGACTTCCTGGTCGTCGTCCGACATCTGGATGACGTTCGCGCAGCAATATGTTGATCGTGTTGAAGCCATGTCTGGCGGTCGTCTGAAAATCGACCTTCTACCAGCCGGTGCCGTTGTCGCCGCCTTCCAGGTTCTGGATGCAGTTAACGATGGCCTGATTGATATCGCCCATTCCGTTCCGGTTTACTGGTACGGTAAGAACAAAGCAGCGTCGCTGTTTGGTACCGGTCCGGTCTTTGGTGGTTCTGCAACCACCATGCTGAGCTGGTTCTATGCCGGTGGCGGTGAAGAGTTCTATCGTGAACTGACCCAGGATGTGATGGGTCTTGATGTTGTTGGTCTTCTTGGCTTCCCGATGCCGGCACAGCCGTTCGGTTGGTTCAAGGGTCAGGTCAACACTGTTGCTGACATTCAAGGCTTCAAATACCGCACCGTTGGTCTGGCAGCAGACCTTCTGCAGTCGATGGGCATGTCTGTTGCACAGCTTCCGGGCGGCGAGATCGTGCCTGCCATGGAACGTGGTGTGATCGACGCATTCGAATTCAACAACCCGTCGTCTGACATGCGCTTTGGCGCACAGGATGTTGCGAAGAACTACTATCTGTCTTCGTACCACCAGGCATCGGAAAGCTTCGAGTTCCTGTTCAGTAAATCGATGCTTGATGATCTTGAGCCGGATCTGCAGGCGATCCTGCGTCACGCGGTTGAAGCAGCTTCGACCTCGAACACCGCACTTGCGATGGACAACTATTCTGCTGACTTGCAGAAACTGCAGTCCGAAGGTGTTGAAGTCCACCGTACGTCGAAAGACATCCTCAATGGTCAGCTTGATGCGTGGGATAAACTGATCCCGACCCTTGAAGAAGATCCGTTCATGAAGCGTGTTCTTGATAGCCAGCGCGCATGGGTTGAGCGCGTAACCTACTACGAACTGATGAACTCGCCTGACTATGTGCTCGCATATGATCACTACTTCCCGGGCAAACTGAAACTCTGATCACCTGACAGGTATTCAGTGTCTCAATGATCCTGACTGCTCCGTTGGTCCACCCTTGGGACTGGCGGAGCAGTCAATACGCGAACGGACAGGATTTCATGATCGGATTTATTGAATTCGCGGACAAACTGTCAGCCTGGTTTGGCAAGGCCTTCGGCTGGCTGATCATCCTTATGACGCTTGGTATGAGCTATGAGGTGATCTCGCGATACTTATTTAATGCACCAACCACCTGGTCACTTGACGTGTCCTTTATCATGTATGGCACGCTGTTCATGATGGGTGGGGCTTATACCCTGTCACGTGGCGGGCATGTACGCGGCGATTTCCTTTATCGCCTGTGGAAGCCAACGACCCAGGCCAAGGTTGACCTGGTTTTATACATCTTCTTCTTCTTCCCCGGTGTGACCGCACTGATCCTGGCGGGTTGGAAATATGCCGCCCGGTCGTTCGGATACGGCGAAGTAAGTGTGAACAGCCCGGCGGGTGTTCCGATCTTTCAATTCAAGGCGGTGATTGTCGCGGCCGGTATTCTTTTGTTCATCCAGGGCATCGCGCAGGTGATGCGCTGCATTCTGTGTATCCGTGAAGGGTACTGGCGCAATGCAGATGATGACGTTGAAGAAACCGAAGAGCTGCTGATGAAACAGCGCGTGGTCAAAGAAGACTGAGCAATGACAGTCTTGGGTCCATACGCGATACACGCCCCCGAACGGAGCTGCCAAAGTGATTGACGCACATGTCGCCCTAATGATGCTGGGCATCTTTATTATACTGGTATTTCTGGGCTTCCCGGTTGCCTTTACCTTGATGGCGCTTGGTATCGGATTTGGCTATTACGCCTATTTCGATGCAGGCCGTATGTGGCGCGCCTTTAACCGGCTTGCCGAAGACAGCGACACCCTTACATCCGCGATCACGTGGGTTGAAGGGGCTGTTAACAACCGAATATTCGATCTGTTTATCAACCAGACATACACGGTGATGTCGAACGAAGTCCTGACGGCAGTCCCGCTGTTCCTGTTCATGGGCTATATCGTTGAACGTGCCAACATCGTGAACCGTCTGTTTTCCACCCTTAACATTGCGGCACGTAACATTCCGGGGTCGCTTGGTGTTGCGGCCCTGATCACCTGTGCGCTGTTTGCAACGGCGACCGGTATTGTTGGTGCGGTTGTGACCCTGATGGGGATGTTGGCACTGCCGGCAATGCTTAAGGCGCGCTACGACAAAAGCTTTGCGACCGGCATCATCTGTGCGGGTGGTACGCTTGGCATTCTGATCCCGCCATCGATCATGCTGATCGTTTATGCCGCCGCATCGGGTGTTTCGATCGTGCGTCTTTATGCCGGTGCGCTTCTGCCGGGTCTGACCCTGGTTGGTTTGTATCTGCTTTATGTCATGGGTCGTGCGATGTTGCAGCCAAAGGCCGCACCGCGCCCGAACAGTGATGAAATCCCCGAAGTGCCGCTGCCAAAGGTTCTTTGGATGCTGGCAACCTCGTTCTTCCCGCTGGCGTTCCTGATCCTCGCAGTGCTTGGCTCGATCCTGTTTGGTCTGGCAACCCCGACCGAAGCAGCATCAATCGGTGCGCTGGGCGGGATGGTTCTGGCAGCAGCATACCGTGCGCTGACCTTTGATCGCCTGCGTGAGTTGGTTTATCTGACGGTTCGTACGTCGGCGATGGTGTGCTGGCTGTTTGTGGGTTCTTACACCTTCTCGTCTGTGTTCTCCTATCTTGGGGGGGAGCATGTGATTGCCGAGTTTGTTGGTGGTCTGGACCTTACGCCGCTTCAGTTCCTGTTGCTGGCACAGCTGATCATCTTCTTGCTCGGTTGGCCGCTGGAATGGTCGGAGATCATCATCATCTTCGTTCCGATCTTCCTGCCGCTTCTGCCGCTGTTTGACATTGATCCGCTGTTCTTTGGCATTCTGGTTGCGCTGAACCTGCAGACCTCGTTCCTGACACCACCAATGGCCATGTCGGCCTATTACCTCAAAGGGGTGGCACCCAGTGGGATATTGCTCACCGATATCTTCAAGGGGATCATGCCGTTCCTGTTCATGGTGATTGTCAGCATGGTTTTGATGTACGCTTTCCCTCAGATCGTGTTCCATCTGCCGGATCTGTTCTACGGCGCACGCTAAGAGGAGTGCCTTATGCGTAACATCAACCCGTTACTGACACTTGATGTAATCGAATTGCGTGACCGCCTTGCAAGCGGGGCGGTCCGCGCAGTCGAATATGTCGAAGCCTGTCTGGAACGAATTGCCGAGGTCGAGCCAGAGGTTCAGGCATGGGCGTGGCTTGATAGCGATCATGCCATTGCCCAGGCCCGTGCGCTTGATGCCCGGCGTCAGGCTGGTGCGCCGATTGGACCGCTCCATGGTTTGCCGGTGGGGCTTAAGGACGTCATTGATACGGCCAAAATCCCGACTGCCAATGGCACGGTTCTGGATGAAGGCCGTGTGCCGAGCGAGGACGCGGTACTTGTATCGCGTCTGAAAGCGGCCGGTGCAATCATTATGGGCAAGACGGTTTCGACCGAGCTTGCCTTTATGCATCCGTCCAAGACACGTAACCCGCACAACCCGGAACATACACCGGGTGGGTCATCTGCCGGATCGGCCGCGGCCGTTGCCGCAGCCATGATCCCGCTTGCGGTTGGAACACAAACCGGTGGATCGGTGATCCGTCCGGCATCGTTCTGTGGTGTTGTTGGTTTCAAGCCAAGCTTTGGCGCGATTGCAAGAACGGGCGTGCTTAGCCAAAGCCCGACCCTTGATACAATCGGAGTGTTTGCCAATTCGATCAATGGGGCGGCGATGGTGGCCGAATGCCTGTTTGGCTATGACGCGGGTGATCCTGCCACCAGCCCGGGCCCGACGCCGAGATTGCTTGATATCGCGCAAACCGATCCGCTGGTGACGCCGACTTTGGCCTTTGTCCGTCCGCCGCAATTTGAAGCGATGGCCGACGAGGAAACTGTTCAGGCGTTTTCGGAGATCACCAGCATGCTGGGCGAGCAATGCTTTGAAGCACCCTTGCCCAATGCGTTCGAGGATGCAGCAGCCCTTCGGGCGCGGATCAATTTTGCGGAGATGGCAAAGGATTACTACGCTTATGAAAAGCGCGGTCGTGATCAGTTGTCCCCGGAAATCCTTGAGGCCATTGATAAGGGCAATGACGTCAAGGCACGGGATTATCTGGCCGCCCTTGATTGGCGCAAGGTTCTGAATGCCGGTTTGGATGAAGTGTTTAAACGCTGTGATGCGATTATCACCCCGGCTGCGACCGGTCCGGCACCGGCCAATCTTCAGACCACGGGCAATCCGATCTTTAACGGTCTTTGGACTTTCTGTGGCACGCCTGCCGTGACCATTCCACTTCTTTGGTCGCAAAACGGCATGCCGATGGGTGTTCAGCTTGTTGGCCGGGTTGGTGATGATGCGCGTTTGATGCGCACGGCCAACTGGCTCAAAACGTTTCTTGGAAATCAGGGGGACGCGTGATGGAAAACGTCTTTTTAAATCGTGCGATGGCCTTGCTGGCCTTTATCGTCCTTGCGGTATCGATTTGCACGCTTGTGTTCTATGTCCCGCGCTGGGATCTTGCGATCATGGTTGGCTTTACCTTGATCCTTGCGGGTTGGGACATGTGGCATGTTGCCATGGGTCACAAAGAAGACAAACACTGATCTTTCAGGAGCATTTTCCTGAAGATGCAAGCAAACTTAAGGGGCAGGAAATTAATCCTGCCCCTATTTGTTTTTGATCTCAAAGCCCGTCAGTTTGGCGTTTTGTCATAGCCAAACCGTTTGGCGGAAATCTGGGTTATGTCGCGGATCAGTGCAGTTTCTTCGTCATTGAATTTCGGGCGATAGTAATCAGGCGCGTGAATGGTTGGCGCAACCTGATCAATCAGTGCCTGGGCATCATCCAGTTCGACATGATCAAACAGGGTTCTGAGTTGCTTGGCTGGACCAGCAACCAGATCCTCATAGCGGACAACAAGGGTTGCGCGTTCGAGGTCCTTATTCACGATCAGGCGGTCGGCCAGGTAATGATGCAGGTTCGACCAATAGCGCGCCCAACCCTCGACTTCCTTGCCGCTGTTCCAAAGCTTGATGATGTCAAACGTGTCATGCAAATCGCCCGTATTGATCGGGCGACGATCCAGTCCAAATTCGTAATGACCCACGCGTTGCATATGAGCGACCGCGCGCGGATTGTCGCGTTCGCCCGCACAGAACAGGTTGTGCTGTTTGATCAATGATGCGATGTGCCAGACCGGATCACGCACCGGCAGGACAAAGCGGGCATCGGGGAACATCGACAGCAGATATTCCATGCGCGTAACCAGATAATTGGCCTTGGACACATAGCGACGACCACCGCGCACATGGATCAGTTTACGAATGTGATCGCGATAGAACTGCTCAAAGGCCGGGTTGCTGATATGGCCATCCAGAACATTGCTTTTGCCGACTTCATGCAGATTTCGGAAAAACGCCATCCAGATCATTTCTTCGAATGCTTCGGGGCTTTCAGGCGTGACATTGATGCCATCGGCATGGGTGCGTTCGACCGCAATGTTTTGCTTGCCCGGTGCCAGATCAACAAAGCGGTTCCAAAGCCAGGGTGTGAAGACCGGCGGATAATCGCGATATCGATGGGTCGCGGCATCGTCGTGCCCGGCCAGCGTTTCAAGCAGGATGGTGCTGCCCGAGCGGGCGAGCCCTGCGATAAAGATCGGTTTTTCAATTTCGATATCTTCGATGGCGTCAGAGGCCAGTTTGGTTTCGAAATTGCCCAAGCGGATCCATTGTTCGGGATGGCGTGATACCAACCCGCTGAGCCAATGATCCCAGCCAGATACATGAAACGCATTGCCGTTTGATGCCGGTTTTGCCGACGCATTGGTCATTCGATCCGAAATCCTTTCTTGATCGCAAGCGATCCCAGCAGCAGGAAGCCAAAGAATGTCAGCTCCCACCCACGCGCCCAGTCCGGGCCAGCAGAAATGATTTCCTGACTTGGCAGGGCAAAGCGAAGCTGGGTGACCGGCGTGTCATCGGGCAGATAGCCCGCCGGATTGCCAATCAGGCTGTTCCACCAGACTTTGTGATGCATGACGGGGATTGGCGCTGCTGCCTCGACGATGTGGCTTTGACCATCAAGCGTGCCGGGCAGTTGAACGACCGGGCAGGCACCAGTTGTTGTGCCATCGGTCGCATCGGGATTGATGCCGATCTGCTCGAACGCGACATCAGCAGGTTCGACATCGATTTGAACCGTTTGTCCCGGCGGTGGGCAGCTATAGCCATATTGCCCGTCCATCCACACAATCATGGTAAGGGCCGGAAGGGATGCTAAGACGGCCGGGCCAATGACAAAGCCAACCAGTTTGAAGGATTTATCCAGCTGGGCCTTTGCCAGTTGCATGCCCTGTCCGAAATCCTCGCCATCATCATCGGCCATGGCACGTTGGGCGGCTTTGACTTCGGCTTTGACCTGTTTGATGCGGCTTTGCGGCGATATCAGGCGGTAAAGCACCATCGAAATGCCCGCGCAAATCAATGCCCAAATCAGAACACGGCCAAATGGCCCGATAGCAGATGCCATCAGTTGATCAAGGGTGGTAAATGCCGGGGCTGGCAAATCAAATAGTCCCATGGGCCTTGGTCCAATATGGTTTCAGGGCATTGGCCCGATCAGGAGTTCTGCTGTTCGGATGCATTGGCGTTTGCCGGTTTTGCCATCCGGTTGGCCTTGCGTTTACGCATCATTTTGCGAAGTGGCCACATCAGAACAAAACCAACCGCGACTACAATGGCGGCCAAGACAGCCCAAAGGGCAGACAGCAAACTAAGACCCGCACCCGGTCCGACATAGGCATGCGCTGGAAGGGCGGTAAGCAGCATCGCGCAGGTAAGTATTGCAGTGCCAATCGAGGCCATCTTGATGGTCTGTTTGGCGTCAATGGAATTGGTGGTGGTCATGATGGTGTTTGCGGATTTCATTGGGGTTCTCCAGCGTTTTGGGCCGGTGGGTTATCGCGAAACAGTGCAACGCGCGCATCACTGATGCGTTCGGACTGCGACACGACGGGGACAAGTTTTTTACCGGGATTGTCAGGATCATCGCGGCGGATCGGATTGTGGAATTCCCAAACGATTTCGCCGTCGCTTGTGACTTCAAACAGGCGGCCGCCACTTGATTCCGTGATCAATGTATTGCCATTGGGCAGGCGTTGCTGATCTGCACGGATGTTGCTGTCAAACTTTTGATCAGCCGTGCCTTTATATTGCCAGGTGATCGCGTTGGTTTGCGGATCGATCTGCAAAATGCGCGAGAAACCGGCATCGGGATCGGCAAACTGCCCCTGATTATCAAATAGCAGGATATCACCATTGGGCAAAACATCGGGATCATGCTGACCCAGCCACGGACCACGGGTGGCCCATGTGATCTTTTCCGCGTCCATATCCAAAACGGCAATAATGCCAAGATCGCGGAAGGAGACGACAACATCGCCCGCCTTGCCATAGGCAAAGTTGGCGGCTGTTTCGTCATCAATCAGCTGGATCGTATTGGTATGAAGGATGTCTTCATTGGCAAAATACGGCGCGAAATCGACCATGTTTGCGTAGTTCGAATTGATCAGCGCATCCAGGATCGATACACGTTTGATTTCCTTGCCCTCGGGCGACAGGATTACGGCGAAATCATCCAGACGCGGCGGGCGCAACTGTTTGCGATAGGGATAGGTGTTAAACCGGAATTCCTGTGTCAGGGCGTAAACGCGGCCATCTTCGGCAATCGAAAAATCATGATGGGCGGTGCCCAGATATTTCCAGATCGGCTTTGAATTGCGGTCGATCTTGGCCATGCCATAGCCATATGGTGTGTCACCGGCCGCAGTATATTGGACAATCAGATTGCCATCAGGCGCCATCTTGGCCGTATGCCAATGCATGAAATCGTCTTTTTGCGGATTTGGGATCGGCGATGTTTCATCGTGAATGGTGCTAAAGGGCATGCGCCATTCATGAACAATATTGCCATCCATATCGATCAGGACCGCATGCGGACCATCGCCCGATGAATATAACGTCAGACCATCTTGCGCCTTATCCGGATCATGGATGGTGACACCGGCTTTTTCGGTCCGCGCCTGTGACCAGAAATCAAGGCGTTCAACATCGCTATATTTGGTGCGTTGTTCCCAAAGGGCGGTGCCAGCACGCCAGGCATTTTTCAGCGACTGATAGGGTGGGACTTCGGCCAAGATGACAAATGCGCCCAAGCCAAAGCTGATCGCAGCAATCCCGAAAACAGAAGCCGAAAGAAACAGGCGATCACCGACAGAATTGCCAGTGATTTCATCATCTTGATTGGAAACAGGCACGCATAACCTCCGTGTCATTTGACAGAAAGGTTACGCTGGCCTGCGGGCGAATTTACGGCGGATTTTAAGGGGATTGCGGCTTTTGTGCCGGGAATAAGCCGCGAATTCGCCTTAAACGTTAATTGGTAATATGACCGTTTCTATCGGTCTGGTGACGCTTTCGGAGGGGCGTATGGGACAGGAATGTGATCCTGCCCCACGCAGTTCCCGCACTCGCAGCTATTTGCGTTCCGGCATGGCCACCAGGTTCTCAATCGGGGTGATCGCAGTGGTCTTGACCTTTTTGGTGACGATATAGGTGAAATACCGGTCAATCCCGATATCGGACACCAAAAGCCGGTCGATTAGACGTTGATAGGCATCAACGTCATGACACAGCACTTTGAGCATGTAATCGACCCCGCCGCCAAGTGCATAGCATTCGACGATTTCCGGGATGTCCTGAACCGCTTGCTCGAAGGTTTGGAAATCACCGTGCTGATGATGGCGAAGCGTTACTTCGGTCATGACCAAGGTCGGTTTGACCAGCTTTTCCAGATTGATATGGGCGTGATAGCCCGAAATGACACCAAGATCCTCAAGCCGTTTGAGGCGTTCCCAACACGGGCTTGGCGAAAGGTTCACCGCCTCGGCCAGTTTGACCTTGGTGATGCGCCCTTCGCGTTGCAGGGTCTTGAGGATTTTCAGATCCAGCTCATCAAGCCTGATCATGGTCAGAGCACCTCGGCAATCACGGCCAGACAGTCACCTGTCTTGATCAATCCGGGGAAATGACGGCACGAAAGGATACCATCGCGCGATGCGTAATATTCGCGCGGAGCCGTTCCGGTGCGTTCCACATCATAGATGCGCGCGATCAGATCACCCTTTTTGACCATGTCGCCCAGATCAACACAGGGCTCAAACAGTCCGGTTGCTTCGGACGCGATAAAGCAAGTGTTGTCTGGCATATCAAGCATGGTGGTGCCTTCAGGCGCTGGTTCAATGTCGCCTGCCAGAATGCCCGCATGGATCAAAACATTGCGCACACCACGATCGGCAATCGCGACGCGTTCTGCCGTGGTTGATCCGCCGCCACCAAGTTCGGTGGTGACAAAGGTTTTGCCAGCTTCTTCGACCACGGTGTCAAACATGCCAACCGCATCAAGTTCGAGCATCATCATCGAGTATGGCGCGCCAAAGGCCTGCATGGCGGCGACGCAACGTGCTTCCTGATCCTTGTCTGGCAAAACGTGGGCCGCGGCAAACGGAATGAAGTCCAGCGTCTTGCCGCCCGAATGGATATCAAGAACGATGTCGGCCTCAGGCACGAGATAGCGCAGAATATAGTCGGCAATCTTTTGGGTGACGGTGCCATCGGCTTTGCCGGGATAAGACCGGTTCATGTTGCCCGCATCAATCGGCGATGTCCGCGACGCATTGCGAAATGCCGGATAATTCATGGCAGGCAGAATGATCACGCGCCCGGTGATCTCGGCAGCGGACAGCGATCCGGCCAGCTTGAACAGGGACACCAGCCCTTCATACTCATCGCCGTGATTGCCGCCGGTCAAAAGGGCGGTGGGGCCATTGCCATTGCGGATCACGGTGATCGGGATCATCACGGCACCCCAGGCGGAATCATCGCGCGAATAGGGCAGCTTTAAAAAGCCGTGATGAACGCCATCCTGATCAAGCGGGATCGTCGGGCTGATGGGTGATGGTTTTGTCATGGTCGTATCCTTCAATATCCCGGTCACGCGACCGCCGTCACCGGGCTGTGGCGTCTGGCACCGGAGCCAGCATGTTTGGGTGCTGGTCCGGTGCGGCTTTGTGCGTGGCGTCAGTTTTTGACAAACAGCTGTCGTGGATAGCTGGTCAGTGTCTTGCTGCCGGTTTCCGTGATCATCATGCTTTCGGTGATCTCGATCCCCCAGTCATCAAACCAAAGGCCCGGCATGAAGTGGAATGTCATGCCCGGTTCAAGAACCGTGCGATCACCCGGACGCAAACTCATGGTGCGTTCGCCCCAATCCGGCGGATAGGAAAGCCCGATCGGATAGCCACAGCGGCTGTCTTTTTCGATGCCGTATTTCTGCAAGACGCCAAAGAAGGCAAGTGCGATATCTTCGCAGACATTGCCCGGTTTGGCTGCCTCAAGCCCGGCCTGAAGACCTTCGATCAAAGCACTTTCCGCATCAAGGAACCGCTGATCCGGCTCGCCCAGAAAGATCGTGCGCGATAGCGGTGCGTGATAGCGTTTGTAACATCCCGCGATCTCAAAGAACGTCCCGGCATCGCCCGGAATGGGCTTTTCATCCCATGTCAGATGCGGCGCACTGGCATCCTGCCCCGATGGCAAAAGGGGCACGATGGCCGGATAATCGCCGCCAATCCCGTCGATCCCGGCAATGCCGGTACGGAAGATTTCGGCAACCAGTTCGTTCTTGCGCATGCCCGGTTCGACGATTTCAAAAATGCGTTCATGCATGTTTTCAACGATACGGGCGGCTTGGCGCATATAGAAAATTTCGGTTTCGGATTTAACCGCACGTTTCCAGTTCACAAGCGCCGTGGCGTCGGAAAACTTGGCATTGGGCAGATGGGTCTGCAACTGCAGGAAGGCCTTGGCCGAGAAATAGTAGTTATCCATTTCCACGCCAATTCTGCGTGCACCCCATCCGCGATGTTCGATCACCTCAGCCAGGTAATCCATCGGGTGATGGGTTGTTGATTGCACATAGTAATCGGCATAGGGAATGATGCGATCATGGGTCATATAGACCGTGCGCTTGGCCCCGTTTGCATCCTGAGAACGACCGAACCAGATCGGATCGTCTTCAATCGGGACAAGCACACATTGATGGACATAAAAGGACCAGCCGTCATAGCCGGTCAGCCAGGCCATGTTTGACGGATCGGTCACGATCAGAAGATCGATGCCTTTTTCCACCATGGCGTTTTTGGTTTTCTCCAAGCGTTCGGCGTATTCCTCACGCGTGAAATTCAATTCAACCTGGCTCATCGCAGGCCTCCAAAAAAGGCGGGTTTCAGTTTTTCCTGACCCATTGTCCTTGTGTTGTTAAGACGAAATCTCGACCCCTGCATTGGCTGCGTCGCAGCGCGCACGGGCGAGGGTGGCGATTGCGGTGTCTTGCACACCTGTTCCTGTCAAATCACACAGCGTAATCTGATCAGCAGATATTCTGCCGGTATTGAGTTTCGCGATGATTTGACCGAGTTCGGGGAATGCGACATCCGGGGCAACGATCCCGGCATCAATGGCGTGATGAAGTTCGCCAAGGATGCTGGTTTGCGCCTGACTGTCGCAGACATAAAGATCCGCCCTGCCAATCAGGGCCGGATCAATTTCGTTTTTATGTTCGGCATCTGACCCCATCGCCGTCACGTGGGTTCCGGGTTTGACCCAATCAGCCAAAAGAACCGGTTCGCGCGACGGGGTGGTGGTGACGATGATGTCGGCGTTTGATGCGGCGTCCTTGCCATCATCGGTGGCGGAAATCGGGATACCCAGTTCAAGCGATACCTTTTTCGCACATGCTTCTGCCTTGGCGATATCGCGCGCCCAGATGGTGGCCGATGCGATGTCGCGCACCAGTGTCAGCGCCTTAAGCTGCAGGCGTGCCTGCACACCCGCCCCAAAGATTGCGGCATGTTTGGCATCCTTGCGCGCAAGGTGGTTTGCAGCAACACCACCAGCGGCCGCGGTTCTGACATCCGTCAGGTAACCGTTATCAAGAAGGACTGCTTCAAGGATGCCGGTCTTGGATGAAAACAGGTTCATCAAACCGTTGACCGATGGCAGGCCGAGCTTGGGATTATCAAAGAAACCCGGACTGATTTTGATCGCAAAGCTGTCCAGACCCGGCACATAGGCGGTTTTGACATCGACTTCACCGTTATATTCATCGATATCAAGGCGTAGGATCGGCGGCATACGCACATCCTTGGTCGCCAAGGCATGAAACGCATTTTCAACGCAGGCAATGGCGTCCAGATCAAGGTCGATCACCTTGCGCAGGTCGGTTTCGGTCAGAATTCTGATATTGGGCATCGTTGTTACTCCGCCATCAGGTCGACGTCTTCACCGCCGACAATGCGTTTATGCAAATCCATATCGATATTGCATCCCGTGGTCAGAACCACTGTCCGACCGGGATTATCGACAAGGCCTGCGCGAAGGGCTGCGATGCCAACAGCACCTGATCCCTCAACGACCTGCTGATCATCAAGATAGGCCGCCCGGATGCCATCAGCGATCTGGGCTTCATTGACCAGAACGAAATCATCGGTCAAATCGCCACACATATCAAAGGTGTATTGGTTGTTTTCCCCAATTCCACCGCCGAGACTATCGGCAAGGGTCGGCAATTCCTTGACCGCTGTCGGTTTGCCTTCCTGAAGGCTTGTGATCATTGCACAACCACGTTCCATGGAAATACCAACCACCCGGATCATCGGATTGATCGATTTGGCAACCAAGGCAACACCAGCCAAAAGTCCGCCGCCTGATAATGGCACCAGAAGTGTATCGACATCTGGCAGGGCTTCGATGACTTCAAGGCCAAGGGTGCCCTGACCGGCAATGATGTCTGCGTGATCGAATGGCGGCAGCATGGTCATGCCGTCGCTTTTGACCAGACGATCGACTTCCTGTTGAGCTTCATCTTGGGATTGGCCGATGATGCGGACTTCGGCCCCTTGGGCTCTGATGCCATCGACCTTGTTTTGCGGGACCAGTTCGGACATGCAAATGATCGATTTGACCCCGGCATTGCGCGCGGCATAGGCCAATGCCCGACCATAGTTGCCGGTCGAAACACCGACGACACCTTTGGCCTTTTGCGCATCACTTAGACGCAAAACAGCATTGGCCGCCCCGCGCAGTTTGAAGCTTCCGGTATATTGTTGTTGTTCACATTTTAGCCAAACCGGGCTGCCCACGCGATCGGTCAGGGCGGTGGACGGGCGCAGTGGCGTGTGGATCACATGACCCGCGATGGTTTTACGGGCAGAAAGAACATCAGCAAATGTGATGGGGTCTTTCATGGCGACCTCGACTTAATCTTTGGGTTGTGGGGCATGGTCAAACAGGGTTCCGAACCCTTTGACCGACTTTTCATAGTTCAACAGATTTAGGGCATGCCAGATCAGGGCCTGATTGCTGGTGATCACGGGCTTGCCCAGTTTCTTCTCGGCCTCGGCTGCGATTTCAGCCGACCGGATGGCGGTGCAGGAAATAAACACCGCGTCGGCATCATCACTGTTGGCATTCAGGGCGGCCTCAAGGATGGCCTCGGGCGGAAGGGCGGTCATGTCAAAATCGTTATCCAGACCAAAACCCATCACACGTGTTGTCGCAAAACCCTGTGCAACAAATCCTTCGGCGACCGATTGGGTCACATCGGCAAGATAGGGGGTGACGATGGCGATTTTTTGCGCGCCAACCGCACGCAGCGCCATTTCGCCTGCCAGAAGCGGATTTGTGACAGCTACACCAGGCATTCCTTGATTGATCAACTCAGCAATCTTGTCGGAGCCGACAACAGCCGTGCCCGAAGTGCAGCCATAAATGGCAACATCAACGCCATAACCCGGCAGCAGCGTTTTGGCCGCGCGCGGCAAGTCGCCCGCCATGGCACGGAGGTTTTCGACCGTTACCGGATTGGCGTTTTCAATACGGGTGGTAAACAGACGTACGTCTTCGGGCAGGATGCCGCGCAGGTCATCCTCGCTATTGAAGTCAGTCGCCAGTGTGATCAAGCCGATCCGTCCTGCCGGTCCGACAGGATCAGGAGAATACGGCAGGTCTACCGGCTCTGGCGTGACCGTTGGGGATACGGACATCATCCTGAACTCCAAGAATTGGGACGGTCACAAGCTATGTGGGTGACCGTCCCCGGTTTCAGTTTTATCGAGTGTGTTCCGGGCGAACCCGGTGCTGCAGGGCTGGCCTCCTAGTGGAAGGCAAGCTCCGGCAGGAAGAGGGCAATCTGCGGGACGAAGATCAGGATCACCGCTGCAAGCAGCAACATGATGATGAAGGGTGGCGTACCGCGAATGACCTCGGCATAGGGTCTTCGGAAAATTGCTATCGCTGTGAAAATGTCACAGCCAAAGGGTGGCGTGGCCGATCCAATCGCGACCTGAAGTGTTACCAGCGTCCCAACCAGAACCGGATCAAGACCGGCATCGCGCACAAGCGGCATGAAGATCGGGGTCAGAACCAGGATCACGACAATCGGGTCGACAAACATGCAGCCGATAAAGAAGGCGATGCAGATCGCGGCCAAAATGATGTAGGGGTTCGCACCTTCAAGACCCAGCGCACCAATCACATGTTGCGGGATCTGGGCAAAGGAGATGACAAACGAGAATGTCGTGCCCGCGCCAACCAGAATAAACACAACAGCCGTGATCAGGCCGGTAGAGCGCGCAATCGACAACAGCTCCGACCATTTGACCGACTTGAAGATCAGGACTTCAAGAATGATGGCATAGACAACGGCAACGGCTGCGACCTCGGTCGGGCTGACCCAGCCAAGATAAATCCCGCCGACAATCAGAACCGGGAACATGATCGCCGGACCGGCATTGATCACGGCCTTGCCACGTTCCGCCCAAGACATCCGCGGGATGGTCGGGATGTTGTTCTTTTTGGCGTAATACATGCAGTAGAGCGAGAACATGATCAGGATCAGAATGCCCGGGCCAATACCGGCCAGGAACAGTTCGCCAATCGAGACCTTGCCAACCACGCCAAAGACAATCATGCCAATCGATGGTGGGATCAGAAACGCGATGTCACTGGCATTAATGATCAATGCCATGGCGAATTTGTCTTCATACCCGGCTTTGAGCATCTTGGGACGCAGTGGACCGCCCATGGCAACCACGGTTGCCTGTGTGGAGCCCGATACCGCGCCAAACATGGTGCAACCAAGGGCGGTTGTTACCGCAAGACCGCCGCGCACATGACCAACAAAGGTCATGGCAAGGTCAATCAGCCGGTTGGCCGTATGCCCCTTTGTCACGATATCAGCAGCAAAGATAAACATCGGTACAGCAATCAGGGCGACCGGGGAAATGCCCGTCACCATTTGCTGGATCAGAATGCGTTCAGGGATTGGCATATAGAACGCGAATGCGACCACACTGGCAGTTGCCAGCGGGACCATCATCGGGAAGCCAAGTACAAGAAGTACCAGCATCACCAGAAGGATTGTGGTTCCCAAATCCATGTTTCCGTCCTCCTACAGGTGATGATCTTCGGCTTCGAACGTGTCTTCGACCCGGTAGGACAAATGCGTGCCGGGTTTGAAGATGTTCGTCGCAGCAGCGAACAGGAACTGAATACCCGTTACGGTCAGACCGAACGGCACCCAGAGGACGGTGAAGTAATAGGGGATGCGTAATGCTGGCGTCAGGCGATTGGACGCAATCAGCGAAGACACATAACCGACCGAATACCATGCCAGAAGAAACAGAAGGCAGGCCGTGCCGGTGGTAATAATGATCATCATGATTTTGCTGGCCTTGGGGCCAAGCATATCGGTAAAGGCGGACATGCGAATGTGGCGCCCCATGCGGGCGGCCTCGCTGATGCCGACAAAAGTCACAAGAATAATCAGAAACTGGTTGAGCTCTTCTGAGAAGAAGATGCTCGAACTAAAGACCAGACGCATGATCACGTTGGCGACCGTATTGACCGCCATGATCACAATGCTCCACCCCAACAGCTGCCGCTCGATCACGGACAAGCCATCATCAAGGCGCTTCAGAATACCCAACACCCCACCACTGGGGGCGGGGGTCTCCCCGTTTGAACCTGACATACGACCTCCTTGGTGCGCGTGCGAGACATTGTTGCAAAACGATGTGTGTGGTGAATGGTTCCCTCCCACACGGTTTGTCGTTCGCTTCGCGCCGGTCCTGTCAGAATAAAAACGCTTTGTGACGGTTCAATCAGATTTTTGTCATGACACAAAAATCAATACATAACGTCGAAGGCATGCACGCCGGGCATTTGATCCATTGTATGGCGGATCTGGATCAGGGCCTGAAGGGTGCTTGGTGTGTCGGGTGCGCCGCCCAGACACAGTCGAACCGCATTGGGGCGGGGAACCTTTACGGTCATGAACGGGTCGGAAATCGTAACCGCGACGCCGTTTTTACGCAGTTCAGAGGCAAACCATTCTTCCTGCCAATGTTCCGGAATGCGGACCCAGGCCGACAGCGATGTCGGGTGATGACGGACAACCGCATCGCCCAGAACTTCACCGACAAGGGCCTGTCTTTCACGCATCAGGGCGCGTTGGACTGTCACGGCCTGATCAACGGTTCCATCAACAATCCAGCGTGCGCCGATCTCTGCCATCAATGGAGTCCCCATCCAGCCGGTCACGCGCAAAACGCTGCTGGCGCGAATCGACAAGTGCTGCGGGACCGTCAAAAAGCCGGTGCGAAGGCCCGGCATGACGATCTTGGTCAGGCTCGAAACATGGAAGCCAAGCTTGGGCAGGAAGCTTGTGATCGGTGGCAGGCTTTGTTCAAGAAGCGGGCGGTAAACGTCATCCTCGATCACGTAGACGCCGTAATGTTCGGCGATTTCGGCAATGCGTTTGCGCCGCTCCAGCCCCATCAGGCAGTTGGTCGGATTGGTGAAAATCGGGGTAACCACAAGGGCGCGGACCTGCCGGTGTTTGCATTCGCGCTCAAATGCCTCGGGCAGGATACCTTCGTCATCAGTTGGCAGGGCGCCAAGTTTAAACCGTAAAATGCTGGCACTACCGATAACGCCATGATCGGTCAGGCTTTCGGTCAGAACCACGTCATCAGGCTGAATGATGGTCGAAAGGGCGGTAAATACGCCCTGTGCCGCGCCATTGGTGATCAGAAGGTTGGGGACTTCAACATCAACCCCCATACCGGCCAGCCAGGTCTTGCCGATCTCGCGGTGATATTCAAAACCCGCCACCGGGCGACAGCTTTCCATCCAGCTGTGATGGGGATCTTCGGCCAGTTTGGTGTGAATCTGACGCGACAAATCATTGTGAAAATCGGTAAAAGCCGGGCGGACAATCGACAGATCAATCAGGTCTGGTTGCCGGTTATCAAGGATGTAGGTTGATGCCCGGTCCGTCAGGCGGGCCTGCACGAACGTGCCGCGTCTGCGTTCGGATCGAAGATATCCCTGACGTTCGACTTCCTTATAGGCCGCACTGACTGTCTGAACGCTGACTTGCAGGCGATAGGCCAGTTCGCGATGCGTTGGCATGCGCACATCGTGGCGCAGTCGCCCGAACTCGATGTCGGTGATAATCGCTTCGACAAGTGTTTTGTATTTCGGACCTGTTTCGCCGCTGAGGTCGATCTCGGGCAACCACATGATACGTTTTCCACCCCTGATGTTTTGGCGACCCTAACATGACCTGAGGGTTAATGTGTAGATGTGATTGTTATTTTGTCATGAAACAAAACGATCATTGACCTGATACAGGAACATTTCAACACTTTGCGCGTTCATGACATTGATGTGCCAATCAAGCGCCACCGATTCCGGGTCCCAAACCCGGACGCTGCGCGTAATAACAAGGGAGACTTCGATATGAGTTTGAACAAACTCCTCAAGGCGACCCTGTCTGCTGCAGCTCTGTTCGCAGTAGCCGGAACCGCCGCACACGCCGAAGAATGGAAATTCGCCCATGAAGAAAGCCCGGGCGATGTTCAGGACCTGTATGCACAGGAATTCAAACGCCTGGTCGAGGAAAAGACCGACGGTGACGTTACGGTTACCATCTACACCTATGGCCAGCTGGGCACCGAGAACGACATTACCGAGCTGACCGCAGCCGGTGCTGTTCAGTTCTCCAACGCGTCCCCGGGCCATCTGGGCACGTTTGTTCCGGAAATTCAGGTCTTTGGCGTTCCGTATTTGCTGTCGCAGGACAACGACGTGAACAAGAAAGTTCTGTCGTCGAGCCCGACCATTTATGACGGTCTGTCAAAGGATTTCGAGTCCAAGGGACTTAAGCTTTATACCATGTACCCGGAAGGCGAGATGGTCTGGACCACCAAAAAAGAAGTCAAACAGCCTGATGACTTTGATGGTGTGAAGTTCCGCGTGATGACCTCGCCGATCCTGATCGAAACCTATAAATCCTTTGGTTCCGATCCGGTGGCATTGCCGTGGGGCGAAGTTTATTCCGGTCTTCAGACCAGCGTGATTGATGCACAGGTCAACCCGATCTTCTTCATCGAAAGTGCGAAATTCTATGAAGTGACCGATTATCTGATCTATGCCGGTCAGCAGCAATACACCACCACCGTAGTTTCCAACGCTGACTTCTATGCCGGTCTGTCTGATGAGCGCAAAGCAATGCTGGCAGACGTGAAGGCTGAACTTGATGAGTTCATCTATGAAGCTCAGAAAGAGGCCAATGACGCAGCCCTTGATCGCATCAAGGAAGCAAAGCCGGATATCGAAGTGATCCGTCTGAGCGATGAGCAGCGCATGGCCTTCAAGGAAGCATCCAAAGGCATTGGCGCAAGCCTTGTTGACGAAGTTGGCGGTGACACCGAAGAAGTGCTGAAATCGCTTCGTCAGGAGTTCGGTACCACGATGTAAGGGGTTCCCCTTTATCGACCGACCAGAATGCAAACCCCCGCAAGGCGTCCTTGCGGGGGTTTTGTCGTGCGGGCGACAGCAAGTGTGTCAGCCACCATTATTGATGCGAAGTGGACGCGTAAAGGTGATGGCGACAAAAAGCGCACCGGAAATAATCACCAGAAGCGATCCGATCTTTGCCATTTCCTCGGCCCCGGTTTGATGGGCAACGGCAATGCCAATCCCCATGATGACCGATCCGGGAATGGCAAACAGCATCTGCAGGCGGGCCAGTGTCAGGCGGGTAATTCCGGCCAGATGATAATAGGTCCCATAAAGCGCAAGGCTGACCCAACCCAAAAGGTTCAAATGCGCATGGGCGGCAAGGTGGCTGTGATCCCCGGTGATCGCCATTTGCAGACCCCATAACATCCCGGCCAGACCGATCACGGCGGATGATGTCCAGCAAATGCGTGGCAGATTGTTCATGTTTGTCCCCAAAATTTGTTGGTTTTGCTCTCTAATTATGAAACGGTACCGTTTAGTTTCATTTTTGGCAAATGAATTCTTGTGGTAAACCCGAACGAGGTCCTAAAAAGGATCAATTGGAAATCGAAACCGTCCGGTTTCGTGTTTTTTGTCCCGGATCGGGGCATCCATTGCCAAGTTTCTCCATGTGGGGGGACATGGTTTGGAATTAAAGAAGGCCGGAAATCTTGCGCGTCCCGACAACTCCGAAGCAACAGGAACGTTTCAATCGCATTCTTGCGGCAGCTGCCGAGGAACTTCTTGATATGCGCGATGACAGCACGGCAGTCGATCGTATTGCGCAACGCTCGGGCACGTCTAAAGCGACCATCTATCGATACTTTGGTGACAAGGTCGGGTTGGAGCGCGCCATGGTGGCGTGGCTGTGCGAACGGGCACGCGATCCACTTGAGGATATCGTTGCCGACCCAGCGCAATCTCGCAATACCATGATTGCCATTGGTGATGCGTTTGCCAATGGGGTGCTCACAACCAATGTCATGGATTTGCACCGTTACGTGGTTGCGCGTGCCTCTACCCATCCCGAACTTGGTGAAATCTTTTGGGATGCTGGCCCAAAGCGCACTTATGAGGCGGCGGCCAAACTGATCAGCCAGCTGGAATTGCCCGATCATTTGCAAACGGTTCCGGCCCGCCAAGTTGCCGAGTTCTTTCTTAATATGCTGACCGGCAGCCGACAGCTTTCCTATTTCTGTCTGGGCGAAGGTGTTTTGAGCGGCGATGATATGGCTGCGCGTGTGCGCAATGCTGTCGCAACACTTGGTGTGCAGGATCACTGATCTGCGTCCCAAGATTATCCTCACATCACAGGGCTTCTTTTCGTCTTCAGGTGCCTGTCTCTATCTTGGCAAAGCGCGTTCTTTGTCATGGGACAGGTACAACTGCACATGAAAGGAATTGGCTGTGAATATCTTAAATCTTTTCCATGCGGCGCGGGATTTTCTATTTCCCGTTCTGATGATGGCCGCTGTCCTTCTGGGCGCGGCATTGAACCCGGCCAGCGCACAGGTCTATTCGCCCAACGGGGTGGAGCTGAGCCCGGCTGAATGGAATGAAAAATCTGGCGATGCAAATGCGGTGACAGTGCGGGACGCGCTGACCAACTCTGCTAATGCGATGATCAAGAATGGCGTGAAGGGTGTTGGCGGCTTTACCCTGACCGTTCTGTCATTCTGGTCGGATTCATCAAATGGCGATGAGTTGACGGTGGAAATCCGTCGCAATGGCAGCGTTCAGGGAAACTGTTTGGTCAGTTCGACCAAGGTTGGAACGGCCTATCAGACGACGTGTTAAGCATCACCAACCATGCAAAGAAACAGGGGCCGGTCATGGGCCCGGCCCCTGTTGGTGCACCGCGTCGGGAAGAAGGTAAAAGACGCGGCGGGGATTTCAGATGCTGGCTTATTTGCCCGCTGCAACCTCGTCGGCAATGGCATCAACCGCCTGTTTGGCGATATCGACAACCTTGTCGACTTCGGCTTTGGTGATGCAAAGCGGCGGTGCAAAGCCAAGGATGTCGCCGTGCGGCATGGCGCGCGCAATCATGCCACGTTCGAGGCAGGCGGCTGATACGCGCGGACCGATTTTCGCATTCGGATCGAAACGTTCCTTCTTGGTTTTGTCGGCAACAAATTCGAGTGCCGCCATCAGACCAACGCCGCGCGCTTCACCAACGAGGGGGTGGTTATCGAACGTTTCATGCATGCGGTGCTGGAAATATCCACCCGTGTCTGCGGCATTACCCGTCAGGTTTTCACCATCAACGATATCAAGGTTGGCATTGGCCGCCGCCGCGCAAACCGGATGAGCAGAATAGGTCCAGCCATGGCCGATCGGACCCATCTGATCAGAACCCTGTTCCAGAACTTTCCAGACGCGCTCACCAATGATCACACCTGACAGTGGCAGGTAACCCGATGAGACACCCTTGGCGATCGTGATCAGGTCGGGTTTGATGCCGTAATGCTGGGATCCGAAATAGGATCCGGTACTGCCAAAGGAGGTGACGACTTCATCGGCAACCAGAAGAACATCATATTTGTTCAGAACGGCCTGGATGGCTTCCCAATAACCTTCTGGCGGGGTGATGATGCCGCCCGTGCCCATGACCGGCTCGCCAATAAAGGCTGCAACGGTTTCCGGGCCTTCGCGCAGGATCATTTTTTCCAGATCGTCTGCACAGCGCTTGGCAAATTCGGCCTCGGTTTCGCCGGCCTCGGCATTCCAGTAATGGTGCGGGCAGGTGGTGTGCAAAACAGGTGCGCGCGGCAGATCAAATGCGTTGTGGAAGGCGGCCAAGCCGGTCAGGCTGCCGGTCATGATGCCCGAGCCGTGATAACCACGCCAACGCGAGATGATTTTCTTTTTCTGCGGCAGGCCGCGGATGTTGTTGTAGTACCAGATCAGCTTGATGTTAGTTTCGTTCGCGTCCGATCCGGACATGCCATAATAGACGCGCTTCATGCCTTCGGGTGCGCTTTTGACGATACGATCTGACAGACGAATGATCGGCTCGTTCCCGTGCCCGACATAGGTGTGGTAATAGGCCAGTTCCTTTGCCTGGGCATAAATCGCATCAGCTATTTCAGTACGGCCATAGCCGACATTCACACAATACAGACCGGCAAATGCATCGAGGCTTTCCTTGCCTTCGGTGTCGTGGATATAGATGCCCTTGCCGCCATTGATGATGCGGTTTGGCGTTTCACCATCGGCGTGCTGACGCATGTGGGTGGATGGATGCATGAAATGCGCCCGATCCATTTCCTGCAGGTCGGCAGTGGTGTTTTTGATGACATTCATTTTGCTTCTCCCATGTGAATGCGGTGGTGGCGATTGCGCGCCTTAGCTGGCATAGGCTGCGCAGACATATTTAAGCTCGGTGAATTCTTCGAGACCGTGACGCGATCCTTCGCGGCCAAGGCCGGATTGCTTGACACCGCCAAACGGGATCGGTGCGCCGGTGATCTTCACGCAGTTCAAGGCGACCATGCCATATTCAAGCGCGTTCGAGACGCGTGCGGCACGATCATGGTCCTTGGTGAACAAATAGGCCGCAAGGCCATATTCGCTGTCATTGGCCTGGCTGATGACGTCATCTTCGGTCTCAAACGCCATGACCGGGGCGACCGGACCAAATGTTTCCTCGCGATAGATTTGCATGTCTGCGGTGATGTCTGCAAGCAGTGTCGGGGCATAAAACAGCCCGCCCATTTTCTTGCCGCCGGTCAAAACCCTCGCACCTTTGGCGCGCGCGTCACTGACATGCTCGTCGCATTTGGCAACGGCGCGGTCATGCATCAGCGGACCAATTTCAACATCCTCGTCAATGCCATTGCCAACGCGCAACTTGGCGATTGCCTTGGCATATTTATCCAGGAAGTCGTCATAAATGCCGCGCTGAACAAAGATGCGGTTGGCGGCGAGGCAGTCCTGTCCGCTGGTGGCGAACTTGGCATTGACGGCGTGCGCCACGGCCTCATCGAGATCGACATCATCAAAGACGATGAATGGCGCATGACCACCCAGTTCCATCGACATCTTTTTGACGGTTTGGGCACCCTGCGACAACAGAAGGCGACCAACCTCGGTTGAGCCGGTGAAGGAAAGCGCACGGACATCGGTATTGCCGCAAAGCTCACCGACCACCGGGTTCGGATCGCCGGTGACGATGTTAAATACGCCTGCCGGAATGCCTGCACGTTCTGCCAGTTCGGCCAACGCGGTTGCCGAAAACGGCGTTTCGGTCGCCGGGCGGACAATCATGGTGCAGCCCGCAGCCAATGCCGCCGCAGCCTTACGCGTGATCATCGCGCATGGGAAGTTCCAGGGCGTTACGGCCGCAGTCACGCCAACCGGTTCGCGTTTGACCGACATGTTGCGGTTGGGCAGGTGGGATGTGATGTTTTCGACATTCACCCGTTTGGCTTCTTCGGCATAGAACTCGACAAAGCTTGCTGCGTAATCAATCTCGCCACGGGCTTCGGTGATCGGCTTGCCTTGTTCAAGCGTCATCAGAAGGGCCAGGTCTTCTTTGTTTTCGATCAGAAGATCATGCCACCGGCGCAGAACATGGGCGCGCTGTTGCGGCAGCAATGCAGCCCATGCCGGAAAGGCGCGCTTGGCTGCAATGATTGCCTTGCGCGTTTCAAACACACCCATATTCGGCACCGTTCCGATGAAGCTGCCATCAAACGGGTTAGTGACTTCAATGATCTGCAGATTATCGGCAGAACACCAGCGGCCATCGATATAGGCGTGTTCGCGCAGCAACCGCAGATCGGAAAGCTGGCTCAACGACACGCAACGCTGTTCTTTTGATTGTGCCGTCATGGGGACCTCCTTGAAAACCAGCTGACACGCTTGGTCAGCCTGTTTGTTGAACTACAAGGAAGCTACCAGCAGTCGCTCAGAGGAGGTTTCCGAACTCCATGCCATTTGATGCGGTTTTTTTGGCGAACAGGGGTGAAATGAGATGGTTTTTTCTGCGTGTGGCCTCAGGGGCAAGGAAATCAGCCGTCTGCGCCGTTCAGATATTTCTGCATTTCACGTTTCTGACGGCGTTTCTCCAACACGGTCCGGATGATGATGGCGGCAAAAAACAGAACAACGACACTGGTTGTCATGGGAAAGGCAACGGGAACGCCAACCAAAAACAAAAGTGCACCAACAATGCTACCACCCAAAAGCGCAATGAACCCGCCCAGCATGACAATGGCAAGCAAACCGGCAAGCAGGATGGAGGCGATTTTGTTCATAAGGTGCGGGTCTTTGATTTGATACTGGCTGCAGGTTTAGCGCAGGAAACAGCCCAAAAGCAAACGGAGCAGCTTTTTAGGGCTGCTCCATCTGGGTTAGTCGTTGTTGCGGCTACTCAGCTGCTTAGTGGTTTGATCCAATCGGTCGGCAAGGACGCGGATCAGTTGGACGGCGACCGCTTGGTCCTGTCGGACGAGGCCGAGGAACTCGTTTTTATCGAGTTTCAGGACGGTCATGTCTTCGACAGCACGAATGGTTGCAGAGCGCGGGGCGTCGACCAGAAGGGCGATTTCGCCGATGATTTCCTTGGGCTGGACATCACGAAGTTTCAGGGTCTGTTGTTCTTCTGTGGTCAGCCAGATTTCACCACGGCCGGAAATGACGATAAAGGCGGCATCGCCCGGATCACCCTGCTTCACCAGAACTTCGCCATGTTTGAAGGTCAGGCGCGGACTGGTGAAGGCCAGCAGCTTGACGACACTCGGATCAAGGCCGGCGAAAAGCGGTATGGTGCGCAGAAGTCTTACTTCCTGATCAATGTCACCATCGGCAATCGCAGCGGCGGCTTCATCGGTTTCATCGCCGTCGGTTCCATTGTCATCATTGGCACTGCGGCGTTTGACGAGCTTGCCGTTTGACATATGCAAGAAGGTATCGAACTTCTCGACATCCTGTTCATCACCATCGACCCAGACGACACTGGTATTGTCATTTTGTCCAGTCAGGAAGTTGATGACACTTTCACGCGTTTCGCGATCAAGGGCAGACAGGCCTTCATCAACCACCAGAAGGTCCGGGTTCTTGATCAAGGCACGGACCAAGGCAATCTTCTGACGTAGGGTTTGCGACATGCGACTGCCGCCTACACCAACCTGACTTTCAAGGCCAAGGGCAACAAGGCCTTCATACAGACCACCTTCATGGGCGATTTCAAACAGGACTTCGCCCACGCGTTCTTCGGAATTTGCACGGCCATAGGCAAAGCGACCAAACAGCAAGTTATCAAGGATCGGGGCGGCCGGGGCGTAATCATCAGCTTCGAAGAAGTCGATATAGACAGCCAGTTCTTCGGGCAGGCCTTCGCGGACTTTCGGGCGCGCCTGCAGAACCAGTTTACGGAAACTATCATCAATCACACGCAGGCGGTGACGGGCCGGGGTCAATTGCATGGCGACATCAAGAAGATGCAACTGATCTTCCTTGCGCATGTCGTCAACATCGACACCATCGGTGCGTTTGAGGATGTTTTTGACCTCGGGGATTTCATCGGCCGAGACGAAGCTATAACGGTCAAAGAATTCATGTCCGGGCGGCAGGCCCGTAAACAGCTCGATCATCAGATCCAGCGTTTCACGCCCCATCAGCACCATCTTTTCGTAAAGCCCGACGTCACGCAGACTATTCTGCATATAGGGATGAGACAGGAAATCGAACCGTTTGAATTCTTCGGTACGGGACGGCGTACCAAACAGAAGGTTCACACCAACCGGTGCGTTGTCGTTGTAGCGTTCAATGTCATAGGGTTCGACAAGGTCTGACAACTGACGTTCAGCAAGAATCTCCTTAAGACGCGGGCGAACGGCCAGGACCAATTCCACAAGTTCCGGGCGTTCTTCGGCGCTGATGCGGCGTTGCAGACCGATGCGATAAATGTCGCGATCAAGGCCAACGACTTCAAGCAGGCGCATCAGTTCTTCTTGCAGCTCCTCACGCGATGCGAAGCCCGGCCCGACATAGTCAATCCATTCGGCTGATGGATCGTACGGGATGTTGCCCGACATTTTTATTTCGTCATACATCTCGCGGGTGAGCTTCCAGGGGAGCTCTGCCGGGTCAGACAGTTCAACGACATCAACGAATTTCGGATCGGGATAGGCCGCGTCATTGCCGATTTTGGTTAGTGCTGTGCTGTCCTTGGCTGTGTCAGAAACGCTATTGTCGTTATCACCAGTCGGGCCAGCTTTTTTGCCATCCTGATTGATGATGACCGGGCGGTGTTTCAGGCCATAGAACAGGTTATCGGCAATGGTGCCGTTAAACAGATAGGCATCCGCCCCGACATAGGCCAAGCGTTGACCGACAACTGCCGCAGGCAATTGCGTTGCATCCAGATCATTGAACTGAATGCGACCACCCGTCGGATCAAGAATACGGGCAAGCAGTCGGGCAAGCTGTGACTTCCCGCTATCGGATGCACCGGTCAAAAGCGCATTGCCGGGAAGGGGCATGTTAAAGGATACGTTTTCAACGACCCGTGTGCCGTCATCATCGGTCCATGACAGGGCTGCGACGTCAAGTGGTCCGCCAAGGGCAGGGGAGGCAGCAGCGCCAATCTGATGTTCCGGGCTAAGGTCGGGGAGTTCGAACTGCTCGTGGAGCTGTTCATACTTGATCCGGGCGTCCGCAAGGCGCTGGTAATAGGCCAGAAGTTCCTTCCAGGGTGCTGACATGTCCTTATAAGCGGCAAGGGCTGCGACAAGTGCACCAAAGCTTAGATCACCCGTGATCACCAAATAGCCGCCGATGGAATAGAAGAAGAACGGCGTGATCTGGGCGATGAAGTTGTTCAGGAACTTGATGAAGAACTTGCGGTAATAGATTTCCTTGCGGATTTCAAAAATCCGGCCCAGACGCTGGGTGAAGTGGGTCAGCTCAAAGCCGTGGGTTTCGTTCGCGCGGATATCGGTCGCACCACCAACGGTCTCGCCAATATGTTCAGACATCCGGCGCACGTTTTGAACGCGCTGCTTGCCCAGAAGGTTTACCCGTTTTTGCAGCTTCGGGATCATATAGCCCTGAAGCGGATAAAACGCGATGGCGGCCAGCCCCATCAATGGGTCCTGAATAAAGATAAAGGCCGAAATCGTAATCAGGATACCGCCCTGATAAAGCGGCAGTGAAATTGCCTCGCCAAAGAAACCGCCAAGCGGTTCGGCTTCGGCGGTGATCATGGAAACGATTTCACCCTGACTCGTTTTGCGGAAATGCGGCAACGGGAAGCGCAGAACCCGGTCAAACAGGATGTAGCGCAAACGACGCAACAGCCGTTCGGCCATCACACCGCGATAGACGTTGATGAAATATTTGAAGCCGCCATTGATGAAAACCAGGGCAAGAAAAATGCCCGACAGGGCAAACAGATATTCCACCTGATCAAGCGAGACGCCAAGAATGTCATAGGGCGCACCAGCACCACCGATGGCTTCGTTGACGATCTGCTTCGGCAAATCAAGCGAGTAATACAAGAACGGAAATGAGGCCAGCGTCACCACCAGAAGGATGATTTGCTGCAGGCGGCTATGCCGCCAGATATAGGCAAAAACCGATTTGGGCATTCGCACGTCCCGTCTTGTTGGTCCGGAACCTTTTGGTCCCGCTCGCTCGTTTTTATTTGGGTATGTGCAGATTACGCGCCGGACGGGTGATCAGCCAAGATCGAAACTTTGTCCCGGTTCGATAAATCCGCAAAAACCATCTGCCTTTGCATCGGGCTTGTCATATGCCTGATAGTGGTACAGCCACATCTTTGCCTTCACATCGTCGGGCAGGGTCACCAGTTGGTCGTAATGAGCATGTACGCCGGAATGGCGCGGGCCCAATTCACAATCCTGAAAAATGATATCTGCCTTGCGATACAAGGGCATATGGTCTTGTGGATTGAAAATCGCATCTGTTGTCAGGAAAAAAGATTTATCTTTTCCATGACCAAACAGCGCATAGGAATACATCGTGGTTTCATTGGTCACGATATGGGGAACCGGGACCACATCAAAATGCGTGCCGTACCAGTCAAAGCCCTTCTTTGCGCTCAAGGGGACCACGTCGAAATAGGATGACAGCTGGCTGTTGCCATGGTCGCTGGTTTCAAGCCCGCCACGCAGTGAATGTTCCCACAGCGGATCGAGAAGTTCCTCGACCGCGAACAGTTCAGTGCGATGACCGTCAAAGACAAAATAGTTGGCAAGAGCAAGCCATTCCAGACCACCGATATGGTCAGAATGCAGATGACTGATATAGACCCCATCAAAGTCATTTGGCATATGGCCAAGATTGCGCAGCGAGTGGCGCGCATCTGAACCACAGTCAATCAACATGCGATGTGGTTGCTCGCTATCTGAGGGGGTGGTTTCCAGAACCATGTTGCTCTGGAAATTGTCGGCCGCCATGCAAAAGGCTGAGCCCGTCCCCGCAAACGTAAGCTTCATTCCCCGTTCTCCCGATATTTTGTCGAAAGATTAGACGAGGTTCGGGGCGTTTAACCACCCCCTTTTATGAGTAATGTTTGAATTTTTACTCATATGCCATCTCTGACCCGCCGTCTGTTAGGGGCGGGATGCTCAGTTTTGGTTTAAATCGACCCGTGTATCATCCTTGGTCTGGGCGGCAGCGATTTTGCTCATTTCTTGGCGCAAAGCGCGGAGTTCCAGCATGATTTCCTGATGATCAAATTCGATCTCGTCACGGGTTTGCTTCTCCTCAACATCTACATGGGTCGACATCGCATCAACCACAATGGCAATGAACAGGTTCAACACCGCAAAGGTAGTGATCAGGATAAACGGAACAAAGAACATCCATGCCAGCGGGTAGAACTCCATCACCGGACGGACAATTCCCATCGACCAGCTTTCCAGCGTCATGATCTGGAACAGGGAATAAAGTGACGCGCCAATATTGCCAAACCAGTCCGGGAAACCTTCGCCAAACAGCTTGGTCGCCATGACGGCCGAGACATAGAAAACCAGAGACAGAAGTGTGAGGACCGAAATCATGCCGGGGATGGCCCGCATCAGGGCTTCGACCACCTTGCGCATGGATGGCACAGCTGAAATCAGGCGGAAGGCACGCAGGATTCGCAGCGCACGCAGAACCGAGATCCCCTGACCGGCAGGCAGAAGCGTGATGGTGACAATCGTGAAATCAAAGATGTTCCAGGCGCTTTTGAAGAAGGACAGCCGGTAGACCACCAGTTTCAGCAGCAACTCGACGACAAAAATCGCAACGGCAATCTGATCAAGCACATGCAGGAATGTCCCGGCCTTTTCCATCACCGTTTCCGATGTTTCAAAGCCAAGGATCACTGCGTTCAGGGCAATGACAGTGGTGATGAAATTTTTAAAGCGGCTGGATTCAATAAGCCGGCGAAGAAAGTCCATGATGCCTCCCGACCGGGTCGGAAAAGGGCGCATCGGCTTGCCGGATGTCACCGACGGACACATTGCGCCGGATAAAAACAACAGGGCGCAGCGGTATCGTCGTCAATACGCTGCGCCCTGAATGGAAAATCAGTTCAGACCTTTGCGGCCCATTTCAAGGAACTTGTCGCGACGGCGGGCTTTAAGCACACCACCTTCGACATCGTCCATGCTTTCAAGCTGTTTGATAATCGCATTGCCGACACGCTTGCAGGCTTCTTTTGCGTCACGCTGTGCGCCGCCAAGCGGTTCAGGCACGATTTCGTCAATCACGCCAAGTGCCAGCAGGTCCTGCGCGGTAAGGCGGAGCGCTTCGGCTGCGGTTTTGGCTTCGTCGCCCGAACGCCAGAGGATCGATGCGCAACCTTCCGGTGAGATCACCGAATAGATCGAGTTTTCAAGCATC
Source organism: Thalassospira sp. (assembly GCF_048059015.1). Lineage (GTDB taxonomy): Bacteria > Pseudomonadota > Alphaproteobacteria > Rhodospirillales > Thalassospiraceae > Thalassospira. Next base: position 28,862 of record NZ_JBLLNT010000014.1, on the reverse strand, counting down.
AGAACGCTGTTGGCAACGGCAAGTGCAATCGCTCCACCCGAACCGCCTTCGCCGATGATGACCGATACCAGAGGAACCTTGATATCAAGGCAGGCTTCGATCGAACGTGCGATGGCTTCGGACTGACCACGTGCTTCTGCATCAGCACCCGGGAAGGCGCCAGCCGTATCAACAAGGGTCACAACAGGAATGTTGAAACGTTCAGCCATACGCATCAGGCGGATTGCCTTGCGGTAACCTTCCGGGCGGGCTGAACCGAAATTGTGCTTCACGCGGGTTTCGGTATCGCGACCTTTTTCATGGCCAATGACCATGACGGTGCGACCCTGCAGACGACCAAAACCACCGATGATGGCTGCGTCTTCGCCAAACTGGCGGTCACCGGCAAGCGGGGTGAAATCGTCAAACAGGTTGGCGATATAGTCGGTGAAGTGCGGACGATCCGGATGGCGGGCGACCTGCGTCTTCTGCCAGGGGCTCAGCTTGCCATAGGTGCCTTGCAGCAACTTGGTCAGTTTTTCCTGGAGGCGCGCGACCTCGTCAGCGATGTTGACTTCGTCATTGCCCGTCAGGTGACGGAGCTCTTCGATCTTGCCTTCAAGTTCGGCGATCGGTTTTTCAAAATCGAGGAAGTTATGCATCAGGGCATCATATCCGACTGGGAAACAATGGGGCGGAACATAGTTGATCAACCCGCTACGTCAAGGGTTGACCGATAAGCGATCCATATTTTCCGTTTACGTAAGAATTATGGCGTATAGTTCACACTTTATGTAGTGACAGTTTGCACATTGAATTCGATGACGTCCAGTATCCAGATTTCCCGCGCAGAAAACCCGGTTGATGTTCCGTTTGAACGTCTTGTTGAAATTCTGTTGGCCGCATTTGCCTTTCAGGACGGGATTGTTGATCCGCCAAGCTCGGCCAAATCGGTTTCGGTATCCGAGCTACAATGGCGTTTTGCGCGCGATACCTTGTTCCTTGCATACAATCGCGATGGACATGTTGTTGGTCAGATCTGGATCGAGGATATCGGCAAGGATGCCTATCTTTATAAACTGTCAGTCGATCCGGTGATCAAGGGCGGCGGGATTGGCAAGGCGCTGGTTGAAGCCACCTGTGCCTTTGCCAAAGATCGCGGCAAGGAAAGCATGCGCCTTCATGTCCGCGTCGAGCTGACAGATAATATCGCGTTCTTTACATCACGCGGGTTTGAAATCGCCGGTGAAGGTGTCCATGACGGCTATGATCGAACCACGTTCTGGAAAATGGCGCGTGATCTTACGGCGTCCTGATTACGCCAATTCACTTTTTGGTCGGGCTTGTTTTGACAGGGCGTAATAAGGAACGTGGGTTTCACCCCAATCCTTAAGCGCCAAGATAATCGCGCGCAGCGTTTCACCCTTAGGCGTCAGGCTGTATTCCACACGCGGTGGTACTTCGGCGTAGACTTCGCGATGGACAAGGCCGTCCGCCTCAAGCTCGCGCAATTGGCGGGTCAGCATGCGCTGGGTCACACCGGGCATCATGCGGCGCAGCTCGTTAAAGCGTTTGGTGCCATCGAGCAGATGGAACATGACAACGCCTTTCCATTTGCCGCCGATCACATCAAGTGCACCTTCGACCGGGCAGCCGGGGCTTCTGTTCGGTGGGCAAATATCCATCTGAAATCTCCTTCCGGCTGCTGGTGGCATTGTCGGTGTCGCCTGTAAGGCGCAGAAATTCACAATAGTATACAAACTGACACTATATGCAAAAATTGTGCGTACTTATCACTTGGATGATTATGCGTTAAAACTTGGCCATTCACAAATCAAACCTTTGATGTAAGGGAATGCCCAAGATGAAAGCCATTGGTGTTTACAAATCAGCCCCGGTCGAAACCGACGGTCTTTTCACCCAGATCGAAACCGACGCCCCGATTGCCGAGGGTCATGACATCCTTGTTCGGGTAAAGGGCGTTGCCGTGAACCCGGTCGATTTCAAGGTCCGTAAGGGCAAACAGGATGACGGCGCCTTCAAGGTGCTTGGCTGGGATGCGGCCGGTATTGTCGAGGCCGTTGGTGAAAATGTCACCCTGTTCCGCCCGGGCGATGAAGTCTGGTATGCGGGTGATGTAACCCGTTCGGGATCAAACGCGCAGCTTCAGCTGGTGGACGAACGTATCGTTGCGCCAAAGCCCAAGTCACTTGATTTCGCAGCGGCTGCCGCACTTCCGCTCACGACCATTACGGCGTGGGAAGCAATGTTTGACCGTCTTCTGATCGACCGCGCGGCGGTTGAGACCAATGCATCGAAAACCATCCTGATTATTGGTGGTGCCGGTGGTGTGGGATCAATCGCCATTCAGTTGGCAAAGCTTGCGGGCCTTAAGGTGATCACGACCGCATCGCGCCCGGAAACTGTTGCGTGGGTGAAAAAGCTTGGTGCGGATCAAGTGATCAACCATCGCAATCCGCTGGATCAGGAATTGGCCGCCCTTGAGATCGCCAATGTTGATTACATCTTCTGCACGTCTGAAACCGATCAGTATTTCGATGTGATGGCGATCCTGATCGCGCCGCAAGGCCGGATCGTGACGATTACCGAAGCCAAGGAAAACCACAATGTGGACCTTCTGAAAGCCAAGTCTGCCAGCTTCTCGTACGAGTTCATGTTCACTCGTTCGATGTTTAAAACCGCAGATATGATCGAACAGCACAAGCTTTTGGCAGAAGTCGCCAAACTGGTCGATGCCGGAACGCTCACCAATACCGCCAATGAAAGCTTTGGCCCGCTGTCCCCGGAAAGCTTGCAGAAAGCACATGCATTGCTTGAAAGCGGTAAGGCGATTGGCAAGATCACCTTTGACGGTATTTCCGACTGATCATTGATCAACGGCAAATATGCCTGACCATTTAAGGGCCGATCCGCGCACAAGATGCGGGTCGGCCTTTTGCTTTGCTGGTTCTGATCAGTTGGCGGATTGATCGCCGATCAACGACATTATCTGATCGCGCAGCCAGCGATACAAAGGATGCGTGGTCGTACGGTCATGCCAGATCAGTGCCATGTCAAAGCCAGTCACAGGCAAGGGGGGATCAAAGATCTGGATCTGATCCTTGCGGCCCTTTGCCACCCGACTGGGGACAAGGGCGATCATGTCGCTGCGTGCAATGATTTCGGGCACCACCAGAAAACCCGGAGCAGACAAAGCAACGTTTCTTGTTTGTCCATGGGCCATAAGCGCATCATCGGCAGGCCCATGGAACCCGCCACCCTCGGGCGAGACCATGACGTGATCAAGTTTGCAGAAAGTTTCGATATCAAGTGCGCCCTTGATCATCGGATGCCCCGTTCGGGCAATCGCGATATATTCCTCGCGGTATATTTTGCGCATGCGCAGCGTTTCAGGTGCTGTTTCCGGCGTTGTCAGCGCAAGGCTGACGTCACCGCGGATCATTTGTGCTTCAAGCACAGACACATCAATTGTGCGCCAGGCAATGCGAATGCCCGGTGCTTCGCGACGAAGCAGTTCAAGCAACGGCATCAGGATCGCGTATTGCACATAATCACTTGCGGCGATGGCAACTGTTGCCGTGACCGTGGATGGATCAAGCGGACTGCTTTCTGCGACCACCTTGCGCACCGCCTCAAGCGCGCGATGTAAAGGTTCTTGTAACTCCAACGCGCGTTCGGTCGGGATCATGCCGCGTTGCGCAGGCAGTAATAAGGGATCATCCAACAGATCACGCAAACGCGTCAGGCGCGTTGAAATTGCAGGCTGGCTGAGGTTAAGCCGCCGTGCCGCGCGGGTGACATTTCGTTCGGCCAGAAGTGTATCAAGTGTGACCAGCAGGTTCAGATCAAGCTTGCTGATATCCATTGAGTTTATACCAGATCAAAAATCATTGAATTTCAAAGATAGCAAAAGATCGGGCCATGATCACGCATCGAACGTGATCTTCTTTGAAAAGGACGGCCCAATGTCGAATGTCTTGATTGTTCATGCTCATCCCGAACCCGCATCGCTTACCAGCGCGCTTAAGGATATCGCCGTTGAGAAGCTGCGTGCGGACGGACATCAGGTACAGGTATCTGATCTGTACGCAATGAACTGGAAGCCGCTTGCCGACGCGAAGGACTTTACCGAGCCCCAAAATCCTGATCGGCTGATTTACATCGCAGAATCCAAAAAGGCCTATGCCGGTGGCACCCAAACCAGTGATATCACCGCCGAGCAGGACAAGCTTTTATGGGCGGATGCGGTGTTGTTCAGTTTTCCACTGTGGTGGTTCGGAATGCCCGCGATCCTGAAAGGCTGGTTTGATCGGGTGTTTGCCTATGGCTTTGCCTATGGTGTTGGCGAACATAGCGAGAAACACTGGGGCGATCGCTATGGCGAGGGAACGCTTGCCGGACGCCGTGGGATGCTGGTTGTGCCGATTGGTGGACATTTGCCGCATTACAGTGATCGTGGTGTGAATGGCAGTATCGATGATGTCTTGTGGCCGATCCAGCATGGTGCGCTTTTCTATCCCGGCATGGACGTGATGCCGCCATTTCCCGTCTATAGCACCGATCGCATGGATGAGAACCGGTGGGGCGAGGTCGAAGCTGCGTTCAAGGCGCGGCTTTCGCGTCTGTTTATCGATGATCCGATCCCCTATCGCGCTCAGAATGGTGGGCATTATGATGGTAAACAGCGCCTGAAACCGGAACTGGGGGGCGGATTGGACGGCATCAATATGCATCTGGTGCGTGAAGGTGATCCCGAAGAAATCCTGCATGGACAGGTCAGGCAATCACGCCGCCTGGCATCCTAGTTAACGGGCATCATGGATAAAACAAAAAGGGCCGGAGTTTCATCTCCGGCCCTTTTTGACGTGATCTGTTTTAAGGGGTACTTAGCCCGCGTCGCGCGCGGCAATTGCTTCGGCCTGACGGACCATGACTTCAGCCTGTTTGATCGATGCAATATCAATCAGACGGCCATCAAGGGCAACAGCACCGGCCCCTTCGGCCTGCGCCTTTGCCATGGCTTCAAGGATGCGTTTTGCCTTGGTGACTTCGGCGTCGGACGGTGAATAGACGTCATTGGCAAGGCCGATCTGGCTTGGATGGATTGCCCATTTGCCTTCGCAGCCCAAAACCATGGCGCGTGCCGCTTGTGCGCGATAGCCATCGGGATCAGAGAAATCACCAAATGGGCCATCAATTGGCCGCAGGCCGTTGGCGCGTGCCGCGACCACCATGCGGGCAATGGCGTAATGCCACATATCACCCCAGTGATAATCACGCGGATTGTCGCCATCCTTGTCGGTCAAAACACCATAATGCGGGTTCGGGCCACCAATGCCGGTCGTCATTGCCTTAGTCGAGGCGGCGTAATCAGCCACACCGAAATGCAGGCTTTCGTTGCGCGGGGATGCGGCAGCAACTTCGTGGATGTTTTGCATGCCAAGGGCGGTTTCAATGATCAGTTCGAACCCGATGCGCTTTTTACGGCACTTGGCCGCCTCAATCTGGGTCGCCATCATATCAAGGGCATACACATCAGAAGCGGTTCCGACCTTCGGGATCATGATCAGATCAAGTCGATCACCGGCCTGTTCAAGCACATCGACAACGTCGCGATACATGTAATGGGTATCAAGACCGTTGATACGGACAGACAAGACCTTGTCGCCCCAGTCAATATCGTTGATGGCTTCGATAATGTTTTTACGTGCCTGTTCCTTGTCGCTGGGCGCAACGGCGTCTTCCAGATCAAGGAAAATGGCATCTGCCTTGGATTTGGCAGCCTTTTCAAACAGCTCAATCCGGCTGCCGGGAACGGCGAGTTCTGATCGGTTCAGGCGTGCCGGTGCCGGGGTCGGGGTGGTGAAGCTCATGATAACGTCTCTCCAGAACCTGTCATATCAATAGGGATTGCTTGCGATCAGGATCGCGTGAAGTCCCTGGCGTGTTATTGAGTCCCGTTTTCGGGATCGTACCGTGGCCGCCGTGACAGTTATGTGGTCTGCGATCATTGTGCGTCGCAGTAAGCCTGCCACCAATTTATGGTGCAGATGCGAATGCTGGCAAGCTTAAAAACAGATCAATCCATTGTGCTTTCGACGCACACGCGATGAAGTCAGGGTGTTTATAAGAAAAATCCGGAATAAGGCCGATAAAGCAATAGCCCCTTAACCGGACTGCCGTTAGATTACCGCCGATATTTCGCACGGGGTCTGTATCCCTGATCCCGGAAGTCCCATCAGCAGGTAGTATCAAACGACCCATGCGTCGCGCTTATTCCATCGTTGTTTCTGCCGGTCTGGCGCCCGTTCTGATAATGGGGGCCTGTCTGGTGTTGGCGATGTCACCGACCCTTGTGCCAGCGGAACTTTCCGGGCTTGTGCGGTATGGCCCGTTCCTGTTGGCGATGCTCGGCGGGGCGATTGGCTGGTGGTTTAACCGCGGGCGCGCGGTGTTTGTTATGCTGCTCTTGCTGATTTGCTATTGGTTGCTGGTCGGCAATGGCGGTGGCTTTTCGCCAGACGGTTTGGCGTTCCTGCGCATCGCGACGCTTTATCTCATCCCGGTTAATCTTCTCATCCTTGGCTTTACGGCGGAACGCGGGGTTTTAAACCCGCGTGGCATCGCCCGGATGCTGATTTTGGGTTTGCAGATATTTGTCGTCTTGATGCTGGCCGGTCAGCCAGATGTCGGATCGGCATTATATCAGGCGCTTGATACCCGCTTCTTTGCCGCGACGGGCATTCTGGCGGTTGTGCCCCATCCCGCCATGATCATTTCGCTGCTTGCCGTGATTCTGCTTTTGGTTCGCCACAAGCCGCTTGAAACCAGTTTTGCCGCAGCGATCATTGCGATCAATGTCGCGACCGTGATGGGGTTGGGCATCATTCAATATGGTTATCTGGCGGCAACCGGTGTGGTTCTGGCCGGATTGGCGCAAGAAGCCTGGCGGATGGCGTTTGTTGATGATCTGACCGGGCTTCCGGGGCGGCGTGCGCTTGGCCACGCGATGGCCGAACTTGGCAACCAATATGCGATTGCCATGCTTGATGTCGATCACTTCAAAAAGTTCAACGACACCTACGGCCATGACGTTGGCGATATCGTCCTTAAAAAGGTCGCGCGTGAATTGGCCCGGGTTGGCGGTGGCGGCAAAGCGTTCCGCTATGGCGGCGAAGAGTTCACCGTGGTCTTTGCCGGACGCACGGCCGAAAAGGCGCAAGAACCGTTAGAAGCCCTGCGCAAACGGATTGCCGATAACAAAATCACCCCGCCCGAAAAGAACAAGGCAGTGTCGGTGACGATTTCGGTCGGTGTGTCAGAACGTGACGACGACACGACTGATCCGTGGGGTGTTTTGAAACGCGCTGATCAGAAGCTTTACGAAGCCAAGCAGGCCGGTCGAAACCGCGTGGTGGCCTAAGGGCAGACATAAGAATGGCGAATGCAGACAGTGCCGCATTCGCCATAAGATTTCCCGGCCTTAAAGTTCGTTGAACTTGAAAACAAGACGCATGGAGCCCGCCGTATTGGCAAGGGTCGCTAGGCAATTTGCGGCGCGTTCCGGCGGGATGGCAACAGCAAAGCGCGTGGTATAAATCCGCGCATCTTTCTCATCGGTGGCGGATGCCGCAAGACGCACGATATTGGCGTTATATTCGATGAAAATCTCTGACAGGCGCGCGATCAGACCCGGCTGATCAATCCCCGAACATTCGATCATATGCGTGGCACCCGGTGCCGTGGTGAGGGCCGGGGCAGCAGCAATCGGCTCTACCGTGATTTCGGCATTGTCCATGGTCAGTTCGCTGATCGCGGATCGACATTCGTCGACAGAACAGCTTTCGGGCAGCTCACAACTTGTTTTAAACACGGCACGTGCGCCCGTCATGTTGAACGATGTCGCGCCCAGATTGGCGCCAATGTCAAACAGGCGTCCGGTGATGTCGGAAATCAGACCGACACGGTCATCACAAGAAACCAAAATGCGTGCGTTGGCGTTCATCAGTTGCGCTCCGTCTTGTGGAAGTTCCCTAAGGCTTTGTTTTGAATTGCCATCCTATCAATGGATATATGCGTTTCGCACTGCTTTTTGTCGATTGTCCGGCGAAAGAAAAATTAGTTTGATACGCCCGAAATTGACGGGGCGATGACCGGGCCGGGATCACATTTATATGATTGAACCGTCCGGTGGATCGCCGCCGTAAGCGCTTCTGACAGCGAAATTCGGAATGAAAAATTCCGGGATCACGTTCTCAGGAGATTGAAATATGACTGCATTCAAAAAATCCCTTCTTGCTGTTGCCGCGTGTGCTGGTCTGACCTTTGGTAGCATTTCTGCCAAGGCCGCCGATATTGTCGATACGGCTGTTTCAGCTGGATCATTCAACACACTTGTCACCGCTGTTCAGGCCGCCGGTCTGGTCGAAACCCTTAAGGGGGACGGTCCGTTTACCGTTTTCGCACCGTCTGACGAAGCCTTCGCCAAGCTGCCGGCGGGCACGGTTGAAGACCTGTTGAAACCTGAAAATAAGGACAAGCTGGTGTCAATCCTGACCTATCATGTTGTGCCGGGCAAAGTGATGTCTGGTGACATAGCCGGTAAGGAAATGACGGTTGCCAGTGTTCAGGGTGACACCATTGACGTGAATGCCACAAATGGCGTGATGGTTGACGGTGCATCAGTCGTGACTGCTGATATCGAGACCGATAACGGCGTGATCCACGTGATCGACAGCGTGATCATGCCGGGCATGTAAAGCCTGCGAAATCCAAAAGCCAAGACGGCCTGCTGCACTGTTGTGGCGGGCCGTTTTCGCTTTCCGCGCGTTTTGTTGTCGCTTGTGGGCTGGGTATTCGGCCTCTGGGGGCTGACAAAGAACGGTCCCTATTGGTCGGTGCTAGATCGTTCGAGTGCTTTGCTTCGGTCGATCTGAGTGTCTTGCGCTGGAACCGATCCGTGTGCATGTGACAGAAACAACAAAGGCCCGACGCGGTGACGTCGGGCCTTTGACTGGCGCGCCCGGAAGGATTCGAACCTCCGGCCTTCTGATTCGTAGTCAGATGCTCTATCCAGCTGAGCTACGGGCGCTTCTTAAAGCTTACGTAAATGGTAAAGGCTCGACGCGGTGACGTCGAGCCTTTCACTGGCGCGCCCGGAAGGATTCGAACCTCCGGCCTTCTGATTCGTAGTCAGATGCTCTATCCAGCTGAGCTACGGGCGCTTTGCCTTGTAATCCGGCGGTTTGCTTGGGTGTGCTCCCCGTCGGCGGAGCGGAACTTATGCAAACGAGCAGGCCAATGCAAGTAGTAAATTTCAAAAAAAGGTATTTTTTCGTGAGCACTCGTTTGGCTGACTGCTAGCGACCTGATTTGCCCGGCTTTGTCCGGTTTGTCGGACTTATGGAGAAACTCGGCAAAAAAGGGGCAAATGCGTCTTGTTCCACAAGTGGTCGTAGACTAAGATGCTTTCAATCCCGGGGGAGCAGGGGCTTGTTTCACCTCATAAAAAAGCAAGCCTCAGGGAGATTCGCATATTTCTACTTAGGTAATAGATCGAAATGGCCGTTCGTAAAACCTACCTTGCCGTAATCGGCACCGCCCTGATGCTGGGGGGATGTTCTTTTTCTTCTGAGGCCCTGTGGCCAACACTTGCCGGAGACTCTGAAACGACCGAACAAAACATGGTCGCGGCAGAACCGGTTGGTGCTGATTCCACCACCCGTTACGACGTTGCTGCAAGCACGCAGCCGCTGACCGGAGTGTCTCAGACCGGAACCTTTGTCGGTTCCAAAGTCGAGAACATGCAGCAGGAGCTCAACCGTCTTAAGGCGGCTTTGAACCAACATAATAATGAACTGCAACAGCTTCGCGCACAGACTGTTTCGCACTCGCAGGCCTATCACGGCACTGTTGCGGCGATCAGCGCACGTCTGCAGGTTGGCACGACCCCGGGCAACCCGGTTCTGGTGCAGCAGTGGAATACCGCACAGGGCGAACTCGACCGTGTGAATGACGATATTGCCGCGCTGAACTCGCTGGCCAACAAGGTTGCTGCCGACAGCACGCTGTCGACCTTCCTGCTTAAGTCGGTCCGTTCGGCCTATCAGGTTTCAGGCGCTGTTGACGAAGACCACCGTCAGCTGGCCCTGCTTGAAGACGAAACCAACCGCACCACGGTGCTGATTGACCGTCTTCTGAATGAAATCAGTGAAAGCCTGTCGCGTCAGACGTCTTATGTCAGCACCGAGCGCGCGAACCTTAACGCGCTGGCATTGGCTGTGAAAAACGGCGAGATTTTCGGTGACTCACTTTCCAAGCGCGTTTTCCAGTCGCAGGCAGCCCCTGCTTCGGCAAGCCCGCGCATGGCAGCAACCAGCGACCGCCCGCTTGTGGTTATCCGGTTTGACACTGCCAGCGTGAAATACGAGCAGGCGCTTTATAACGCAGTCAACCGCGTTCTTGAACGTCGCCCGCAGGCAAGCTTTGACGTTGTTGCGGTAACGCCAAATCGCGGTACCCCGGCACAGGTCGCGTTGAATGCCAACAAATCCAAGCGCAATGCACAGGCTGTCCTTCGTTCTTTGACCGATATGGGCATGCCGAGCTCGCGCGTACGTGCATCTGATTCGACCAGCGCGTCAGTTTCCGCCAACGAGGTGCACGTCTTCGTGCGCTAAGTCCGGTTGGACAAGGCATATTTTAAGAACGGCTATGGCGGGTGCTTCGGGATATCGAAGCGCCCGCTTGTTTTTTGTCCACTGTCAAACCAGATAAGATAGAAGGTCCAAGCGGATCGACTGGGTGTGGCAAAAAAAAGAAGAATGCTATGGGTGATCTCGTCAATCTGCGACAGGCACGCAAACGTAAAGAGCGTGATGAGAAGGCCAAAAAGGCGGATCAAAACCGCATCCTGCATGGTCGAACACGTAACGAACGCGTTGTTACGGACCTGGAGCGCAAAAGCGCTGAGAAGCTGCATGACGGGCATAAGCGTGATGATGCCGCAAACCCCGTAGCCTCCCCCAAAGACAAGGTGCCTGACGACACCAGCACCACAGAGCAGGATGATAACGTCGTTCCGATTTTCTCGATCGACGTTACGCCGCGCGACTGACACCTAGCCCAATCATCGCACTGGCTTTAATTGCCCAGATGTTGTTTCAGAAATGACAGAATGTCGTTTTGGGCGGAGCTGAATTCCAGAAGACCATGCTGATCAGCAATCTTGCCCGAGCGATAAATGATTGATTTGCTGCCATTGTCGGGATTTAGAAATTCCTGACAATTGCCTGCGGTCCAGCGGTTTTGATGCCAGGGATCATTGACGCCAAGTAGCGTCAAGACCGGTTCACTTGGTGGGGCATTTACACCGCGATCTTCTGGCCATGGTGTGTGGCACGTCCAACCCTCTGCGATCCGGGCGCGAACCGTTTGGCGCGGGTTTTGGGCTTCGAATGTAACTGTTGCCAGCGCTCCTTCGCTAAATCCCATCAGGATCATGTTTTTGCTGTCAACGAGCGGGATCGTACGCGCTTTTTCGATGGCGTATCCTGCGTCATTCTTGCGCAATACCAGCGTACCTCGAAACAACCCGCCTTCGCGCGTTTCGACATTGCAGGACCGGGGATAGGTTTTGCGGGCCATGCTGGCAGGGGCGATAACAAGAAAGCCATTGTCGGCGAGAAACTTGATGCGGGTGTGGGTCCCCGGCCAGATGCCGCTACATCCATGTAGATAAATGACGGTCGGGAGTTTGCCGATTTGAGTTGCCGACAGGGTTGCGAGTTCAGAGGCGGTGACTTGCTTTGATTGACCATCATTGATTGGCATGCGGACGATGGCAGCTTGCCATGTGCGTTCCAACTCGGTCGGGTCATCCCAGTCTTTCCATGACAGATCTTCTGGCGCAGCAAAAGTCTTTGTACTGTTGTGAAGTCCCTGGTCTTGCGGATATGCAGGTGTTGTCAGTGCCACAGTCAATGACCCAATAAGCGCCAGCATGGACGCAATCTGTCTGGCTTTGTGGTGGGCGGGGCGTACCAAGACAACAACCTCGATTGTTCCAGAAAGCTTGATGCATCGCAGTTTGGACATGCGAGAATGTTGACCATTCTACATGGAAACCGAACTGGCGGGAATAAGCGGGACGCTGCGCACCATTTCCCTGTGCGTGATCGCGTTGGAGATGTTTGACAGTTGGGCGCGAGGGAGCAGGGGATAGAAGGCCGTCACCCGCGTCTGGCCTGAGGTGACAGGGGCTTGATGCCATCACTGTGGGTCACACGGGCAAGAATAGTCCGTTGCAGCATGTTGTGCACGGCACGCCGGCATCTTGGCCGGGAATTCAAATCGCAGCACCATGAACGCGTCATCGAACCGGTGCTGTTCGCAAGTCTTTGCTCACAAGCGACTGGCCGTGCGAGGATCAGTTCAGAAGCGTTTCTGCCTCACGCTTGCTTTGATCAAGGGCCTCATCCCATCCCATCAACCAGTCTTCATGATCGCGCAAATCAGACGGGTAGGGATTTTCTGTCAGGCGATGGGCATCCAGACCAGCCGAGAAACCCGAACCATATGCCGAATTGGGCAGATGACGTTCATGCACCACCGGTGCATTGGTTTCATAGACGCTGTTGCGGAACGCAGGGAGCGAGCAAAGCACACCATCATCAATGCCCAGCGGGTAAGCCATCATCATGGCCGTTCCAAGGGACGTGATGGAAAGTTCGTCGCCAGCGGTCATGCGGATCAGGCCAGCCAGCTGCAGGTTTGCAATGGCGGTGTCGATCCGGCGCTGCAAATCAGGACTGTCTTCGATGGCAACCTGATTGCCGTCATCATCTGTACAGAAAAGGGATAGAACGCGGCGCAGCAACATGCTGCGGTCGAGGTTGGCTTCGGCACTGCGAAGCACGGTCAGCATCAAGGCTGGTTCGCCAGGCGCGAAATCCATTGAACTGGACATCTTTGGGCCTCCGTTCAGATAGAAACGAATTCCCTCCCAAGTCGGCAGCTATTGTCTCTCTCGGCCTTGCCAGTGGCACAGGCCCTGCTGCCTTTTATTATTATAGTTTGCAGATATGTTTCCAACTTGTGAAGACAAGATTGCGCTTAAGTAGAATTTTTTGATCTTTGAAGTGAACGGGGCCACAAATTGCCGCTATCACCCTGATCATACGTATAAATTTTGGCGCTTAACCGCAGATCGGCAATTGCGAAAAATCACGCCTATTTCTTTAGTCTAAGGATGCTGGAAACAGTGAACCTGACGGCATATGCCAATTCCGAACCGAATTAGTCGTCAGACGCCTGTTTTTTCGATTTGGAGGCGGGTTTGGTATCGGGCGCACGCCAGACGCGCACGCGGTTACGACCGCCTTCCTTTGCCGCGTAAAGGGCACGGTCGGCTTTTTCAATGATCTGTTCGACCGTGCGGCTTTTGGTCATCGGTGCGGCACCGATGGATGCCGTGACGGGCAGTATCTTGTCGTCACTGATCGCAACGGGGGATGCCTCGATCACGCGGCGCAGACGTTCAAGAACGCGTGCGCATTGTTTCATATCCGCATTGGGCAGACAGATCAGGAATTCTTCCCCGCCATATCGATAGACCTTATCAAACGGGCGGACATGCGATTGCAGGATGCCGGCAACCGATTGCAGGACAATGTCGCCTGCTTGATGGCCATAAGTGTCGTTAACCGATTTAAAGTGATCAAGGTCAACCAGCGCAACAGCCGTCGGAACCTCCGTACGGATTGCACGTTCACGTTCCGAGTTTAGATCCCCCATCATGGTTTGACGGTTATAGGTGCCCGTCAGCGGATCGACATCGGACCGTGCGGTGCGAAATGCGCGTTCAAGGCGACGCAATTGGGCAAAGAACGATTCGGCACGAAGGGCCATCATGTCGAACTCGGCCGAATCGATTTCGCCGTCAATTTCGCGCGCACTTAAAAGTCGCTTTGCCAAATCGTGTAATTGTTTATGCGTTTGCGCCAGCGCATGCATGGCAGGCTGATCAATCAGGCGATTGTGCCGATTAAGGGCATACCAAGCGCCGAAATCGCATTCATGCTCGTCCTCATCCATTTCGGACGGCATCGGAGAATCGGGCAGCATAAGCTGCCGGTTCCAGCGCAGCAGAAGGGCGATATGCTCGCTAAGTGCCTTTTCAAGCTCTGCCAGAATGTCGCGCTCAGCATCAGCCATCCCACCCTCAGCAACGCTTTCAGGCATCTTGTGGCTCTGTGCGTTGCTTTTGGCAGGTGTTGCCGTGTCTGATGCTGGGTGCGACTTGTCGCTCATTCACCTTATCCAGGAAAGATTTCACTAAACGTCTGTTTTAACAGGCGATCGAGCTCTTCCATAGAAATATCGACCCCAAGGTCTTTCAGGCTGGTTACACCGTGCTCGGCAATTCCGCATGGAACAATTCCACCGAAATGGCCAAGGTCGGGTGCGACATTAATCGCAATTCCATGGAAGGTCACCCAACGGCGCACACGCACGCCAATGGCGGAAATCTTGTCTTCGCGGCCATCTTCACGCACGACCCAGATGCCGACACGGCCATCGCGGCGTTCGCCCGTAATACCCAGCAGGGCGAGCGTGCGAATCACCCATTCTTCGAGGTTATGAACGTATGCACGCACGTCGCGACCGCAATTCTTTAGGTCGAGCATCAGGTAAACCGTGCGCTGACCCGGTCCGTGATAGGTATATTGGCCGCCACGTCCCGCGTCATAGACAGGAAATCGATCCGGATCGACCAAATCTTCTTTATGCGCGCTTGTGCCCGCTGTGTAGAGCGGCGGATGTTCAAGAAACCAAACAAGTTCATTGGCTTCGCCCAGGTGAATGGCCTCTGCGCGGGCTTCCATTTCTGCAAGGGCTTCGGGGTAAGAAACCAACTCGGAGGTGGTGCGCCACTCGGGGATTTGCGCGGTGGGGGCGTGACTTTGCATTTTTCCTGACAAATAAATGAAATTAAGTGAAATGAGCCCTTGATCAGGGGTAATCAATTTGCTATCTCCCTTTCCGCGCCAAGGCAAGCCCACTTCGAAACCTCACGGGCTTTGCTGCAGACAATATGCGGTCGTGGCGGAATTGGTAGACGCGCAGCGTTGAGGTCGCTGTGGGCTAACCCCCGTGGAAGTTCGAGTCTTCTCGACCGCACCAAAAACGCCTCCTCTTTTCAAGAGGGGGCTTTTTTGTTTCCGGGGTTTCGATTGCAGGTCAGGCAATCTGAGATTCCCGAAAGAAAAGAGCCCGCCAGAAATGGCGGGTTTTTTCGTTTCTGGACCTTCCCCATATATCCCCTACAATGGTCTGCATGCGGCAATAGATGCGCTGGCATGGGATGGGACGCGGTTGCGGTACAAGCGATTGATTTATTGTGCAGTGCCGCGTTGAAAATTATGCAATGCAGCCCTTTGGCAGAGTGTTGCACTGAATGCTTCAAACGTGGGGAAAACTGATTTAGTTTAAATCTCCCACAAGAAAGAATTATCAGGATTTAACCGATAATCGGTTAATTTATGTAAATACCTGAAATTAAAAGGTATTATAATGGCAAATAGAAATGACAAGCTGCGCGAAGCAGCTTTGGATTACCACCGGTATCCCACCCGGGGAAATTGTCCGTAACGGCAACCACTACCCTTGCAAACCAGCGTGACCTTGCGCTGGCCTATTCGCCAGGTGTTGCGTTCGCCTGTGAAGAGATCGTCAAAAACCCTGACACGGCCGCAGAATTTACCGCGCGCGGCAACCTTGTCGGGGTTATTTCCAACGGCACTGCTGTTCTTGGTCTTGGCCCGATTGGCCCGCTGGCATCCAAGCCGGTGATGGAAGGTAAAGCGGTTCTGTTCAAGAAGTTCGCCAATATCGATGTCTTCGACCTCGAAGTTGCCGAAACCGACCCGCAGAAATTCATCGATATTGTAGCCGCACTTGAGCCGACCTTCGGAGGTGTTAACCTAGAAGACATTAAGGCGCCGGAATGCTTCATCATCGAGAAGGCATTGCGCGAACGTTGCAATATTCCGATTTTCCATGATGACCAGCACGGAACCGCGATTTGCGTCGCCGCAGCCGTCCTTAATGGCCTGCGCGTAACCGGCAAGGATATCGAGAAGGTCCGTCTTGTCGCATCGGGTGCTGGTGCCGCAGCACTGGCGTGCTTGAACCTTCTGGTGTCGATGGGTTTGCCCAAGCACAACATCACCGTCACGGACCGCTTTGGCGTGGTCTATAAGGGCCGTGCAGAGGAAATGGATCCGTGGAAAGCGGAATATGCCATTGAAACCAATGCCCGTACCCTAAGTGATGTTATCGAAGGTGCTGACATCTTCCTTGGTCTTTCCGCGCCAAACGTGATGGGCGAGGATGAGCTGCGCAAGATGGGCGAACGCCCGATCATTATGGCGCTGGCAAACCCGACGCCGGAAGTTTCCCGGAACTGGTCAAAGAAGTGCGTCCGGACGCGGTTATGGCAACCGGTCGTACCGATTACCCGAACCAGGTGAACAACGTTCTTTGCTTCCCGTTCCTGTTCCGTGGCGCACTTGATGTTGGTGCGACCGAGATCAACGAGGAAATGAAGATCGCCGCGGTCGAAGCAATTGCCGATCTGGCAACGGCCGAAGTATCGGACGTGGTTGCGACCGCCTATGGCGGGGAGGAACTTAAATTCGGTCCGGAATACCTTATCCCGAAGCCGTTTGATCCGCGCCTGATGCTTGAAATTCCGCCGCGCGTGGCAAAGGCTGCGATGGATAGTGGTGTTGCCAAACGCCCGATTGAGGATTTTGCCGATTACCGCCAGCAGCTTGAAGGCTTTGTCTTCCGCTCTGGCATGGTGATGAAGCCGGTCTTTGATATGGCGCGCGCACACAAGAAACGCGTTGTTTATCCCGAAGGCGAATCGCGTCGTGTTCTGCAGGCCTGTCAGGTGCTTGTCGATGATGGTGTTTGCCAGCCGGTTCTGATTGGCCGTCGTGAAGTTATCCTTGAACGGATTGCCGAGCTTGGCCTGCGCATCATTCCCGACGAGCAGATCGAAATTCACGATCCGGACGACAATCCGCATTTCGAACAGGATTGGCAGGACTTCCACAACATCATGGGGCGTCGCGGGATCAACCCGGAATATGCCCGCTCCATCGTGCGTACCCGTCCGACCGTGATCGCGGCCCTGATGCTGCGTCGTGGTGAAGTCGATGCGATGCTGTGTGGTTGCCAGGGTGGTTTCCTGCGTCATCTGCGCTATGTCCGTAACCTAGTGGGCCTGCGCAAAGGTGTGACCGACTTCTCGACGGTCAACATGATGATCATGAAGCAGGGAACGTTCTTCCTGACCGATACCTATGTGTCAGTCGACCCGACCCCGGAACATGTTGCGGAAACCGCGATCATGGCAGCCGACGTTGTGAAGCGTTTTGGTATCACGCCAAAGGCTGCGCTGATTTCGCATTCGAACTTCGGCAGCCACGAAAACAAGTCGGCCTGCAAAATGCGTGACGCGCTTCAGCTCATCAGAACGCAGGCACCTGATCTTGAGGTCGAGGGTGAAATGCATGCCGATGCAGCGATTTCGCAGCCGATCCGTGATCGTATTTTCCCGCATTCAATGCTCAATGGTTCGGCCAACCTTCTGGTGATGCCGACCCTTGATGCAGCCAACATTTCCTACAACCTTGTAAAGATGTTGGGTGATGGTTTGCCGGTTGGTCCGATTCTGGTTGGTGCGGCGAAGTCGGCCCACGTGGTCAGCCCGTCCATCACCGTGCGCGGTATCGTCAATATGACGGCAATTGCCGTTGTCGATGCGGTAACGCGTAGCCAGGAAGGTCAGTAGACCAATTTTCTATCGCGCCCTTGACCGGGGCAATGCGATAGCGCAGAAACAGCCGTGCCGGGGATGGATCACGAAATTCCCGGCACGGCGTTTTCGAGTCAGGGCATTAAATACGGCACACAATTCAGGGAGCGGCAGATGACAGGTCAGGTTGAAGAACTCGACCGTCCGGCGGAAACATCCTCCGGCGATGAATATGTCGATCTGACACCTGAATATGCCCGCGAAATCTTTGACGCGCTGGGCGAAGACGACAGTAATACCGCATCGGAATTGCTGGGCGAGCTGCACTTTGCCGATATCGCCGACTTGCTGGGTTGGGCAAGTTCCAATCAGCGTGAACAGCTTGTCGAACTGATCCGTCCGGACTTTGATCCGGAATTCCTGACCGAACTTGATGACGAACTTCGCGAAGAGGTCATTGGCCTTCTGGGCACCGAAGTCGTTGCCGAGGCGATCACGGAACTTGATTCGGATGACGTTGTCGAAGTCATTGAAGATTTTGACGAGGAAGAACAACGCGAACTTCTGGGTGCACTTTCCGATATTGAACGTGCGCGTGTTGAAGAAGCACTTTCCTATCCGGAATATACCGCCGGTCGTATCATGCAGCGCGAGCTGGTGGCGATCCCGGATTACTGGTCGGTTGGTCAGACAATTGATTTCCTGCGTTCGGCCAAGAGCCTGCCGGATGATTTCTATGACATCATTGTCGTTGATCCGCGCTATAGCCCGGTCGGCATAGTGCCACTGTCACGTGTGATCCGCACCAACCGCCCGGTTCTGGTGCGTGACGTGATGGAATCTGATGAAATGCGCACGGTCGTCGTGACCGAGGAGCAGGAAAATGTCGCGCATATTTTCCGTCAGCGCGACCTTATTTCCGCACCGGTTGTTGATGATAGCGGCCGACTGGTTGGTGTGATCACGGTCGATGACGTCGTTGACGTTATCGATGAGGAATATGAAGAAGACATGATGCGCCTTGCCGGTGTTGGCGAGGAGGATGACCTTTCAAGTGCCATCCTTGATACCACGCGATCGCGCTTTACGTGGCTTCTGGTCAATCTTGGCACCGCGATCATGGCATCCATGGTGATCGGACTGTTTGAAGGCACAATTGAAAAGCTGGTTGCCTTGGCAGTCCTGATGCCAATTGTTGCCTCCATGGGCGGGAATGCGGGCACACAGACCCTGACCGTTGCCGTGCGCGCGATTGCCACGCGTGAGCTGACCAGTGCCAATGCTTGGCGCGTTATCCGCAAGGAAGTTGCGGTGTGTGGCCTTAACGGGTTGGCGTTTGCCATTTTGTCGGGGGCTGTGACCTGGTTCTGGTTTGATGATCTGATGCTGGGCAGCGTCATAGGCATTGCCATGATCATTAACTTGCTGTTTGCCGGGTTGTTTGGCGCGCTGATCCCGCTTGGGCTTGAGCGTGCGGGCATTGACCCGGCTGTCTCGTCATCCGTCTTCCTGACCACGATCACGGATGTTGTTGGCTTCTTTGCCTTCCTTGGATTGGCCGCGGCCTTCTTGCTTTAGCGATCCATTCATCCAAATGAAAAGCCCCGAACCATAAGATGGTCGGGGCTTTGTTTTTGATCGGTGTTGCTTGGAACTTAACCGGATTTCTGGTCTTCCGATTTGCTTTTCGTGACCTTCTTGCGATCATTGCCGGACTGCTGAAGCAGCAATTCGTAGGTATCCATCGCGTCACGCGGTGGGGACAGCAAGAAGCCCTGAATTTCATCGCAATCTGCGGCCTGAAGGGCGGCAAGTTGTTCTTCTGTTTCAACACCCACAGCAACCACTTTGCGGTTCAAGCTTTTGCATAGCCGGATGGCGGGCTGCAGGATGCTGTTTTCCGGCTGTTCATCGAGTGCGACGTTAAACAGCGATTTCGACATCTTGATGCGCTGAACCGGGAAGCGTTTCAGGTAACGAAGCGATGTATTGCCCGCAGCAAAGTGATCAAGCGTCAAGCCAATGCCAGCTTCCGAGAAGCGATAGAATTGACCAAGTGCACGTTCAGGTTCGCGCATGGCGATTTCCTCGGACACTTCGATTTCGATCATGGCCGCGTCAATTTCATGTTCGGCGGTCAGATCGATGATGTTCTTGATCAGATCGGCCTGAATGAACTGGCGGCTTGAAACGTTGAGTGCGATTGGAACCGGAACGTATCCCTGACGACGCCATTCCGCGACCTGCTTACAGACCGTTTCAATGATCCAGTGGCCAAGCGGGGAAAGAAGGCCGGTACGATCGGCAACCGCGATGAAGTCCGGCGGCAGGCGGCGTTTGCCGCTGTCATCGATCCAGCGCAGAAGCGCTTCAAACCCGGTAAGCGTGCGATCAGAGGTGCGATAGCGCGGCTGATATTCCAGAACAAAGCGTTTTTCATCGACCGCACGGCGCAGCTGCGTTTCCATCGAAAGACGCGCATGCATCACGTTGTTCATCGTCTCAACGAAGAAGCAATAAGACAACTCAGCTGATTTTTGCGCGCGATACATGGCCGCATCGGCGTTTGCCAGAAGCTGGGATGGCGCGCGCGCATCGTTTGGATAAAGGGCAACACCGACACTGACATGCAGGCGGATTTCTTCGCCGGTTGCTGTCTGGATCGGTTGGGACATGGCTTCGACCACACGTTCGGCGACAAGGGCAGCACCCTCAGCCTCCGACAGGTCGGTTGCGATGATGGCAAACATATCGCCCGAGAACCGCGCACAGGTGTCCTTTTCGCGCACGGTGGCGCGCAGGCGACCTGATATGGTGCGAAGGGTCTCATCGCCGATATCAGCGCCAAAGCGATCATTGATCGCCCGGAAGTTATCGATATCGACGACAAGCACCGACAGAAGCTTTTCATAGCGTTTGGCGTGTGCCACGGCCTGATTAAGGCGATCCTCAAACAGGGCATGGTTCGGAAGCCCGGTCAGCGGATCATGGGTCGCAAGATAGCGCAGACGATTAACCGATGCGTTTGCCGCCGGGTTGTGATGAAGGGTAATGTCAACGCATTCAGGATTGGTGGTCGATGGTTTCATCGACAGATTGCACACCACATGAACGCCTTCGGCACTACGCACAATCCATTCGCGACGCAGTTCTTCATCACCGCGATTGATCGCCAGCAACATCTTTTCCTGTGATCTGCGTGATGCGGTGCCATCTGACTGGAATTCCGGGGCAAGATTATAAAACCGGATGAAGCCGTAATCTTCTTCGCGCAGATCAAAGAATTCTGCGGTTTCCGGCGACATCGATTTCAAATGACCATCAAGTTTTGTGATCGACAAAGCCAGATCGTTGATATCGTCGCCAGCATTGATGTGGTGCAGCGATCGGCGCGCGGACAGCTTTTGCCGGTTCGCCAGCATAAAGACCAATACCGTGAAGAAGACGGTGGCAACTGCCCCAAACAGCAAGATCAGCTCAGGATTAATCGTGGCCTGGGTTGCCAGTTTCGGGTCGGCGATAACATCGACCTGCCATTGGCGGCCAACGATTTCGACCGAGACTGTGCGTTGAAGTTCTTCGTCATCGCCTTCGCCGCGGATTTCAAACAGAACGGTGTCACCTTCGCGAACACGCACGGTGTAGTCTTCGACCTGTTCAGTATTGATGACGGCCGCCAGCATGGAGCGGATGCGAAACGCCCCATTGATCACGCCAATGATTTGTCCGTCACGGCCCAGAACCGGGCTATAGGCGGCAAATCCGCGTCCGCCCTGAAGAAGCTCAAGCGTCGGTGTGATCTGCGTGCGGCGTTGATCAAGCGCGATATCAAGAACAGGACCGGCAACCGGATGGCGTTTAAGGTCCGCCCCCATGGCAGGCACGTTACCCTTGATCGGGGCGACATAAAGAATGATGTAGTTTGGCGAAATCCAGTTGATCGCCTGAAGGGCTGGGAAGCGGCTTTGCAGCGGGGTCGCGACAGATAGATAGTCGCGCTCATCCACGGGGGCGCCGTCCTGCCAATTATCGGCAAAGCTTTCAAGCACGGCCAGATTGCTTGAAACGATCTGTTTGACCTGCTGGGCAACGGCGCTTGCGGTGATTTGGCCTGCCGAAAGCAGCATGGATCTACGGTTATTTTCAACCGTCTGCCAGAAGAAATAAGTGACAGAAGCAAAGAAAATAGCTGTCAGAAAACCAGCCACCAGTGCCCGCTTCTTAAGACGGGATGTCTGTGTGGTCGTGTTTTCTTCGGCCGGTTTATTTTCTTCTTCCATGTCTCCCCCAAAAAACACTCCGCATTCAGGTCTCCCCGTCCTGTCTGCGTCGGCAAGTTCGGCGTCACGAGCGTCAATCGGTCACATGTGCGCCGATGGATATATTGGAATTCTAGATGCGCTCTGCAGCCGCAAAAGACCCCCCATGGTCTTTTATGGTGTTATTCTTACACGACTTTAAGGGGTTGGTCGCGTTCATTTACGCATAAATTTTCATCCCCAAGGTTTGCAAAGCCATTGCAATGACGGAATTTGGCGCGCGCGTTGCCATATAAATCTTTGTTGGCCCCTGTTCTGAAACCGGGAACTGGTGTATCTGAGGCTGACATCCGGCACCCGCGAACAAAAAGCCGGGACTCGTGTGACCAAGATCACCCCCAAGAGAGAGTTCATGAAACACCATCACCGCAATCCCCGCGCCCGTGGGGGACGTAAGCGTCAACCATCCCGGCGTGACCCGCTGATTGGCTTTGAAGCAGACGTAACCATCGAACAGATTGGTGCGCGTGGCGATGGGATCGCACATGTGGATGCGCCCGATGGCAAATCCGTGCTGATCTATGTGGATTGCGTTTTGCCCGGTGATACGGTTCGCGTTGCCCTTCGCCAAAAGCGCGGCGATGGCTATGGCGCAGAAGTGATTGAAGAAATCGAACGCAGCGGTGCGTTTAACCCGCCGCGCTGTTCACATTTCAAGGAATGTGGCGGTTGCGCGCTTCAGCACATGGATGATCAGGATTACCGCAACTGGAAACGTGACAAGGCCAAGGTCGCGGTACAGCGTGCCGGGATTGATCCCGAAGACGCCGAACATCTGGTGGGGGATGTTGAAATCTCGCCACCGGCAAGCCGCCGTCGCGCTGGATTTTCAGTGCATGTCGGGGCAACGGGCGTGTTTGTTGGCTTCAACGGCCGTTTCAGCCATACGGTTTTGAACGTGCCCGATTGTGCGGTGTTGCGCCCGGAACTGATGACGTTCCGCGCGGCATTCGTTGTGTTCCTGACGGCCTGTCCGGCAGATCATGCGCGCAATATCAAGGAAGTCTTCGTTACCCTTGCCAATAACGGTCTTGATGTCGTGATCCATGCAAGTCAGGACCCCGATCTTGATATGCGTCAGGATCTGGCAGTTTTCGCCGATGCCAATAACATCGCGCGGCTTAGCTGGAAAACCGGGGACCGCGCCGATGAACCGGTCGCGGCGCGCCATACACCGCTTGTCAGCTTTGAGGGCATTGATGTGCCGGTCGCACCGGGGGGGTTCCTGCAGGCAACGCATGAAGGCGAACAGGCGCTGGTCAATGCGGTTAAGGATGCACTGGCCGAAATCGCGCCAAAGCATGTGGCTGATCTGTTTTGTGGTGTTGGAAGCTTCACCTTTGCCTTGGCTCTGTCGGGTAAACGCCGGTCAGTGACTGCTGCGGAAAGTGATCCGCGCGCGGTTGAGCTTTTGCAATATGCAGTTGGTCAGTCGGGCAGCCCGATCAAAGTGATCAAGCGCGACCTGTTCCGTCAGCCACTTGGCGGATCTGAGCTTTCCGGTTTTGATCTGGTCGTATTCGATCCGCCGCGCGCAGGCGCGCTGGCACAGTCCGAAGCCCTTGCGGTGGATGGTCCGGAATGGATTTTGGCTGTGTCATGTAATCCGGCGACCTTTACCCGTGATATGCAAGTCTTGCGCAACGGCGGTTATGAGATCGAAAAGGTCATCCCGGTCGATCAATTCCTGTGGTCATCGCATCTGGAATTGTTTGCGGTACTGCGGCGAACCACCAAATCGTAACATCCCGAATTCGAAACGGGTTTTACCGTTTTTGAAGATGATGAAAGCATAATTTGCGCCCAGATTGGGCACATTTGCGTGATATCGCGCCCTGATTGCGTATTTGGGCTTAATATTTCTAATTCAGTAAACTATACTACTGTCTGGTATTTCCGCCGGACACCAGGATGGTCAGGTCGGCAAAGATTTTGAATGATTCCAAACTCTTTGCCTGTTCAGCATGTAGCTGTTAGCCGGCTTGTTTGTGCGGAAAAGACATGGAGCCTCTGGCCAGTCAGCTAACAATCTACACCAACACTGCGCGTGCAATCGCACCGCAGAACAGGTTGATTGCGTCTGATTCCAGCCAGTTTTCCACCGATGCACAGGCAAATGACCGCAGTACCAACTCGCTTCGCGCGGCAAGTTACACCAGCGAACAGCTTCGTGGTTCGCTTGGCAGTGCCAGTGATCTTCTTAGCCAAGCGTCCAGTGACCTTTCGCGCATCGGTGATGCGCTTGATGAAATCGATGCGCTGGTCGAAACTGCGGAAAACACCACCGACCTCTCCCGTCAGCAGCGTGCGCAACTAAATGCGCAGATTGAAGATTTCCTGACCGAGATCGACGATATCGCTGCCAACAGTACCTTTGATGGCCAAAACCTGCTCGATCAGGATCAAACGATTACGCTGCAAGTCGGGTCGGGAACATCGTCATCCAACCGACTTGATGTCGATCTTTATGCTTCCTCGTCCGAGGATCTTGCGACCGGGCTTTCATCGATTGATCTTTCTGATGACGCCGGTGTGGCAGATGCCCGTGCATTGGTTGACGAGGCGCAAGGTGCGCTCCGCGATCGTGAAATCGCACTTGCCGCCAATCAGGGTAGCCTCAGCACCGCAAGTGAACAGAACCGCGTTTCCCAGGTTGCAGGTGAAAACATCCTGCAGGCGCAACTGGCCGCGTCGGAAAGCTCAAGCCGCGAGGCGACACAAGCCAGCATTACCGAAAATCTGCAGGCTTATCTTGGCGATATTTCGTCCCAACTTGCCAGTCAGACTGTTTCGGTCGGTGGCTTTAGCCTGCCTGAACCGCGGCCTGATCCGTTTCTTGAGCAGAATGACAGGCCTGTCTTTGATCCGAATGCGGACGAAGATGACGGATACGGTTCAAGCTATGGCGATGACTTCTTTGGCACGACGATTGGCAGCGGCACCGGCGGTAGTGGCCAGCCATTCAGCACCCCGTCCTTTGGTGGCTATGACAGTGGTGGTAACGGCACGTCTGGCGGCAGTAACGGTGGCGGCGGGGCAGACCGACAGGCAACCCGCGTTTCCGTGGAAGCCTAAGGCCGCCGCCTGATTTCCCGAAGGTAGATTTTAGTTTTACGGATAGCGATGCACGGGCTGTGCAGGGTGGTTGTGTGATTGTGGGCGGGGTTTAAGGCGAAGGCGCTTAGCCCTCAATATTTTCGCCCTCATAGACACCCCAGAAACCATGTCGGGGCGCCCAGCCTTCGAAATCACCAAACTGCAATTGGCACCAGTTGATATTGACCGGGCAATCTTCAATGCGGCCAATCACACTGGCCGATACCATGGCGATCTTGCGCGCGTTTTCATCGGCGGCGGAATAAAGCGTGATGGTGTCGTCCGTGACAATCACATGGCGTGAGCCGACCAAAAAACTCTGGTGAACCCAACCTTCGCTGCCTTCCCAGTCGCGTACTTTGCGCCAGGTATCAAATTCTGACACGACTTCCATCGGCATATTGCGGCGGTGATAGATCCAGACTTTGGGATATCGAAGGCCAGGGCCAGAGCGCAAAAAGACCTTATCTGACCGCAGTGCGACAAAGCGCGGAATTGGCAGGCCGGATTCTTGTGCGCTGGCGACAATCGGGGTCGTCAGGCTGCCAAGAATGGCCAAAGCCACGAAGCGGTACAGAAATGTGCGCAAAATCTGCGGCATCTTATTGGTATTCCTTCGATTATTCCGTCTGAGCTGCCTTTATAATAATTCGCGCATGCGAAATAAAATTACAAAAACTGCGTCAAAATCCTTGCTTTTGTACCTTTCGGCGTGGCATCACTGCATTGCGGCAGGGCACAAAAACCTGTGCCGCCATATTTTGTCAGAAAAAGAGTTAAAAGACCGCATAGGAACGGCACATGACCAAGAAAAAACCGCTTGTCGTCGTGACCCGGAAATTGCCGGAAGCGATTGAAACCCGCATGATGGAACTGTTCGACGCACGTCTGAATATCGACGATGCGGCCATGAGCAAGTCGGAGCTGATTGATGCGGTCAAGGAAGCCGACGTTCTTGTGCCCACCGTGACGGACAAGATCGACGCGGCTGTATTGGCCCATGCCGGTCCGAACCTGCGTCTGATTGCCAACTTTGGCACTGGTGTTGACCATGTGGACCTGCAAACCGCGCGGTCGCGTGGCATCACGGTCACCAACACCCCCGATGTCCTGACCGAAGACACCGCCGATATGACTATGGCGCTGATTCTGTCAGTTTCACGCCGCCTGGCCGAAGGTGAACGCCTGATCCGTAAAGGTGACTGGGCCGGTTGGGGCCCAACATTGATGTTGGGTCATCGCATCTGGGGCAAGCGTCTTGGCATCGTCGGTATGGGCCGCATTGGTCGTGCGCTTGCGCGCCGTGCAAAGGGCTTTGGCCTGTCGGTGCATTACCATAACCGTCGCCGCGTGCATCCCGAGATCGAAGAAGAACTGGATGCCACTTATTGGGAAAGCCTTGATCAGATGCTGGCCCATGTGGATGTGGTTTCGGTGAACTGCCCGCATACGCCTGCGACCTATCATCTGCTGTCGGCCCGTCGTCTGAAGCTGATGCAGCCGCACGCCATTCTGGTGAACACCGCACGTGGCGAGATTGTTGATGAACCGGCCCTGACACGCATGCTGGCCGATGGCGAGATCGCCGGTGCGGGTCTTGACGTGTTTGAACATGAACCTGCCGTGAACCCGAAACTGTTGGAGCTGCAAAACGCTGTTTTGCTGCCGCATATGGGATCGGCAACCATTGAAGGCCGCGTTGATATGGGCGAAAAGGTCCTGATCAATATCAAGACCTTTGTTGACGGGCATACCCCGCCAGATCGCGTGATCGAAGGTTTGCTCTAGGTCTTCGGGGCCTTTTAGAGAGAAGAAGCATCACAGGGCGGCACATCATGTGTCGCCCTTTGTTTTACCCGCCATTTTATACTCCCCATATGCGGATGGCGGGAGTTCGGGCTTACGGGCATTTTCCAGCACAAGTGATGTTGGCTTGTGTGGAGAGAACCAGCCATGACTGCCCGTAAATCCGCGTCCCGTGCGGTAAATATTGTCAACAAGTCCATCGATGGTGACAGTGCATCATTGGTGAAGGTGCGCGAAATGGTTCTTTGTGGCCCGTGCGTTGTCTCGGGCATTCAGAACCTGCATGCCGAAGAGCTTGTTTTTGTCCGGAACGGGACCGTCGACATCTTTGAAGTCGATGGGCAGCGCGTCGATTTTCGCGACGACTATGTCACGATCGAACAGGGCCAACGGTATCACCTGCATGTTACGTCATCTGGTAAAGCAAAAATTCTGACCGCAATGGTCCCGGCGTTTCTGGACGCGGACAAGGTCGAAAGTGCCAAAGCCAGCTTCAAGCGGATGATCCTGTATTAAGCCTAGTGTGCTGTTTCAGGCTTTTAACCTCCCGACGACCTCCTGACAATTCCTGACAGTAGAGCAGCGTAAACGAGCATTGGGCGTTTCAATTCGCCCAATGCTTGGGTATGACTGTTGCACAGCATGAATGACGAACAAGGGGTCATGATGAGTTTGATCTTCGCCGCGCCCGAACCGACGACCATTCCGGTTCAAAATTCCGATGATGTTTTCCCGGTTAACCGCATTTTCTGCATCGGCAAGAACTATGCCGATCATGTTCGCGAAATGGGTTCTGATCCGTCTGATACGCCGCCATGCGTATTCATGAAGCCAACCGATTGCCTGATTGTTGGTAATGGCGATTTGCCGTATCCGTCCGCGACTGAAGACCTTCATTACGAGGGTGAGCTTGTCGTCGCCCTGTCCAAGGGCGGCAAGGATCTGGATCGTGCCGCGGTTGAAGACGCCATCTTTGGCTATGCCGCCGGTCTTGATATGACACGCCGCGATGTTCAGGCCGACCTGAAAGAACGCCGTCTGCCATGGGATATGGCGAAGTCCTTTGACGGTTGTGCGGTTATTTCTCCGATCAAGGTCAAGGCCGATGCAGGCAACCCGCATGCGACCAACCTGAAGCTGTCGGTCAATGGTACTGCACGCCAAAATGACACGACCGCCAAGATGATCTGGCCGGTCATTGATGCGCTGGTGCATCTATCCACCCTGATTGAGCTTAAAGCCGGTGATCTTCTGTTTACCGGAACGCCCGAAGGTGTTGGTCAGGTGGTGCGTGGTGATCGCATGGATCTTGAAATCGCTGATGTCGCGGAACTGTCGGTGACGTTGAAATAACGAAGGGGTTGCGGGTCAGGAGCCCATCCCCAATGAAATGAAAACGGAGCCCGTTTTGAAGATTGTAAGCTGGAACATCAATTCCGTTCGCCTCCGGATAGAGCAGGTCGTCAAGTTCCTGGAAGATCAGCAGCCCGATGCATTGTGCTTGCAGGAACTGAAATGCCCGGACGAGCATTTCCCGCATGATGCCTTTGAGGCGGCGGGATATGTCCATCGCCATAACCACGGCATGAAAAGCTATAACGGTGTGGCGATTGTATCGCGCCTGCCGTTTGTCGAAACCGACATCAAGCATTTCTGCGGCAAAGAAGATCGTCGTCACTGCATGGCGAAATTCGAAAACGGTGTCGAACTGCATAACTTCTATATTCCGGCAGGCGGGGATGAACCCGATCCGGCAATTAACGAGAAGTTTGCCCACAAGCTTTCCTTCATCGATGAAATGACCACCTGGTGGG
>NZ_JBLLNT010000013.1:0-212493 GCF_048059015.1 Thalassospira sp. | reverse complement strand
GTAAAAGTAGATTAGCGCATCATCAATGGGATCATAATCCCGGCCAGCAGAACCAAGACAGTTACGGCGATAACAATGTTGATGATGCTTTTGGTCGCTTGATTGGCAACTTCACGGGAAACACCGGGTCTTTGGCCCGCAGAACGTCCACCAGATGATGCACCGCCC
The DNA here is from genome assembly GCF_048059015.1 of Thalassospira sp. Taxonomy (GTDB): domain Bacteria; phylum Pseudomonadota; class Alphaproteobacteria; order Rhodospirillales; family Thalassospiraceae; genus Thalassospira. The sequence continues at coordinate 212,325 of NZ_JBLLNT010000013.1, read as the reverse complement.
GAACTTCCGGTGCTTTCAGGCGTCAGGATTTTGACGACTTGTTTCTTGTCTTTGCGGGTGGCCTGATCGTACTTGCTTTCGATCACGCGAACTTCGGTATTGTTCTTGTTGGTCAGCGCTTCCTTGGCGGAGTTAATCGCCGCTGCGTAGTCGGAAACAGTTTCCAGTTCCATTTGCTGACCGGTAGAGCGTACACAAACGACTGTGTAGCTTTTCTTCATGATCGCGTCAGACATATATACTTCCCAATGCTTGAAGACCTGTCACGCAGCGACATATGGCTCTTTTGCTGGGAAATGAAAACCTATCCTAACGAATAGGTTTTCATTTTTCTCGGTATCGAGATCAATTGGTGATCTTGCCAGAGAGTTCTTTGTATTCAGCACAATCGGTGCCGCAAACCTGTGCGAGGCGAGCCAGGTTTTCCTGCGCCATTTCCGGTTTGCCGGTCTGCAGGAACAATTCACCCTGATATTCAAGGGCGCCCGCATGTTCCGGATTGATCATCAATGCGCGCTCATAGTTCTGGGCAGCACTTTCGAAATCACCCATCTTACGCTGGCTATAGGCAAGGTAATTGTAGAGGTCTGCGTTTTCCGGATCGTCTTTGAGCATGGTTTCTATCTTGTCGATTGCCATGTCATACATGCCGGTATCAACAAGTTCGGTGACGGCAGAAAGGTCGGTGCCTTCTGAGCTCCAGGTGTCGGAGCTGCCCATTGCCAAGGCACTGGTTGCGGCAAGCGGGCTGGCAAGCATCATCAATACTGCGCAGGCCTTGATCATTTTTGGGGTTTCACCATCGCGGTTCATCGTCGTACCTTTCATTGATCGTCACATGCCTACATTACGTGCGTAAGGACGCTCTGGATGTGTGATTTATCACAACTGTTGGTTTTGCCTAGTCACTTGTTGGTGAGAAATATGTCAATGAAAGGGCATGTTCATTGGGAGTAATAGAAACTCTTGCGCTTGGTATGGGCGGTGCCTGGGCCAGTGGTGTCAATCTGTATGGAACTGTCGTCATTCTTGGGATGATGGACAATTTCGGACTTCTGGATTTGCCGCCGGAATTGCAGATATTAAGCAGCTGGTGGGTATTGGCGCTGGCGATCTTTTTGTATTTGATTGAGTTCGTTGCCGATAAAATTCCAATCGTTGATAGCGTATGGGATGCCATCCATACCTTTATTCGCATTCCGGCCGGCGCGTTGCTCGCAGCTGGTGCCATGAGTGGTCTTGATGCCGGGCTGGGCGAGGGTGCGCAAACAGCAATCGGTTTGCTGGTTGGTGGTACAATTGCTGCGGGAAGTCACTTCACAAAGGCGGGAAGTCGGGCGGCGATCAACACATCGCCTGAACCGGTCAGTAACAGCATCGCGTCTGTCGCAGAAGATGCCGCCGTATTCGGGGCGCTTTACACCGTTGTCTTCCACCCGGTGATCTTCTTTGTGCTGTTTGCTGTGTTTGTTCTGTTGCTGATTTGGCTGGTGCCGAAAATTTGGCGGTTCATCGGGCAGGTGTTTGGCAATGCGCGTCATCCGACGGCGGCTTACGGGCAGGCCAAAGCTTATCAAACCAGCGGGCAAGGAATGACAGGCGGGCGGATTAGTCTATCAGGTGCTGACAGCCAATCATCTTTGCCCGGAAGCGATCCGAAGCTGCCACCGCGTTAAAGATGTGATCTCATCATTCGGATAAAGAAAAAGCCCGCAAGCTTATGACTTGCGGGCTTTTTTGGATATGATTTCTGATCAGAAATCGGCTTCGATCACGCGGTCACGAATTTCAGCGGCCATCGCATCGCCAAGTTCGTCAATGCCGAAAGTCTTCTGATGTTTGAAGCCGATGCGGCGAACCGACGCGGTCTTTTCTTCGGCTTCGCGTTTGCCAAGTGCCAGGATCATCGGGACCTTGGCGTGGCTGTGTTCGCGGACCTTGTAGTTGATCTTCTCGTTACGGGTATCGAGCTCAACCGTCAGGCCCTTGGCTTCAAGGGCTGCTTTGACTTCATGTGCGTAATCGTCCGCATCATTGGTGATGGTGCAGACAACTGCATGAACCGGTGACAGCCATAGCGGCAGGCGACCGGCATAGTTTTCGATCAGAATGCCGATGAAGCGTTCAAGCGAACCAAGGATCGCACGGTGCAGCATGACCGGACGGTGTTTTTCACCATCTTCACCCATGTAAGACGCATCAAGGCGTTCCGGCAGAACGAAGTCTGCCTGAAGCGTCCCGCACTGCCAGTCACGACCAATCGCATCACGCAGCACGAATTCAAGCTTCGGTCCATAGAAAGCACCTTCGCCCGGATTGACTTCAAGGGCGAGACCAGCTTCTTCAGCGGCTTCACGAAGGGCTGCTTCGGCTTTGTCCCAAATTTCGTCAGAACCGGCACGAACTTCCGGACGGTCGGAGAATTTCACAAGAATGTCGGTAAAGCCGAAGTCCTTGTAAACCGACTTGAGAAGGTCACAGAAGATCTTGGTTTCCGAAACAATCTGGTCTTCGGTGCAGAAAATGTGCGCGTCATCCTGAATGAACTGACGGACACGCATGATGCCATGCAGCCCGCCTGATGGCTCATTACGGTGACAGCAACCAAATTCCGCCATACGCAGCGGCAGGTCACGATAGGACTTGCTGCCAAGACGGAAGATCTGCACGTGACACGGGCAGTTCATCGGCTTGAGCGCCAGAACCTTTTCGGGATCATCTTCATCCGGGGTCGTGGTGAACATGTTCTCGCGGAACTTTTCCCAGTGACCGGATTTTTCCCAAAGCACGCGATCGACGAGCTGCGGGGTGCGGACTTCCTGATACCCAGCCGCATCAAGACGATCACGGATATAGGTTTCGACCTTGCGATAAAGCTTCAGACCCTTGTCATGCCAGAAGACAGAGCCTTGGGCTTCTTCCTGCATGTGGAAGAGGTCCATTTCGCGGCCAAGGCGACGGTGATCGCGCTTTTCTGCTTCTTCAAGCATGTGCAGATACGCATCAAGGTCTTCCTTGCTTTCCCAGCAGGTGCCGTAAATACGCTGCAGCATCTCGTTATCGGAGTTACCACGCCAATAGGCACCTGCAACCTTCATCAGTTTGAAGGCCTTACCAATCTTGCCGGTCGACGGTGCATGCGGACCGCGGCACAGGTCTATGAAGTCGCCCTGACGGTAGCAGGTAATGGTTTCGGTTTCCGGCAGATCGCGGATGATCTCGGCTTTGTAGTCCTCACCCTTATCAAGGAAGAACTTGATCGCTTCATTGCGGTCCCAGACTTCACGCACGATCGGCTCGTTGCGCTCGATGATCTTGTGCATCTGCTTTTCGATCTTCACCAGATCGTCAGGCGTAAACGGCGTTTTACGCGCAAAGTCGTAATAGAAGCCGTTTTCGATGGACGGACCGATGGTGACCTGCGTGTCAGGATAAAGTTCCTGAACGGCTTCTGCCATGACATGTGCGCAATCGTGACGGATCAGCGGAAGAACTTCTGCATGGCCCTTGGTCACGATCTCGATAGTCGCGTCAGTGTCAATTTCACGCGCGAGATCGCGCACTTCACCGTTGACGATGATGGCAAAGGATTTCTTTGCCAGTGAAGAACTGATGCTTTTGGCGACATCGAACCCCGATACAGGGCCGTCAAATTCGCGTACGGCACCATCGGGAAGGGTCAGGGCAATCATGGTTGGCTCAACTCTGCTTTATCTGCGGGCATAATTCAGTAATGCACATATATGACCCGCATGTTTACGCGGGGTAAATGCACAAGAAAAGGAATTTCAGGATGAGGTCAAGTTCGCTCTTTGAAAAAAGCGACTTTCGGGACAGCACAGAACCCCGCATCGCCGATCTGGCGCGCAGTGGTTTCGTTACAAATCAACTTTTTGTCGGCAAAGCCGTTCATTGATAGTATCCCGATAAGTGATAGGCCAATATAACAGGTGAAACTTCAAGAGCAAGGCACAAGCCGATGACAATAGATCATGTTTGTCATGCACTTGGAAAAGCGATCCTGACCCCATCAGCCGTCACGTAACAAAGGCGCCACCACCGCCAAAATCTAGGGAGCCCCACATGTCCAGTCCGGAAGTTCGCCGGAATATCATGTTCTTGAGTCTTTGCGTGGCATTGTCCGCCAGCGCAATGTCACTGATCTTTACCGTTGCCGCTGTCATTGGCTATTCCTTGGCAGAGGATAAATCTCTTTCGACCCTGCCTGTGGCATTCATGATGATTGCCATGATGGCGATGACTGCACCATCGGCCATGGTGATGGCAAAGTTCGGACGTAAGTTCGGCTTTTGGATGGGCGCCTGCATTGCGATGCTGGGTGCCGTTTCCGGCATGGGATCGGTTTATTACGGGAATTTCTGGCTGTTATGCGTTGCATGTGCCTGTATTGGTGCTGGTAATGCCATTGCCATGCAATACCGCTTTGCCGCGGCCGAGGCAGCCCCACCGGAATTTCGTGCACGTGCGATTTCCTACACCATGTTGGGTGGTCTTGCATCGGCCTTTATCGGGCCGAACCTGGCAAGCTTTGCGCGTGGCTGGTTTGATACCGTGCCGTTTCTTGGCACCTTCGTTGCTCTGATTGGGTTACAGTTCCTGTTGGTGATTGCCATTGGCCAACTGCGTTTGCCAGATATGCGCGGTCACAAGCATGCCGAACTGGCCCGGCCTCTTAAAACGGTGTTGGGTCAGCCTGCGGTGATGGTTGCAATTGTCGCCGGTGCGCTTGGCTATGCGGTGATGAGCTTTGTGATGACCGCAACACCGCTTGCGATCCTTGATTGCGATTATGCGTTCGGCGATGCAGCCTTCATTATCCAGTGGCACGTGGTTGGTATGTATGCGCCTGGCTTCTTTACCGGCAACCTGATCAAACGGTTCGGGGCGCTTAAGATCATTCAGGTCGGTGCGCTTCTGAATTTTGCGTGTTTGGCGGTTGGTTTATCCGGGCAGGATTTGATGGCCAACTTCTGGGTGTCGTTGGTGCTTCTTGGCGTTGCCTGGAACTTCATGTTTGTCGGTGCGACGACGTTCCTGACGGAAAACTATCGTTCCTCTGAACAGGCACGAGTTCAGGCCATCAACGAGTTTGCCGTTTTTGGGACGGTTGCAATTGCATCGCTGTCGGCTGGAACGATCTATGCCGGGTCAGGCTGGTTGACGCTTCTTTATAGTGCGGCACTACCGGTCGGACTGGTTCTGGTCATCGTTGCTGGTTATGCAATCCGCCGTAAGGCGCAGACCGCTTGATACCAAGTTGATCACGAAAAAAACAAAGGGCCGCAGATGCGGCCCTTTTTGCTGTGCGCTACTCGTTTGATCAATGATGACCGCTCAGGATTTCCAGCGCGTGGGATCTGAATTCGCGGTTATATAAAACCAACGTGACCCATGTCGCGCAGATGATGAAGGCAACCGGGTGATAGAACCAGGCAAGGGCCGAAAGCGCGAAGAAATAGGCGCGAATGCCACGGTTGAAGTTATGGGCCGACATCATGCTCATGCGAGATGCGCGTGCAGCAGCCCGCGGGGCATCGGGTTCGTCCGGGTCCGGTGCGGCACCAATCAGGATTGAGCAATAGTTCGACAGGCGAAACGCCCACGTGAATTTAAAGAACGCATAAATAAAGATCACGATCAACAGAACGACCTTGCATTCCCAAACACCCGGCGTAGTGACGGCGGCAAAGGGCAGGGCCGATACAGTTTCAATCGCCTTTTGCGTATAGCCCAGCAACGCGACCAGACCGATCAGAACCAGAATTGTGGTCGATGAAAAGAAGCTGATGCCGGTGATCAGGTTGCCTGCAATCGAAGTGTCGACCATCCGGATGTTGCGTTTAAGCATTTGTTCCATCCAGCGATGGCGATTGCGCGCCATATGGGCGGAAATGGAATTGCGACGGCGCGGGCTTGCGTCTGCAAAGATCGTGTATCCGATCCACCATGCGAATGCCCAACAAATTGCAATAATATCAAGGATGGTAAAGGCAGGCATGGCGGTGTCCATATGTGACAAAGTGGTTCGGCCTTACGGCTCAGATTGTTTTTTATCCTACTGACATTGCGTTATTCTTCGCAATCTTCTTTGACAAGTCCCAAATTGCGGGGATGAGGAACATGCATGGCTGATCATCATATCGCCAGTGCGGGTTGAGTTTTCGCCCAATCCAGAGTATCAGCAGCGCAAATTTTGATTGGAGAGCGACATGAGCGATCTTGAGAACGATCTTGGCGAAGACATCGACTTCGAAGAATTCGAAGCCCATACCGAGAAGCTGCTGGACGAAGGTCGTAGCAAAGACGATCTGTTCGAATTCGTTGGTTTCATGAATATCAACGAAGTCGGCACGCATATGATTGCTGCTGAAATGGTGCTTGATGAAGACGCCATCGACCAGATGAGCGCGAACTTGCGCAAGCTCGAAATCGACCTGTCACCGCTGGGCGAGTTGACCGGTGGCCTTAAAGGCGGCGAAGACGTCAAGCGCGCGCTCGGTGCTTTGTTCCTTGAACTGGTTGAACTTTGCGAACTCGATGAAGATGACGAAGATGCGGGCGAGCTTTCCGAAGAATTGCTTCTGCTGCTGAACTTCATCAAACGCTTCAACCCGCAGATGCGCCGCCTGACGGTTGCTTTGACCGATACCGACGATGACGACGTATCGTGCGAATATGAAGTGACCAACTGGTAAGCCAGTACTTGCCGTTCAGGCAGATTATCATGTAGGCAAAAGGCAGGGACATTTCCCTGCCTTTTTCTGTTTCGGAGCTGCACCGTGACCGCCATGATGCCACTTAAAGCCACAAAACGACTGCAGACCTACTTTGAACGCCACCAACAGGGCCTTGAACCAGTTGAGGCGGCTGTTGCTTTGCGGCAGTGGCTTGCGGATAACGCAGGCATCTTCCATTCAGTTATGGAATGCGATCTGAAAACCTGCCCCAAGATCGTTTATGATTTTTCGGCAAATGGTGATGTGGTGATCGGTGGTGAAAGCGATCCGGCGCGGCAGACCGAAATCATGTGGCAGCAACTGCGCGATGCCAATGCGCCGGTTGGTGTCGGTCGGTATCGTGAAGACCGCATTTGCTATCAGTCCGAGCAATTCAAGAACGATGGCGAAGCCCGCAGCCAGCATTTGGGCATCGATCTGTTTGCACCAGCATACACGCCGGTTTTCGCACCGCTCGATGGTGTGGTGCACAGCTTTGCTGATAACAACCTCCATCTCGATTACGGCCCGACCATCATTTTGCAGCATGAACCGGCACCTGGTGTTTTGTTCTATACGCTTTATGGCCATCTGAGCCGCCCGTCGCTGGATGGGCTTTATAAGGGTAAAGAAATCAAGGCCGGTGAGTTGCTTTGCCAGTTTGGCGATTTCCCGATCAATGGTGACTGGATCCCGCATCTGCATTTTCAGATCATGTTCGATATGCTGGGTCGGGAAGGGGACTTCTTTGGCGCGGCCAAGCCGTCTGAATGGGATGTTTGGGCCAGTATCTGTCCAGACCCGAACCTGATCCTGCAAATGCCGGAAAATGTCGTTGCCAGCCGGGAAGGAAGTTAAATGCAGCCGCGTTTGAAAGCAGGCCTTTGGGTCCGTGGCCAGATTGCCATTTGCCAGTCATCGCTGATCACTGCGATGGTGGCCCATAAGGGCAATGAAGATGCCGGTGCGGTGTTGTTAAAGCTTAACCGGTTTGATGGTGGCTGCTTTGTCTATTCGCGTGTGACGACCCTTGATGGTGATCTGGGCTGGATGCAGGTTGCCGGTGGTCCGGAAGGCGGGCGTGAAACCGAATTTGCCTGTGATGAATATTGTCGCAAGCAAACCGGCTTTGATCGTGATGTCTGGGTGCTGGAGATTGAAGATCACAAGGCGCAATACGAACTCGATGCGCCGATTGTCGATTTCTGAGCAACATGTATGTCCAAAACACAGATAAAGAGAAAGGCTGGCAACATTGTGCCAGCCTTAAATCTTTCAGCGATGCGCAAGTGAATTAGGCGGTGCGCTGCAGCAGGTGGTAACCGAAATCGGTTTCAACCACGTCAGAGGTCGAACCGACTTCCATGCTGAATGCAGCAGCATCGAATTCCGGAACCATCATGCCACGGCCGAAGAAGCCAAGGTCGCCGCCCTGCTGGCCGGATGGGCAATCAGAGTTAGCTTTTGCCAGTTCTGCGAAATCGGAACCGTTTGCGACCTGATCTTTAAGAGCATTGATTTCGTTCAATGCTTCTTCTTTGGTACGGGTAGCGGTCGAACGTGCCGAACCGGCATACATCAGAAGAATGTGCGACGCGCGAACTTGTTCACTCATAACTGGTCCTTTCTTCCGTCAATGCTTGCACCTGACGGATTTTCTGCAAGATTAGAAGTTTATGGTTAACGCCAAGGGTCCAAATCCATGTACAGCCGTATACTCCTGTACATGGGCTTGGGCCCTAGACATTGCCCATGCCTTGTGGCTTGTTACGACAAATTGAACCGAGATGAAAGAGAAGAGGCAGATTGATGCTTGCTGTTGTGTCCCCGGCCAAGAAGCTGGATTTCGAAACGGACGTGCCGGAAATGGCCGTTTCCCAACCCGCATTTCTGGACGATACCGAGGAACTTATTGAAGTCGCGCGCAAAAAAAGTCGCAGCGATTTGATGAAGCTTATGGGAATCAGCGAAAACCTTGCTGATCTGAACTTTCAACGCTTCCAGCATTTTTCTCGACCATTTGATCGCACCAACGCAAAGCCTGCGATCTTTGCTTTCCGCGGTGATACCTATGTCGGCCTTGATGCCGACACCATGAAGTCTGATGACATTGATTGGGCCGAAGATCATTTTCGCATGCTTTCGGGCCTTTATGGTCTTTTGAAACCGCGCGATTTGATGCAGCCTTATCGTCTTGAGATGGGCACGCGTCTGGCAAACCCGCGTGGTAAGGACCTATATGCTTTCTGGGGCGATAAAATCGCGACCGAGATCAATACGCTCACCAACGGCCACAAAGACCGCAGCCTGATCAATTTGGCATCGACCGAATATTTCAAGTCGGTCAAAACCAAATTGCTTGATGGTCCGGTGATTACGCCTGTCTTCAAGGAAGTCAAAGGTGGCACGTCGAAGGTTGTTGGCTTCTCAGCAAAGCGCGCACGTGGCATGATGGCGCGTTACATGATCGATAACCGGATCGAAAACCCGCTGGAACTCAAGAAGTTCAATGTTGACGGGTATTCCTATCAGGACGATCTGTCGAACGACAACGAGTGGGTCTTTACCCGCGTACATGACCAATAACGATAACTTTATCGGTGAAATCTGATGACCGACGAGCATCTTGAACAGCTCGAGGAAGAAAACCATCTGCCCGAAGCGCATCCGTTTTCGGGTTATTTGCGGACTTTCTTCCGTGGGCCGGGCCGTTCACGCAGTCTGACCCGTGAGGAGGCGTATGAAGCCTTCTCCATGATCCTGCGCGATGAGGTCGAACCCATCCAGCTGGGCGCATTTCTTTTGATGCTGCGCTATCGGGCGGAAACCCCCGAAGAATTGGCTGGCATGATTGAAGCGGTGCGCAAGGCAGCGCGCCTTGATCCCGACGAAGGTTCTGATGAAAACGCACATGGACAGCCGATGCTTGATTGGCCGTCCTATGCCGCAGGCCGTACGCGTGGTTTGCCATGGTTTGTTCTTTCAGCCCATCTTCTGTCGCAGAATGGCGTTCCGGTCTTGATGCATGGCTATAACACGCATCTGGTAAACGGTGTGGGGACAGAAGCCGCAATCAAGGCGCTTAAGCTTCCGATTGCCATGTCGGCAGAAGAAGCGCGTTCGGATATCGCAGCAAAGGGCTTTGCCTATTTGCCGCTGCGCCACATGCACCCGAAGCTTCAGGAACTGATTGGTCTGCGATCGTTGCTGGGACTGCGCAGCCCCGTTAATACGCTGCTTCGTTTGTTGAACCCGCTTCAGGCGCGTGCCGCGTTCCTGGGTGTGTTTCATCCGGCGTTTCTGGATGTCCATCGGGAAACAGGCAAGCTTTTGGCGTTACCGCGAATTGGTGTGATCAAGGGCGGTGGCGGCGAGGCGGAGCGTACACCGTTCAAGCATGTAGATCTTCGTATGCTTGATAATGGCGAACTGTGTGACGTGCGTTGGCCTGCGATGCTCTCGAAAAGCGAGAAGGAGCTGGACGATCAAAGCCCGGTGACCCTGAAGCACTTCCTAGCGGTCTGGCGTGGCGATGTTGAAGATCAGCCTGCAGAAGCCCGGATCAAGGGCAGTGCCGCGATGGGAGCGTTCCTTGCCGGTAAAGCAGATTACATGGATGAGGCCGAAAACCTTGCCCAGGAATGGTGGGATAATCGCGATCGTGATGTTGGGTAAGCACCCAACCGTGCGTGACCGCTAATGACCAAAAGAAAAGGGACGGTAATCCGTCCCTTTTTGCTTTTAGAATGATGACCCGGGTTCCTTGAGGAACGCGATTTCCTCAGTGGTGGATTCTCGTCCCAGAATGTCGTTGCGATGCGGGTAACGCCCAAAGCGATCAATGATCTTCTTGTGTTTGATCTCGAACTCATAATTATGTTCGAGCCCCGGCTGGGCGAACAGATCCATCGCGACTTCGTGGATAAGCTCGGACTCTGAATGCATATAGGGCATATACAGAAACGCGCGCTCGAACGGGGTGACGAGTTTCTTGTCCATTCCAAGCGATACGGCTTCTTGTGCCAAAACCAATGCCATCGGGTCAGAGGCAAAGGATTGTGGCCCGTCGCGGTACATATTGCGTGAGAACTGATCAAGAACGATGATCTCGGCCAAGCGGCCATGGGCGTTCTTGCGCCAATGATAAAGCTCGCCAGCAGCGGCTGCGGCATGAAAATCTGCAAAGCGCTCCGCGATATGGCGATCAAGGGCCTCGTCCTTGATGAACCATTGCTTCTGTTCGAGTTCCTTGAACCAAAAGACCAGGACTGTTTCCGGTGTCATTCTTTTTCCGCCCGTGAGGTTTTAAGCACGTCATGCTTGTTTTCGAATTGACGGTGATTTTCGCCGGGTGCTGGAAACAGGTCAAGCTGCCCGGATGAAAAGAATATCGGTCTTGGGATGGGCAAAGAGTTGACACTGATCAGGCCCACATGGAATATGGCGCTGTCTTGGGTGTTGGCCCGTATGGGTCGGCTTAAAAGGGAACGTGGTGCGTTATCCATGACAAAGCCACGGCTGCCCCCGCAACTGTAAGCGGTCCGAGCATTGCAATTGCCACTGGAGAAATCCGGGAAGGCGTGATGCTTTTAAAACCGTGAGCCAGGAGACCTGCCTTGGACTGCCCGATCTTGACGGACGGGTATTCAAACTGTTGGACGCCGGGGTGAGCGTCAGGTTGCGGGGAAATGCGGTATCCTGGTGAAACCGGTAATCTTGCTTCCAGCCATCCTATCGTTCTTTATCCTAACCTGTGCGTTGGGCTGATTGCTCGCGCGCATCGTTTTTGGAAGAGACGATTATATGTTTAAAACTCTAAGCAGACTTGCCGTGGCAAGTACCTGTCTGCTGGCGGCATCATTGCCCGCCCAAGCCCATTTCCAGTTGGCCTATACGCCAGAAGTGAATGTTGCCGAGCCCGGTGAAACGCCGGTTAAGCTCATCTTCTGGCATCCGTTTGAGAATGGGCATGTTATGGACATGGCCGAACCGCTGGAATTTTATGCGGTTAATCGTGGCAAAGTTATTGATTTAAAATCAACACTTTCACCGATTACCTTCACCGGATTTGCGAACGCGGCTGCGGCATATGACGGTACATTGACGCTTAAGCGCAGTGGCGATTATGTGATGGTGGTCGTGCCAGCACCGTATCTTGAGCAAAGCGAAGATATCTATATCCAGCAGATCACGAAATCCTATGTGAATCGCAGCGAAATCCCGACGGACTGGATGTCTCCGCAGGGATTGAAAACAGAAATCCTGCCATTGAACCGACCGACCAACATCGTCGCGGGTTCGACATTTACGGGACAGGTTCTGAGTGAAGGCAAACCGGCTGCTGGTGTCGAGATTGAAATCGAATACATGGCAGCCGAGCCGGATATGGAAACCAACACGCCCAAGCCACCAACAGCATCACCAATGCCCGGTGGCGCAATTGTCGCGATATCTGATGCGAACGGCTATTTCACTTTTGGTGTGCCGAAAGCCGGTTTCTGGGGATTTGCGGCACTAGGCAGCGGCCCTGATAAAGAATTTCAGGGAAAAGAGCTTTCACAGGATGCGGTCCTGTGGGTTCGCGCCTATGATGTGAAATAGGCTTGGGGATAGAGACAGATGCATATTGTTGATGGTGCGCTTGCACCTGAAGTTTTGATTGGTGGTGGCGTTCTTGCGGTGGCCGGGCTTGGTCTTGGCTTGCGGAAGCTTCCGATCGACAAAATCCCGGCGACGGGTGTGCTGTCGGCAACGTTCTTTGTTGCCTCGCTCATTCATGTGCCGGTCGGGCCATCCAGCGTGCATCTGATCATGAGCGGTCTTGCCGGGCTTGTGCTTGGCTGGACCGCATTTCCGGCCTTGTTTGTCGGTCTGCTTTTACAGGCGATCTTCTTTGGGTTTGGTGGCTTGACGGTGTTGGGCGTGAATACGGTCAATATCGCGTTTCCTGCGGTGATTGCAGGCCTTTTGTTCCGCAGTGTCATATCACGAAGTAACCCCAAAGTTGCCGCGATTTGGGGCGGATTTGCAGGCGCATTACCAATTGCCCTGACCACGATATTCGTCGCCATTTCCTTGGGGTTAAGCGGGGATGCGTTCATTCCGGCGGCAAAGCTTGTGTTCTTTGCGCATATTCCGGTGATGGTTGTCGAAGGTTTGATTTCTGCTGCGGCGGTTTATCTGATCATGAAGGTCAAACCTCAGTTGCTGACAAGCAATGACGAAGCGACCGAATTTGTCCCGACCGAAGTTGCCATAAGCACGGCTGGCGAGGCGAATAATGGCTAGGTTGCTATTTGGCCTGATGCTTGCCGGGTTGGTGTTTCATGCCGGGGCCGCGCAAGCCCATAAGGTGATTGCTTCTGTTTTTCCAAGTGGCTCTGATGTTGAAGGGGAAGTGGGTTTCTCCAACGGTGATATGGCCGCGGACACATTGGTTGAAGTGTTTGATCCGCAGGGAAACAAGATCGACGAGGTTAAAACCGATGCGGATGGTTTCTTCGTCTATACCCCGACCGGAAAAGTTGATCTGGTGTTTCGCGCCGATCTTGGAGCAGGCCATGTTGCAGAGACGAGTTTTGCAATCGCGGAACTGATGGAAGTTCCTTCTGGTGTCTCGCAAGAAAACAGCGTTTCAGCATCGATGTCCAATGGTGTGAACACGAATGCTGCTGGCGATGCGGGCCGGGCGATCACGCGTGAGCAGGAAGAACTGATTGCCAGTATCGTACGTGATGAGCTCCGCCCGTTGCGGCGTGAAATCACCGCCTATAAGGAAAAGAACGATCTGCAATCGATTCTGGGCGGCATTGGCTATATATTCGGCTTCTTCGGAATTGCCTATTACCTTGCAGCACGACGTATGAGAGCCAAAGCAACCAAGCCATGAGCCATCTTTTCGGGCATGACCAACCGCTAAGCGTGCAGGGGGCCGGTGCGACACCGCCATCCTTCGTTGGATCATTTGATCCGCGTATTCGCGTGGTGGCGGCTGGTTTGTTCGCTGTAATGGTTGTGGCTCTTCAGCAGATTGAATTTGCCTTGATGGCGTTCGGTATTGCTTTGGCAACGATGCAAATGACCGATTTGCCGTGGCGCATTACGTTAAAGCGAATGGCTGCGATGGATGGCTTTATCATCGTGATGCTGGTGATGTTACCCTTTACAACGCCTGGAACACCGATGTTTGCGGTGCTGGGGGCGGATGCCAGTAAAGAAGGGCTTATGCATGCGGTACTGATTGGTGTTCGTGCCAATGCTGTGGTCTTGATGATGCTAAGCCTGCTATCAGGACTGACACCGGTTGCGCTTGGTCATACGTTGTATCGCCTGAAATGCCCGGCGGCCCTGGTGCATCTGATGATGTTCACTGTGCGCTACATTTCGGTGCTGCATGATGAATATCATCGACTTCGGCTGGCGATGAAGCTCCGCGGGTTTAAGGCACGCAATAACGCCCACACATATCGGTCTTTTGGTTATCTGTTTGGGATGTTGCTGGTACGGTCGCTTGAGCGTGCCGAACGTGTGCTTGAAGCAATGAAACTGCGCGGCTTTAGCGGCCATTTCCCCATGATTGATGATTTGACGTTTCGGCCGCGTGATGGGGCGCTTGCCGCTTTCTTCCTGATTGTTGTTACTGCTCTTGTCCTGATGGATCGTATTTATGTCTTCGCTTATTGAACTGAACGATATTTCATACGGTTATCGTGCCGGACAGAAGGTGCTGGATCGGGTTAGCTTGTCGTTACAGACCGGCGAACGCTTGTTTATCACCGGACCAAACGGGGCAGGCAAAAGCACGCTTCTGAGAATTCTGGTCGGCCTGATAAAGCCCCATGGCGGTCAAATTAGTGCATTTGGCACACCGCGCGTAAGCGAGGCGGATTTTCATGATCTGCGCTGTCGCGTCGGCTTCATCGTTCAGGACCCGGATGATCAACTGTTCTGTCCAACGGTGGTTGAAGACATCGCCTTTGGCCCACTGAACCTTGGTGCCAGTCGCGAAGAAGCTTTGGCAATTGTCGACGAGGTTCTTGGACAGTTGCATCTGACCCATCTGCGCGAACGGATCACGCATGAACTTTCTGGCGGTGAAAAGCGCCTTGTATCGGTTGCAGCCGTTCTTGCAATGAAGCCTGATGTCTTATTGCTGGATGAGCCGACCAATGCACTTGATGAAGAAAACATGCGCCGGCTTGAAGAAATCCTGCTCGCACTCCCACAGGCCATGATCCTGATTTCGCATGACCCGCATTTCCGCCGGAAGTTGGCGACCCGCACGATGGAATTACGCGGTGGCAAGCTTAGTGAGCAGGGTGCAAAGAAATGCTCGGCTTCTGAACGTTCGGATCAGCAGTCATTTGAAACGCTTTGAAATATAAGGCGTAATGAAGCCAATGCCCATTGGCCAGGATGGTGTTAAATATGTCGCCGTTTTCCATTTCATCCTTTCGCCATTTGTTCGCCGCCCAGATCACCTCGTTGATCGGGACAGGTTTAACGACGGTGGCTTTATCACTTCTGGCATTTGATCTTGCCGGTGAGGATGCCGGACGCGTGTTGGGATCCATCCTTGTTCTTAAGATGGTGGCCTATCTTGTGATCGCGCCGGTGGCGGGCGGTATGGCACACCTGTTACCAAGACGGGCTTGGCTCGTCGGCCTTGATATCCTGCGTGCAGCCATCGTCTTGTGCCTGCCATTTGTTGATCAGATTTGGCAGATTTTCGTGCTGGTGTTTGTCGTGAATGCGGCATCTGCTGCATTCACACCGGTTTTTCAGGCGATTATTCCCGAAATCCTTGAGGATGAGAAAACCTACACCAAGGGGCTTTCTTATGCCCGCTTGGCTTATGATCTGGAAAACCTTGTAAGTCCTGCATTGGCAGCGGGATTGTTGTTTGTCTGGTCGTTTGACAGTTTGTTCATGGTCAACAGTCTGACATTTGCGATGTCGGCCATTTTGATCGTGACGACCAGAGTGCCAAAGGCGGCTGACACCGATCGCGAAGGTGGTGTTTATGCCAACACAGTTTTCGGGATTGCGGCGTATCTTAAAACACCGCGCCTGCGCGGGCTTTTGGCCGTATATTTTGCTGTGTCCTGCGTCGGGGCAATGATCATTGTAAATACCGTTGTCTTGACCCGCGGTGCATTGGGGGGAAGTGAGCTTCTCACCACGGCATTTCTGGCCTGTGCAGGTGGTGGCTCGATGTTGGCGGCCTTTGCGATCCCGAAGATCATTGATGCGGTGGGCGAGCGTCGCCTAATGCTGTCGGGGATTGTGGTCGCAGCACTGGCGATGCTTGTTGGTGCCGGGTTGATGATGGCGGGCGTTACCGTTATCGGCGCCTTTGGCGTGCTATGGGCAATTGCTGGTGCAGGAACAACATTTGCGCAGACGCCCGGGGGCCGATTGG
Organism: Thalassospira sp.; assembly: GCF_048059015.1. Lineage (GTDB taxonomy): Bacteria > Pseudomonadota > Alphaproteobacteria > Rhodospirillales > Thalassospiraceae > Thalassospira. The sequence goes on along the minus strand of NZ_JBLLNT010000013.1, from coordinate 196,167 downwards.
TACAACGATCGGCCGGGGCAGGCGACCGATCCGCGTTCTTCGCTGCGAACTTTGCGCTTTCCCATGGCGGTTGGCTGATTGCCTATGGGGTGATTGGTTGGTTGGGCAGTCTTGTGGGGCTGTCTGCAGCGTTTCTGGTGTCTGGTGGGTTGGCGATTGTGGGTGCACTGATCGCAAGGGGGATGTGGCCGCGTGAAGACCCGCTTGAAATCCATCACAGCCATTCGGGTTTCTGGCATGAGCATCCTCATAATCATGATGATCCGCATCATGGGCACGCGCATGCATCAGAAAGCTCTGCGCACCTGCATTCAGATCATGATCACGACCATGGTTCGGATAAGCACCGTCACAGACATTACCACCCGCCAGTGACGCATAAGCATCGCTTTGTCATCGACAGCCATCACACAAGATGGCCGGTTGAGGGCGGTGAGCGGGTTTAGGATTGCTTGGCTGAGTGATTGCGGACCTGGCGGCGGGCGACGATCCACGCCGAAACGCCGAAAATTCCAATGATCACGCCGATGCCACCCATGACATCAGACATTCTGACATCATTGCGATAAGAATTAACTTCCTCGCGCAGCGGCCCAACCTGACGTGCGACAGCATGATTGATCAGTTCGGTCAGTTCATCCCGGCTGAGCGATTTCAGACCGACGGATTTGGTCGCGTAGGTGGTTGCGGCGGGTTCATCTGATGCTGGTTCTGAAACGGTTTGCGCCAGATGCAGCTCTTTTACCGTGATAGGTGCATTCACATCTGCGATTGGCAGGTTCTCGGCAAAGTCGTCCGCATAAAGCTTAAATTTCGCGACATGCCCATCACCGGTATCTGTGAAAACTGTGTAGTCCGCCCGATGACTTACGCTGAAGGCAAAATTTCCCTGATCGTCAGCCTTGGTTGAAACAAGAACCTGCGCGCCTTCGCTGCTGCTATCGCCATGGCGAAGCTCCACCTCGGCCTGTTTTGCGCGTGTGCCACCGGTGAAATACACATATCCGGTAATCTGATCGCCGTTGCTCATGGCAAAGACGTTCAGGTTATGGGCCTGCGCAGGAAGAAGCGGCAGCATAACCAAAGCGATCAAAAGCCAAGCGAACAAGCGGAACTGGGTAAACATTGCAAAAACGATTTCCGAGATATTTGGGTCAGGTATTCGAAAGGCTTTGGGCAGGAGCATGACGCAACCTGCCCAAATTCGATTAGTTCATGGGGTCGGTTTTGACCCACAGAACACCGCCGCGCTCGACAGGGACTGCGTCGCCGCTTTGTGGTGCTGGCATGGTGCCGTCTTCGATCAGGGCAGCGAAGACCCACCAACCGTCTTTCGGCATGGCATAATGGAAAATACCGTTCGCGTCGGCCTTGATAACCTGTGTCGCAAAGGTTGCGTTTGGCAAAGTGATGCTGCCGTCATTGGCATATTCAACTTCAACTTCTGCAAACGGAACCGGTTCGCCGTTATGTCGCACCATGCCGGAAAAGATATTGCCGGTCCAAATGCCGTAAGGGCGGGTCAACGGCTCAATCTCGACCGGGAAGCCAACCATCTGATCCCAGTCTTCGCCAGCGTCATAGGCATCAATGATTGTCTTGGTGTACTGGATAATGAACTTGCCTTCGGCCGGTTCGAAATAGGGGACTGGTTCAACATAGAAGGCATAGCCACCCGGTGCCTTGATCTGAACATCAGCATCGAATGCGGGTTGGTCATCAACCGACTTGGGCGTAAGGCTGCCCAGAAGGTCGGTTTTCTCACCATTAAATTGCATGCCAAACTGCAACGGCTTGGCCATTTCCATAGCAGGGCCGTTCGTCATGGGATGGGTGAAGGTCAGATCAAACGTAACGGTGCGACCGGTTTCCTGATCAACAACGTTGGTTGAAGGGATCATCTTCTGGAAGTGCGCATAAGCGGTGTTTGTTGCAGCGGCAGAAATGATCAAAGAAAGCGACAGTTTGGAAAAAAGTCCGGTAGCGAGGGACATTGAAGGGTCCTTTGTTTGGAAATCTCATACGTCGATGCCCGGTGCGCACGTTGGCATGATGTTGATTTAAAAGATTTCATAACAAATTGCAAAAGGTATGATTCATTATTTTGATTGCGTCCAGGTAGCATAAGTCAGCCCCCTGGTTGCAATCGCATACTGGTGTTCTCGTGGTTTTGAAGTATGGTTTTGTAAAACCAACAATGGGAGGACGGGTATGGAAGTGGTTTACGTATCAAGCGATGGGCTTGATCATTGGATTGATGCGAAATTACGTCCAACTCAGACACTGGATCAGGCAATCGCGCAAAGTTGTCCGGGCCAAATGATCCGAATGATCGCCGGAAGCTATCATTTTGAAGAACCGATCAGGTTCCCGGTCAGCGGTACAGCAGATCATCCGATCATTGTGCGGGGTGAGCCCGGTGCAGTAATTAATGCAGCACAGAAGCCAGATAACTCCGTTTCCGCCAGCAATCCGGGCAGGGGCCGCTACGCCGTGTTTCAGCTCATTGAGGTTGCACATATCCGGATTGAGCTGTTCACCATCGAACAGGCCTGGCCTAGCGCGTTCTACATTGAAAACAGCCATAACCTTGCATTCCGTGACCTTGATATTACCGCTGGAACCTATGCGTTTTACGCCAATGGTCCGGAAACGCGCGGCATTTCCATCTCCGACTGCCGTTGGGTGCAGGAACCGGAAATCTGGCGGAAACTGCGATGGGACGAGATACATGATGGCAAGGACGAAGAAGGTAATGTCATCGAAGTCGAATATCGATACCTGAACGGCGCATTTTTCGGATCCGATGATATTGCCGGTGATGTCGAGATCATCCGGAATGACATTTGCGATTGCTACAACGGCGTTCGGATGGATGTATCCCATCACAATCTGGATGCACCAGTCGGTAGTTTTAATCGTGACGTTCGGATCCTTGATAACCGCTTTCGATATATTCGCGATAACCCGGTCGAGCCCGAAGCAACCGCCATTGGCTGGTGGATTGGGCGTAACAGGTTCTACAACTGCCACAAGCTATTCTCGCAGGACGGCGTGCGCGGCGGGTTTTGGTACTATTTCGGAAATATCTGCTGGTTTGACAGCCGCCCTGGTCCGGAAGGCGATGAATATAATGGCGGTGCTGTCTTCAAGCTGGGTAAGGGCGGATCAATACCGCAACCCGATTATCCATCAGCTTGCTTGCATAACAGTTTCTTCCTGCGCCAGAAATACATCAAGAAGGGCAAGACGCGCGGCTTGATCAATGCCCGCAATGCGATTGAACATGCAGACCCGACAAAACTGCCCGACGACATGATGCCGCTTGATCAATCATTCTTTGGGCCTTCTGATAAGCTTTATCTGTCTGCAGACGGCCCCATGCCCGTCACGTTCTCAGGCGATCTTGCCAATCACGTGACCTATCCGGACGTGTTCAAGCCCTATGATGGGGTTCTAAGCAATCCGCGTCCGTCTGATATACCGTTGTTTGAGGATGGTTTGGGCGGATGTTTTGATCTGCGCCCAGAACATCGAGAAGGTTATACAGATGCGCAGACTATCCCAATGCCAGATGGCACGATTTGGCAAAGTGATGCCAAATCTTGGCCAGGGGCAGTCACCAATGGAAGAGTGATTGCGGGACCAGATTATGTTCCGGTCGATCTTGAATATGTGCGGTCCTTGCCGGTGCTTAATGATTAATGCGACGTCCTCGTAATGTCATGCACAGGGTGTTTTAAGCTTACGTATGCGTAAATTTGTTGACTGTAATGTCGGAAAGTTGCGATGGTGCAGGACCGCATTCATTAATTAAGAAAAAACATGAACGATAAGCTTTATAGCATTACCGAGCTGGCCGAAGAGTTCGACATTACCCCGCGTGCCATTCGATTTTACGAAACCAAGAACCTGTTGGCGCCGCAGCGTGCCGGGGCAACACGTGTTTACAATTACCGTGACCGTGCGCGCTTGATGCTTGTTCTGCGTGGTAAGCGTCTTGGCTTCTCGCTTGAGGACATCAAGGAATATATCGATCTCTATGATGCGGATCGTAGCCGTTCTGAACAACTGGCCCATCTGATGTTGGTTGGGCGTCGCCGTATCGAAGAACTTGAACAGCAGCTTGAAGACGTTCAGACAACCCTTCAGGAGCTGCGCAAGATTGAAGGCGAAGCAGTCGATAGTCTGCGTGAAAAGGGCATTGATCCGGAAAAGGCATTAGCCGACATCAAGGCAAAGCTCGTCGCCGAAGGTGCGTGATCTGAGCTAAAGCGTCCGAAATGACAAAGCCCGGCATTACGCCGGGCTTTTGTTTTAGTGCTGTGGCTCCATCGGATCACGCTGCAGGGGCAAGGTGACCTCAAAGACATCTTCATCGGGGATAAATTTGCGGCTAAAGCCCAGATTTTCGCACAGTGTCAGCATACGCCGGTTGCTTGGCAGGACCTGACCGATAAAGGTTTCCGTTCCTTTGCGGCGGCAATATTCGATCATCTGTTCCATCAAAATACGACCCAATCCGCGTCCCTTGATGTCGGATCGGACCATGATGGCGTACTCTGCATGTTCATTGTTCGGATCAATCACGACCTGAACGATGCCGTGAATTTGTCCTTCTTCCGGACCGCTTGGGACGGTGGCAAGGAACGCCATATCGCGATCGTAATCAAGCTGCGTCTGGCGCGCCATTTCTGAATGCGGCAGTTCGCGTACGGACCCAAAGAAGCGGAAGTGGATGTCTTCAGGCGTCAGCTTGGACATGAATTCATAATGGGCCGGTTCGTCTTCGGGCTTGATCGGGCGCATCAGGTATTTTGTGCCATCATCCATCACCAGTTCCTGTTTCAGGTGACGGGGATAGGGATGAATGGCCAGACGTTTGTCATCACTGACAACCTTTGGCGTGACCTTGATACGGGCATCCAGTGCGATCACACCTTCACGGTCAGCCAGGAGCGGGTTCATATCAAGTTCGACCACTTCGCCAAGATGCACGACAAGCTGCGATAAGCGCACCAGCGTCATGAACAGGTCTTCAAGATTGACCGCAGGCACATCGCGGTAGCCCTTAAGCAGCTTATAGATACGCGTGCCTTCGACAAGCTCACGCGCAAGCTTCATGTTAAGTGGGGGCAGGGCCATGGCACGGTCGCGAACCACTTCGACCTCAACGCCGCCATGCCCAAACAGGATCACCGGGCCAAAGATCGGATCAGTCGTCATGCCGACAATCAATTCACGCGCACCGGATCGCTTGATCATTTCCTGGATGGAAAAGCCGCGAAGGCGCGCATCGGGGAATTTCTTGCTGATCGTGCGGTGCATCTTCTGGGCCGCAGCACGGACTTCCTCAGCACTTTCAAGGTTAAGGACAACGCCGCCGACGTCGGACTTATGGCTGATGTCATCGGACAGGATCTTAAGCGCAACCGGATAGCCGATATCTTCGGCCGTGGTGACCGCTTCTTCGATGTCGGCGCCCGCAAGCGTCTTGACCGTGTTAATGCCATAGCATTCCAAAACGGCCTTGGCTTCCGGTTCGGTCAACATCGTGCGACCGGCATGGATTGCACTGTGGATGATGGTGCGCGCCTGATCCGTTTTCGGCGTAAAATCACGCGGAATGGAGGGCGGCGTTTCCATCAGAAGGTCTTGAAGCTTGCGGTAATTGACCATGTGCTGGAACGCGGCCACAGCGTTTTCCGGCGTGCGATAGGTCGGTATTCCTGCGGCATAGAACATGTTGCGCGCTTCGGCCACGGTGGCTTCGCCAACCCAGTTGGTCAGGATGTTTTTGCGGCTGTCCTTGATCTTATCAATCACGCCTTTGGCGACTTCGACCGGGTCGGTGATTGCGGTCGGTGCATGCATGACAAGCAGGCTGTCTATATTATCATCGGCCAAAACGGCCTCAATCGCCTTTGCATAACGCTCGCCCGGTGCATCACCAATGATGTCGACCGGGTTTGCATGCGACCATGTTGGCGGTAAAACCTGATCAAGGGCCGCGATGGTCGTGTCGTTAAGGTGGGCGAGGCGACCTTCACGCTCGATCAAGGCATCAACGGCCAAAACGCCAATCCCGCCACCATTGGTGACAATGCCAAGCTTGTCGCCACGGAACGGGCGCATGCGTGAAAGAGTTTCGGCGGCAGAGAACATCTCGCTCACCGTATAGACGCGTAAAACACCGGCACGCTTGATCGCAGCGTCAAACACATCATCCGCACCGGCAAGGGCACCGGTGTGGGATGCCGCCGCTGCCGCACCCTCAGCAAAGCGGCCAGATTTGATGCACAAGATCGGCTTGTTACGTGATGCGGCGCGCGCTGCCGAGATAAAGCTTCGGCGTTCGTGAATTGATTCGATATAGAGCATGATCGCGCGCGTATCTGGATCAGAACCCAGATAATCAATCACATCGCCAAAATCGACATCATCACATTCCCCAAGTGATATGAAGTGCGAAAACCCGATACCACGTGCTGCCGCCCAATCAAGAACAGCCGTACAAAGTGCGCCAGACTGCGACACGAAGGCGATTTTGCCAGTCCCGATGCTTTGGTGGCTAAAACTTGCATTCAGCCCAATACCCGGCACCATTAAACCAAGGCAGTTTGGACCCAAAAGCCGCATCTTGTGTTTGGCGGCGATCTCAAGCATCGCCTGTTTGACGGTGCGCTTTTCATCATATTGTTCTGATTGCAAGCCAGCGGTCAGGACAATGGCTGCAAGGCAGCCTTTGCTGGCAAGGCATTCCATTACAGGAATGACGCCTTTGGGCGGAACACAGATGACGGCGAGCTCAGGGACAACCGGCAGGCTTTCAACATCGGGGTAGGCCAAAACGCCGCCAATGGACTGACTGCGCGGGTTAACCGGCATGATCGGGCCATTAAACCCGCCAGCCAGCAAGTTCTTCATCAAGACATTTCCGACCGAATGGGGGCGATTGGATGCACCAATAACGGCAACCGATTTCGGTTTGAAAAGATGATCGAGATTGATTGTACTCATCGCCGAGTTCCCGCCTTGTCCTGAGGGCTTGCGTCGCGGTTCTTCGCGACTGATCGTCATGTGCCAGGGAATGGATAAGCCTTGGCTGTGCGATGTTTTACGTCAGGGACAAGTATATTGAATTGCTGTGCATCAATAAAGCACTGAGGCAACGAAGTTTTTGTGGCAGTGGCGGCAAGGGAGTGTTGCGTTGTCAGCTGGCAGCAACAGGGGATCAGTGCAACTGACCGTGATGACTGTCATCGTCATAACGTTCGGACTGCTCGATCCATTCTTCGACTTCATTTGCCGAACTCATGGCAAGGGCGATTTCGAGGTCACCTTGAACGTGGGCGAGGCTGTCGAACATCGGGCACCAGCCAAATGCCTGTATGCGCGGATCAGTGTTCGACGAGATCGTGAACAGCTCACCATCAATGGCATGCGCCATACCGTGAATGACGTTATTTTCGCCGACAATCAACCATCCTTGCGTCGGGCCGGAAAGGGTGCCGAGTTTGACTTCGCGAAGTTCAATTTTGACGGTTTTCATGGGCGATTTATCCATCATGTGACGTGCAAAAGCAAAAGGGACCGAACATTACGTTCGGCCCCTTTTAAATTGGCTCCGGCAGCAGGACTCGAACCTGCGACCCAATGATTAACAGTCATTTGCTCTACCAACTGAGCTATGCCGGATCAGGCGTTGCGCTCCGTCCGAAGCGCGTGGCAGGTGTATAATCAAACGATCCAAACCCCGCAAGACCTTTTTTGATAAAAAGCGACCAAATTCACGTCTTTTTTCAAGGAAGGATCATCTTGGCGACTTTGGGTTAATCGGTGTGATGGGATATGCCAAATCTTGGTTGAAAAGTGATGTAAAACATCAGCTTCGATCCAGACTGTTATCTCGTGCCGATATGAAATGTCAGATCACAAACTGCATTGTTTTGAACGCACTTGTGATCGAAATGGGGTGGCTCTGGATGCGTGAGGTGTCTGGACAGGTCACTGTGACGCGGAGCAGGGCCCAAAAGCAAAAACCCCCGGAACAGAGTTCCAGGGGTTTATGGCTCCGGCAGCAGGACTCGAACCTGCGACCCAATGATTAACAGTCATTTGCTCTACCAACTGAGCTATGCCGGACCAGTGGAGGCGCGAGCCGGAATCGAACCGGCGTGCAAGGATTTGCAGTCCTCTGCGTAACCACTCCGCCATCGCGCCTTCGCGTTGGCTGGAGCGGTGTATAGCCTCATAGAATGCGACCCGTCAAGCACCCAATTTTACATTTTTTGAACAAGATGTTGAATATCCCCCTGAAAGTAGACAAACCGCCCGGGAAATGCTCCCGGACGGTTTGCTGGTAGGCGATAAATTGGCTGATTACTTGCCAAAACGTCTTGTAAGCCATGGACCAAGTTTTTCTTCGCGGCCCGGCGACGGGGCGAAATCAAGGTTGGCAATCGTACCAAGGGAATGTTCAACTTCGAACGGCACTGTGACATTCGGCCCGTCAATCGTGACCTGACCTTTTGATCCTTGCGGGACCGCTTCTGCCAGATTGACTTTAGTCCCGCCCTTGGAAATATCGATTGTCTGACCACGGATCGATTTTCCGCCGATAACGAGGGTAACGGCCAGCTGTGCATCAAAGCGGGGGTCTTTACGACGGTTGACTTCGGGCGTTGCCGTACGAACAATTCTGACAAGGCTTGCGCGCAGTTCGGCGATGCTGTCATCGACTTCTTCGGCGATCTTGTTCATTTCAGCAGCACGTTTGAGGTTTTCCTGTGCCTCGGTTGCAACATGGCCGATTTTTTCGGTCACTTCGTTGGACGCTTCGGCCGTCTGTACGATGTTACGTGCAATTTCTTGGGTCGCGTCATCCTGCTGACGAACACTGACAGCAACGTTGGAAGCTACCTCATCCACACGACGGATACTTGCGGTCATCTGCTGCACCGTGGTCACCACAGAACCGGTAACGTTCTGGATCTCGCCGAGTTGGCGCGAGATTTCCTCGGTCGATTTTGCAGTCTGGTTGGCAAGGTTCTTAACTTCCTGAGCCACAACCGCAAAGCCCTTGCCAGCGTCGCCTGCGCGGGCGGCTTCGATGGTCGCGTTAAGGGCAAGAAGGTTGGTCTGAGCAGCAATGTCACTAATCAATTCAGCAACTTCGCCGATCTTGCTAACGCTATCTTGCAGGGAGTTAACAGTTTTCTCGGCACTTTCACCAGCATCGTTTGCTTCGGCCGTAAGCGAGGTAGCCTCTTCGATCTGGCGAGTGATTTCGCGGATAGACGCTGCGAGTTCTTCGGACGCGCCAGAAACGGTTTCGGCATTTGCAAGGGCTTCATGCGCAGCTGCTGCAACGCTTTCGGAGTTTTCCGAAACCTTTTCCGAAGACCCGGCCATATCGCCAGCTGCACTGTTTAGGCGTTCAGTCTGATCAATGATGGCCTGAACGACTTTCTGAAGTTCCTTTTCAACCGTTTCGGCAAGACCACGAAGGGCGCCGACGCGTTGCTGAGTAGCTTTGGCTTCGTTATTTTCACGTTCAAGCTTGCTGTAGCAAAGCTTGGCGTGCAATGCGCGCAGTTGCTGAAAGGCTGGTTTGAAGTCAGATACTGACGGGAGGCTAATCGAATAGGTAGTATCATTTGACTCAATCGCCTCAAAGTGACCTTCCATCTGTTCTAGAGGATGCTTCAGCTTTCGAATTAGCCATACTCCGTATACAACTGTCAGAACGACAGCTAGCATCAATAAAATCACTTCGATAATCACCGCTTGGATGAAGTGCTGTTCAGCCGCAACGACCCTCTCACCAGCGATCAAGTTTTGCAGTACAGAGAGATTTCCGATCTGCTCTGTTAACGGATCAATTTTCTGGTACAGCTCGTCCTTTATCAAAGAATCTAGTGCAGCGCTGTCCTTCTGGACCATGATCTGCCGTAGTCGATCAACAAGTTCGTCTGCGACAGGCAACATGCTTCGAACGCTCTCAACGATCGGTGTTTCACGTCGCCCAAGTTCTCTTGCTAAATACAGGTCAAGGTTGGCTTTAATTCGAGTTTTTGCTTGATCAATGCTCTCGATGCCCTGTTGCCAGTTGAAGTTGCCATTCCTTACTTTATGAGATGCATCGACAACGAATACGGCGTAATCGTCAGAGATTTGCTTTAGTACGTTGAGTGGTTTGACGCGCTGTTGATATAGGTGGTCAAGAGACTGCTCTGTCTGATACTCACCGTAAAGAGCATAACCACCGATTATAGCCATCAAAATTACCATTGTGCCGAATGCAACAGTTAGGCTGCCTTTAATGCTTGCAAGGAAGTTCTTCAGCCTAGCTTTTGAGCCAGTCTCGACTATTTCACCGTGTTCCAAACCAACGTTACTCGTGTTGCCTTTGCGGAGGTCAGCGTAAACATTTTCTGCGCGGCGCTTCTCGGCATCAGTTGGCTTGGTGCGAATGGAGATATAACCAGAAACTTCGCCATTCTCAAAGGTAGGTGTCACATTTGCCCGAACCCAATAGTGATCTCCATTCTTAGCTCGGTTCTTAACGAATCCTTGCCACGGGAGGCCTTCTTTAAGCGTTTGCCAAAGGTTGGCAAACGCCTCTTTTGGCATGTCACTGTGGCGGACTAGATTATGTGGTGAGCCAACCAGTTCATCTTCGGTATAGCCGCTGATATCGATAAACGAGTTGTTGGCGAATTTGATACGTCCACCAGTGTCAGTCGCTGAGACAAGGATATCCTCGTCTTTCATCAGGACCTCGCGATTGGTAACCGGACCATTATCACGCATATCATTCCCCTAATTCTTGAACTGAATTTTATCAGTTCGGTCACCTAAATTTTGACCACGCGACTGGAAAGCATGAAGTCATAGTTTCAAATGGCACAATCGTGCACAAGCAATACAGTGCAATCTGCTTTCGCATATGTTCTACCACCTCTGTTTGTTTTCAAGTGAGACTTGGCGAATTTTTTGTATCAAAAGTGATCAATGGGTGGTTCGTAACGTGCTGAGATACCACAATCTTCTTTTGTGCAGCGTGCGAATGCTGCAAAGCGGGACCGGGATTTTACGCAGATCAAGGTGGATCAATAACCGAACTGCTTGATGAACCAAGGCGCGATCAGGGTGCCCGATGGTCAATCTTTTAGCGTGCTCAATATGTTAAAATCGAAGCCCATCATTGATCCGATGTTGTCAGTTGCTTATGTGCTGACTATAAACAGGGCAATTACCGCAGGCGGCTTTGGGGACAATAAGGACGGTTGCGGTCTGTTTCTCGCGAGAATTTTCAGGTCAGATAATCATGGATTACCAAATCGCGCGCCATAACATGGTGGAAAATCAGGTTCGGACCAACAAGGTTACCGATCCGCTGGTCATCGCTGCGATGGAGGAAGTTCCGCGTGAACTGTTCCTGCCTGAAGGCAAACGCGGCATTGCCTATGTCGATGAAGATATTTCTGTCGGTGGTGGTCGCTTTGCGATGGAGCCGATGGTCATTGCCCGTCTGATGCAAAGCGCACAGATCGCTGAAACCGACGTAGCATTGGTCATCGGTGCTGGCTTTGGTTACGGCAGTGCGCTGATTTCACGTGTGGCTGAGACCGTTGTTGCTGTTGAAAGTGACAAGGACATGGCTGCCGCCGCCGAGGCTGCTTGCCAGAAGCTCAACTATGACAACGTGATCGTCGTTGAAGGTGATCTTGCCGCAGGATATGCAAAACAGGCACCTTATAATGTGATCGTATTTGACGGTGCGGTAAGTGAAGTACCGGCCGCGATCCTTGATCAGGTTTCCGAAGGTGGCCGTTTGCTCGCCGTTGTTCGGGAAGCAGGCAAGGTTGGTGTTGCACGTTTGTATGAACGTGAAAACGGCGTCATCGGTCATCGCGATCTGTTTGATGCGAATATTCCGTATCTTCCGGGATTTGAGCCAGCAGAAAGCTTTGTCTTCTGATTTTGGGAATGCCCGGTTCGTTCCGGGCATTTCTGTTTTCGCGTCTCGCAAGCAGGATATGATGTGATGGTTCGGGAAATGAGTTGCCGTGAACTTGCGGCCAGTCTTGAACAATCACAGCCAATATCGCTTCTGGATGTGCGCGAAGACTGGGAAGTTGAAATCTGTATGATCAATAATGCCCTTCACATTCCGCTGTCGGAATTGCAGGGCAGGGTGGATGAGCTATCGCCTGATCGTCCGCTTGCAATCATCTGCCATCATGGCGTTCGCAGTCGTCATGCCGGGATGTTGCTTGAAGAATATGGATTTAAAGATGTTTTTAATGTTACAGGCGGTATAGATATCTGGGCGATCGAAATCGAGCCTGATATGACACGCTACGATTGATTTTGGTTACGATCGGAAAACGGGGCGAATTACTTTTTTTCAATATAAATGCCTCTTTTCTTGGAAAATTTTCTTTCCATCGTTACCATACGTGAAACTGCGCCGGGGTCGGGACTTGGTGTAGGATTTTACAAGGGTAGATAAATGATTAAACGGTTCTTGCTGACCTGCAGTATTCTCGCAACCGGAGGAATGGTTGCCGGTGGCGCATCTGCAGAAAGTCTTGAGGACGCTCTTATCAAGGCATATCAGAGCAACCCGACACTTGAAGCCGGTCGCGCATCGCTGCGCTCGACCGATGAAGAAATCTCGACGGCGCTGTCAAACTGGCGCCCGAGTGTAACGCTTTCGGGCGATGCCGGTTTCCGTGACTATGAAAGCGAAGTTAGCGGTACCAAAACCGATAACAGCCTTCAGCCGTACACGGTTGGCCTTGAAGTTACCCAGTCATTGTATCGTGGTGGTCGTACCACAGCAGAAACCGAACGTGCAGAAGCACGTATCAAAGCCGCGCGCGCATCCCTGCGTTCAACCGAACAGGATGTGATGCTGCAGGTGGCGACTGCTTATTTCAACGTATTGCGTGACACCGCAGTTGTTGAGCTGAACCAGAACAACGTTCGCGTGCTTGAGCGTCAGCTTGAAGCAACGCGTGATCGTTTTGCGGTTGGTGAAGTGACCCGTACTGACGTATCGCAGGCCGAAGCCCGCCTTGCCGGTGCGAAAGCCGATTTGATTTCGGCTCAGGGTTCGCTTGCAAACACGCGCGCGCAGTATGAGCGCCTTGTTGGTAATTCGCCGACCAGTCTTGAAATCCCGAACCCGCTCGCCGGTCTTCCGACCAGCGTGTCGGATGTTCTGTCGATTGCGCAGGATCAGCATCCTGATGTTCTGCAGGCGCGTTTCACCGAAGAAGCAGCCCAGTCAGATGTTCGTCTGAGCGAAGGTTCGCTTTATCCGGAAGTCAGCCTGACGGCCGGTGTCGAGCGTGCGCATGAAAGCTCGACCGAAGATTTTACCGCGGATACCGCTGACATCATCGCATCGGTTTCCATCCCGCTTTATCAGCAGGGTGCGGTTTATTCCGGTGTGCGTTCTGCCAAGCAGACCGCAGGTCAAGCACGCATTCAGATCGACGAAGCACGTCGTTCCGTGATCGAGAATGCAACCAGTGCCTGGGAAACGCTTGTAACGGCGCGTGCAAGCATCGAATCGCAGCAGGCACAGGTATCATCGGCCGAAGTGGCGCTTGATGGTGTCCAGCGTGAAGCATCTGTCGGTTCGCGTACCGTTCTTGATGTTCTTGATCAGGAACAGGAACTGCTTCAGGCACGTGTTGACCTTGTCGGGTCGCGTCGTGATGCGGCGGTTGCCGAATTCCAGGTTAAGGCTGCCATGGGCGCGCTGAATGCACAGGTCCTTGGTCTGCCGGTCGAAATTTACGACACTGAGTCCAACTATAACAAAGTCAAGGGCCAGTGGTGGGGAACAGACTGATCTGTTGAAAGTCAGGGCAGGGTGATTGCACCCTGCCTTGATACTACGTTCGGGTTTGTCTGGTTAAATGACACTAGTGCGGAATTTTTAATATGAGTGACGGGCAACAAGAACCATCCATGGAGGATATCCTCCAGTCCATCCGCAAAATTCTTGCTGATGAGGGGGATGAAGAAAAACAGGAAGCCGCTCCTGAACCCGAACCGATGCCGGAACCTGAGCCGGAACCAGAACCGGAGCCGGAACCCGAACCGGAAGAAGAAATCGACGAACTCGTTCTTGATGAAGAACCCGAAGAACTTGAGTTCGACGACGAACCCGAAGAGCTTGAGCTTGACGAGCCGGAAGAAGAACTTGAACTCGACGATATGCTCGATTTCGATGAGACTCCGCTTGAAGACGAGCCAGAGCCATTCGAAGAAGAATTTGATGAGCCGGAACCAGAACCGGCCATGCCAGCACTTTATGATGACGAAGATGATGACGAACCGCTGATTTCGAATCTGACGGAATCGACAGCGACCGGCACCATCTCGGAATTGGCGCAAGCCGTTGCAAAGAAACGCGCAGTTGCACTTGGTGTGAATGCGGGTCATGCAACCCTTGAGGATCTGGTGCGCGATATGTTGCGCCCGTTGCTTAAGGAATGGCTTGACGAAAACCTGCCCTATATGATCGAACGCCTTGTGAAGAAGGAAATCGAGCGGATTGTGAACCGCGCCGAAGACCTGTAGGCGAGCCGATAGTTTGTTTAGAGCGGCGCGCCCACGGTGCGCCGCTTTTTCTTTGTAAGATTGATTAAACCCGCAGCGGATCAAAAGACCATGTTGGAGAAGACCTACAGCCCGGCCGACGTTGAAGGCAGACTTTACGATAAATGGGAAAAATCGGGGGCATTTGCCTGCGATCCCGCATCTGGCGCCGATCCCTATGTCATCATGATGCCGCCGCCCAACGTGACCGGCAGCCTCCATATGGGGCATGCTCTTACCTTTACGCTTCAGGACATCCTGGTCCGCTACAACCGTATGAACGGTAGGGACACTCTGTGGCAGCCCGGTACCGACCATGCCGGCATCGCGACCCAGATGGTTGTTGAACGCCAGCTTGGCGAACAGAATGTTACGCGCCACGATCTTGGCCGCGAGAAGTTCGTCGAGAAGGTCTGGGAATGGAAAGAAAAGTCTGGTGGTACGATCACCAATCAGCTGCGCCGTCTGGGTGCATCGCCTGATTGGGCGCGTGAACGTTTCACGATGGACGAGGGGCTCTCGGCAGCTGTTCGCAAGGTGTTCGTGACCCTTCACAAGCAGGGCCTGATTTACCGTGACAAGCGTCTGGTGAACTGGGATCCGAAACTTTTGACTGCGATTTCCGACCTTGAGGTCGTTCAGAAGGAAGTCAAAGGCCATTACTGGCACTTCAAATATCCGATCGAAGGTCGTGAGGGTGAGTTTATTACCGTTGCGACGACCCGTCCGGAAACCATGCTGGGGGATACCGGTGTTGCGGTTCATCCGGAAGACGAACGTTACAAGGATCTGATCGGCCAGTATTGCATTCTGCCGATCGTTGGTCGTCGTATCAAAATCGTTGCTGATGAATATGCCGATCCGGAAAAAGGATCTGGTGCCGTCAAGATCACGCCAGCTCATGACTTCAATGACTTTGAAGTTGGCAAGCGCGCTGATCTTGAAAAGATCAACATCATGGATGATCACGCCTGCATCAACGACAACGCGCCCGAAGAATATCGCGGCCTTGATCGTTTCGAAGCGCGTAAACAGATCGTTGCCAAGATGGACGAGCTGGGCCTGCTTGAAAAGATCGAAGACACCGTTCACATGGTCCCGTATGGCGACCGTTCAAACGTCGTTATCGAACCGTATCTGACCGACCAGTGGTTCGTGAATGCCGAAGTTTTGGCAAAGCCTGCGACCGAAGCGGTTGAAGACGGTCGTATCCGCTTTGTCCCGAAAAACTGGGAAAACACCTATTTTGAATGGATGCGCAACATCCAGCCTTGGTGCATTTCCCGTCAGCTTTGGTGGGGCCATCGTATCCCGGCATGGTTTGGCCCGGATGGCGAGATTTTCGTTGAAGAAACCGAAGAAGAAGCACTTGCCGCTGCCAAGGCACATTTCGGCAAAGACGTTGAGCTGACCCAGGAAACCGACGTTCTTGATACGTGGTTCTCGTCCGCACTTTGGCCGTATTCGACCCTTGGTTGGCCCGATAAGACCCCGGAGCTGGACAAATACTATCCGGGTGATGTTCTGGTTACCGGCTTTGATATCATCTTCTTCTGGGTTGCCCGCATGATCATGATGGGCATGCATTTCATGGACGGTAAAATTCCGTTCAAGGATATTTATATCCACGCGCTTGTCCGTGACGAGCACGGTCAGAAGATGTCGAAATCCAAGGGTAACGTTATCGACCCACTGGAAATTATCGACGAATATGGCTGTGACGCACTGCGCTTTACGCTGACGGCTCTTGCGGCACAGGGACGTGACATCAAGCTTGCTGCGTCACGCGTTGAAGGCTATCGCAACTTTGCGACGAAGCTGTGGAATGCGGCACGCTTTGCCGAGATGAATGAATGCAAACCGGTTGCTGGTTTTGATCCAGCATCCGTGAAATCCACGCTTGCGCGCTGGATCGTTGGCAAAACGGTTGAGGCGGCCAAGGCTGTTGGTACCGGCATTGAAACCTATCGCTTCAATGACGCGGCAAGCAGTGCTTATCAGTTTGTCTGGGGGGCATTCTGTGACTGGTATCTTGAGCTGGCAAAGCCGGTTCTGATGGGCCAGGACGAAGAAGCCAAAGCGGAAATTCGTGCTGTGACAGCTTGGGTTCTTGATCAGATCCTTCTGATCTTGCATCCGGTTATGCCGTATATCACCGAAGAGCTTTGGGAAAAGATCGCGGATGACCGCAGTAATATGCTGATGTCAGAAAGCTATCCGAAGTTTGATGAAGCCCTGATTGATCGTAATGCGGAAGCTGAAGTCGATCTGGCCATTCGCCTGATCGGTGACATCCGTGGGGTTCGTTCTGAAATGAACGTACCGCCAGCTGCTGAAGTTCCGATCTATCTGGTGGATGCGTCGGATGCCATGAAGGCAGCGGTTGCGGCACAGGAAGCACAGGTTAAGCGCCTTGCACGCGTTGCAGACATTGCATTCAAAGGGCAGGGCGACGTTGAAGCCATTGCCAAGGGTGCAATCCAAACCGTTGTTGATGGTGTAGCCGTATTTGTTTCGGTTGCCGATTTCATTGACGTGGCGGCTGAGAAATCCCGTCTTGAAAAAGAAATCGACGGTAAGGCCAAATACATCAAGGCACAGGAAGGCAAGCTTTCGAACGAGAAATTCGTTAGCCGTGCGCCGGAACACATTGTGACTGCTGAGAAAGCC
This sequence comes from Thalassospira sp., assembly GCF_048059015.1. Classification (GTDB taxonomy): domain Bacteria; phylum Pseudomonadota; class Alphaproteobacteria; order Rhodospirillales; family Thalassospiraceae; genus Thalassospira. The sequence goes on along the minus strand of NZ_JBLLNT010000013.1, from coordinate 178,872 downwards.
AAACTTGAAGAGGCACGTGATACGCTTGCCAAGCTCAATGAGGCTTTTGCGCGTATCGCTGCCATGTAAGTCGATTGATGACCTAGCTGAGAAAGGCCAGCCAGATTTGGTTGGCCTTTTTTGTTTTTGGTTCAATTGAACTGCAGTGATGTCGCAAAAATATTCACCTGATTAAAAAGAATCGCTTAGATTGGCGTCGCCTCAGATCATCCGGGGCGTAAAACCAATGGAATGACGATTTTCGTTCGTTCCCGTTCACAAGAATGCGCCTGCCCAATGCTGATTGAAGAATGCCCCTATATCGAACCGGTTGATGCCTATGGTGCCTTTGCACCATTTGCCGACAGTCATTTTCTGGATTCCGGAGATCGCGATCGATTTTCTTATATCGTCGTGTCACCACTTCACAAACTGACGTCAAAAAACGGCCAAGTTAATTTGGACGGGTTTGATATTCCGGGTGATCCGTTCGATGTTTTGGCAGATCTGTTGGCGCGTTACGAACTGAAAACGCAGCCTGATCTGCCGCCATTCCAGGGCGGGGCAGTGGGCTATTTCGGATATGAGCTTGCCCACCAGACCGAAAAACTGCCAAGCGCATCACATGACTGGCTTTCCATGCCAGATATGGCGGTGGGTATCTTTGATCTGGTGATTGCCTTTGATCAGATTGATCGCAAGATGTGGCTGATTTCAACCGGACTTCCGGAAAAAGAAGGACCCGAGCGCGACAAACGTGCGAAAGAGCGCATGGGACTTGTGCGCAAATATCTGCGTTTGGCCCGTCCGCTATTTGATCATCCATCTGCGCCCCATGCGCCAGAATTAAGTGCTTGGGCATCAAACTTCACCCGGGCAGGGTATGAAGCATCCGTGCAAAAGGTGATCGATTACATTTTTGCCGGTGACATTTTTCAAGCAAACCTGTCGCAAAGTTTTCGCGCAGAGTATCCGCGTGATGCGGTGCCGGAACGTTTCGGGCTCTATCGCAGACTGCGTGAAATAAGCTCTGCACCCTTTGGGGCATTTTTGAACTTTGGTGATGTAGCGGTTCTTTCAAACTCACCCGAACGCTTTTTGAAGGTTCGCGACGGTCATGTTCAAACGAAACCAATCAAGGGTACGCGCCCGCGCGGTGAAACGCCGTTAAGCGATGCGGAACTTGCTCAAGAATTACTGCTTTCGACAAAGGATCGCGCAGAAAACATTATGATTGTTGATCTTTTGCGAAATGATCTGTCGAAGGTGTGTAAACCTCACACGGTTCAAACACCGGCAATCTGCGCGCTTGAAAGCTATGCCAATGTCCATCATCTCGTTTCGACGGTAACCGGTGAACTCAAGGACGGGAAATCAGCCGTCGACGCGCTGCGCGCCTGTTTCCCTGGTGGTTCAATCACAGGTGCACCCAAAATCCGGGCGATGGAAATCATTACCGAACTCGAGGACACCACGCGCGGGGCATATTGTGGTGCGATTGGCTATATCGGCTTTGACGGTTCAATGGATACCAATATTGCGATCAGAACGCTCAGTGTGAATGGCGGTCGGATGGCATTTAATGTTGGGGGCGGGATCGTCGCCGACAGTGATCCTGCGATGGAATATGACGAGACACTGGTTAAGGCGACCAAGATGTTTGAGCTGTTTGGCCTTCGCGCGGAGGATCTGCAATGATCCTTCTGATCGATAACTACGACTCATTTGTTTTCAATCTTGCGCGCTATGTCGAAGAGCTCGGTCGTGACGTCAATGTGGTTCGAAATGATCAGATCACGGTCGATCAGGTTCGTGCCATGGCCCCGGAAGCCATCATTTTTTCTCCAGGCCCATGCGGGCCGGATGAGGCGGGGAACAGCTTGGGCTTGATCGCTGAGCTTAAAGAGGAGTTTGCGATGTTGGGCGTTTGTCTTGGCCATCAATCGATCGCGCAGGCATTTGGCGGGCAGGTGAAGCGGGCGAAACGCCCTGTTCATGGTATGACGTCGTCTATCAGCCACAGCGGTGAAAATTTATTCGCGGGCTTAAACAATCCTTTGCAAGTAACGCGTTATCACTCGTTGATTGTTGATTTGCCAGAAGATGGAAGTTTGGTGGAAACTGCGACGGGCCCGGACGGTGAAGTGATGGCGTTTTCCCATCGGGATTTGCCGTTGTTTGGCGTGCAGTTCCATCCTGAGGCTGTTCTGACAGAGCAGGGGCATGCTTTGCTGCAAAACTTCCTCAGTCTTGCCACTGGAACAAACTGAAAGCTCGAAGGGACCGGTGATGGACGTTTGGTTGAATGGTCGCTTTCTTCCAGCTGCAGAAGCAACGGTTTCCATTACGGATCGCGGGTTTCTGCTGGGCGATGGTTTCTTTGAAACCATGCGGGCGCATGAAGGAAAGGTTGCCTGGCTCGACGCACACATGGAACGCCTTGATTTCCATGCGGAAAGCATCGAATTTCCGACTGACCTGTTGCCAAGCCCCGAAGACGTTGCCGAGATCGTGCAGAAACTGTTTGAACAGGTACACCGCAAGGATGCCGTTGTTCGCTTGACCGTTTCGCGTGGCTCTGGTGAGCGCGGCTTGTTGCCGCCAGCTGATCCCGATCCAACCATTTTGATCACGGTTTCACCGTTTGATCCGGTCGATCCCAATGTTGGCTTTAAACTGGCAACCTCCCAAAAGATCCGCCGCAATGGCAACTCTGTTGCTGGCGGTATTAAAAGCATCAACTACCTCGACAATATCGCGGCGAAGCAGGAAGCAAACAAGTATGGCGCAGAGGATGCGATCATTTTGTCGGCTGACGGTTTTGTTGCTGAAACCACCGTTGCCAACATATTCGGGATCAAGGGCGACACCCTTTGGACGCCTGACGAAGAAACCGGTATCCTGTGTGGGTTGGCCCGTGACTTCGTCCTTGATTGGGCCGAAGACAAAGAGATTGAGGTCGATACCGAACCCAAGACGCCGGATCAGTTGCGTGAATTTGATGCGCTTTTTACCGCCAATGCGCTTCAGGGCCTTCGGGTTGTAGACCGCGCTGATGGCTACGTGATTGGTGTGCCAGCAAGAACATTCTTCACCGAACTGGCGCGAACCGTTGAAACTTCGCTATGCGACGGTATAGGCCTTTAGGGGTAAATTAACGTGTCATCGGCATGATCGGCGGACTGACCTGTCACAGGACTGCTTATGACTGCCCACTCTGCCAAACCAGCTCTTACGATTAATCGCTTTATCGAAAGCCTGCGCAAACATGCTGCGAACGGGAAGGTGCCGTATTTGGGCATTCTCAATATCCCGGCTGATCTTCGTTTGGGCGTGGAAGATTATCAGGCGATCAGTCGTGATGCGTTTCATAATTTGCCGGACAATACCCAGGTCCATCGCCTTGAAAACGGCATGGTTGCCTTTGTTCGGGGTGGAAAGTGGGATAATGACGACTCAACCTTTGTTGAGCATATCCACGACATCCTTGATGACGTAATCGATCGCCAGGGACTTGGGCGAATCCCGACCAACCTGTGGAACCGGTTCCAGTGGCCGGCCGATCAGGAACGACTTGGCAAGCTATTCGGTATTGATCTGGCAGATCGGCTTGAGGCGGGCGAGAATGAACGCTTCAACATGGCCGACATGTTGCGTGGTGCGATCACAACGGATGCCGTTTTCGATTCTTGTCGCCGTCAGGCCCTTGTTTGCTTTGATGACAGCCGTCGGGAAATCCTAGGCCACGAGATTTATTGTTCACTGGATTATCTCCGTCAGAACCACCTTGCCAGTTTCCTTCTGGAAGGGCCGGGCGAGATCGAGATTCTGTCTCGTGTGCTTGATGAAAAGCTGATGGATGTCACCAAGTCGCTGGCACCGGCACTTCTGCCAGATAAGCTTCATCTGAACATGCAGGTGCAAACCGTCCTGAGCGAGAGCTTTAGCGACTTCATCAACCACATGGACGGTAAATTGATTGCCGATATGGCGATTGAGTTTTCGATGGAAAACGCGATCGCAAATTGGTGGGAATTTGAAGACGCCTGCGAGTTTTTAAATTCGGTCGGAATTAAAGTCGGATTGGACAGGATCACCTTGCCCGCCTTGCAGTTCTTGTCACCGCGTAAGATGAATGTCGATTTCATCAAGGTGATTTGGGATCAGAACATCATTGGATCACGCCGGGCCGAGGTCGCAGACCGACTGCGAGAATTCGCAAATCTGTTTGTTGATCATAGCTTGATCCTGACACGTTGTGACAGTCGAACCGCATTGCGTATGGGGCGCAGTCTCGGCGTTGATGTCTTCCAGGGTAGCTACATTGATGCAATGCTTGGTTCTTACCTGCATCGGGAATGCACATCCAAGCGCCGTTCAGCAGACAAGCGCTGCGCCGTGTGCCAATGGGCGCCGCGTGAAGCGCGCAGAAATGGCTGTGAATTCCATTTCCGAACCGGCAAACTTCTGGCCGAAACTTAAACCAAAACTTCCTAAGGGTTTTAACGTGTTTGACAATGGCGTAGTGCTTTTCTAAAGTGCGCGGGCTAATCAATAGTGATTGGTATTTGTCGTTGAAATACGGCGCTTATTCTCAGGGCAGGGTGTAAATCCCGACCGGCGGTAATCCAGATTTCTGGGAAGCCCGCGAGCGCCCAAAGATCGCAAGATCGATGGGGTCAGCAGATCCGGTGAAATTCCGGGGCCGACGGTAATAGTCCGGATGGGAGAGGATAAAGCGTGACGGATGTAGCGGGATCGCGTTTGCGGGGCTGGTACGTCGTCTGCCTACGACCGCATTGTGTCCGTTTAGACGCAAGGCGGGCCTTTCTTTGTTGCCCTGGTTCGTAAGCCCCATCCGAAGAGGACGGTTATGAATCAGAGTATTGAACTACAATCCGATCTGTCGATTTTTGGCGATCCGCACGCACGTATGGAACGTGCGCTGGCTGATTTGCGCGACGGTAAAGGTGTTCTGGTTGTTGATGATGAAGATCGCGAAAATGAAGGCGATCTGATCTTTTCCGCAGAGAAACTGACCAATGAACAGATGGCGATGCTGATCCGCGATTGCAGCGGTATCGTTTGCCTTTGTGTCACCGATGAAATGGCCAAGGATCTTGATCTACCGCCAATGGTCGCGAACAACACGTCAAGCATGGGGACCGGTTTCACCGTTTCCATCGAAGCAAAAGTCGGTGTAACGACGGGTGTTTCGGCTGCGGACCGTGTGACCACTGTGAAAACAGCCATTGCCGATGGTGCAAAACCATCTGATTTGGCGCGTCCGGGGCATATTTTCCCGCTGCGTGCCCGTGCGGGTGGCGTGTTGGAACGTCGCGGTCACACCGAAGGTACGGTTGATCTGATGCGTCTCGCAGGCTTCAAGCCAGCTGGCGTTCTGTGCGAAGTTACCAATCCGGATGGCACCATGGCGCGTCTGCCTGAGCTGATCGAATATGCCAAGGCACATGACATGGTTGTCATCAGCATTGAAGATATCGTCGCTTACCGTGGTGGTTTGCAGCAGGCTGCTGAATAATCACGAAAAGCGATTTGAAACAGAAAGGGGCAGCACCTGATCAGTGCTGCCCCTTTGTCATTCCGTGCACGGTCTGATCAATCGTCGATCATGCACCAGACCGGTGTGTGATCAGATGCCTTTTCCTTGCCACGCGGATCGCGATCAATGTCTGATGCGCTCAGGCGGTCAGCAGCGGCAGGTGTTAGCAACAGATGGTCGATGCGAAGACCATTGTCCTTGTTCCAGGCACCAGCGCGATAATCCCACCAGCTATATTGATGGCCTTTGGGGTTAAAGGTGCGGAACGCGTCGGTATAACCAATATTCATCATGGTCCGCAGGCGTTTGCGTTCAATTGTCGAACACAAAACGGTTTCATGCAGTTTGGCTGGATCGTAAACATCTAAATCATCCGGCGCGATGTTGTAATCACCACCCATCACCGCTGCTTCGCCACTTGCGTGGATTTTCTCAAACCGTTTGATCAGGCGATCTAGGAAGTTCAGTTTGTAATAGAACTTCTCATCGCCAACAGCGGTACCCATCGGAACATAGATTGACGCCACACGTACCGGATTGGGAGAGCAAATTGTTGCTTCGATGTAACGTGCCTGTTCATCTTCGTCATTGCCCGGAAGACCGCGTTCAACATCCTCGATCGGGAATTTCGACAGGATGGCAACGCCGTTATAGGTCTTCTGGCCGTGGATTGCGATGTTATAGCCAAGGTCTTCGATTTCCATCGCCGGAAAGGCGTCATCAACCGTTTTGGTTTCCTGCAGCAGGACGACGTCTGGTTTGCCTTCCTGCAACCATTCAAGGATGTTGGGCAGGCGCGCCTTGATCGAGTTGACGTTCCATGTGGCGATTTTCATTCGGGCCTCGATTCTTGGGTGTGTCAGTGCGTGTCGGTCAAACAAAACGGGGTTCGCAATTAACGAACCCCGTTTTATAAATCGGTTTTCCGATCAGGATCAAATCGAGAAACTTGATCCGCAACCACATGAAGAGGTGGCATTCGGATTGTTGACGCGGAAGGCGGATCCCACCATTTCGCGTACAAAGTCAATTTCTGCACCACCCAAAAGATCAAGCGATACTTCGTCAATCACCATTTTCGCACCGTGATTTTCAAAGATCTGATCTTCGTCCGTGGTGTCTGAGTCCAGCGAGAATTCATACTGAAAACCACTGCAGCCGCCGCCAGAAACCTGCAAACGCAGCATGGTGTTCGCAGCGCCTTCGCTTGCGATCAGTTCCTGAATGCGTTTCGCAGCACTTTCAGTCATTTGAACTTGCCGTGAAGCTTCGGTCATTCAACACTCCTTGATCTCCAACCTGCCAGAATAAAGACAGGCAGGAAAAGTTACGATCCTTGATGCCAATGATAGCACGGTCAGAACGCAGTATTTAAGTCACTATTTAGCGCGCATGGCTGAAATGTCAAAACCTGTAATCAGTCTAATCAAGGGTGACTTGCGTTTTGAACCGAAATGGCTCAAAACAAGCCCCAGTCAAAAGGTCCAAGGGGCCAAAACCAAAGAAATGCAAAGTTCAAAGTCATGAATGTTTTCAGCCTGTTGAAAAGCGACATTGAGAACCAAATTCTCGCCCTTGAAAAAGACGGTGTTCTTCCTGAGGGAAGCGACACTGCGCGTATCACCGTGGAACCGCCACGTGACGCATCGCATGGGGATGCCGCCACCAATGCCGCGATGTTGCTGTCCAAGGCTGCTGGCATGAAGCCACGCGACCTTGCAGAGAAACTGGCTGAAAAACTGCGTCTGATCGATCACATCGAAACCGTTGAAATTGCGGGTCCTGGCTTTATCAATTTGCGTATGGCTGACCAGTTCTGGCTTTCACAGATCACCAAGGTGCTTGAAGTTGGCACCGCCTATGGTCAAAGCGACCTTGGCAAAGGTGAAAAGATTAACGTTGAATATGTCTCGGCCAACCCGACCGGACCGATGCATGTTGGCCACTGCCGTGGTGCTGTTGTTGGTGATGTTCTGGCCAATCTGTTGGCGAAAGCCGGTTACGCCGTAACCAAAGAATATTACACGAATGATGCCGGCGCGCAGGTTGATGTGTTGGCCCGTTCGCTTCACATGCGTTATCGCGAAGCACTTGGCGAAGACATTGGCGAGATCCCGCAAGGTCTTTATCCGGGTGACTATCTGGTCGAGCCGGGCAAGAAACTGGCCGAGCGCGATGGTAATAAGTGGCAGAGCGCAGCCGAGGAAGAATGGCTGGAAGAATTCCGTGCGTTCGCCATTGTCGAGATGATGGCGCTGATCAAGGAAGACCTTCGTCTTCTTGGCGTTTCTCATGACGTGTTCACTTCTGAAGATGGCCTTGTCAAAGCTGGTAAGGTTCAGGAAGCGTTCGAGCATCTTGAGAAAAAAGGCGATATCTATGTTGGTGTGCTTGAACCGCCAAAAGGCAAAAAGCCCGATGACTGGGAGCCGCGCCCGCAGACCTTGTTCCGTGCAACCGATTTTGGTGACGATGTTGACCGTCCGCTGAAAAAGTCGGATGGCAGCTGGACCTATTTCGCGTCCGATATTGCTTATCACTATGACAAGTATGAGCGCGGCTTTAACCTGATGATCGACATCTTTGGTGCCGACCATGGTGGTTACGTCAAACGCATGAAAGCTGCGACCAAGGCAATCACAGGCGGCGAGGGCGACCTTGACGTCAAACTGTGCCAGCTGGTCAGCCTGTTTGATAATGGCGAGCCGGTCAAAATGTCGAAACGTGCGGGCACCTTCGTGACCTTGCGTGACGTTGTCGAGCGCGTCGGCAAGGACGTTGTGCGCTTCATCATGCTGACCCGCAAAAACGACGCCGCACTTGAGTTCGACTTTGCCAAGGTCACCGAACAGTCAAAAGACAACCCTGTCTTCTATGTTCAGTATGCGCATGCACGTGTGAATTCTGTCTTCCGTCAGGCAGCAGAAGCGTTCCCGGGGCAGGACTTCTCGAAAGCTACTTTGGCTGGTGCTGATCTGTCGCAGTTGGGCACGGAAGAAGAAAAACTTCTGGTGCGTCGTATGGCAGAATGGCCGCGTATTGTTGAGCAGGCGGCGACCGCGCATGAGCCGCATCGCATTGCCTTTTTCCTGACAGAAATTGCCGCAGAATTCCATGCATTGTGGAACAAGGGCCGTGACAACACCGCACTGCGCTTCATCGTTGCTGATGATCTGGCCGCGACTCTGGCGCGTCTTGCAATGATCCGTGCTGTTGCAACCGTGATTGCATCGGGTCTTGAGGTGTTGGGCGTCAAGCCTGTCGAGGAGATGTAAGATATGAACGAAGAACACGGCCAAGGCCTTCATGCGCAGCGTGCAGATCACTATCAGGCGGAACCGCCAGCACGCAAAAGCATGGTCAAGGGTGTTGTTACCGTGTTCTTCGGCGTCGCCGTTGTGATTGGCGGCCTTGGTGGGGCAGGCTACTGGTTTTATAATCAGGGCCAGCCCATTCAGGATGATGGCAAACTGCCCATCCTTCTTCCTGATCCATCCCCGATCAAAATCCGTCCGGAAGATCCGGGCGGAATGGAAGTTCCGCACCGTGACACGACGGTTTATGACCAGCTAAACGACGTTGATCCGGACGCCAATGTGGTGTTGCAGGAACTTCCCGACATGCCGCGTGCACCGGAAGTTGTTGCGACGCCAAAGGCTCCTGAAACAGCACCTGAGGCTGCGCCGGTGGCACAAGCTGAACCCGCTGCTGAAGTTGCGCCGGAAACTTCGACTGCTGATGTTGCTGTCAAAGCCCCGGAAATTGCAGAGCCCGCGCTGACAGATGCGCAAAAAGCGGTTGCCGCAGCTGAAAAGCGTGCTCAGGAAGCAAAACCTGTTGCACCCGCAGCAACGACGTCGACCAGCAGTGCTCCGGTTTCCACGGGGGATTTCCGTATTCAGTTGGCGTCTGTCCGCGAAGAAAGCGGTGCGTCAGCTGAATGGAAAAGATTATCGTCGAAAAACAAAGACTTGCTTGGTAGTCTTCAGATGTTCGTACAGCGCACTGACGTCACCGATAAAGGCGTCTTCTATCGCGTGCAGGCAGGGCCGTTGGCTGATGCTGCTGCGGCAGAAAAGCTGTGTGCTGACCTGAAACAACGCAATGTGGGGTGCCTCATTGTCCGGCCTTGAAGTCAAGAAACCGCGCGCCTGTGTTCTGGGTATTAGCGGAACGGAGTTGAGCAACTGGGAAAAGGGCTTCTTTCGTGAAGCCGACCCGTACGGTTTCATTCTGTTTGCGCGCAATGTCGAAAACCGTGAACAGGTTCGTGCTCTAAACAATTCGCTGCGTGAAGTTGTCGCTAACAGCAACGTTCCGATCTTTGTCGATCAGGAAGGTGGCCGAGTCATGCGTCTGAAACCGCCACACTGGCGCAAAATTCCGGCTGCGGGCGTGTTTGGTGAGCTGTTTTCCCGCAATCCCGAAGATGCGCGCGAAGCGGCTTATATCAATGCACGTCTGATGGCGATGGATTTGCGAGATGCCGGGTTTAACACCACCTGTGCGCCGGTCTTGGATCTTCGTTTTCCGGGCATGAGCAACGTGATTGGTGATCGGTCATATGGGGCAGATGTCGCAACCATTGTGATGTTGGCCAGTGCAGTCGCCGCGGGTTTGCTTGATGGTGGAATTGCGCCGGTGATTAAGCATATTCCTGGCCATGGTCGCGCATCGGTGGATAGTCATAAGGACCTGCCGGTCGTTACTGCAAGCCGTGAAGACCTCGCCAAACTCGACTTCGCGCCGTTTGGGCAGATGAAAGATGTTTTGGCGGCCATGTCCGCACATCTTCTGTTCACTGCGATCGACGACCAACGACCGGGAACGGTCTCACCCACGGTCATTAATGACGTGATCCGTGATGAAATTGGCTTTGAAAACCTTTTGATCAGTGATGATCTGTCGATGGAGGCATTAGGCGGATCAATTGGTAGCCGCACCCATGAATGTCTTCGTGCCGGTTGTGACGTTGCGCTTCATTGCAATGGCAAACGCACGGAAATGGAAGAAGTTGTTTCCATGGCGCCGTTGCTGACCGGATCAGCTTTGCAACGCGCACAGGTCTTTACCAACCAGATCGCCGGCTTTAAGTCAGAAACGCCGTCTTCTAGCCAGCTGGCGGATTGGCGCATTCGTCTGGCAGAGCTTCTGTCACCTGTTTGGAAGTCAGGGGACGACAACGCGTGAATGACGTCATCGAACTGATCATTTCGGCATCCACGTGGGTGATCCCGGTGCTGTTTGCCGTGACACTTCATGAAGCCGCACATGGCTTTGCCGCCAAACTGTTTGGGGATGATACCGCTCAGCGTTTGGGGCGCCTTAGCCTGAACCCGATCCGTCATATTGATCCGGTCGGAACGATCTTGATCCCGGGCCTGTTGTTGGTGACAGCAGCACCGTTCCTGTTTGGCTATGCCAAGCCGGTTCCAGTGGCGTTCCATCGCCTGCAGCCGCAACGATTGGGCATCATTGGTGTTGCGATTGCCGGGCCAGCCACGAATATCGCGCTTGCCATTGCATCGATCCTTTTGCTGGTGTGGCTTCCAAGCTTTTCGCCGGAAGTGAATGAATGGCTTGCCACCATGCTTAATCAGTCGATCTGGCTGAACTGCATTCTGGCGGTGTTTAACATGTTGCCAATCCCGCCGCTTGATGGCGGGCGGGTTTTGACGGCGATTTCACCGATGCCCATAGCACGGGTCTTGGCGCGTATGGAAAAAACCGGCATGATCATTTTGATCGGCTTGGTCTTTTTGCTGCCTTATGTCACGACAAAGCTTGGAATTGATCTGCCGATCTTCCAATGGTTGGTACTTGAACCTGCCAATGCATTGGTCCGGCTTTTGGCGGATATCTTCGCCTGATCGCCGAAATGGCCCGGGGAAGCTATGGACATTTGGGGATAAATGGCAGACCAGTTCGAATTGGAAATTCCCGATGACGTCTTCGACAAGAAACCTGTCGATGATGAAGGGCCGAGCCTTGCCGAACGGTTGATCCTTGATCTGGACGGGTTTGAAGGCCCGCTTGATGTTCTGCTTGAGCTCGCCCGTGATCAGAAGGTCGATATCATCAAGATTTCGATCCTTGATCTGGCAGAGCAATATCTTGAATTTATCAATACGGCACAGGGCTTGCGCCTTGAACTGGCGGCAGACTATCTGGTGATGGCGGCCTGGCTTGCTTATCTGAAATCGCGCCTGTTACTGCCAAAACAGGAAAGCGACGAGGAAGAGCTTAGCGCCGAAGAAATGGCCGAGCTTCTTGCCTTCCAGCTTAAACGCCTTGAGGCAATGAAGGCTGCTGGTGAAAAGCTGCTTGAACGACCAAACCTTGGCCGCGATTTCTTTGGTCGTGGGGATCCGGAAGAAGTACGCGTAACGACCGCATCGGTCTATGATGCGTCGCTTTATGATCTATTGAAATCCTATGCGCAGATCATGCTGACCTCGGAAAGCAAAACGCTTGAGATTGAGGCGTTTGATCTTTATGCGATGGATGATGCAATCCAGCGTTTGCGCGATCTTTTTGGCCGGCGCGTTGTTCCCACCTGGACAAAGTTGCTTGAATTTATGCCACGCGGCCTTGGGTCACCGCTTAAAGCGCGTTCCGCATTGGCCGCACATTTCGTCGCAAGCCTTGAGATGTGCCGTGATGGTGAACTTGAAATCTCACAAGAAGAAACATTTGGACCGATCATGCTGAGATCACCACAAAAGCCGCGCGAGGGGGACTTGCCGCGCCGTGATGATGCATTTGCAGATTGGAATAAGGAATAGGTTGGGGCAGGGGTAAGATATGAGCAAAGACGCACAGCTTGAAATCGAAGGCGTAGATGCCGGACCGCAGATCGATTTTCAGCATGTCCGCATTGTTGAGGCCGTTCTTTTCGCATCAGCCGAACCGGTTAGCGAGCGCGTTATTGCCGCCCGTCTGCCCGAAGGGACCGATATTTCGGCAATCCTGAATGCGATTTCGGAAACCTATGCGTCACGTGGCATCAACCTGAACCGTGTTGGTGAAAAATGGGCATTTAGAACCGCAGTCGATTTGGCCGGTGATCTTCATATTGAGGTCGAAAAAGCCAAGAAAATGACCAAGGCGACGTTGGAAACCCTTGCGATCATTGCTTATCACGAACCGGTAACCCGATCCGAGATTGAGGAAATCCGTGGCGTTGCGCTGTCCAAGGGGACGCTTGATATTCTGCTTGAAGCAAAATGGATCCGTCCTCGCGGCCGTAAGCGTGTTCCAGGGCGGCCGGTTCTGTGGGCGACGACCGATGATTTCCTTGATCACTTCGGCCTTGAGAACCGTGATGACCTTCCGGGGCTTGCCGATTTGAAGGCCGCAGGGCTTCTTGATAGCCGCCCGGGTATGGGCCGCTATGGTGCAAGTTCCGATGATGATGCGTTGCCTGACCTGGTCGATGATGGCGATGTTACCGACGCAGTTGTTGAAGAGGCACTTACCACCCGTAATCTCGAAGAATTAGATGAAACAATCTATTCGGATAATCCCAACCTGCTTGATGAGCATGAGGTTGCGCCACAGCCAGCACCCACATCGGATTTTCTCGATGATGAGGTGCCTGACTTTGGTGCGGGTTACGGGGAAGAAGAAGATAACAAGGATTTGAATTGATCCATCTTCTTGCATCGCACGCTCTGCGACCTTAAGTTTCACGAAAGATTTCGCAAATCATTTGCACCTTTGGGTGCGCGTTCACTGTAGTTAAAAGAGTTCACTGATGACCGACGGCCTTAAGATGTCGAATGTATCGCACATGTTCGGTGATAACCGTGTGTTACGCGATATCAGTTTCGATGTCGCACCAGGAGAACTGGTGTGTTTGTTGGGGCCATCAGGATGCGGTAAGACCACAGCACTTCGGCTGGCCGCGGGGCTTGAGAAACTTCAAGTCGGTGAAATTTCGGTCAGTGATCAAGTGGTTGCGCGTCCGGGTGATTATGTCGAGCCGGAAAAGCGAGGCGTTGGCATGGTGTTTCAGGACTACGCCCTGTTTCCGCATCTGAATGTCGCCAAGAATATCGGTTTTGGCCTGCGTCATATGAACGAGGCGGACCGAACGGCTGCAATCAAAAAGGCATTAGCTCAAGTCGGAATGGCCGATTATATCGCGGCTTACCCGCATGAGCTTTCGGGTGGTCAGCAGCAGCGTATTGCATTGGCGCGCGCATTGGCGCCGACACCACGCATTATGTTGCTTGATGAGCCGTTTTCCGGTCTTGATGTCGCGCGCCGTGCAGATTTGCGCGATACCACGCTTCATGTTTTGAAAAATGCCGGTATTGCCACTGTCATGGTGACCCATGATCCGCAGGAAGCCATGTATATGGCGGACCGGATCATCATCATGAATGAAGGGCAGATCATGCAAGATGGTACGCCCGAGGCCCTTTATTTCAAACCGGACAACCGTTTTGTGGCCTCGTTCTTTGGCGAAGTGAACCGGTTCCCGTCAAAGGTTGCGAATGGCGCCATTTCAACCCCGGTCGGTGAGATCACGGATTGCGGTTACGAAGACGGCACGGAAGTCGATGTATTGATCCGTCCCGAGGGCCTTCATATCGGTGAGGCCGTTAATGGCCACGACATCATGGCAAATGTCGATGCAGTACGTGTTCTGGGTGAGGTCAATCTGATGCATCTTACCCTTGAGTCTGGGGTACATATACATGCGCGTGTGCCACGGCGATTTTCTTCATTAAATCAGAAATCTGTCGCTATAACGCTTGATCCCGAGATGACCTTCGTGTTTCCTATGTCCTGACGCGGCAAACTTTCCCGGCTTGCGAAATAGGGAAAGACTGCCAAATCAGGAAAGATCAACAGGTGTTTTGTAGTGCCGGTCTATTAACCAACCGTCGCATTGCACAGTGGGGGGCTTTCTGCCATTATCCGGGCATGTCGCCGGAAGGCAGAATGGATTTTTGGAGATTGAAGTTATGGGTATTGGCGTTTGGCAAATCGTTCTGATTCTTGCGATTGTCCTGATCATCTTTGGCGCAGGTAAACTGCCGAAGGTGATGGGTGACATGGGCAAAGGAATCAAGAGCTTCAAAGCGGGCATTAACGAAAAAGAAGAAGATGCTGCCGCTTCGGCCAAGACCATCGAAAACACGACCTCTGCATCGGTTTCTTCCGAAAGCAAAGACAAGGATTCTGTGAAATCCTGATCGTCTGTCGGATTTCCTTCAGATAGGCGTGTCAAATGTTTGATATCGGCTGGACCGAAATGGCTCTTGTGGCCGTCGTCGCGTTATTTGTCGTCGGCCCCAAAGAGTTACCGCATCTTCTGTACAAGTTGGCTGGCTATTGGAAAAAAGTGCGCGGTATGGCGCGTGAATTCCAAAGCGGCATCGATGACATCATCCGTGAGGCGGAGCTTGATGATCTGCGCAAGCAGGTCAGCAGTGCGCCTACCAGTGCATCAGACTTCGTAGAGAAAAGCATCGGCGCCCCCAAAAGCGACGACAAGGCGAAGGATACAAAGGCGAAAACTGCTGCGGACAAACCGTTCGAAACAGCAGCAAAGCCTGAGAAGACTGATGCCAAATCAAGCGCTGGCGAGAGCAAGAAGAATGACCACCCGGAGAGCCAGGCGTGAACATGCAGTCGCATGACAAGCAGATGCCAATTATGGAGCATCTGATAGAGCTCAGAAACCGCCTGACATGGGCTGTTTTGGCGCTCTTTATCACTTTTGGTGTTTGCTATTACTTCGTCGAGGACATCTATGGGTTCCTCGTGCGGCCACTAGCCGACATCATGGGACCGGATCGTCGCATGATCTATACCGCTTTGACCGAGGTGTTCTTCACCTATGTCAAAGTGTCATTCTTTGCTGCGTGCTTTGTCTCAGCCCCGGTATTTTTGGGGCAGTTCTGGGCGTTTGTTGCGCCGGGACTTTATAAAAACGAGCGTTCGGCATTCATGCCGTTCCTGTTTGCTACCCCTGTTCTGTTTTTGATGGGCGGTGCGCTTGTTTATTACTTCATCATGCCGCTGGCATGGAAATTCTTCCTAAGCTTCGAACAGGTCGGTGGGGCATCCGCACTCGCCATCCAGCTTGAAGCAAAAGTGGGGGAATACCTGTCTCTTGTGATGAAGCTGATCTTTGCCTTTGGTCTTTGCTTCCAGCTGCCGGTGTTGCTCACACTGATGGCACGCGCAGGCATTGTTACGGCGAATGGCCTTGCAAGTCGTCGTAAATATGCGGTCGTGATTGCCTTTGTGTTTGCGGCAGTGCTGACACCGCCTGATCTGATTTCGCAGGTTGGTTTGGGCATTCCGATCATCATTCTTTATGAAATCTCGATCATCATGGCGCGTATTTCCGAGCGCAAGCGTGCGAAAAAAGCCGCTGCCGAAGAAGACGAAGAAGATGATGAGGACGGCGAACAAGCTGAGGCATCTGGAACGGCTGTTGCGACATCTGATGACAGTGTCGATCAGCAGGCGGCTGCCGCTGCGTCCTATGATGATGGTCAAACGTCACTGACCCGATCATCCGAAGACGATGGCGCGCCGCGTTTGTCCGGACCTTCGCGAAAAGATGATGGCGAGGATGATTTCAACAACGCCCGTTGATTGAAATCCAAGGCCGAAAAACATCCGATTTGGCGGGGTGGACCTTGTGTCCACCCCATCGTATAAAGCCACAAATAGTAGACTGACAGGGTGCCGTTCGATGCACGACATTAAATGGATTCGGGATAACCCCGAGGCTTTTGACGCAGCGATGACTGCGCGCAAACAGGAAATTACCGCTCAGCGTCTGATCGATATCGACGTTGAGCGCCGCAAACTGATGACCGAGCATCAGGAAATGCTCGCACGCCGCAAAAACATCTCCGGCGAAATCGGCAAGCTGCGAAAAAATGGTGAAAATGCCGACGAGCTGATGGCCGAAATGGGCACGCTCAAGGACAAGATCAAGGATGCCGAAGACGGGCAGGCCGCGCTGAATGAACAGCTTGATCTTCTGCTGTCGTCATTCCCGAACATTCTTGATGCCGAAGTGCCGGTTGGCGAAGACGAAGACGACAATGTCGAAGTCAATCGCTGGGGCACGCCGGGCGAGTTCGATTTCCAGCCGGTCGAGCATTTCGAGATCGGCGAAAAACTTGGCATGATGGATTTTGAAACCGCAGCCAAACTGTCGGGTTCGCGTTTCGTTATTCTGCGTGGCGGTTTGGCGAAGCTTGAGCGTGCGCTTGCACAGTTCATGATTGATCTTCACACGACCGAACATGGTTACGAAGAAACCGTAACTCCGATGCTGGTGCGTGACGATGCGATGTTTGGCACCGGTCAGCTGCCGAAATTTGCCGAAGATTCGTTTAAGACTACCAATGATTACTGGTTGATCCCGACATCTGAAGTCACCCTGACCAACCAGGTGGCTGGTGACATCGTTGATCAAGCGAAACTGCCGCTGCGCTATACCGCATTGACCCAGTGCTTCCGTTCGGAAGCGGGTTCTGCTGGTCGTGACACGCGCGGTATGATCCGTCAGCATCAGTTCTCGAAAGTGGAAATGGTGTCGGTGGTCGAGGCAGAGAAATCTGACGAAGAGCTGACCCGCAAGACACGCTGTGCGGAAACCGTGCTCGAGCGTCTTGGTCTGCCGTATCGCACGGTCATTCTGTGCACAGGCGACATCGGTTTCTCGGCTGCGAAAACCTATGACATCGAAGTCTGGTTGCCGGGGCAGGGTAAATACCGCGAGATTTCGTCTTGCTCGAACACTCGTGATTTCCAGGCGCGCCGCATGAATGCACGTTACCGTGCCGCAGGCGACAAAAAGACCCAGTTCGTTCACACCCTGAACGGTTCCGGTCTTGCTGTTGGGCGTTGCCTGATTGCGGTGATGGAAAACTATCAGCAAGCTGATGGCTCGATCCGGGTTCCGGACGCGCTTAAGCCCTATATGGGCGGGCTTGAGGTGATTTCTCCGCGCTAAGGCATGACGGCATGATTGATCTGACCAACGCACGTATCCTGATCAGTAATGATGACGGCATTGATGCGCCGGGGATCAAGCTGCTTGAGAAGCTGGCACGGGAATTTACCGACGATGTTTGGGTGATCGCACCTTCGATGGAACAAAGCGGTGCGGGGCATTCATTGACCCTGCGCCGCCCATTGCGCATTCACAAACGCGATGAACGTCATTTTGCGGTCGATGGAACGCCAACCGATTGCGTTCTTTTGGGCTTGCAGCAGGTCATGCGAGACACGCCGCCCGATATTGTTTTATCCGGAATTAACCGCGGCGGTAATCTTGGCGAAGATGTGACCTATTCCGGCACGGTCGCGGCTGCGATGGAAGCAACCCTTCTGAATGTTCCGGCAATCGCGTTCTCGCAGTATTTCTCAGGCGAGATGATCGACTGGACGATTGCTGAGAAGTACCTGAAAGACGTTACTGCAACCTTGGTCAAAAATGGTTGGCCAAAGGGTGTTCTGATTAACGTCAATTTCCCGGAACACGAAGCACCTGGTGGTGCGACGGTCAAAATTTCCAAGCAAGGTCTGCGCAAGATCGGCGATCATATTGCTGAACGTCACGATCCGCGCGGCGAACCATACTACTGGATTGGTGCCATTCTTTCGGAATTACCCGAAGATCAAAGCGCTGATCTGCGTGTCATCGAGCAAGGCAATATTTCGGTTACCCCGATCAGCCTTGACTTCACCCATTACGAAACACTTGAAAAACTGACGAAAGCATTTCCGTGAACGAGCCGGTCATTACGCGTGAAACCGAAATAGCCAATTTGCTTCAAACGCTTCGCCATGATGGCATTCATGACGAGACGGTCTTGCGCGCGCTGGCTGACATCCCACGAGAGTCTTTTGTAGCCGAGCCCTTTGTCGATCGGGCTTGGGAAAACGTCGCCTTGCCAATCAGCAAAGGCCAGACGATTTCACAGCCTTATATCGTCGCATTGATGACCCAGGCGCTGGAGCTGAATGACCGGATGAAGGTGCTTGAGGTCGGTACCGGGTCTGGTTATCAGGCGGCGATCCTGGCAAAACTTGCACGGCGTGTTTACACGCTTGAACGTCACAAGCCGCTTCTGCGCGAGGCAGAGGAAAAGTTCCGCGAGCTTGGCTTGCATACCATTTCCACCCTTCACGCTGACGGCGGACTTGGGTGGAAGGCACAGGCACCGTTTGATCGTATCATTGTGACGGCAGCGGCGCAGGATGTTCCACCTGTCCTGGTCGATCAATTGGCCCTGGGCGGGATCATGGTCGTGCCTGTGGGTGAGGTTTCCCATACCCAGTTGTTGCTGCGCGTCTTGCGGACGCCAAGCGGGGTTGAGGTAACAGAACTTATGCCGGTTCGCTTTGTTCCGATGCTACCGGGTACTGAGGAATTCTAGGCCGAAAAGTCGGCCAATATTCCACCAAGTTGCCATCTTCTGCTTACTGATTGTTAACGGCTGCTCGGCGACAATCAGTAACATGATGGAAAATTGTGTCAAACGCGCTGTTGTGAATGCAAAACGACTGCTGCTTGTCGGTATGGCAAGTGCGGCGTTGAGCGGCTGTTTGCTTAATTCCGTCCCCGTACCGGTGGTGTATGGCGATGGCGCAAGCTACAGCCCATACAGCATGCCCAAGCTCAAGAATGGCGAACGGGTGATCACGGTTGAGCCGGGGGATACCGTTTCAGAGCTTGCAGCACGTTATAGCACGGACTTTGCGCAATTCACGTCGCGCAACGGACTTCGCAAACCCTACGTGATTTATCCGGGGCAACGGCTGGTCCTACCGCCCTGGAGTGCGGATTACGACAGCACACCGCCAACCGCTGTTGCGTCAAACCAAAGCAGTACGCGGACAGCAACTGTGACGATTGCGGGCAAACGTCAGGTCGTTAGTCTTCCGGCACCCGGCAACACATCAACGACAAGCGCGCGTCCCAGCACACAAACCGCACGTGTTGCACCGCGGTCGGGCGGTAATATTCCGACACCGGGTATCAAGCCGCGCGATTACGCCTCAGTGGCGGAACGGGATGTTGCATCAACGCGGACCTGGCAGTCTGATAGCAGACCAACGCCGGCCGCAGGGCAAGGCAGTGCCGTACGGACAGAAGTTGCTTTGGCTGAACCAGCAGACCGCAAAGGATTTATCTGGCCGGTGCAGGGCAAGGTTGTCCTGAAATACGGGGCAGGGACTGGTGGTTTGTTTAATGACGGGATCAATATTCAGGCCAACCGTGGTACGCCTATCTTGGCGGCCGAAAACGGTGTTGTGACCTATGTCGGCAACGAATTGCGTGGCTTTGGTAACCTAATCTTGATCAAACATGCCGATAACTTCGTTACGGCCTATGCGCATACGGAAAATCCGTTGGTCGCGCGTGGCGACGTGGTGACCCGGGGCCAGCGCATTTCAAGTGTTGGAACAACCGGTGCTGTCACGTTCCCGCAGCTTCACTTTGAAGTCAGGCAAGGACGCAAATCGTCCGATCCCATGAAGTTCCTGCCAAGTGTGATGGTATCGAGATAAGAAAAACGCCCGGACAGAACTCCGGGCGTTTGTATTTTGGCGATCGCGGTTGTGGCGTTAATCGAGTGATTTTCCGAGTTCGCCCGCAAGTTCCTGAATGAATTGCCAGGCCACACGGCCCGAACGGCTGCCGCGCGTGACGGTCCATTCCTTGGCGCGTGCATGAAGCTCTTCGATCGGGATGTCGAGATTAAACTCTTTGGCGTAACCCTCTATAATATCGAAATAAATATCCTGCGAAATATTGTGGAAGCCAAGCCACAGACCAAAGCGATCCGACAGTGATACCTTTTCCTCAACTGCCTCTGACGGGTTGATCGCAGTGGACCGTTCATTCTCGATCATGTCACGCGCCATTAGGTGACGACGGTTCGAGGTCGCATAGAAAATAACGTTCTTCGGACGGCCTTCGATGCCACCTTCAAGGACGGCTTTAAGCGATTTATAGCTTTCATCCTGGCCATCAAATGACAGATCGTCACAGAACAGAACCGTTCGCCGGCCACTTTCCTGCAAGATATGCAGGAGTTCCGGAAGGCTCGGAATATCTTCACGGTGAATTTCGACAAGTGCCAGTGCCGCCGGGCGTTCGGCATTGATTTTGGCATGCATCGCCTTGACGATGGAGCTTTTGCCAGTCCCGCGCGCGCCCCAAAGAAGTGCGTTGTTGGCGGGCAGTCCATCCGCAAAGCGTTTGGTGTTGTTGTAAAGAATTTCTTTTTGCTGACCAATGCCTTGCAGCAGATTGATATCAATGCGGTTCACATTTCGAACCGGTTGCAGATAACCATTTTCGGCCTGCCAGACGAATGCGTCCGCAACACTGAGATCATTTTCAAAACGTGCAGGTGGGGCCATGCGTTCGAGCGCTGTCGCGATACGTTCAAGGGTAGGCAATAACTTGTCGAATTCGGTACTCATCGAAGCCTCGGACGGTTCTTTTTATTGGTGACATGAATGGGTTGGCCGGAAAGCTAGCATATCCGGAGCGTTGTGGAACAGCGTGTTAATGGCGTTGCGCCCTTGAATGATCGTGAACAAAGCCACACGTGTGTTGATTTTCCTACCAATGATCCGGTTCTTCCTTGCTTTGGCGTAGTACACCGTTATATTCCGGCAGTTGATATTTTTTGTTCTGAGGAATTAGGAGTTCCTAATGTTTATTTCGACGGCTTACGCTCAGGCCGCTGGTGGAGCGGATGGTGCAGGCGCACTGATGCAGTTCGCACCGCTGATCCTGATTTTCGTTGTTTTCTATTTCCTGCTTATCCGTCCTCAGCAGAAAAAACAGAAAGAACATAAAGCAATGCTCGAGGCGATCCGCCGTGGCGACAAAATCGTCACTGCCGGTGGTCTGATCGGCACCGTTGCCAAGGTTGTTGGCGATGACGAGCTGTCAGTTGAGATTGCTGAAGGCGTTAAAGTCAAAGTGGCACGCGGCATGGTTTCGACGGTTCTGTCGAAAACCGAACCGGCCAAAGGCGACGCCAAAGAAGAAAAAGAAGAAGAAGAGACCAAGAAAGATTGATCTCTTCGCGCTAAGTGAGGCGGGGCACAAGGCTCCGCCTTCTTGCATTTTACCGGTGGCCTGAAGCGGTACAAAATACCCGTTGTTCCAAGAACCTTGGAACCAGACCAAGGTTGACCCAGACAGATCCGGTCAAAAAACACATGCTATATTTTACCAAATGGAAAGCTGCACTGGTCCTTCTGGTGTGTGCTTTGGGCGTAATTTACGCCGCACCTAACTTCCTGCCGTCCGGATCGCTCCCGAGTGATTCCGGCTATCTGCCAGGCAAGCAGATCAATCTTGGTCTGGACCTTCGCGGCGGCTCGCACATGTTGCTTGAAGTCGACACCGATAGTGTCCTGCGCGAACGCTATGACGCTTTGGCTGACAGCATCCGCACCGAGCTTCGTCAGGAACAGATCCGTAACCGCCCGCGCGAAGCAACCGCAACCGGCGCCGAGATCACCATCCTGCGTGCAGAAGACGTCGAGAAAGCCCGTGAAATCGCCCGTACGGCAGAACCAAATACGGAACTGAGCGGCGAGGGGAACAATATCTATGTTTCCTATAACGAGATTGCGCGTAAGGAACTGATCGACCGTGCAATTGCGCAGTCGCTTGAAGTTGTCCGTCGTCGTGTTGACGAGCTGGGCACGACCGAGCCGTCAATCCAGCGTCAGGGTGAAAACCGCATCGTTGTTCAGGTGCCGGGTCTTGATGATCCGTCGCGTCTGCGTGCGATCCTTGGCCGTACGGCGAAGATGAACTTCCATCTCGTGAATGCCGAGAAAACGGCTTCTGATGCACGTTCAACCGGCCTTCCGCCAGGCACCATGATCCTTCCGTCTGCGGATGCAGGGGATCAGGCTGCGGGCATTCGTGAATACCTGATTGATCGCCGTATCGTTGTCTCGGGTGACAACCTCGTTGATTCTCAGCCGACCTTCAGCGACGGCCGCCCTGTTGTTTCCTTCCGCTTCGATGCGGCAGGTGGTGCACGCTTTGGCGATATCACCAGCAAGAACGCCGGTCGTGGTTTGGCGATCGTCCTTGATGGAGAAGTGATTTCCGCTCCGCGCATCAACGAGCCGATCCTTGGTGGTAACGGTATCATCACTGGCCAGTTCAGTGTTCAGGAAGCAAATGACCTGTCACTGCTGCTGCGTGCTGGTGCGCTGCCGGCACCGATGCAGATCCTTGAAGAACGTTCTGTTGGTCCGGGCCTTGGTCAGGATTTGGTTGAGGCTGGCGAAATTGCAGCCCTTCTTGGTCTGGTCTTCGTCATCGCCTTCATGGTGATCAGTTATGGCCGCTTTGGCGTTTATGCCGATATCGCACTTCTGATGAACCTGATCCTTGTTCTGGCAGTAATGTCGGTTCTGCAGGCGACGCTGACCCTTCCGGGTATTGCCGGTATCGTTCTGACGGTCGGTATGGCGGTTGACGCCAACGTTCTGATTTTCGAACGTATTCGTGAAGAGCGCCGTAATGGTCGTTCCATCATCAATGCGATTGACGCGGGTTACCGTAGCGCGATGTCGACCATTCTTGATGCCAACATCACCACCCTGATTGCGGCATTGGTTCTGTTCAGCTTCGGTTCTGGCCCGATCAAGGGCTTTGCAGTCACGCTGGCAATTGGCATCATCACTTCCATGTTCTCGGCCATCTGGCTGACCCGTCTGTTGATTTCAGTCTGGGTCAAGCGCAGCCGTCCGACTGAACTGGTACTTTGAGGAAGGGCACAGGGAAGATATGAAACCTTTACATCTTGTCCCGGATGACGTGAACGTCCCGTTCCTCAAATTCCGGAAAATCTTCTATATCGTTTCGCTGCTTATGGTTTTGGGCTCTGTTGGTATGTTCTTTACCAAGGGTCTCAATTTCGGCATCGATTTCCGTGGCGGTATCCTGGTTGAGATCAAAACTAACGGTCCTGCGGATATCAATGCGCTGCGTGATAATCTCGGAAGCCTTGGTCTTGGTGACGTTTCGATCCAGGAATTTGGCGCACCTGATGATGTACTGATCCAGCTGCAGCGTCAGGATGGTGAAGAAGAAGCCCAGATGGCTGCACTGGCTGCCGTCACCGAAGCGCTTGGCGACGATGTAACCATTCGCCGTAGCGAACTGGTCGGCCCGAAGGTTGGTAGCGAGCTTAAGGAAGCTGGCTTCTATTCGGTCGTCATCTCGCTTCTGCTGATCATGGTCTATATCTGGGTACGCTTTGAATGGCAGTTTGCTGTCGCGTCGGTCGCAGCACTGCTTCATGACGTTCTGATCACCATTGGCTTCTTTGTCATTACCGGTGTTCAGTTCGACCTGGCGACACTTGCCGCGGTTCTGACGGTTGCGGGTTATTCGATCAACGATACGGTCGTTGTGTTTGACCGTATCCGCGAATATCTGCGCAAGTTCCGCAAGATGGAAATCCCGGATCTGCTTGATCTGTCGATCAACTCGACCTTGTCACGTACGACCATGACGTCATTGACCACCTTGCTGGCATTGATTGCGCTGTTCGTATTTGGTGGCGAGGCGATCCGTGGCTTCACCATGGCTTTGATCTTCGGTATCGTGATCGGTACTTATTCGTCGATCTGCGTTGCTTCTCCGCTGCTGGTTGTTTTGAACCTCAAACGCAAAATCCCCGAAGCGGAAGAAGGTCAGGAAGCAAGTGCCTGATCAATAACGTTGAATTGATAGATTTACACTAAGGCCGGGTTTGTGCGACAACAAACCCGGCCTTTTCTTTTGCAGGCTTTTATCGTTCGCGGCTTCTCGTTTCTGCCCATGGAGAGCCGGTTAAAAATCCTTCAAAACTGGCGTCCACCGATGACACTTCATGTTGCTTCAAACCCCGAGCATCGCGCAAATCTGACAGGCAGCCTTTGGATGATGACTGCGATGGTTGCCTTTGCCTTTGAGGATGCGTTCGTTAAGGCAGTTTCAGCGGCCCATCCTGTAGGTCAGGTTTTGCTTGTGTTTGGCTTCGGCGGTGCTGTGCTGTTTGCAGCCGTCGCGCGGATCGAGAAAAAGCGCCTGCTTAATCCTGACGTGCTGTCGCGTGCCATGGGCATACGGGTCGTGTTCGAAGTGGTTGGGCGGTTGTTTTATGTCCTGGCACTGGCGTTGACCCCACTTTCATCAACCACGGCCATACTTCAGGCGGCACCAATTATTGTCGTTCTCGGCGCGGCGATCCTGTTTGGTGAAAAGGTCGGTTGGAGAAGATGGACCGCAATCATCATCGGTTTGATCGGCGTTTTAATCATTTTGCGTCCGACCGCTGACAGCTTTTCTGCTTTGTCCTTGCTTGCCGTGATTGGCACGATTGGCTTTGCTGGGCGCGATCTTGCCAGCCGCGCAGCCCCTGTATCGCTAAGCACGTCCATTTTGGGGTTCTACGGGTTCGTGGCCATCATTCTGGCGGGCATCTCGTTTTCGATTTGGGATGGAAAAGCGTTCACATGGTTAAGTATGGAGAGCCTTTTGTATCTATTGGGTGCGGTCCTGATGGGGGCGTTTGCCTACGCAGCCTTAATGAAGGCAATGCGCATCGGTGATGTATCCGCCGTTACGCCATTTAGGTATACTCGGCTATTATTTGGGATTGCACTGGGCATGATATTGTTTGGTGAAGAGCCCGACATGATGATGATCATTGGATGTGTTGTTGTCGTTTTGTCCGGGCTATTCATTTTGTGGCGTGGAAAAACTGTCTAAGAACACCTCGACACTGAGTGAAATTCAGACTAAGTCCAAATCACGTTAAAAAGAACGACGGCAAATGGGTCCAAAATGTCTGTTGAAGTAAGTACGATGGTCGCCGAAGGCCGCAACCTGGTCTCAGGCTATGGTGATGGCCTGTTTCGGTTTGGCGATGAAAAAGTCACGGGTTCGGTGATCCTGTTTCCAGAAGCTATCTATTCCTGGAATGTCAAATCCATCGATGACATCACACCTGAATCATTTGCACGTGTCATCGAGAAGGCCGACGACGTTGAAATCCTGATACTGGGTATGGGAACACGTTTAACGCCGGTACCAATGGCTTGGCGTCAGGCGCTTAAGCCGCATGGCATCGTGATCGAGCCGATGGATACGGGTGCTGCTTGCCGTACTTATAATGTGCTGGTGGCCGAGGCACGTCGCGTTGCCGCCGCGATGATCGCGATCTGATCAGGCATAGTTTAATTCGAAAAGAACGCCTGCAATTGCTGGCGGACCTGTTTGACGCTGGTAAAGAGTGCAGCCGGTCCGGGTGCATGTTCAGCCGGGAACGAATCCCCACACAGGAACAGGTTTTTCCAAGGTGGCTGTAGCCTGTGACGCAGTGCAGCCAGTCCCGGGCTCAGTTCCGGGAAGGGGGCCTCTGCATCAATGAAACGATAGTTCGGGTGATCAAAGCCTTCGGCATTCTCAGAACGCACCTGTAAATCCAGATTTAGATACTGATCACACAGCCAAACACAGCGCTGCCATATCCGATGGGCAAACTGATCTATGGTTCCATCATTTGGAATATGGAGGCCGCTATTCAGAGAGACCTGAAGATGACGGCGATTGCAGTAGATGGCGCGCACGATATCGTCACTTACCAACAAGCATCGCGGTTCGGCAAATGGACGTTTTAGTTCAAACGCCATGGTTTGCCGTTTGGCCGGTGCTGGCGTCATACCGATATCAGGAACCGCATCACACAACGGCTTGGGATGAAGGGCCAAAACAACGGCGTCGTTCGGTTTAAGAACGATCTGGCTATCATCATCAAACAAAAGGTCGGTTGCGTAATCAGATGTGCTGTCGATATCACCAAGTTTGGTGTTGGCCTTGATACTGCCACCAGACGTGATGAAACGTTCACGCAATGCAGGCAGGGCAATATCGTTCAGGATAATCGGATCGATCGCAGAAAAGACCGGCTCATGACTTTTTGAAAACAGTTTGGACGCCTTGGGTGTCATGACCCGGCCCAAAAGGGCCTTCGAACAACGATGTGCGGGCATGGAAAAAAGAACTTCGGCAAGTACGGCCAGCGCATCGCGGTGATAGGTGCCAGGTACATTGGCTTGCTCGTCGCTTTCAAGCATGCCTGATGCGATGGTTCCTTCAACCCGGCTTTCTTCACTGGCATATCGGTTTTGCCACAGCGAAAATGCGGTATAGGCACGTGCAATGAAACCAAGTCTGCGGGCAATTAGCGCGCGTGATATACCCTGATCAAGGGTAATAATGGCCGGCTTGCGACGGCCGCGCTTTAGCCCCATGACGCAATGGGCGGGTCTGATCAGCTTTGTCGGGATTTCGGGCCATCTGGCGAAATAGTCGGCAACGACACCGTCTGGATCATGGAAAATCTCAGGCTCGGCAGTTTTGTGGCTTTCGGGAGCTGTTTGCATGCCACGTGTCCAGCGGCTTTCAAAGGGCTCTGCCTCATCGTAAAGCGTCACGTCAATGCCGTCTTCCGCCATGAGGGTTGCCAGGGCGGAACCCGCCAGGCCACCGCCAATAACGTGTAATCGTCCGGACGTGAAGGATGCCATATGCCTGCGCCATTTTAGTTGTTATACAAAGGCCGGAAATACATGTCTGCACGTATTAGTTTCATGTCGGTCGTCAAAATAACCTTAACAGCAGAATACCTTACAAGCCATGGATGAAATCACAACCGAACTGGGCAGCCTCAACGAAGAAGTCATTGGCCACATGAATACATGGGTCGATCTGCTTGGTGGTGGCGAGGTCGGAAGATGGGTTGGGGCAGCCTTAGTGCTGCTGATTTTCTTTATCTTCAAGCGCGTTTTGGTGCGCGGTGCTTTGGGCATTTTGCGCCGAATTGCCCAACAGCGTGCCCAAAGCATGATTGCCAATGTGCTCGATGCCTTTGCTTTGCCGCTGCAAGCCCTGGTGATGCTGCTTGGTGTCTATTTCGCGACAGAACTTCTCGCACTTCCGGATGCCATAAACACTGTCGGAATGGACGCGATTACGTTGGCATCGGCATTTTGCGTGTTCTGGGCTTTGTTCCGGGCGGTTGAGCCTGTTGCTGTATCGCTTAACCGTCTTGTCGGGCGATTTGGCGCCGGACTTGGCGATGATCTGCGGCAGTTTTTCATCCGGGGTGTCAAAACACTGATTGTTGTTATTGGCGGGGTGATCTTCCTTGAAGGATGGGGCATCGATGTTTCGGCCTTCCTCGGCGGCCTTGGTTTGGCCGGGATGGCCGTGGCGTTGGCCGCCAAGGATTCTGTTGCCAACATCTTTGGCGGTCTGACGATCTTTGCAGATAACCTTTATAAGCGCGGAGACTGGATCGAAACTCCGCATTTCGAAGGCACAGTCGAAGTGGTTGGCTTGCGTGCGACGAAGGTTCGGACTTTTGCCAAGGCACTGGTAACCATGCCCAATGCTCAGATCGTGGATTCTCCGGTGATCAATTGGTCGCGGATGACCCATCGCCGTATCAAGATGGTCATCGGGCTTGAATACCGAACCACGGCAAAGCAGATGGAAGCTATTGTCGAAAAGCTGCGCATGTTCCTGAAGGAAGATGACGACGTTGCGCAAACCGATGTGGCGCAGATGGTCCATTTGTCCGATTTTGGGGCCAGTTCGATAAATATCAATCTGTATTACTTTACCAAGACCACCGACTGGGTTACATGGCGGGATATTCGGAACCGTCATATCATCGCATTCAAGCGGATTGTCGAAGAAGAGGGCGCTGCATTCGCATTCCCGTCGCAATCTCTTTATGTTGAAACCATGCCGGAAACCTTGAGCAATCCCAATGACGATCTGCGTTCGACGCAAAAGATCGGATAGGCAAAATGACTGATACGCCAAAGCTTTCCCATTGCGCAGATTATGTCCGTCGTCATGACCGTGACCGTTTCCTGTGTGCCTTGTTCGCATCACCTGAACAGCGCGAAGACCTTTTCACGCTTTATGCGTTTAATCAGGAAGTCTCCAAAACGCGCGAAATGGTCACCGAGATCATGCTGGGTCATATTCGCCTGCAATGGTGGCGGGATACGTTAACTGAAATCGCCGAGGGCAAGGTTCGCAAGCATGAAGTGGTCGAACCACTGGCCGAGCTGGTTGAGAAGGGCCTGTTGACGACCTTTGATCTTGAACAGGTGGTTGCCGCGCGTGAATTTGATCTCGAGGACCGTCAACCTGCGGATATGAATGAACTTGATCGCTATGTCGATCAGACGTCCGGGAAAATTTCTGTTCTTGCTGCGCGCTTGTTGGGTGCAGAAGGCGAAGACGCAGACCATGCCGCGCGCCTTGCCGGAAATGCCTATGGGTTGGTTGGTATCTTGCGCGCGATGGTGTTCCACGGGCGGGCAAAGCGTCTTTATCTGCCAAAGGACCGCATGGAGCATCATGAGGTTGCCCAAGGCGATCTGTTTGAGTTCCGCAAAAAGGAACAGGTGCGCAATTTCACTCGCGAGATTGCCGAAGTTGCCCGTACTCGCATCAAGGATGCCCGCAAAGTACGTAAAGCGCTGCCGAAAAAAGCCCATGCGGCAGCCTTGCCCGTGGTTCTCGCCGATGGCTATTTGAAGAAGCTTGAAAAGGCCGAATTTGATCCGTTTTCTGCGGATTTCGGTCTGGCACGGCCAGCCAGTGTGCGCCTGATGCTCAATGGTCTGATCAAGCGATATTGATCAGAAATTCCTTGGTGGCTGGATATCGCGAAAATATCATCTAAATTAATGATAAAGGGTAGGGCAGTTTCGAACTGTCCATGTTAGCGTCCATAACGCTTTGATTATACGACGCAAGATTGGCTAAGCCACCCAAGGTGAGGACAGACCGTGATGACACATATGCATTCAATGTCTGAAAAGCATTGGTTACAGCGCCTGATGGGGGCTGGACTGTTTTGTGTTGTTACATTGCTACCAATGGTCTCGCAGGCCGCCAGCATTGACCCGTTTGTTGGCAGTTACCACGGTACAACGATTGAGCATGCCGAAGGCGAACTTCAAGCGCGCGACCTTGACGTTGTCATTCAGAAAACCGAACGCGGCTTTACCGTCGATTGGGCGACAGTGATCCACAAATCCGATGGCCGCGAAAAGAATGTGTCGCTAAATGTCGAGTTCTTCTCGACCGAGCGACCGGAAATCTATGGCAGTGCCATGCGTTCTGGCCTGTTTGGCAAACGTATCCCCAATGACCCGCTGAAGGGGGAGCCATTTTTCTGGGCGCGTATTGTTGACGCAACACTGACCATTCATGCGCTTTATATCACCGATGAAGGTGGATATGAGATGCAGGTCTATAAGCGTACGCTTGATGAAAACGGAAATATGGATTTGGTGTTCCGCCGTTTCCGTGATGGCGAACAGATCCGTGACATCACGGGCGAACTGGAACGACAGCCCGCCAAGTACTAATGGCACGGTTGGTCCAAAGAAAAAGCCGCATCATGTGATGCGGCTTTTGTCGTTTCAGGCGGCCGTGATGGCGCTAAGCCATTCATCAAATAGTGGGATTGCGCGATCGGTATAAAGCTTCTTGCGATCACGTCCCTTAACGCGTTTGGTCAGTTCCAGATCAGGGAACAGACCGAAATTGACATTCATCGGCTGGAAGGTGCTTTCATCCGCGCCACCGGTGATGTGGTTAAGCAATGCGCCCATTGCTGTGGCCAGCGGCGGCATTGGCAGGGTTTTGCCCGCTTTCTCGGCCGCAGTGAAACGTCCGACCATCAAACCAACAGCAGCACTTTCAACATATCCTTCACAGCCGGTGATCTGACCAGCAAAGCGCAGATCAGGACGCGACTTCAGGCGCAGGGTATTGTCCAACAAACGCGGTGAATTCAGGAATGTGTTGCGGTGAATGCCACCAAGACGGGCGAATTCCGCATTCTCAAGTCCCGGAATGGTTCGGAACACCTCAACCTGCGCACCGTATTTAAGTTTGGTTTGGAACCCGACCATATTGTAAAGCGTGCCAAGGGCATTATCCTGACGTAGCTGGACAATTGCGCGCGGCTTTTGCGTCGGGTTATGCGGGTTGGTAAGTCCAACCGGCTTCATCGGGCCATGACGCAGGGTTTCGCGACCACGCTCGGCCATTACTTCGATCGGCAGGCAACCATCAAAGTAAGGGGTGTCCTTTTCCCATTCTTTGAACTCGGTTTTTTCACCTTCGATCAGGGCATCGATGAAGCGGTTATACTCGTCTTCATACATCGGGCAGTTGATGTAATCCTTGCCATCGCCCTTGTCATAGCGCGATTGGAACCATGCCTTATCAAAATCGATGCTTTCCTTGTAGATGATCGGTGCGATCGCATCAAAGAAGGCAAGGCTTTCTTCGCCGGTCGCCGTGCGAATGGCTTCGGCAAGCGGGCCCGATGTCAGCGGGCCGGTGGCAATGATGGTCTGTTCCCATTCCTGGGGCGGAAGACCATCGATCTCGCCACGTTCCATTGAAATCAGCGGATGGTTTTCAAGCGCGTCAGTAACCGCCTGCGAGAAACCTTCACGGTCAACGGCCAAGGCAGCACCAGCAGGAACCTTATGTTCATCGGCGCAACGCATGATGATAGAGCCAGCACGGCGCATCTCATCATGGATCAGGCCGACAGCATTATATTCCTTGTCGTCTGACCGGAACGAGTTGGAGCAGACCAGTTCGGCGCATTTGTCCGTATGGTGCGCATCTGTCGGACGAACCGGGCGCATCTCATGAATGTTGACAGGAACGCCAGCTTCTGCAAGCTGCCAGGCGGCTTCACTACCAGCCAGACCGGCACCGATAATATGAACGGGTTTGACCGTGCTCACGTGTGCGAACTCCTCGCGAAGAATGGTTTTGAAATCTTGGCACACACATAGCGGTGCATGGGGGCAGATTTCAAGTCAATTGCGCATGAAAGCCGCCGATCGACTGCATGAGGGCATGAATTTTTCACAATGCCACAAACGCCACGTCGTAATGGCCAGAGCCGTTCTGTCCCTCAGCTACAAGATGACAGTCACATGAGCTATCCGCACCATCCTTATGGCTACGACCCAACGCATTGCCCGGTAATCGGACTTGTGCCGCGCCGACGTGCTTGGCGCGATGTGGAATGTCCGGCAGACCAGAAGCCAGATGCCCCGGAAAATGATGATGACCCGGGGGAACCACGTGAACGTCGTTTGGGTTTTCCATTTCCCCAGTTTGGCGATGGCGCGTTTAGCCCGGCGGATATCGAAGGGATGATCGAATATGTGGTAGCAACCCGGCAAGGTTGGCGGGCGTCACTGGTAATGCGGGCATTTTTGCGTTGGTGGCGCGATGACAGCCAATGGTCTGATACTGCGACGGATCGCAAGCAATCAGACGCTGTGATCATGTTGTTGGCTCTTAATCAGGGACGGGACGGCTTTGTGCAGGGATATCTGCACGATCTAAATGATGAGCAAAAAGAACGTCCAAAGCTTCTCTCGGACCACGCGCCAGTCGAGAAGGCATTTAACAAAAGCCTGCGTATCGCAGCCATTGCACTGGCGCTGTCGCCAATTGTGCTGATTTTCGCGGTGTTGCTGTTTGTTCAGGTCGATAACATCATCAGCACCGGCAGCGGCAAGATTTTCGGCTTTAGCTATGATCTGTTGTTCTTTGTTGGAAGCTTCGGCGCGATTGGTGCCCTGACCAGCATGATGATGCGACTTGGCAAGGACACACCCTGGAACGAAATGGAACCGGCATCGGTGTTCTTTAACTTCCTGTTCCGACCGTGCATGGGGTTCTGTTTTGCGCTGGTTGTTTTATTGGCGCTGCGTGCGGGCATTCTGCCAATCCCGCTTGATGAGCTCCATAACCTTGATGACCTTGATCAGATCAGCAATTCACCCGCCGCAGGTGAGCAGATATCCATCGTTCTCGTCTTTGCCTTCCTGTCAGGCTTTAGCGAAAGGTTGAGCACAGCATTGGTCAAACGGGTCGAGAACAGAGTGACCAATAGCGGTTGATCAAATGAAAAGGGGCATCCAATGCTGCCCCAATTTCGTTATTCCAGACCAAGATGGCGTTTCAGGTAACGACCTGTATAGCTTCGCTCATTCGCCATGATGGCTTCCGGCGTGCCCGTGCCGACCAGCTGACCGCCACCATCACCACCTTCCGGGCCGATATCAATGATCCAGTCGGCTGTCTTGATGACATCCAGGTTATGCTCAATCACAACAACCGTGTTGCCCTGATCGACCAGGGTATGCAGGACCTCAAGCAACTTGCGGATATCGTGGAAATGAAGACCTGTGGTCGGCTCATCAAGGATATAGATCGTTCGACCCGTTGCACGTTTGGAAAGCTCCTTGGCAAGCTTCACGCGCTGCGCTTCACCACCTGACAGGGTGGTGGCCTGTTGGCCCAGATGAATATAGGAAAGACCAACCTGTTTGAGGGTTTCCATCTTGTCGCGGATCGACGGGACAGCCTTGAAGAACTCCGCACCTTCTTCGACGGTCATATCAAGAACGTCGGATATCGATTTGCCCTTAAACGATATTTCCAGTGTTTCACGGTTATATCGTTTGCCTTTACACTGATCGCAGGTGACATAAACGTCAGGCAGGAAGTGCATCTCGATCTTGATGACACCATCACCCTGACAGGCTTCGCAACGACCACCTTTGACGTTGAAGGAAAAACGTCCGGGCTTATAGCCACGCGTTTTTGCCTCGGGCAACTGCGCGAACCATTCGCGGATCGGTGTGAATGCACCGGTATATGTTACCGGATTTGAACGCGGCGTTCTGCCAATCGGGCTTTGGTCGATATCAATGATCTTGTCGATCAGTTCAACGCCAACAATGGCATCATGGGCACCAGGATGCTGACGCGCGTTATGCATGCGTTTTGCCAGCGCCTTATAAAGCGTTTCGATGACAAGGCTCGATTTACCGCCACCAGAAACACCGGTGACAGAAATGAACTTGCCCAACGGGAAATCGACATCAATGCCCTGAAGGTTGTTGGCGGTCGCCCCCTTGATCGAAATCGCCTTGCCATTGCCTTTACGGCGTTCCTTTGGAACAACTATCTGCTCAACACCCACCAGATACTTGCCGGTCAAACTATCCGGGTTCTGCTGGATCTGTTCCGGTGTGCCTTGGGCGACGATACGGCCACCATGAATGCCTGCACCCGGGCCCATATCCACCACATAATCGGCTGCGCGAATGGCGTCTTCATCATGTTCAACGACCAGAACCGTATTGCCCAGATCGCGCAGGCGTTTAAGCGTATCAAGCAGTCGATCATTGTCGCGCTGATGCAAGCCAATGGACGGTTCATCAAGAACGTAAAGAACACCGGTCAGGCCCGAACCAATCTGCGATGCCAGACGGATGCGTTGGCTTTCACCACCTGATAGCGTGCCAGATGTGCGTGACATGGATAGATAATCCAAACCAACGTCGCGCAGGAACCGCAGGCGATCATTGATCTCACGAAGGATACGACGTGCGATCTCGGTTTCTTTTTCGTTCAGCTTGCCTTCAAGACTGATGAACCAGTCACCGGCCTTGGCAATTGAAAGATCCGTAACTTGAGAGATGTCGCAACCATCAACCTTAACCGCCAATGCTTCTGGTTTCAGGCGTTTGCCCGAACAGGTCGGGCAGTGCGAAACCATCTGATATTTCGAAAGCTCATCACGCGCCCATTGGCTGTCTGTTTCGCGCCAACGCCGCGACATGTTGGGAATAACGCCTTCAAACGGGCGCGATACCTTGTAGCTGCGTGAACCATCGTCATAGGTCACGGTAACTTCTTCATCGCCGGAGCCATTCAGGATGATGTCCTGGGCCTTCTTGGGTAGTTTTTCCCAAGTGACATTGGTTTTGAAGTCAAAATGCTTCGCGACCGATTTTAAGGTCTGCAGATAGTATTTTGATGTCGTGCTGGCCCAGGGTGCGACGGCACCGTCTTCAAGTGACTTGCTTTCGTCTGGTACGACCAGCATTGGGTCGAATTCCATCTGCGTGCCAAGGCCGTCACAGGCCGGGCAGGCGCCAAACGGGTTGTTGAACGAGAACAGGCGGGGTTCGATTTCTTCGATGGTAAAACCGGAAACCGGGCAGGCGAACTTGGCCGAAAATACGGTCGTCTCGCCGGTTTTGGCGTCTTCGGTGAGAACGATCCCATCGGTCAGTTCAAGTGCGGTTTCGAAACTGTCGGCAAGACGGGTTGCAATGCCTTCCTTGACGATCAGGCGGTCAACAATCACCGAGATATCATGTTTCAGCTTTTTGTTGAGGTCCGGTGCTTCGTCGATGTCATACATCTCACCATCGATCTTAACCCGCTGGAAGCCGCGCGCCCGAAGGTCCCGGAGTTCCTTTTTGTATTCACCCTTACGACCACGGACAATGGGGGCCAGAAGGTACAAACGCGTGCCTTCTTCCATCTCCATCACACGGTCAACCATTTGGGACACGGTCTGGCTAACAATCGGAAGACCGGTTGCCGGCGAATAGGGGATGCCGATACGCGCCCAAAGAAGACGCATATAGTCATAGATCTCGGTCACGGTACCGACAGTCGAACGCGGGTTTTTCGACGTTGTTTTCTGTTCGATGGAAATCGCCGGTGACAGGCCGTCGATATATTCCACATCGGGCTTTTGCATCAATTCAAGGAATTGGCGTGCATAGGCCGAAAGACTTTCGACATAACGACGCTGGCCTTCAGCATAGATCGTATCGAACGCAAGCGAGCTTTTGCCAGACCCCGACAGGCCGGTAATCACCACCAGAGAATCGCGTGGAAGTTCAACATCGATGTTCTGAAGATTGTGTTCTTTCGCACCGCGAACCGAAATTTTCGTCAGCATGTCGGGCCTTTTGTTCCTGAATTGTTCGGAAAGTGTATAGAGGGTCCAATCGCTATACGCAAGCGCGCCCCTGACAGTTCCTGTCAGTATTTGTCAGGAGACTGTCATTTCGCAAATGCGCCCACCATGGATGCACGAAAAAACCCGCCGAACAAGTCCGGCGGGCTTCACAATTCTTTTGACCAACTGGGTCAAGCTGACATCAACGGGATTAACCCTTGGTGACAGAACGGCCAGTTGCGCCTAGGTCCTTGAAAGCTTCTTCGAGGCGGGCTGCCATCGAAAGTTCTGCTTCACGGACCCACATGCGCGGGTCGTAGTTCTTTTTGTATGGTTTGTCCGTTTCCGGATCGACCTGATACTTGAACGCGCGAGAATTGGCTTCGACATATTCGCCGACCGGGCGGGAATAAGCGAACTGGGTGTCGGTATCGATATTCATCTTGAAGACGCCATAGCCGACTGCTTCTTCTATTTTCTCTTTTTCCGAACCGGATCCACCGTGGAACACGAAGTCCAGCGGGCGATCACCAAGGCCGTGTTTCTCGGAGACGAATTTCTGGCTTTCCAGAAGGATTTCCGGACGAAGCTTTACGTTGCCCGGCTTGTAAACGCCGTGCACGTTACCGAATGCCGCCGCGACCGAGAAATGGCCAAGCGGGGAAAGACGGCGATATGCTTCTTCGACTTCTTCCGGACGGGTATACAGGCGCGGATCGATTTCGTCGCTGGACGTATCGAGTTCGTGGCCAATACCGTCTTCTTCACCACCGGTTACACCGAGTTCGATTTCCAGGCTCATTTCGATGGCGGCCATGCGCTTCAGGAAGGTTTCACAGGTCGACAGGTTGTCTTCGAGCGATTCTTCGGAAAGGTCAAGCATGTGGGAGCTGTAAAGCGCGCTGCCGGTTTCGGCATAGGCTTTTTCGCTCCATTTCAGCATTTCATCGACCCACGGAACGAACTTGCGGTTCGCGTGGTCGGTATGCATGACAACAGCAACGCCATAATATTCAGCCAAAAGCTGAGCATGGCGGGCTGCGGAAACAGCGCCCAGAACACGGGCAGCTTCTGCGTCCTTGATGCCCTTGCCAGCAAAGAACTGTGCGCCACCATTCGAAAGCTGAATGATGATGTCAGAACCGGCATTTGCAGCGGCTTCAAGCGCAGCGTTCAGCGTGCTTGATGTGGTAATGTTGACAGCGGGAAGGGCGTAACCGTCCTGCTTGCAAGCAGCAACAAGGTCACGGTA
This sequence comes from Thalassospira sp., assembly GCF_048059015.1. Classification (GTDB taxonomy): domain Bacteria; phylum Pseudomonadota; class Alphaproteobacteria; order Rhodospirillales; family Thalassospiraceae; genus Thalassospira. The sequence goes on along the minus strand of NZ_JBLLNT010000013.1, from coordinate 142,154 downwards.
GGCAGCACCGGTAACAACACCGGGTTTAACGGAAGGCATGTGGGTACTCCTCCTGGGGGTCAGAGTAAAACAGGTGCCCCCGTGCGAACCGATTGGTCCGCGGCAAGGGCAATCCGTAAAGAGCCCAATGCATCTTCCATATGCTGCGTCAGGTCAAGTTCTTCTGTTATAGACTTTAGGAAAAATTGCTGTTCGCGCAGGCACAGGCCATCATGATCGGGCTCATCGTCGGTTCGGATGATCTCGTCAGAATGTGTAAATTCTCCGGCACTGTTTGTGGCAGCATGGTGAAGTTTTAGCGCGTTTGTTTTGGTATGGGTGTCGATATCGGCCGATCCGGCGCCTTTTTCCTCGACATCGGTGATCGAAACGCAGCCCTTTGGCCCGATGACGTCCTTAACAAAGAAGGCGGTTTCACTGATCATGGGGCCCCAGCCGGCTTCATACCAGCCAACTGATCCATCATCAAAGCGTACCTGAAGCTGACCATAGTTATACATTTCTGGCGCAACCTCATCCGACAGCCGTACGCCAATCGCATTGACCGATACCGGCTTGGCCGCCGTCATCAGACACATCATGTCAAGATAATGCACACCACAGTCAACAATCGGTGACACGCTGTTGAGTAGGCGTTTATGGGTTTCCCAAAAAGCACCGCTGCTTTGCTGATTAAGGTTCATGCGCATGACAAGCGGTTTACCCAGCGTCTTGGCAATTTCGACAAACTTTTCCCATGACGGGTGATGGCGCAGGATATAACCGATTACAAGCTTGCGATTATGCTTCTTCGCACTTGCGACGACGCGTTCGGCATCTTCAACCGTTGCTGCCAACGGCTTTTCGATAAAGACATGCGCGCCAGCTTCGAATGCTGCTATCGCAAAATCCGCATGGGTTTCGGTATAGGTGTTGATCGATACCGCATCAGGTTTTGTTTCCGCCAGTGCCGCGAAATAGTCGGTGAATTGAGGGTAAGCGGCAAAGCCGTCTGGCAGCTTTTCGGCCGGAATGGTTGAGCGGGCACAAATGCCGACGATTTCATATCCGTCAAGCTGGTGATAGGTCTTTGCATGGGAAAGTCCCATATTGCCCAAGCCAACGACAAGAATACGAACCGGCTTCATTTTGTGCCTCCTGAAAACCTGATAATGATTTGATTGTTATGATTATTCTGCGCCGTTGATCCAGCTGCGGGTCACATTAAATGCATCGTCAAACAAGATGATGTCAGCGTTGTAGCCAGGTGCGATCCGGCCCATCTGATCATCCAGTTTAAGGAAGGCTGCGGGATACAGGGATGCCATGCGCAATGCTTCGCCAAGCTCAATCCCGACCATCTCGACACAGTTTTTAACTGCGGCAATCATATCAAGGTCAGAGCCAGCAAGGGTGCCATCGGCAAGGGCGCAGCGACCATCACTGGCAATGATTTCCTCACCACCAAGGCTGAAGCGCTTATCAGCAGCACCAACGGTCGGCATTGCATCAGTGACCAGCATGATCTTACCGGTTGCCTTTGCTTTGATAGCGATCTTAAGCGCTGCCGGATGTACGTGGTATCCATCAACAATCAAGCCGCACCATGTGTCGTCATCTGCCATCGCGGCACCGGCAACGCCGGGTTCACGATGGGTCATCGGGCTCATGGCGTTAAATAGATGCGTAAAGCCACGCATGCCTTCGCCAATTGCCTCTTGGATATGGTGGTAAGTCCCGGCCGTATGCCCGGCACAGACAAGAACACCTTTGTCTGCAAGCGCCCTGATCGTGCCTTTTGCGGCTTTTTCAGGTGCCATGGTGACAAGTATACGGCCGTTTGGAAGGCGTGTGAGCAATTTCAACGCGTCTTCTTCCATAGGGCGGATGATTTCGGCGGAATGCACACCTTTGCGCTCCGCATTGAGATATGGGCCTTCAAGGTGGATGCCAACGATACCCGGTACACCAGCATCAATCGCATCCTGAACAGCGCTAATGGCTGCTTCCATCTTGTCACGGTAATCTGTGATCAGGGTTGGCAGCATTGCCGTTGTACCGTATTTCCGATGGGCTTCCATGATCGCGCGAACGCCATCGACAGTAGGCTCATCATTTAAAAGAACACCGCCGCCGCCATTGACCTGCACGTCGATCAAGCCCGGCGCAAGGGTCTGGCCATTGCCGTCGATGACATCGATGTCTGCGGGCAGGGACTGCGCATCGCAAAGTGCTTCGATCTTGCCATCACGCACAATGACGGCTTTGCCTTCATGGAATTCTGTCCCGTCAAAAATCCGGGCATTGGTAATGGCAAATGCTGTCATTAGTGGGTCTCCGTGACTTTCGAAAGGTGCGGCGGCGCATCAGGATTGCAGCCACGCGCCAAGGCAACACTTTCGGCCAGGGTATAGAATGTCTGAATCATCGCGATCGGTGCCAGAAGCGGGTGGATATCCTCGACCACCGGAAGGTGGCCCTTGATATCGGCATAGCCCGTCTCTGCGGCAAACAGGTTGTCTGTCTTTGCCCGCATTTCCGAAAGGAAACCTTCGACGCTGTCACGCGATGCATCCTGCTGCGAAAAAACAAGCATCGGGAAGGTGGGAGTAACCAGCGCCATTGGGCCGTGCTTGACTTCAGCTGCGCTGAAAGCTTCGGCATGCAAGCTGCTGGTTTCTTTGAATTTAAGGGCTGCTTCCTGGGCAATCGCAAATGCCGGACCGCGACCAATCACATAAAGCCCATCAGACTTTGCAATGGTCTCGGATGCGCCCAACCAATCTTGATCCAGAGCAGTGCTCAAGGATTTGGGGAGTTTACCGATGCCTTCGTTGAATGCGGTGTCGCCGGTCCATGCGCCAACGATCTGCGCAATGGCAGAAAGGGTCGCGATATAGGATTTGGTCGCTGCAACACTGGTTTCCGGGCCAGCCATCAACGGGATCACGTGATCAACCGTATCTGCCAGCGGAGAGTCCACGACATTGACCAGCGCAACCGTGCGTGCGCCAGCATCGCGGGCGGCTTCGGCATTGATCACAAGGTCCGGGCTTTTGCCAGACTGTGATACGGCAATGAAAAGCGCATCTTTTGTGGCGATTGAACGGTTATAAATCGAAACGATGGACGGTGCGGCAGAAACAACGGGAATGCCAAGCTGGCTTTCAATCAGGTATTTTGCATAAAGCGTTGCATGGTCCGAGCTGCCACGGCCACAGGTCACAACGAATTTGGGCGGATTGGCACGAAGATCTTCGGCAAGTTTGGCGATAGCGTCCTTGTTGTGGTCCAATTGCTTGGCAACAACTTCCGGGGCTTCAGCCAATTCGCGGCCCATCTGCGTTTTCGGGCGCCAACTTGTCGTCATTTCCAGTCTTCCCTCAGTTTATGCATGTGCCCGACCGTTATGTCAGCGGGCATCTACCTGCATTTCAGCGATAAAGTCGTAACTGTCACCACGGTAGTAGGATCGGGTGAATTCGACAGGTGTTCCATTGGCAAGGAATGAGCGGCGCTCGATATAAAGTGCTGCGCTGCCATCTGGAACGCCCAGGATTTTGGCGGTTTCGCCATCAAATAGTTCCGCGCGAAGGCGCTGCAGGGCGCGTTCGGGCTTTTTGTTGTATTTGGCCAGCGCGTCATAAAGCGATTTGTCGACTTCATCGGGGCTAGGCAAAAAGGCCCGCGGGATCACCGCATATTCAAGCGCCATTGGTTTGTCGTTCGCGGTACGAAGACGACGCAGGCGGGTGACTTCGGTGCCGGGCGAAAGATTAAGCGCCATGGCTTCTTCTGGCGACGCGTGGCCCAACGTCTTTTCCAGCCAAACGGCACCCGGATCCATGCCTCGCGTGATCATGTCTTCGGTAAAGGATGTCAGGCGCGACAGGGCCTGTTCAACGCGCGGCGCAACAAAGGTGCCTGCGCCATGACGCTGAACCAGAACACCTTCTTCCACCAGCGAGCGCATCGCATTGCGCACAGTAACGCGCGAAATACCAAGTTCATTGGCAAGATCGCGTTCGCTTGGCAGGGCATCGTCAACTTGCAGGATGCCATCATCAATAACGGCCTTAAGCGCTGTTTGCAGGCGGCGATAAAGCGGTCCGTTGCCGGTATTTTCGATATCACGGGTGCGCAGATTGGCAATGATGTCCTGTGTAGCGATCATGCGGCCGTTCTTTCATGCTGTTTCGCCATCAGGATGGCCCCGTGCATTGCGTCATTCTTCGCTGGTACAAGCAGATTTTGGATGTCTTCTGGCATACGCATTGCCATCTGGTCACAAAGCCCGCCCATCAAGGTCAGGTGATCAGCGCCAAAGGCGACAAGCTTGCGCAGTATTTGAAGGTTTGCCTTTACTGCGTGACCGATGATGGTTGTTGCCGTTGCATCACCCGCGGCATCCGCGTCAAACACCATCGGGCAATAGGTGCCGTAATCACCCGGTTTTGCTGTTTCGGCGAATGCGACGATGTTTTCCGGATTGTTTTCAAACTTTGCCATGATGTCGCGCGTCAGATCGGTTTGATTTGCCAGTCCTTCATGGGCGAGAAGCGCCGTTTCAATCGCGGCCCGGCCGATACGCGCGCCGCTTCCGATATCGGAAATCTCAAAACCCCAACCGGCAACGGCGAGTTGTTTGTCATCGATGATGGCCTGGCCGCATGTCCCGGTCCCGACAATCAGAATCGCACCATTTGCGCCATCATGCGCGCCAAGACATGCTGTATAGGCATCGGTTGCAAAGCAAATGCTGGCAAACGGGTGTGGGTAGGCGGCAATCAGATTGCGTTCGCGTTCCAGTGGCAATCCAGCCAATCCAAGCCCGGCGTGAAGGTCACCTATGCGGGACTCGTCCAGATTGGCTTCTTTTAATGCCTGTTTGGCTGCGGCAGTGATTTCGCCAAAGATATGATCCATGCCTAAACGGGTATTGGCGCCACCACGAACAGCTTCTCCCAGAATGGTTCCGGATTCTGTTGCGATCCTTACACGGCAGCGGGTTCCGCCACCATCAACACCGAGATAAAGCCGTTCGTTTGTCATTTTTGGGATAGCTGCCTTCCTGTTTCTGATCGGAGCATAGCAGAGTGGTATCTTAAAAAGCAATACCAATATAATTCCAGTAAGCGGGTTAATGGTCTCTATTTGGTTTCAGTATATTTACGTAAGGCATGTAGTGGGGAGGAAAAAAGACGCAGTAACGTATTGATATAGCTAGTATATATGGGTGTAACTTTCTCTAAATCGGAAAATTTTTACGAAGTGGCTTGCGTCGCTGGTATCACAATGGTATTTAATTTGGAGAGGGAGACGGAAAAATGGCATCACGCACAGAAGATTTTGATTCGCGATTTGCCGGGTTGGACCAATGGTCCGACGCCGATTTCCTTATGGCCTTGTGGGAAGGCCAGATGCGCGCTGTTGCCTCGGTTGGTCCGGTCCTGGGGGATCTGGCGGCAGCGGCAGACGGGATAGCGCGTCGCCTGGGGGGCGGCGGGCGTCTCGTTTATGTGGGCGCGGGCACATCCGGTACTGTTGCATGGCAGGATGCCAAGGAACTTGGTGGGACGTTCGGTTGGCCCGAAGATCACACCATCGTTATGCTGGCAGGTGGTCTACAAAGTGCGCCGAACGAATTTAATGGTGCCGAAGACGATACTGAACTCGCAGCCCGCGAAATTTCCCAACACAATATTACAGATAAAGACGCGATCATCGGGATCGCTGCCAGCGGTTCGACGCCCTACACCATTCGCGCGCTTGAATTGTCGCGCGAACGTGGTGCTTTCACGGTGGGCATCTGCAACAACCCGGATGGCAATATCCTAAGTCTTGCTGAGTGCGGTATTTATCTTGAAAGTGCGCCAGAAGTTGTCGCCGGTTCGACCCGTATGGGGGCAGGGACTGCACAAAAGGCAGCACTCAATATCCTTTCAACGCTTGTGATGAATAAGCTGGGCCGTTTGTTTGACAACCTGATGGTTGGCATGCGGGCTGAAAACATCAAGCTGCATGGTCGCGCGATCCGTATCGTCGCGCATATTGCGTCTTGCGAAGAAGCGCAGGCCAAAGCGGCACTTGAACAATCCGATTTCGATATTCGCACCGCGGTGTTGGTCGTCAAAGGCCATACACCGACACGGGCAAAAGAAATTCTCGCGCTTTCTAATGGAAATCTCCGGACAGCGCTTGGATACAAGGACTGACATCTAAAAACGATGCCGGTCCGCCGACATTGATCAGAGGAGGCATAAATGTCGAATAAAGTCTTAGCAAAAGGCCTGGCCGGGGCCCTGGCGGCAAGTGTCGCCCTGGTTCCGATGATGGCATCTGCCGGTGATCTCGTAATCGAAAGCTGGCGTAACGACGATATTGATATCTGGAACGAGAAAATCATTCCGGCGTTCAACAAAGTACATCCGGACATCAATGTGTCGTTCAAACCGACCCCGCCGACCGAATATAACGCATCTGTGAACGCCAAGCTTGCTGGCGGCACCGCGGGTGACCTGATTACCTGCCGTCCGTTTGACGCATCGCTTGAGCTCTATAAGCAGGGCAACCTTGTTGCTCTTGACGACCTCAAGGGTATGGACAACTTCTCTGACGTTGCTAAATCCGCATGGCAGACCGACGACGGTTCGGCAACCTTCTGCCTGCCGATGGCATCGGTAATTCATGGCTTCATTTACAACAAAGAAGCCTTTGAAGAAGTTGGCATTGAAGTTCCGAAAACCAGCGAAGAATTCTATGCTGCCCTTGATAAGATCAAGGAAGACGGCAGCTACATTCCCATGGCAATGGGCACTGCAGACCAGTGGGAAGCCGCAACCATGGGCTTCCAGAACATTGGTCCGAACCACTGGGATGGTGAAGCAGGCCGTAAAGCGCTGATCGATGGCAGCGGTAAATTCACCGATGCAGCTTATGTCGATACCTTCAAAGAGCTGGAAAGCTGGAAGAACTATCTTCCGGACGGCTATGAAGCCATTTCCTATCCGGATGCACAGAACCTGTTCTCGCTCGGTCGTGCAGCCGTTTATCCGGCCGGCTCGTGGGATATCTCGCTGTTTAACAACCAGGCTGATTTCGCGTTTGGCGCATTCCCGCCGCCGGCAGCAGCTGGCGCTGGCACCTGCTATATCAGTGACCACACGGATATCGCACTTGGTCTGAATGCTGATTCCCAGAATGCCGAAGAAGCGAAGCTGTTCCTTGAGTGGATGACTGGCTCCGAGTTCGCTGAACTTTATTCCAACGCACTTCCGGGCTTCTTCTCGCTCTCGAACCACTCGGTCGAAGTTACCGACCCGGTTGCAAGCGAGTTCGTAAGCTGGCGTCAGGAATGCGAGTCTACCATTCGTAACTCGTATCAGATCCTCTCTCGCGGCACCCCGAACCTTGAAAACGACCTGTGGAACCTTTCTGCGCAGGTTATCAACGGTACGTTGACACCGGAAGACGCAGCTGGCGCTGCTGAAGCTGGTCTGTCGAAGTGGTACGCACCGCACCAGTAAATCTTTGAAAGGATGGCGGAGACGTCTGGTTTCTGCCATCCTTTCCACGCTGCCCGTTAAGGTGCTGCATCTTGAATGCCAAGGGCTTAGTCCCAACACCGGTGACCGCCGGGCAAAAGTGCGGTCCATGAAATTCGAAGGCGTACGTGACCTTCAATCTTTAATCTTGGAAATACAGGACAGGGTATGGCGCATTCCGGCCCCATGACCGATTGGCGCAAGGCAAAGCTGCCTGTGATTGCCTTTCTGGCTCCAGCAACGATCATCTACACATTGTTTATGATCTATCCGCTGCTCGATTCCATTCGTCTGAGTTTCTATACGACGCCAAGTGGCGGCGAGGCGACTTTTATCGGACTGGACAACTACAGAACCATTTTGGCCGATCCGGACTGGTCTGCGACCTTCTGGAACAGCTTCTGGAACAATATGAAGTTCTTTGCTGTTCACATGCTGGTTCAGAACCCGATTGGAATTGCCTTGGCTGGTATCTTGAGCCTGCCGCAGCTTCGGTTCCGCAATACCTATCGCACCATGATGATCATGCCGACCATGCTCTCCGTCGTGATCGTTGGTTTCATCTGGCAGCTGATCCTGAGCCCGGTTTGGGGTGTTGGTGCTGATCTTCTTGATATTGTTGGTCTGAAATCGCTGTTTGGTCCGTGGCTGGGCAAAGAAGGCACAGCACTTTTGACGCTGTCCTTTATTTCAGTCTGGCAGTGGGTCGGTATTCCGTTGATGCTGATCTATGCGGCACTTCTGGCGATCCCTGATGATCTGGTTGATGCAGCCATTGTCGATGGTGCGAGCCATTTTGAAGTGTTCATCCACATCAAATTGCCACTGGTCCTACCGACGGTTGCGATGGTATCGATCCTGACATTTGTCGGTAATTTCAATGCCTTCGACCTGATTTATGCGGTAAAGGGTGCGCTTGCTGGTCCGAACTTCTCGACTGACATTATGGGCACATTGTTCTATCGCACCTTCTTTGGCTATCAGCTTCAGCTGGGTAACCCGCACCTTGGTGCGACGGTTGCATCCCTGATGTTCCTGATCATTCTGGCCGGCGTTCTGTTCTATCTGTTCGCCATTCAGCGCCGTCTGGCGCGCTATCAGCTGTAATCGGGGGCGATGATGAGCTTTTCCAATATTCGCCGCGAGGACGCCAGTCGGGCAGTGATCGTTCACGCGATCCTCCTGACCTACACGCTGGTGGCGCTTTATCCGATCTTTCTTGTGATCATCAATGCCTTCAAAACACGTAAGGGCATTTTCCGTGATCCGATGGGCTTCCCGAACGCAGAAACTTTCAGCATCGAAGGTTTCACCAAGGTTCTGGCGAAATCCAATTTTGAGCTGTTTTTCTATAACAGCTTCTCGGTAACCATCATCACCATCGTGATCGTCTTGCTTTTGGGTGCTATGGCTGCTTGGGCGCTGTCGGAATATCGCTTCCCGGGCAATACCGCTTTGGCGCTTTACCTGGCAATCGGAATCATGGTGCCGATCCGCTTGGGGTCGGTTTCGATCCTGAACCTGATTGTTGATTTGGGTCTGATCAACACACTGACCGCACTGGTTCTGGTCTATGTGGCGCAAGGGTTGCCTTTGGCGATCTTTATCCTGACCGAGTTTATGCATCAGATCCCCAAGGATTTGAAAGAAGCTGCACGGTGTGACGGGGTCGGGGAGTTTACGATCTTCTTTGCGATCATCCTGCCACTGATCCGTCCGGCCGTTGCCACGGTTGCGGTGTTCACCATGATCCCGATCTGGAACGATTTGTGGTTCCCGCTGATCCTGGCACCAGGCGATGGCAAGCAGACCATTACCTTGGGTGTACAGCAATTCATTGGCCAGTATGTGACCGACTGGAACGCAGTTCTGGCGTCGCTGAGCCTTGCGATCATTCCGATCCTGATCCTTTATCTGATTTTCTCCCGACAACTCATTCGCGGCCTGACGTCTGGCGCGGTGAAGTAATTGTTGGTTGATTGGAGTTTTGAATAAATGGCTGACTTGAAACTTGACCAGATCCGCAAAAGCTACGGCGCGGTTGATGTGCTGCACGGCATTGATCTGGATGTGAAGGATGGCGAATTCGTTGTGTTTGTCGGGCCGTCGGGCTGTGGAAAATCGACCTTGCTGCGCATCATCGCCGGGCTTGAAGAAATCACCGGCGGCGATCTGATGATTGATGGCGATGTGGTGAACACCAAAAGCCCGCGTGATCGCGGGATCGCCATGGTGTTCCAGTCATATGCGCTTTATCCGCATATGACGGTCTATAAGAACATGGCTTTTGGCCTGAAGCTGGATAAACAGGACAAAGCGGCAATTGAAGCGCGCGTTCGCGAGGCGGCCCGTGTTCTGCAGCTTGATCAATTGCTCGATCGTCGACCGTCCGAGCTTTCCGGTGGTCAGCGCCAACGTGTGGCAATTGGCCGTGCGATTGTGCGCCAACCAAAAGTCTTCTTGTTTGATGAGCCGCTATCGAACCTTGATGCAGCGCTGCGTGTGCAAACCCGTATCGAGATCGCAAAGCTTCATCAGGACCTGAAATCGACCATCATCTATGTCACCCACGATCAGGTCGAAGCCATGACCTTGGCCGATAAGATCGTTGTAATGAACAAAGGTAATGTTGAGCAGGTCGGGTCACCGATGCAGCTTTATCATCATCCGGAAACCCGTTTTGTTGCAGGCTTCATCGGATCACCCGCGATGAACTTCACCAATGTGACCATCGATGGAGTGGAACAGGGCAAGGTAACGGTTTCTGTGCCTGGTGGTGACAAATCGGTTCTGCCGTTCGAAGTGCCGCAGTCAGAAGTCGGAAAATCCGTCGAGCTTGGTATTCGTCCGGAACATCTGTCGCTTGGCGACGCGGGCGAATTGACGGTCAGCGGTGTCGTTGATGTTGTCGAGAAGCTCGGTGATTCGACCTATCTTTATCTTAACCTTGCCAATGGCGACCGGGTGACTGTTCGTGCACCGGGGCATAGCCGGGTTAAGATGGGTGATGCAGTAACGGCGTCCGCGCCAGCAGGGGCTGCACACCTGTTTGACACGAGCGGAAAGGCCTATGTGAAGGTCGATTGCCCGGCTGAATTTAGTGCTGAGGACTGAGTGCAGGGCACCGTTCTGATATGTTGAAAATGAAAAGGCGCCCTTTGTGGCGCCTTTTTTGTGTTTGGCTGAACTGCGTGCCGCATTTCGCGAAAAACTGTTGCAGAACTTTAACTTGCCCTTCGCCGGGGCTGGCGCAAAAATGACTTCGATGTTTTCGAAGGAAAGAAAAATGTTCGTTTTTCCTTTCGTATCAACACAGAAGTTTGCGATACTGTCTGGGCCGGAAAACAACAAGATGCCGAAATGCATCGATCCGGTTACAGGGAAAAGCCATCACGTTTAAAACGAGGATTCAAAATGTCTAAAAAACACGGCGCATTGCGTGGTTCCTTGCTCGGCCTTACCGCCATCGCAGGAATGGTGTCGCTCGTTTCGGCCGCACAGGCTGAAGAGCTCCGTCTGCTGACCTGGGGCGGTTACGCTCCGGATGAAGTTGTCGAGCAGTTCGAAAAAGAAACCGGCATCGATGTTGAAGTGACGTTGTCCAACAACGAAGACATGATTTCCAAACTCCGCGCTACCGGTGGCGGCGGGTTTGACCTTGCTCAGCCATCCCAGGACCGTATCGCTGGCGCACAGCTTGAATACGGTATCTACAAGCCGATCGATCTGTCGAAAATCGATGCCGACAAATTCATCGCATCGATGCTTTCGGCAACCAAGTCAAACACCACCGTTGATGGCGAAGTTTACGCTGTCCCGCATGTTTGGGGTACCAGCGGCCTGATCGTTGACAAGACCAAAGCAGCCGGTGTTGTTGACTACACTGATCTTTGCTCCGCAGACGTTGCAGGCAAGGTTTCTTATCGCCTGAAACGTCCGACTCTGATCGGTTTTGCATATTCCATGGGCCTAGATCCGTTCGCAGCATATGGCGACGAAGCCAAGTATCAGGAAATCCTTGATGCGGTTGAAGCCAAGCTGATCGAATGTAAAGCCAACGTCAAAACCTATTGGGAAGGCGGCGATGCGCTTCTGAACCTCGTACGTTCGGGCGAAGTTGTTGCTGCAATGGCTTGGGATACCGGCGGTTGGAAGCTTAACAACGACAATGCCGACATCACCTTTGTCGCACCGAAATCCGGCGCGCTTGGCTGGATTGATACCTTTGTTCTTCCGCGCAAATCGAAAAACGATGATGCCGCTTACAAGTGGATCAACTTCGTGATGCAGCCGGACATCGCAGCAAAAATCACCGCAAACGCTGGTAACTTCACCGCGTCCAAAGGTGCTGACGAATTTGCTGATGACACCCTCAAAGCACAGTTCCAGGGCAGCTTCCCGCCGGCGGACCTTGATAACATCAAGTGGTATCCGACCGTTCCGGCTGGTCTTGAGGTTCTTGAAGGCAAGACCCTTGACCGTGTGAAAGCAGCACAGTCGAACTAAGGAAACATCTGTTTCCAGATAATTGTCCTCGGCACCATTTCGTGCCGGGGACATTCTGCTTTTCTGAACGGCAACCGTCGTTCGTCAGCTCCACCAACAAAGAAATAAGTGAACAGGGCGCCCATGGCTGACCAATTTGACCTTGAATGCCGAAATGTGGTCAAAACTTTTGATCAATTCACCGCAGTGAATGACATTTCGCTGGCCATTCCAAAGGGATCGTTTTTCTCCATCCTTGGACCAAGTGGCTGTGGCAAAACCACATTGCTGCGCATGCTCGCAGGATTTCAGGCGCCGACATCAGGCGACATCCTCATCAAGGGTTCTTCAGTTTTGGGGGTTCCGCCAAACCGTCGTCCGGTCAATATGGTGTTCCAGCATCTGGCATTGTTCCCGATGATGAATGTTGCCGAAAACGTTGCCTATGGCCTTAAGCGCCGTGGCGTCGATAAGGCAACCATCGCCAGGAAAGTGAACGAAACGCTTGCCCGCGTGGGTTTGCCGGATTCTGGTCCAAAACAGATCAGCCAGCTTTCCGGTGGTCAGAAACAGCGTATCGCGATCGCACGTTGCCTTGTGCTTGATCCGGCTGTTTTGCTGCTTGATGAGCCGCTTGGCGCGCTTGATCTTAAGCTTCGTGAGCATATGAAGGTCGAGCTCAAGCAGCTTCAGCACGAAATCGGTACCACCTTTGTTTACATCACCCATGACCAGTCCGAAGCACTCGTCATGTCTGATCAGGTTGCTGTGATGAATGCTGGCCGCTTTGAGCAAGTCGGCGCACCTCAGGACCTTTATTACAATCCGCAGACGGCCTTCGTTGCAGGCTTCGTTGGCGAAAGCAATCGCTGGAACGGCACTGTTAATGGTGGCAACGATCAGCAGATCGAAATCAGCCTGGCATCTGGCGGCAAGGTCTTTGCGAAGCGTGATGGTAATGCCAACATAACTGATGGTCAGTCGGTAGACGTGTTTGTTCGCCCCGAAGCAATTGCCATCAATGATGGTGGTTCATTTGAAAATACGCTCTCAGCCAAGGTTGAGAACGTATTGTTCAACGGTGCAGCCAGCAGTTTGCAGGTCCGTGAGAGCCTGACCGGACATGAAATGACCGTGGCATTGCCGCAGACCGGCGCCTTTGCATCCGTTCGCGCAGGTGATGAAATCAGTCTGACTTGGAATATAGAACAGACACGCTGCTTTGCTTCGAACGGGAATGGAGCAGGGGCATGAGCAACGCGTCTGCTGTAAAAGGCGGCGGATTTCGGTTCGGATTGCTTTTGCTGGCACTGCCACTGTTGCTGTGGCTGTTTTTGCTCGTGATCCTGCCGCATATCGATCTGCTGCTGGTATCGCTGCGTGAGCGGATTTCCTATGGGAAGTACGAGTTCAGCTTTATCAACTATATCGAATTCTTTGCCGAACCGCTTTACTGGAACACCTATGTCCGCACGGCGGTCATGTCGATCTTTGCGACGGTTTTGACCCTGGTCATCGGTTTCCCGGTTTCATACTATATTGCCAAGGTGATGCGCGGGAAGGGCAAGAACGCCCTGTTCCTGATGTGTCTGATCCCGTTCTGGGTATCAGAACTGGTTCGTACCTTTGGCTGGATGATCCTGCTGCGTGAAAGTGGTGTAATCAGTAACCTGCTTCAGTGGATCGGGATCGCCGATGGTCCGGTTGAGATGCTGTATAACGACGCCGCCATCATGGTCGGCCTTGTTTACACATCGATGCTGTTCATGGTCGTGCCGCTGGTATCGGTCCTTGATAGCCTTGATGACAGCTTGATTGAGGCTGGCTACGATCTGGGCGGGAACGCATTCACAGTGACGCGCGATATCGTCATTCCGCATGCGATGCCGGGCATTGCATCGGGCTGCATCGTTGTATTCATGTTGACCCTTGGTAACTATCTGACACCGAACCTGCTGGGTGGCAAAGACAGCCTCTGGTTTACCGAGCAGATCTATACCCAATTCATCACGCGCTTTAACTGGGAGTCCGGCTCTGCCTTTGGCTTCCTGTTGCTGATTTTGTCATCTGTCATTGTCTGGGTTGGATTGAAGCTCAGCAAGCAGACTTTGTCGCAGACCGTGGGCTAGGGGGTAGATTATGATTCCAAGTATTCCACAGCCCAAATTCTATAAGCGCCTGTACGCGGGCTATATCACGCTGTTCTTCATCTATCTCAGCGCGCCACTGATCGTGGTCAGTGTCTTTGCCTTTAATGACAGCCTTTTTCCGTCCATGCCATGGGAAGGCGGAACTCTGGCGTGGTTCTTTGGTGATAGCGATCCCTATATCGGCATTTTTAATGACAGCAAGTTGCTTGAAAGTGTCGGGGTGTCGGCCTTTGTTGCCTTTTGGGTGACGATCCTTTCAGTGACGGTCGGGACCTGTAACGCGTTCCTGTTTGAACGCAGCCATTTTCCCGGCAAGAACCTGCTTTATATTGTTTCTTTGTCGCCATTGGTGATCCCCGGCGTAATCCTGGGTATTTCGATTTTGGTGTTTTCCAACTTCATCGCCAATGGTGTCGAAGAAGCGATTGGCTGGGATCTTGAATTCCTGCGTCCGGGATTGTTCCTTGTGATTATTGGCCAGTTTGCCTTTGTCACGACGATCACGACGCTTGTGATATCCGCACGCCTTCGGAAGTTTGATGTCAGCCTTGAAGAAGCGGCACTTAATCTTGGCGCGTCGCGCAGGGCGGCATTGTGGACCATTACCATCCCGTTCCTCAAACCGGCATTGATCGGGGCAGGGATCGTTGCCTTCCTGATGTCGTTTGAAAACTTCAACACCACCTTGATGCTGGTGGGATCAGACGCGCCATTGACCATCGCGATGTTTGACCGCCTAAAGCAGGGGTCTACGCCAGTACTTAACGCACTCTCATTGTTGTTGATGCTGGTGTCCGGTGGATTGGCGTTGTTGTCAGTGTTTGTTCAGCGCGACAAGCAGGGCTGATCACGACGCAACAGTGTTCATAAGTGAACAATTGAAAAGGGCGGCATTCGTGTCGCCCTTTTTGCATTGGAAGGGATGCACGCTCTCCTTAAATCGTTGCAATTTGATGGAAGTGAAACAAAACAGACCCATAAATGTCATAATAAACAATGTTTTGTTTTACCTTCATCAACTGATTTGAGAATTGTCGTTCGGTTGGAATAAGAGCAATATGCAAGAATTTGCGCGTTCATACGAACATTTATAGTCATCATATCGCCGTTCTATGTGGCGATTAACTGCGCATTATTGATCATTTCTGCGTTCGAAAAGTAAATTTCCGAAAACTGTCACTTGAGGAAACAGGGCTCCCGACAGAAAACGAATGCGTTGCGGCGAACCGAACAACAGGCGGTTTGACGCAGATGTCTTTTTATTTGGGAGCTAACAGATCATGTTTCGCAAAACTCTAATGGCTGCTGCAGCTGTGTTTGCCCTTGGCAGCACCGCAGAAGCCGCAACCGAGATCACCTGGTGGCATGCAATGGACGGCGCGCTTGGTGGCGTTGTTGACCAGATCACCGCTGACTTCAATGCAAGCCAGTCCGAATACAAGCTTGTTGCTGTTAACAAGGGTGGTTACGAAGACACCATGACGGCCGGCATCGCAGCGTTCCGCGCGAAAAACCAGCCGAACATCATCCAGATCTTCGACGCCGGTGCAGCAACCATCATCAATGCGAAAGGCGCTGTTAAGCCGGTTCAGGACCTGCTTGAAGCCAACAACGTCAAGTTCGACATCAATGATTACATCCCGGGCGTTCGTTACTTCTACGCCGACTCTGACGGCAAAATGATCGGCATGCCTTTCAACAGCTCGACCCCGCTTCTGTACTATAACAAAGAAGCTCTGGCCAAAGCTGGTGTTGATGTTCCGAAAACCTGGCAGGAATTCGAAGCTGCTGCTCCGAAACTGAAAGAAGCTGGCTACACAGCGCTTGCTCAGTCGCACAGCCCGTGGATCTTCTTTGAGAACTTCATGTCGCGTCACAACCTTCAGATGGCGACCGCCAACAATGGTTATGACAGCACCGACGTTGAAATTCTTTACAACAACGACGCTCTGAAAGATCACTGGCAGCACGTCAAGGATTGGAAAGACGCTGGCTATTACGGTTACTATGGCCGCGCATGGGGTGCGAACCAGGATGCGTTCGTACAGCAGCAGGTTGCCATGTGGATCGGTTCTTCCGGTTCCTTCGGCGGTCTTCGTAAGTCCGCTCAGTTTGATTTTGGCACCTCGACCCTTCCGTATTGGGAAAATGTTGGTGACGCACCGAAGTCGACCTTCATCGGTGGCGCATCACTGTTCGCATTTGCGGGTCACAGCGCAGAAGAAGATGCCGGCGTTGCTGCATTCTTCGACTTCCTGACCAAACCGGAAACCCAGTACTACTGGCACAAAGAAACCGGTTATGTTCCGATCACCAATGCAGCTTATGAGCTTGCGAAAAAAGATGGCTACTACAACGAAAGCCCGGATGCAGAAGTCGGCATCCTGCAGCTTTCCGAGGAAGGTGGCGACTGGACCAAAGGTTACCGCCTTGGTTTCTACGTCCAGATCCGCGAAGTCATCTATCGTGAAGTCGACAAGATCATGAACGGCGAAGAAACCGTTGATGCGGCTTTCGCAACGATCGAAGAAGAAGCAAACGGTCTGCTGGATCGCTTCAACGACACCTATTCGAACTAATCTGCTTTACGCAAATGCGGGGCGGCCCTTGTTGGTCGCCCTGTTTTGCATTTTTCGGACTTGCTTTAAGGTGGCGTAGGCGATGAAGCGCGTACAATTTGAACATAGCGCGGTGCCATATCTTTTTATTGCACCCCAAATTTTGATTATTTCCATATTTTTCCTGTGGCCTGCAGCCCAGGCTCTATACCAGTCTTTCCTGCTTGAAGATGCATTTGGCCTGTCTTCGCAGTTTGTCTGGTTCCGTAATTTCGAAGATGTGCTGTCCAGCTCATCTTGGACGCGGTCGGCTATCTTTACCGTCGTGTTTTCGGTACTGGTTTCGGTCCTTTCCATCGCAATTTCACTGTTCCTTGCAGTACGTGCTGATGAAGTGATCCGGGGTGCCAAATCCTACAAAACCCTTCTGATGTGGGGATATGCCATCGCACCGCCTGTGGCGGGCCTTCTGGGTAACATGATGTTTAACCCGCTGATGGGGGATCTTTATAAGGTCTTCAACAATTTCGGGTTCGAGTTCAATCACATTGAAAACGCCAATGACGCGGCATTCGTCGTGATCCTGATTGCCGTATGGAAACAGGTTAGCGTGAACTTCATCTTCTTCCTGTCTGGCCTTCAGGGCATTCCCAAAGCGGTTCAGGAAGCAGCCACACTTGATTGTAAAAGTGCTGAACGCCGTTTCTGGACGATTACATTCCCGCTTCTGGCTCCGACGACCTTCTTCCTTCTTGTGATCAACCTGACATACGCCTTCTTTGAAACCTTTGGCATCATCGATGTGTCGACCAAAGGTGCGCCGGGCGGCTCGACCGCGACGCTCGTTTACAAGGTTTATGTTGATGGCTTCCTTGGTGCGGATATGGGCGGAAGTGCTGCCCAGTCAGTTCTTCTGATGATCATGGTCAGCGTTTTGACCGTGTTCCAGTTCCGCTTCATCGAACGCAAAGTTCATTACTAGGGGGCCGTCATGTATCAGTCGAAATGGCGTATCTTTACCAACCACACAATTCTGATCCTGGGCGCGCTCTTTATGATCATGCCGGTCTGGATTGCGTTTGCATCATCCACGCATACCCGTGAATTCATCTTCCAGAACGGTTTGCAGTTCTGGCCAGGTGACGCGTTCTTTAGCAACTATGGTGCGATCCTGTTTGATCCGGACGCGACAAAGGGCAGGGTGACCGCCCTTGAAATGCTGTTTAACAGTATGGTGCTGGGCCTTGGTTTTGCGATCGGCAAGGTCATCATTTCCATGATGGCGGCCTATGCGATTGTCTATTTCCGCTTCAAACTTGCGACACCTTTGTTCTGGGTGGTGTTCTCAACCCTTCTGCTGCCACTCGAAGTTCGCATCGTACCGTCTTACGAAGTGGTCGCAGATCTTGGCTTGCTGAACACCTATACCGGCCTGATCCTGCCTTTGATTGCATCGGCAACGGGGACATTCTTCTTCCGTCAGTTCTATCGCTCTGTGCCGGACGAATTGCTTGAAGCTGCACGCCTTGATGGCGCGGGACCAATCCGGTTCTTCATCGATATTCTCGTGCCGCTATCGGTCACCATGATCGCTGCGATCTTTATCATCATGTTTGTTGTCGGTTGGAACCAGTATCTCTGGCCGCTTCTGATGACGACCGATGATCAGCTTTACACGATCGTGATTGGTATTAAGCAGGTCTATAACTCGCTTTATGAAGGCGGGCAAATTCCGCAATTCCCCAAGGCATTCGCACTGACGATCATGGCAACCATCCCACCGGTTCTGGTGGTGGTGATCTTCCAGCGCATGTTCGTCAAGGGACTGGTCGAGACAGAGAAATAATCTCTGTCTCCCGCATCCCTTTGAATTGAAAACAACTGATCCGCATACAGGATACCAAAATGGCAACTGTTACTCTTAATCAGGCCGAAAAAACCTACCCGAACGGCTACAAAGCCATTCACGGCATTGATCTGAAAATTCAGGATGGTGAGTTCACTGTTCTGGTTGGTCCGTCGGGCTGTGGTAAATCGACGCTGCTGCGCATGATCGCCGGTCTTGAAGGCATTTCGAGCGGTGAAATCAGCATTGATGATCGCGTCGTCAACAAGGTCGCACCAGCTGACCGCGATATCGCCATGGTGTTTCAGAACTATGCGCTTTATCCGCATATGAACAACTACGACAACATGGCATATGGCCTTCGCAATCGCGGCCATAGCAAAGCGGAAATTGACAGCAAAGTCCGCGAAGCCGCGCGTATTCTTCAACTTGAAGAACTTCTAGAACGCAAACCGCGCCAGCTTTCTGGCGGTCAGCGCCAGCGCGTTGCCATGGGCCGCGCGATTGTGCGTCAGCCGAAAGTTTTCCTGTTTGATGAGCCGCTTTCAAACCTTGATGCCAAGCTTCGCGTTGATATGCGACTTGAGATCAAGAACCTGCAGCAACGTCTTGGCGTCACATCAGTTTATGTTACCCACGATCAGGTCGAAGCCATGACCTTGGCTGATCGTTTGATTGTCATGAATGGTGGTGTTGCCGAACAGATCGGAAGCCCGATTGACGTCTATGAAAAGCCGGCCACCAAGTTTGTCGCTGGCTTCATCGGCTCACCCGCCATGAATTTCCTGAGCGGCCGCGTTTCCGAGGACCGCAAACATGTCACGGTGGGTGACGGTGTGATGCTGGATCTAGATCATGATGTTGAAGGTGGGCGCGAAGTCACCGTTGGTATCCGCCCGGAACATCTTTCGCTGGTGGCGGATGGTGGCGGCAAGATCAATGCGGGGGTTCGCATGGTTAAGTCGCTTGGTGCCGAGACGCTTGTTTACCTTAATTTCGGTGCAAGTGCGGATAACGTGACGCTTCGCCTCCAGGGAACCCATCAGTTTGCCAAGGACCACAAACTAAGCCTTTCGGTCCCGGCTGACAAAATTCACCTGTTTGATCACGTAAGTGGTGCGCGGATCTAAATCCCGTCAAAACAGGCCAAACATTGCGCCTTCGGCGGTTCATGACCGCCGGAGGTGTTTTGTTTTTGGCATTCGGCGAATTTACCCTTGTCTCGAATGCGTCGAACGGGGTAGTTCGTATCCTCAAAGAGTGAGGAGAATATCGTGCAGGCAGAATTGAAAAAATCCCTGTATGCGGACGCCGAAAAAGAGCTGATCAGCATCACTGAAGGGGAAACCAACGTCACCGCATTGATGGCGACTGTGGCCTGTATCCTGTCAGAGAAGTTTGACTATTACTTCTGGACCGGCTTTTATGTTGTTGATCCGGAAAAAGAAAACGAACTGGTCGTTGGTCCGTATCAGGGAACGCTTGGCTGCCTTCGCATTCCGTTTGGTCGCGGCGTATGTGGCACAGCCGCAGCAACGCGCGAAACCCAACTGGTTGCCGATGTTCACGCTTTTCCGGGTCATATTGCCTGTGACAGCCGTTCGAACTCAGAAATCGTGGTTCCGGTCATCAATGGCGATGGAAAACTGCTTGCAGTGCTCGACGTTGATAGTGTCGAATATGGCTCATTCGATGAAACGGATCGCGTTTCACTTGAAACTTTAATGCAGCGCCTTTTTGCGCAATGATAATTCACAAGCCCTGATCCATTCGGGGCCGCGGACAACACAAACTTTGGAAGATAACCCATGGCTGGCAGTGTCAATAAAGTCATTCTCGTCGGGAACCTCGGGCGCGATCCTGAAATCCGGTTTACACAGGCAGGCAAAAAGATTGCCAATTTCAGCATCGCGACCTCCGAACAGTGGCGTGACCGTCAGTCTGGTGAGCGCCGCGAGCGTACCGAATGGCACCGCATCGTCGTTTTCAACGAAGGTCTGGCAGATGTCGTCGAGCGTTTCGTGAAAAAAGGCAGCAAACTTTACATCGAAGGTCAGCTCCGCACCCGTAAATGGCAAGGCCAGGACGGTAAAGACAACTACACCACTGAAGTCGTACTTGAAGGTTTCAACTCCAACCTGACCATGCTTGATAACCGCGGTGAAGGCGGCGGTATGGGTGGCGGCTCTTCTTCCGGCGGCGGCTATGGCGGCGGTTCGGACAATGGCGGCTACGGTGGCGGTTCGGACGCTGGTTGGGGTAATGGTGGTTCTTCTGGTGGTGGCTCGGCGCCGTCTGGTGCCCCGGACCTTGATGACGAAATCCCGTTCTAAGCTTCTGCTTGGAACACGAAATTGCAAAACACCCCGAAACGCATCTTGTTTTGGGGTGTTTTCACATTCAGCGTAGAGTGCGAATGAGATCACGCATTCCGCCGTTTAAGAGCATCATTGTGCCATGACCGCATCAAAACCACTGACACTTGAATTCATCACATCAAAGGCTGAGGAAGAACAAATTGCCTCGCCGAATTTCAAGCAGGTAAAACTGACCAAGAAATTCCTGATGCCAAAGGTCAAGGAACTTGAAGCAGATATGCTGGCATTGCGCGCGGCCTTTGATCAGGGTTTTGATATATCGACCAACAAATACGGCAAAACATACCCAGAAGGCTTCTGTCAGGAAATTACTCTTGGCGTTAAGGAGCTTCTTGAGAAGCAGCTGCCACAGGCAAAAACGCCCGGATTAATGGCGCTGCGTGACTTCATTGCGCAAGGCGGACTTGCCAAGCGCATTTGGGGCAATCTGCGCCATCAGTATTTTCAAAACGCGTTTCAGTTCGGCAATCTTTATGTCGATGTCGCCAATGACACAGTGACCATTACCAAGCCAAAGGTGGAAATCCTGCCGCTTGCCAAGGCGCGAATGTTTCCAATCAACGAATATGATGGCTATGCGGATGTGGCAGAAAAGTACTGGAAGGGCCAAGTATATCCCAACCGCATTCTGCCGGACCTTGCTGTGATGTTTCCGCTGTTTCTGATTACACCCAATGGCAAGGTTGCCTTGCATGCGAACTATCAGACGATCTTGTATCGAAACATGCAGTTTGATTTTGCCTTGGCTGAGAAGTTCCTGATGCGTAGCAAGCGTCGGGATATGCAACTACCAAAGCAGCATTTGGAACGGCTTGTGAATGAGTTTGGGGCGCGATCCGAGCCGATTGATGACGCTGAACTGAAACAATATTTTGACAGTGCGCGGGGCAGCGCATTACGGTTCGATTCAACAAGATGCCAAGCACTTCTCGATCGCGCTATCGCATTATAAACAAACGCATTAACTGCACCAAACGGGAAACGGACTTCACTTTGGAAAGGCAAGGATAGCCCTATTGGTTGGCCCGATATTTGGTACCCCGCGTATGGGGCAACATTATAACGTTCAGGATTGTTCTTATGCCGTCATCAAAAACGATGCGGGTGAGGTTGCAGTTGCGCGCACGCCAAAGGGCGTTGTGTTGCTGGGCGGCGGGGTTGAACCCGGCGAAAGTGAACAAGATGCCCTCCATCGCGAGGCATATGAAAAGTCCGGCTGCCGTATCAAGATCTTGTCGCGGCTCGGCTTTGCGTCCCAATATGTTAATAACGCCGCCAAAGGCCGTTATCGCCTGAAACGCGGAACTTTCTTTGAGTGCGCTTTAACCGAGCGGTTGGGCCCGCCCGTTGAAGATGATCATGAATTGGTCTGGATGCCGTTCGACGAGGCCCATGATAGCCTGATCAGACCATTCCATCGTTGGGCGCTTGAGCTCATCCGTTAAGGCATTAATCCCTTAACCACAGCATTTCTTGTATTTCTTGCCCGAACCGCACGGGCAGGGATCATTACGTCCTGCTTTGACAGCACTTGGCTCCGCATTGATCTTGGGCGTTTGGGTTTCCGGGAATACACCATCGACATAGAACCACTTTCCATCTCGACGTTCGAAATTGGATCGCTCGTGCAGGGAGTGGTTTTGTCCGTTCTCGGTAAAGTGCGCGATGAATTCCACTTTGCCTGACCAATCAAGAATGCCGCCCGCAACCCGGTCGATGATTTCAAGCCCGGTCCAGTTCGTTTCATCCCGCGCGATACTGTCGCCATCAAACCCGTTGCGTTTTTCTTCTGCCAAAGTCGCTGTCAGATATTCACCGTTTCTAAGGACAAAGGCGCTATAGCGCGACCGCATCAGTTTCTCGGCCGTTTCAGCATGTGCCAGCCCGGAATGATATTTGCCGCAGCAATCGGCATAGGTCGCGTTACTGTCACAAGGGCAGGGTGATTTTGCGGCTAAAATTGACATTTCTCGTTCCGTGGCATGGGCGATTGGTGCGATGCTCGCAACCTATCGCAAGACGCGAATGGATGCCAGATCGGTTCTCTTGGCGTTTACCCATCGGTTACCCGTTGGCGCGGTATATGACCAGAAGTCACTGGAAAGGTCGATTTCGGCGAGGTTGCCTTTGTTTCGCCTTATATCGATTTTACCGTGAATTATTGGCGTTTTAATACCTGACTGCATTTGTGGGTCTTGTTTTCTAAAACGCTGATATTGGTTGATTAATATAACTGAAACCTTGGTCAGAAGTTCTTGACGAATTTGGTCGGGTTTAGATATATTAAGAAATGCGGGTGGGGGCCCAAAGGCACCGCCGGATCAACGTCCGGCCAATTGGCGGACATGTAAATTGTCGATTTGCTTCATGTAAGGATGAGACACCATGAATGAACTTCTTATTAGCGTCTGCTGTCCTCTTCCATAGGTGACTATGGAATGAACTTGCGACCGGACCTAACAGATCTCCAGATAATATTTCCGGTCGTCCACGTGAATTAATTCACAACCGACAGTGTTTGCGCGTCATCTAACCTATGATGATTTACGTATCTATTAAAGATACTGACGCGTGAACCTCTCAGGAGGACATAGAATGAGCGCCATTAAATTACCAGCCGTTCCCCAGGATGAGGGTTTCTCGGGCTATCTGCGTGAAGTTTGGAAGTTTCCAATGCTCACCGCGGATGAAGAATACATGCTGGCACACCGTTATCAGGACCATGACGATACGGCTGCTGCCCACAAACTTGTCACCAGTCACTTGCGCCTTGTTGCCAAGATTGCGTTTGGCTATCGCGGCTATGGCCTGCCGATGGCTGATCTTGTTGCCGAGGGCAATACAGGCCTGATGCGTGCCGTACAGAAGTTTGACCCGGAACGCGGTTTCCGTCTGTCGACTTATGCGATGTGGTGGATCCGTGCTGCTGTTACGGAATACATCCTTCAGAGTTGGTCGATGGTGAAACTTGGCACCATGGCAGCCCAGAAGAAGCTGTTCTTCAGCCTGCGTAAGGCAAAGCGTCAGCTCAACATCTATGACAATGGTGAATTGTCACCTGATGAAGCTGATCAGGTTGCTGAAAAGCTTGGTGTTACTTGCCGTGAAGCGCTTGAAATGAACCGTCGCCTTGCGGCGCGCGATTTCTCGCTCAACACGCCGATGCCAAAAGACGAGGGGATGGAATATCTCGATACCTTGTCGTCTGATGCACCAAGCCCGGAAGCATTGGTTGCCGATGCAGAAGAGCGTGTTCTTCATAACGGTATGCTGAAAAATGCACTGGGTGAGCTTCCTGAACGTGAACAGGAAATCATCAAGGCCCGTTTCCTGAGCGACGATCCGATCACGCTTGAAAAACTGGGCGAGCGTTTCGGTGTTAGCCGCGAACGTGTTCGTCAGCTTGAAGCACGTGCTTTCAAGAAGATACAGGAAAGCGTTTTGCTCCAGCACGCTGAAGCGTAATGCTGAGCTACAGACATCAAAAAGGCGGCACCATATGGTTGCCGCCTTTTTTGTTTTTTAGCATTATCAATTAGCTACGAGATAAAACATCACGTGATTTGGCAATGACTTCGATGGTTTTGTTCCATAATCCGTAACTCGGTAAATCCTTAACATCGACCCACTTTGCATCTGCTGCGTCACCTCCAGCAGTAATTTTGGATGACTGCGCGACAGCCGCGAAATCAATCAATGTATAGTGGTACTTGATCTTTCCGTTCTTTACGGGGGATATCAGATCAACTGTATCCACCAAGATCGGATTGGAAATTTCAACGCCGGTTTCTTCATGCACTTCGCGGCAAACGGCGTCACGAATGGTTTCTCCAAGTTCCTGCGCGCCACCGGGAATGCTCCAGCTACCAATATTAGGCTCTTTGCCGCGTTGAATTAGCAGAACCTTTTCGTTATGCCAGACGACTGCGCCGACACCAATAAGTGGACGGGTTTGGAATGCCCGATCGTCGACCTTAGTAGTCGTCATCTTCGTCTTCCAAATCATCGTCAGGATCAGGGACTTCGTGAACGACCTTGCCGGTCATTTCACGGGCACGGATACCCGGTGTGCCAAGGAACTGTTCTTCGGATTCCGGGTGCAATGACATTACAAAATCTTTGGCAGGCGCATCGCCAAGGGCAAACTGGCGTGCTGTTTCATAGTCGGGGGCGCGAACCTTGGCGGTTTTGATCCCGACCGAGCCTTCGTCATCATAGATATATTCGACTATCCAGACCTGCAAAACGTCTCCACAACGGTTCTATTTTTGTAATTGCGGTTTGTTGGTTGCGCCGCAAACTTGAATACTGCTATCACTTCAATGAACGGGGAAATCCCCGATCCGATGTCGCAGCATTGCCATATTCTTACTTACAAATAGCAAAAGCCAAAGGCTAATCTTGAGTATTGGCATTCAGACGCGGCTCTTCAGCACAGGTGATCAATGAACGCCAAGCGCGACGACAGCAATGATACGGAAAATCAGGGTTCCGATCACGTAATTCCAAGTCCGGGTATGTTCGCCCGCATGCGGGCCTATTTCCTGACCGGTGTACTTGTCAGTGCGCCGCTTGCAATCACCTTTGGACTGGCCTGGTGGTTTATCGAGTTTGTCGATAGCAAGGTCATCCCGCTGATCCCTGCGCATTACAATCCGGAAAACTATCTGCCTATCGGCTACGAAGATTACGGCATTCCGGGCTTTGGCCTTTTGGTGGTTCTGGTCTTCATCACCGTCGTTGGTTGGTTCACCACCAACTTTGCCGGACGTGCGCTGATCAAGCTTTACGAGCGCATTCTGGGTCGCATTCCGGCCGTACGCAGCATCTATAGTGCTGTTAAACAGATCCTTGAAACTGTTCTGGCAAACCAGTCCAACGCGTTTCGTCAGGCCGTTTTGTTGGAATATCCACGTCGTGGCATGTGGGCGATTGGCTTTATCACTGGTGAAACCAAGGGTGAGGTGCAACACCTTACCGAAGACACAGTGATCAACATCTTCCTGCCAACAACGCCAAACCCGACATCTGGTTTCCTTTTGTTCGTGCCGCGTCGTGACATTGTCATTCTTGATATGACTGTTGAAGAAGCCATCAAGATGGTCATGTCAGGCGGCATTGTGACGCCACCAGATCGTCGTCCAGCCGAAGAACAAAGCGTGCCGAAGGTGGCAGCCAAGACATACGAGAATGTCGACGTCCTGCGGGAAAAGGAAAATGTTCCAATTCTGGTTTCACGCGATCTCTCGGCCAAGATTGACCCGGATGCGGGGCCCAAAGAACAGGATGGTAAAACCCGAGAAGATGCATAGTCCTTAAGGACTGGCCACCGGGTAAAACCCCAAACGAAAAGGGCGCTTCAAACGAGGCGCCCTTTGTCATTGTTAACCAGACCGGAAATACCGGACCGCTTCATCACGCTCAAAAAGATACAGCAGTAAACGTAATGCTTCCCCGCGCTTCTTCTGAAGGTCCGGATCAATTTCAACGATCAGACGGGCATCATCACGGGCGATCGCCAGCAAATCACCATGCAACTCCAAATTGGCTAGCCGATATTCCTGCAATCCGCTTTGGCGCGTACCCAGAACTTCACCGGCACCACGAAGTTTCAAGTCCTCCTCGGCGATGATGAAGCCATCCTCGGTCTCGCGCATGATTTTGAGGCGCGCCTTAGAAACCTGACCAAGCGGACTGCCATAGAGCAGCAAGCAGGTCGACGCCGCGTTACCACGCCCGATCCTACCGCGCAGCTGGTGAAGCTGCGCCAGTCCAAAGCGTTCGGAATGCTCAATAACCATGATGGTTGCTTCCGGGACGTTTACCCCGACTTCAATCACAGTGGTGGCAACCAGAATGGATGTGTCGCCATGGGCAAATCGCTCCATGACTTCATCCTTTTCCTTGCCCTTCATCTTGCCATGGACAAGGCCGACGCGGGCTTCACCAAATAGATCGACCAGAATGCGATAGCGTTCTTCGGCTGCTTGCAGGTCCAGAACTTCGGAATCCTCAACAAGCGGGCAGACCCAATAAATCTTGGTGCCGGTTTTGATCGCACGACCAATGCCGGAAATGACGTCATCGACCTTATCAATCGGAAGGACACGCGTATCGACGGGTTTGCGTCCCGGCGGCTTTTCATCAAGCCGGGAGACTTCCATATCACCAAACGCCGTGAGGGTAAGGGTCCGCGGGATTGGCGTTGCCGTCATGACCAGAACATCGACAGCCTGACCTTTGCCCGCCAGCATAAGACGCTGATGCACGCCAAAACGGTGTTGCTCATCAACCACAGCAAATGCGAGGTCCTTAAAGACCACATCATCCTGAAACAGGGCGTGCGTACCAACCGCAATCTGAACGTCACCATTGGTAAAGCCTTCAAGTGATGCCTTGCGCGCCTTTCCTTTGTCGCGGCCTGTCAGGATCGCGCAGGTAATGCCGATTTTCTCAAGAAGTGGGCCGATCGTTTCAAAATGCTGACGTGCAAGGATTTCGGTTGGCGCCATCAGGGCCGCCTGACGCCCGCATTCAACCGCATTCAGCATCGCCATCAAGGCAACAACGGTTTTGCCTGAACCCACATCGCCCTGCAGCAATCTCAGCATCCGGCCTTCACTGGCCATATCGGCATAAATATCGGTTAGGGCGCGTTGCTGCGCACCAGTCATGGCAAAGGGCAGGTGATTGGCCAATGCATCGCGCAATTTGCCGTCGCCCTTGGTCACCCGGCCACCAAGCTTGCGCATCTTTGCGCGGATCAGGGCGAGGGCCAACTGATTGGCAAGCAACTCGTCATAGGCCAGTCGTTTGCGTGCCGGATGGTCCGGCGAAAGGTCGGCTTCGTCTTGCGGGTTATGAATGGTGTGAAGGGCAGCTTTAAGGTCTGGCCATTTGTGGCGCGAAACCAACGCCGGATCATGCCATTCGGGAAGTTCCGGCAATGTTGCAAGGGCCGCGCGCGCAGCCTTCGTCAGCGTTTTACCCGTAACACCCGCCGACATCGGATAAACCGGTTCAACCGTTTGAATTTCGTTGCGTTCGGCTTCTGTCCCGATGCGGTCGGGATGGGTGATCTGATATTCACCGCGATAATGATCAATCTTGCCCGAGACAATGCGTTTCTCGCCAATCGGCAGAACCTCATTAAGGTATTTGGCGCGAGCATTAAAGAAGGCCAGAACAAGCGTTCCGCTCAGCGTTTTGCATATCACCCGATAGGGACGTCTGCGGTTTGGGGATGGATCATGGCGCTCGACCCACACATCCATCGTCACAACCGAACCATCGATGGTTTCTGCCAGGGGCGGTGATAAACGCCGATCGATGATCCCGGATGGCAGATGCCACAGCAGGTCCGCCACATGCTCTCCACCAATCAACCGCACCACAAGCGGCTTCAGCCGTGGGCCGATGCCGGGCAGGGTGTCGATTTCAGCAAAAAGCGGGAACAGAATTTCCGGACGCATGACGGTTTTCGTTGAAACTTTCGATGAGAACGTTAATAGAACAATTGCGTTTATGGCACGGGTATACAACAAAATTATCCTGCCACAACCACCAAGTCATCAATTGATGCAAAAAGCCCGATCACAGCATGGACCCCGGCACCGTTTTGCCGTACAAACCATGCCACAGAATTGCTTGCTACAGCCCGAAAACGGGCGCGGCAGAAGAAGCCAGGAGATCGACTATGACTGAGAACGTTTCGGAACTGGAAATGCGGCGCAAGAAGCTGCTGTTCCGTGGCAGCCATCGTGGCACCAAGGAAAACGATATCCTGATGGGGCGCTTCATGGATAAGCATCTCGCGACGCTCAGTGAAGAACAGCTTGATCGGTTTGAAACCCTGATCAATGAAGTGCCCGATGCGGACTTCTTCAAATGGGCGACAGGCAAGGAACAAGCCCCCGAGCAGTATGACACCGATGTACTGCATATGATTCAGGACCTGAGCAACGCCTGATAAAGCATTGAGAAAAATAAAAGAAATCATATCGACCAAAGGTCGTAAACGTGTTGGTGGTGTGCCAGAAGGTGTAGATGCCCTGATCCTGCGCGAGTTGTTGGAGACTGCGGGCAAGAACCAGACGGTTCTGCATATCGCACGCGATGACAAACGCATGTCGCAGCTGGCAGAAGCACTCAGCTTCTTTGCTGGTGAGGTGGAGGTTCTGACACTTCCGGCATGGGACTGCCTGCCATATGACCGCGTATCGCCGATATCCGAAGTCACCGCACGCCGGGTTGAAACCCTGACGACACTGGCCGAAGGCGATGTTCCCACCAACGGCCATGGCCGAATTGTCCTGACCACTGCGGCGGCCGCCATTCAGCGTGTTCCGTGCGTTGATGTCATGCGCAAGGGCAAATTGGCGTTCAAGGCTGGTGAAGAATATGACCGGGCTGCGCTGACGGCATATTTTGAACGGATGGGCTATAACCGCGCCGAGCAGGTTATGGAGCCGGGCGACTATGCGGTGCGCGGTGATATTGTCGATATCTTTGCGCCGGGCATGAAAGAACCGGTGCGTCTTGATTTCTTTGGTGACGAGATCGAAAGCATCCGTCGCTTTGACGTCGAAAGTCAGCGCACGGTTGGCAAGGTCAAGGAAATTGCCCTTCTGCCGGTCGGGGAAGTGTATCTCGATCCCGACAGCATTTCCCGATTCCGAAGCAATTATCGTGAACTGTTTGGCGCGGTATCACAGACTGATCCGCTTTATAAATCCATCTCTAACGGCCTGAAATATGGCGGCATGGAACATTGGCTGCCACTGTTCCATGACGGGCTTGATACGATCTTTGCCTATGTGCCCGACACCATTGTCACGCTTGATTATCAATATGGCGAAGTCATCGAAAACCGTCTTGAGATGATAGATGACTATTATCAGGCACGCCTGAACATCAAGGGCGGCGGGCTTTCCGGTGATAACGTCTATAAGCCGGTTCCGACCGAACGGCTCTATCTTGATCAGGCGGAATTTGACCGGTTGTTGTCTGATCGTGTCGTTCTTGAATATTCGCCGTACTACGACGATGAAAATCCGGAGCGCGGCATCTTTGATCTGGGTGCACGGGCAGGGCGTGATTTTGGTGATGTGCGTGCACGTGCTGATACCAACCTTTATGACGAATTACGTGATTTCATCACGACCCAGCGCGGCAAGGAAAATCAGGTTGTCATCGCAGCCTATTCCGACGGTTCGCGCGATCGCATGGTATCGCTTTTGCGCGAACACGGTGTCGGCAAGGTTGTTACTTGTGAATGCTGGGAAGACATCACCGATGATCTGACCCACGAGCATGTAGCGGTCGTGATCCTTGATATCGAACGTGGTTTCCGTCGCGAAGGTCTGTGGTTCGTTACCGAGCAGGACGTCCTTGGCGATCGCATGAGCCGTCCGGGCGGACGCCGTCGCAAGGCCGATAACTTCCTGCGCGAAGCATCCGAAATTTCCGAAGGTGATCTCGTCGTTCATCTTGAACATGGTATCGGCCGCTATCTTGGCCTGAAAACCGTGACGGCCGGTGGCGCGCCGCATGATTGCCTCGAGCTTGAATATGATGGCGGCGACAAGCTATTTGTCCCGGTCGAAAACATTGAAGTTCTGTCGCGCTATGGCTCGGACGAAGGGATTTCGATCCTTGATAAGCTGGGTGGCGTTGCCTGGCAGGCCCGTAAGGCTAAGTTGCGCGAACGCATCCGTGACATGGCCGGCAAGCTGATCAAGGTCGCGGCCGAACGCCATCTGCGCAAAGGGGCCACGCTTCAGGCACCTGAAGGCAGTTATGACGAATTCTGTGCTGGCTTCCCGTTTGCCGAGACGGAAGATCAGGCACGTGCCATCCGTGATACGCTTGATGATCTTGCAGCGGGCAAGCCGATGGACCGTCTGGTTTGTGGTGATGTCGGCTTTGGCAAGACCGAGGTTGCCATGCGCGCAGCCTTTGCTGCCGTCATGTCGGGTAAACAGGTTGCCGTTGTTGCACCGACCACACTTTTGTGTCGTCAGCATTATCTGAACTTCAAGGAACGCTTTGACGGATTGCCGGTGCGCGTTGAACAGCTTTCACGTCTTGTGACCGGCAAAAACGCCAAGCTGGTCAAGGACAACCTAGATAGCGGTCATGTCGATATCGTTTGCGGTACCCATGCGTTGCTGGGCAATGGTGTTCACTTCAAGGACCTTGGTCTTCTGATCATTGACGAAGAACAGCATTTCGGCGTGAAGCACAAAGAACGCCTGAAGGAACTGAAATCAGACGTCCATGTCCTGACGCTGACGGCAACGCCGATCCCACGAACGCTTCAGCTCGCCCTGACCGGGGTCAAGGAACTGTCGATCATTGCCACACCGCCGGTCGACCGTCTGGCTGTGCGGACATATATCACGCCCTATGATCCTGTTGTGGTACGCGAAGCGATCCTGCGTGAACGTCATCGTGGTGGTCAGATTTTCTATGTCTGTCCGCGCGTCAATGAATTGGGCCGTGTTGCCAAGGAACTTGAGAGCCTTGTGCCTGAAATCAAGTTTGATGTTGCCCATGGTCAAATGGGTGCACGTGATCTTGAACAGGTTATGACGGACTTTACCGATCGGAAGTTTGATTTGTTACTGGCCACCAACATTATTAAATCCGGTATTGATGTGCCCAACGCCAATACCATGATCATTCATCGCGCCGACATGTTTGGTTTGGCCCAACTTTATCAGCTGCGCGGTCGTATTGGTCGTTCCAAGCAACGTGCTTATGCCTATCTGACTTTGCCAAACGGCAAGAAGCTGACAGCAACGGCACTTAAGCGTCTGGAGGTCATGCAGACCCTTGATAGTCTGGGTGCCGGTTTCAATTTGGCAAGTCACGATCTTGATATTCGCGGCGCAGGGAACCTGCTTGGTGAAGAACAATCAGGTCACATCAAAGAAGTCGGGATCGAACTTTATCAGCAGATGATCGAAGAAGCCGTGGCTGAGGCCAAAGGCGAGATTGATGCATCTGAAGAAGCAAGTTTCGTCCCGCAGATCAATATCGGCATGCCAGTTCTGATCCCGGATCGCTATGTGCCGGATCTTGGTGTTCGTTTGGGTCTGTATCGTCGCATTTCCGAGCTGCGCTCACGCGAAGAGGTGGATCAATTCGCAGCCGAGATGATCGACCGGTTTGGCAAGCTACCCAAGGAAGTCGAGAACCTTCTGGATGTCGTAACCATCAAGCAATGGTGCCGTGTGGCCAATATCGAGAAACTCGATGCCGGACCGAAGGGTGCGCTTATTACGTTGCGTAATAACGAATTCCCGAACCCGGCAGGCCTGATCGGCTTTATCCAACAGCAGGTTGGTGTCGCGCGTCTGCGACCGGATCACAAAATTGTTTATGCCGCTGGATGGGATGGCCCCACGGACCGTCTTGAAGGTCTGAAACGCCTAATGAAGCGGCTTTCGGATATCGCAGTCAAAACATAAAGAAAAGGCGGGTAACAGTTTGTTATCCCGCCTTTTTAAATTCTTGAGACTCGCCGATTAAACCGGAATTTCTTCCTGACGTGCCAGCCGGATCATGCGCTGTAAAATGTCTGGTTCCTGCGCACCTGATAGGGCATGGCGGCTGTTAAACAGGAAGCACGGGACACCGGTAACACCCATCTGGTGGGCAACACGGTTTTCCTGGCCAACGAATTCGCGGTCCATATCACCTGACAGATATTCAAGGATCTCGTTGCGATCTTCACCGTGACGAACGGCAATGTCGGCCAAAAGTTCGTGATCGCCAATATCCTGACCTTCAAGGAAATAGGCGACGAACAAATCTTCGACCAAGGCATTGCCAACCGCCGGACGTTCGGCGCAAACCTTGTAAATCAGGCGATGAGAGTCCGTTGAATCTGGTGTCACCTTGATCTGGCCAAACTTGAAATCGATGCCGACAGCGGCACCGGCATCTTCGATTGCCTTGTAAACGCGTGCTGCACTTTCTGATCCGCCAAACTTTGCGGACAGATAAAGTTTGCGATCGATACCGCCGCTTGGCATGTCCGGATTAAGCAGGAAAGGGCGCCAGGTAATGATCAGATTATCGAGCTTCTCGCGCGATAAAGCCTTTTCCAGACGCTTTTTCCCGATATAGCACCACGGACAAATGGTATCGACAATCGCCTCAATGCGTATCGGCGACATGGATGGTTCACTTTGTCCGACCTGCCAGTTCATCAGCTTATCCGTTCAAGAATGACGTACCCGCTGCAAGCGGCGGAATGCCAAGATGATCTGCCACGGTCTGTCCGATATCGGCAAAGGTATCGCGCATTCCGAACGGGCCGGGGGCGATTGCAGGACCAAATGCCATAATCGGCACGAACTCGCGGGTATGATCATT
This sequence comes from Thalassospira sp., assembly GCF_048059015.1. Lineage (GTDB taxonomy): Bacteria > Pseudomonadota > Alphaproteobacteria > Rhodospirillales > Thalassospiraceae > Thalassospira. The sequence continues at coordinate 108,830 of NZ_JBLLNT010000013.1, read as the reverse complement.
GCCACGCCAGGTCGGGTCACACCCATGATCGGCGGTAATGATCACAAGATCACCCGGTTTCAATGCAGCACGAAGTTCCGGAATACGTTTATCGAACTCTTCAAGCGCGTTGGCATAGCCCGGAACGTCACGACGGTGACCGAATTCCATGTCGAAGTCCACCAGGTTGGTGAACACAATGCTGTTATCGGGTGCCGTTGCGATTTCGGTCATCATGGCGTCAAACAGCGCCATATTGCCCGACGCCTTTACCTTTTTGGCAATGCCACGATGGGCATAGATATCGGCAATCTTGCCAACAGAAATCACGGTACCACCGGTATTGCTGAATTGGTCAAGAAGAGTCGGTTTATGCGGCGGAACGGCAATGTCACGACGATTTGACGTGCGTTTGAAATCCGCTGGCGTTTCACCGATAAACGGACGGGCAATTACGCGGCCGATATTGTAAGGCTCAACCAATTTGAAGGCGATTTCACAAACTTCATACAGGCGATCCAGGCCGAAATGTTCTTCATGGGCAGCAATCTGAAACACGCTGTCTGCCGATGTGTAGCAAATCGGCATACCGGTTTTGATGTGCTCTTCACCCAGTTCGGCAATGATGGTTGTACCGGACGCATGGCAGTTGCCAAGAATGCCCGGAAGGTTTGCCTGTTTGATCAGCTCATCAGTCAGCTCGGCCGGGAAGGTCGGAACGGTTAGCGGGAAATAACCCCAATCAAAATCAACAGGTACACCGGCAATTTCCCAGTGACCGCTTGGGGTGTCCTTGCCGCGCGACAGTTCCTTGGCATGGCCAAAGGCGCCAATCATCGCACCACCATGATCAAGTCCCGGCGGTACACGTCCGGTTACGTCCTTGGCGGCTTCGCCAAGACCCAATGCAACCATGTTTGGCACATTCAGCGGACCGCTTCGCTGATCGCTATCAGCAAGTCCCTTGGCACAATATTCGGCGATATGACCAAGTGTATCGGATCCCTGATCGCCAAATTTCGATGCGTCCGGTGCGGAACCGATCCCAAAACTGTCTGCCACGATGATGATGGCACGTGCCATTGATGTCTTCCTTCAAACCTGATCGTGCGAGTGTTCTGTCTCGCAGATAGTCATTATTCTTAGTAGTTGCCAGTCGGAGCCGGCGCGTCACCCGGTTTTGCACCACATGTTTCAAGAAGGGCGGTCAGAACGCCACTTGCCCCGAAACGGAAGGTTTCCGGCTTAGCCCAGCCATCACCCATAATGTGATCGGCAATCGCGATATAAAGGGCCACGTCATCAGTGGTTTTTACCCCGCCCGATGCCTTGAAACCGGCATCGATACCGTCTTCGTCGCGTGCATCACGAATGGCGGTCAACATGGCAACAGCTGCTTCTGGTGTTGCACCGACCGGAACCTTGCCGGTTGAGGTTTTGACAAAGTTCGCGCCATGTTTGACCGCAAGGCGGGCGGCTTCGTAAACCTTGGTCAGGTCGTCAAATTCGCCGCTTTCAAGAATGACCTTCATCGTGGTCATTGAACCACATGCCATGCGAGTGGCATCCACAACATCAGCAGCAATTGCGCTATCTCCTTCGATGAAGGCCTTATACGGGAAGACCAGATCAACTTCGTCAGCACCCTTGGAAACACAGTCTGCGGTTTCATCACCGACGCGCTGTGCATTGGTGCCACCAGCCGGGAAGTTAACGACCGTTGCGGTCTTAACACCAGACTGGCCAAGTGCACGCCATGACGTTTCGATAAACGGCGCATAGACGCAAACAGCAGCCGTATTGCCAACCGGCGTTTGCGCGCGTTTGCAAAGGGCTTCGATGACCTCTGGCGTGTCATCATCGTTCAGACTGGTAAGGTCAAGAACGGAAATGGCACGAAGTGCAGTATCAGCGTCTGCAACAGCCTTTGCTTTTGCTGCGGCAATTACGTCAGAAACAGTTTTAGGGTCGAACATCGGAACATCCTTGCAACGCGCGAAGCGCGGTTAGTCGGTTAAGCGTCATCATCGAAAACAAGCGGTCCCAATGACGATGAAGGTCGGGGTTATAAACGCATCCGACCGAAAAGATAAAGACGGATCAATCCATCGCCATGAAGGTATCCAACCTTGCCCCGGCAATCAATCAATCCGTCCCAAAACACAGTTTCAATCAGAACAGGGAAAAGTACCCGTTTTGATGTTATTTCGACAGCAGAAGCTGACCTTCACGGCCCGGCAAAGGCGCATCACCGGCAACAGAGCAAACATTGCCACCCGGAACGATCAGGCGAATGCCAATCCGGGAATACAAAACGCCATCCGTACGGCTTGAGAACGGTGTTTTCTGACCGGTTTCACAATCAAGAACATAACCCAGTTCCTGACCGGCTTTGACCTTGTCACCGGCGTTTGCGGAAAACACAACCATGCCACCATGCGGGGCCATAACCCGATCAACACCCGATAGCGGGGTTGCATCGCATTTCGCCTCTGGCAACGGGCCGGGGTCACCAGCAATCAAGCCACGGCGCTGCAGGAATTTGAACATGTTGGCAGCATCGGGAATGGCGTATTCATCATACACATCGCGATCTCCACGAAGCTCAATCGTGGTCGCAAGCGTTGCCATCGGGATTGGAAACTTGTCGCCTAGCGCGCGGCGCAGTTCGACCCATGGGCGGCTGAATGCTTCATCAAACGGGTTGTCCCCACTGATTTCGGCAATCAGGCTGCATTCTGAACCGATCTGTGCCGAAAGATCTGCTGCATCCGGCCAATTGTGATCGCTGATGTAAAGATGCATCGGCGCTTCCCAGTCGCAATGCAGATCAAGAACGTAATCTGCATCGATCGCAAGTTCCGCCAAGGTCAGTCGCAGGTCCTGAAGATCGGTTAGCGGGCTGACTTCGTTGCGGTGTTCCGTGATCAGGCGACGCAGTTCTGCGCGGATCAGCGTTACGTTCTCATCGGCATCCTGACCAAGCTTGCCTGCAACGGCCTTAATCAACGCTTCGCTCAGATCCGGGTAATGACGGTTGAAGTTCTGACCGCTGCGCATCTCAAAGCGGCCAAGCGGCTTCATATCGACATACTGGGTAAAGCCGATCGGGTTGGCAAAAGGCACCACGACGATTTCACCGGTGATTTCACCTTTGTCTTCGGCCTCTTTCAGCAACGCTTCAAGATGATGCAGGGTAATAACACCGGGCAGTTCATCGGCATGAAGGGCGGCCTGGAAATAGGCCTTTGGTCCGCTGCCGGCTTTGCCGTAACGACGAACGGTCAAGGCGCGGGAAGTTCCCATCTGCGGGCGAATGAGTTCAATGCGTTCTTCTTGCATTTCGATATCCTGGAAAATGGTGGCGTGTGGGGCAAAGAACCCGGCCGGATCAAAATAGCGGTTGGCGCGATACCAAAGCTATTCGTCTCCAAAGGCCGGGTTTTAATGTCTTCTAATCAGGCAGAGGCAGCTTTGGCTGCACCAGCTTGTTTATCTTTACGGCGTTCATTGCGGCGCAGATATCGCTCAACACCCTTAAAGCCAAATGTCAGCGTGTAGACGATGATCAAATAGATCACACCGGCCGAGATAAAGGCTTCATAGGGAAGGGCGGTTCGCGCCACGATCTTACGCGCAGCACCTGTCAGTTCCATCATGGTGACGGTGGATGCAAGCGATGTTGCCTTAAGCGTAAAGATCACATCGTTGGTATATGCCGGCCAGATCATCTGCCACATCCGCGGGAAGATGATGCGACGATAGGTGGTTGCTGATGACATCCCGCAGGCACGCGCGGCTTCAAGTTCGCCATTTGGTACGTTCTGAATGCCACCACGCATGATTTCAGCAACATAGGCCGCGGTGTTCAAAACAAAGGTCAGCAGGCAATACCAATAGGGATTCCGCAGATATTCCCAGCTCCAGTGATCCTGAATGCCATCGATATTCGCGATCAGCTGTCCGACGCCATAATACATCATGAACAGCTGCCCGATCAGGGGCGTGCCGCGGAAAACATAGATGAAGGCAAATGGAAGTGCCTGGATCCAGACTTTCTTTGAAACGCGGGCAACAGCCAACGGAATGGCGAGCAATGTTCCAAATGTCACCGAGATGACAAGCAACTCGGCCGTCAAAAGAAAGCCGCGCCATAGCCATGTGTCGTATTTGCCAAGAACGTATATCAGATCTTCAAACATCGGTTACGCCCTCGCTATGCCGCGGGCAGCCCGCTTCTCAAGATGATTGAAGACAAGCAACGAAACCGTTGTAAATGAAAGGAACATCAGCATCGCAACGAGATAGAACGTAAACGGTGCTTTTTCCGTTCCCGCACCAATCGCGGCCTTACGCATGATCTCTTCAACACCGACCACGGAAATAAGCGCGGTGTCCTTGATCAGGACCTGGAACAGGTTGTTAAGACCGGGCAGTGCGAAACGCCACAGCTGCGGCAATTTGATGCGCATGAAAATCTGCATCGGCGTCATGCCACATGCGGTCGCAGCTTCGATCTGACCGATCGGGATGGACTGCATGGCAGCACGGAAGACTTCGGATGCAAACGCACCCTGAACAAGTGCAAGTGCCGCAACACCGGACCAGAAGGCCGGAATATCAACGCGGGTTTCTTCGCCGGAAATCAATTCGGCTATGTTCTGAACGGCAATCGTGCCGCCGAAATAAATCAACAAAATAACAAGAAGTTCAGGGATACCGCGAATAAGGACGGTGTAACTTTCCCCGATCACGCGAAGCGTGCGATAGCGCGACAGCTTGGCTGAAGCACCCAACAAACCAATGATAATCATGAATGGCAAAACGGTCAGGCAAAGCTGAACTGTAACCAGTCCCCCTTCGAGCATCTGCCAGCCGCGGCCGTATAAATCGAGCATGGTATCTCCAGCTTTCCTTGATGCTGAACGCGCTTCAAGCCCCTGATTAGAAGACCCGAACAACAATAAGGGTGGGGCGGCACATTAATGCCGCCCCGGAAACGTCTGACAGATCAATTCGGATGCAGATTGATCGTCGGGAAGTACTTTTTGTTCAGTTCTGCGTAAGAACCGTTAGCAAGCATTTCCGCCAGAGCCTTGTTGAAGATTTCCTTCAGGTCCTGGTCTTCTTTACGGATACCGATGCCAGCGCCGTCGCCGAACCACTGGCTCGGAGCGAACTGGTTGGAAACGAAGCCATAGCCTTTGCCTTCGTCAGACTTCAGCCAATCTTCGAGGGTACCGGAATCAGCAAGGGTCGCGTCAACGCGGCCAGCGGTCAGGTCAAGCAGAGCTTCGTCCTGGGTGCCATACATGCGGATTTCGATGCCCGGGAAGTTATCTTCCAGGAAGTTTGCGTGCGTGGTCGAACGCTGTACGCCGACAACCATGCCATCAAGAGCGTCTTCGACGACTTCGCCATCTTTGTACGCTTCGATGCTCATGCCGTCTTTACCAACGAAAACAGCCGGAGTGTTGCTGTAGTAGTTGGAGAAGTCGATGGAGCGCTTACGCTCTTCGGTGATCGACATCTGGGCGATGATTGCATCATATTTTTTGGCCAGAAGACCCGGGATCATACCATCCCAATCCTGAGCAACGATTTCGCACTCGACTTTTGCGGTTTCGCAAAGCTTGGTTGCGAAATCAACGTCAAAGCCGATCAGCTTACCGTTTTCGTCCATCATGTTGAACGGAGGGTACGCGCCCTCGGTTGCAACAACGACTTTCTCCCAAGCAGCACTTGCTGCGGTTGCGCTCAGTGCAAGGCCGACAGCAGCGGCAGATGCAACCTTAATCCAGTTTTTCATTCAAACTCTCCCTTGTAAATTGGAATGGCGCGCAATTCATTGCTTCCATTCTGACGGTCAAGACACACCATGCCTTGACCTGCCCAAATCAAAAGTCACGCTGCAGGAATTGCTTCATGCGTTCTGATTTTGGATTCTCAAATACATCAGTCGGATTGCCGAATTCCTCGACGCGTCCCTGATGCAAATACATCACGTGGCTGGATACCCCCTTTGCGAAACCCATTTCATGGGTAACGACCAGCATCGTGCGGCCTTCTTCGGCCAAATCTGTCATAACCTTAAGCACTTCACCGACCAGTTCGGGATCAAGTGCAGATGTCGGTTCATCGAACAGAAGAACTTCCGGCTCAATCGCAAGCGCACGTGCAATTGCTGCACGCTGCTGCTGACCACCGGAAACATGTCCCGGATAGTAATCGCGTCGCTCATACATGCCGACTTTTTGCAAAAGCGCATCGGCACGTTCGATTGCTTCTTTCTTGGGAACGCCAAGAACATGAACCGGTGCTTCGATCACGTTTTCCAAAATGGTCAGATGACTCCAGAGGTTGAAGCTCTGAAACACCATGGCAAGTTTGGTACGAATACGCTGGAGCTGTTTTTTATCCGCGGCTTCCTGCGATCCGTCCTTAAGGGTTTTCATGCGAATAAGTTCGCCATGAACTTGGACTTTCCCCGCATTCGGGGTTTCAAGCAGGTTGATGCAGCGAAGAAATGTACTTTTGCCCGAACCAGACGAGCCAATAATCGAAATTACGTCCCCGGTATTGGCCGTAAGGTCAATGCCTTTAAGAACCTCGTGGTCCCCAAAGCTTTTGATCATCCCTTCGACCTGTAGGGCGGGTATGTTTTTGCTCATATCGAGTTAAAAATTCCCCTGTTTGAGAGTCCAAATTTTTCGTTCGTCTTAGCACCAAAATCAGGTGCTCCCCCACAAGACACGCCAAAGCGCCTCTCATTCCGTCAATAATTGCCTGTCCAACGAGAGCATTTCCACTGATTTTTTGCAGTTTTATGAAGAAAACAGCGGTTTCAATTGGTTATCGGTCTCGATTGGCAACCGCATCGCACAAATCGTGCAGCAGTAAGGGATTTTACGCAATAAAAAACTACGATGATTTTTTGGGTAATCGATAATGACCTTCGGGTGGGGCTTCGTTCCAGCCAAGTGAAGACTCCCTTGAGCCGAAAATCGGGGACAGCTAACAACAAAACACCGCCAGCGGGAACAAACCCAAACTGACGGTGTGATGTGCTAGAACTCGAAGACAGTCTTATTCGTTGTCACGGACCGATTTCAGGAAGCCAAGAACTTCTTCGCGAAGGCGTTGAGCAAGCTGACGCATTTCACGTGATGAATTCAGCAAGGAGTTTGCCTCCTCGCTCACCATGTTCGACGCATGTGAGACGGCCGAAACGTTCTGTGATACTTCTTGCGTACCGGATGCGGCACGTTGGACGCTGTCAGCAATTTCGCGCGTTGCTGCGCCTTGTTGCTCAACCGCTGCCGCAATCGCATTACAGAATTCATTGATGCGTTCGATCGTAGCCGAGATGGACTCAATTTCCGAAACGGAGCGGGTAGAGGACCCTTGAATACCATCGACCTGCGTCTGGATGTCGCCGGTTGCCTTATCGGTCTGGTTGGCAAGTGATTTGACCTCACCGGCCACCACTGCAAAGCCTTTGCCCGCATCACCGGCACGGGCCGCCTCGATCGTAGCATTCAGCGCCAAAAGGTTGGTCTGACCTGCAATATCCTGAATAAGACCAACGACCTTGCCGATACGCTCGGCGGCCTCTGCAAGCTCCGTCACAGTCGTTGTGGTGTTGTTGACACCTTCGACAGCCTCCGTTGCGACATCAATCGATTGGGTGACCTGCGCACCAATCTCGCGGATGGCTGCGGATAATTCTTCTGTTGCGGATGCAACCGCCTGAACGTTTTCAGTGGTTATGTTGGCCGCATTGGACACGGCTGCAGCACGCGCCGTAGATTTTCGGCGTTGGCAGAAAGCTGTGTTGCAACCGATTGGGTTTTTTCCGCCGCATCGGCAACAGTTTCCACGATCGATAGAACGCTTTGCTCAAAGTTATCGGCCATTTGATCAAGGGCGCGTTTGCGTTCCTTTGCTGAACGCTTTGTTGCTTCCTCGTTCTCACGGGCCAATCGATCAACTTCCGCGGCGTTGTTTTTAAAGACAAGTACGGCTGCGGCCATTGCACCAATCTCGTCTTTGAGTTCAGTACCTGGTACGTCCACGTTCTTCTCGCCATTCGCCAGACGGGTCATGGCGGATGTCATGCTGAGCACGGGTGTGGAAACCCATGTCCGAACAAGGATGCCCATCAGGCCCATGATCGCCAGAACCGCAATGATAGCTGTGATGATCGCTGTATATCTAAACTCGCTGAGCGACGCGTAAGCAGCTTCGCGATCCAATGCGAAACCAAGATACCAGTTAACCGATGGCAGGCCTTCAACCCGGAAGAAGGTGAAAAGCTGCTCGCCCGTGCCGTTAAGGACGTTGTCCATGCCTTCTGCAACAGAAGGCGTGTCATTCGGGAAAACTTCGGCAATCGGTTTAAGGGTGAAGTCCTTGTTTGGGTGAATAAGGATCGTGCCTTGGTCATTCACCAGGAACCCATAGCCGATACCACCCAGATCGATACTGCGGACCAAGTCGCCAAGGATCCCAATATCAATATCGCCACCAACAACGCCCAAAAGTTTAGAGCCATCAAAAACCGGTGTGGTGGCAGTTACAATCAACTGACCGGTAGAAGCATCTGTATAGGGTTCGGTAAGTGTGCTGTCGCCAATTGCCACGGCATCACCGTACCAAGGACGTTGGCGGGGGTCATATCCTGGCGGCAGCTCGTCGGGCGGATACATCGTCATCACGCCCTCGGCACTTCCAAAATACGAATAAATAAATGATTTAACAAGTGCTTCGCCGCTGGCGATCTCGCTCACAGTATCTGGCGAGCTATCACGGGCGATGTTGTTGGCAAGGCTTTCGACAAGCAGACGGCGACCATCAAGCCAGTTGGAAATCCCCGCTGTTGCCAGCGATCCACTTTCGGTCAACTTCGATTGCAGAGCGCTTTGGATCGACGTTCGTTGCTGATAGTCAAAATAAAGAATAAACGCCACAAAGGTGGCAACGACGATCATTGCAGCCGCAAGCAGTATTCGACTACCGATATTTAACGACATCCAATCCCCCTCCAACAACAGTCTGATTAAGGGTCAGATTGGGTTGTTCGTTTGGTATTACAAGCGGTTGAGAAGAGGGGGATTCATTTAATTTAGAAGATGCGATTATAGAAAGGTGACAGCACCAAATTGGCCCGTATTCGACCAAAGTCGAACACGTACAGAGATCGACATCACTATGCATCAGAGCCGAATTAGTTATTGATAATAAGACATATTGCCTTCAACCTTGTGGTTCCCCATATGTGAACTCCTTTGGGGGCAACGTCGTATCAATAACGTCGCACAAATACCGATTAACGGAGGAAATAAATGAAACGCGCTTTATTTGCAGGGATGGCGGTCGCGTTCGCTTTTGGGAGCACCGCTGCCGTTGCTCAGGATCGCACCGGTTGGCCGGAGAGTTTCACTGTCGGCACCGCCTCTCAGGGCGGCACCTATTTCGCTTATGGCTCAGGCTGGGCCAACCTTGTTGCTGAAGAACTTGGTGTTTCCGGTGGCGGCGAAGTCACCGGCGGTCCGATGCAGAACATGGCACTGGTTCACACCGGTGAAGCTGCATTTGGCATGACCACCATGGGCCCGGCAGCTGAATCGCTTGCTGGTACCAACCCGATTGCACCGGGCGTACAGATGACCAATGCTTGCGCAATGTTCCCGATGTACCAGACGCCGTTCTCGATCACGGCTCTGTCTTCATCTGGCATCGCATCCGTTGCAGACATTCCGGCAGGTGCAAAAATCGGTTTCGGTCCGGCTGGCTCGACTTCCGACACCTACTTCCCGCGTATGCTTGAAGAACTCGGCGTTGATTTCGAACGTCGTAACGGCGGCTGGTCTGACCTTGGCGGTCAGCTTCAGGACGGCCTTCTTGACGTGATCGCGTTCGCAGCAGGCGTACCGGTTCCGGCGGTTAGCCAGCTCGAAGTTCAGACCGATGTGAACATCATCGAATTCACCGCAGAAGAGCAGACGAAAATCATGGATGCCTTCCCGGTATCCGAATTTGATATCGCTGCTGACACCTATACCACGCTGACCGAACCGGCGCGTTCGGTCTCGATGTGGAACTTTGCGATTGCAAACTGCGACCTTCCGGAAAGCTTTGTTTACGCAGCAACCGACGTCGTCATGTCTGACAACGATCGTATGGTTTCCATCCACCGTGCAGCCCGTTCGACCGTTCCGGCAAACTGGAACAAGAACAAGGTCATGAAATGGCACCCGGGCGCTGCCAAGTGGTTCAACGAAAATGGCGCATCCATTCCGGCGGACATGATCCACTAATTCTGTCCGAATGAATGCCGCAGGGCGGGCTACCAATCTTGGTGGCCCGCTTTGACTCTATCGCCACAAAGAAGCTAGCTAAGAACAATTGAACAAAGAGTGTGGGGAAACCTGATGACCGAACCAAACAAAGTGGAAGACGAACATCTCATCGCCGATGGCGTTGATGATGAGCCGGTTGAAAATAACCGCCGTCTTTTTGAGGGACGGGGCCTTGCTTTTATTACCATTTCTGCCGCGATTTACGCGGCTTTTCATATGTTGGCCCTTAATGGTGTCTCGCTTTCGGGTATGACCGGTGGTCTGGTCAATCTCGGTTTCCTGCCAGATTTCCCGATGGAAACATGGAACTTCCGTATCGTTCACGTGGCAGGTGCGCTTGCTCTTGGTTTCCTTTGGTATTCTGCCAACAAGTTTGTCGATGACCAATCATCACAAACTCCGATGCTGAACTATCTGGCCTATGCGCTTTTGGTTCCGGCATTCGTGGCTGTTGGTACCGCGATCAGCTTCTATTTCGAGATTGCTGATGGCGTGATGTGGAACGGCATTGATGCCCGCATCAAGTTCAACGAAACTTGGGTCTTCGGGGCACCATTGATGGTGGCAACCGTTGGCGGCATTGTGCTGTCATGGGCAAACAAGACCACCCGCGACAAATATTCCGCACCTGATTTTGTGCTGGCTGTTTGCGGGCTGGCTGTTGCGATCTATCTGATCACGATCTATGGCACTTTGATGCGCAACTCGACCGGTACGCCGTTTGCGCCGATTGGTATTTCGATTGCGGCTATTTCCGGCACGCTGTTGATCATGGAGTTGACCCGCCGTGTCGCTGGTCTTGCGCTTGTGATTATCGCAACGATCTTTCTGGTCTATGTCTTCGTTGGTGAATTCCTTCCGGGCTTCCTGCAGTCGCCAGCCATTACCTGGCAGCGCTTCTTTAGTCAGGTTTATACCGATGCAGGTATTCTCGGCCCGACGACTGCTGTTTCCTCGACCTACATCATTCTCTTCATCATCTTCGCCGCCTTCCTGCAGGCATCCAAGGTTGGCGATTATTTCGTGAACTTTGCCTTCTCGGTGGCGGGGCGTGCGCGTGGTGGCCCGGCAAAGGTTGCGATCTTTGCTTCTGGCTTGATGGGTATGATCAATGGCACCTCGGCGGGTAACGTTGTGGCGACCGGTTCGCTCACGATCCCTTTGATGAAGAAGGTTGGTTATCACAAGAAAACAGCCGGTGCGATTGAAGCCGCTGCTTCGACCGGCGGCCAGATCATGCCGCCGATTATGGGGGCAGGGGCCTTCATCATGGCTGAGATCACCGGTATTCCATATACCGATATCGCGATTGCGGCCGTGATCCCGGCGATCCTTTATTTCGTGTCGATCTATTTCATGGTCGATTTCGAAGCGGCCAAGCTTGGCATGCGTGGCATGAAAGAAGACGAGCTGCCGCGCTTTAACACCATGGTCAAACAGGTCTTCCTGTTCCTGCCGATCATCATCCTGATTATCGCGCTATTTATGGGCTATTCCGTCATCCGTGCTGGTACGTTGGCAACGGTTGCGGCCGTAGTTGTCAGTTGGCTAACCCCGCATCGTGTCGGTGTTCGCTCCGTGGTCAAGGCCTTTGAATTGGCGGGCGGTATGTCGATCCAGATCATCGCGGTCTGTGCTTGTGCGGGTATCATTGTTGGCGTGATTGCCCTGACCGGCGTCGGTGCACGTTTCTCCAACTTGCTGCTTGGCCTTGCAGAAGCATCCCAGCTGCTCGCACTGGTCTTTGCCATGTTGATTGCCATCCTGCTTGGTATGGGAATGCCGACGACCGCAGCTTATGCTGTTGCAGCGTCTGTGGTTGCACCGGGCCTGATTGAGCTTGGAATTGAACCGCTTACAGCACACTTCTTCGTGTTCTACTTTGCGGTTGTTTCGGCGATTACACCGCCTGTTGCGTTGGCATCCTATGCTGCGGCGGGTATTTCCGGAGCCAACCCGATGGAAACATCTGTTGCATCGTTCAAGATCGGCATTGCGGCCTTCATCGTGCCGTTCATGTTCTTCTATAACGCTGCAATCCTGATGGATGGAACTTACATTCAGATCGGTCAGGCGTTTGTCACCGCTGTTGTCGGCGTGTTCCTGCTGTCGGCTGGTGTTCAGGGCTGGTTCCTTGGTCGTGACGCGGTCTGGTTCCTCCGCATTGCGTTGATCGTTGCGGCTCTGTTCATGATTTCTGGTGGCCTGATTACCGATCTGATCGGCGTCGGGATGGCAGGAGCAATCTGGTTTGTTCAACGCGTGATCAAGCCAAAGCCGGGTGCAACGTTCCGAACCGGCAGCGCTGACTAAACAGCGTGATCGAAAGATGCATAACAAAAAAAGCGCACCAGAGTTTGGTGCGCTTTTTCTTTTGGGTAGCCTATTCTGCTTAAGCAGTTACTCGGCCACTTTCTTCACGAATTCAGACTTCAAGCCCATCTGACCGATGCCTGGAATTTTGCAATCAATGTCATGGTCGCCATCAACCAGGCGAATGCCTTTGACTTTGGTCCCGACCTTTACAACTGCCGAGGATCCTTTGACCTTAAGATCCTTGATCACACTTACCGTGTCGCCGTCGGCAAGTGGTGTGCCATTGGAATCGCGAACGACATTCTCTGAGCCTGCATCTGCAGACGCCGACCATTCATGGGCGCATTCCGGGCAAATCAGAAGCTCGCCATCTTCGTAGGCGTAGGGCGACTGACATTTCGGACAGGCGGGCAACTCACTCATTCCAGAAACCTTTTTGACATCATTTTTTGAATGCAAACAATAAACAACATTCACGCTGCAATGTCTTTGCGCTGCGTCAAATCGCTGTGTTCAGAAATGTCTGGGAAATGAATGGCGGAGAGGGTGGGATTCGAACCCACGGTACCCGTAAAGGCACGACGGTTTTCAAGACCGTTGCATTCAACCACTCTGCCACCTCTCCGCAAATATGGTTGGAGCTTTCTGCTCTGGGCGCTTTCAATAAATTGGGTGCGCGGCCCTGTCAATAGGCCAATCCAACTTTGCATCAAAAGCTGGTTAAATAATGTGATTTCAGTATGGTACCAGCAACTACAGCGCGAGCAACCTCTGGGTCCATAACAAGTGTTTTATTTTCTATCAAAAACTGTCGGTCATCTGATCAATACCGGAATGATGCATGGGATCATATTGACAGTTCTAATTTTACTTTTGCTGCTGAACAGCACTCGGCGTTTTGCTGTCAAAGGAATCCTCTGCGTCACAGTTCTGTCTGTCTTGATCACTATTGTGCCGGTCGGAACATTTTTATCTCGTGAACTAGAGAGGCGCTTTGACAAGCCAGACTTAAGTGACACTGAGTTTGTTGGTGTGGTGACCTTGTCGGGGAGCCTTGATCCTCGTGCCTATCTAACGCGGGGAGAGGTACAGTTTCCCAGCGCTCCGGACAGGGTTTTCACCATGCTGCAACTTGCCAACCAGTATCCGGAACGACCTGTCATTTTCACAGGTGGCGACGGGGTACTTACTGACAGAGGATTTAGCGAAGCTGCGGTGCTGCAATCGTGGCTTAACGATTTGGCGATGCTAACAGACAATATGTATTTTGAAGTTCACGCACGAAACACACATGAGAATGCGCTAAATTCACTTGAAATGATTTATGGAAATTGGCCGGAATTTGTGAAAAAGCCTTGGTTGCTAGTGACTTCTGCAGAACATATGCCGCGCGCGGTAGGCGTTTTTCGCAAAGCTGGCTGGAATGTAATTCCGTACCCGGTCGGCAGATTCACTTCAGATGAGATCCATTTAACAAGTCTTAACGTCTCAAGCGGTATCAAATCTCTAGGGCGCGGTCTGCGCGAATGGGTTGGTTTGACCGCCTATTACTGGACCGGGCGAACGGATGAATGGTTTCCCGGACCAAGCGCCGAGGTAACTGAAAACTGATATCGTGGATGAGGCTTTTGATGAAATTCTGGAAACTGCTGACTGCTGCGTCTGTAATTGCCGTGATGAGTGCAAACGCTCCTGCCTTTGCACAGACGGATGAAAAACTTCCAGAATTCACCACAGAAGGCTTCGAAGAATGGTTGGTGGCTTTCAAAAAGGAAGCTGCTGAAAAGGGCATTTCTCAGCCTACGCTTGAGGTTGCCTTTGCCAATACCAAGCCGATCCCGAAAGTCATCGAATACGACCGTAGTCAGCCGGAATTCAAACTGACATTTGAACAATATATTCAGCGCGTCGTTCCGCAGTCGCGCATTAATGAAGGCCGCAAGAAATACGCTGAAAACCGCGCGGTGATTGATGCTGCAGCGAAGAAATACGGCGTACCTGGCCACTATCTGACGGCGTTTTGGGGGATTGAAACCGGATTTGGTCGCCACACGGGTGGGTATTCGGTTGTTGATTCGCTTGCTACCTTGGCCTTCGAAGGTCGCCGTGCCGAATATTTCCGCAAAGAGCTGATGAACGCTTTGACCATCATTGATGCCGGTCATATTGCAGCCGAAGATATGTCTGGTTCCTGGGCCGGTGCGATGGGCCAAGCGCAATTTATGCCGTCAACCTTCCTGAACTATGCGCGTGATGGAAATGGCGATGGCAAAATCGACCTTTGGGGTGCGAAGGAAGACGTATTTGCATCTGCTGCAAACTATCTGTCGACCGTCGGCTGGAAAGGTGACGAGCGTTGGGGCCGTAAGGTCAGAATCCCGAAAGATTTCGATAAGGCATTGGAAGGCCGCGACATTCGCAAATCGATCTCCGAGTGGCAGGAGCTTGGTGTACGTATGCCAAATGATACTGACCTGCCGCAGGCCGATATGAACGCGTCAATTGTTACAGTAAATGACGGTGAAGGTCCGGCTTATATGGTTTATAACAACTTCCACACCATCATGCATTGGAACCGGTCCACCTATTTCGCGATTGCGGTCGGCACACTGGCTGATGCAATTGCCGGTCAATAATTGAAGTGATTGGGTGAGGGGCCTATACCCCGCGCCAGATAAGACAGAGCATCTTTAAGCGGGGACACCTTGATGCCCAAAATCGGAAAAAGTGCGTTTGCACAGCTGCGTAAGAAAAGCCGCATCGGCGTGGCTATCGTTACGCTTGGCATGCTGCTGGCCGGCTGTGCGGAAACGCAACTTGCTGTTCATGGTGTCAAACGAATTGGTGGCGCACAAACACAGCCCACCCAAATCGGTAACTACAAGATTGGCAATCCCTATGAGATTGCCGGTCAGTGGTATTATCCGGCAGTCGATTATGAATATAACGAAACCGGGATTGCTTCCTGGTACGGGCCGAAATTCCACGGCAAAAAAACCGCCAATGGTGAGATATTCGATCAGTACGAAATTTCTGCAGCCCACCGTACCCTTCCGCTGCCAAGCATTGTCCGCGTGACCAACCTTGAAAACGGGAAATCGCTTAAGGTGCGTGTCAATGACCGCGGACCTTTCGCCCATGGCCGTATCATTGATATGTCGCGCCGTGCGGCCCAACTGTTGGGGTTTGAGAAAAAGGGCACGGCCAAAGTGATGGTCGAAATCGTCGAATTGGAAAGCCGTCAGATTGCTGCTATCGCCCAAGGAAAAGCCGCCCCGCAAGTAACTGTGGCCGAACAAAATACCGTGACAGCAGCACCGCGTGATGTGGTCGAAACAGTTCGCCTTGATGACGGACCTATTACCGAGAGCGGTGAGCCAACCACGTCAAAAGTCAAACTGACGCCGCCATCGGCTCAGACTGCTTCGGTTACATCCACACCGCTGGAAGGAACGATCGAAGAAGCATCTGTTGTTCAAGTCGCGCCTGTTTCTTCATCGATCTATGTGCAAGCTGGTGCTTTTTCGATTTATGATAACGCGTTAAATCTGCGCAATCGGCTCTATGATTTGGCACCGGCCAAGATCGAACCGATCGATGTCAAAGGAACGACGTTTTACCGCGTACGACTTGGTCCACTAAACACAGTTCCTGAAGCGGACATCTTGCTTGAGCGCGTTATCGCAACTGGTCAGAACGGCGCGAAAGTTGTGGTTGAATGTGCTGATGGTGGTTCTGCGACATCTGGTTGCTGATCACCTGATTTGCTTTTAGAAACGACGTGCTGTTGCACAATTTTGCCGAATTTGCGACATAAGCAACAGTGCAGATACGCCGAACATCGGTGGAAATACATTTATTTAAACAGGGTTAGGATGCCATGACTTTGATGCCGCCAATTCCGTTCAAAAATAGTCTGAACCGGGTAGTGGCCGGGGCCGCAATATTTGGGTCCGTCTTGGCAATGTCGATGACCAGCGCGCAGGCAATTGAAACCAATGCGCGCGAAGCATTCATTATGGATTTTGATACCGGTACGGTTCTTCTGGATAAAGAAGGCGACAAACTCACCGAACCGGCATCCATGACGAAAATGATGACCGTCCATATGCTGTTCAAGCATCTGAAAGACGGAAGCGTTTCCATGGATGACACCTTCCACGTCAGCGAGAAAGCCTGGCGTAAGGGCGGGTCGAAGATGTTTGTTGAGGTAAACTCCAACGTCTCGGTTTCAGACCTGTTGCACGGTATTATCGTTCAATCGGGTAACGACGCCGCCATTGTCGTCGCAGAAGGTCTTGCCGGCACAGAAGAAGCGTTTGCCGATGAGATGACCGAAGAGGCGCGTGCGATCGGTATGACCAAGTCGGTCTTTAAAAATGCAACCGGCTGGCCTGCCGAAGGGCATCTTGTGACTGTCCACGATCTTGCGATTCTGGCACGTGACACGATCCGCAACTTCCCGGAACTTTATGAGCTCTATTCCGTCAAAGAGTTTACCTATAACGGGATCCGCCAGCCGAACCGCAATCCGCTTTTGGGGACGAGTGCTGGTGTTGATGGCCTGAAAACCGGTCATACGGAAGCGGCGGGCTATGGCCTTACAGCATCAGCTGAACGTGATGGTCGTCGTTTGATCATCGTTGTGAATGGTCTGGATTCTGTTCGTGAACGCAGAACGGAATCACAAAAACTCCTGGATTGGGGTTTCCGTGAGTTCGACAATTACGACCTGTTCACAAAAGGCGAAACTGTCAGTGCAGCCAACGTTTGGCTTGGTGCTGAAACCAAAGTCGATCTGGTTGCGGACAAGGACATCCTTCTGACCCTGCCGCGCAGTGCAAGCAACGACATGAAGGTATCGGTTGTTTACGAAGGTCCAATCCCGGCACCGATCGCACAGGGTGATCAGGTCGCAACCTTGAAGGTTGAAGTTCCAGATCAGGAAGCCATCGAATTCCCGCTTTATGCGGCCCATGATGTCGGCCGTCTTGGCTTTGTCGGCCGCATTGGTGCTGCCATCAAATACTTGCTCTGGGGGGCAAACGGGTGACATCGAAACCCGGTTTGTTTATCAGCTTTGAAGGCGGCGAGGGAAGTGGCAAATCCACCCAGATCAGGCGTCTTGAGAAATGGTTTCGCGATAATGGCCGTGACGTTGTTGTCACCCGTGAACCTGGCGGTTCACCGGGCGCTGAGGAAATCCGCAATCTGCTTTTGACCGGTGATCCCGGACGTTGGGATGCGGTCACCGAAGCCCTTTTGATGTTTGCATCGCGCCGTGATCATGTTGAACGCACCATTCGCCCGGCATTGGCGGACGGAAAAGTTGTCCTTTGTGACCGTTTTGCTGATTCTTCCGTTGCATATCAGGGCTATGGTCATGGTCTTGGCGCGGACTACATCCGCAATCTTTGGAACCTGGCCATTGGCGACTTTAAGCCAACGCTTACGCTGATCTTCGATCTACCGATTGAGGTGGGGTTGGAACGTGCAGGTGCACGTTTTGCCAATGTCAGTGCCGCCGAAGACCGTTTTGAGCGCATGGGTCTTGAATTCCATCAGCGCCTTCGCGACGGGTTTAAGGAAATCGCCACAACCGAAGCATCACGCTGCCGCGTCATTGATGCCAATGGCGATGTTGAAACAGTGACTGAACGGGTAATCGCCGCAGTTCAAACCAGCATTGCCGGGCAGGGAGCCTGACACATGGCTGCTGACGACCTTAACGAAGACGAAAATCCATTCGCACCACGTCGCAACGATGCACTTCTGGGCCATGAAGAGGCCGAGAAGGTCATTCTGGATGCCTGGAACAGCCAACGTATGCACCATGCCTGGCTGCTTTGCGGACCACGCGGCATCGGTAAAGCAACACTTGCTTATCGCATGGCACGCTTCATCCTGTCGGGTGGTGGTGCAAATGCTGGCATGGGGTTGTTTGGTGATAGCCCGGATGGCCTTTATGTCGATCCCGAGAAACCCGTCGCCCGCCGTATCGCCGGTGGTGGTCATGGTGATCTTAAGGTGATCGAGCGTCTTTATGACGATAAGAAAAAACGCCTGCAGGGTGAAATCACCGTCGCAAGCGTGCGGACCGTCGGCAACTTCATGTCAAAAACCTCGGCCGAGGGCGGATGGCGTATCGTCATTGTTGATGCAGCTGATGAGCTAAACCGCAATGCTGCCAACGCGATCCTCAAGGTTCTAGAGGAACCACCGGCAAATGCGATGATGATCCTGATTGCGCATCATCCGGGGCGTTTGCTGCCAACCATTCGGTCGCGTTGTCGTCGCTTGAACTTGGGCGCACTTCAGGACCATCAGGTTGTTGATCTTTTGGGGCGCTATTGTGCTGATATGGATCTTAGTGATCGTGATGCGCTTTCGGGTCTGGCCGAGGGCAGCATTGGCCGTGCACTTCAATTACACGAAGTTGGCGGTCTTGAAATGTATACCGAGTTGGTCCGACTGATCGCCGAACTACCAAATTCCGATGTCGCGGCCCAACACAAATTCGCTGAACGCTTTTCTGCAGCCGACAAGGATGCGGCGTTCGCCACGATCACGGAACTTCTGCATTGGTGGCTGGCGCGCATGATCCGTTTTGCAGCCACCGGGCAGGCGCCGCGTGAGGTTGTTGACGGTGAATTGCCTGCCATGCAGCGCATGGCTGCTGCGCAACCGCTTGATCAATGGCTGGAGGTATGGGAAAAGATCAACGAATTGATGGGCGCGACCCGCGGTTTGCATCTTGATCGCAAGCAGGCCTTGCTAAATGCCTTCTTCATGCTTGAAGAAACCATGCGAACCTGACATCACTGCCCACAGACCGAAATTTTGACCATCACGGCCCATTTCGGGCCGTTTTGTTTCACGACTTGCGCGAAGGATTTGCGACCATGACCGGGCACAAACAGCCCTATTACATCACGACACCGATCTATTACGTCAATGACAAGCCGCATATTGGCCATGCCTATACGACGCTTGCCTGTGACGTGCTGGCCCGCTTCAAGCGCCTGGACGGTTATGACGTGATGTTCCTGACTGGCACTGACGAACATGGTCAGAAGGTCGACAAATCCGCTGCCGCCAAAGGCATTGATCCGCAAGCCTTCACCGATCAGGTGTCGCAGAACTTCCGCGATCTTGCCGGTCATATGAACTACACCAATGACGATTTCATCCGTACCACGGAAGAACGTCATAAAAAGGCCTGCCAGGCTCTTTGGAACACCTTGCTTGAAAAGGGCGAGATCTATCTTGGTTCCTATGACGGCTGGTATTCGGTTCGTGACGAAGCATTCTTTGCAGAAAAAGAACTGATCGAAAAAGACGGCGAGAAAATCGCACCGACCGGCGCACCGGTAGAGTGGGTGTCTGAACCGAGCTACTTCTTCAAGCTTTCAGCTTGGGGCGATCGTCTGCTTGAGTTCTATGAACAGAACCCGGACTTCATTGCACCACAGTCGCGTCGTAACGAAGTGATCAGTTTCGTTAAAGGCGGCATGCATGATCTTTCGGTATCGCGCACCAGCTTTAAATGGGGTGTTCCGGTTCCGGGCGACGAAGATCACGTCATGTATGTCTGGCTTGATGCGCTGACCAACTACCTGACCGCGATTGGCTATCCGGATGCGGACCCGGCGAAGCTTGAAAAATACTGGCCGGCGGATCTGCACATGGTTGGCAAGGATATCCTTCGTTTCCACGCCGTTTACTGGCCGGCATTCCTTTTGGCTGCAGGCATCCAGCCGCCGAAACGTGTGTTTGCGCATGGCTGGTGGACCAATGAAGGTCAAAAGATTTCCAAATCAATCGGCAACGTAATTGATCCATATGACCTGACCGAGAAATATGGTCTGGATCAGACGCGTTACTTCCTGATGCGCGAAATTCCGTTCGGTAACGATGGTGATTTTGCCCATCGTGCAATGGTCAATCGCATGAATAGCGAGCTTGCCAACGACCTTGGCAATATGTGCCAGCGCGTTCTGTCGATGATCCACAAAAACTGCAACGCAGCAATCCCGACGCCGGGTGAGTTCACCGACGCCGATAAGGAAATCCTTGGCAAAGCCCATGGCATGCTGGGAACAGTGCGTCCGATGTTTGACGAGCAGGCGTTCCACAAAGGGCTTGAGGCAATCTGGAGCCTTGTGGGGGATGCCAACCGCTATGTTGATGAAATGGCGCCGTGGGGTCTGAAAAAGACCGATCCGGCACGTATGGAAACCGTTCTGTATGTGTTGGCTGAAGTCATTCGCCACGTTGGTATCCTTGTTCAACCAATCATGCCGGATTCCGCTGCCAAGATCCTCGATCTTCTGGTTCTGGGCGATGATCAGCGGGGGTTTGACATGCTCGGTGCTGAAAATGCGCTTAAACCGGGTTCGGAGATCCCGAAACCGGCCGGTGTATTCCCGCGCTATGTCGAAGCGGAAGACGAAGGAGCGAAGGCATGAATGTCGCGCTAGTCGACAGCCACTGCCATCTCGACTATCCGCAGTTCTCAGATGATCTGAGCGGGACCATCGCGCGCGCCAGAAATGCCGGCGTCGGCATGATGGTTAGCATCGGCGTAAAGCTGACGACCTTTGATCAGGTCCGTGCTGTTGCAGAACAGGCAGATCACATCTACTGCACGATAGGCGTACACCCGCATGAAGCAGGCGAAGAGGGGCTATCAAGCCCCGATGAGCTGATCGCGAAGGCGTCTGATCCCAAAATCATAGGGATCGGTGAAAGCGGGCTAGATTATTTCTATGATAATGCCCCGCGTGAAGCGCAACGCGAAAGCTTCCGCGCGCATATCGCCGCATGTCGTGAAACCGGACTTCCATTAATCGTTCATACCCGTGATGCGGATGACGACACGATGGATATCCTTGAAGAAGAATATGAAAAGGGGCCGTTTACCGGCGTTATTCATTGCTTCTCAAGCTCGGCCACATTGGCGCAACGTGCGCTCAAGATCGGGTTTTATATCTCGTGCTCGGGCATTATTACGTTCAATTCTGCCAAGGAAATCCGTGCAGCTCTTGAAGATGTTCCAATGGACCGTTTGCTCGTGGAAACCGATGCACCGTATCTGGCACCAGTTCCCAAACGCGGCAAACCCAACGAGCCAAGCTACGTAGCCCATACAGCGGCCAAACTGGCGGAAATCAAAGGCGTAAGCGTCGAGGAAATTACCCGGATTACCACGGATAACTTCTTTAACCTGTTCAACAAAGCGGATCGCAAGAACCTTCTGGTGCCAGGAGATGGCGCACAGTGACCAAAGTAACCATCCTTGGCTGCGGCTCATCAAATGGCGTGCCATCAGTTGGCCTTGGATGGGGAAAGTGTGACCCGAACAACCCGAAAAACCGGCGTTTGCGGAGCTCAATCCTGATTGAGGAATCTGGCAAGAAGATCCTTGTTGATGTGACGCCGGATTTCCGCGAACAGGCACTGCGCCACAATATCGATCATCTAGACGCAATCTTGTTTACCCATTCGCACGCAGACCATGTGCATGGCATTGATGATGTCCGGTGGCTGAATGTCGCGATGGGTAAACCGATCGACATCTATGCCAGTGCACAGACGATCTCGGACATCGATCAGCGTTTCAATTACGTGTTCACACCGCTGCCAGAGGGCGTTGAGTTCTATTTCAAGCCGGTATTGGTACCGCATGTGATCACAGGACCGTTGGAGGCAGCAGGGGTCCCGATAACTGTTTTCTCCCAGGATCACGGTTATGGTGAAAGCCTTGGTTTCAAAATCGGCAAATTTGCCTATTCAACAGATGTAGTGGATTTCCCGGATGCGTCGAAAGAACATCTTTATGATCTTGATGTCTGGGTGGTCGATTGTCTGCGCCACAAGCCACACAACACGCATGCTCATCTTGAAAAGCTGTTGGCCTGGGTTGACGAATACAAACCCAAGCAGGTCTATATGACTCACATGAGCATCCTGTTTGATTACGACGAAGCGATGCGAGACACACCGTCACATGTTGAACCAGCTTATGACGGGCTTGTTATCGAGGTGAATGAAGAAGCGTTAGAGCCGATCGATTGTCGGCGCGTGGAGTGAAATGCACGAAAGGTGCCCGATGTTTTAGCTGCACACGTAAGTTCTATAATATATATTATGACAAATATTTAGATGCAGTAGATCAGTGCATTAGGCTTATAGCACGCTTTATACGCTCGAAAGCAAGATACTGGTCTCACTGTTCAGGACGCCATCCACGACACGTACCTCCCGCAAGATGCGATCAAACTCTCCAAGGTTCTCGACCAAAATCTCAGCCACAAGATCCCATTTCCCACTCGTGGTATGAAGCGTTTTGAGCTCCGGCAATCCTCTGAGCTTGCTGATCACGTGTGACGTATTGCGACCTGATACCTCGATCATCATCACGGCACGTATCCATGTGTTGTCGTAATCCTCACGCACACGCGCTGTGAAGCCGATCAAAGCGCCTGATGCCAATAATCGATCAAGACGCGTCTGAACTGTTGCGCGCGAGACATTCATGATTGTCGCAAGCTTGGCCACCGGTGCGCGGCCATCTTTACGCAGCAAGGAAATCAGTTCCTTGTCGAGGTCGTCAAATCGGTATTTCGCGTCTGAGCTGACTGTCATGGTCAATACACTTTGTACAATGTCACTGTGCAATATGTTTAGTCTTCTGACTATTTTAAGCCAGTTTGAGAATTTTCCGCACAAAAATAAAAGCTGACGATGGTGCTGTTCACCGCGACATCACATTAAGGACACCTGAAATGTCAGCACCACAGCCGTCAAAACTTGCCTTCGTTCCGTTTGTCAGCGTCGAAAACATGATGCGACTGGTTAACCGTATTGGCGTAAGCACTGTGCTGACAGAACTTGCCAGCTATATCGAAGAAGATTTCGGACGTTGGGAGCTGTTTGACAAAACACCGCGCGTGGCATCTCATTCTGCCGAAGGCGTCATTGAACTGATGCCGACCTCAGATGGCATTATGTATGGATTTAAATACGTTAACGGCCATCCAAAGAACATGGCAAATGGCCTGCAAACCGTGACGGCATTGGGTCTTATGTCCCATGTCGATAATGGTTATCCGGCATTGCTAACTGAAATGACGTTGCTGACGGCCCTTCGAACAGCAGCAACATCAGCGATGGTCGCAAAGCATTTGGCCCCTACTCATTCCCATACCATGGCGATGATTGGAAATGGCGCACAGTCCGAGTTTCAGGCGCTTGCAATGGCCGCATTGTGCGGGATTAAAACGCTTCGTCTTTATGATATTGACGCCGCAGCAACCAATAAGTTGATCCAGAACCTTTCGGGACATGGATTGGAGCTGGTGGCATGTTCAAGCGCACAGGAAGCAGTTGAAGGTGCTCAGATCATCACGACCTGCACCGCAGACAAGCAGTTGGCGACCATTCTGACAGACAACATGGTTGGATCAGGCGTTCATATCAATGCGATTGGTGGTGATTGCCCGGGTAAAACGGAACTGCATCACGACATTCTTTATCGCTCCGATGTGTTTGTGGAATTTGAACCGCAAACCCGTATCGAAGGCGAAATCCAGCAGGTTCCGGCCGACTTCCCGGTTTCTGAGATGTGGAAAGTCATCAATGGCGAAAGCAAAGGCCGTACGCATGACGGCCAAATCACGCTGTTTGATGGTGTCGGTTTCGCGATCGAGGATTTCTCGGCCCTTCGTTACATCCGCGACAAGATCCACAATACTGCGTTCTATCAGGAGCTTGATATGCTCGCTGATCCGGATGATCCCCGCGATTTATTCGGCATGCTGCAGCGTGCCCGCGGAGACGAGAAATGAAATACTCTGCACAGTCGCCCGCGTCTGTCGTAATGATCCGGCCGCATCATTTTTCTGTTAACCCGGAAACAGCACAGGACAATGCGTTTCAGGCAACCGCCCTGCCCGCCAACGATCAAGCTGCCCTCGCCTACGTGGAACATTCAGAGGCCGTTAAAACACTCGAACGCCACGGCATCAAAGTGCACCTTTTTGAAGGTGAAAGCCCTTCGACACCCGATTGTGTCTTCCCGAACAACTGGTTTTCGACCCATTCAGGTGGCTATGTGGCGGTCTATCCGATGAAGGCGACCAATCGCCGCCAGGAACGCAGGACAGACATCCTTGAAACCCTAAAGGCACTGTATCGCGTTCAGGAAGTCGTCGATTTTTCCGGGCTTGAGGTTGATCGCCTTTATCTTGAGGGCACGGGTGCGATGGCTTTGGATCACGTTGAACGGGTTGCCTACGCCGTTCAATCGGATCGAACAAACCCGATTGCTTTGGAACGGTTTTGCGCGCGGTTTAACTACGAACCCATGACCTTTCCAGCTTCTGATCCCAACGGCCTTCCGATCTATCACACCAATGTATTGATGTGCATCGCGTCTGATTTTGTCCTTATCGGTGCAGATATGATCACCGATGCAGGCCGAAAGCAGGAAGTCATTGAAAGGTTACAAGATTCAGGAAGGCAGCTGATCATGCTAAGCCCCGAGCAGATATCGGCCTTTGCCGGTAATGCGATTGAGCTTCAGGGTTCCGATGGGCGCATACTGGCGCTATCGAAGTCGGCTTATGATGCATTGTCCGAGGACCAACTCGACATCATTGGCCAGTTTGCCAAACCGGTCCCGCTGCGCATCCCGACAATTGAATGTGCGGGTGGATCGGTGCGCTGTACCATTGCCGGCATTCATCTGTCACCGCGCTAACCGCTATTACGCTTGATCTTGCGGACCTTCTGAAAGAGCAAAGCTGATGCTAAAGATACATCCGCTATGCTCTTTTGGTTGGGTTAGTTTCACTTTGGTTTCGTGGCGCAAGGCGATTTCCTTAACGATCGAAAGTCCCAAGCCGCACCCTTCTTCATAACCGGTATCATTGATGCGATAGAACCGTTTGAAGACATCCTTGTGGTGCTCAACCGGAATGCCAGGGCCGTTATCTTCAACAGTCAGTTTAACGCGCTTTCCTGACTGTTCCTTATCAAGGCGAACTGTTACTGCACTGCCATCCGGGCAATATGTCAGGGCGTTATGCACGAGGTTCTTGAGCAATTCCTCGATCAGCGTTGCGTCACCCATGATCATTGTCGGCTCCGTCAGACCTTCGTAGCCAAGATCGATACCGCGTTCGAGTGCAGTCGGAACTTTGGAACTCGTCACCGAACGGCTGATGTCACAAAGGTCAATCTCATCAAACGGACGACCTGCCAAACCTTCGGGCGCTGCACGTGCCGATGCCAGTAACTGATTGGCAAGATGCGATGTCTGCCGTGTCGAGGACGCAATCGTTTCCATGATCTGGCGGATTTTTTCCGGATCTTGTTCGCGCTGACCAAGCTCCGCCTGTGTACGCAACGCGGCCAAAGGTGTTCTTAACTGATGTGCTGCATCGGCCGTGAAGCGCTGCATGGTTTTCAAACTGTTTTCAAGACGTTGAAACAGCTGGTTAATAGCACCGACCAAGTGACGAACTTCAATCGGTACATCATGCAAAATGGGCCTTAAATCCGTTGGTGAACGGCGGTTAAGGGCCTCTTCAAGGCGGCTAAGTGGTTTAAGGCCCTGACCAATGCCAAACCAGACAATGATCGCAGCAAGGACAATCAATACGATCTGCCTTGCTGCGGCACTGGCGAGAATATCTTCACTCAGACTGGTGCGCGTGCCCATGGTTTCGGCGACAAGCACCTGAAAACGCGTGGCTTTTCGGACACTGGCGACATAACGCGATAGCGCACCAATCCGGACCTGCTCGCCGTTATAAACCGCATCATAAAAGACCGGTTCTTCACGCAATGGCTGAAGATGCTCAGGAACGGGTGGTAAGTCTTCGTAACCGGTGATGAACTCGCCCTGCCCGGTGCTGACTTGATAGAAAACACGGTCTTCGGCCGCACTCGTCAACATCTCAAGCGCGACATAAGGAACATCCACCTCGATCTTCCCGCCGATCAAAACCACACGGTCAGCAATTGCTAATGCAGAACTTAAAAGAGCACGATCAAATGCCTGATTTGTTGAATGAACTGCGTTGCTGCGAACTTCAAGCAGCATCAATGAGCTGATCACCAAAAGCGGGATCAACAACCAAATAACAAGTCTGCGTCTGAGCGATCCGTTACGCCATTTCATGTCTTTTTCAACAAATATCCAAGACCACGCACGGTCTGAATTTTAACATCCGCCATCTCGACCCGTTTGCGCAATCGGCTGATGTAAAGTTCAACGGCGTTCGCACTGATATCATCCTCAAACCCGGCCAGCTGATCGGCGATCTGTTCCTTGCTCAGGACATGCCCAACACGCAGAAGCAGGATTTCAAGGATATTAAGCTCACGACGTGGAATTTCCACATCCTCGCCCCTGATCGTCACACGTCGTGCGACCGTATCAAAGGCCAGATGTCCGCATTTCATCTGGGTATTATGGGTGCCAGCATTGCGGCGCATCAGCGCCCTCACCCGTGCCTCAAGTTCCACCAGCTCAAACGGTTTGGCCAGATAATCATCTGCACCAAGATCAAGCCCCTTGACCCGATCTTCGATATCACCGCGCGCAGTCAGGATCAAAACCGCACTTTCCGCGCCGCGATGGCGCAGACGTCGCAAAATCTCAAGCCCGTCAAGTTTGGGTAAATTCAGATCAAGCACCACAAGACCGTATTCCTGCGTGCGCAGAATATCATCGGCTTCTTCGCCATCGGCAATCACGTCAACCGCATAGCCGGAATGACGCAACGAACGTGCAATCCCGTCTGCCAATGCGGCGTGATCTTCAACGACAAGGACTCTCATTGTTTGTGCTTCTCTTCCCTGATAAACCGTTTAGAGGCATTTTTGTCTTCGGTCTTCATGTCCGCAAGATCATGATATAGCAGATTATATCGTCTACCGTCGTCCATGATCGCCAGCCTTACGCTGGCAGCCCGTGACATAGAGTATTCCACCATGACCCTGGGCCGCATCTGTATTCGTTTATGTGCCATCGCTGTTGTGATGCAAGCTTCTTCTGCGTTGGCGGAGGTCTTTACCTTTGCCCCATTGCGCACGACACAGGCTGCTGATCCGGAACAATCCCTGCTTTCAAGCGATGCGCCGATTGCGGTGATTTATGGTTCGGCAGATATTGGTGCGTTCAGCCCGGTCATTGAAGCCTTTCAACAAGATAACCCCTATATCGGTGTCGAATATCATCAGCTCCAGACACTGGAGATGTATGATATCACCCAGCGCCAACGGGCCAATGACGAACCAAGTGCCGATCTGATTATCAGCTCCTCGATGGATCTTCAGATGAAGCTTGCCAATGATGGCTATGCGACATCGCATCAAAGTGCCGAAACACAGGCATTGCCGCATTGGGCGCGCTGGCGCAACGAAGCATTTGCTGTGACGCAGGAACCAGCGGTAATTGCTTATAACCGCGCGTTTTTCCGCGAAAACAAGCTCGAACCGCCGCGTACGCGGGATGCCTTTATCGAACTTCTCAACAATCACGATGATCTGTTTAGCGAACGGGTCACGACCTATGACATTGAACGAAGCGGTGTTGGCTTCTTGTTCCTTGCCCGTGATGAGCGTTTCTTTCCCGGCATTTGGGACTTTGTTCGGACCCTTGGGCAATCAAAAGTAAAGCTGTTTTCAAACACGTCACCGATGCTTGAAAAGATCGCCGATGGTCAAGTTGTGCTGGGCTATAACCTGCTGGGTTCCTATGCCGAAACCTTCAGCCAGCGAAACCCGAACCTTGGTGTAATCCTTCCTGATGATTTCATCGTGGTCTATTCTCGGATTGCCATCATCCCGCGTGATGCGCGGAACCCGGACCTTGGTGGGCGTTTCCTTGATTTCATGCTGTCGGTTAAGGGCCAAAGCGTTTTGCAGAATGACGGGAATTTCAACCCGGTTCGCTCTGACGTCCCGCCCAGCACATTCTCGTCGCTGATCTTTGATCGTTACGGCGAACGCGTGCGGTCTTTCCCAGTTGGGCCGGGGCTTCTGGTCTATCTGGATCAGGCGAAACGCCAACGCTTCTTGCGCCGTTGGCAGGATGCCTTGCTAAACCGTCGCTAAGCACCCTGCCCTGACTTCGGGATCTAACTCAGTCGGATTTCGAATCAACATCGAACGCTTTGCGCTTAGGCCCGGTATAATTCCAGATCATGCGACGCGGGATCGGCCCCTTGTTGCGGCCACCTTGCTGTGTTTGTTCCCAAGCATGGGCCAAAATCCCGACCGATCGTGACAAGCAGAACAAGCCACGCGCCAATTCCGGTGCAAAACCAAGCTCCGCATAAATCACGGCTGTCGCACCGTCGATATTCATTGGAATGCGTTTTCCCTTACGCGCCAACAATGTGTCTTCAATCGCGCTGGCGATAACGCCGAACTGACCACTGATGTGCTTGGCTTCGGCAGCCTCCGCCACCAGCGCAAGCAACCTTGGCGCACGCGGGTCAATTGGATGGAACCGATGTCCAAAGCCCGTAATATGTTTTCCATGTTCGGCGATCTGATGATCCAGCCCGGCGGCAACCGCATCAGTAAGGCCAACACCATCTTTCATCCGATCGGCAATGTCGTGATAAAGCGCAACGGCTTGTTCGCCCGCACCGCCATGAACATCGCCTAAAACATTAACTGCACTTGCCATCGCATTGTTAAGCCCAACGCCGCAGGTCGCCGCCATGCGGGCGATTGCAATGCTTGGTGCCTGTGGGCCGTGATCGACAGCGGAAACAAGGGCAGCCTCAAGCAGCTTGGCTTGCGCAGGCGTTGGCAGGTCGCCACGGGTCATCAACCAAATCATCGCAGGAAAACTGATATTACCGATCAGGTCCTCGATGGCATAGCCGCCATAGTGGATTTTGCCCGGCTCCATATCAATGATGCCGGTTTGCCACCAATCCTGAACTTCGTTTTCGATATCAGATGCTGACTTCTCGCTCACAACACGCCCTCCTCAGTAAGGGTTTTGATTTCATCATTTGAAAGCCCCAAGGACGCCAGGATCGTCTCATTGTCCTGGCCAAGAACCGGTGGCGGAGCATCGACAGATGGTGCCTTGCCATCCATTTTGATCCCGGTTCGAAGAATGCGGATGTCACGATCTGCACCCGGAACATCTTCAAACGATGCCAGCATGCCGCGATCGGCAATTTGCGGCAGTTCAAGCACCTGCGGCACAGTCAGGACTGCACCGGCTGGCACACCAACCGCGTTAAGTTTCTCAACCCAATGGTCTGCGGTATTGGTGACCAGAACATCTTCCAGCAATCCACTCAGAAGACTACGGTTCTCCAGGCGTTCCTTGCGGGTCGTAAAGCGACAATCCGTGATCAGGTCCTCAAGTCCCACAACAGAACAAAGAGCCTCGAACTGTTCCTGTTTGTTGGCAGCAATATTGATCTGCCCGTCTGCCGTTGCGAACGCACCTGATGGTGAGGACGTGAAATTATCATTCCCGTTCGCAGTGGGTTCCTTACCAGCGATCAGATAGTTCGAAACCACCCAACCCATGGTCGCAATCACGGATTCCAGCATCGAGATATCGATGAAACTGCCTTCACCCTCGTTGTTACCAAGCGCACGCCCGGCAAGGGCGGAAGTAATGGCAAAGGCTGCCGTCATGCCGCCGATGGTATCAGCCATCGGATATCCAACCCGGTAGGTTCCTTCACCTTCCTGACCAGTGATCGTCATGACACCTGACAGGCCCTGAACAATCTGGTCATAGGCCGGAAGTTTGCGCATAGGGCCTGTTTGGCCAAACCCGGAAATCGCACAATAGATCAGACCGGGATTGACCTTGGACAAAACGTCATAACCAAGCTCAAGCCGATCCATAACGCCGGGGCGGAAGTTCTCAACCAGAACATCGGCCTTCGCAACCAGCTGTTTCAGGATTTCTTTGCCACGCGGGTCCTTCAGGTTCAGTGTCAGCGAACGCTTGCCGGCATTCTGCGCCATAAATGAAACGCCCATAAGCTTGTCATTCAGGCTCATATCCGCACCAAGCTGGCGGGCAAGGTCACCACGTCCCGGGGCTTCAACCTTAATGACTTCGGCACCAAGATGGGCAAGTTGATGACAGCAAAACGGTCCGGCCAATACATTGGTCAGGTCAAGAACCGTTATGCCGCTTAGCGATTGTGCTCCGCTCATGACATTTCCTTAAATTCTGTCTGGTAGAATTATGTTCTATTATATAGAATTTAAGCTCTTCGCGAAATCCAAACCGGACAGCTGCGATCATGGTTTAACCCTGGAAAGCCGAAGTTTCATGTCAGAACAAAACGTTACAGCCGTTGAACGCGCCCTTTCGCTCCTTGACGTCTTTACTGATCAGGACCCGGATCTATCGCTTAAGGAGCTTGCTGAACGTACTGGAATGTACAAAAGCACCATCTCGCGACTGGCGGGTACGCTGGAGTCTCGGGGTTTCTTGATGGTATCGGGGCGCGGTCGGTATCGCCTTGGCCCGGCCCTTTGGCGGTTGGGATCAATTTATCGCCGGTCTTATCGCATGGACGATATCGTCCGGCCGCACCTGTCTGAACTGGTGACCGAAAGCGGCGAAACCGCGTCCTTTTATGTGCCCGAAAGATCCAATCGGCTTTGCTTGTTTCGCGAAAACTCACCAAGCAGCCTGCGTCATCATCTGGAAGAAGGTGCGATATTGCCGTGTGATCGTGGTGCCGCTGGTCATGTCATTCGGGCTTGGGGCGATGGCGTTGATGATCGCGCGATTGATGTTCTTGATGACAGGTTTGCCCAAAGTGATGGCGAACGTGATCCCGATATCTCAGCCATCGCTGTTCCGGTTTTGGACTGTCAAAACACCTTGCTGGGTGTGCTGACCCTGTCAGGCCCCAAAAGCCGATTCACCGAAGAAAAACGCCTTAAGCTATTGGTATCACTTCAAAATCATGCAGACGATTGCGGCAAACGGCTTTCTGCCTAAGCCTTGCGTTTCAGGCATTTTTGCCATTGACGCATAAATGATGTGAAAAATTTTCACTCAAATATGTGCAATGACAGGTTGATGACAGGTTCTGCTGCTAACGTCCTTTCCACTGCCGATCCGGGAGGTGTCAAACGCCCCCGGAACAAACAAAAAGAATATCGGCAAGGGAGGACAATATATAACCCGCAGGCAGTTAGGATTGGTCTATCTGTAAGACGGGTTTCTCGCTCTTCCTTGCTGAAGTTTTGTTCCTGAAGATCGGTCGCCACCACAAGGGTGGCTTGGGAAAATGCTTTAGTGTCTGGAGGAGACCCTGATGAACAAGCTGACGATGTTCTCACGTCGCGGATTTATCGCTGCAGCAACCGCTGTTGCTGTTTCGACTGCTGCATTCGGCGCAATGGATGCCAAAGCTGCAGAAATGGATGAAATTCACTTCGTCATTCCGGGTGGCGCAGGCGGCGGCTGGGATGGCACCGCACGTGGCACCGGCGAAGCCCTGACCAAATCGGGTCTTGTTGGCACCGCTTCTTACGAAAACATGTCTGGCGGCGGCGGCGGTAAAGCCATTGCTTACATGATCGAAGCAGCTGACCGTCTTGACAACACCCTGATGGTTAACTCCACCCCGATCATCGTTCGTTCCCTGACCGGTGTGTTCCCGCAGTCCTTCCGCGACCTGACCCCGATTGCGGCAGTTGTTGCTGAATATGCTGCTTTCGCAGTTCCGGCAGACAGCCCGTATGCATCCTTCACCGATGTTGTAAACGCGGTTAAAGCTGATCCGAACTCTGTCAAATTCGGCGGCGGTTCTGTTCGTGGCGGCATGGACCACATCGTTGCAGCATATGCTGTTCAGAAAGGTGGCGGCGACGCGAAACAGGTTAAGTACATTCCCTACGATGCCGGTGGTAAAGCAATCGCTGGCCTTCTGTCGGGTGAAACCGAAGTTCTGTCCACCGGTCTTGGTGAACTTCTCGAACTCGCAAAAGCTGGTCAGGTCCGCATTCTTGCTGTGACCTCCAAAGAACGTATCGAAGCAGCTCCCGAAGTTCCGTCGCTTGGCGAACTGGGCATCGATGCGGAATTCGTTAACTGGCGTGGTTACTTCGGCTCCCCGGCTCTGTCGGCTGACAAGGCTGATGCGTATGCAGCAGTTCTCAAAGACGTTCAGGCAACCGAAGAGTGGGAAACCGTACGTAAGCGTAATGGCTGGGAAAAAATCTACAAGCCGCGTGCTGAGTTCTCTTCCTTCATGGAAGACCAGGAAAAGGTCGTTGGCGACCTGATGCGCGAACTTGGCTTCCTGAAATAAGCCACCAGACGAAACGTAAAAAGACCTCCTAAGGAAACCACGCCATGTCCATCAATCGCGACAAATTCGGCGCGCTGCTCTTTCTTTGCCTCGCGCTGGTTTATGGCCTAAATGTCGGAGACATCCCGCTGCTGTTTGGCGACGAAGATGCTCCGTTCAATGCCAGAACCCTTCCGACCGCCCTTGCCTGGATCCTAGGCGTGGTTTCCTTTGTCCAACTGGTACTGCCGGCCAATCAAGAGGCCGGCAGCCTTTCAAACGCATTCCGCGGATTGAAATGGGGACGTGTTGTCGTCCTGGCCGTTCTGATGGTGTTCTATGGTTTCACCATCAAGTCCCTCGGCTTCCCGCTTTCCACTGCGCTGTTCCTGATTGGCGGTTTCTACACGCTTGGCGAACGACGCCCTCATGTATTGATCATTACCGCCGTCGGTGTTGCGCTCGCATTCTGGGGCCTGCTCAGCCTTCTTGGCATCTATCTGCAGCCGGGCGATCTGTTCTATTGGATTTCAAACAATGCTTGATGGAATTTTTGCCGGTCTTTCGACCGCTGTCATGCCGATCAACCTTCTGATGGTTGCGGTCGGCTGTTTCGCAGGCACCTTTATCGGGATGCTTCCCGGTCTTGGCCCGATTACCGCCATCGCGCTTATGATCCCGATTACCTACGGGTTTGATCCATCAACCGGCCTGATCCTGATGGCTGGTGTTTATTATGGCGCAATCTTTGGCGGTTCGACCTCATCTATTCTGATTAACGCGCCTGGTGTTGCCGGTACGGTCGCGACCGCGTTTGACGGCTACCCGATGGCGCAGAAAGGCATGGCTGGCAAGGCTCTGGCAATTGCCGCCTACTCGTCCTTCTCGGGCGGGACGATTGCTGCGATCTTCCTTCTGGTTGCTGCTCCGGCATTGGCGTCGGTGTCGCTTTCCTTCCAGTCTGGCGATTACTTCGCGCTGATGGTCTTGGGTCTGACAGCTGTTTCTGCCTTTGCCGGTAAAGGCCAAGTCCTTAAGGCGATCACCATGACCCTGTTCGGGATCATGTTGTCGACGATTGGTACTGACCCGGCCGCAGGCGTTGCACGCTTTACTTTTGGCAGCATGGACCTTGTTGATGGCATCAGCTTCCTTCTGCTGGCCATGTCAACCTTCGCGCTTTCCGAAGCACTTCTGTCGATCCTGCGTCCGACCAAGGACACCCGCTCTGAAGAAGAAAAGGCGCTAAAAAGCCTCGGCTCCATGAAGCTTTCGAAAGAAGAAGTTAAAACCATGGTTCCGGTTATTGGCCGCTCGTCCGTGCTTGGCTTCTTTACCGGGGTTCTTCCTGGTGCGGGGGCGACCATTGCGTCCTTCCTTGCCTATGGCATGGAACGCAACTTGGCATCGGCAAAGGAAAAGCTTCAGTTCGGCAAAGGTTCCATTCGCGGCCTTTCCGCGCCGGAAACTGCAAACAACGCTGCATGTTCTGGTTCCTTCGTGCCGCTTTTGACCCTTGGTATCCCGGGTTCGGGTACGACGGCCGTCATGATGGGCGCATTGATTTCCTATGGCGTTCAGCCGGGCCCGCGCCTGTTCGTTGAGCAGCCCGCTGTGTTCTGGTCTGTTATCATCTCGATGTATATCGGTAACGTGGTCCTACTGGTTCTGAACCTGCCGCTGATCCCGTATATCTCGCGTCTGCTTGCCTTGCCCCAGCAGCTTCTGGTGCCGTTCGTTCTGTTCTTCTCGCTGGTTGGTGTGTACCTTGTGACCTTTAACACCATGGACATCCACATGATGGTGATTGCTGCGGCAATTGCGATCGGCCTGCGACTTCTGAACTACCCGATGGCGCCGATGCTTCTTGGCTTCATTCTGGGCAAGATGATGGAAGAAAACCTGCGTCGCGCACTGGCGATTAGTGACGGCTCCATTTCCTTCCTGTGGGAACGTCCGATCACCCTCGTTATCCTGTCGATCAGCATCCTGTTCCTTGCTGCTCCGCTTATCGGAAATCTCCGTAGCTGGCTGGCAAACCGCAAGGCTGCTGTTCCCAATGATGGCGAACTCTAAGGTCACGTACTGACCTGCGTGGAGGATACTGGTAATGCGTTTTCTTGATAATCTGTCGATTGGTCCCAAAACCCTTTTGGTCCCGGTCTTCCTTATGATCGTCATTATCGCCATGGGGATTGCGACAGTTGCGACCCTCGAAAGCGAGAAGGACACCCTTACCAGCCTTCGCGTTGAAGCATATGAACGGCGTTCCGATGCGTTGACACTCAGCAACGCACTGAACGAAGCGCACGGATCGCTGTTTCGTATTCTGACCTGGGACTCAAACGGCATTAATGCCGCCGTCGTCCCGGATCTGCGTGAAAAGGTCAGCCAGCTTGAAGGTGAGCTGGCCCCGCTTGCTGAACGCCTTTCTGCCGTTGGCGGTGACGCATTCACCCAAAACTACGCCCGATACATGGAACAAGTTGAACAGTTCCTTGTTGAAAGCGAAATGAACATCTATGGCGCGCTTGAAGTGATCGCCCAAGCCGATGAAACCTTCCAGGCCCTTCAGGTTCCACTAAACGAAATCCTTGCCCAATCCCACGAGATTGCCACGACCTCATTTGCCGACGCATACACACAGGCCGAAGCCCTGCAGCGCGTGTTTGTGATCGTTGCCCTTATCGTTGTTGTGGTTGCAGTAATCGTCTCGGTCTTCGTATCGCGCCGTATTTCGCGCCCGATGACCGATCTGGCCGAACTGATCGAACAGATTTCCAATGGCGATCTGAATGTCGATATCCGTGGCAGCCAGCGTGCTGACGAAATCGGCAAAGTCGCGCGTTCTGTGACTGTCCTGCGTGACCAGTCCAAAGAAGCCGAACTGCTCCGTCAGGAACGCGAACGTATCCGTGGGTTAGAGCGCCAGCGTCAGCAAAACCTGATCGAGGCAACTGATCATTTCCAGCGCGTCGTTCAAGAAGCGCTTTCCGGCTTTGATCAGGAATTCAGCTCGCTCAACGGGTCGGCCAGCGACATGGAACAGATCGCAACGCTTGCCAGCGCGCGTTCCGCTGACGCCAACCAGCATTCCGAACAGGTCTTGCATCATATTGAAGCCGTGTCACACACGACAGCAAGCCTGTCCGAGGCAATTGCCGAGATCGGTCAGCAGGCACAAAATTCCGCCGAAGTTGCGGGCCGTGCACGGTCTGAAAGCGAACATTCCCGCGCATTGTTTGAACAGCTTACCAATGCCACCCAGCGAATTGGCGATATCGTCAGCCTGATCGAAGACATCGCAAGCCAGACCAACCTTCTGGCTCTGAATGCGACGATCGAGGCTGCGCGTGCCGGTGATGCCGGCAAAGGCTTTGCCGTGGTGGCTGGCGAGGTCAAAAACCTTGCGTCCCAAACAGCCCGTGCGACTGAAGACATCGCAAGTCAGGTCGAAGAAATTCGCGGACTGACAGATAACGTTGTCAATGCCTTACATAGCGTTGCAGATGTTATTGGTGAAGTCGACCAATCTGCCGCCGCCATCGCCGCAGCCGTTGAAGAACAACAGGCATCGACCGCCGGAATTTCGGACAGCATTCAGGACGCCAATGGCGGCATGCGCACCGTTGCCGAAGCCGTCGGTGCGCTTGATAACGAAACTGTTCGCGTCCATAACGGTTCTGCCAACGTGACACGCGCAACCAGCACATTGAATAACGAGGCTGCCAAACTGCGCCAAGCAATTGATGGCTTCCTCGAACAGATAGATAAGAACAAGGCTGAAGCATAATGACCAACACACCGGACGATCCTTCAAACAACAGTTGGATCAAAAGACTTTCCGGTGTTCTGACACCTCAGTTCTTCAAAAGGCTATCCATCGCACTGGGCATCGGTCTTGGTGGTGGCTTGATCGCACATTCGATCAATATGCCCCTGGCGTGGATGATGGGCCCGATGCTGGCAACCTTTGTTGCAAGCTTGATGCGGGTTCCCATGGGGGTGCCGATGCAGTTCCGCTCAACCATTCTTGGTGTGATTGGCGTATTTCTGGGTGCTTCATTCACTCCTGAAACCCTTGATCAGGCGGCACGGTGGCCGCTTAGCATGATTGCTGTTTTGCTTTATGTGCCGATCATTACCTTCGTCATCACCTGGTTCTATTCAAAAATAGCTCGCCTTGATCCGGCAACAGCGCTGTTTTCCGCAACGCCTGGCGGCTTGACGCCAATGGTGGTCCTTGGCGCGGCCGCAGGCGGCAATGAACAGGAAATCGCCCTCACCCAAGGTTTGCGGGTGTTGCTTTTGGTCATGTCAGCCCCCTTGATTGTGCTGATGATTACAGGCGTGGTCGCCAGCGGTCATGGTGACGGTGAAGCAATCCAGATGTCGCTCAACGAAGGTCTTTTGACGGCGGTCTGCGCAATCATCACCGTGCTTGTGTTTCGCAAGATCGGGGTTCCTGCGGCCTATATGACAGGCGCAATGGCCGCCAGCATGGTTTTGCACGTCACGGGTGTCGTAGAGGGCAACCTTCCGGGGTGGCTTCTGGCCGGGAGCCTGTTGATCCTCGGATCTGCGATCGGTAGCCGGTTTTCCGGCGTGAAAATAGCTGTGCTTACCAGACTTGCCGGTTATTCGATTGTTGCAACCATGGTGGTGCTGGCATTTACCGGCGCTGTGGCGTGGTTCGTTGCCGATTGGCTCGATCTTGACTTCATCGCCGTCCTTCTGGCTTTTGCGCCAGGTGGTGTCGCCGAAATGTCCCTGATCGCACTTGCGCTAAATGTCGAACCAAGCTTTGTCGCCTTCCACCATATCGTGCGTATTTTCGAGATTGTGCTGCTTGCACCGATCTTGGCGAAATGGTTCCAGCGTTATATGCAGAAAAAGGCTGGCGCGCAAAGCTAAGCGCGCCATCAACGCAGCCTATTAGTGCCGGTCGCTGCCCTTTTCCACGATCACATCATGATCAAGAACCGGGGCTACATCGATCTCACTGGCATCCATCATGCCAGACACGCGCTGTAACGCCGCGATCAGGAACGTTTGTTCCCATTCTTCAAGATTGTTGAAATTGTCCGAAAACCGGTCGTGTAGTGCCATAGGGGCACGGTCAAGGATCGCCCGCCCCTGTTCTGTCAGGCGGACAAAGACTTTGCGCTTGTCACTGTCACCGCGCTCACGGGTTACCAGTGCCATTGCCTGCAACTTGTCGACAAGTGCGGTGGTCGATGCCTGTGCCAAATTGACCTTGGCCGCAATCTGGCCAACTGTCATTTCGCCGAATTCTTCAAGGGATTGCAAAACCAGAAGCTGGGATGTCTTCAGGCCGGTAATTTTACCTAGTTTTTTCGCGTGGATGTCACTCGCGCGTAGAATACGGCGAATTGAAATCAACGCTTCATGCAATTTGTCCATTTCCAAGATCCGGGCGTGATTTTTGTATTTTTTCAAAGGCTGTTTTAGCCGCACAACCGGGATTTCGCAACGGTTTAAGCACATTTTCCATCGCACTTCGATCCGTTAATGTATCGATTTATGTTATTTTAGAGAAATATTACTTCATCGATCGCTCCCAATATGCATCGAATAGAAATACATTATTCTTTTATTTAATATCAATAACTTATTCGTTTTCACAGGAAAGTCATGATCACGGGGTTGATCATTTTATATCGATATTCTATACATCTGACGCGACATGAATGATCGCACATCGAAATAACAGAGCAGGCAGACCGATGAAAATTGCCACAACCAAGGGCAATACCGGCCAGAAAGCCAACCTGATTATCCGAAAACCCAAGGCCACTGACGGCGCGACGGTGAATAACCTGATTGCCGAATGTAAGCCGCTGGATGAAAACTCGATGTATTGCAATCTGCTGCAGTGCTCGCACTTTGCGGACACCTGCGCGATCGCAGAACTGGATGGCGAAGCCGTCGGCTTTGTTTCCGGCTACATCGTACCGAACAAGCCTGAACAACTGTTTATTTGGCAGGTCGCTGTTTCCCCGAAAGCCCGCGGGCTCCGTCTGGCGAAACGCTTGATCCTTGATATTCTGGATCGCCCGGCATGCCACAACGTCAGTGAACTGAACACGACGATTACGTCAACGAACGCGCCATCACAGGGTGTATTCCGTTCAGTCGCACGTGAGCTTGGCGCCGACGTCAAACGCAAGGTCCAGTTCGAACGCGAAACGCACTTCGAAGGTGCCGCTGCCAGCGAAATTCTGTGGCAGATCGGCCCGTTCGAGCGTGAAGATGTCGAACGCGTCGCGGCCTGATCCAACCGACCAATTTTTCCTTCGCCTTATTGCTGCAAACGGTCAACTCCGTTTTGGAACATCCGGCCCGCCGGGACGTTTGGCATGACAGGTGAACTAGAATTTTCCCAATCTGAAAGAGGGAACCATGACTGTATTTGATCGCCTTGAATCGGAAGTTCAGAGCTATGCGCGCTCCTTCCCCGTTACCTTTGACAAGGCCGAAGGTGCCTGGCTGACCGATGATAACGGCAACCGTTATCTCGACTTCCTTGCTGGCGCTGGCAGCCTGAACTACGGCCATAACCACCCTGTCCTGCAGGAAAAGCTGCTTGATTACATCAAATCAAGCGGCATCACCCATGGTCTGGACATGCACACCAAGGCAAAGGCAGCCTTCCTTGACGCGCTTGAAACCAAAATCCTCAAGCCGCGAAATATGGAATACAAGGTCCAGTTCACGGGTCCGACCGGCACCAACGCCGTTGAAGCTGCATTGAAGCTTGCGCGCCGCGTTAAAGGCCGTGAAACCGTGATTTCCTTCACTAACGGTTTCCATGGTTGCACCCTGGGTTCGCTTGCCATCACGGGCAACGAACATCACCGTGGTGCAGCTGGCGTGTCGCTTGATAATGCTGTTGCCGTTCCGTTTGATGGCTATATGGGCGATGGCGTTGACACCACCGAATATCTTGATCGGGTTCTGTCCGATAATTCCAGTGGTGTGGCTCTGCCGGCTGCTGTGATTGTCGAAACCCTTCAGGGTGAAGGTGGCTTGAATGCCGCAGATTTCGGCTGGCTCAAGAACCTTGAGACCGTCTGCCGCAAACACGACATCCTTCTGATCGTCGATGACATTCAGGCGGGTTGTGGTCGTACCGGTACGTTCTTTAGCTTCGAGCCGGCTGGTATCAAACCGGACATGATTACGCTGTCCAAGTCGCTTTCAGCCTATGGCTTGCCGCTGGCAGTCGTTCTGATGAAGCCGGAATATGATGTCTGGCATCCGGGCGAACATAACGGCACCTTCCGTGGCAACAATCACGCCTTTGTGACCGCCGCAGCAGCCCTTGATCACTTCTGGTCGGACGACAAGTTCGCCGCAGATGTTCGTGACAAGGCAGAGTTCCTTGGCAAGCGCCTGAACGAGATTGCTGATCGTTACGGCGATGGCAAGCTTTACAGCAAAGGCCGTGGCCTGATGCAGGGTATCTGCTTTGAAAGCGGCGAGGTTGCTTCCAAGGTCACCAAGGAATGCTTCAAGCATAACCTTGTGATCGAGACCAGTGGCCCGGAAGATGAAGTCGTCAAATGCCTTGTGCCTTTGATCATCTCCAAGCAGGATCTGGCACATGGTCTGGAAATCCTGGAATTGGCAACCGCCAAAGCCATGGGCAAGGAAGTTGTTCCGGCCAAAGCAGCTGCTGAATAAGACAAGTTGGGGTGACGCACGATGCGTCACCCTGCCCCACAACTTAATTTAGTCAAAGAGTTAAAGATGATTGTTCGTACTCTGAAAGAATGTGAAGCATCCGGTCGCCGTGTGGTTTCGGACAACTGGGAAAGCACGCGCCTGTCGCTTGCCGATGATGGCATGGGCTTCTCGTTCCACATCACCACCATCTATGCCGGCACCGAAACCGAGATCTGCTACGCCAACCATTTCGAGACCGTCTATTGCATCTCTGGCAATGGCGAAGTCGAAACCATTGCCGATGGCAAGAAATACAAGATCGAACCGGGCACGGTTTACATCCTCGACAAGCATGATCGTCACTATCTGCGTGGCGGCACCGAGGACATGGTTGTCGCATGTGCGTTTAATCCGCCGCTGAATGGCCGCGAAGTACATGACGAAAACGGTGTCTACCCGCTCGATGGTGACGCGCTCGCCAGCTAAGACTTTTGGATTGGGGCGGCATATCAACCGCCCCAATCACACACGAGCATATAATTTTTAAGGAAACGCCCCCAAAGGAGGCAACATGCTTTCAGCCCAGAAAAAATCGGACGCTGGGCATAGCGTTCACAAGATCGGCGGTACGTCGATGACCCAGGTTGATGCGGTCATGGACAACATTCTGGTCGGCAATCGTAGCGAAGAAGAACTGTATAACCGGGTCTTTGTCGTTTCGGCATATGGCGGTTTTACCGACCTTCTGCTCGAAAACAAGAAGACTGGTGAAGCAGGCGTCTATCAGCTTTATGCCGGATCGGAAACCGATTGGGCCTGGGGCGATGCCCTGACCACTGTTTCCGAGAAAATGTGTGAAATCAACGAGAAGATCTTTGGTGATGCACCGGAACTGAAACTGGCTAATGCCTTTGTGCAGGAACGTATTGAAGGCACACGTAGCTGCCTGATGGATTTGCATCGCCTGTGCAGCTTTGGTCATTTCAAACTGGAAAAGCACCTTCTGACCGTGCGTGAAATGCTCTCGGCCATTGGCGAAGCACATAGCGCGCACAACACCATGCTGCTGCTGCGCGCCAAAGGTGTGAATGCCGTATTCGCCGACCTGTCTGGCTGGCGCGAACCCGAAGCATCGACACTTGATGGTCGGATCAAGAAGGTATTTGAAGACATCGATCTTCCGAACCAGCTTGCGATTGCAACGGGTTATGCCCAGTGCAGCGAAGGTTTGATGAGCATCTATGGCCGTGGCTACAGTGAAGTGACCTTCTCGCGCATTGCCTGCCTGACGCAGGCGCGCGAGGCAATCATTCACAAGGAATTCCACCTTTCAAGCGCAGATCCGCGTATTGTCGGTGAAGATGCCGTGCGCCCAATCGGCCGCACCAGCTATGACGTGGCCGATCAGCTGTCAAACATGGGCATGGAAGCCATCCACCCGCGTGCGGCCAAGGGTCTTCGTCAGAACGACATTCCGCTGCGCATCGCCAATACCTTTGAACCGGAACATCCGGGTACAGTTATTGACGACCATTGGGATCCGGAAAACAGCCGCGTTGAAATCGTGACGGGTGTTCCGACCGCGTTTGAGATCGAAGTGTTCAATCAGGACATGGTTGGCGTTCCTGGCGGCGAAGAAGCAATCCTGAGCGTTCTGAAGCGCTACAAGGTGCCAACCGTCACCAAGAACCTGAACGCCAATACGATCACGCATTATGTCGCAGCACCGCTGAAACAGATCCGTCGTTGTGTGGACGAAATTGAAGCAAAACAGCCCGAGGCGAAGGTTCAGACCCGCAAGGTCGCGATTGTGTCGGTCATTGGCGCCAATATCGAACAACCGGGTCTATTTGCCCGCGCTGTTTCGATCCTCGATGACGCTGGTGTCGAACTCGTCGCTTCACATTATCCGAGCCGCCGCGTTGATCTTCAGTTTGTTGTTGCCGAAGGCGACTTCAACAAGGCGATCATTGCCCTGCACCGTGGTTTGGTCGAAGGCAAAAAGGAAGGCAGTGCATCATCGCAGAAATCCGACGATGACACTGAGACCAAACAGGAAAAACTAAAGGCGGCTTAACCGCTGGCATCCTGACATCACAGCAAAACCCGCAAGTGTTTCACAGCCTTGCGGGTTTTGTTTTGTCTGGAACA
Organism: Thalassospira sp.; assembly: GCF_048059015.1. Classification (GTDB taxonomy): domain Bacteria; phylum Pseudomonadota; class Alphaproteobacteria; order Rhodospirillales; family Thalassospiraceae; genus Thalassospira. Next base: position 66,019 of record NZ_JBLLNT010000013.1, on the reverse strand, counting down.
TGGACTTGTCAGCAATGATGCGCCGCGATAGGACTTAATAAACACCTTTGCCCAACGCCTTACATCACAGGATTACATCATGAGCACCCATAACAGCAAAGCCATCAATGACCTTCTTGATGTTATGGCCCGCCTGCGTGATCCGGATGGTGGCTGCCCCTGGGATTTGGAACAAGACTTCGCAACCATTGCCCCCTACACGATCGAAGAAGCCTACGAAGTCGCCGACGCGATTGCCGACAATGACATGCCAGAGCTATGTAATGAGCTTGGTGATTTGTTGCTCCAGGTGGTTTTCCATGCCCAGATGGCCAAAGAAGCGGGGCATTTTGAGTTTGAAGATGTAGCCAACAGCATTGTTGCCAAAATGATCAGCCGCCATCCCCATGTATTCGGCGACGGTGATGCCAAAACCACCGAAGGCGTCAATCAGACCTGGGAGAAGATCAAGGCAACTGAGCGCGCACAAAAGGCCGAAACCAAGGGGCATGAGCGCCATAGCGCCCTTGATGGTGTGGCAAGCGCCCTGCCCGCGTTGATGCGCGCGGAAAAGCTGACCAAACGCGCTGCCCGTGTCGGTTTTGATTGGCCCAGCACCGATGAAGTGTTCGACAAACTCCACGAAGAAATTGACGAATTAAAGGCCGAAATGACGGCCAATCCTGATCCTGAACGCCTTCAGGACGAACTTGGCGATATGCTGTTTGTCATGGCCAATCTGGCGCGCAAAATCGGTGTTGATCCGGAAGTCGCCCTGCGCGGTGCAAACCACAAATTCACCAAACGCTTCCACTTCATCGAAGACGAGCTTGCACGTGATAGCCGCACTGCAGCGCAGTCAGATGTTCAAGAAATGGATGCTCTTTGGAATCTGGCCAAAAAGGTCGAACGCGGCCAGGTCTGAGACCCAACCGCGCACACTCGATTAAGCCGCTATCCTTCAAGCGGCATATAGATTTCTGTCAGAAGCTCCGTCGGTGCAACTTCGCGCGGGTTGTTGAGATATTCCTCAAACACCGGACCTTCGCACGCCTCTTCACCAGACTGCGGCAACCATTTGCCAAATAACCACAAATAGGCCGCCTTCATATCAGCATACGGGCCCTTGTAGTGCAGGCAGGCATATCGCCCGGATGCAACAATCGTCCGTTCAATTGGTGCTTCAAGTGCCACGGAACCTGCATCTTTTAGCAACGCCCCGGCCTTCGAAAACAGGTCTTCTTCGCGGTAGCTGTCAGGATCAGTGTGATAAACACCAATCAGTCGGGCATCGGGCGTGATCAGGTTGCGTACGGCAAGCCAACCAAACAGCCGATCAAACGCTTCGCCGATTTGCATGAAATCCCCATGATGATCGATCGTCAGAAGCGTCATCTCAGGCACCTTGCGAATTTCAACCTCCCATGGGCCGGAGGTCACAGCGCCCTGTTCCTCCAGCGCATTTTGAAACTGCTTGTGGCTGCCTTCCTTGCGATAACGCGCAGGTGGCATGCCGTAACTGTCTGAAAAAATGCGTGTGAAAGACTGCAGGTTGGGGTATCCGCAACGCTTGGCGATATCGTCAATCGCAATCGCGCTGTTGGCCAACATGCCCGCGGCTGTATGCAGGCGTACACGTTTTACCGTGGCAGCAATCGTTTCCCCAAACACACCGTGATAGATGCGATGCCAATGGGTTGGGGACATGCAGGCTATTTCGGCCAGTTTATTCAGATCAAGTTCGTCGGCAAGATGATCGTGGATATGCGCCTGCACTCTGGCAAGGCGTTCCTGATAGGATTTCTGGGCATGGAGTTTGTTCATCGTTCTCTCGTGCAATATGTGGTGCAGTCCGAAAACGCTAGCACGCGTGGATTTGACAAATCTTGCGGTCTTGGCCCGCCATCATTTTGAGAACAAGGGCAGCAGGATCTGATTTAATTCTGCCCATAACTCCTCGGAACTGGCGCAAAGCAATCCCGGGGCCTTGGTGTTGGCATTATATTCGTTGTTCGCATCTGTGGAGATATAGCGCGCCACACCACCTGCCTCACGCACAAGTAACGTTCCAGGCGCATGATCCCAAGGTTTGAGCGTACGATAAGCACAGAAATCAAACTTTCCATGCGCCAGATCTTCGTACTCGGCACCACAACATGACAGATGATCGATTTCGGCAAAGAAATCGAGACGACCATAATGCTTGCGAAGCCGATCACGTGCGTAGGAAATCAAAAATCCCTTGGCGTCTGATGGTTTGGTGATGCTCGAACGAACCGCCACAGGTTTACCGTCACATCGGGTCCCCGATCCTTTTTCAGCAACAGTAGCCGCACCGGTGATGGGATCGATGATCCAGGCCGCAACGGTTTCATACCCGTCATAAAGCGCGACCATACAGCGAAACGGCTGGCGATGATGGGCAAAGTTCTTGGTTCCATCAACCGGATCAATAATCCAGATTCGATCACCAGACGCAAAGGCGCGCGCTTGCAGAGTTGGGTCGGCATGTGCCGCTTCCTCTCCCAAGGCACGACTACCGGGCAAAAGAGCGGTCAATCGATCCGTCAGAACACGTTCTGCTTCGGTATCGGCGATAGTGACAAGATCAAGGGCGTGGGTTTTGGTGTCGATATCGCTATCATCAAGTTGGCCGAAGCGCGGGGCGATCTCAGTTGCCGATACGTCCCGGATGATCCCGGTAACTTTATCCATATCGACTTTGATCGCCACGCGGCTTCTCCTTCTTTTTGATCCTCAAACCGCGTGTACTTCAAGACCGGCTTTGGCACACCAGTCCTCGAAACGGCCAACGCGGGTGATGTCCACACGTACCTGAATGGAAATGCCGTCCTGACCTTCATTACGTTTAAGGACTTCGCCTTGCTCGTATAGACGGGCCAAGGATTTGCCATCCGAATATGGAACGCACAGCTCGAACACCGGCATGTCTTCGGTCAGGCGATCTTCGATCAGCTCAAGCAACGCCGTGCAATTCGTGCCCTTAACGGCCGAAATTGCGATGGTGTTGTCATAGCGCGCCGAATATTCCTGAACCGCCTGCAGGTCTTCGCCTTCAAGCTGATCAATCTTGTTCAGTGCCTCGACAAGCTCTTCACCATCGATAGCCTTTTGAAGACCAAGTTCCTTAAGGACCTCAAGCACATCAAGTTTCTGGGCTTCGGACTCTGGCGAAGAAGCATCACGGACATGAACAATCAGGTCTGCTTCAAGAACTTCTTCAAGCGTTGCCCGGAAAGCTGCAACAAGATCGTGCGGCAGATCAGAAACAAACCCCACCGTATCAGACATGATGACCTTGCGCCCGCTTGGCAAGTTCAAACCACGCATGGTCGGATCAAGCGTTGCGAACAGCATGTCCTCGGCAAAGACCTCAGACACGGTCAACTGATTGAACAGCGTCGATTTACCGGCGTTGGTATAGCCAACAAGGGCTACAATCGGGTAAGGCACACGACGGCGCGCTTCGCGGTGAAGCTCACGCGTACGTTTGACTTCCTCAAGCTCGCGCCGAAGCTTGGCAAGCTTGTCCCCAATCAAGCGACGGTCAATCTCGATCTGTCGTTCACCAGGGCCTGCCAGGAAGCCGCGACCACCACGCTGACGTTCAAGGTGCGTCCAGGTGCGAACAAGGCGGGATCGCTGATAGCTCAGCAATGCCAGTTGTACCTGCAGACGTCCCTCACGGGTGCGCGCGCGATCGGCAAAGATTTCAAGGATCAGGCCGGTACGGTCAATAACCTTGCACTTCCACTCTTTTTCCAGGTTACGTTGCTGGATCGGTGTCAGCTGGCCATTGATCATGACAATGTCGGCTTCTTCGGCTTTGACCTGAAGGCCAAGCCGTTCTGTCACCCCTTTACCAAACAAGGTAGAAGGACGCAGTTTTGCGACGGGCACGATTTCCGCGCCCACCACTTCAAATTCCAATGCCCCGGTCAGGCTGACTGATTCAGCCAGACGCGAAGAAGCATCACGCCACGACGCAGTATGGTCGGCGCGTTTTAGTTCCGGATGGAAAACCAGGACCCGGGGAGCTTCTGGCGCATCGCCGCCCCCCGAAGTCAGAGATTTGTCAGCTATTTTCTTCTTCCGTCGCAGGCTGGCTCGGATCAAACAACTTGATCGGGGTCGTCGGCATTACCGTCGAGATCGCGTGTTTGTACACGAGCTGGGTATGAGCATCGCGCCGCAGCAAAACAGAGAAATTGTCAAACCAGGTGATAATACCCTGCAATTTGACTCCGTTGACCAGAAACACGGTAACCGGCGTTTTGTTTTTACGGCAATAATTCAGGAATACGTCCTGAACATTTTGTGATTTTTCCGCCATTGGTTAGACCTAGCCTTCTTTTATGAGCGTTTTTTTGGTTTCGGGCGGTCAAGGAAAATGTGGAACCGTCGACTTTCAGGTCCGTCACGATTCCGGCCCCATTTTTAATGACCTGTCTGAACTATAAGACTTTCGAGAAGCTTTTTACAACCCTTACCAGCGCCTCGCAATCGGCGAAATGCCAATCAGGGCTAAGAGTTGCGGAATTCTGCGTGTCGCTGTGACCGGTAATTTCATCGCCGATCAGGATTGCAGTGGCTCCGACATTGCGCGCACATTGAATATCGACCACGCTATCACCAACAAACCACAGATTTCATATTGCGGCGCCGAAGAGTCGCCCATTGCCATATGGACCGGATCAGCGGCTGGTTTGTCATTGGCAGCATCGGTTGCGCCGATGATCTTGCCAAAAAACGGTGTCCATTCAAGGTGGTCGGCTTCCTTGCGTAGAAAGTCACCATTCTTGTTACTGACAACACCGATATAGGTGCCGTTATCACGCAACGCACACAAAAGATCATAAGCCCCGGCAAGCGGTGTCAGGGTTTCGAGATGGATTGATCTGAAATGCGCATAGAAACTGTCTTTGGCCGCTTCCCAGCGATCTTCACCAAACAAAACCGGGAAACTGTCACGTAAAGAACGGGCGACGCGTTGCTTGGTTTCTTCGAGCGTCCAACGATCCTTGCCGAAATCGTCAAAGGTCATGTTCAGCGCCGCCTGAATGGTTCCCCAGCTATCAACAAGGGTATTATCCCAGTCAAAAATCACGGCTTTTGGTGCATGGGGCAATTTGTCAGACATTTAAACTTCCGGTGGCTACGATCGAATTTATTTGTATGAGGATACCGAAATCCCCTGCCCGATCAGAAATATTCCAACCGGACAGCAAACATTTTTTCGACTTTCTTGATTTGCTCCGACCCGGCAAAGACCACGATGCGGTCATTGGCCTCGATCACGGTGTTGGCGCGCGGCATGACAACTTCGCCATCGCGCAGGATCGCCCCAAACACTACACTGGCCGGCATCGAGATATCTTTGATTGCCTTGCCAACGATTGGGGCTGTCTCAAGTGCTTCTGCCTCAAGAACCTCGCCAAAGCCCTCTGAAAGGCTATGCACCGCGCGAATACGACCACGACGCACATGGTGCAAGATGGTAGACACCGTAGTCATACGCGGGCTGATCACAACGTCGACACCAAGCTCGGACACCAGCGAGTTATAAGTGCTTTTGTTAATCAAGGTCAGCGCACGTGGGCAGCCATAACGTTTTGCCAGAAGTGACGCGAGAATGTTGGTTTCGTCGTCATTTGTGAGTGCGACTACTGCCTCAGCATTGCCGACATTGGCTTCTTCAAGCAATTCGGGATCAAGCACATCACCACGCAAAACAACGCTTTTCTTTGGCAGCTTCTGCGCAACGTAGCGTGCCCGTTCCGGATCGGCCTCCACCAAACGCGTGGTAACGCCCGGGAAGTTTTTATTAATCTCTTCAGCCAGGAAAAGCGCGATGTTGCCGCCACCAAAGATCACGATACGGCGTGCTTCGGGGTCTTCGTGGCCAAAGGCGGACATTGCACGATCAACCTGATCGCTCGAAACCGCCAAATAGACCAGGTCACCGGCGAGCATCTGGTCGTCACCTTTGGGATAGACGGCCTTGTCATCGCGGATCATGCCAAGAATCGAGATGTTAAGATCCGGGAACAGCTGATGGAGCTGGCGCAATGGCGTGTTGATCACCGGGCAATCTTCATTGCAACGCAGACCGAGGATTTTGACCTTGTCATCGGCAAACGGTATCATGTCGAACGCACCGGGCGCCTGCAGACGTCGCGCAACCGCGCGTGCAACTTCCATTTCCGGCGAAATGACGACATCGATCGGAAGCTTTTCGCGGCCAAACAGGCTGGCCCATTCCGGCTGCAGATACGTCTGGCTACGAATACGCGCGATTTTCGTCGGTACGTTAAACAGCGAATGCGCAACCTGACAGGCCGTCATGTTGACTTCATCGGCGAAGGTCACAGCGATCAGCATGTCTGCTTCATCCGCACCCGCCTGCTGAAGCACATCAGGGTGTGAGCCAAAGCCAATGATACCCTTGACTTCAAGCGTATCGGAAATCTTGCGCACCAGCTCTTCGGACTGGTCGATTACGGTGACATCATTGTTTTCCGCAGCCAGATATTTGGCAATGTGGAATCCCACTTGCCCGGCGCCGCAAATGATGACCTTCATGCTGTATTCTCCCGTTTACATCAGTCCGAGGTGATATTGGGCTTATTGCCCGTTTACACCAAGGCTTTTCAGCTTGCGATGTAATGCTGATCGCTCCATCCCGACAAAACTCGCCGTCTTGGAGATATTGCCTCCGAAACGGTCGATCTGGGTCTGGAGATATTCTTTTTCAAACATTTCGCGTGCTTCACGCAGCGGCAATGCCATGATTTCACTGGTTTTGTCAAAGCTAAGCGATGTTGGCACATCGGAAAACAGTTCGGACGGCAACATTTTGCCGCTGATCAGATCGGTTTTGTCTTCGTCCGGTGACATGATCATCAAACGTTCGATCACGTTGCGCAGCTGACGGACATTACCCGGCCAGTCATAGGCATGAAGCGTTGCCATTGCTTCGGGTGAAAGCTTACGCTTTGGCAGACCGGTGGCATCCGCATAACGTTCCAGGAAGGTTTCAGCCAGTTCCGGGATATCGTCGCGGCGTTGTTGAAGCGAAGGTACTTCAAGTGGCACGACGTTCAGACGATAATAAAGATCCTGCCGGAAAGTCTGATCAGCAATGCGCTGTTCCAGATCGCGCGCCGTTGTCGCAATTACCCGAACATCAACGCTGACCGGAACAGCTCCGCCGACGCGTTCAAATGTCTGATCTTGCAAAACGCGGACAATCTTTCCCTGCGTTTCCAATGGCATATCAGCCACTTCATCAAGTAGAAGTGTACCGCCATGAGCAAGTTCGAGAACGCCGGTGCGCGCTTCGCGGTCTGCATTGGCAACAGCGCCAAACAAGCTTTCTTCCATTGTTTCCGGTGAAATATTTGCACAATTAAGCACAACAAAAGGTGCTTCAGCGCGGGCCGACTTTTGATGGATCAGGCGGGCAACAACTTCTTTGCCAGAGCCTGCAGGGCCATGGATCAACACGCGGCTTCCGGTCCGCGCAACCCGTTCAGCGGATTGCCGCAGGTTGTTGATCACCGAGGACTTTCCCACAAGTTCGGTATCCCCACCGGCTTTAAGGGTCAGCTCACGGTTTTCCCGGCGCAGGCGCGCATCATCAATTGCACGCTCTACCACCATCAAAAGGCGGTCGGTGTTAAACGGTTTTTCGATGAAGTCGTAAGCACCAATACGCGATGCCTCAAGCGCGGTTTCGATGTTACCGTGACCAGAAATCATCACGACAGGAACTTCGCTATGTTCGCGCTTGATCAGCTTAAGCGTCTCGATCCCATCATGATCGCTTTCATCCATCCAGATGTCGAGCACCACAAGGCTTGGGCGGCGCGCAGCAACCTCGGCCAGCGCGCCTTGGCTCGACCCAGCCTGACGGGTGGTGTACCCCTCGTCCTCGAGAATCCCCGATATCAGTGCCCGGATGTCTTGTTCATCATCGACAATAAGAATGTCGTGCGCCATGTCGTGACCAAATCAATCTTTGTTTTTGTTACGATTTTGGCAATTTTATCAATTGCCTGAGGACTGCGCGTTCAGAGCCACACCATCAATATCGGCCTCAATGGCCTGCGGGAAAGATAGCGTAATCGTAGCCCCGCTTTCAACGCCGTCAGAGAGTATAAGCTCTCCACCATGGTCTTCCATGATTTTCTTGACGATCGCCAAGCCAAGCCCGGTTCCCTTGGAACGGGTTGTGACATATGGCTCTGTCAGGCGTTCACGATGCTCTGCCGGAAGTCCCTTACCATTATCAGATACCGCCACGAACACATGTTGATTGTTCGGTGACACCGTGATCGAAATCTCGATCTTGCCCGGCGGTAGTTCACCAACTTCGGGTTTTTCGCGCCCTTCAATAGCCTCAGCAGCATTCTTAAGGGTGTTGATCAAGCATTGGTTAACTTGATGGGCATCGCATGAAATTTGCAGATCCTCGATCCCCTTACGATCGAAATCGTAGGTGATGTCGACATGGGCCTGCTTTTGTAGGAAGACTGCGCTTTTCACCAGATCACTGATGTTTTCACGGCGCATTTTGGGCGACGGCATTCGCGCAAAGCTTGAAAACTCATCAACCATGCGGCCGATATCGGAAACCTGACGAATGATCGTATCCGTGCAGGTTTTGAAAACGTCCTGATCATCATTGATTTGCTTGAGATATTTGCGCTTCAGCCTCTCTGCCGAAAGCTGGATCGGGGTCAGCGGGTTTTTGATCTCATGCGCAATGCGACGCGCGACATCGGCCCAGGCCGCCATACGTTGTGCGGTTTGAAGCTCTGTCACGTCGTCAAATGTTACGACATAGCCAAAAACAGTGCCATCATCGGCCCATTCCGCTGTCACACGTGCCAGAAGTGTTAGATTGACGCCGTCCCGGCGAATTTCAATTTGGCGCGGTTTGCTGCGATCGCCATCCCGGCCGAAATCGTCAAACAAAGGCAGAAACTCTGGAATAACTTCCGTAAGTTCCATGCCAAGATAGCCATCAAGATCAATTGCCAAAAGATCAGACGCACTTCGGTTTGGAAGATCAATCTTGCGTTCCGGATCAAGGCCAATCACGCCTGCGGTCACACCACCCAAAATGGCTTCGGTGAAACGGCGGCGTTCATCATTTAGACGGTTGGCTGCGATCAGCTCGTTACGTTGGGTTTCAAGCTGCGCTGTCATGCGGTTGAAGGCACGGCTTAGGGCTTCAAGCTCATCCCCCTGCCCGTCAAGTGGTACTCGGAATGACAGATCGCCATCACGAACACGTTCGGCACCTGTGATCAGCTGTGATACAGGCTGCACCAAACGGGTTGCGACCATAAGACCAAGCGTGACAGCCGCTAGAAGCAACACGACCGAGATCAGAACGAAGATCATCACAAACGTGATGACGATGCCTGAACGTTCCCCCTCAAGGCTTTCATAAGCATCAACGGCACGGCGTGCCTTATCGATGCGATCCAGAACGTTTGGATCAACAAAGCGCCCCACCAGAAGGAATGCATCAATGAAGCTTGGAATTTTCGCCAGTGCACGAATGCGGTTGTCGCTCGATCCGATCATCAGAACGACGTCTTTTTCACGCGCTTCGTCATAGACCTCCGCCGGAATGGATGCCTGATCGGTTGCATAAGAAAAGCTGTATTCTGATTGCGCAAGGATTTGCCCGGTGCCATCAATCATCATGACTTCCGGCAATCCACGCGCCAGAGCCTGATCGGTCAGAAGGTCGGAAATACGTTCTGAACTTGTAGAGAAGTTAACCCCAAAGCGCTGTAGATCGCTGGTGGTGGCCAAAACATCTGCACGGATCAGTTCCTGATGTTCCTTAAGATACGCATCAGCAATCACCATACTTTCTTCAACAGCCGTGCGGATGCGGTCGCTGAACCAGCCCTGAATACCGAAATGCAGGAAGAGTGCAGAAAATACGGCAACGACAATCGCTGGGGTCACAGCCACCAGCGAAAACATCAAAACCATACGGGTATGAAGTTTTGCCCCGGCAACACCGCGACGGCGTTCTACCCAAATCTGAACAAGTTTGCGCGCAACCAGCGTTGCGAGAAGCAACACGAGTACAAGATCGATGTTTAACAGCAGCAGGATTAACCGTGGATCGGGACGAAACGGCGCCGTCCCGGTCATCGCAAGATAGGTCGCAGTTACCGATACAAGGGCCGCGGCAACCAATCCAAACGCAAAGCGCCGTGACTGGCCCAGCCGCCCCAGAAACCGTACAAAGCCCGACCGCAAGAAACGGTTGGAGATCGAACGGTCGGTATTATTCATTTCGTGCCCCTGACGACTTCCAGTCCAAGATCACGGATCTTCTTGCGCAACGTATTTCGGTTTAGACCCAAAACCTCGGCCGCTTTAACCTGATTGCCACGCGTTGCTTCAAGCGTCACATTCAAAAGTGGACGTTCCATTTCGCGCAGAATACGGTCGTAAAGGCCATTGGCTGGCAGATCATCATCATGGGCATCGAAATATTCGCGTACGTGACGTTCAATCGATTCCGACAAGGATTGCGGCTCGGCACTTGGTGCGGCTTCGCTGACATTGTTTTCGGAAAACTCGGTCTCGATGACATCAACGCCGATGACATCATGCGAATAAAGTGCCGTCAGACGACGCACCATGTTTTCGAGTTCACGGATGTTACCAGGCCAACGATGCGCCTTAAGGCGCGCCATTGCTTCGTTCGAGAGGGTCTTGCGCGGCAGGCCCTCTTCACTCGCCTGCATCAAGAAGTGATTGACCAACTCCGGAATATCTTCAAGACGCTCACGCAGCGAAGGCAAACGGATAGGCACGACATTAAGGCGATAGAACAGATCTTCGCGGAACGTGCCTTCGCGGATCAGCTTGCGCAGATCACGGTGGGTTGCAGCAACGATGCGGACATTCACGCGGATTGGGGTTCTGCCGCCCACACGGGTATATTCACCTTCCTGCAAAACGCGCAGTAAACGGGTCTGTGCTTCAAGCGGCATGTCGCCGATTTCATCAAGGAACAGAGTTCCGCCTTCGGCCTGTTCGAAACGGCCGACCTTGCGTTCGTTTGCACCTGTAAAGGCACCCTTCTCGTGGCCGAACAGTTCGCTTTCGATCAGCTCGCGCGGGATAGCCGCCATATTGATCGCAACGAACGGGCCATGACGGCGTCCACCATATTCGTGAAGTGCGCGCGCAACCAGTTCCTTACCCGTACCACTTTCACCGGTCACCATGACGGTCAGGTCGGTATTCATCAGGCGTGCAAGGGCGCGGTAAATTTCCTGCATGGCCGCCGAACGGCCAATCAGTGGCAGGCGATCATCGCCCTCGTCATCGCCGGATTTTCCTGCCTGACTTTCCTGCGGCGTTTCAAGCGCACGATCAACAATGCCCATCAGCTCATTGAGATCAAACGGCTTTGGCAGATACTCAAACGCACCACGCTGGGCAGCCTTGACCGCTGTCATAAGCGTGTTCTGCGCACTCATGACAATCACGCGAAGGTCCGGGCGCAGCTTGCGAATACGCGGCACCATATCAAGACCGTTCTCGTCAGGCATCATGACATCGGTAATGACCAGATCACCATCCCCATCGGCGATCCAATCCCAAAGGGTGCGACCATGACCGGTGCTGCGCACTTCGTGCCCCTGACGCGACAAGGCCTGCGTCAAAACGGTGCGGATCGCGCGGTCATCATCGGCGACGAGAATTCTTGCAGGGCTCGTGCTCATGCGGTTTGTTCCCTGTTATTGATTATTATAGGTTCACTGACCTCCTCGGCCAGCGCACGATTATAGATCGGCAGCATGATTTGAAATTCTGCGCCGCCCCCCGGCACATCCTTTACTTCAATCACACCACCATGGTCATTGATGATCTTTGCAACCAGTGCAAGGCCAAGGCCCGACCCGGTCGGCTTGGTCGTCACAAACGGATCAAACAGGCTTTCGCGCATGTCTGGTGGAATGCCCGGTCCATTGTCACGTACTGACACGACCAATGGCAAATGAACGCGCGCATCACCACCCGCAACAGCCAATCGAATACCGTGCTGATAACGGGTTGAGATGGTGATCGTGCCATCCTGCGGATCAACCGCCTCGCCCGCGTTTTTAACCAGATTTAAAAATACCTGTATAAGCTGATCACGATTACCAAATACCGGCGGCAAAGACGGATCGTAAACTTCTTCGAACACCAGATTTTTGCCAAATCCGTTTTCAGCCAGGCGGCGGACATGTTCCAGCACAGTGTGAATATTGACCGCACCGCGTTCCAGCGGTTTGTCCGAGAAGATTTCCATCCGGTCAACAAGCTCGACAATACGGTCAGCTTCATCACAAATCAGACGGGTCAGAACACGGTCATCTTCATTACTGGTTTGTTCAAGCAGCTGTGCAGCCCCACGAATGCCCGAAAGCGGGTTCTTGATCTCATGGGCCAGGATGGCCGCCATCGCACTGACCGAGCGCGCCGAGTTACGGCTAAGCAGCTGGTTATCAATTTTTTGGGCGATCGAGCGCGGTTCAAACGTCAGAACAGCGCAATCGCTGTCATCGGGCATGGAACCCACAGTCAGGTTAACTGTATGCTTGCCAATCTTTGGGCTTTCGATCAGCAGGTTATGGTCTGCAACCAATGTTGCTTCATCAATCGCCTGCTTTATCAACGAAAAGACTGGGCTGTCTGCCGGAATAAAGTCTGTCAGGTCGCTTCGGCACAAAACGCTTGAGCTGGTATTAAACAGCTGTTCGGTTGCCTGATTAACGAACTTGATCTTGCCGTCACGGTTCGCAACGACGACCGCACTTGCGATCGCGTTAAGAACGCCGGTCGGATCAACCCCGTTGCCTTTTCCAAATCCCAGTCTCATTCAATTCTTCCCCGACGACGTCAGTTCTTATCGCCAAATTATTGTTATTAAGTGATCAGGCTGCGGCCTGATCGTATTTGATCTGATTTTCGATCAGCGGTTCGTAAAAAGCACGCACCTGATCTTTTACTTCCACCGGATTATCCAGCACATTGACAATGCGACGAAATTCCGTCGCGTTGCGCAACGAATTGCAATACCACGCCAGATGTTTGCGTGCGATGCGCACACCCTGTCGACCATGATGATCAATCATTGCATCATAGTGACGCAGGATGGTTTCGAGCTGTACTGCCAATGACGGTGCAGCAAGCTTTTCCCCCGTTTTCAGATAATGCGACACCTGACTAAGGAACCATGGGCGCCCCTGCGCACCGCGGCCCACCATCACGCCATCTGCACCAGAACGACGCAACAATTCAGCAGCGTCTTCTTCGCTATTCACGTCACCATTACCGATAACCGGGATAGAGACCGCTTCTTTTACCAGGGCAATCGCATCCCAGTCCGCTTCCCCCTTATAGAACTGGCAGCGTGTGCGCCCGTGAATGGTCAGCATTGCAATGCCAAGGTCTTCGGCAATGTGAGCAAGGTTCGGCGCATTCCGGTTGTCGTCATCCCAACCCAATCGCATCTTGAGCGTTACGGGAACGGAAACCGCCTTGACCGTCGCTTCAATAATGTCTGCGGCAAGCTTTTCATCGCGCATCAGTGCGGAGCCAGCATAACCTTTGGTCACTTTCTTGGCCGGGCAGCCCATATTTATGTCAATGATCATGGCACCGCGCGCTTCATTCATGCGCGCAGCTTCGGCCATTTCTTCGGGCTCCGTACCGGCAAGCTGGACTGAAAGCGGGCTTTCGGCCGAGCAGTCGCCATGCATCTTGCGGACTTCCTTCTCATGGCGCTGGATGCGCGTCATGGCGTCTGACGCAATCATTTCAGACACAACAAGATGGCCGCCAAAATGGCGGACTTGCTGCCGAAATGGAAGGTCAGTCACACCTGACATAGGTGCCAGAATGACATTCTCTGGCACATGCACAGAACCAATCTGCAATGACATGAAGGATTTCCAGTTGCCTAAAACTTGGGCAGATTAATAAAACTGGCTGCCCGTTGCAACAACTCTAAGCGGGTCAGGGAAAATATCATGGCAACGAAGGGGCACAAATCCCCGGAATATACTGAAATCACCGAGGATTTTGGCTGTGAATAGCGGGTATGCGACTATGGTGCAATGCACAGTGATCAGTAATTACGCAGACAATTCGTAGTTTAGGCCAAAAGTTGCGTAATTATCCGGCAGATCAATAACGACCTAGCCAACAATATAGCTGGTCACAAGACGAACGCCCGGAAATGCGAGGGTCAAAAGCAACCAGGCGCCAAGAACAAACCGCACTGCCATGCGCCCGCGTAAGGTAGATTTTTCATGAATAAAGATCAGGGTGCAGATCGTCGCAAATCCAAGCAACGTTAATAGCATTTTGTGGTCAATTGCCCACAGACTGCTGCCTTCGACGTAACGCAGGGCAAATCCGGACACGATGCCTATCACCAATACCCACGCTGACCATTTCAAAAATCCAACCAGCATGAATTCGCTGTCACGCAATGGCGGAAGACGGCGGCTCCAACGCGTTGGTTTGCGGTGTTTAAGTGCATGCTCCTGTACGACATAAGCCATCGCTGCGATCGCCGCCAAGGTAACAAGCGCATAAGTAATCAGTGATGATCCGATATGCGCCCAAAGCCAGCCGGAATAAAGTGCAGGTCCGGAAACCGTTTCAGGCGATGCATTACCAAACAAACGAAATACAGCAGCCAGCAGTGCAAATAGCAGCAGATACCCGCCAATATAACCGGCAAGACGCCACACCTGATGCGGGCCTTTGCATATCACAAGACCGCCAAAGATCATGATCACGGTCAGCTCCGACCAATGAAGGGCGGCTGCAAACCCGCGCGACTGAACTTCTTCACCGGTCAGACCAAGCAACACCATGGTGCCAAGGGCTGCAAGCACAATAGATCCATATAGCCAGACATCGCGCTTTGGTTCAGCGCGCATGATTTGCCCGGTCAACGGCAACAAAGCCAGGATATGAATATATGCAGCAAGCATTCGATGGTCCGTTTTTGTCGCGGAAACGATCAAGTTCCCGATAATCCAAATGCCGACTTGGCAAAGCCTTCGCAGAAAGATAGCCTGCGGCGCAATTCAGACAAGCCATGGCATCATGTTTATGACCAAAAAAATCGGGGTTGTCATCGTTGCTGCTGGCAGCGGTAGCAGATTTGGCGACCCAATACCAAAACAATATCACATGCTTGGTGGCAAAAGCCTTGTGGCGCATTGCATCGAGAACTTTGCCAGACATACAGCACCCGATCTTATTCAGGTGGTCTATAATCCGGCCCATCAAGACCTGTATGACGCCGCAACTAACACACTTGACGGTATCTGCACCCTGCCCGCACCAACGGCTGGTGGCGAGACACGTCAGCAGTCTGTGTTAAATGGCCTGCGCGCATTGGCGGGCCAAAACCCTGATGTTGTTTTGATCCATGATGCCGCGCGCCCGGGAATTTCTGATGACGTGATCGCGCGCGTGATTGCCGCCCTTGACACCCATAGTGGTGCAATCCCGACTTTGGCCGTTGCCGACACCATTAAACAAGCGGATGACAGCGGCGTCATCACGCGCACCATCCCACGAGAAAGTCTGCACCGCGCCCAAACGCCACAGGGCTTCCATTTTGCGACCATTCTTGATGCGCATGAGAAGTTTGAAGGTCAGGAATTTACCGACGACGCAGCATTGCTTGAAACGCTTGGCCTTGATGTGGTCTGCGTTGAAGGTACGACCAACAATGATAAAATTACCCGTCGCGACGACATGGATCGTGCGCAAGACTGGGTTAACACCACACAGAAGGAAGTCTCGCGCATGTCGCAGGAAGAATATCGCGCTGGTACCGGCTTTGACGTTCACCGTTTTGCCCCTGGTGATCATTGCATCCTGTGCGGGGTCAAGGTCCCACATACCGCCCGCCTCGAGGGACATTCGGATGCCGATGTCGGGTTGCATACACTTACCGATGCTATCCTTGGCGCAATTGGTGCCGGCGATATCGGCCAGCACTTCCCGCCAAGCGACATGCAATGGAAAGGTGCGGCATCCGATATCTTTTTGAAACATGCTGCAGATCTGGTCCGCAAACGTGGTGGCCGCATTGTAAATGCCGATGTCACGCTAATCTGTGAGCGGCCGAAAATTGGTCCACATACGCAGGCGATGCGTGAAAAGGTTGCCGAGATCCTCGAAATCGACGTTGATCGTGTGAATGTCAAAGCAACTACGACCGAACGCCTTGGCTTTACCGGTCGCGAGGAAGGCATTGCCGCACAGGCCGCGGTCAGCGTCGCATTGCCCATTAACTAAGAAGCGCAGGCAGTGCACTAAAATGACAAAGGGCAGGAAATCATCCTGCCCTTTTTTTTGTTGTGATCTGATCGTCGATCAGGAGGCAGCTGAGCCACCCTCTTCTTCTGGTAACTGATGTTTCATCAATACCGGCACTTGTGCCATACCAAATACCATCGTGATTGGCATAATCCCCCAGACCTTGAAGGCTACCCAGGTATCGGTCGAGAAATTGCGCCACATGATCTCATTGACGATGGCCAAGAAGACAAAGAAGAATGCCCAACGCCACGTCAGGATACGCCAGCCTTCATCAGTTGCCTTGAACGCACTTTCCAAAACCAGTTTGAGAAACAGCTTTCCTGCCGCAAGACCACCAAACAGGATGCCGGCAAACAGCATGTTCACAATGGTTGGTTTGATTTTGATGAACAGTTCGTCATCGAGATAAAGTGTCAATCCGCCAAACACGATCACGAACGCACCACCAATCAGGGGCATAACCGGAATGGTTCGCGCGATGGCATAAGATGTTGCCAACGCAACAATGGTCGCCACGACAAACACAGCCGTTGCCGTCATCAGATTGGTCGTCGCATTAACCGCAAAAAACAGGATCAATGGCCCCATCTCAAGAGCCATTTTAGTCAGCTGGTTCATTAAAACACATCACCCAAAGGATTAAATTTGCGTCATCCTATGGGCCAGCGCCGCAAGATGCAATCAGATCAGCCGTGATCGTGATCCCAGTTGTTGTTGCAGCCATGACACATAGTCATGATTTCCACGCCCCAATGGCAGCTCCAGAATACAAGGCACCTCATAGGGATGATGTTCTTCAACCCACTGCGCAAGGGTTGGTGCCGACGCACGGGATGTTTTGAGGATCACGACAACTTCGGTTTCTTCCTCAACATCCCCGTCCCATTCATAGATCGCCGTCATTTGCGGCAATACATTGGCACAGGCGGCAAGCTTTTCACGGATGGCGCCACCAGCAATGACACGGGCAATTTCCATATCGGGAACAGTGACATACAAAAATGACATTTCACTTGCCTGAAACTGATCTGGCGTCATAGCGATTGCTCCATGGTTGATAATCCGTCACACTGGATGCCATCAGATGTTTATGAGACCAATCATATCATAACGGTGCGGGGAGTACCGATGGCGGGGAAAAAACATTCGAAGCCAACTGACGTTCAACTTGAATGGCTGCGCCGTGGTTTAAGCCAGCCTGGCGGTAAGTTGCCGCTTTTTGACGGCAATGGCAAACAAATCAGCGAAAAAACCGTGCGTAGTTGCATCGATCACGGCTGGGCCGCCCCTTGGTTTGACAACCCGGTCAAACCCGACTGGCTGATTTGCAAGCTCACGGATGAAGGCCGCCGGGTCGCAACATCGATCTCTGAGAAGTAAATCGCAGTATAGCAATTACTCCAAAACATGACGCTGAAACGACCAATCTGATCCGATCAGATAGATGGCGGGTATCAGGAATAGGTGCCTTTCTTCAAAACCCGGTCATGTCATGTTTGCTCAAAAGTCCATTACTACTCTGGCGGCGATCGTCTTGCTCGCCTTATCACCGCTATCCGCATCGGCTTCTGATAACGACCCATGGCAGTTATGGAAACAGCCGGGAGTGCACGCATTGATGCGCCACGCGATTGCACCCGGCACCGGTGATCCGGCCAACTTCCGCCTGGGTGATTGCACCACCCAACGCAATCTTGATGAAACAGGACGTGATCAGGCGCGCCGGACCGGTGATCGTATTCGCGATATGGGTGTCGAGATCGATCTGGTCCTGACCAGCCAATGGTGCCGGTGCGTTGATACAGCGACCCTGCTTGGTCTTGGTAATGTCGAAGAGGAACCGGCGCTGAACTCTTTCTTTGGTGATCGAAGCACCGAGCCCGAACAAACCGGCCAGACCATCGAACGGCTTGCCAACCTGCCCGATAACACCAATGCGATGCTGGTAACCCATCAAGTCAACATCACGGCTCTGACCGGGATTTATCCGCGATCCGGCGAGATCATTTTGATCAAACTTGATGAAAACGGGGATGTGGAAACACTTGGTCGCCTGATGCCGTAATGCCGGTCAGGTTGGACATCGTCATTTGATTTTGAAGGGGAAGATATTGGTCGGAGCGAGAGGATTCGAACCTCCGACCCCCTGCACCCCATGCAGGTGCGCTACCAGGCTGCGCCACGCTCCGACCGTATAGATGCGCCGGTTGGCGCGGCTCGATAAATAGCGGCGCCACGCCAAAGACGCAAATGATTTTTACGGATTTTTTTTGATGTCCTGCAGGCTCGACCTAAGGATGCCTTGCAGTTCTTCCAATTCACCCAAAACGCTGCGAAGCGCTGATTTATCAACGTCTGCACCGATCTGGGTAACACCAGAACTGGTGATTGAAACGGGTTCTGATACGCCCTGCTCTGCTTCTTGCGCAGTCACAGAGATTTCAGAGGGCAGCTTGCCCTTATTCTGATCAAGAAGCTTCTGCACCCCTTTGATCGTGAAACCCTGATCGTGCAGCAATGTGCGAATATTGCCGAGAAATTCGATGTCTTCCGGGCGGTAATAACGACGGCCGCCCGCACGTTTCATCGGCTGGATCTGTGGAAACTTGGATTCCCAGAACCGCAATACGTGCTGCTGAAGACCGAGTTCTTTAGCAGCCTCGCTAATTGTTCGAAAAGCAGAGTCAGACTTTGCTGTCCGGCGGGAAGTCCCCGCCACAGCCCCCAAGTTCGTTTTCATGAGTTCTTTTATCTTAAGCGTTAATGCGGGCTTTCAGAACCTGTGACGGTCGGAACACAAGCACCTTACGCGGAAGAATTGGTACTTCTTCACCCGTTTTCGGGTTACGTCCGATACGCTGCCCTTTCTGACGTACAGAGAAGCTCCCGAATGAGGAGATCTTCACGACTTCGTCTTTGATCAGGGCAGACGAAATTTCATCAAGCACAGTTTCGAGTAGCTGGGCGAACTCATTCCGCGACAGACCTACTTCCTGGTAAACGGCTTCAGCGAGATCCGCACGGGTAATCGTTGTTTCCGACATAACAGGCCGCCTCCTTATTTCGGGACTTTATACACAAGGCTATATCTGGTGGCGAAATCAGTCAATATCAACAGGATACACTGCTTTAAGGCGGAATGTTGTGATTTTTACGGAATTGCTGTGTTTTTCTGCGCGGCAGAGCTCAGGCAATCCGCCGCCTTACCAACGAACGAGCGATGCGCCCCAGGTAAATCCGCCGCCCATGGCTTCCAAAATCACGATATCACCGCGCTGAACGCGACCATCGTGAACGGCCTCCGCCAAGGCCAGCGGGATTGACGCTGCCGAAGTATTGGCATGGCGATCCACGGTCACAACGACCTTGTCAGGCGAAATGCCGAACTTCTTCGCCGTGCTATCGAGAATGCGACGGTTGGCCTGATGCGGCACCAGCCAATCAATATCACCTGCTTCAAGACCGGTATCAGCAAGAACTTCGCGAATCACGCTTGCAAGGTTGGTCACAGCATGGCGGAAGACTTCCTGGCCTTCCATGCGCAGATGGCCAACGGTCTGGGTCGCAGACGGACCACCATCAACATAAAGAAGCTCATACTTGCTGCCATCAGAATGCAGACGGCTTGCAAGAATGCCCTGATCTTCAACAGTACCCTTGCCTTCGACAGCCTGAAGGACAACCGCCCCTGCACCATCGCCAAACAGAACACAGGTACGACGGTCTTCCCAATCCAGAATGCGCGAGAATGTCTCAGCACCGATCACAAGTGCGGTCTTCGCCTGCCCGTTGCGGATATACATATCGGCGGTCGTCAGACCATAAACAAATCCCGAACAAACTGCCTGAACGTCAAAGGCAAAGCCCTTAACACCCAAACGGTTCTGGACCTTGGTCGCTGTTGCCGGGAATGTGTTGTCTGGCGTTGCGGTCGCAACAATGATCAGGTCGATATCTTCTGACGTGACACCGGCATGTTCCATCGCCTTTTTGGCTGCTTCGAAGGCAAGATCACTTGTGGTCTGACCTTCGGCGGCAATGTGGCGCTGACGGATGCCGGTACGCGCTACGATCCACTCATCTGACGTATCCACGCGCTTTGCCAGATCATCATTGGTTACAACATTTGCAGGAAGATATGAGCCGCAACCAATAATGCGAGAACGAACTGTCATGATTTGGGGACCGCCAGTTTTCTATTGTTTTAATGAGTTTATCAGTCGGCTTGACCAACAGGCACAGCAACTTCCGGCTCGCCATCCTCAAGGCCGCTCATGGCCTGTTCGAATGCAGCAAGCTCGTTCTTGATGCTGTCATTAAGCTTGTTCACGACCAGGTCATGGCAAACGCCGATCGCATTGGAGAAACCAAGTGCATCCGTACCGCCGTGGCTTTTAACCGCAATACCATTGAGGCCAAGCAACATTGCACCATTATAGCGCCGCGGATCCATACGATCGCGGAAGCGCTGCAAGGAACGGCGCGCAAGCAGATAGCCCACTTTGGCAAAGAATGAACTTTTGAACGTTTCACGCAGGAAATGAACAAGAAGACGCGCAGTCCCCTCAGCCGTTTTAAGGGAGACGTTACCGGTAAAACCGTCTGTCACGATGACGTCAACGGTCCCCTTGGCAAGGTCATCACCTTCGACAAAGCCCTCAAAACGGATCGGAAGATCGATATCGCGCAGAATTGCCGCGGCTTTCTTGACCGATTTATTGCCCTTGAGTTCTTCGATGCCGACATTGAGCAGACCGACAGAAGGCTTTTCAAGGCCAAACAGAATGCGCGCAAAAACTTCGCCCATCAGCGCGAACTGAACAAGGTTGTTCTCATCGCATTCGATGTTCGCACCAAGGTCAAGCATCACGGTTTCGCCGCGCTGGGTCGGCATATAGGTCGCGATGGCCGGCCGGTCGATGCCGCGAACGGTTTTGAGCACAAATTTGGCCATTGCCATCAGAGCGCCGGTATTACCGGCGGAAACAACACCTTGCGCATCGCCTTCTTTAACGGCGTTAATCGCAAGGCGCATGCTGGAATCACGACGCTGACGCAGGGCGACGGAAGGCTTGTCTTCCATCGAAACTTCCTGGGATGCGTGGCGAACCTCGCTAACAGCTTCCAATGCAGGATACTTGGCCAGCATCGGCTTAAGCCGTGCTTCATCGCCAAACATCAGAAACTTGAGATGGGGCAATCGTTTCAGTGCGATTTCAGCACCCGCTACGACCATCTCTGGCGCGTGGTCTCCTCCCATCGCGTCAAGTGATATGCAAACCTGTTCAGGCAACGTATTCTCTTATGGTTGTTCTAAAATTTTCTGAACCGGATAACCGGCAGGCAAGCCCTAAGGCTTTAGACCGTCGTCTGTTTGCCGGAACGCCCGTAATTACCGGAATTCTCGACCAGATACAAGGTAAAGCCGAGCCTGCTTGGCCAAGCCGTCCCCCGACAAACATCGACATCATGATGTCCAAAAGTGAAATGCCGGTAAATACCGGCATGTTCAAAGTCCCTAATCGTCAGGCATTCGCGCCCAAATAGCGATTATTTTTTCTTTTCAAGCTGCTCTTTAAGACCGGCAAGCTGCGCAAACGGGTTCGGACGTTCTTCCTGCGCTTCTTCCTCGGATTTGACGGAGTCCGGCATTTCTGCGTCGTCATTGCGCGGATACGGGTTCATCGCGACTGCCAGGAACTGGGCCACAACTTCACCAACATCAATCATGCCATCGACAAGCGGTTCCGGCTGGTCAAGCAACGCCATCAGTTCTTCTTCAGACAGGTCTTCAAGATCATCCGGGTTGGACGGAAGATCGTCTTCGGATACATGCGGCGAGAACAGAACTTCGATCGCGTCCTCAACGGTTTCCGGAACCGGTTCAAGGGTTGCGACACAGCTCTGAACGATATCGGCATGCATCGTGCCACGCAGGGTCACTTCGCCATTTGATGCCGTCTTGATCGTCAGCTCAGCGGTCAGGTTATCGATGGAAACCAGTTCGAAACGCTTGGCAAGAGCTGCGCGTTCTTTGTCGTTGGCTTCGATGACGAGTTTTTCCTTGGGATTGACCTGCTCGTCCGTTTTGACGATGCGGGAAAACTCGGGCGTAAATTTCTTAGACATTCATTCGTTCTTTCTAGTGCGTGGCGTCAACGGCAACTTTTGGTGCATCGGGAAAATGCACAGCACCGTTCTGCATTTGCAAAATAGTCTGTTTTTCCAGCGCGGCCAGTGCATCATGCACATACCCGACCATCGCCATCAGTTGTTCATCGCTGACATCGCAGTCAGCATAAAGGTTACGGTCCAATGCGGCGGCAAGCTCGGCTGCGCCAGACTGAACCCCTTCTTCATAGGCAACAATGCGCCCGTGATAGGATTTTGACATTTTCCGGATGCGTTTCAGGATACCGACGTCGCCGATCCCCATTTCACGCATATTCTGATCAAGATCGGCAAACATCACATCAAAGATATGTTGCGCAAGATCTTTGTCGCCATCATCAGCCTTAAGCCGCCGGAAAAGCACAAAGGCATGAACCAGAATAAGATCAAAGCGGCCCTCCATCGTGTCGGGAACGCCCAGCTTTGCGTAGAAGTCAGGTCGGCGCGCCTGGGTTACCATTGCGGTGTAAAGCTCGAACGCAGCGGTTTGCTTGCGGTCTTTTTTCTTCAGCCATCCAAACAACAGTAACACTCCTTCGTTGACATTCCTGTCATGGCACGCAGAATGCCGTAAATCTTTTTGGGGCATTCCTGCCCCAGTCATTGCCCGGCAATATCATGCGCCTAGCGCAGAAACTCAAGGCAATTCCGGTTTGGCTTCAACAAGAGGGTCGCTCAGGTGAGCTTCATGCATAACAAAATTACCCGCATTCCCCTGATCATGCTGGCAGGACTGGCTGTTGCCTATGTCTCGGCCTGCAGCCCAAGAATTGCCACACGCGGCAATGCGCCGGAACCGGAAATGCTTGAAAAGATCTCTGTGGGAGAATTGACCAAGGGTGATGTCACCGATATTTTGGGCTCCCCGTCGACCGTTGCAGCGTTCGATGAAAATGTCTGGCTGTATATTTCGCGTGTGACCGAAACGGTCGCATTCTTTGAACCGGAAACTGTGCAGCAGAAAGTTGTCCTGATCAGCTTTGATGCCGCGAACCGCGTCGAGATCTTGAGCGAATACGATCTGGAAGATGGCAAACCGGTCATCCCGACTGATCGCGTCACGCCAACAGCCGGTCGTGAAATGACGATCTTGCAGCAGCTGTTTGGCAACCTTGGCCGCTTCAGCGAAGGCAAGTAAGCCAGTCGATCACACGCTGATCAACCGATCAGTGAATTACTTGAAATGGTCGAACCCGTCTGGCGCGAGTTCGGCCATTTTGCCATTCGGGGTTTGAAGAATCACCTGCCCGGCTTGATCGGTAACTGAACCAATCACAGCAACTGTATCGCCCAACGAACTGATATCCCTAGAACTTCCCGTGATCAGTAATTCGTAGTCATCACCACCACCAAGGATCTGGGCCCAACAATCCGGATGTTCTTCCAGCACCGCCTTGGCAGCATCAGATAGCGGAATAGCGTCTTGATGAATGATCATTCCGACATTCGATGCAGAGCAAATCTTGCGACTGTCCCCAGCCAATCCATCCGATAGATCCATGGCAGCAAAGCGTCCACCAGCAGCCATACAGGACTGGCTTTCAGCCATGCGCGGCTGCGGAACCCAATAACGATCCCGCAAGAACTGAGCAGACTTCTCATCCAGATCAGGCAGTTTTCCCATTAGAACTGATAGCCCCAATGCCGCATCCCCCAAGGTACCGGTTACAGCCAGAACATCACCCGGACGCGCAGCATCGCGACGAAGCGCCCTGCCCGCCGGAACGTATCCGAACGCCGTCAGGCTGAAAAATGTCGGGCCCGGTGTTCCAACCGTATCGCCCCCCAAAAGCGGCACGTCAAAATGTGCACAATCTTCGCCAAAGCTTTTGGCAAAGCGGGCAATCCATTCTTCGGGAAGATCACGGTTATAGCCGGTGGTAAGAACCACGCCACCCGCCTTTGCCCCCATCGCGGCAAGATCAGACAGGTTCACGCGCAAAACTTTCTGCGCGATCAGTTCTGGTTCATCGATAGATCGGAAATGGACATCTGCCACCAGTGCGTCTGTTGTAACGACAACTTCGCATCCGGATGGCGGAGAAAAAACAGCCGCATCGTCCTTAAGCGACAATGCGGCTGGGTCACGCCCGGCGATGGGCGCAAAATAGCGCGCGATCAGATCAAATTCGCCAGATCGCGCTGCCATATCATTTCTGTCCGGCTTCACCAGGACGCAGGGTTTTACCAATGCGATCAAGAACCGCATTGACCAGCTTCGGTTCGTTCTCGTCAAAGAACGAATGGGCAGCATCAACATATTCAGTGATAACAACGCGCATCGGGACGTCTTCACGTGCCATCAGCTCGTAAGTACCAGCACGCATGATGCTGCGCAGAACGGTTTCCAGACGTTTGGTGGTCCAGCCTTTTTCAAGCGCACCATCGACCAGCGCGTCGATATCAACCATACGTGCGGCAACGCCCTGAACGAGATCGGCAAAGAAACCACGATCCGGATCAATCAGGTCATCATTGGTCAGGTCGAGATCACGACCGCCTTCGCCATCAAGTCGGAAATCGGAATATTCGCGCACGATATCGCTGGCGGACAGCTGGGAAAGCTCCGCCTGATAGAGCGCCTGAATAGCGGCAAAACGCGCTGCGCTGCGCCGCTGTGCGGCAGATGCCTTTGGTTTATCGGTCATTACTTGTGATGGATTCCAAAATGGTTTTGAACTTCGATCTGACGCAGAACAGCGTCGGCAGCTTCGCCACCCTTGTTCTTTTCGTCCGCCTTCGCCCGTGCCAGCGCCTGTGCCTCGTTCTCAACGGTAAGGATACCGTTGCCAATCGCAAGATTGTAATCAAGGCAAAGCTGCATCAGTGCACGGTTGGCTTCTTCGCAGATGTGATCATAGTGTGTCGTCTCACCGCGGATAACGCAACCAAGTGCGAGATATCCGTCATAGCGCGGGCCAGTTGCCAGTTCTTCCATCGACTGGACGGCGTAGCGAATAGCAATCGGCACTTCGAAGGCACCAGACACCGAAATACGGTCCCACGTTGCACCACCGGCCTCTAGAGTTGCAGAAGCCCCTTTGACAAGGTCTTCTACGATATGCGTGTAGTATGGCGCATCCACAATGAGAATGTGGGGGGCATTGGTCATGGTTTTATTCCTCCGAGACGACAAGCGGACGCTGATCAACCAGATTTAGGCCGAAGCCGTCAAGTCCTACAATGTGTCGTTTTGTATTTGAAAGCAGAATCATGTCGCGAATGCCCAGATCGTGCAAGATTTGTGCGCCGACACCATAGTCACGTAAATCCGCCTCGCCCGTGGCCTGCGCTATTTCCTGACGCAGGGCTTCACCGTCACCACCATTTAGCTCAATCAGCTTGGCAATCGATGATGAAAGCGTATTGGGACGCGGTTCACGAATTAGAACAACCACACCACGGCCTTCTTCGCCGATCTGGCGCATCGCGGCAGCCAATTGCCCATGATGTTCGGTCTGGGTGTCACCAAGGACGTCTTCAATTACATTGAGCGCATGTACGCGCGTCAGAACAGGCGCATCGTCGCTGATGTCGCCTTTTACCAGCGCGATATGTTCAGCATAGGTGACGTTGTTAACGTAAAGATGCATGTCAAACTCGCCACCATTCACGCTTTGGATCTTAGTGGTGGCTTTGCGCTGCACGACTTTTTCGTGTTTGCGGCGATAGCGGATCAGATCAGCAATCTGTGCGATTTTAAGATCATGCTTCTTGGCGAACTCAACCAATTCCGGCAGACGTGCCATTTCGCCATTTTCGCTCATGATCTCGCAAATAACGCCTGACGGGTTCAAACCGGCAAGGCGCGCGATATCAACCGATGCTTCCGTGTGGCCTGCACGGACCAAAACACCGCCCGGACGGGCTCGCAGCGGGAATACATGGCCTGGCGTTACGATATCATGGCGTCCGGCGTTTGGATCAATCGCCACGGCAATGGTACGTGCACGGTCAGGTGCTGAAATGCCGGTGGTCACACCAGTTTTGGCCTCGATTGAAACGGTAAACGCTGTTTCGTGACGGGTACCGTTATGAGCGCTCATCATCGTCAGGCCGAGCTCATCACAGCGCTGCGATTCAAGGGTCAGACAAATCAGACCGCGACCATGTGTTGCCATGAAATTGATAGCATCGGGTGTTGCCATCTGCCCTGGAATGACAAGATCACCTTCGTTTTCGCGATCCTCGTCATCGACCAGAATAAACATCCGGCCATTGCGGGCTTCTTCAATGACGTCTTCAATCGGGGAAAGATAGGTGTTTGGCATCTTTGATCAATCCTTGCCCAGCATGCGCGCAACATAGCGTGCAAGCATGTCGATTTCGAAATTGATCCGGTCACCCGGCTGTTTCGAACCCAACGTGGTGTGTATCTGCGTATGAGGTATCAGATTGATACCGAAAGTGTTTTCGTCAACCTCATTGACTGTCAAAGACACACCTTCAAGCGTCACGGAGCCCTTTGAAGCGATATATTTCGCAAAGGATTCCGGCACTTCAAATGTCAGACGCAAAGAATCGCCTTCCGGGATACGTTTGGTCAGGATGGCAACGCCATCGACATGACCCGAAACAATATGACCACCAAGCTCATCACCGACACGGGTTGCCTGCTCAAGGTTCACCTTGGAACCAACGGCAAGATCGCCGAGTGTGGTGCGCGAAAGGCTCTCTGCCGACGCCTCAATCGCAAACCAGTCATTGCCGGTTTCAACCACGGTCATGCAGGCACCATTACATGCGATCGACGCACCCAGAACGATCTTGGAGGTTTCAAAAGCCGTCGTAAATTCGAAACGGGTATCCCCGGTTTTTTCGATGGCGCGAACCGTTGCGATATCAGTAATGATGCCAGTAAACATATAAACTAATCCGTTTTATTAAAGTAAGTTACCGCAATATCCTGCCCCACTGTGTGAACAGAGGTTCGTTCAAAACACGGCATATCCGCAAGCCGTTTCAGTCCAAGTTCGGCAATCATCGCCTTGCCATCACCACCGATCATCGATGGGGCAACATAGTGAATGATCCGATCCACCAGACCGTCCTTGACCAATGCTGCTCCAAGGGTACCACCTGTCTCAACAAGGATGCGGGTCAGGCCTTCTTCGGCAAGCTTTTGCATGACGTCATGTAGGTCAAAATGATCAGCTGCGCATCTGGCAGAGATCACTTTTACAGAAGTTTTTTCAAATTTTTCCGATAGTTCCGCGAAATGCGGACCACTGGTCACAATCCAAGTCGGGACATCCCCGGCAGATCCCACAAGCTTGGCCGATGTCGGAACGGACCCGGTCCGGTCCAAAACAACACGGACCGGTGACTGATGTTCGCGCCCCGGCAGGCGGCAAGTCAGTGTAGGATCATCTGCAATGACTGTTGCTGCCCCAACAAGGATCGCATCATGATTTGCACGCAAGCGATGGCCATCTTCGCGCGCAGAAGGCCCCGTGATCCATTGGCTTTCACCGATGGATGTCGCGGACCGCGCATCAATGGTGGAGGCGAGTTTTAGGGTAACCAGCGGCCGATTGCGCTCGACCTTGGACAGGAATCCCTGATTGATCTGGCGTGCTTCGTCAGCAAATAGACCAACATCAACAGTAATACCGGCATCGCGGAGCATATCATGCCCCCTGCCCGATACACGTGGATCCGGGTCGGTCAAAGCACTGACAACTCGTTTGACCCCAGCTTCAATCAGGCCGGCCGCACAGGGTGGTGACTTACCAAAATGGCTGCATGGTTCAAGGGTGACATAGGCAGTGGCACCAAGCGCCAGATCATCCGCCATATCAAGGGCAACACGTTCGGCATGTGGTCGACCGCCAGGCTTTGTATGCCCGCGCCCGACAATGGCACCATCAGAAGAAACAAGGACACAACCAACGGCCGGGTTTGGCCAGACATTTCCCAAACCGCGTTTTGACAGGCTTAGTGCGACCCGCATGAAATGCCGGTCGTCTTCCGTAAACGCGGGGGCTGTCATTACTCTGCGTCCGCCTCTTCTTCCCCATCATGCATTTTTTCGACGAATTGTTCGAAATCGCGTGCTTCGCGGAAATTCTTATAGACCGAAGCGTAGCGCACATAGGCCACCTGATCGAGGGCATTGAGCGCCTCCATCACCATTTCACCAATGGTGTCGGTGGAAATGTCGCTTTCGCCGCTGCTTTCGAGACGGCGCTGAATACCATTTAATGCCTTCTCGACACGTTCATCTTCAATCGGTCTTTTGCGGCAGGCAAGAAAGATCGACCGCGCCAATTTGTCGCGGTCGAACAACTCGCGTTGCCCGTCCGTTTTGACCACCATCAACTCACGCAACTGAACACGTTCAAATGTCGTGAAGCGTGACCCACAGGCAGGACAGAACCGGCGCCGACGAATGGCATGATGCTCTTCGGTCGGACGGGAATCCTTAACCTGGGTATCGGTATGTCCGCAAAACGGGCAACGCATTATCTTTACTCAGCTCTTGGCGATCAGGAATAGATCGGGAAGCGTTTGCAGAGGTCTTCGACCTTTGCACGGACGGCTGCCTCAACTTCGGCATTGCCTTCCGGGCTATCGACCATGGCGTCAAGAACGTCACCGATCAGCTCACCGATCTGCTGGAATTCAGCAACACCAAAACCACGCGTGGTGCCCGCAGGCGTACCAAGGCGTACACCAGAGGTGATGGTCGGCTTTTCGGTATCAAACGGAATACCGTTTTTGTTACACGTGATACCTGCACGTTCCAGAGCGACCTCGGCAGTGTTGCCTTTCAGGCCCTTCGGACGCAGGTCAACCAGCATCAGGTGGGTGTCGGTGCCGCCAGTGACGATG
This sequence comes from Thalassospira sp., assembly GCF_048059015.1. Taxonomy (GTDB): domain Bacteria; phylum Pseudomonadota; class Alphaproteobacteria; order Rhodospirillales; family Thalassospiraceae; genus Thalassospira. Next base: position 36,628 of record NZ_JBLLNT010000013.1, on the reverse strand, counting down.
TCAAAGCCGCGCTTGACCAGAACTTCAGCCAGTGCCTTTGCGTTATCGACAACCTGCTGTGCATATTCTTTGAATTCCGGACGAAGTGCTTCGCCGAATGCGACTGCCTTGGCGGCAATAACATGCATGAGCGGACCGCCCTGAAGACCCGGGAAGACAGCAGAGTTGATCTTTTTGCCGATATCAAGGTTGTTCGACAGGATCATGCCGCCACGCGGACCACGAAGGGTTTTGTGCGTAGTGGTGGTGACAACATCTGCGTACGGAAGCGGGCTCGGATGAACGCCGCCGGCAACCAGGCCAGCAAAGTGCGCCATATCAACCATCAGAAGCGCGCCAACTTTGTCTGCAATTTCACGGAAACGCTTGAAATCGATCTGACGCGGGATGGCCGAACCACCAGCAATGATCAGGGCCGGTTTGTGTTCAACAGCAAGCGCTTCAACCTGATCGTAATCAAGGGTCAGGTCATCTTCACGAACGCCATACTGGATCGCATTGAACCATTTACCCGAAAGTGCCGGACGCGCACCGTGGGTCAGGTGACCACCAGCGTCAAGCGACATACCAAGAATGGTGTCGCCCGGCTTGCAAAGTGCGAGCATTACCGCACCGTTTGCCTGTGCGCCAGAGTGCGGCTGTACGTTGACATATTCACACCCAAAGATTTCTTTGGCGCGATCAATTGCCAGTTGTTCGGCAACGTCAACAAATTCACAGCCACCATAGTAACGGCGCGAAGGATAACCCTCGGCATATTTGTTGGTCAGAACAGTACCCTGTGCGTCGATGACGGCTTTGGAAACGATGTTTTCCGAAGCGATCATTTCGATCTGGTTCTGCTGACGGTCCAGTTCATCGGTAACAGATTTGAACAGTGCCGGATCGGCGTCGGACAAGCTGGTGGTGAAAAAACCTTTGAACGACATGCTGGGGCCTCTTTCGATGCAATGTGACGGGCCGGTCATTGCCATGCAATGCAACCCGTTCCGGTTAATGCCAGATGGCGGTAAAAATCAGACTGAGCAGGACATTTTCGCAACGCGACCTTCGTGACGACCGCCTTCGAATTCGGTCGCCAGAAACGCATCAACGCAATCAAGTGCAGTCGCATCGCCCAGCAGGCGTGCGCCAAGGCACAGAACATTTGCATTGTTATGCTGACGGCACAGCTGTGCGGAAAGACGGTCATGGACGAGTGCTGCGCGAATTTGCGGGTAACGGTTTGCCGCGATGCTCATGCCGATACCAGAACCACAAACCAGAATGCCGGCTTCTGCATTACCATCAATGATCGACTTCGCTACAGCTTGAGCAAAATCCGGATAGTCAACGGACGCAGTGCCGTTGGTTCCAAGATCGTGAACTTCGATGCCGCGTTCTTTAAGGACATTGATAATGGCGGATTTCAGCTCGACACCACCATGATCGGCAGCAATGGCAAGGGACTTGACGGTCATAAGCGCGCCTTTATTCGAAAGTAGAACACCAAAATTGAGCGCCTTGTAGCATATAGCAGTGCCCCTGCCAACGCGCAGCTATGCCATTTTGGCAAGTTTTACGCAGACATTTCCCAATCAAAACATCCCCACACCACTTCATGTCCAAACCGGTCAAGCCTCAGGTACACGCTTTGGTTTTACCACTAATACTCAAGCAACATAAAATAGCAACAAGAACGACTTACCGTATAGTACAATGATACCGTATCAGCAGTAGTATCGCGCATAACGCTTAACTGTCTTTGCTAATGCGCCTATTGGTTATGCTAATTTATTTCTGAAAATCCGTTAGCCAGTCAGAAGTATACTTCTACCAAGACAACTTCTGATGAATTGGCTTGTGTTTTTCTGTTGTTTGACTATATCGAATGAATAGTGCATTAAGTTTAATGTAAATTTTCAAATGAAGGGTTACTTCAATTATGGCTGAAAACGAGAACAGTGTGCTTGATCGCGACGAACTCTTGCAGATGACCGTTGATATTGTTTCCGCATATGTCAGCAACAATGCTCTTGCTGCCGCTCAGATCCCTGAACTGATTTCCACTGTATTTTCTTCGCTTGATGAAATTCATGAAGTTGAGAAAGAACCGGAACAGGAGCCGCTCAAACCGGCTGTACCGGTACGCAAATCCATTGGCGATGATTACATCATCTGCCTTGAAGACGGTAAGAAGCTGAAAATGCTGAAACGTCACCTGCGCACCACCTACAACCTGACCCCGGAAGAATATCGTGCGAAATGGGGCCTGCCGGCGGATTACCCGATGGTTGCGCCGAACTACGCAAAACAGCGTTCGCAGTTCGCCAAGAAAATCGGTCTTGGCCGTAAGGCAAAGTAACCTTGTCCCTGCCCGTCGCAGGATAAAGACAGACACAAAAAAAAGCCCGGCACAAGGCCGGGCTTTTCCAAATCAGATGATTTGATTAGTTCGCGTAGTCGTAGGAACCGTTTTCCCACTCGTAGAATACGTAACCCGGAGCAGCAACGTCACCTTTGGCGTCGAACGAGATCGAGCCAAGAACGGTGTCGAAGGAAGCGCCGCTGTGCAGAGCTTCGATAACAGCTTCGGAGTCAGTGGTGCCAGCTTTGGCAACTGCCTGTGCCCAGGCCTGGATCGCACCATAGGTGTAAAGGGTGTAACCTTCCGGCTTGTAACCCTGACCTTCGAAGTATTTTACGAGTTCAGCGTTGCGCGGGTCTTTTTCAAGAGCCGGGCCAGCGGTGAAGAGCGTGCCCTTACCAGCGTCGCCAGTGATCGACCAATATTCGAGCGAGTTCAGTGCGTCACCCGAAATTGCAAGGGTGTCCATGCCCTGCGCGCGCATCTGACGAACGATCAGACCGAGTTCGGTGTGATAGCCGCCATAATACAGAACGTCGATGCCTTCTGATTTCAGCTTGGTCACCAGAGCCGAGTAATCTTTCTCAGCCGGGGTGATTGCTTCGTACATTGCTTCGGTAACGCCAGCAGCATTCAGGTTTTTCTTGGTCTCGTCAGCAAGACCTTTGGAATATGCCTGTTTGTCATGAACGATAGCGATTTTCTTGTCGCCATAGTTTTCTGCCAGGTATTTACCAGCAACTTCACCCTGCTGATCGTCACGGCCGCAAACACGGAACACGTTGTCCATGTCACGCTCGGTGAGCTGCGGGTTGGTCGAAGCCGGGGAAATCTGAACGATGCCTTCTTCGAAGTACACTTCTGAAGCCGGGATCGAGGAACCCGAGCAGAAGTGACCAGCAACCAGGGCTACGTTTTTGCTAACCAGCTGGTTTGCAACAGCAACAGCCTGTTTCGGGTCGCAAGCGTCATCGCCAACTTCGAGAACGACTTTTTCGCCATTCACGCCGCCAGCAGCGTTGAGGTCAGCAACTGCTTTCTCTGCGCCCTTGGTCATCTGTTCGCCGAACGCAGCGTAAGGACCGGTCATCGGACCTACGGTCGCGATCACGATGTCAGCCTTGGCAGCACCCATTGAAAGAACAAGCGCGGAAGCAGTGGCAAGAAGGCCGAGCTTGGTTTTCGACATTAGAGAAGTCTCCCTGTTCCAAAGGTTGGTCCCATCACCATGACGGAACCATCTTTTCGGCTCCAAAACCGGCTCATGTTATTTGCCGATTACCGGTTTCAGCTCCCTTGTACTTTAACACCCCGGAATTGGTGTGCAATAGTACAAACCAGTGCGTTGCCAATTATTTAGCAACGCTGTGGTGACGCAGTGCGTCACCACAAAAATCAACGAATATCAGCCCCTTCGCGGGCACGATAGCCAAACGGCCCTACCCGCTCATACAGCCACGGATACTGCGTCAGCATCTTGTTCACCTGGGTCAGGCGGAAAGCGCCCAACGTGATCACAAACAGGATCACAGTGTCAAAGATGTAACCCGACAGCGAAAGAAGTTCGCCTTCGAACAATGCATAGACCAAGAAACGATCTACACAGCCGAGCAGCAGCGCATATGGCAGAAGCTGATAGGACGGCCGCCAGGTGTTGGCGATGGCCTGACCGGTCATAAATGAACAGAAGCCCATCAGAATGATTGTCATCCCGATGGTAACTCCGATGCTGGTACCAGTAATGGTTTCCATATCAGACCTCCTTAGTGGCCGCCTTCGAGGTAAGCTGCGCGCACTTCCGGGTTTGCCAGAAGTTCCGCACCCGTACCCGAGAGCGTAATATTGCCATTGACCATCACATAACCGCGATGCGCGAGCTTGAGCGCATGGAATGCGTTTTGCTCAACAAGGAATACAGTCACCTTGTTCTCACGGTTAATTTTCGCAACAGTCTCGAAAATCTGCTTCACCACAAGCGGCGCCAGACCAAGTGACGGTTCATCAAGCAGAAGAAGACGCGGACGTCCCATCAGGGCGCGACCAATCGCCAACATCTGCTGTTCACCACCAGACATGGTGCCTGCACGCTGGTTGATGCGTTCCTTCAGACGCGGGAACAGATCAAACACCATTTCAAGATCCGAGTTGAAATGCTTCGGGTCCTGGGTGATTGCCCCCATCTGAAGGTTTTCATAAACCGACATGCGCGGGAAAATACGACGACCTTCCGGCGACTGCTGAATGCCAAGGTTGCAGATCTCATGCATCGGCATGCGACTGATATCCTGACCTTCAAACAGAATGCGGCCCTTGCTGGCCTGCGGCGAACCACAGCAGGTCATAAGCAGCGTTGTCTTACCGGCACCATTGGCACCAATAAGGGTTACGATTTCACCTTCATTGACTTCCATATCAATGCCCTTGAGGGCTTCGATATTGCCATAGAAGGTATGAACACCTTCGATCTTAAGCATGGACATATCGACGAACTCCCTCAGTGCGCATTCGGATCAACATTAAGGTCGGCTGCGACTTCCGGCGGCAACTCGTCATCCTCTTCTTCGCCAAGATAGGCGCGGATAACAGCCGGATCATTCTTCACAGCTTCTGGATCGCCATCAGCAATCTTGCGGCCGTAATCAAGAACAATCACATGGTCGGAAATCTGCATGACGACACTCATGTCATGTTCAATCAGAAGGCACCCCACGCCCTGATCGTCACGGATGCTCTGAAGCAGAATGTTGAGCTCGGCCGACTCACGCGGGTTAAGGCCCGCAGCCGGTTCATCCAGACACAGAAGCGACGGATTGGTACACATTGCACGTGCAATTTCCAGACGACGCTGGGAACCATAAGGCAGGTTACCGGCATTCCAGTCAGCCTGATCATACAGACCAACCTTGTTGAGCCAGAACTTCGCCTTTTCGATCGCTTCCTTCTCCGCCTTGGCGTAACGGCCAAGGTTGAACAGGCCCGCAATTGAGAAGGCAGATGCCTCCATCAATGCGTTGTGCTGGGCAACGATCAGGTTTTCCAGAACGGTCATGCCGGTAAACAGGCGGATGTTCTGGAAAGTACGTGCAACACCGTTATTGCGTGGAATACGGAACCCTTCGGTCCGTTCCAGCAAACGCGGGCCATCTTCGGCGTGAAGGGTCAGACGCCCTTCGGTCGGCACATAAAACCCGGTCAGGCAGTTAAACACAGTGGTTTTACCTGCGCCGTTCGGGCCGATGATTGCCGTGATTTCACGCTTGTTGGCAATGAAAGACAAATCATCGATCGCGACCAGACCACCGAAACGCATGGTCAGGTGTTCGACTTCAAGCAGTTTGTTGTCGGTCATTTCAGCTCTCCGGCAACTTTTTCTTTCTGGCTCATATTGAGCAGAATGGTCGGGTCACGGAAGGACAACAGACCGCGCGGACGCCACAGCATAATGGCAACGATACCTGCCCCGAAGATCAGCATGCGATACTCGGCCAGTTCACGGAACATTTCCGGGAAGCCGATCATCACGATTGCTGCCAACACGACACCGATCTGACTGCCCATGCCCCCCAGAACCACGATCGCAAGAATCACAGCTGATTCAAGGAAGGTGAAGCTTTCCGGGCTAATGAAGCCCTGACGGGTTGCGAAGAACGCACCGGCAAAACCACCAAACATCGCACCAATTGCAAAAGCAGAAAGCTTGGTGTTGGTCGGGTTGATGCCAAGCGAACGGCAAGCAATCTCGTCTTCACGCAACGCTTCCCATGCACGACCGATCGGCAGTTTGCGCAGGCGCATGGTGACAAAGTTGGTCACAAGAGCCAGCACTAGGATCAGGTAATACAGGAAGATCAGACGGTGCATGGACGAGTAATCCATACCGAACAGCTCGTTAAAGCCAATCGATCCTTCCGGCACACGGCGCGAGAAGTCCGCAAGGCCAAAGAAGCTTGGACGCTCGATCGAGGAAATACCATCCGGACCACCGGTCAGATCATACCAGTTGATCAGAACAACACGGATGATCTCACCAAAGCCCAAAGTCACGATGGCAAGATAGTCACCACGCAAACGTAGAACCGGGAAGCCAAGGATGATGCCAAAGCTTGCAGCAAACAGACCCGCCAGCGGCAGGCAGAGCCAGAAGCTCAGATCGAAGTTCTGCGACAGCAATGCATAGGAATACGCACCAACCGCGTAGAATGCCACATAGCCAAGATCAAGCAGGCCAGCCAGACCAACCACGATGTTCAGACCCCAACCCAGCATGATGTAAATCATAACAAGGGTTGCAAGGTCGATCGCGGAACGGTTTTCGCCAAACAGGAACGGGAAGATAATGAAGAAGATAATCCCGACCAGACCGATTTTCTTGGTGTTCGAGCGATATACAAGCTGAATTTTCGCAGACAGCTTCTGGCTTTCATCGACCTCAGCAACGCCCTTTTCTTTCATCGTGAAATAGGCAGTTGCAAAAACAATGGCGATGAACGCGATGGCTACAATCGTTGAAACGACACTGCTAAAGGCCATATCGAGGATAACCGGAGAAACCCAGCGATCATCAAGTTCGCGGAAACGCACGAACATTTCAAACACGGCAGTAGCAGAGACCGTGATCAGAACAGCCTGGACCAGTCGTGACATACCTTCACGGCGGAAGATCAATGCCAGTCGACCAATAACAGTCGATCCGATAGCAATCAGGACAAGGTCCCAGCGTACGGCGAGTTCAAGACCCGTCGGACGGTCAACCGTCTCGACGCCAAGGATCATGACCGACATCAGCAGTGCGACAACTGCAAAGAACGCGAGTTCTTTTACAATTTCCGAGCCGCTGGTATGAGATGAAGCAAATGCAGAAGACATTAGACTTTCTCCACCTCCGGCTTGCCGAGCAGACCCCATGGACGGAAGATCAGCACGAGAACGAGAATACCGAACGTCGCAACGTCCTTATATTCAATCGTGAGATAACCTGACCAGAATGCTTCGATCAGACCAATCAGCAGACCACCCAGCATCGCGCCCGGAAGCGAACCGATACCGCCAAGAACTGCTGCGGTGAATGCCTTAACACCGGCCAGGAAGCCGATATAGAAGTCAATCACACCATAATACAACGTCACCATCATTCCAGCGACCGATGCAAGGGCAGCGCCCATGACAAAGGTGGTCGAGATGGTGCGGTCAACGTTCACGCCCAGAAGGCCCGCCATCGTGCGGTCCTGCTCGCAGGCGCGCTGTGCGCGACCAAGGGTTGTTTTGGCAATCAGGAGCGAGAAGACGACCATCAGTACGAATGTCAGAACGATAATCACGATCTGCATGTAGCTTAGCTGAACGTCAAAGTTCGCGCTTTCCATCAGGGTAATGCCGCCCTCAACAAGCGGCTGCATCGGTTTAACGCGCGCACCCTGCGAAATCTGTACGAAGTTCTGCAGGAAGATCGACATCCCGATGGCAGAAATCAGCGCTGCCAGGCGGAATGAGCCGCGCAGCGGCCGATATGCTACTCGTTCAACGCCCCAACCATAAACAGAGGTCAGAACCATCGAAACAAACAGCATCAAAAGAAGTGTAAGCGGTAGGATTCCGCTGATACCTGCAGCCTGACAGATCAGGAAGGTGATCAGGGAATGGAACGCACCGATCATATAGATCTCGCCGTGCGCAAAGTTGATCATGCCGATAATGCCGTACACCATCGTGTAACCGATAGCGATCAAACCATAAATGGCTCCCAGCGTCAGACCATTGATCAATTGTTGTAGGAAATAAGCCCAATCCATTGCACAACCTTAGATTTGGCACAGACAAACAAGGTCTTCGCCAGTCCGGCAGAAGGCATCAAGCCATACATACATGTATTGATTGGATGAGACAAAGTCTCCCCATTGCCCCCTTGCAAACCCGCAAAGCCTCCGTCTTCTTGTTAACGGGTAATCCCCGGTTTTAACTTTCGGCGCCGGCCATTCTGTTTGTGGCTCTTACGTTCGAAAGCGCGATTAGAGCGTGGACCTTAGACACATGTGTTCAAAGGCTGCAAGCGGCTTTGAAATTTTAGTGAAAACTACCAAATCAGGTTTCGAAATTGGAATAAAACACTGACCGGCAAAGCCACCCGCTCTTTATATTGTATACATTATCCCTTTTTCAGGACGTATTCAAGCTTTTGTGCAGCGACCCGTTTCAGTTGCTCCGGATTTCGACTCACAGGCCCGGCTACCGTGACTTCCACGCCTGTCCGCCCATCAATAGCTGTACACCGCAGATAGGTGCCCACCTGTCGAAGTTCAAAATAAATCTCGCGCGAAGTGTCATGTCGTGTGGTCATTGCAGCACTGCAGTTCCTTGAAGAATTCGTATCACCGCTATTGTGCGCTGATTTTCGAACAAGGCAATACCAAACAAAAACGGGCCCGGAAAACCGGACCCGCCCATTTGCGCCGTTTTCACGACATATTACTTCTCGCCGTCGAGCAACTTAACAATGGCTGAGAAATCCATACCACCGTTGCCGCTGTTTGAATAAAGCGCGTAAAGGCTTTCTGCCAGTGCGCCCATCGGCGTGGTTGCGCCAGATGCTGCGGATGCCTGCTGCGCAAGCTTGAGGTCTTTCAACATCATATCAACAGCAAAGCCCGGCTGATAATCGCGGTTAGCCGGCGAGGTCGGAACCGGGCCCGGAACCGGGCAGTAGCTTGTAAGCGACCAGCATTGACCAGATGCCTTGGATGAAATCTCAAACAGTTTCTGCGCATCAAGCCCAAGTCGTTTGGCCAGCATGAAGGCCTCGGAAACCGCAATCATGCTGACACCCAACACCATGTTATTACAGATCTTTGCCGCCTGCCCTGCACCACTATCGCCCGCATGGATGATGTTGCTGCCCATCGCATCAAGGATTGGCTCTGCACTTGCGAAATCTGCATCCGAACCGCCTACCATAAAGGTAAGCGTTCCAGCCGCAGCACCAGCAGTTCCGCCCGAGATCGGCGCATCCACCGCACCCAGACCAGCTGCCTTGGCCAGTTCAGATGCCTTGCGCGCAGCGTCAACTTCAATGGTAGAGCTATCAATCAGGACCGTCCCGGCCTTCGCATTGGCAATGATGCCTTCTGGCCCATCATAGACCGACAGTACATGTTTGCCCGCTGGCAGAACGGTCACCACGAATTCGACATTGCTGGCCGCATCAGCAACGGATGCTGCTTTGGAAGCGCCACCTTCGATAGCCTTTGCCACCGCGTCCGCCGACAGATCAAATACTTTCACTGCGTGGCCTGCCTTGACCAGGTTGGCCGCCATCGGTCCACCCATATTGCCCAAACCGATAAAACCGATATTCGCCATTTGAAGTCTCCTCTGGTATCCCGCGACGGGATTTCTGTTTTATTTTAATTCACTAGGGGCTTTTGCGAAGCTAACGCCTTAAAGACCCAATTCCTTGTCCGCAGGAAGTTCTGCAAAATATTCAGCAATCTCGCGCGGGTCGACCTGACCGATATCCCCATGCTGCCATTTCGGCGCATGGTCCTTGTCAACGATCACGGCACGCACACCTTCAAAGAGGTCAGGTTTCCGAACCATCCGCTGCGACATGCGGTATTCCATGTTCAGAACTTCGGCCAGGGCCATATCCCCGCCCTGACGGATTTGATCGAAACTAACGCACAGAGCTGTTGGTGATTTACTGATCAAAACGTCGCGCGTTTGCATCCCGAAATCGCTTTCTTCACGTTCAAGCGCCTCAAAGATCGCAACGACACTGCTTTCGGCAAAGGCACGATCGATTTCATCGCGATACGCGGCAAGCGGTGCTTGCCCGAATGCGGTAGTATATCGATCCAAGATTTCTTGCGTCTTGGCGGCGGCGTCACCTTCAAATGCCGCACCAGCCAGATCGGCCTTCAGCTTATCAAGTGAAGCACTATCCGCACCATGCGTCGCCAATCCGGCATATAGGCAATCAGCAGCTTTGATCCGCGCCCCGGTCAAACCAAGATACATGCCGATCTGTCCCGGACAACGCGGCAGGAAATAACCCCCACCAACGTCCGGGAAAAAGCCGATGCCAGTTTCTGGCATCGCGAACAATGTACGCTCAGTCACCACGCGGAATTTGCCATGGATGGAAACACCAACACCACCACCCATGGTAATGCCGTCTATCAACGCGACATAGGGTTTCGGGTAATTGGCGATGTAATTGTTCAGGTGATATTCGCGACGATAAAACGCATCGAGCATCTCTTCGTCATCGGCCTTACGCGCATCATATAGACCACGAATGTCGCCACCGGCACAAAAGGCCTTCTCGCCTGCACCTTCGATCACGACGACCTTGATGCTCGGATCCTGTTCCCAGGATCTCAGCTGGCCCATCATCATATCGACCATGACAAGGTCCAGCGCATTAAGGGCACGCGGACGATTAAGGACAATCCGCCCCATAGCACCATCTTGGGAAAACAGAACCGGTGCTTCGGATGGCTCTTCTACATTTGAAGTCGTCGTCATAACTTAGTCTTTCAGGGCTGCACGCGAGATGATCAGGCGCATGATTTCATTGGTGCCTTCAAGAATTTGATGCACACGCAGGTCACGGAGCAAGCGTTCAATCGGATATTCGCGAATATAGCCATATCCACCATGAAGCTGCAGCGCTTCGTTACAGACATTAAATCCGGTGTCGGTAGCAAAACGCTTGGCCATGGCACAGAACTGCGTCGCATCGGGTGCCTTGTGATCAAGCTTCCATGCGCCTTTATGAAGCATCAAGCGGGCTGCTTCGAGTTCGGTCACCATATCGGCAAACTTGAACTGCAGGGCCTGGAACTGATCAAGGGTTCTGCCGAACTGCTTGCGGACTTTCATGTGTTCACGAGCATGATCCATGGCTGCGCGTGCGCCACCGATTGAGCAGGCCGCAATATTAAGCCTGCCACCATCAAGGCCCTTCATGGCGAATTTAAAACCTTCGCCCTCTTCACCAAGACGGTTTTCAGCAGGGATCTTGCAGTTGCTAAAGATAACGGCTGAGGTTGGCTGACTGTTCCAACCCATCTTTTCCTCAAGCTTGCCAAATGACAGGCCTTCGGCATCCTTTGGCACGATGAATGTTGAAATGCCGCTTGGGCTGTCATCGCCGGTGCGCGCCATCACGACATAAATGTCGCTGCGCGATCCGCCAGAAATAAACGCCTTCTCACCGTTAAGAATATAATGATCGCCATCACGTTCAGCACGTGTGCGAAGTGATCCCGCATCTGACCCAGCCCCTGGCTCCGTCAGGCAATAGCTTGCGAAATGGTCCATCGTCACAAGTTTTGGCAAGAATTTGGCGCGCTGGTCATTATTGCCAAACGTATCAATCATCCAGCATGCCATATTGTGGATGGAGATATAGGCAGCGGTTGATGGACAGGCAGCAGCCAATTCTTCAAAGATCACCGCGGCATCCAAACGCCCCAAACCAGAACCGCCGAATTCTTCGCGGGTGTAGATCGCGGCAAAGCCAAGTTCGGCTGCTTTACGCAATGTGTCTTCGGGGAAGATATGGTTCGCGTCCCATTCACCGGCATATGGCGCCATTTCGTTTTGGGCAAAATCACGCGCTGCTTCGGCAAATGCCTGCTGATCGTCAGACAGGTTGAATTCCATTGGATCGCCGCCTCTGAAGTTTAATTATTTTCCCTTTACGTAAACGTGAAACGGCCTCTTTGTCAATTCATTCGGTATAACAGTACCGAATTATCACAATATCGATTTGGCACACCATTTACGTGCAACGGCCTTCGTGTTTTTCGCCAAATGTTTCTTGCTGTTTAGCTATACATCCGCTTAAGTTTTCAGCGTCAGGAATAACGATAAATCAGGGAAACATTCATCATGTCGTCCACCAAACCGGAAACCATTGTCCTACACGCAGGATATCGCGCCGACCCGACCACGGGCTCTGTTGCTGTTCCGCTCTATCAGACTACCAGCTACCAGTTCCGCGATACCCAGCATGCGGCAGACCTTTTTGCCCTTAAGGAACTTGGCAATATCTATACCCGCCTGATGAACCCGACCAATGATGTGCTTGAACAGCGCGTCGCAGCCCTTGATGGTGGCGTCGCAGCAGTGGCACTTGGCTCCGGGCAGGCTGCATCGACTTTTGCCGTTTTGAATATCGCGCAGGCTGGCGACAATATCGTCAGCTCGACCGATCTTTATGGCGGCACATGGAACCTGTTTGCCAATACCTTCAAGCAAATGGGCATCGAGGTACGCTTTGCCGATCCTTCTGATCCGGAAAGCTTCCGCCGCCTGAGCGATGATAAAACCCGCGCCTTCTATGCCGAAACCCTGCCGAACCCGAAACTGCAAGTCTTCCCGATACGTGAAGTCGCCAATATCGGTGACGAGTTGGGCATTCCATTGATTGTCGATAACACTGCGGCACCGGTGATTTGCAAACCGATCGAACATGGCGCGAGCATCGTCATGTATTCGACCACCAAGTTCATCGCCGGTCACGGCACATCGGTTGGCGGTATGGTTGTTGATTCCGGAAAGTTCGACTGGGAAAAGCATGCAAAACGCTTCCCGCTTCTGAACGAACCGGATCCAAGCTATCACGGTGCGGTATGGACACAGGCTGTCAAACCAATCGGTCCGGTCGCCTACGCCATCAAGCTGCGCTGCACGCTTCTGCGTGACATTGGCGCGGCAGCATCACCGTTTAATTCGTTCCAGACCATTCAGGGTATGGAAACCCTGCCCCTTCGTATGGAACGCCACTGCAGCAACGCTAACAAGGTGGCTGATTTCCTGGTATCCCACCCGAAAGTCACCAAGGTCATCCATCCAAGCCAGCAAGATGGCGAAAGCCGCCGTCGTGCGGATACGTACCTTAAAGGTGGTTATGGATCGCTGATGGGCTTTGAATTGGCCGGTGGCAAGGATGCGGGCGAGAAGTTCATCAACGCGCTTGAGCTGTTCTATCACGTTGCCAATATCGGTGATACGCGGTCCCTTGCGATCCATCCGGCAACCACGACTCACAGCCAGCTTTCTGAAGAAGATCGTCTGTCATCTGGTGTAACCGCTGGCTATGTCCGACTTTCAATCGGCATTGAACATATTGATGACATTTTGGCCGATCTGACGCAGGCGCTTGATAAGGCCTGATCCTTTTCGATCTTTTGGACACCAAACGAAACCGGTCGGGCATCAGCCCGGCCGGTTTTTTATTGACGCCTGAGAAGAATGCACATTAAACAAAATACGCAAAACGTGCAGAACATGCAAAACAGGCATACAAACAATGTCGAGCGTCACCACACGGCAGGATGAAATCCTGACCCTGCTTCGCAACAAGGGCACAGTTCATATCCATGATCTGGCAGCCCTGTTTCATGCATCCCTTGATACGATCCGGCGTGACCTGCGCCAGATGGAGGATGACGGGCTTCTGCGCCGCATTCACGGTGGTGCAGTATTGCCCAACAAGGCATCGGAAACATACGAGGAACGCGCCCGCGAACTTCAGCCCGAGCGCGCCCAGATTGCGCAAAAAGTTGCCCGCGATCTGATCCCGGATGATGCGGTTGTCTTTTTTGACAGTGGAACCACAATTTGCGAGGTAGCCCGTCATCTCAAACCATCGTTTCGCGGAACCGTTATCACGGTTAACCCGATGATCGCCGTTGAACTATCAAACCATCCCAATGCTGAAGTCATCATGATTGGTGGTGCGATGCTAAAAAAGGACATGGTTGTTACCGGTCCGACGACGATTGATGAAATCCGCAAATACAATGCCGATCTGGTGCTACTTGGCACCTGTGCGCTGCATCCCGAAACCGGGCTTTCGACAAGTCACGCGTCAGAACGGGCATCAAAGGCCGCGATGATCGCGCAGTCAGCAGAAGTGATCGCCGTAACAACAGCCGACAAACTCGAAACGAGCTACCCGCATCGGGTCTGCGATGTAGAAGCTATCTCGCACCTTGTTACAGGTCGCAAGCTGTCATCGGGTTATCTCGCTAATTACGCAGATCGCGGCATCAATATCATTCTGGCCTAGGCCACCTGCCCCGGAGCTTTTCGCTTATGCATTCCTATTCCACTGCCCATAACCGGGTGCGCACCATCTTCTTCCTTCATGGTGCGGCCTTTTCAAGCTGGGTTCCACATATCCCGCTGGTCCAAGAACGTCTTGGTCTGGGTCATGATGAGCTGGGTGGCATCTTGCTGGCCGCGGCCATTGGTGTTCTTGCCGTCATGCCGATTGCCGGACGGATGGCGGATCGGTTTGGCAGTGAACGTGTAGTGCGTTATTCGGGTTTGTTCTATTTCACCGCTGTGGGCATCCCGGCCTTTATGAGTGACTATGTCAGCATTTCCATTGCGATGTTCGCACTTGGTTTCTCGGGTGCGTTCCTGGATGTTGCAATGAATGCCAATGGCCTGCATGTGGAGCGGGTTAAAGGGCGCAGCATCATGTCAGGTCTTCATGGCTTTTGGAGCCTTGGCGGCTTTGCCGGTGCGGGCATTGCTGCGGCATGGTTTGCTCTACCGATCAGCAACTACTATCACCTACCGTTTGTTCTTTCGCTGTTCCTGATTGCCCATATCATTGCGCAGACAGGCCTTCTAAGTGATGCGCAAACCAATGCGATCCTGACGTCGGCGCAATCTGAAACCGACGAAGACCACACATCGTCAGTTAAACCTAAAGAACGAAACATGTTCCTTTTGCTCCTGCCGTTTGGCGTTTGCGCTTTCATCGGACAGTTTGGCGAAGGTGTGATTACCGACTGGGCGACGGTCTTTATGAATACGGAACTGTCATCTGGCGCCACCATGGCCGCAGTCGGCTTTGCGATCTATTCATTCGCAATGGCAGCCACCAGATTGTCGGGCGATGCATTGGTCACCAAATTCGGTCGTGCACAGGTCTTGTTAACCAGCTCGGTCCTTGCATCACTAGGCACGTTTATCATTACCCTTTCGCCTCATTACATTGTCGCCTGGATCGGGTGCGGCATTGCCGGGATGGGCTTAGCGGTTATCTTGCCGCTGCTTTTGTCCGCCGCTTCCAAAGCGACTGGCAAAGGTGGTGGTGCCGTGGTTTCGATTATTGCCGCGACCGGTTATTCCGCGATTATGGCAGGCCCACCAATAATCGGGGCAATTGGCGAAGTCGCAGGACTTGTCACGGCCTTTGGCCTGACGGCGACATTCCTTGCCATGATCATCCCTGTTTATCTGCTAACCATGCGTAGTCGTTTGCAAATTGCCGGGAATGGTTGATTGGCGGCGCAATCTGTCCCATAAATTGCCAAGCCTCACACAACAGAGAACAGATCATGGTCAACAAATTTGCCTATGGCACTTTCCCGTCCACCCGCCAGCGCCGTAACCGCATGACCGATTGGTCGCGTCGAATGGTCGCGGAAACCCGTTTGACGTCCCATGATCTTATTCTTCCAGTCTTTGTGATTGATGGCAGTAACGAACGCACGCCGATCCCGTCCATGCCGGGCGTCGAACGTCAGTCAGTGGATGTTTTGGTGGAAACCGCGAAGCATGCCGAAAAACTCGGGATCCCGGCACTTGCACTGTTTCCCTATATCGATGCCAGTCTGAAAACCAAGGATGCGCGCGAAGCCTATAACCCCGACAACGTCGTTTGCCGCGCGGTCAAGGCGATAAAGGATGCCTGCCCCAATCTTGGTGTGATTACCGATGTCGCGCTTGATCCGTTCAATGCTGATGGTCAGGACGGGATTGTTGTCGATGGACAGATCCTGAATGATGAAACCACCGAGGCATTGGTACGTCAGGCATTGGTTCAGGCGCAGGCGGGCTGTGATGTGGTTGCACCATCTGACATGATGGATGGCCGCATTGGTGCGATCAGAAAGGCGCTCGAGGGCGAAAGCCTCAAGAACGTTCAGATCATGGCCTATTCGGCGAAATACGCATCATCGTTCTATGGCCCGTTCCGTGACGCAATCGGATCGGCCAGTGCATTGGGTAAGGCAGACAAGAAAACCTATCAGCTTGATCCGGCCAATAGTGACGAGGCCATGCGAGAAGTTGCCTATGACCTTGATGAAGGTGCTGACTCCGTTATCGTCAAACCGGGCCTGCCATATTTGGACGTGCTTTATCGTGTGCGTCAGGAATTTGGCGTGCCAGTCTTTGCCTATCAGGTGTCAGGCGAATACGCGATGATCCGTGCAGCGGCACAGAATGGCTGGCTTGATTATATCGGCTGCGCCATTGAAACCCTGTCTTGCTTTAAGCGCGCCGGCGCATCGGGCATTCTGACCTATAGCGCCATCGAAGTTGCCGAGGCGATTGAGGGCTAAGCGCCCTTCCCAATCCGACTTTCAGCACACCAAAAACAAAGGGCCTCGGATTGAGGCCCTTTTCTATTTGATGCTTCTGCCAGGAAAAGATCATCAAGCGTCGCAGCAAGCAGTCTGTTTTGCCTCGTCATCGATCCCGTGGCCAATCGCACGCGCGCAGAAATGCGGGCGCAGGCCGGAACGGGCAAACACGCCTTCGATATCCTGCCCATCAAGGAAACCGCCCTGATGGACCAAAAGGGTTTTGATGCCCGATGCCAAGCCACCGAGCACATCGGTGTGGACCGTATCACCCACCATCAAAACCCGTTCACGGTCGACACCCGGATTACGACGCAGAATTTCCTCAAACACGTGGTGATATGGTTTCCCGACGCATTCGGGCATTACACCGCAGGCATCCGCAGCAAGATGGGCGAAATAGCCCGACTCAACAGACAGGAAATCGCCCATTGGTGCACAGATATCAGGATTGCCGACAAGGATCGGGCGCGGATTGGCAGCAAGACTTTCTTCGAGCATTTTCTGCTGGGCATCTGACCAGTTTTCAGAGTCAATCAATACAAAACCGCCGACCGCATCATAAAGTGCGCGATCCTCGCCAAGCGGCTCGACATGATCTGGCAAAACGTCAAACGGCCAGAATGTCGGGGCCATTGCACCCCAATGAGAAATGTCGGTGTACGCATTCATCATCGGCGCAATGAATTGCTGGCTGCTGATCAGGTTTTCATTGTTGAAATCAAAACCGCGTTTGCGGTGGCGCCCCAGGATCGCCTCGGCCGAGCTTGAGGCATCGTTGGTCACGACCGCAAGCTTCTTGCCCATCTGCTGCAGGGTTGCGACGGTTTTAACCGCACCCGGGATCGCGGTTGGGCCGCTGTTGAGCACGCCGAACGCATCAAAGACAATCAGATCAAACTGATCTGCAATCGACAGAAGGTTATCGACATAATCTGTCTTTGCCGGAACGGCGTCGGCGGCAACCTGCGGCAAACGCGGGGCATAATGCAGATATGCTTCAATTGCCTGCGTAAAATTCAATCGCAGCCGATTGATGCTCATGATCAATTCTCCTGCTTGATGCGCTTTGGTGCACTTTGATGATCTGGGAACCCTGGACGAAGGCGTATTCAACCTGATTACGACACTGATTACACCCCAATTTATTCCCAAAACAGCGTATTAGGAAAATCAACTGAAAGGTGTCACGCAATTTCATTAGCCATGCATCATTAGCATAGCAATAAAAGTTGCAAAAGTGGCGGCTTGTGACGGAAATAAAGCCAATTCATTGCAAAATGGTGACTTTCTGCGCTTTCCAAGTCACTGCCATGCAAAAAACGCATTGGATTAACACATCAATCGCCCGTAGATTGCCCTCACGAAATGAATAGGACGTATCGACTGGGAAATGCGCCACCAGGCAGATGATCATTCGATACATTGGACACAAACCGACACGTCAAACCAGTTAACTATTCCTGTGCGGAATACCTTCGGTGAGAACATGCCGGTTATCTGAATAGACGCCGAACATTCGGCCGGTTTGAAATAGGTGATGATATGATCGTAACTAAAATTTTTGCTTTTCTTCGTGCTCTTCGCGTTCAGTACCAGACCCAGGTTGCGCTGCGTAAACTTGATCCGCGCGAACTTGCAGACATCGGTTTGAATCGCGACATGATCGACGATGTTGCACACCGTGTTGCTTTCGGTCGCTAAGCCACGACCGTAGCGTCCTTGAGAAAAACCCCGGCGGGTTACCTGCCGGGGTTTTTCTTTATCTGCATTTTGGGATTGGGCAGCTCAAGCTGCCCTTTGCGCTAACGCTAATTGGTAAACAGGGCCTTATAGTCTTCGCGCAGAACATTCTTCTGAACTTTGCCCATCGCATTGCGCGGCAGTTCATCCATGAAGAAGACCCGTTTGGGCACCTTGAAGTTCGCAAGCTGTGATTTGATTTCGCCAATCACGCCATCTTCGGACAGCAGGCCCTGTTGTGACGGGACAATCACCGCCACAACTGCCTCGCCAAAATCGGGATGCTGAACACCGATCACAGCACTTTCGACAACGCCGTCCATCTTGTCGATCAGGGTTTCGATTTCTTTTGGATAAATGTTAAACCCGCCGGAAATCACCAGATCCTTGGCGCGCCCAACGATATGGACATATCCCTTGGCATCGATCTTGGCGATATCACCGGTGATAAAGAAGCCGTCTTCGCGGAATTCTTCGGCGGTCTTTTCTGGCATCTGCCAATATCCGGCAAACACGTTTGGACCACGCGCTTCCAGCACACCGATTTCATCGGTTCCCAGAACATTGCCCTGATCATCGCACACACGAACATCAACATCCGGCAGTGCCGGACCAACGGTATGCACAATTCGTTCGCCATCAAGCGGGTTGGACGTCGCCATACCCATTTCGGTCATGCCATAGCGTTCAAGCAAGGCCTTGCCGGTGCGCTCCTGGAATGCGGTGAAGGTTTCTGGCAGCAACGGCGCCGAACCGGAAATGAACAAACGCATGTTTGACGTGATGTCCGCGGTGAAGTCATGGCCGGACAGAAGACGCACATAGAAGGTCGGAACGCCCATCATCACGGTACTACGCGGCAGAAGCGCCATAACCTGATCGCGATCAAACTTCGGCAGGAAGAACATTTTAGATCCCGACAGCATCACGCAGTGACATGCAATGAACAGACCGTGGGTATGGAAGATCGGCAAGGCATGAAGAAGTGTGTCAGCACCCTCAAAACCCCAGAGCTTTTCAAGCGTTGATGCGTTAGACCACAAATTCATCTGCGTCATCATCGCGCCTTTTGGCTTCCCGGTCGTGCCAGACGTGTAAAGGATTGCCGCCAGTTCATCGTCCTCGCAAGCAACGGGTTCGAACGAAGTCGAATGTGTGCTCGCGCCATCGACCAAGCTGCCATCGCCATCCATGCCAAGAGTCAGGACGTTCTTAACACCTTGGGCATCGGCGATTTCTTTGACTTCAGCCGCACGGTGTGGCTGGCAAACAAAGATGACTGGCGACGCGTTATCCATGAAATAGGCAAGCTCACCTGCCTGATAGGCGGTATTGAGCGGCAAATAGACCAGACCTGCGCGAATGCAGCCCAGATACAAAAACAGTGCCTCAGGGGATTTATCGACCTGAACAGCAACACGGTCACCCTTTTGCGCGCCCAGCGAGCTCAGAAGACCGGCAATCTGCGCAGAGTAGCGATCGGCATCACCGTAGCTATAAGTTTTACCGGTCGGCGTTTCGATCAGAACCGAAGACAGATCTGCCGGGAACCGGTCGCGAATGCGCATAAAAAGGCTGTTGGTCACTGTGCTGTTTCCCCGAAATATTATCCTTTGACCAGCACAAGTTCAGGCTGGTCTTTCGTGCGGGCAGCATAGTGCAATCAACCGTTATAGGTAAACAAGTACCTTTTTACCGTAATTGCGAATTTTTGCGATTTTAGACAGGAACTGACCGGCCCGCACCGCAACGACGAAGGCCGGTCAATATGATCACTTACCCGACAGACGGGAATTCACCATCCACATACGGGAAGGCCTCACCCACGGTGACCTGCACCTCAGGATAGAAGCCATTAAAATGGGTCGCCAAAGCGTTGCTATAGGCCCCGATATGGCCAAACTCGATCCAGTCGCCTTCGCGAATGTCTGCTGGCAAGTTTACCGTTGCAGGCAACACATCCATGTTGTCGCAGGTCGGGCCATAGATGGTGAATTCTAGTGTTTCTTCCGGATCGAAATCACCACCAATGCGCATCGGACGAACCGGATAACGCAATTGCCCCGTCACGGTTTCAGACAAGCTGCCATAGACACCGTCATTGATGAACAGCGTGTCTTCTTTACGCAAGTGGATCTGCGTGATCAGTGAAACGCCGCTGGAAACAAGCGCCCTGCCCGGTTCGCACATGAAAGTGGTTTCAGGCATATCAAGCCAACGGATACAATCCTTGATCTCATCCATGAATTCTTCAAGGCTGGCGCCACGCTGGTTCATATATTGACCAGGGAAACCTCCACCAACGTCGATATGCTTGACCTGCACGCCAGAGAAATCAACGACCTGACGGATCAACTCGACCGCGATGCGATAGCCGTTCGGCGTGGTGCATTGCGAACCGACGTGGAAGCAAAGGCCTAACTCATAACCGTATTCATCAACCTTTTTAAGAAGCTCGGCAGCCACCATCGGACGCGCTCCAAACTTTGCCGAAAGGTTATAAGCTGCACCGGCCGGCGGCGTTGCAAGACGCACGTGAATGACAAGCTTCTTATCGCCTTCGGTTTCTTCGCGGATTTTTTCAAGTTCCTCGGCGGTATCGATCACATAATGATCAATGCCATAGACACGATGCGCATTGCGAATGGCGTCGCGGCTTTTGACCGGATGCATGAAATAGGCCTTCATTCCCGGAAACTGGCGACGCACGAGCGAGATTTCCTCAGGCGAGGCAGTATCGAAGTGACGTACACCGCCTTCATGCAGATAACGCATAACTTCCGGATGCGGGTTACATTTCACCGCATACAGAACGTCACCCGGGAACATTTCGACAAAGCGCTGCGCTGTTTCTCGAAGAATATTGGGTCTGAGACAATAAACCGGATAGGAAGGTTTAAGTTCCTTAACAACATCGAACGTCGTATCGAAATGACGTGGCATAGGTACTCCATCGTGTACGTATATCAGGCGCCCAGACACGTACCGCCGCCGGGCTGGCCTTTTAGCGTCACAAGGTTATCAGCCCTTTGGGCAACTGTCATGCCCCTTGACGCGAATTACGCTTGAAATTGCATGACCCTGTCGATAATTTGGTAAACCAATACCAAATAACCAATATAGTGCACGCGACGCAGAATTGCGCTGCCGCACCCCCACACACAGGGAGCCTGAAATGCCCATCGATCCAATCCTTGATCCGACTGCGTTGGCAGCCGAACTGTCTGGCCGCCACCTGATCAATGGAGAACTTGTCGCCCCGAAAAACGGCAAGGTTTTTGACGTCATCAACCCGGCAACCGGCAAAGTCATTGGTCAGGCTGCTGACGGTGACGCAGATGATGTCGCAAACGCAGTTGCTATTGCAAAGGCAGCACAAAAGGATTGGGCAGAACGTCCGGCACGCGAACGCGGCAAACTTGTTGCTGAATGCGGTCGCGTTTTGATGGCGCATACCGAAGAACTTGGTCGCCTTGTGGCGCTGGAATCCGGTAAAGCACTTCGCACCGAAAGCCGCGTCGAGGCATCGGTTCTGGCTGACATGTTTGTCTTCTTTGGCGGCCTTGCCTCCGAACTCAAAGGCGAAACCGTTCCGTTTAACCCCAATATGATGACACTCACCACCCGCGAAGCCGTTGGTGTTGTTGGTGCGATCATCCCGTGGAACGTGCCGCTCCTTTTGATGGCTATCAAAGTCGCCCCGGCGCTGGTTGCTGGTAACTCGGTCGTTGTGAAATCGGCTGAAGACACCCCACTAACCGTTCTGCGCGTCTGCCAGATCATGCAGGAAATCCTGCCAAAAGGCGTTTTGAACATTCTGTCCGGTTTTGGCCCGTCTTGCGGTGGTCCGCTGGTCGAACACAAGGATGTTAAAAAGGTTTCCTTCACCGGCTCGGTCGAAACCGGCCGCACCGTTTACAAGGCAGCCGCAGAGAAACTCATTCCGGTAACCCTGGAACTGGGTGGCAAGTCACCGATGATCGTTATGGATGATGCCGATCTCGATAAGGCTGTTGCCGGTGCAATTGGCGGTATGCGCTTTACCCGTCAGGGTCAGAGCTGCACAGCATCGTCGCGCATGCTTGTTCATGAAACACTTCATGATGAGTTCGTTAAGCGACTGGTTGATAAGGTTAATACCCTTAAGATGGGTAACCCGCTTGATGAAGAAACTGATATCGGCACCATCATCAACCGCAAGCAGTTTGATAAAGTGTCCGGCTATATCGAAATCGGTGAAAAAGAAGGTGCGACCAAGCATGAACTAAGCGCCCTTCCGACCGATAGCGAGCTTTCAGATGGTCTGTTTGTACGTCCGGTGATCTTTACCGATGTTGATCCGAACGCCCGGATCGCGCGCGAAGAAATCTTTGGCCCGGTCGCCTGCGTCTTTAAGTTCAAAACCTTTGAAGAGGCGCTTGAGCTTGCCAACGACAGCGACTTTGGCCTTGCTGCAACGGTCTGGACCACGGACCTCAAGACCGCGCTAACCGCGACCAAACGCCTTGAAGCTGGCTTTGTTCAGGTCAACCAAAACCTGGTGGTTCAACCGAACCTGTCTTATGGCGGCATCAAGCTTTCAGGTCTTGGCAAAGAAGCATCGCTTGAAAGCATGCTTGAGCACTTCACCTACAAGAAAACCATCATCATGAATATGGAATAACGCCAGACACCCCATGCCAGGCGTTGAACTGGGCCGGGTTGCAGGAAACGCAACCCGGTTTTTCTTTTGCGAAGCTTGACCTAGGCGGCCTAATCCGCAAAGCTGCCAACCGAAACAACATTCTTAACCCAGAAAGTACATGGTTATGTCTGCATACACTGACATCCTTTCATCGCATTCCCGTCCGACGCTTCGTGCCGGTGCGATGGCCATGATTATGGGGATTTCCGACCTGCGAATGTGATCCCTGTCATCTGCGGATGACAGGTCCGGTTAACTACCGTTTTTCACCCACGACATGATATTATCGCCATCACATCACACACGCTGATGGCCGCAGGAGTATGGAAATTATGACTGTTTCCTATCACGACATCGTACGCGCATCCGGTCTTTTGGACGGCATCGTTGCGAAAACACCACTGGTAAAATCTTTAACGCTTTCAAATATTTGCCAAGCAGAAGTTTATCTTAAGCTTGAAAATCAACAATATACCGCATCCTTCAAGGAACGTGGCGCCTATGTCAAATTGGCTAGCCTGACACCTGAGGAACGCGAAAAAGGCGTGATTGCGGTTTCGGCCGGCAACCACGCGCAAGGTGTCGCCTATAACGCCAAACGACTTGGCATTCCGGCAACCATCGTCATGCCGAAAAACACACCGTACACCAAGGTGCACCACACCCGATCACATGGTGCCGAAGTTGTTCTGACCGGCAATGTATTTTCCGAAAGCCTTGAGGCCGCTGGACGCATCCAACAGGAACGCGGGTTGACCTTTGTTCATCCGTTTGATGATCCGCACATCATCGCGGGACAAGGCACGGTTGGGCTTGAAATCCTGAATGAAAATGTGGATCTCGATACCATTGTTGTTCCGATTGGCGGTGGCGGCCTTGCATCAGGTATCGCAACCGCTATCAAGGCCCGGCGCCCAGACATCGAAGTCGTTGGTGTCGAAACCAAGCTTTACCCTTGCATGTATGAAGGCATTCGCGGTGATGAATTCACCGGTGGTGGTGTAACGATTGCCGAAGGCATTGCTGTTAAACAGCCCGGTGGCCTGACACTTGAAATCTGCAAGGAAAAACTCGACGAGGTGGTTCTGGTCGATGAAAGCTCAATCGAACGCTCCATCCAGATGCTGATCGAGATCGAGAAAAGCGTGGTCGAAGGTGCCGGTGCGGCCCCGCTTGCTGCCCTGCTTGACCATCCGGAACGGTTCAAGGGCAAAAAAGTTTGCCTGATCGTCAGTGGTGGCAATATCGATACCCGTCTTCTGGCGCAGGTTCTGATGCGCGGAATGGCCCGTCAGGGCCGCTTGGTCCGTGTTCGCATTGAAATCCCGGATGTGCCAGGCGCATTGGCAACCATCAGCAAGCTGATCGGTGAGGAAGAAGCCAACATTATCGAGGTCTATCACCAGCGCCACTTCTATGACGTACCGGCAAAGCAAACGGACGTTGATATGGTTTTGGAGGTCCGTGACACCGGCCACGCGCAAGAAGTCATCGCGCGCCTGATCAAAGAAGGTTTCGGTGGCCGCCTGCTCGGCAACACGTCACTCGATTAAGCAACATACGAACCACAAAGAAAAAAAACGGACCGCTGGCGATGTCGCTGCGGCCCGTTTTTTTTTTCAATCTCACCAGTCAAATGGTGATCATTCACCCAAGGCGCGATAACGCCCACCATAATACAAAAGCGGTGCACCGGTATTGCCCATGACAAGTTCTTTGACATTGCCTACGATGATGCTGTGATCACCACCATCATGGATCGCATGGCGCTCGCAACTAAATGCGGCAAGGCTTCCAGCGAACCTCGGCACACCAAAACTGTCATTCTCATATTCAACACCATCCCAGCCATCCTGACCGGGTGCTGAAAACAGCTCCGAGATGTGCTTTTGATCCTGTCTAAGGATATTGATGCAGAAACGCGTGCAGTCACCTGCAAACAAAGAATGCGTGGCAGCGCGATGATCAACCGAAAAAAGTACAAGAGCAGGATCAAGCGACACAGAGGCAAAACTGTTGATGGTGATGCCAGCTTTTGCGCCATCTTGCGTACGCGTGGTCACAACCGCGACACCAGTTGCGAATTGACCCAAACAGTCGCGAAAATCACGCGAGGAGAAAGACATATTGAAGAATGCTCTTGTTAGATAAACCTAATGATTATGTACCCCGTATGAAGGGCACGGGGGAAAATGGCGCTTAAACGCCTTGCTGTCAAACCTAACTCGCAACCGATTTAAACGTGATGTTAACAAGATTAAAAGTTAAATGGGGCGATACAGATACTGGAACGACCTCTGCTAAGTGCAGGAAGTCACCGGGTTTTATCAATATCATGACGCGTTGCGGTAGCTGTCTTGGATAGTGGAGAAGAAAACGAATGTTCTTGATCATCGGCTATGTTGTCGTCATCGGCTCGGTCCTTGGTGGCTATCTACCGCACGGGGAATTCGGAATCCTTGTCCAACCACTTGAAGTCCTTATCATTTTCGGGGCGGCATTCGGTGCATATCTAACAGCCAACCCGTTTGGCACGGTGAAGCGATCCTTTACCTACACAATCCGCGCCATGAAGGGCCCAAAGAAGAAGGCAGCATACCTTGAGCTTCTGATTTGCCTGTATGCGATTTTCCGCCTGGCAAAATCCAAGGGTGACCTTGCCCTTGAAAGTCATGTTGAAAACCCGGAAAGCTCAAGCCTGTTTTCGAACTTCCCGATGTTGATGAAAGATCATCACGCGATGGAGTTCATGTGCGACTATCTGCGCTTGTTGACCCTTGGTACGACCAACGCTTATGAGCTTGAAGCCGTGATGGATCAGGAACTTGAAGCCCATCATGAAGAAGAACACGGTGTTGCAGCTGCTGTTCAGACGGCAGGTGACGGCCTCCCTGCCCTTGGCATCGTTGCTGCGGTTCTTGGTGTGATTGTCACCATGAGCTCGGTAACCGAACCACCTGAAATTCTTGGTGGCCTGATTGCAGCAGCGCTTGTTGGTACCTTCCTAGGTATTCTTGGCGCATATGGTTTTGTCGGTCCGACCGCATCGATCATTAAAAGCACGGTCGAATCAGATGCGAAATATTACAGCTGCATCAAGGCAGCCTTGATCGGGCACATGCAGGGCTATGCACCGCAGGTGTCGGTCGAATTCGCACGTAAGATACTGCCCCACGACTTGCGCCCGAACTTCAAAGAACTTGATGATGCCTTGCAAGACGCGCCAACTGCGTAACTGCCGTTAAAGCCAAGGTTTAGGGAAAACGTGACGCATGCCTGATATCGTCATAAAGAAAATAAAAAAAGGTGGCCACGGCCACCATGGCGGCGCTTGGAAAGTCGCTTATGCTGACTTTGTGACGGCAATGATGGCGTTCTTCTTGTTGCTATGGCTGCTTTCAAGCGCCACAGAAGAACAGCTTCAGGGTATCTCGATGTATTTCACCCCTGAAACGATTTCCCAGAACGAATTAGGCTCTGGTGGTGTTCTTGGTGGCACCAGTCTGGCTGAAGAAGGATCTGCGCGATCAGAGTTTGGTGCGCCACAGGTCAGCATGGATATTCCGCCCGTTCAGACGCCCGAAGAACGCGAAGCCATTCGCGTCGCGGCAATGGAAGAACAGGAATTCAACGAAGCCAAGGAAGAACTCCTGAAAGCCATTGAAAGCAACGAAGAACTTCAGGGCTTGGAAAAGAACATCCGCATCGAGGAAACCGACGAAGGTCTTCGCATTCAGATCCTTGATGAAGATGGTACCGCCATGTTCCCGAGCGGAAGTGCCGCCATGGCCGAACACACCATGCTGCTTTTGCAGCAAGTTGCAGGTGTCGTTGAGAAAATGACGCAGGATATCTCGATTGAAGGCCATACGGATGCAATTCCGTTTAACCGCTCTGATGGGTATTCGAACTGGGAACTGTCATCTGATCGAGCACTGGCGACCCGTCGCGCACTGGTAGACCTTGGCTTGAATTCTGAACGGTTTGCCAAGGTTGCCGGTCTTTCAGATACTGATCCGCTGCTTCCAGACGCACCGGAAAATGAAAGTAACCGCCGCATCAGCATCACCTTGCTACGTGGTACGGGTGAACGTTCCGAACTTGGTAGCGCATCCGAAACTGAACCAAGCGACACCGCGCCGGTTCCTTCAGGTACAGCACCGGCAGAAGCAGAAACACCGATACAGCCAAACCCGGGCACGACACAGCGTCGTCCAAGCTTCTCGGTCCCTTCTCAGCCTTAAGGATCATAAATATTTGAATGCCCTTTTGGTGGGATGACCTTTAAACTGTCATAAACAGCACTTAATCTCATAAGATAGATATTCTCGGAAGTGATCGGGATTTAGCTTACCAAATGACAGTCAATCAGCGGCGCCTTACCCAGCACTATTTCATGACCGCCCCGATGCCGTGCCCCTACTTGCCCGGCCGGTTTGAGCGCAAGCTAGTGACAGAGCTGCGCGGGCCGGAAGCCAACAGCGTTCATGATTTGCTGTCGCGGGCGGGCTTTCGCCGCAGTCATTCGATTGCTTATCTTCCCGCTTGTAGCGACTGTAACGCCTGTATCCCTGTTCGGGTCCGTTGTGATGGCTTTGAAGTCAATAAGTCCTTCCGCCGTATCCAGAACAAAAACCGCGACCTGACCCGAACCGTATTACCGGCAACCGCAACCCAGGAACAATATCAGCTGTTTAGCACCTATCAGGATGCCCGACACGGCAACGGTGATATGGCACGTATGGATGCCCGTGATTACCGCGCCATGATCGAAGACAGCACCATTGATACCTCGATCTTTGAATATCGCCGTGAAGATGACAGCCTGATAGCGGTCGCACTGGTCGATAATCTGGCTGACGGGTTGTCTGCGGTATACAGCTTCTTTGACCCAGCTGAACATCGCCGCGGGCTTGGCACTTATATCATTCTTGACCTGATTGATGAGGCGAAGCTGCTTGATCTGCCGCACATCTATCTCGGCTACTGGATCGGTGAATGCCGAAAAATGTCCTATAAAATGCGCTTCCAGCCGCTTGAAGGCTTCCGCAACGGGCAATGGGTTTCGATGAAAGACGCCCAACCATCAACGCAATCCGTCGAATAAGTGGCCTTCTCGCCCTATTCTTACCCCCATCACCTGCTACATTAGACTAAAGTCCAAGACAACAGGGCGATCCCCGGTTGCCTGCTTTCGCAGACGCATATAAGCTGCGATACAAAGTCGATTAACCGGCTTTGCTACATATAAATCATGAGCTTGCATCTTTGGGAGGCTGTAACTAATGAAACGTCGCCAATTTCTTTCTGGCGCTGCCGTAGCAGGTGCGACTGCTGCCGCTGCGTCCACTTTCGCCAAACCGGCAATTGCACAGGACGTCCGTGAATGGCGTCTCGTCACCACCTGGCCGAAAAACTTCCCCGGTCTTGGCACTGGCGCAAACCTTCTTGCTGAATACATTACCAAAGCATCCAACGGTCGTCTGAAAGTCACCGTTTTCGGCGCGGGTGAAATCGTTCCGGCATTCGAAGCAATTGATGCAGTCGGCAGCGGCACCGTGGAAATGGGTCACGGCGCACCTTACTACTGGAAAGGTAAGGTTGATGCGACCCAGTACATCGCAGCAATGCCGTTTGGTCTGAACGCTCAGGAACAGAATGCTTGGTTCCAGTGGGGTGGCGGTCAGGAACTGGCAGACAAAGTCTATGCCGAACTGAACTGTAAGTTCTTCCCGTCGGGCAACACCGGCACCCAGATGGGCGGTTGGTTCAACAAGGAAATGAACACCATTGCAGACTATCAGGGTCTGAAAATGCGTATTCCTGGCCTTGGTGGCGAAGTCGTCAAAGCAGCGGGCGCTAACGTTGTGAACCTTCCGGGTGGTGAAATTCCGCCGGCACTGCAGTCTGGCGCGATTGACGCGACCGAGTGGGTTGGCCCGTATAACGATCTGGCATTTGGTCTCTACAAGTCGGCCAAATACTACTACTACCCGGGCTGGCACGAGCCGGCGACCGTTCTCGACAACTTCATCAACCTTGATGCCTGGAACGCGCTTCCGGATGACCTCAAGGCGATTGTCGAACAGGCTAACCGCGCTGTTAACCAGATGGTTCTGTCCGAATTCACCGCACGTAACGTTCAGGCTCTCGACACCCTGCGCAACAAGCATGGCGTTGATGTCCGTCCGTTCTCTGATGACATTCTGACCGGCCTTGGCAAACTGTCCGGCGAAGTTCTGCGTGACCTGGTTGCGTCGAACCCGCTGTCGCAGGAAGTCTTCGAAAGCCTCATCGCATTCCGTACCCAGTCGATCGCATGGTCGAAATTCTCGGAATTGGCTTTTGCTCAGGCACGTATCCTGCCGTTCAAATACTAAGTTCTCCGGTTTCGGAAAACGTCGAAGGGCTGGCTTTTGCCAGCCCTTTTTCTATGCCCTGCTCCATTCCACCGAACAAAAAAAGGCACCCGCTGGGTGCCTTTCTTCTTTGATGTGGTTTGTATTCGTCGATCAGAACAGAACGCTTGGCAGCCAGGTGGCCAGCCACGGGAAGGCCGCAACAAGGCACAGGCCCAGCATCTGGATAATCACGAACGGAATGATACCGCGATAGATATCGAGGGTCTTGATCGCTGCCGGGGCAACACCGCGCAGATAGAACAGCGCAAAGCCAAAGGGCGGTGTCAGGAAGCTGGTCTGAAGGTTGATCGCAATCATCACACCCAGCCACACCGGATCAAGGTCAAGCTTCAGAAGGATCGGACCAACAATCGGGATCACGACAAACACGATCTCGATGAAGTCCAGGAAGAAGCCCATGAAGAACATCAGCAGCATCACAACCAGCATCGCGCTGAATGCGCCACCCGGCAGGTTGTGCAGAAGCTCTTCCACCAGATGATCACCACCAAGACCACGGAACACCAGCGAGAACACCGATGCACCCAGCAGGATGACAAACACCATCGCACTGACCTGAACAGTCTGACGCACAACATGGCGCATCACCGCCATATCAAGGCGCTTATAGAAAGCTGCGAGAACAATCGCACCGATCGAACCAAATGCTGCCGACTCAGTCGGTGTTGCAATACCTGTCAGGATCGAGCCCAGAACCGCAACGATCAGAAGTGCTGGTGGCAGAAGCGCGCGAAGTACCTCACCCCACAGGCCTTCCGGACGTTTGTCGGTGACCAGCGCCGGGGCCGATTTCGGATCAATGATCGATTTGACGATGATCCAGCCGATATAAAGCCCAACCAGCATGATCCCCGGAATGAAGGCACCGGCAAACAAGTCCATCACCGAGATCGGTTCAGGCGCCCAGTTGCCCAGGGCACGCTGTGCTTCGGCATAAGCGCCCTGAAGGATATCACCCAGCAGAACCAGAACAATCGACGGCGGAATGATTTGACCCAGCGTACCAGACGCACAAATCACACCGGTCGACAGTTTAGGATCATACCCGGCCTTCTGCATCGCTGGAAGGCTGAGCAAACCCATGGTCACCACGGTCGCGCCAACAATACCGGTCGATGCTGCAAGCAGCATACCGACCAGAACCACCGAAATCCCCAGACCACCCCGCATGGTGCCAAACAAAAGGCCCATGGTGGTCAGAAGCTTTTCCGCGATGCGCGCGCGTTCAAGCATAACGCCCATGAACACAAACAGCGGGATCGCAACATAAAGCTCGTTGGTCATCACACCGAAATAGCGTGACGGCAAAGAGCCCAGAAGCGGCATATCGAACGTGCCCATGGCATTGCCGATAAGCGCAAAAGCAAGACCGGTACCTGCAAGTGAGAAGGCAACCGGAAAACCAAGAAGAAGCACGCCGCACGCTACGGCGAACATCACCAGGCTAAGAATTTCCCCTGACATTAAACGCCCTCGTGCTCTTCTTCTTTGATTTCAAATTCCTTGTGACCGGTAAGGACCAGAACACTGCGTGCCGCAAGCGACAACCCCTGAAGCAGCATCAGGACACAAAACACCAAAATCACAGACTTATACAAAAACAGGCCCGGAAGACCGCCCGTCTGATGGGATCCCTCAAGACGGATCCAGCTATTCTCAACATAGGGATAGCTATAGATCATCATCATGATGATAACCGGCGTCATCAGGAACAGGGTTCCAAACAGATCAACCCATGCCTTGTAACGCGCTGATGCCGGACGATAGAAAACGTCAACGCGGACGTGACCGCCATGCAAAAGCGTATAACCGGCGCCGACCATGAACATGATGCCATACAGCCACATATAGCTTTCCTGCATCGAAACCCAGCCGACCGAGAAGCCATATCGCAATGTGGCTACTAAAAATGTGATCACAACCATCGGGATCACCAGCCAGGCTACGCCACGTCCTATCCAGTCATTTAGACCGTCGATAAAGCGGACGAAATTTCCCAGAAATCTCACTTTTCACTCCCAAGCCCTTATGAATCTCACAGGATTTTTGCGGGCATCCTGCTAATCAGGTTGCGAAGTTACATTTTAACCACCCAAAACGCTATATCTTTTGCGACGCAATTCCGCCATTTCCGAGTGAAATTGCAGCATATGATGTTGTTCTCAAGCAATTTGGCCAATCAAGGTAACAAAAAAACCGGATGGTTTAGAACCATCCGGCTTTATGAATATCACCTGACTGTACAGGTGAATTATTCGAATTTATTAGACCGCGGGAACCCGTTTGGCGGCAGTCGTCCTGCCCCGGCACGCTTACCAGTCCACTCGGCAAGTTCGGTTACGGTACGCGTACGACCTTCACTGCCCCCCATGGCCCAGCTCAGACCATCTTCAAGATTAAACAGGATCAGGTCAGACAGTCCACCCTGGCGATATTTCTGCAAGATCACGCCACGGCCACGGGTCATTTCCGGCACTTCGGAAACCGGATAGATCAGAAGCTTGCGGTTATCACCAAGTACGGCAACGTGATCTTTTTCGACCGGCAGGAATATCTTGGCGACTTCGCCGTCACCAAGATTAAGAACCTGCTTGCCGTTCTTGGTTTGCGCGACCACTTCTTTTTCTGCGACCAGGAAGCCACGACCACCGGAACTTGCCACCAGAAGATTACGGCCATCCTTGTGAACAACCATCGAAACAATGTCATGTTCTTGGGGCAGATCGATGGAAAGACGGATCGGCTCCCCATGTCCGCGACCGCCGGGAAGCTTGTCGCACGCCATGGTATAGCAACGACCAGCCGTCGACAGAATCAGGAGCTTATCGGTCGTGAACGCTTTGATGGCAAAGCGGTGTTCATCGCCATCCTTGAATTTCAGATCGCTGATATCGGCCGTGTGGCCCTTAAGCGCACGGATCCAACCCATTTTCGAGCAGATGACCGTAATGGGTTCACGCTCGATAAGGG
Source organism: Thalassospira sp. (assembly GCF_048059015.1). Classification (GTDB taxonomy): domain Bacteria; phylum Pseudomonadota; class Alphaproteobacteria; order Rhodospirillales; family Thalassospiraceae; genus Thalassospira. The sequence continues at coordinate 4,072 of NZ_JBLLNT010000013.1, read as the reverse complement.
CTTCGAGCGGCACTTCAATTTCTTCGGGTGCATCGCCGATTTCAGTGCGGCGCTTACCAATCTTGGTCTTCTTGCCGAAGTTTTCGCGCATGATTTCAATCTCATCGCGAATTTTTTCCCAACGAAGGCTTTCACTGGCAAGAAGTGCTTCAAGGCCTTCTTTTTCTTCGGTCAGTTTGGCGTGCTCGTTCTTGATTTCCATCTCTTCGAGCTTGCGCAAAGACCGCAGACGCATATTAAGGATCGCGTCAGCCTGAACTTCGGTCAGGTCGAACGCCTTCATCAGGGCATTTTTCGGCTCATCCTCAAACCGGATGATGCGGATCACTTCATCAAGATTAAGATAGGCAACAAGGTAGCCTTCCAACACTTCAAGACGATGATTGATCTTTGCCAGTCGATGGTTGGAACGACGGATCAAAACGTCCTGACGATGCGCCAGGAAGGCGCGCAGAACTTCGCGCAGGTTCATCACGCGCGGAGTGTTATCGCCATCGAGCACGTTCATGTTCAAGCCAAACCGGATTTCCAGTTCGGTATTCTTGAACAGCATTTCCATCAGATGTTCTGGTTCGACCGCACGTGTGCGCGGCTCAAGCACCAGACGAATGACATCGGTTGATTTATCGCGTACATCGTTCAGAAGCGGCAGTTTCTTCGCCACCATCAAATCGGCAATACGTTCAACCAGTTTGGCTTTTTGAACCTGATAAGGAATTTCAGTGATCACGACCTGATAAAGGCCGTGGCTCAGTTTTTCGACTTCCCATTTCGCACGCAGGCGGAACGAACCGCGGCCCGTGGCATAGGCTTCAAGAATGTTTTCGCGCGGTTCGACCAGAACACCACCGGTCGGGAAATCCGGACCCGGCACGCAGCGAACCAGTTCGGCGATTGAGGTTTCCGGATTATCGATCAGCTTGATGAGGCCAGCACAAAGTTCACCGGCATTATGCGGCGGAATATTGGTTGCCATACCAACCGCAATACCGGCCGCACCATTGGCCAGAAGGTTCGGGAAGGCTGCGGGCATGACGACCGGTTCCTGCTCCTCACCATCATACGTGGGGCGGAAATCAACAGCGTCTTCGTCAAGGCCATCCATCAATGCTGCGGCAACAGCGGTCATGCGGGCTTCGGTGTAACGCATCGCAGCCGCGTTATCGCCGTCGATGTTACCGAAGTTGCCCTGGCCATCGACCAGCGGATAGCGAACGGCAAAATCCTGCGCCAAACGGACAAGTGCGTCATAAACGGACTGATCACCATGCGGGTGATATTTACCGATCACGTCACCGACAACACGCGCGCATTTTTTGAACCCCTGTTCCGGGTTCAGTTTCAATTGGCGCATCGCATAGAGAAGACGACGGTGAACAGGCTTTAGGCCATCACGCACATCAGGCAGAGAACGCGACATGATCGTCGACATCGCATAGGCGAGATATCGTTCGCTTAGCGCGTCGGCAAGTCTGGTTTCCCTGATTTGGCCGGCACCGGCCGGATCGGAAGTCTTGGTGCTCATGAACGATTTTTCTTGTTGCTTGGCAGAATGGACAGGCGCGATTGCCTCAAGATAATCCCGATGGATCGCATTATCTGCAACATACTACGCCCAGCATGGTACTGGTCAACAGATGCGAACCAAATTGCATGATTTATTTTTCTTCGCCGTCTTTTTGACGCCAGACATGACTGACAAGGCGATCACGCGCGGCAACGGGCTTGATCCCCTTGGCTTCAAAAATATCGCGGTGAATGAAGAACCCGGTCAGCTTCAGGCCATCACGAAACTGATCGGAAAGATCGATGTCATTGCGTGTTTGCGACGCCCGCCCGGATGCCAGAAAGGCAGGCAATGGCAACAAACGATCACGATAGGCATTTCCGGCGGCCTCAGAAACTGCCCGCCCACTTTTGGGCGACACAAACGCCAAATCCGTTGTTTCACCGGTTGCGGCACATTGATCAAGGGCTAAGCCATAGCCAAGCTCTTCAAGCAAGCCTACTTCCCATCTGATATAGGCCGGTAACCATTGCTCGGACTTAAGCGCGCCCATTAGGGCGACTGTCCCGTGATACAAATCAGGATGCGCTTCGCGTTCGGGCAAGGTCGCATCAAGCATGGCGCAAGCCGCACTCATCGCCATTAATGGTCCGGCATGAAGCAAAAGATCGGCTGCGTGAGCACCGGTAAGTTCACAGCGAAATTGACCAAGATGTTCGGCAAGCCTTGCAGACCACCCTACCCGGACTTCATTTCCCGGTTCCAGCGTACCGCGCATGGATTTGCTGGTGGCACCCCGGACCATCCCGGCATGGCGACCATAGTCACGTGTCAGAACGGATAGACGAACCGAGTTTTCGCCCAGCTTGTGTGTCGAAAGAACAATGCCGTCATCACGCCAATCCATCCGCGCCCCTTAGAAATAGCCGCTGGGCACAATCAGACGCGTCACAAGGAAGAACATACCGATCAGGCATGACGCAAGACAGAAGACCGCCACACCAAACACGGCCTTGCGGGCCCATGAACGGTTTTCGACTTCATCAATCGCCTGATCAATTGGATCGGATGAATGGTTGGACATTAGTTAGGTCCCCCGCCCGTCATGCGCCAGAAAAGCCCCAGCGCGAAAATCCCGACCGCAACTAAAAGCGCAATCAGATTAAGCGGGCGTTGCAGAAATGATTTTTCGCGTTGAACGGATGCACTGCTGGTGCGATTGCGGAACGGGCGCCGGGCAACACGCGCAACGATCATTGCGGCGGCAGCGCCAACAACGATCATGACAACACCCCAGAAAGATCCGATTTCCATTAGCTACCCAACACTTGATGGCAGTTCCGTTCAACGCATGGATTACGCGTTGGGATCAAGGCCCCACATGGCGAAGCGATTGGGATCATCGCCCCAGTTTTCGCGTACTTTGACAAACAGGAACAGATGCACACGGCGTTCGAAAATTGCTTCGAGTTCCTTGCGTGCGTCACTCCCTAATGCCTTGATGCGCTTGCCACCTTTGCCAAGGATGATGGCCTTCTGGCCTTCGCGCTCAACGAAAATGGTCTGCTCAAGCTTGACCGACCCGTCTTTGCGTTCTTCCCAAAGCTCGGTCTCGACCGTTGCCGAATATGGCAGTTCCTGCTGAAGCTGATAGTAAAGCTTCTCACGCGTGATTTCCGCTGCCAACAGTCGAAGCGGCATGTCCGAAACATCGTCTTCCGGGAACATCCAGGGGCCATCAGGCATCTTGGCGGCAAGGAAGTTGACTAGGTCCTGCGTACCAGCACCTTTCTTTGCCGAAATCATGAAGACATCGGTAAAGACTTCATGTGCAAACAGGTCTTGCGACAGACGAAGGAGCTTTTCCTTGTCGGTCACTTTATCGACCTTATTGAGGGCCAGGATTGCTTTGCGGTTCTGATCTTTGAGCGTGTTAATGATTGCCTGATCTTCGTCCGTGATGCCGGTTCCGGCATCAATCACAAGAACGACAAGATCGGCGTCATCCGCACCATTCCAGGCTGCCTTGACCATTGCACGGTCCAGACGGCGCTTGGGTGCAAAGATCCCCGGGGTATCAATGAAAACAATCTGCGCATCTTCGGTCATGACAATGCCGCGCACACGAGTACGGGTTGTCTGGACCTTTGGCGAGACGATCGACACTTTCGTGCCGACAAGCTGGTTCAGCAAAGTCGATTTGCCTGCGTTTGGCGCACCTACAAGTGCGACAAAGCCGCAACGCTGCTGATAAGGTAATCTGTCTTCGGCCACCGGTGTGGGAACCTCATTCATCACTAAGTTTATCCAACATCAATTTCGCGGCGAGCTGTTCAGCTTCGCGTTTTGATTTTCCTTCGGCACTGACACTTTCACCATCGCCTGTCGTCAGTTCGATGGTGAAGATCGGTGCATGGGCCGGACCTTCGCGTCCGACCATTTCATACTTCGGTAGCGGCTTGCCCCGCCCTTGCAGCCATTCCTGAAGCTGCGTTTTGGCATCCTGGGGCGGCTTGTTTGCTTCATCCAAAAGCGGCGTCCACAGCTTTTCGATGAAACGACGCG